>CAWFFS010000020.1:0-40000 GCA_963815145.1 uncultured delta proteobacterium
GGGTCCTGGCAATTTCTTCCGGTCTTGCATGGCGTTTTAGAGGAATCATGGAATTAATCATTTCGGTTGCGTCTGCACCGATCATCTCGCTTGCTTCCTTCTCAATATTGTTTTGAAAAACATTGTCAACCGGTCCCGGACAAAGGGCGTTCACCCGGATTTTTCGGGGGCAGCCTCCATTGCTACTGTACGCGTAAGGCCTATCAGCGCATGCTTGGATGTTACATATGCGCAGATGCCAGGCCCTGCTGTAACGCCCATTATGCTTGAAGTCATTATTATGCTGCCATTATCGTTCATTTTTGGAAGACCGTATTTGCACGCCAGGAAAGAACCGCGCACATTTACAGCCATTACCGCGTCAAAATTGTCTTCCGGATACTCTACAATCGGCTTTTGCACACCGCTTAAACCTGCATTACTGAAAAGCACATCTATATTTCCCCACATGGTGACAGTCTGATCTATATATGCCCTTGTCTGTTCCGCGTCTGAAACATCTGCAATTGAAGAAAGGACTGAAGCGTTTTCGCCTAGCTCATCCAATGCATTATCCATGAGCTCTTTACTTTTATCAACCAGCATGACCTTTGCCCCTTCTTCAAGCATGAGCTTTGCGCTTGCAAGACCTATGCTTCCTGCTCCACCTGTTATGACGCAGACCTTATTGTCCATAATTCCCATGGTTTTTATCTCCCTGCTCTAATTAATTTTTAAAAAGAGTATAATTCTATGCAATTATCAGATCCGTGCTGAGATATCTCTCTCCGGTGTCGGGAAGGACCACTACGATATGCTTGCCTTTATTCTCATGCCGTGATGCAACCTTCAGCGCCGCCCATGCGGCTGCGCCCGATGATATTCCGCATAATATACCTTCAAGCATTGCAAGCCTTCTCGATGTATCAAAGGCATGTTCGTTTGTTACTGTCACCACTTCATCTATTATTTCGGTATTCAATACCTCAGGGATAAATCCTGCGCCTATACCCTGGATCTTATGCGGCCCAGGTTTTCCGCCCGAAAGCACAGGGGAATTTTCAGGTTCTACAGCTATTGCCCTGAATGATGGTTTTCTGGACTTTATCACTTCCGATACACCTGTAATTGTCCCTCCTGTCCCGACACCTGATACAAATATGTCCACCAGACCATCAGTATCATTCCATATTTCCTCTGCTGTTGTCCTGCGATGTGCCGCCGGGTTGGCGGGGTTTGAAAACTGGTTCGGCATATAGGCATTTTTTGAACTTTCAAGGATATCATGAGCCTTCGAAATGGCACCCTTCATACCTTCTTTTCCAGGGGTCAAAACAAGCTCTGCACCGAGGTGTCTGAGGAGTTTCCTTCTTTCCACACTCATTGTATCAGGCATTGTGAGAATAAGTTTATATCCGCGGATAGCGCACACAAAGGCAAGAGCCAATCCTGTGTTTCCGCTGGTCGGTTCGACAATCGTCGTATCAGGATTTATCAGACCTCCGGCCTCTGCTGTTTCTATCATTGAAAGACCAACCCTGTCTTTTACACTGCCAAGCGGATTTCGTGATTCAAGTTTTGCGTAAACAAAGCAATCAAGTCCATCAGTAATTTTATTTAAACTTACAAGGGGGGTTGAGCCCACAATACTGCCTACGTTATCGAATATTACCGCCATAAGAATCCCTCTCTAATAAATTTATCTGTTATTGCTCACATAAAGCACTTCTCTCTGTTTTGAGATCACCTTGGTATCCGGCGGGACACCTTCTGTTATCCAGACATTCCCGCCTATTACCGACCTCGCGCCTATTACTGCCTTTTCTCCAAGAATAGTGGCATTGGAATATATAATTACATCATCTTCAATTGTCGGATGTCTTTTCTTGTCTCTCATCTTATCAACAGAATCCTTTGGAAGCGAAAGGGCTCCCAGTGTAACCCCCTGGTAGATTCTCACACGGTCTCCGATCACAGTGGTCTCTCCGATCACGATACCTGTCCCGTGATCAATAAAAAATCTCTTCCCGATTCGGGCACCGGGATGGATATCGATGCCAGTAAGGCTATGGGCATGCTCAGTCAGCATTCGCGGGATAAGGGGGATTTTAAGCCCATGGAGAATATGGGCAATCCGATATATGGTGATGGCAAAAAGTCCCGGATAACTGAAAATTACCTCATCCGGATTTTTTACAGCAGGATCACCTTCGATAGCCGCCCGAACGTCCTCAGCCAGTGTCAATCTCAATTCCGGGAGTGAACCGATAAATTTGAGAGCCGCATCACGGGCCTGTTCAAAACACCTGGTGCAGGCAAGATTTCCCCTGAGGCACTTGTGTCTCATGGAAAGGACAATCTGATCCGTAAGATTCTCCAGCAAGGTAAGGACAACCCTTCCTATATGATATTTCAGGCTGAAGGAATCTATACGTGTTTCACTAAAATAACCGGGAAAAATGATGTCCCGTGTCTGACGTATGATAGTTATCAAGACATCCATGGAAGGGAGCGGAGACAGATCGACATTATTAAAACAATCTTCCTTGGCACAGGATGAAACAAGCTCATCCACTATAGAATCTATATGATCCTGAGATTGTATCGACCACTTCTCTTCGTTCTCACAAATTTCCGGTTTGTCTTTTTTTTCTGTCATTTAAAACTTCCTTCCCCCATTAGAGTTATTTTATGATTATTATATAGCTATTACCCCTTATTGTATACCTGTTAAAAAAAATCTCAGGATTATCAATGTGTTTACTATACACTATATACTATATAATGGAGGGAATTTCCATTGACATACAAAATAGAAGCCCCTATACTTCGACTTTCGAAATGAGTATTTCTGTTAAAATAAATTATCTATATACAGCATATGCTGTGTCTTTATACAGATTAAAAAACAGGCATAACTGTTTTTCAATCTGCCGGCATTATTATCTCCTGGTCAGCATCCTTTTTGCATCTTTATTGTCTATTATCTTTATCTCTCCTCAATATTGCCACGCAGGGAAAGCATTTTTAACTGCTACATACATGGTAAAGGATGGCGACACATTAAGTGAAATTTCCCGACGATTCGGCATCCCTTTAAGTTCCATCCGGCGTTTAAACAATCTTTCCGGAGACAGGATCTATTCAGGGCAGAAGCTTCGGCTCCGTCCGGGCTCATCGTCCGGCAATCGAACCTATACTGTAAGGCGGGGCGACACGCTGTCTGTTATTGCACAGCAATACGGCCTGAGTGTCTCGGACCTTAAGGATTTTAATGACATCGAAAGTGACACGATCTATCCCGGCATGAAGCTTACAACAGTAGAGGATACGTCAGAGGATGACGAGGTCCAGTTCGAGTATGTTGTTAAAAAGGGTGACAGCCTCTATTCCATATCCCATAAATTCAACGTAGGGCTCGACCTTCTTCGACAGTTGAACCACATCAATGGCAAGATGCTCTACCCGGGTCAGAGGCTGCAGCTCAGGCCATCCTCACTGGATGAAGCGGTATATGTGGTCAGACCAGGGGATACACTTTCCGAGATAGCACAGAAATACCACATTAAGGTATCAACCTTAAAGAAACTTAACGGGATCCGGGGCCATAAAATACTGGTTGGTGAAAAGCTGCGTATCAAGGCATCGCAAACCGGTATTCACATGGTGGAAAGCGGTGATGCATTATGGGAGATCGCCCGTGCCTATGGGATGACCGTCGATGAGTTGAAAAAATTAAATGGACTTACAACAGATCAGATATATCCGGGCCAGGAACTGAAGCTGGGCCCGGGAAAATCGGAAACCTATGATCTCTATACAGTGAAGCCAGGCGATTACCTGAATGATATTGCCCGGCTGTATCAGATGGATTTATCAGAGCTGATGAAGGTGAATAAGCTCAACAATTCGCTGATACATCCGGGTGACGTACTAAAGGTAAACCCCATACTGCGCGGGACGGAACAAAGTGTCCGCGATATCGACTGGGATGCCCTTATTTGTCCCGAAAACAGCGTTAAAAGCATCGCTGCCGGAAACGGGCCCTATTATTACAACCGGCCCAGGGCCTCACATCAGAAAAGCCGTAATTATTTTGAGGGGCCGACTCTGCCGCCTCTGGAGACTTATAAGAGGGCTGTTAAGCTTATGAGTGCATTGGACCGTGAACTTACAAGGCAGGGCCACCTGGATAAAGCCCTTGAGGGCTGGCATTTTGTCCTTGACCCCGGACACGGAGGTCAGGACCCCGGTACCATTGTCAAGGTAAATGACGGGAATGGAAATACCGTTTATATGGTGGAGGACGAATATGTATATGACCTGGCTTTAAGGGTATATGTTATGCTGCGTCTCCATTCTGCCGAAGTCACCATGACCCTCCTGAGCCCCAATCACTTGATCAGGAGATCCTCTCCTCCGAACATGACCTTCGTGAATGAGAAAAACGAGGTATACAACAGCTATAAGGATAACTGCAGCAATAAATGGTGTGACTGGCCGAACGGAGGCAGAGACGGGAATCTCAGTACCAGGGTAAAGATTGCAAGAAAAGCCTTCAGAGGCGTCCCTGAAAATCGCCGGATATTCCTGTCCTTCCACGCGGATATAGAACCCAATATGCCCGGCGCACCCCTTGTGCTCTACTACAGGTCCAGGAAAACCGGCAGGGTTGACTCCAAATCCAAAGACTTTGCAAAGGCCCTGCTGCCGGCCCTTGGTGCCGGGGCCTATTCACGAGGTCAGAACCTGGGTGTGCTAAGGAACAATCCGGCTCCGCTGAAGCTGCTGCTGGAGATGAGAAATCTGGCATACACAGACGAGGCATGGGCCATGCGCTTTGAAGAGTTAAGACACAGAGACGCTGAAAAAGTGGTCCGGGGTATTCTGGAATATGTTAAAAGCAAACACTGAGAAATATTCAAAGGCCTCTTTATTTGCGCAGCATTGTCAGTATCATTTTAAATCGTACATTTGCGTTAAGGGCATGGGTAACATTTGCAGGCATCAGGATAAGTTCTCCTTCACCAACCCTGCTGGCCTTTCCGGCGATGATAATTTCACCTTCACCTTCCACAACATGAACAAGCGCATCAAAGGGGGCCGTATGCTCGCTTAGTCCCTGTCCTTCATCAAAAGCAAAAAGCGTTACAGTACCTGCATTATTATTGATCAGCGTCCGACTGACAATAGCGTCTTCACCATATTCAACCATGTTTACAGTATTAAAAACCTCCCCTGCAGGCAATCCGGATTTTTTTTTGGAATTTGCCGTGTCAGCGCTTTTTCTTATCTGTTCGAGTCCCATAGATTGTATGCCTCCTGTTTAAAAGTTTTTTATTCGGGTTTATCTTTTTAAAACCGGATTATTTAAGTATAAATATTATATATCACTCAAGAATTCGCTGTCATTGACCTATGTCAAAGGATATAATGTCTTTTTAAAATGACAAACAATTCAAGTTTTTTTTATAATGAACGATATGATAAAGGTTGGTAATATTTCAATAAAAGTTTTAAAAACATTCCTGATCAATAACATCCCGGAGGATTAAATGCCTGCTTTTTTGAAGAAAATAATTACCATAGGGATAATCTGCGCTATTAGCTATATGATACTTGCATATCATTACATAGTGATAGATAACTCCATAAAATTGCTTAAAAAATCTGAACTGACACTTAAATACACTGTATTCAGCACAAAGGGAAAATCCGCTGAAAAAGTCCTGGAGGTACCGGAACTCTGGGATGATGGGATAGGGGACCTATTAGTGAAAGCAGGGAAAATAAGCGAAGAAGGGCTTGAAAAAATCCGCATGAAAAAAGAGGCTGAAGAAGAAGAGGAGGAGGAATAAATAAAAACTCGGTTTAAGGTCTGAGGTTTACGGTTTAAGAAAAAACAAGGATCTTCTCCATAGACCTTAAACCGCATAACAGTTATTACTTATTCAACACCTTTGCTGCATCCTTTGCAAAATAGGTAAAAATGAGTTTTGCTCCGGCCCGTTTAATACAGGTCAGGCTTTCCATCATTATCCTTTTTCCATCAACCCACCCTCTTTCTTCGGCTGCCTTAATCATGGAATACTCGCCGCTTACATGATAGGCCGCAACCGGCAGCAGGCATTCCTCTTTAACACGACGGATAATATCGAGGTATGGCAGGGCAGGTTTTACCATGATCATGTCTGCACCCTCTTCTATATCCAGAATTGCCTCCCTGATGGCCTCATTGCTGTTTCCCGGGTCCATCTGGTAGCCTGTCCTGTCACCGAACTCAGGAGCAGAATCGGCTGCCTCCCTGAAGGGGCCGTAAAACGCAGAGGCGTACTTTACAGCATACGATATGATCCCGCTGTCACAATAGCCATTACTGTCCAATATATTCCTGATCGCTGCAACCCTGCCGTCCATCATATCGGACGGCGCGACAAAATCCGCGCCTGCCTTTATGTGGCTGAGGGCTGTTTTTGCCAGTATTTCGAGAGTTGAATCATTATGAACACACCCGTTTTTTATAATGCCACAGTGGCCATGATCAGTATACTCACACAGACATACGTCAGTTATAACAACCATATCGGGAAATTTATCCTTTATTGCCCTTATTGAACGCTGCACGGCTTCATTTTCATCAAATGCACTGCTACCTATAGGATCCTTTTGTTTCCGGCAGACCGAACAGTATAATGGCCTTCACCCCCAGGCTTCTCAATTCTTCCACCTCTGACACCAGGGTATCCACAGAAAAATGGTACTGTCCGGGCATTGAAGGGATAGGTTCTTTGATTCCATTTCCATTTTTAACAAAGAGCGGATATACAAGATCATCAGTTGTAATCCAAGTCTCTCTGACCATGCTCCTGATTTCAGGTGTTCTTCTAAGCCTTCTGGGGCGAATGATCATAATTAAACCTCATTATTGGTAATCAGATTATCATTTTCGTCAAAATGCTGCCTGTAATACTTTTTAAGCAGGTTGTTTATGTATTTTTCCATATCAGTTATAGCATCTCTGCTGATAGTAAAATGCGCAATACCTGAACGGTCCTTAACAAGCTTGAGTCCATATTCAAGTTTTTTGGCTACATAAAAGGCAAGTGGGCCCGGATCACGGTTTGACGCTATTGCCTGTCTGATAAGCTCATCAACCGCGCCCTCATCAAAGGACATACTTATATCCAGTTTTTCGGCCAGCAGGATTTCCTCGTCTCTTACCTGCCTGTACATACTTTTATAATCCTCAAATGCAGTATTGATATCCGTTGTTGTTTTCAGATATATTTCACCGATAAGCTCTCTTCTCTCCTGGTCCAGTTCAATATCTCCCGGGGATTTAAAATCCTTTTCCCTCCTGGCAATAAAGGCGGCAATGGTTTCAAGCTCTTTTCTTCTCATTTTTTCAAAACGTTCAATACGTTCAGGATCATTCCAGGTTTCCCTTAACCGGGCCAGTTCCGCCTTCGGATTGTCAACAAGCTCCGGGGTGACAAGGAGCTGCCTGATGTCGGTTGAAGGAAGGTGTTTCTCAAATGGAAGGAGCACCCTTTCTACAGCACTTACAAGGCTCCTGGCACCGGTCTTCATTTTCGCAGCAATATCCGCTATTTTTTCAAGGGCCTCATCTTCAAACTTTATATCAATGCCATATGCCTTAAAATCCTGCCTTTTGCTGACAATGACAGGATTGTTGGGGTTTCTCAGTATCTCCGTAAGGTCATCTTTTGTAAGTTCATCAAAAACAACGACAACAGGAAGCCTGCCGATAAATTCGGATTCAAACCCGAATTCAACCAGGTCCTGTGCAGTCACTTCCTTCATCACTTCCCATGGCACTTCATTCGGGGTGACATCCGCCTCAAAGCCTATCCCCTGTTTCTGAAGCCTTTTCTTGATAATATCAGTCAGGGCTCCGAAGGCTCCACTCATTATAAAAAGGATGTTCCTGGTATTGACCACCCTTTTTTCCTTTTTGCCTGTTCGCCTGAAATGCTCAATAGCCTGAATCTGGGAAACGGGATCATGGGGCACCTTGAGATCAACCTCGGTTTCTTCCATTGGTTTTAACAGTGCCCTCTGAACACCTGTGCGTGAAACGTCATGCCCGATAAGATTATTTGAAGACGCTATTTTATCTATTTCGTCAATATATATTATGCCGTTTTCGGCGAGTTCAATATCCTCATCAGCTTCGTATACAAGGTCTCTTACCAGGTCTTCAACATCTCCGCCGACATAGCCGGTTTCGCTGAATTTTGTTGCATCCCCCTTGACCATGGGTACTCCCAGTTTCTGGGCAAGGAGTTTGATCATATAAGTTTTACCCACACCTGTCGGGCCAATCATAAGGACATTATTCTTGATCATCCCGACACCGGGCACTTTCTTCTTTCCTGCAATCCTGTTCAGATAATTGACCCTGTTGAAGTGAGTACATATTTTTGTTGCAAGTACGGCTTTTGCTTCATCCTGTTTTACCACAAAGGTATCCAGGTGAGCCTCAAGCTCTTCCGGAAGCATATCGAATGTAGGGGCAGTTTTCTTATCATCATATTCCCTGCCATCATCGATTTCATCAATATCGCCTTTGGGCATCATAACAGGAGAGAGGATTTTTATGCGGTTTCCGTATTTTTTTGAGAGGTAATCACTTAATTCTTTTTCCAGCTCCTGCTGATTTGGAAGTTTTTCCATTTCATCATGCTGATCATCTATGTTTTCATCTTTAATAGCCATGTTGTCCTCACTCAGATATAAACAACCATGTCCTAACACAAAACCAGGACTGATCCCCTGATAATCAGATATATCTATGATTAATATTTCACGGCAGTTTATACCTATTAAATAATTCCAATTATTTAGACTTTTAAAATATAGACATTAACCCCCTTGATTTCAACCCTAATAATGTTTTTATACATTATTGACTCAGGCGATGAATTTCATTAGAGTCACAATTATTATATAATACTCGATTATTCTGATCGGCATTAAATCATTATACATTAATCTTTAAAAAAAGAGGAACCAGGCATGGCCTCCCGACTTGAAATAAGACTTAAAAAAGAATTACCCGATGCAGAGGGAAATAACATAAAAAAGAAGGCCAATAATTATTTTGGGCTGAATGTAAGAGATATTCGTGTTATCAAGATATTGACAATAGACTCAGGATTAAACGAGGCCAGTCTGGAGGATATCAGATCGGAAATATTCACAAATCCGGTAATAGAAGAGTCTTCGTTCTCTCCAATGGCAAGAGATTTCGACTGGATTGTCTGGATAGGTTTCAAACCGGGTGTAAGAGATACCGCAGGAAGTACGGCAGTTGAGGCGATTGAAGACTTTCTCAAAATCAGGTTCGATAAAAATGAGACTGTCTATACATCCAAGCTCTTTGAAATACGCGGAAATATCAGTGAGGATGATGCAACGAAGATCGCATCGGAAATACTGTCAAATGACATCATACAGCAGTACAGGGTATATTCAAAAAATGAATGGGACAGTAAAAACGGCATAGGAATAATCCTCCCCAGGGTGAAGCTGGATCATATCCCGAAATCACGCACCATATCTATCGGTTCTGATGAAGAGCTGAAAAGGATATCAGGTGAGAGAAACCTTGCGCTTCAGGACAGTGACATCCCGACCATAAGAAAATATTTTTTAAGGGAAGATATCCTGGCAGAGCGGGAAAAAGTGGGGCTTGAGCTTCCCACCGATGTTGAGCTGGAATATATCTCCCAGGCGAGAAGCGATCATTGTAATCATAATACATTCAGGGCGCTCTTCAAATACAGGGATAAAGCGACCAATGAAGAGGAGGAAATAAACAACCTTTTCAAGACATGCATACAGGCACCGACTCTCAAGATATCAGAGGAAAAGGACTGGGTGGTGTCGGTATTATGGGACAATGCCGGGGTTGCACGTTTTGATGGTAAAAACAATTATTCAATCACGGGCGAAACCCATAACAGCCCCTCAAACATGGAGGCCTATGGCGGCGCCATTACGGGTATTGTAGGCATATACAGGGACCCTCTCGGGACAGGCAAGGGATCGAAACTTATCCTCGGGATGTATGGCTACTGCGTGGGAGACAGAGATTATGACGGCCCGCTGAAACCGCATTTGCATCCGAGGCGGCTTCTGGACGGTGTAATAGAGGGCGTAAAGGACGGGGGGAACAAGAGCGGCGTTCCTACACCTTTCGGGCAGGTGATTTTCGATAAAGGTTATATGGGGAAATGCCTGGTCTTTGTTACTGCACTGGGCATCATGCCTGCAATGATAAAGGATGAGCCATCTCACCTTAAAAAGACCGAGCCCGGAGACCTTATCATAATGTCCGGGGGCAGGGTCGGGAAGGACGGAATCCACGGGGTTACAGCGTCATCCGAGGTATTCAGCGAACATACACCTGCAGGGCATGTACAGATAGGAGACCCTTACACCCAGAAAAAAATGCATGACTTCCTGCTTGAGGCAAGGGACGAAGGCCTTATTAACTTTATAACCGATAATGGAGGCGGCGGCCTTTCATCATCCATAGGCGAGTCTGCAATGTTAAGCAACGGCTGCCGGGTTGATCTGGATAAAGTGCCCCTCAAATACGAAGGACTGGACCAGTGGGAGATCTGGGTATCCGAGTCACAGGAAAGAATGACTGTTGCGGTCAAACCGAAGCACCTTGAAAGGTTCATGGAACTCAGCACTAAACATGCGGTCGAGTCCACAGTGATAGGAGAATATAACGATTCAGGATATCTGAGGCTTGATTATAATGGCAGGACCTGTGCCTATATAAGAATGGACTTTATGGAATCGGATTTTCCGCAGTGGGTATTTGATGCAGAGTGGACACCGCCGGAAATGAGAGGACTGAAGGAACCGGTAATCAGTGAACCGAAAAAATATGGTGAAATACTGAAGACCATGCTTGCCAGACCAAATATCTGTTCTAAAAACTGGATCGCAAGGCAGTATGATCATGAAGTTCAGGGAGGGAGTGTTATAAAGCCGCTTATAGGGAAAGAAAGAGACATCCCAAGTGATGCTGCGGTGGTAAAGCCTGTGCTTGATTCGCCCGGAGGTATCGCGATATCCCAGACCATAAACCCCTTTTTTTCCGAAATAGATACATATCACATGACAGGGTATATTATTGATGAGTCAATAAGGAAAGTTCTGGCAGTGGGTGGGAATTTCGAGCACATGGGAGGTGTTGATAACTTCTGCTGGCCCACAATACAGTATCATCCGGAGCAGAATCCGGATGGGAAATTCAAGGCTGCACAACTTGTAAGATCAAACCTGGCCCTGCGTGATTACTGCCTTTCATTCGGTATTCCACTGCTGTCGGGAAAGGACAGCATGTACATAGACGGCAATCTTGAGGGCCCCTATGGTGAAAGGAGGAAGGTATCAGGCCTTCCGACGCTCCTTTTTACAATATCAAGTGTAATAGAGGATACTGAAAAATGTGTCACGATGGAAAGTAAAATTCCGGAAGACCTTGTCTATATCCTCGGTGAAACCCGCAATGAACTTGGCGGAAGTGAATATTATCAGATGATGAATGAACTTGGTCTCAATGTCCCGAAGGTAAATGCTGAAGAACTCATACCTCTCTATAAAAAACTTGCGGAAGCGATTGACATGGGACTTATTGCATCGGCCCATGCGGTGTCAAGGGGAGGACTTGGCGTACATCTCGCATTGGTTGCCATGGGTGGTGAAACGGGAATGGATGTTGATCTAAATAAAGTCCCGGCAGTTCCCGGACTTACAGACAGCCGGATACTGTACTCCGAATCGGCAGGAAGATTTATTGTTACGGTCGATCCGGCAAAAAAAACCAGGTTTGAAGAGCTTTTTAAGGGATTGAAGACGGGTCTTGTGGGAAAAGTAACAGAATCAAATATTTTAAGGATTTCAGGAATCAGCGGTAATGAAATCATGAGCGAAGAGATATCTACGCTGAAAGACTGCTGGTTAAAAACCTTCGGAGGATTAATATAATGCCTGTAAAAGCACTAATACTTACCGGATACGGGCTTAACTGTGATTATGAAACAGAGCATGCACTCAAACTTGCAGGGGCGGAAACCCTTAAGATGCATATTAATGATGTGATAGAGAATTCCGGAAAAATACTTGAAGACTGCCATATACTGGTCTTTGGCGGAGGATTCAGCTGGGCGGATGATCATGGTGCAGGAGTAATCTTTGCGTCAAAAATAAAATATAATATCGGCGACAGGATAAATGAATTCATTGAGGAGGGTAACCTGGTCATAGGAATCTGCAACGGGTTCCAGTCACTGGTAAACCTCGGCCTGCTGCCGGGCTTTGATAATAATTACAGAGAAAGACGTGTTGCGCTTACGTACAATGACAGTGGTAACTTCATAGACTGCTGGGTAAACCTGAAGGTAAACCACGATTCAAACTGTGTGTTTACAAGGGGAATGGATAGCATAGAACTTCCGGTACGTCATGGGGAAGGAAAATTTTTTGCGCCCGAAGAGGATATTGACCGTCTGTTTAACAGCAATCAGATTGTCGTACAATATGCAGACAAACAGGGTAAGATCGCAGGCGGTTCCTGGCCTTTTAATCCCAACGGGTCTGTAAGGGACATAGCTGGGATCTGCGATCCTACCGGCAGGATATTCGGACTTATGCCACACCCGGAAGCATTTCACTCTTACATTAACCATCCTGACTGGACCAGAAGAAAAGAAGAATTATTGAGAAACAGGCTGGGCATTGAAAACAGGGAAGGTGATGGCATCAAGATTTTCAGAAACGCGGTTAATTACATAAAAGATACGTCTTACTAAAAAAATATCCAGCCAATTAACCTGGAGACATAAATATTATGAAACAAAAAAACAGGCATTCAACAGATCTACCCGGACTGAGCATCAAGCAGGACAGAAGTAAAAAAACTTATGATGCGTTGATTACAACAGGTTTTAAGCTGTTAAAAAAACAGGAATTTGATTCGATTACAGTTGCGGAACTTTCTAAATCAGCAGGCTATTCTGTTGGTGCGTTTTATGCGCGATTCCGAAGCAAAGACGAATTTTTCGATGCCATGGTCGTTCATCACTTAAAATCCCGTGTTGTGACCCTTGAACGCTTATTTTCCAGATTGCATAACGATGATCTTATAGATGAATTAATAAAAGATATTGTTCGCTACTACTCGGTAAACCAAAGATTCTGGAGAGCAGCACTTGTACGCAGCATGCGTGACCCTGATTTCTGGACACCAATAAGACAGTCAGGTCACGATGTTGCAAGCAGGGTTATTGCAAGGATATCTGAACAGGCCGGCCGCCCGTTGACTGATTCGGAAGAAACAAACATTCGTTTCGCTTTTCAACTTACCTTTGGAACAATTAACAACTCGATAATAAATCATCCCGGACCAATTTTCATGAACCAAAATCTTTTTGTGGAAAAACTGTTTCGTGCATTTCGACTTGTTACCGATTACGAGAATATAATAAATAGGAAACAACCCAGGAAGGATAAAAGATAGAAAGCCACACTTGCCTTGTTTCAAATTTTTTTTTCTTACAGTAAAGCTCATTAAAAATTCTATTCGCGAAATAACAGCCTACCTTTTAATAAAATAACGAACCTGTTTGATTTCTCAAACAGGTTCGTTTTAGCTACTCCTATCCTATTACAGGGAGAAGCAAAGGGGAATCATCAAAAAATAAATTACTTAAATTCGAAAACCATGCCAACTACAAAGCGGCGACCGAGACGATCTTGATCCGGAACAACTCCCAAACCGGTGTTATTGAAAAAAACACCACTGTAAGGGGCTGCTAGATATTGCTCCGGGGCTTTGTCAAACAGGTTATTGACATTTAAAAACATGTTCAGACTACCGCCATCAAATCAAAGCGATAATTGGCCCTCGCATCGACAAATATTGCGGAGTCAACAGTGTTGTCAAACACATCCCACCGTGTACTCGAGCCATGGTAGTTCCAGTTTCGGTTTATGAAGCATACTCGTCAGTATATCTGGCCTGCATGAAAAGTCCAAACGGGCCTCGCATATAATTGCCTGTAAGCATGGCAGTCCACTCCGGAAAGCCATAGATCCCTGGAATTCAGTCTTGTTGCCCGCGCTGTCGGTACTTGAACGCTCTCAAGTATAGCTGGCCAGCAAACGTAGACCGACACTCTCGCCACCACCCAACCACTCAACATCTCTGCTATAACCAACCTCAAAGTCAACACCGTCCCCTTTTACAGACGCCTGGTTAATATAGGGCACACCAACAAGAGAGATTTGATTGACGGATCGCCGTTAACAGTGGTATTGATAAGCCGCTACGTGTAATCAGGTTACAGTAATCCACATTACCATCCTGGTAGCAGCCGCTGACTACCCCGGAGGCAAGGGGTTGATTGATATTATCGTCGACTTTAATGCTGTACCAATCCACTGAAACATTAAGACCTTGAACCAACTTGGCATGTACACCACACCCACCGTATTTGTTCTGGCCTTCTCAGGTTTATATCAGGGCTGCCGTTTGAGAATGACGTAACTGAATAACTTGTGCCGCCGGCAGGATCTATCAGATAGTCGGTTATATTTGCAATACCACCGGTCCGGTCAAATTTTTCACCAATGGTAGCAGCGCGAACGTCCTGGGATACTGTACCGCGCAGGCGGAGATCGTCATAAACGGACCAATCAAGGCCTCCTTCCAGGAATTTGCAACGCCTGAACCGGAATATCTCGCCCAACGATATGCAATGTCCAAGTTTAATTGTTTAACAAAGGGGTACTCGGCAAGCAGCGGAACGAGTACTTCACCAAAAACTTCATGAACGTCCTGGGACCCACGGGCAAAAGGGACGTTTGAGAACTGTATTGCCACCGAGTTACCTGAAGCAGCGGCACCGCCTGGCACGCCACGAATACCCAAAGCCGCATCATTCGCCATTACCGGGCGGTAAGTGGGATCGGCATTGATATTACCTCCCGGCCCTGACTTCTACTACCTGAGTAAAGGATTCTTTACGAAAGTTATAACCAATACCCATTTTTATGGGACCCGCGCCCCATCCTTTATAAATGTCACCGTCTGCCGAAACTTCAAAGACATGCTGAACAATATTAACAATCCTTTGTTTATTCGGACCCGACGATATAAGTATGGAGGCATATAGTGATCCCCGTCAAGAAAGCCGTGGGCAGTTATAGCCTCCCCGGTCTCAAAGCCGATGACCCAGCCAATCGCTTCCGGGGAGGCGTGTCCCCGGCCAAAAAGATCAATCGGTACACAGTCCGGGATACGGAGCCCGCTCTGGAAGTAACAGTCACTTTACAAGCCGGAAGACCTGTGGCAGGATCGGTAACCACATCAGCGGCAAGATAGATACGGTCAAGACGGATACCGCCTTTTTGAATGGCATTCACATCGGTCTCCCCATACTGGTAGTAGCTTTTCAACTGCCATCCATCGAAGAAACCGTCACTACATTATATTCCATCCCGCTTGTCAGAGACAACGTTTCTGTCCTCTGAGTAGTATAAGCATCGGCAGCAAGTCTTCGAAGCTATCCAAGTCCTACCAAAGGCACGGAAGCCAGGTCATTATCATCCATGATCTGCTGGATTTCATCCGGCAGGAAAGGGTTGCCGCTGTAGATGGTGAAGGCGCGACTACCGAAAGCTGGATTCGGGAAAAGGCCGCCGAAATTTTTACTGGTAAATTCGGATTTTCCATACATGGCCTGGCCATAGACCTTGAGATTGATAGTCACATCGTAATCAAGATAACCAAAGAAATTTTCTCTTTCTGTTTCCGGCGATATCTGTCCGGCCGAATTTTCAGATATATGATCAGTACTGTAACCACCATTGGCTGTCGAACATCCGAAGTTGTTGCAGGGATCGCCCATTTATAAATGGTGTGGCATTACCATTGTCATCCAGAATATAACTTCCCCCGGCAGAAGCCGGAAAGATAAAAATTCCGTCCAGAGAGGCGTTCATGGATCGTACCCGGGGCTCCGGCAAATAATAGGGGTTGTCAGCAGATTTCCCTCTGTTCGCAGTATCCGGATTGTCAATCAGAGCCCAGCCGTTATACCAATCATAGTCAAAGACATCATAAATCCAGATCGGGTCCTGTTTACTATTTTCCGCTGAAAGGAGCAGATGCGAGCCATTTTTCAACTCAAAACCACCAGCGATAGAGTACTCATGGTTTCACCGTGACCTTTTTCCGTCACGCCGTACTGTATCTTTCCTTTGACGCCCTCATAATCCGTGTCCAGAATAAAGTTTACGACCCCGGCAACAGCATCCGTGCCATAGGCTGCTGAAGCACCTCCGGTAACTGTCTCAACCGATCTTAGCAGAAATTCAGGAAACAGGTTGATGTCCGGTCCATCCAAAATAGTTGATGGAACGACACGGCGCCCATCCAAAAGATCAAGGTGCGTTTGCTTTGAAGTCCCCGTAGACTCAGGTTACCGGCTCCAGTTGATGTAAAGAAAGCACTTGGATTTTGCGTAGTAGCTGAACCATCGGCACCACCTTCCATTCCAACAGCAAACTGGGGCAATTCTGCCAGACCATCAACCATGGCGTTCGGGGATAGGAACTGGATTTCATCCGTGGTTACTACGGTAACCGGGGTAGGCGTTTCCATACCGCTGGATCTAATACGTGAACCTGTCACTGAAATTTCCTCTAACATAAATTCATCCGATGAGTCACTTTTCTCAGATGTTCCGGTACCTTGTGCCAAAACGGGGTTGCCTGAAAGCATCATGCCCAAAAGTAAAAACAGGAAATACAAGGTTGTTTTTTTTATTGCCCTATCAATCTGATCGCAGTTTTTCATATTTACTGTTCCCTCCTTAAGGTAAACAATTCTAAAAACCAAAAACATATCCACAGGGATAAACCTCATTATTTTATAGAATAAAGAATCTTTATTCTTTATTTAGGACAATTTAATACTTATAGAGTCAATGTCATGGAGCATCGTATTACCTTGACTCATGACATTGTTTACTATTACCAGGAAACTGATAAAACCGGATCGATTTTTGAATTTGAGAAATTTAACAGACTTGAATATTTGTATTGAGAATACAGATTCTTATTTCTATGTCAAGATATTTTTTATTTCTGCAAATCCTGCTGTATGTAAAAAGCCGCAGAATAGATGTAATTTATTGGTTAAACGTTAATTACAGGCATGCCATTTATTAAATCCTTTGCCCATTTTCTTTCCATCCGCAAATGATTACGTAAACAATAAAAGCGCCTGAAATAACAGTGTATCTCGGCGCTTTTAAAATAATCGGACTATTTTATGGATATATGCCAGATAAGATCAAATTATTTCTTAGCCGCCTCATACATCTGCATGGTTGAACTTTTATGCATTCCCATCAGATTCATCGGCACCTGTTCTTTTAATTCTTCCACTGTCCATCGTCCGCCATACTTAATCAATGAACTCTGCCATTCGGCCTCGGAATAGAGATGTACGCTCGGCCCTCCTACAAAAAACACCGATCCACTAATCTGTGCTGCTTCATTTGTAGAAAGATAACAGATGAAAGGCGCCAGGTCGTCCGGGCTGGGACTCAAATTCAGTGGTAATTTATAATTATTAAAAACCCACGGACCCTGCCCTTCCGGCATTGCTTTTTCGTATGCATCTATCTCAAATGAGGCCCTTGTCTGCGCGTTGGGGGCAAAGGCATTACATGTGATTCCATATTCTATTACTTCCTGTGCGACTGCAAAGGTCAAGCCGACAACGCCGGCATTTGCGGCTGAATAGTGCGCCTGACGGATTCCGCCCCCCTTGAAGGCACCTGAAGTACAATTGACTATACGGCCGAATTTCTGCTCCATCATATAGGGAAGGGCATGCCTGATACAGTTAAAATAGGCCTTTGGTTTAACATTGCACACATGGTCCCACATTTCTTCGGTCATTTCCCATATCGGACTGAAGGAGAATGTTCCTGCAACATTGACAAGGATATCTATCCTTCCGAAGTTATCAACAGCAGTCTGGATCAGTTCCTTTGCTGTTTCAAAATCACTCGTGTCTCCAAAAAAAGGCACTGCTTCCCCGCCGGCATCCCTTATGGTTCTGGCAGTTGTTTCGGCGTCACCCTTTGCTTCTTCGGATTTCTTTTTCAGGGCTTCCTTTTCTTCACTGCTCAGGTTTTCAACAAGAGATTCATCCATAATTGCAAAACCGGTCGATCCGGGTTTACGATTATTGGTCACGACTTTTGCACCTTCTCTTCCCATGGCAATGGCAATGCTGCGACCGATTCCCTGACCTGAGCCGGTTACTACCGCAACCTTGCCTTTTAAATTCTCACTCATTATAATTGCCTCCTTTTATTCATTTCTTTTTTATAAAAATCTATATCTTATTACTGAGATATGGGAAATATACTCCGTGTATCAAATCAATTTTAAGACATAGTAGCAAACTTTATTTAAGGAAATAGTGCCCCCATACCGGAAATTGCGGCGGCTCCTCATCCTTGCCATCCTCCGGTGGTTTGGGTTTAAGGTATTCAGGCGGCCTTACGATTTCATACCGGAGGGCGTTTGGTTTACAGGTTATTATACATAGTCCGCACCCTTTACAGTTTTCGGGGATTACAGAGGCCTTTACCTTTTTAGGATCATCTGTCGGTTTAAATTCAATAGCTTCAAAATAGCAGCGCTTCTCGCATTTTTTACACCCGTTGCATTTTTCTTCGTCCACTACCGCTGCAAAACGATTGGGCGTCATCAGGTCATAGCGTTTTGAACGTGTAATAGGGAAAAGGTTTTCACAACAGCTGTCGCAACAGTAACAGTCACCCCAGTGTACCAGTCCTGCTCTTTCCGCTTCCTTAGCAGCCTCCATGGCTTCTTCAAGGCTGACTTCCTTTAATAAACGCCCGGGCTGATTAAGATAGTATTCGCCTCTTGGCCTGTCAAAAGCGGCAAAGCATGTCATAAGAGGTTTTTCACATTCATGTCCCCAGGAAATGCGGCATCCGCATGGAGCGAGTATCCTGTTTTTTGCGTTTTCGATCTTCAGCTTGAAATTTTCTTCGGGGAGTATGTCTTCCGGCTTTATATTCGGGCTGAGTTCAAGGGCCAGAATGGACGGAGAGATGGGCAGGTTCTTTCCAAAGTTCTCTATCATGTGCTCAATATGCTTCATAAACTCGTATGACCATTCGTTATAGAAAAAATCCTTCCACAGGTCCTTCTGCTCCTGTGTCATCGCATAGGGGCCTGTATGAGGGGCTGTATCAGCACAGCATTCATGATGAAAGGCCAGGAGCGTTGTATGGAAAGCATACTGAGTAAGGCCTCTGGTAAGCATTCCCTTATCTACCAGAACATCAAGTTTTTTTTGGAGATCTTTCCCGTCCATGTCCAGACGTTCCGCCAATTCCGTACAGGTGGCCGGCTCAAATAACTCCATGCAGATTCTTGCCTCTAAAGGCGTAAAAGTCGCTTCCAAAATCTTAAGAAAGCGCTCAGACTCCCAGACACCTAATTTATCCGACAATTGTTTGAAAACAGGATCAAAAGCCATATCAACCTCCAGTATTATATATTTTATTGGGCCATGGTATGTTCAATCCATGAAAACCATCTCATCCAGTCCTTCGCCGGATTTTGCCGAAATGGGAAGGACATGCGGCCGAAGGATTTAAACCATTAATGACTTCGGGAAACGTACTCAAATCAAAATCAAAATAGGGGAGAACATCTATCTTGTTTACCAGTACTGCATCCGCTTCCATAAAAATGACCGGATACTTGTATGGTTTATCATCTCCCTCCGGAATGCTTAAAATGACAACATTTTTATGTGCTCCCAGGTCAAAGTCCGCGGTACACACCAGATTTCCCACGTTTTCAATAAAAACAAGTTCCAGGCTATCAAGGTCCAGATCAGCTAACACCTTTTCTATCATATTGGCGTCCAAATGGCACCCCCCACCGGTATTTATTTGTACAGCCCGGACATCTAATTCTGAAATTCTCTCAGCATCGATAGAAGAGGCAATATCTCCCTCAATAACAGCAATAGAATATATATCTTTAAACCGGTTTATTGTCCTCATAATTAAGCTTGTCTTACCCGACCCCGGAGAGGACATAATGTTTATCATCCGGCAATGATGTTTAGCCAGTCTGGCCCGGTTTTGTTCAGCCTTTTCGCTATTCGCGCTTAAAATATCTTTTTTGACACTTATTGTTCTACTGTCCAATTAGATAATCTCCATACTTTCAATGTAAAGCTCCCGACCGCCAACGATCTCTATCGCCTTTTTTTTACATTTAGGGCAGGTGAATTCATGATTGTCCCTTGGGAAAATGATATCACAATCACGGCACCTCAATTGCGGTTTTGTATATTTGAACTCCAGGGTGGCTCCATAAGCCAGGGTATCTTTTGCCATGAAGCCAAAATAAAAATTTACAGCATCCTTTTCTATGCCGGTTAGTTCTCCAACAACCAGCTTTATGCTGATGATCCTTCGCGCCTTATCCTTTTTGGCGCTATCAAGCGCCATGGACAACAGGGAAGCCACTATACTTTGTTCGTGCATAAATATAAGTTTTAATTAATAAAAGTTTTTTTATAATCAAAATATATGGAGCGTGACTTTGTAAGTCAAGGATAATCCCGGATTTTAACTTTTTCATAAAACCAGTCACATACCAGAGATTATGCATTTAAAGATTCTTGACACATGAAAATCTCCTCCATATACTTAAATCCTTAAAAAAAGGAGATAAAAATGGAAAATCAAAACGCGCGTAACGGGTATGAAAAATATTTTTTCAATGACGTAGTCCGCGGGGCAATGAAGGAGGAATGGGGTGGCGAGATGATTGGCCTGGGGGGAATTGAAAGTGATGTAATTCCATCCGATGCCAAAATGTCTTTAGGAATAACAGCAGTAAGAAGGCCCTATATGTTTCATGAACCGCTGCATAAGCATTTGTTTACCGAGTATTTCTATTTTTTCGGATCAAATCCTTTTAATATGGATGCGTTTGACGCGACAGTGGAATACACATTCGGACCGGAACGTGAAAAACACATCATTACCTCCCCGACGATTGTCACTGCCGCTCCGGGCGTGTATCACTGTCCATTGAATTATGCGAAGATAGGGACACCCATCTATTGCCTGGAAGCCTTTATGACAAAGGGCTATTCCGGGGTGGACTTTGGAGAAGACCTGCTGGAAATCAGGACAGATGAACCGGATTATGACAGGTATTTCACCAAAGGTGTTGTGAGATACGATAAATGGGGTGGTCAGAAAATCGGCTTAAGCGCCGTTCCGGAACACATCCTTCCTGCCGGTGCGAAACTGAACCTGGATTTATCAGTGGTAAGAAAGCCATATGTGTACCACGATATAACTCACAAGCATAATTTTACTGAATTCTATTTCTTTTTCGGGTCCAATCCCATGGATATGAAGGAATTTGACGCGGAAGTGGAATTTTATTTCGGCACTGAAAAAGAAAAGTATGTGATATCAGGTCCGACAATTGTCGTCGTGCCACCTGGTGTTTTTCATTTTCCGTTGAATTTCAATAAGATCAATAAGCCAATCTACTTTCTGGAAGTTTCACTGACATCTAAATACCGGGCAACAAATTTATAAAATCCAAATATGGGCCGGATTATTATGGCTTGATGAATAAAAGATTAATTTTTAATAGTATACAGCCGGATTATTTCAGGTAATAATCTCTGCCATAGGTGTATGCCTCTTCAGCGATCCACTCATTGACAATATCAACCGTCCTGTCACCATACTTGCCAAGCGCTGCCCCGAAGAAGGCATATCCTCCGCCCGGAGCGTACATATCGATACAATCACGGACTGACTGCCTTATTTCCTGTTCATTCACCTCCGGCCAGGTGTCAGGCAATACCCAGTTATATCCCCCTGCTATTGCAATTTTCCTGTCATACTTTTTCTTGATACCTGTAAGATCATTCATAGTCTGTCCAGGGTCCCAGATCCTTACACCGATTTCGAGCATATCATCCATGAAATCTTCGCATCTTCCGCAGTTATGGAACTGTATAGGGATACCTCTATCTGTTATAGGCCGGGTTAGCCTTTTATAAACCGGTTTTAATATATCCCTGTACATTTCCGGAGATATGAACGGATTGGCGTTTGTTGCAGTATCATCCAGCAGGTACATTAAATCAGGATCATAATAATCAAGGGCGGCCTGAATTACCGGCATATAAACATCCACCATAAAATGAAGCAGCTCCTTGACAAGCTCAGGTTCTTCATACATGGCCATGAAGCCGTTGTTAAAACCCATAAAGGCAATAAACTGCTGAAAGGGCATGAGTCCTATAACAGACATTGCAGCGGATTGGGACCGGTCAAGCCCCACACTCTCACAATCAAGCTTTGCGATTTTCTCCCAGTCGATATTTTGCGGCATCTCGGGTTTTTTAATTACATCATGCCATTTTGTTATATCATCGAGTATGAAATTATTTGGCGCAGGTATGCAGGCAAAATTTGTTTCTTTATTGGCTATATACTTTACTCCCCAGATATCATACCTGCCTGTTGGCGCAGGCGTTATATGTGTTTCATCAAATAAGGAAGGTCCAATAATTTTACATGCGACCTCGTTGTTATATCCAGGGAATCCCATGGTATATATCGGTACAAACTCCGGTATCTTTCCATTTGCAAGACGCAGATAGTTTTCCCCGGGTGTAAGTCTGGATTTTGCCATTTCATACTCTCTTTTTAATTAATTGAGATGCAATTTTACATTCTGTTCCATTAGACGTTTTTGCAGTTCTTTGATATCAAGATCAGCGAAGTTGCTTCCAATAGATGCAGCAGTACCTGCCGCCTCGCCCGTAACAGCGCATGGCGGAATTACCCTGGTTATATTCCACATGGCATCCGTAACAGAGATATCCCTGCCGGCAGCAAGTAAATTTTTAACTTTCCTGCTATACATCGTCCTGAAGGGAATTTCATATGCAGGACCCCGTTTACGCCAGTCTCCTGTCATGCCGATACTGTCTTCCATAAATTTGCGGTTTTCGGAATCATCCATTACATATTCTCCCACAAGCCGGCGCGATGTCCGTACAAGAGGAATGGATGATATTGCAACGGGGACATAGGATTTATCGGTCTCCCGGTGCTTTAGAATGTCCTGATACATCCTGTCATGGGCAATAATAACAGCCCTGCTCAGTTCTTCTCCATCCACTCCTGAAAACCTGAATTTATTATCCAGGCTCTCAACCATGCTTGCCTTGTATTCATCACCTTCATCACTGTCCAAGTTCTTACCTGTTTTCCCCTGTGCAATATCCGCGAGTCCGAACATTTTTAAAGTTACTGTCCCCTCGCTGTAATAGTAATACCAGCTTGCCAGTCCGTTGCCAGCTTTGTACAATACTGTTTCAACACCTGCCATATAACAGATATCCGCGTCACCTGTACAGTCGATTACCGACTCTACCTCTATCGCAGAACGCCCGGACTTGTTTTCAACTATAACAGATGTAATGCTGCCATTCTCAGTTGTGACACCGCATGCCAGGGTGCCGTAAAGAATTTCCACACCAAGGGCATTCAGCAGCCTCTCTACACTTAAGGCGAAGAGGTTAGGGTTAAACTGGGTTATATAGCGATTGCGTGTCCTGTCTTCCCTGCTGCCTCCTTCAAGCCACGCCTCTGGATAATTTGCTTCTGCCCCATGTTTAATAGACAGCTTTAAAAGTTCCTCGCCAATGCCGAATACGAGCTGGTTTCCTTTCCCGTCACACAGTGGCAGGTATATGGTGACAAGCCCCAGGGTTGCCATGCCACCCAGTGCATATTCCCGTTCAAGCAGGATAACATTTTTCCCATTCCTGGCCACGGCTATGGCAGCAGCAATACCCGCAATACCGCCTCCTGCAACAAGCACATCGCATGACCTGGATATCCTTGTTTTTCTTTCTCTTTCAAAAATAATTTTTTCCAATAACTAATCTTTCTTTGTAATCTCTATATATCCTTCATCAGCGTTTACAAGCACCGTATCGCCGGTTTCGATTACCTCCATGGGGTCTGTCTCAAAATCGGTCATAGAGGGTACGTGCGCAACCATGGCACATGCCACACTAAGCGGGCATGTTTCCGTATGCACAAATGCCGCCGGCTTCATTGGACCGGCTCCGTAGGTCAGAAAACCTCCGGATCCCCTGGGCGACGGGTAAACGAGAACTTTTCCGGTATAGGAGACCTTGAACAGTGGGTGATTCCTTTCGGTGGTACAACCTCTTTCAGGGTTACAGTTTGCAAAACCTTCCAGCGGTTTGGGTGATACAAGCGCCTCAGCCTCCACGCAGCCGCCGAATTCCTTTCTGCCGTATATTCTTATCTTTTTCATATTGCCCTACCTCCATTCCCCACGCCATTTACCTGTGAGCGATGCATCTATACAGTCATCCTGTGATCCGTAGCATACCTGAAGCCGGTAGTCATCATCAGGATACCGGCCTGTGATATAATAGGACTGCTTTGCAGAATCCACTGCAAGGTTTCTGACATCTTCAGGTACTCCGCCCATGGCGGCAAGGCATGTTCCGGTCATGAGATGCGCCCCTGCATCTTCATATATTTTCAGGTATCCCATATTCCTAGCTATGTCATAGAACCATGGTGCAGTCATGATCCAGAGGGGAACTTTGCATTTTTTACCTTCCAGCTTGTACGCTATCTGCATCATATCCACTATGGTCAGATGCGGGCATCCCAGGTATACCATATCCACATCATCCGAAGTATGAAAATTGAGGGTTTCATAGGCCCGTTTAAGCTCGGCTTCACCAATCATTGTCTCTCGACGGGGTTTTTTACCATTAAGCGCAAACTCGATTGTTGGTGCCTCAGGTGTTGAACCGGGGATATGGTACATGCGTACTGCCCCGCCTGTATTCATTGCGGAATTGAGTTTCATTATCTGGGTGGTGGTCGGTTTTCCGGTCCCTGTGAGGACCGGTACATGTACACCGACATCCTCTCCTGCGGCGAATCCGAAGACATCCCATTCTATATCGGTTCTGATGGTACGCTCTGTCTTAACGAGCACGGTCGCATATCTGTTTTCGGTTATGTGCATGTCGTAATAGGCAGCTTTTCCAAGGAAGCATGTCGCAAAACTGCCGTCAATATTGCTACGTGCACCCAGGTTGGCGTTGCAGTATGGCACTGCCGAACTTTCATTCCATGAACAGTGCTGCCCCATGGTGGGAAGGTATGTTGCGGTTATATAATTTGCACATGAATGCGTAGTCATCATACCCATGCGTCTGTAAAGATCATACCATTCATCACGCATTGCCTCCTTGTGAAATTCAGGATCATTTTGAGGGCAGTTTTTATCACGATGCGCACAGAGTGTACAGTCTTCCCAACCATGTACCGGAGGCTGCATAAAGAACGGCGACTTGTTTGCAAATGTGGGAATCTTAAACCTTGCACCGGCATCCACTATCTTTTTAAGCTCTTCAAAGGAAAACTCATAGAAGGGTGACATTGAGGTCATGGGTGTATGAAAATCACCTGTTCCGTCAAGATTGACCAGTCTTTCAGCACCGGATACTTCGCATACCTCTACGAGATACTGCATGCAGATCTGGGGCACAAAACCGTCCTCTCCCTGGAGCATCCGCTTTTCTTCATCGGTAAGTTTTACCATATACTTTCTCCTGCCTTTTCACCACGGCGTAATTCGCAAGAACAAAGCCGGGTATTAATAAAACTTTAAATATTGGAACCACCATCTACAATGAGGTTCTGTCCAGATACAAACAGATTTTCCTGTGCAAAGAAAAGTACTGCACGGGCTATATCTATCGGTTGAGCCACCCTGCCTAAAGGGGTTATATTTGCTACGAACTCATATTCTTCGGGAGTGGAATCCAGTTTCATCGGCGTGTCAACCATCCCCGGTGCTATTGAGTTTACCGTAATATTGTATTTGCCATATTTCCTGGCAAAAGCCTTGGTCTGGCAGATAGCAGCAGCCTTTGAAGCCGTGTAACCTGGTGTGCTGTAGGCACCGTTAACACCTGTGACAGAGGTCACGTTGACTATGCGGCCAAATTTGTTTTTCTGCATACATGGGATCACTGCAAGGTTCATCAGATAATGTCCCAGTGAATGAATATTGAAGAACTTGATATATTCATCAGGATTCAATTTATCAAAAAGATCATCAAAAAGTGACTGCCCATTGTCATATCTGGATTCGATTCCCGCGTTGTTTACAAGGATATCAACCCTGCCGAATGTCTCAAGCACTTTTCCGACATTTTCCTTTACAGCGTTTTCATCGCTTACATCTACAGATAAGGCAAGGGCATGATCAGTATATTTCAGACATTCCTTTTTAGCTTTTTCAAGCGGATCTATCCTGCGCCCGAAGAGTGCGACCTTTGCACCGCCTTTTGCCAGTTCAAGGGCACATGCCTCACCGATTCCGGTCCCTGCGCCTGTGACGATTGCGGCTCGCCCCTTAAAACCATATTCGACATATTGTGACATTCAGCATCCTCCTTTAATTAATTTAATCGAATGTCAAAACATTCCGTATCACATTGCCCTTTTCCATAGACTCAAAGGCCTCGTTAATATCATCAAATTTATAATGATCGGACACAAGCTCATCCAGCTTCAGGATACCATGCTGATATAGCTCTATAATACGGGGTATATCGATCCGTGACCTTATACCTCCCATTGCGCTTCCGGTCAGTGTGCGTCCCAGACAGAATTCTACGGGCTCAAAATTTGACATTTTTTCACCTGCGCCATGGCCTATTATACATGTTGTTCCGCTCACAGCCGACATGTCCCATCCCTGGCGTAATATATCAATACCGGCTACAGCCATTATTACATAATCGGCCCCGCGGCCACATGTCAGATTGATGACCTCTTTTACAGGATCTAGGTTTCTCGCATTCACAATATGCGTAGCACCGAATGTCTTTGCCGCCTCAAGCTTGGTGTCGAGGATATCGACTGCGATAATCGGAAACGCCCCTGCAAACTTAGCGCCCTGTATGGCATTTAGCCCTACTCCGCCCGTGCCTATGACCGCAACACTCCGGTTGGGCTGTACCTTTGCCCTGTACATCACAGCGCCAAAACCGGAAATCACACCACATGAGATCAGGGATGCCACATCGTCTCGTAAATCCTGCGGGATCTTGACCACGTTAGCCTCCGGTACGACAGTATATTCCGCAAAACCCGCCATGTAACTCTGCCACTGAGTGATCCGCTGTCCTTTGCTGTTTGTATATCTGCCCGGAACGACCAGCTCTATCCTGTTGGTTTCACAATTTCCTGGAAATCCGATTGTACAGTAATAACAGTGGCCGCAACCGGCAGGCATGATTGTAGAAACAACTTTATCTCCCGGCTTTACATAGGTTACATCTTTGCCCACTTCTTCAATAATTCCGCAGATTTCGTGGCCTCCGATACCCGGAAGCGGACGCTCGCCATGTTCGGCGTGTTTGCAATGCACATCACTGTGACATATACCCGTCGCAGTTATTTTTATCAGAACATCTTTGTCGCCCGGGGAATCGATTTCGACCTCTTCTATTACCAGAGGTTTATGATACTCATAATGGACTGCGGCTTTGACTTTCATCTTGGACACCCTCCTGGATTTAATTAAATTCTGACAATTCTGCCGATTCCCGATACGGAATATGAACCCGATTTTGTTATGACTAAATAAAACTAGATTATTTCAAACTGAAAATCAATTACATTCCGGAATAGTTTTTTTGTTTGTTATACCCAGAAACAAAGTAAAGTGAATTTTAAGGATTTACATAATGATGGGAAAAATCGACGTTTTCATCTTAGATATCGAAAATATTTTTTAGGTTATTTCACGATTTATTATCCGAATATTTTCTATCCCCGGCCAATACCTTCCAGTCTTCCCGCATCAATAGATTCATCAAAATATTCCAGGACATCCTGCCAGTGGCAGGTAACAATCTGCGAGGGCTTATTAAACTACCCCGCCGCAGAGCAGCTGAGTAGTTATAAAGGTAATGGAGTGCCGCAAACGACGGGGAATTGAACCCTCGTGTCCCCCTCTGGTGGATTATTGTTCTTCCGGAAAGAGATATTTCCCGAATGGACAGTAATTATAGAAACGGATTTGTTATTTTTTCATGCCCTATGGTAGAAGAAGGACTTACACCATAATCATGTCCGGGCCAGACGATTGTGTCTTCAGGAAGCGTCAACAGTTTATTATGGATAGAATTCATAAACACCTCTTCATCACCGCCCGGAAAATCGGTTCTGCCGATGGCCCCTACAAACAGTGTATCACCGGTAAAGATATTTCCCTCTCCGTAAAGACATATTCCACCGCGGCTGTGCCCGGGAGTATGAATGGCCTTTAATCTTACATTACCGATTATGATTTCATCACCATCCTTGACATGTAGATCTGCATCAGGTGAAGGAGCAAAACCCATCTGGGTCGCGTGTGTATGGCCTTCCGGGGAATTAAACAGTTTATCATCCTCTTCGTGCATTATTATCTGTGCCCCGGTCAGTTCCTTAATCCTTGCATTTCCGCCTGTATGATCGGGATGACCATGGGTGTTAATAATATATTTCAGGGAAAGTCCCTTTTCTTTTATCTTTTCAACAATATAGTCTTCATCTCCCGCAGGGTCTATAACAAGCGCTTTTTTTGTTCCAGGGCATGAGATTATGTAGCAGAATACGTCCATAAAACCCACTTTAACCTGTTCAATATCCATAAAACCTCCATATTACTAACTGATAATGTCCAATAATACCTGTAGGGGCGGGCCTTGTGTCCGCCCTGTTTTAGATGGCATAACAACTATTGTCGGGCGGACGCAAGGCCCGCCCCTACAGATGTGCAATATTTAATATATAAATTGGTAGTATCCCTTCTCCTTTGCACCGACTTCTGATCTCCGCCGGTAATTCACTTTTCTGATTCCCCTTTCCTAATTTCTCTTTTCTATTTTCTAATCCCTTCGCCTTTGCTTCCCGATCTCTGATTCCAGACCTCTGACCTCTGGGCTTTTAAAGCGGCGGCAATCCATCAATAAGAGAAAAAATTTCCTTTTCAGAACCTTTAAAATCAGGGGAAATGTCTTCTCTTTTAATTTTTACAAATTCGCCTTTACTCTTTGCAAGCATGGTATTCTGTTTATCCCTGAGTTCTCCTTTGACAGTTATTACTCTATCACTCTCGCCGCAGGATACTATACTTCCGCTAGCCACAAGAGGAACCTCTGTCTGTACCGGCTTAATATATTTTATTTCAATTTTTCTGGTAACAAAAAAAACACGTTTAAAATACAGAATAGTCCAGGACATTACCTCATCCAGAAGAGTTGAGATAATACCGCCATGTGTTATATCAGCCCACCCTACATGGTATCGACCAAGCGTGATCTCAGAAAAGATTTTTTTACGATCGGTATAGAATTCAAGATTAAGTCCAATAGGATTTGCAGTGCCACAGGCGAAACAATAATGTCCTTCCGGTTTTTTAATCTTTATTATTTCATCATGTTTCATTTCGATTTCCGCACAGGAGCATTGTATACCATGTCATGTCATGGTCCCACTCCTTTACAACCTCAAGGTTTTTATTCAACAGTAAATCTTTCACATCTCTTGCCTGGCTGCGCATAAGCCCTGATAAAACCAGGTATCTTCGGTTGCAAAATGTATTTTTTAACAATAATGATTTTATAACATCAAAATGAATATTTGCAATTACCAGGTCCGAGTCATCCTCTGAAATTTCCTCAGCTTTACCTTCATATACTTCAATCCTGTCTTCAAAACCATTCAATTTAACATTATTAACTGCTGTTTTCACAGCAAGAGGATTAAGGTCATAGGCTGCCACAAATTCTGCTCCGAGGTGAATAGAAGCAATTCCGAGTATTCCTGTGCCAGTACCTATATCAAGCACTTTTTTAAAGGAATATTGCGTTTTTAAATAGGAAATCGCACACAGGCAGTCTTTTGTGGTGGGGTGCAATCCATTACCAAAGACCACACCCGGATCAAGAATTATTTTGTATTTTCCGCTATCTTCAGGATCTTTTTCCCATGGTGAAACTATTATAAACTCTGCAATCTTCTTTTTTTCAAAACCGCCACCCTGCCATTCTTCATAGGAAAATATATACTTATCCAGTAAACGAACAATGGAATTTTCTGTAACTACCTTATAGACATCATCTCCAGGATACGAAGAGAAAAAAAGGAAGGAATATTCACCTTCTATCCAGTTACCTAAAAATTCCTTCCCCAACAGTTTCTCATCTTCTTCTCCCAAATGGCCTTCAAGATGATAGATATACAGATTTTTATAGGGACAACTTCCTTTTCTATATATCAAATTACAGGACCTCTTTTAAAAACCTAGAGGCTGAAATCATTATCTCTTCCATTCTTCTGCGATCTCATTATCATTACTTTACACAGATCATACATGACCTTAAATGGCTGGATATCCGTAATACTGTAAACGAATCGCCCTTTATCCATGGAAATTGATTCCGGGTCTTCGCCTTTCTCAAGCCGGTCAAGGAGTTCGTTATGGTATTTCTCCGTGGCTTCCATTGCCTTCTGGAGATGATTTCTTACATCGTCTTCAACTATGTGATTATGGCTCAGCACCGCTCTTTTTGCAGGCAATGATGCAAGTTTCCTTATACTGTTGCAGTAATCCGGTAGTGATACAAAATAGTTGGGCCAGAAAGCATCTTTTTCCGGCACATAAAAACCAGTAGAATCTCCCACTATGAGAGTTCCTTCCTTTTTTTCAAACAACGAGATATGGCAATATGAATGTCCCATTGTTTCATATACATCCCACACAACACCGTTTCCCAGGTCTATCGAATCGCCTTCCTTAATAGTATCATCAACCTGAAAGGTATAATCATCCAGCAAAGGAGGCAGCTCATCAATCTCATCTTTAGCCTTCATAAGCTGTGCAATTCCTGTATCGACAAGTAAAAAATCGTAAAACAGTTCCGTTTTACTAAATACTCTTTCGGCGTTAGGGCTTGCCATAAGTTTTATATGGGGCCATTCTTTTTTAAAAAAGGGAATACCGCCAATATGGTCAGCATGGGTATGAGTTAACACAATATATTTAATAATTTCAGGATCAATTCCAAGTGCTCTTACCTGATCAACAATTATCTGAAATGTCGGACCTGTTCCGCCCTCAATTAGCATTCCTATTTTACCCATAGAAAGAAACGCCGGAAACTCGGGGGTGCCCAGTTTATAAAAGTTCTTGGCCACTTCGATTGGGGGATGTTGTTTTATATTCATCTGGTGTTAATCCTCCTTCATATTTTGATATAGCAAAAAGATTGATAACTTAAAGGTATAAAATAAAAAACGCCGGAGCGTGTGCTCGGCGTTTTTTGTCCTGTTTATTCACACACGCTATTTTTTACAGGCACTCCCCATAAAAAAGAAAAAACCAAAAAATGTTTTAATAGTGTGTTTTTTCATTGTCTTACCTCGTCGTAAGAACTTTACATTTCAAGTTTTCTTTGTCAATACAAAAAAGCTCTCTATCAATTTCATTCAATCTTTTTATTAGGCTTTCAAATGCTGGTTTAAGCTAACTATTATTACAATGTATTAACCCATAATAGATAATTTTCATAGCTTTGCAAGCAACCATGAAAATGTGTAAATTAATACCAATATATGGTATTAATTTACACATTTTCATGGTATGTTTTTACACATCAATCACCATCGCATTTTCATCAATCATAACCAATTGAATTACTTACTAAAATCCGCAATGAAATCTCTCGAAAACTGGCACATAATTTGCAAAGTAATAATCTTAAGTAATTAGAATGGCTTTTTATATGGCTTCAATCACACTGTAGAACAAAATAAGTATTTACTAAATTAATGGATCGCCATATAATCAAAACCGCTAGGTTTTCCTGCTTGATTGGGAAGTCAAGCGACATGCTATATAATTACATTTTTTTACTTTATAGTTAAAAAAGATAACTGCAAAGAAAGATAGAGTTATTATTTAGCTGTAGAGGTCCTCGAAGCATTATTTAATTTTCTTATTGCTAATTCAAGTTCGTTTTCAGCGACAGTTCTTAAATCTAGTTCTAATGGAAAACACTTTTAAAGCTATCCATTAGCACTTTCGTTAGTACAGTGATGCAGACTGAATATTGATCTGTAAATAGATTATCAAACCAGTCCAGTATTTCTGTTCTTTGAAATTTGATTTTTACTGCCAACGGCTTTTTTTCATCCAATAAGATATGCAACCTGTGTGCTTCATATCCAATTATTTCTCCCTACGAACGGATAATATTTACAAATATCCGGCACCATGTATTTAAGAATAAACCGGCCGTCCCAGGCAGCGTAATTCCCTGATGATAGACATAAATAAGAGCTATCTACCAGCTATACAACTGTTTTTATTAACCCTGTTGTCATTACAATCCATATAACCACGAATATCTGTCTTATTTGAATACAATAGACAGTTGAAACATGCATAATAATCGTTAAAGCAAAATTCATCTCACCGGATTTTTCTTTTATTGAAGGGGTTGTGGATAACATTTGTGTTTATAAAAATTTTTATAGGCATTTTGTTACCTCATCCCACTGTAATTGCATGTAATGAAAAATCAACCAGTTGTTTTAATGGTTCTGGAAAGGAGGTGACTTAGCAAAAGCAAGATTTAGTACTTTTTAAATCATTCCATGGTAAGTTGTAGGGAATGAGAAATCGAACCAGTTGCTTCAACGGTTCAGGAAAGGAGGTGATAATGAGAAACCAAGACTGAGAGTGTACTTTGTAGTCGAACAACTAATCTTAATTTTTAACATCAACCCAATTAAATTGAAAAAGGAGAAAAGATATGAAACTGTTTAAATTTACTGTTGTTTTCAGTGCTGTTCTGTTCATCTCCGCTCTGTCATGGGCCGGTAACACACCCGAATATGATGCGGTTGGAGTGGACACGGATAATTACTTTGCAGCAACCACCATTTACTATCAGATCGTAACCCAGGCAAAAACGGGTCTGGAAACTGATAGTGACTTCAATGCAGGTGTGCAACGCGGTTGGTATGGGGCCCGGGGTCTGTATGAGAGGTTTCATACAAATGCGGGTCAGTTGACATCCAGCCCATGCTATGGAGAGGCTGTTGAAGTTGCTTTGACAGACGCCTGGAATCAGGGCACCTATGAGTGGTGGATCGTTTTACAGGAGAAACCGGAAACCGACCTTAATGTCAACATCATGGATTGTGTGTTAAAACACAACGAGTTCGACATCTGGACAGCTGCTGAGCAAACCGGTCGCTATCGCGCACCATGGGGCGAGCTGATATTTCTCCAGGCATCAAATCCACAGATCACTGTTGAGGCCTATCCCGGTCCTTATGCCACCGCAGGTTTCATGGCACCAATGACTCTGGATGCCCGTACATTGCCCGGACTGACCACTGTTCCGCTGAATGGTGTCCTCTACACTTCCAAGGCCATCTTTCCCGAGGGGCTAGTTGCGGCTCTTCCTGCAACAGGCAACACCAACGGTTCCGGCCAGATGGAATATAACCTGAAACAGGGTGACATTATTCATGTCATGGTAAATATTCCGCCCAACGCCAACACGGCTGATGTATATTACGGCCCTGACAGTGTCATCGTAAAGTACGTCGGAGTGGTAGGTACTGATTTTTTAGCGTCTTTAACGACACTATAGAGTATTAGCGGTTAGTCATTTTGATTTAACCGGCTGAAAAAGCTCAATTCTTGAGCAGCGGCGGATTGAGAACAATAATTATTGCTCCCAATCCGCCCATCCTGCAGCCCAAAAACTTGTGGGAGGCTGCAAAACGAGCACCTTTTTTCACACTCGCTAAAATCCGGCTAATACCACATACACCGCAGGATAAAAACTTTTGTGAATTAAGGTGCTCAAACAGATTCGGGCTCGGCTCAATCCCGAATATGCAGATTTTATTTTATACCTTAAATTACTGAAAAAGTAAACGGAGCGTTACTAAATGCATAAACACAAAAAAATACTTCAGATCTCTATTTGTACTATTCTGGCAGTGGTAGTCTTAAGTATTGTTTACTTCCAGGTTCTTAGATCACCTGAAGACCAGGGGATAAAAAATCAGGATTCCGGCAAGAAGATAGCTGATACTGCACCATTGCCTGAAGTCAAACCACATGCAAAGACGAGATCAAAGATTGCCGAATCCGGAAAGGCTGTTAAACCGGCAGAAAAATCAGACAAGGACGACTGGCAAACCGCGATAAAAAACGCCATGCACAGTCCTGATGTGTCGGTCAGAATAGGGGCTGTTCGTCAGCTCTGGGGCAAAACGACACCGGAGACCGTAGAGCTGCTATCCATGTTTTTAGATGACAAAGAAAGAGCAGTGGCTGAAGAGGCAATTGATGCCCTGGGCAACATCGCATTAAATAGTGATCTAAATGAGCAAGTACTGGAGATTCTGACAGACGAGGCAACGGATAAAAAATCCCGGGTACGCGGCCCTGCATTAATGACCGCGGCGATGATCGGTGACCAGGATCACCTCCTGCCAGTTATCAGCAGTATTATCGAAGAAAATAATGAGTCCGCCCTTGACTACGCGGTCCGGGCGATAGGATTTATCAATGGCCCGGAAGCCGTGCCTTACCTGAAAAAAGTACTTGAAAAAGACATCAGCAGAGATCTGCAGCGCAATGTCTACACTATGTTAATGGACTCTGATTCCGAGGACGCCATGAAGATTATCGAGGATGCTACCTACTCAAAAAACAAGGAAAAACAGGTAAACACGGTTTGGGCGCTCTCCCGCAGCAACACTGACACAAATACGCAGATCCTTTCAGGTGCTGTAAAGGCAAATAAGCTCGGAGATGAATCCCTCTCTATTATTGCCAGTAGCAGGGCGGCACCAGCGGTGTTCGACGAAGCTTTTCAAAGCGACAATCTTACCAATAACGACAAGCGTAACCTGTTGCGGTTTATCTCAAACAACACTCAAATGGCTCCTAAGGATGTGCGCAACCAGGTAGCTGAAGCCATTCGGCCTCTGCTAAACAGTCCTGATATACAGGTACAAAAAGACGCGATTGATGCCATTGGTAAAATCGGGGCTGACAGCAACCAGGCAGAGGCACTGGTTCCGGAACTGGAATCGGACAGTCCTATCCTCCAGGGGGCTGCGTTAAAGGCCTATGCGCAGTATACAACTCCCAGCACCTATAAACCCTTAATAAAACTCTGGTACAGTGAAGATGAAAAGATCAGACGCACCGCTTTTTTTCTCTCTTCAGCTTTTTTAAATAACTCGGACATGGAAGACCTGGAGCAGGCTACAAAACACACTGATGAATTTATCCGTTGACGGATCCAACGCCAAAATCAAGCAGCTCGCAGTCGACGAACGCATTAAATCCCAAATGGGAACAGGAGAGTGAAGTGCATAAAAAAAAACCAATAATGGCAGGTATTTTAGTCTTGGCTTTAATCGCTCAGTTTACAGTACCGGGCACAATGTTTGGCGGTTCGGCTACGGAAAATGAGGTGATCGCTTTAGTAAACGGCGAAAAGATCTACCACTCTCAACTGGCGCCTCTTATTACCGAATATGAAAAACGGGCTAAAAAAAACCAGATAACTCAGGAAGACAAGATTCAACTGGTAAATAATCTAGTCCGGCGTATTCTCATTTTGCAGCAGGACTCAACGCAGAACCTCAGAAAAAGCAAGGAGATCAAGAGCCGGGTTAAAAAATATGAAGATCAACTGGTGCTGGAGGCATTTATCAAACAGAATATCGTTGATTACCTCAAGGTCAGTGAAGAAGAAATTAAACATTATTATGCGAATAATCTTCAGATATTTGTCTCGCCGCCCAAAGTCGAGGCCAGCCAGATTCTGCTCCGGACCGAGACAGAGGCAAAGCAGGTGTTGCAAAAGCTGAAAGCGGGCGAGAACTTCACCGAACTGGCAAAGAAATACTCCATTGATCTTCCCATGGCATTTGAAGGAGGAAGTATGGGCACCATCATCAAGGGCCATACCCTGCCTCAACTGGATAACGCGCTTTTTATCCTAAATGAAGGAGAAATAAGCCCAATTGTTAAGACTCGGTTTGGCTGGCATATATTGCGGGTTGATAAAAAAACTAGAGAACAACACATCCCCTACGAACAGGTCAAGCAAAAGATCAGGATGATTCTCACGCAGGAAAAGGAAGTGAAAGCCTACGACGTAATGGCTCAAAAGCTTGAAAAAAATGCGAAAATTAAAATTTTCGAAAATCGTTTCTGAAAAAAGAGGAGATGATGCACCATCATTTTGGTGCAACACAGGAGGGACGGAATGGAAAATAAAATAAAAAAAATCGCTTACCTGCTCATGATAGCAATTGTTATCATTGGTATTCCGGCAATGGCCTGGTCAGATCCTACCTGTGAAGTCAGGGTCAAGGACCAGGGGCCGCCGAAGGTTGTAGAATTTATATTTCAGGAATCGCAGGTAGGTCTTAAAAGCATTACAGTAAAAAGTTACACGAATGTAACTTTTAATGTGCCGGCATTTTACCAGGGATATACCGGGCCTATTACAGTAACCGTCACTCAGAAAAATACAAATCTTGAATTTAATGCCGTGATAGAAGCAAAAGATATGGAGAACAGGGCTACAACCTTTCAATACCCTGGAACAGAGCCACCGCAGTGTGGTGTGAGCAATATAGACCCCGGACCGCCTTATACAGTCTCCTTTAGTATTGTGGACTCAACAGAAGGGTTGAAATCAATTTCTGTAGAAGAATCCGTCAATGCCGATGTCAATATTCCTTCCTTCACGGTTGGCACAACCCAGGAGGTCATTGTTGAAGTGCAAAAGATCGATCCTTTTGGTGATTTCAGTGTCACCCTTGCGGTATCGGACTTAAATGGAAATGAGGGCACCTGCGAATACAGCCAGCCGGCACAGCCGGACACAGAAGATCCGCAACTGATTCAAACCGCGATGGATACTGGACCGCCAATCCAGTTGGAAATAACCGCCCGGGATAATGAAAGCGGCATGCAGTCGATTAATATAATTAAGGCAGAAAATGCGGATGTGCAAATTGCCAGCTTCACGGCAGGCACGAATGATCCGATAATAATAACCGCCGATCAGATCAATGAAAGTCTTCAATTTGCAGTCGAAATTGAAGCTGTTGATAAAAGCGGTAACAAAACCTCGTACCAGTATGAAGCCGCGCCGGATAACCAGAACCCGCAGTTAATTCAAACCGCGATAGATACTGGACCGCCAATCCAGTTGGAAATAACCGCCCGGGATAATGAAAGCGGCATGCAGACGATTAATGTAATTAAGTCGGAAAATGCGGATGTGCAAATTGCCAGCTTCACGGCAGGCACGAATGATCCGATAATAATAACCGCCGATCAGATCAATAAAAATCTTCAATTTGCAGTGGAAATTGAAGCTGTTGACAGAAGCGGTAACAAAACCTCGTACCAGTATGAAGCCGCGCCGGATAACCAGAACCCGCAGTTGATTCAAACCGCGATAAATACTGGACCGCCAAGCCATTTGGAAATAACCGCCCGGGACAATGAAAGCGGCATGCAGTCGATTAATGTAATTAATTCGGAAAATGTGAATGTACAAATTGCCAGCTTCACGGTAGGTACGAATGACCCGATAATAATAACTGCCGATCAGATCAATGAAAATCTTCAATTTGCAGTGGAAATTGAAGCTGTTGATAGAAACGGCAACAAGGCATCGTACCAGTATGAGACCTCAAACATGAAAACCAGGCCGGAAATCGATCTGGTGGGTCAGGACAGTCAATACTTCTTTCGGGATGACTGGATCAACCAGATCTTCACAAACGGCAAAGACAATTATGGTACCCGTATAAATGATTTCAGTGCTTTCCAATCCGAGTCGTTCACATCCACTGCAGGTCAGGAGACACCTGATACATGCTATTCGACTACTGGGCACTCCTATGAGTCCATTCTCACTCCCACGTGGACTGATGCCGAATATACATGGGAGATTGTGCTTCAAATGAAGCCTGCAACGGACCTGGTATTGAAACTGAACGGATGTGTTCTCAAGACCGGGTCAAACGATGTCTGGTCGGATGGATACCAAACCGGTTTTTATACGTTGCCGTGGGACACCACCCAGGCTGAATTTCTGAGTGGAGCCAATCCTAGGCTGACAGTCCAGGCTCTGCCCGGCCCCATGGCAAAAGAAGGTTTTCCTCCTGGAGGATTCACTCTGGATACCAGGAGACAATCCGGTCTGCAAGTCGCACCGCTGGATGACAGTCTGGTTACCATTCAATCCCTTGCCGGCGAAAACATTGTTATCGTACTTCCAGTTGAAGGCCGTATAAACGCTACGGGCCAGACCATGCATTCCCTCAGTCAGGGGGATCGTATCATAGTGATCGTTAGCCTTCCGGGCAATACGACACCGGATGTGCGTTTCGGTGCAAGCGGTTCTGCTCTGCAGTATATCGGTCTGAAGGGGACGGAATATTTAAACAGTAATTGATTTTTATCGGTCATATGCTAGAGAAATTGTCAGATCCAAAAGACACGTTATTAAGAAAGGCAGGTTCAAAATGAAGCGATTCATTACCCCATTTATAATCATCATCTGTTTAATGATATTCTCACCGGCTCGGGCAGAGATCACCTGGTTAACATCCCCCGAGTTTAGTTACAGTATCATCACTAACAAAGCACTATTTTTATACCCGCAAAACAGTTATCTCCATTCTATCAACCCGTCTGTCATAAAGCAGAGCGCGGGAGGCTCGTCAGACCCATATAATTCGGTTGCGGAAATCCAGGCTGTTGAATACCAGGACATACCAGAGACAGGAAGCATCTTCCAGATAAACGCCATGGCCATGGGGCCGCAAGGAGGGAGTGATCCACCGAACGGTACGATGGTGCAGGCGTTTTTAGATACGGTTGCCCAGGGACTGAACGACCAACAGGGAGCCGATATCGATATGCAGGCTGGCGGCTGGACAGGCAAGCGCTTTACTGTGAACCAGCAGGATAATTACACCCTCCAGATGGATCTTACCGGCCTTGCGGACTACGACAGTTTTAACAATGGCAGTGATTACTATGCCCTGTATACAGTTCAAGCACAGATAGATATGTATCAGATTACAGGCACAGGCGAGGCTGTGGTGGCAACGCGATTGTCCGGGTTTCCTGTCAATTTAACCGAAGCCGATGCATCTGCCACGGTTGAGGTACAACTTCAGCCGGTGGACGATCAAATGAACCCGATTACCTATAAAATAATAACCCAATTGGTACTGAAGAGCAAGATCAATAATTTTGCTAATCCCGCTAGTCCAATCCTGGGCAATGTGAACGGTAATTACAACCTGGGGTCAGCTGAATCGCCTTTCACAGTTGAAACATCATTTAATATCGGTAGTACCACTGATTCCGATGGGGACGGTGTTGCTGATTATCAGGACAATTGTCCGAACGTCAGCAACTCTGACCAGCTTGACGCCGACGAAGATGGTATAGGAGATGTATGCGACAATTGTCCGAATGTCAGCAACACCGACCAGCTTGATGACGATGGAGACGGAACAGGAAATGTATGCGACAGTTGCTCCAGTGATCCTCTCAAGGCTGATCCCGGCATCTGCGGCTGCGGCACAGCCGATACTGATACGGATAAAGATGGCGTTGCCGACTGTCAGGATAGCTGTCCATCCGATCCCAATAAAATTGA
>CAWFFS010000020.1:45000-59097 GCA_963815145.1 uncultured delta proteobacterium
TTACCGACCGTACCTTAGGTACCTGCATCCCCGAAGGGTTAGCCCAGCAACTTCTGGTACAGCCGACTTTCGTGGTGTGACGGGCGGTGTGTACAAGACCCGGGAACGTATTCACCGTGGCATGCTGATCCACGATTACTAGCGATTCCAACTTCATGGAGTCGAGTTGCAGACTCCAATCCGAACTGAGAACTGCTTTTTGAGATTAGCTCCTTCTCGCGAAGTGGCAACTCTTTGTACAGCCCATTGTAGCACGTGTGTAGCCCTGGATATAAAGGCCATGAGGACTTGACGTCATCCCCACCTTCCTCCCCGTTAACCGAGGCAGTATTTTTAGAGTGCTTAACTTAATATTAGCAACTAAAAACAAGGGTTGCGCTCGTTGCGGGACTTAACCCAACATCTCACGACACGAGCTGACGACAGCCATGCAGCACCTGTCACTCTGTTTATGCAAGCATAAAAAGCCATATTTCTATGGATAGCAGAGGATGTCAAATCCAGGTAAGGTTCTTCGCGTTGCGTCGAATTAAACCACATGCTCCACCGCTTGTGCGGGTCCCCGTCAATTCCTTTGAGTTTTAGCCTTGCGGCCGTACTCCCCAGGCGGAGAACTTAATGCGTTAACTTCGGCACAGCAGGGGTCAATACCCGCTACACCTAGTTCTCATCGTTTACGGCGTGGACTACCAGGGTATCTAATCCTGTTTGCTCCCCACGCTTTCGCGTCTCAGCGTCAGTATTGGTCCAGAGAGTCGCCTTCGCCACGGGTATTCCTCCCAATATCTACGAATTTCACCTCTACACTGGGAATTCTACTCTCCTCTCCCATACTCAAGAATGACAGTATCAAATGCACTTCCTAGGTTAAGCCCAGGGCTTTCACATCTGACTTACCATACCGCCTACACGCTCTTTACGCCCAGTAATTCCGAACAACGCTTGCACCCTCCGTATTACCGCGGCTGCTGGCACGGAGTTAGCCGGTGCTTCCTCTGATAGTACCATCAGATTCACAAGCTATTAACTAATGAACTTTTTTCCTATCTGACAGAGCTTTACGACCCGAAAGCCTTCTTCACTCACGCGGCGTTGCTGCGTCAGGGTTTCCCCCATTGCGCAAAATTCCTCACTGCTGCCTCCCGTAGGAGTCTGGACCGTGTTTCAGTTCCAGTGTGGCTGATCATCCTCTCAGACCAGCTAACCATCGTAGCCTTGGTAGGCCATTACCCTACCAACTAGCTAATGGTACGCGAGCCCATCCCCGAACGGCAACTTTCAAGAAGAGGTCACCTTTCATAATAAAAACCGAAGCTTAAATTATAATATCCGGTATTAGCATCACTTTCGCGAAGTTATCCCGAATTCAAGGGCAGGTTACCCACGTGTTACTCACCCGTGCGCCACTTTACTTTCTCCCGCAAGCGGGAAATTTCTCGTTCGACTTGCATGTGTTAGGCACGCCGCCAGCGTTCATTCTGAGCCAGGATCAAACTCTCCAATTATGTTGAGTTATATTTTTTAAAGCCAAATTGGCTTTTAAATCGATTTGACCCAAGCGGTTACACTATTTAGTTTTCAAAGAACAATTCGCCTGAGATGTTCCAAAAAATATCAGACGTTGTTTTGGTCATTCCTCCAAAAGAAGAAACCGAACTTTATCTTTTTACTTACAAACTGTCAAGCAATTTTTTTTATTTTTTAAAGAATTTTTTATATTAATTCTTTTTAAAAAAATTACCCATAATATCAACAATATAAACCTGCGCGTCTTTTGTTAGCTCAGGATAAACAGGAATTGCTAATGAAGTTTTTGATGCTTTTTCAGAAACCGGAAAATCACCAGATTTATAACCGAGATATGAAAAACATTTTTGCTCATGTAGCGGAACAGGATAGTAGACTTCGCAGCCAACACCATTTTCTGTTAGACATTCCTTAAGGGAATCTCTATGTTCTCCTGCATTTATTACATATTGATGATAAATATGCCGTTCTTCCTTTTTATAAGGCAGCACGATATCGTTCATGTTTTTTTCTTCAAAGAGCGTCTTGTAACTGGCCGCGTTATATATTCTTTCGTTGGACCATTTGTCAAGATATTTTAATTTAATTTTTAAAACTGTTGCCTGCAAGGCATCAAGCCTGAAATTACCGCCTATATAATCATGATAATATCTTCTAACATCTCCATGATTGCGGTAAATCCTGAGCTTTTTATCAAGGTCTTCGTCATTACAGGTGACAAGCCCACCCTCACCAAAGGCCCCCAGATTCTTCGTCGGATAGAAGGAAAAGCAACCATAGTCACCCATTGTGCCGGCTCTCTTTACACTTCCATCACTGAATCTGTATTCAGCGCCAATTGCCTGTGCGGCATCTTCTATAACAAGGAGCCCATATTCTTTTGCAATCGTTAAAATTGGCTCCATGTCGGCACACTGTCCATACAGATGAACAGGTATTATCGCCTTCAGCCTTTCACGCTGATCACTATTTAAATTTAAAATCAGTTCACGCAGCTTATTCGGATCAAGATTGTATGTCTTTTCATCGATATCGACAAAAACAGGTTTTGCCCCAACCCGGGCTATTGCACCGGCAGTGGCAAAAAAGGTGTATGGTGTTGTAATGACCAGATCACCCTGCCCTATCCCTTCAACCATCAATGTTAATAAAAGGGCATCACTACCGGAGGATACACCTGCCGCGTATTTTGATCCACAGTAATCAGCAATATTCCTTTCAAAGTCTTCGACATTGGGACCGCCGATAAAATACTGGGTTTCAAATACTTCTAATGCAGCAGGGATAATTTCATCCCTGATAGAATCATACTGTTTTTTTAAATCCAGCAAGGGAACTTTCAATTCAAATTACCTCGTGTAAAATCCCCGAAAGAACGAATATAAATATCAGATGCATTCAGGAAGCGCGAAGATTTAGCAGGACCGCGAAGAATAGTCAATAGAAAAATGTAAAGGGGAAGGTATAAAAACAGGAAATTGTAATCAGAAAATAGGATACAGGAAAAATTAGAAGTCAGATGTCAGAAGTCGGAGGTCAGAGGATTAGACCCAGGGTATAGCGCTAAGAGTATAGCGTATTTGAGGCAAAATAAGCTGTGTTTTTCTCTATGCGCTTTGCCCTACGCACTTCCCTATTTCCTAGTTCCTAAATCCTATATCCTTTTTCCTGATTTCTCTTGCTTTCCTCTTTTCAATGCACCAATTCCGATACTGGAACTACTACATAGCTTTTTCTCAACTGTCCGGTGTACTCTTCCAAAATATGTAGTGTTTCCGGGTGAGGGTGCCCTATCCCAATGGCACTCCCTTTATACCTTGCAATACCCAGAAGACGGCCCATCTGATACTTAAGTGCCTTTTCGGACAGGTCATTATCTATAAAAACGCTTTTCTCTGCAGCAGGAACCCCCAGTGCCTTTGCAACTTTGTAGGCAACTGTCCGGTTCGTAGTACGGCTGTCAACATAATAAAGATTATATTTTTTTATCTCATCCAGTACATATTTCATTTTTATGTAGTTTTCTGAGAATAACGACCCCATATGATGGTTTACACCCTTTAATCCGGGAAACTTCATTATATCATCCCTGACTATTTTCTGGATGGTAGGCCTGTCCATATCGATCATTAAGGCACCTTTGCCCGGATTTATTTCAGGATACCCCTTCGGCTCCATGGGCAGGTGAAGAAGAAGTTCCCTACCATTCTCAACCGTTTTGGCAGCTATTTCCTTTGAATAGGGCGCATTCGGCAATACCGAAAGACATACCGGTATTTCCAGTTTCATAAAGGATGCTGCAAGAAATTCATCATACCCGATGTCATCTATAATAAACGCAACCCTGGGTAATTTCCCGATCTCGACCTTCTTTTTTGCCTCATGCCGCAGTATTAATCGATGACTGAAAAAATCAAATATTTTTATATTTAATACAAACTCAGAATTGGAAATCTTCTCGGTTTTAAATGAGACATCAGGGTGAAGGATGGATATTTTTTTTGAGATACTATTAACAAGCCTGTTTATGGAATCAGGATTATCCAGACTTACTGTCAGTTCAGTAAAATCCCAGTCAAGATCATTTTTATGCCTGTGAATAACGTTAGTGAAGGAAATATCTTCTTCCTTCACGCCTTCATCATAAAGTGAGTCATAAATGAGGTGATCGACTTTACCGTTTATTTTCCTGAACCTGTTTGATGAAGCATAATCTTCTTCAAAGACGGGTTTCGAAGTCCGGACAGAGGGCTTTACCAGAAAATAAAAAAGGCCTGCTGCTATTATGCACAGGGTGATAAAAGCAATTATTATATGGATATTAGCAGGCCTTTTTTTCTTTTTCCTTTTCATATTAAAGGTGCGACAATCTACATCTTACCGGAGGGGCCCCCGGATTTTATTTGCTGGATCACATTCCATGATCTCAATACCTGTATCGCCATCCTGATCTGATTGTCTTTCTTCAGGCGTTCCTTATACAGGGTGTCTATGTCTTTTTCCCCTTCATTTCCTGCGGGTTTCTTCTCTTTTATATCACCATCATTATGGGTATCTGTCTTGTCATCCTTTGGTTCAGCTTTTGGCTTTTCTTTTTCTTTTGGCGCTGTGCCTTCAGCATCCTCATTTGTCATATGGTTTTCCAGATCTGCCTCTCTCATGAGCGGCATTTCTTCTTCATTCTTTTTCTTCATAGGGGGCATATTCCATTTCAATGTCAGGCTCAATCCCGCTCACCTGGATTGATCTTCCGCTGGGAGTGTAATAACGTGCGGTAGTAAGCCTCAAACCCGACCCATCGGACAATGGGAGAATGGTCTGCACAGACCCCTTGCCGAAGGTTCTCGTTCCAAGTATCAACGCCCTTTTATTATCCTTGAGAGCCCCGGCTACAATTTCCGACGCACTTGCGCTGCCGCCATTGACCACAACTACCATGGGATAGGTCCTGTCCGAATCACTTTTAGTCGCTGATTCAACCATGTCCTGGTCTTTTATTCTTCCTTTTGTGCTTACGATTATCCCTGATTCAAGGAAAACATCCGAAACCCCTACCGCCTGCGTAAGCAGCCCCCCCGGGTTGTCTCTCAAGTCCAGTATAATTCCCTTGACAGGACCTTCTTTTTCAAGTTTGTCAAGGGCACTTAAGAGTTCATCAGTGGTATTACCCTGAAAATTGGTAATTCGCACATATCCGATATCATACCCCAGCCGATAACTCCTCACACTCTGCAAAGGGATCACGTCCCTTACAATATTGAAAACGAGCGGTTTATCGACGCCTTTGCGGCTGATAGTAAGTTTAACACTGCTTCCTTTAGTGCCTCGGATCAGCTTGACCGCCTCTGATGAGGTCATGTCGAGGGTTGTTTTTTCATCAATCTTTATTATCTTGTCACCGGCCTTGATCCCGGCTTTAAAAGCAGGAGTATCCTCAATTGGCGCAATAACTGTTAAGATATTATCCCTTACTGTTATCTGCATTCCCACGCCCATGAAACTCCCCTGGGTTTCAATACGGAGATCATCATTCTCCTCTTTTGTCATATAACTGGAGTGAGGATCCAGGCTTTGCATCATGCCTTTTATAGCGCCGTCTATCAGTTTCTTGGTATCCTGTGGTTCCACATAATTTTCTTCCACCTGCCGCAAAACCTCTGTGAACAGCTCAATATCCTTGTAAACGTCATCAGTGCTGGCCTTTACTTCACCACCATTTCCATTGATAAACAGCATTCCTAATATTAACAGGGATATTATCAGTGTGTTTGACAATAATCTATTTTGTGGAAACCGCATAATCTACTCCTATCAAGATAAAAAAATAAAGAAGCCATTCTACTCTAGTAACTAAAAAAAGGTCAATTAACTTTTAACCACTTTAAAGGATTAAGGTTTTCCTCTCCTCTCCTTATCTCAAAGTAAAGGGCCGGGCCAGTACTCAATCCGGCCTCGCCAACATATCCTATGGTTTCTCCGGCTGATACGGTGTCTCCTTCGGATTTTTTTCTCCCGCTAAGGTAGGCTGAAATGGTAAAATACCTTTCACCATGGTTGATCACAATAACCTGACCATACCCTTTCAATATCCCTGAATAGTCGACTCTCCCCGGATAAACCGCCTTTACCTCAGCGCCGTATGCCCCTTCAAAAAATATTCCCTTAAGCCTTTCAACAGATCTTACGCCCTTTTTTTTCACGTTTTTAAGGACTTTGCCATTAACAGGAGGCGGAAGTCTTCCCTTTGAACGGGCAAAGCCGGTTGGAAGCGGTCCTTTGCTCTTCTTTGGACTTTTTTCAAGGTTTGATATGGTATTCTTTAAGAAGTCGGCTGCTGACTGCAGCTCCCTGACTGAGATTTCATAGGATTCCTTCTCACTGTGAATCCTGGCGAGTACAAGCACTTCCTTTTGAAGTGCCTGCTTTAAATCGTTCAAATTACTGTTTTCAGATTCTTCAAGATGAGCGACAGCATTGAGCTGTTCTTCAATTGCAGACGTCTGCCTGTGATATTCGGATGCAGTACGCGACAGTTCCTTCATTGTCTCCCGGTCGCCATCCATTATCACTTTCAGATATTTCATATTATGGTTCAGTACATTGAGATCCTCTGTTGAAAGTAGGACCTTGATATATCCCCGTTTTGCGTTTTTATAAAAGGCAACCAGTCTTCTGGCCAGCAGATCTTCAGTATGATTTAAAGCTGGTTCGAGTTCAGCCAGTTTTTTTCTTTGTGTTTCCAGTTCCTTTTTACTACTGTCAATTCTGTCCTCAATTTCACTAATGATTTTTCTTTTTTCTGCAATTTCATTTTCAATCTGGGAAAGCTGCTCAAGGATATCCTTTTCTTTTATATCAAATTTGAGATATTTCTCCTTTTCCCGGTTCAGGTCAATTTCAATCTGCTCAATCTGCTTTTTTTTATATTCCGCCTCGGTTTCTTTATTTGCCGCAGAAAAGGTGGGAAACAAAACAATAAGGACAAATATGATTTGAATAAAGAGGTCAGAGATCAGAGGTCGGAGATCAGAAAGCATAACCAGCATCCGATTTCTGACTTCTGACCTCTGATCTCTGACTTCTGACCTCTGATCTCTGACTTCTGACCTCTGACTTCTGACCTCTGACTTCTGACCTCTGATCTCTGACTTCTGACCTCTGATCTCTGACATCTGACCTCTGATTTCTGATTTCTGATCTCTGACATCTGGCTTCTTATGCCCTGAAAAACCTTCCTATAGCGATCAATCCGCCAATAAAACCAAGTGCGATGCTGAGCAATATAATTGATATCGTATTTTCAATTGATAAAAAGGCAAAATCAATTACAGGAAGCCCGAACACCTGAATAGTCTTTATTGAAAAAAACGAATACAATGCAAGAAGGATAATATAGGAGAGTATACCGCCCGCCAGCCCCTGAAAGGCACCTTCGATCAGATAGGGCAATTTTACAAACCAGTCGGTTGCTCCAACAAGTTTATATATCTCAATCTCATCCCGCCTGGAGTATATTGTGAGTTTAATGGTGTTGGTTGTTATAAAAAGCACTGCCACACAAAGAAACCCGCCTACTATCATCCCCACAATCCTTATAGCATCCATGATACCACGAAAACGTTCTACCCATTGCTCACTGTATTGAACCTCATCAACGCCGTCCATCTTTTCAAGATCCGATTTTATTTTTTGAGGGTCGGGCTTGAACCCTTCTTTTTCATGAAACACTATTTCATAGGAAGCTGGAAGCGGATTACCCTTCAGCCCCTCAAGGAGCCCTGCCTGGTCTCCAAGACTGTTCTTAAGGTTGATTAATGCCTGTTCCTTTGTAATGAACCCCTTTAGTTCAGCGCCCTTTAAATCGGCTATCGCAGACTCGATCTTCTCCTTAGCGCTTTTATCCAGGCCATCCTTGAGATAGACAGACATTGTCAGTGATTTGCCCCAATCACTCAGCCAGTTGTTAAGATTCATAGAAAAAAGAAGGAATGAAGCAAGGAGAAGCATCGAAATAGTAATCGTTCCTATGCTGATCATATGAACGAGACGATTATTTCGTATATTTGTGAAGGCTGTTTTAAAAAAATAGATAAAGAGTCTCAATTTCATTTAGTTTATCTCGTCAACTATCCTGCCATTCCTGAGTACGATTATCCGCTGTCCCGTGTCCTGGAGCAACTCTCTGCTGTGAGTTGCAATAACAACAGTGGTGCCGTTCATGTTTATCGTCCTGAACAGCAGCATGATATCCCTTGTAATATCGGGATCAAGGTTACCTGTAGGTTCATCCGCTACGAGTATCAGCGGGTTACTTATAATAGCCCTTGCAATAGCGATCCTTTGCTGTTCCCCGCCCGAAAGCTGCAAAGGAAATGCCTTTTCTTTCTTCTCGAGACCGACTGCCTTTAAGGCCTGGTGTGTCTTTTTCCTGATAACCGATGGCCGTTCTCCTGTCACCTCAAGAGAGAGAGCAACGTTCTGATAAACGGTTTTATTATTTAACAACTTAAAATCCTGAAACACAAAGCCTATCCTTCTTCTTAAAAGGTCAAGATTTTTTCTCGTAATACGGGTAAGATTGATATTGTTAATGAGTATCTGTCCGCTGGTTGGGGTATCGGCACCGAATATAAGCCTTAACAGTGTTGTCTTGCCCGCGCCGCTCGGACCGGTAACAAAAACAAATTCACCTTTCCGTATGTGCAGGCTTATATCATCAAGGGCTTTATTGGTTCCGTAACTTTTAGATGCTCTGAATATCCGGATCATGTTTCTTAACTAATACTCCCCGATAGCCCTAAGCAATGCTGCCTTTGCCAGATGGTGATCGTACAGGGCACTGTAATAGTTAACCCTTGTCTGGGTTAAAAGGGTTTGAGCATCAAGGACCTCCGTGGAGGTTGTTACCTGGGCCTTGTACCTCTCTTCGCTTACCCTGAGGTTTTCTTCTCCCTGCTCAACAGCCTTTTTTGCTGCAGGTATCCTTTTTTCAGTTTCCTGAAGATTAAGGATAGCATTTTTCAGTTCCAGTTTAATACCATCCTCAATGGATTTTTTCGTATTTACCAGTTGCTGCTTATTCAGCTCTTTCTGGCGTACAGCGTAATGATCGCTGCCCCATTTCCATATGGGCCAGGACAGATTGGCCATTATCTGCCAGCCACTGTTGTCAAACAGTGAAGCTGTCCCGCTGACATCCGGGGTGTCTCCGGTCTTTGTATAGCTGTATGTTAGAGATACCTCAGGATAATATTTACTTTTGGCAAGCCTTATCTGCTGATCAATCTGCCTGTCATTTATGTCAACGGATCTTATCTCAGGTCTTTTCAACAGGGCCTCTTTATAAAACCTGTCAAAATCAACAGGTTCGGGGGCGAATTCCTGGATGTCCTTTAGATTAACAGGTGCATCAATTGGCTTTGAAAGCACAACATTAAAAGACGCACGGGCAAATTGGGCTCCATTCCGGGCCTTGATCAGATCCTGTCCGGCATTGGCCAGTTCGACTTCTGCTTTTAACAGATCATTGATAGGAATCATGCCCACATCATAAAAATTTTGTGCAACATTCAGGTGTGACTGTAACGACTCAACGGCACTTCTCGCGACTTCCACAGCTTTATCGGCTTTTAGTACATTGAAATATGCCTGCTTTGCCTTTAATGCTATATCAAGTTTTTCAAGTTCCAGATCCATATCACTCAGATCTATGCCCAGCTTTGCAAGTTCATATGCACTGGAAAGCGCAAACCCAGTAAAAACAGGCTGTGTTATTGTTCCCTGCCACTGGTAATTATTTTGGGGCTGTATTGGGGTTGAAGTGCCAGGAATGCTATATACCTGACCCAGGCGGGTATAGCTATAGGTAGTGCTGAATTGGGGCAGCAGGTCCGCTCTTGCCTTTTTTTTGGCATAAACGGCTTCCTCTGTCTTCTGCTCCTTTGTTTTGACACCCCAGTTCTTCTCTATTGCTTCCTTCACACTTCTTCTCTAATGTATAAACATCTTTACCGGTATCATCAGCAAAGATAAAGGCCGGATAAAAAAATAATTGGCTTACCATAAGCCCTGTAATGGATATAATGAGTTTCTTCAACAGTCCCGACATCCTTTCCCCCGTTTAGCCCCTGGAGTTCTTAAAAAAAATAACAAAATGAAAAGCCAGAGCTCTTAAATTATTACTATTAATTATCAAAACAGAATAATGCTAATTCCATAAAACAGCGGATAGCATATGTCAATGCCATTTAGAAATGCCAGAAGCCAGCGGCCAGAAATCAGAGGTCAGTAATCAGAGGTCAGTAATGCACTGAACATCGACTTCTGGCCCCCGACTTCTGATCTCTCAATCCTCCGCATTCTATCCTTGACAGACCAATACATTGAAAATAAAATATCTACCTAGTGTCCATCCGGAAACGAGAAATTTTGGACAAGGTCAAGGAACGCGAAGATTGTAACCACAGGAATACATTGAAGTATTTCGAGGATTACAATCTGAGTGTGACGCAGAGATTGTTCAAAAGGGCCGTTTCTGGATGGGCACCAGGTAACATATCATATTTAAACAAGGCAGAAAATAAATATGGATAGAAGAATATTAAAACAGATTATTTTAGTTATCATACTTTTATTAATTTTTATCTGGATAAAAAAAGATGCTCTTTTAACATATGCCGGGTTTGGTCCCGCCACCCCATCTGCCGAGGCTCTTGATTTTAATAAAAATTCAAAAAAAATTGATAACAGTCCTGTTATCATATCAAATGATGAAGAAATAAACATAAGGGTATTTGAGCAGGCCCATCCTGCAGTAGTAAATATTTCTTCCGTTACCCTCAGCTATAATTCATGGCTGCAAATCGTTCCAACAGAAGGGCAGGGTTCGGGATTTATTATAGACCGGAGGGGTTATATACTCACCAATAACCACGTTGTTGGAAACGCAAAGGAAATAAGAGTAACGCTGGCAGATGGAGAGAAACTTCCTGCAAAACTGATCGGCAGGGATGTGTATTCGGATATTGCTGTAATCAAAGTTGATTCTAAGAAGATAAATGTTGTAGCAGTTCTTGGAGATTCCGATAAACTTCGGGTCGGACAAAAGGCAATAGCAATCGGTAACCCATTCGGGCTTTCTCATACACTTACTACCGGGGTAATAAGTGCCCTCGGCAGATCAATTGAAACCTCCGAAGGAATTGAGATTGATGAAATCATTCAAACAGACGCAGCAATCAATCCGGGTAATTCAGGAGGGCCGCTACTGAACTCAAATGGTGAGGTTATTGGCATGAATACAGCTATTTTAAGCCGGTCAGGAGGGTATCAGGGAATAGGCTTCGCCATACCCATAAACCGGGCAAAGGAAGTGGCGACGCAACTCATTGAAACAGGGAGGGTACCGCGACCATGGCTTGGCATTGAAGGTGTTACAATTGGTGACCAGCTTGCATATGACCTTAATCTGCCGGTCAACTATGGACTGATGCTGCAGAAGACCTTTCCCGGAGGACCTGCGGACAAGGCCGGCCTTAGAGGGGGGCAGCGCTTTGTGATAATAGGAGGGATGCAGCTTCTTATTGGAGGCGATATTATCGTTGGCATTGATAATGAGAAGGTTACTGATTCAAAAAGATATATGAATATACTCAGCAAAAAAAAGGTGGGTCAGAAAGTAACTGTAGAATTCTACAGGGGACAACGACTTATGAAATCAGAAGCTGTTCTGGAAGAAAAAGGCAGGGGCGTTAATTAAACCTTACATTATTCATCAGGGTTCGAGATGCCCCAGGGCTACCATTCTCTCCCGTGCAGCCTCATCTCTCTTTTTCTCCCATACCTCCCACTCTTTTTTTAACTCGATCAATTCTTCTTCTGATCGACATCTCTCTTCATAAAAACTGTCTGAGTTCATAAGGGCCATTTTCTTCTTTAACTCTCTTACTCGGTTTTTAATTTCCAGCAGTCTGTTGAGTGCCTTCAATTCGTCTTCAGTTGGAAGCTTCATGGATTTACACCTGTTTTCACAATCCACGGTATTGAGCTTGTCGTCGTTCACTGTAGTCTCCTTATAGTGCGCGGTGTTGTCTTTACGTTTTAATCTAGAGGCTATTGTATATTTGTCAACAGCGAACGACAGATGTCAGAAGTCGGAGATCAGAGATCAGCAAAATACCAGAGATCGGAAGTCGGAGATCAGAGATCAGCAAACAGAACTGCATTCAGACCTCTGATCTCTGACATCTGATTTCTGTCTTATGTGTACTGTAGGGAAAATCCTCTTGTCATACACCAAAATATCAAGTATATTCAGAACTATAAATAAATCCGATTTGATCTATCTGAAATATTGATATAAAAAAGAGAATAAATGCCTAAAATAGACTTTGATCTTCGCCAGCTTGAAATTTTCTGCAAGGTAGTTGACCTGAAAAGTTTTTCAAAGGCAGCCGATGCTGTCTTCCTGGCCCAGGCGTCAGTAAGCGAGAGAATCGCAAACCTCGAAAGATCCGTGGGTACACTCCTTCTCGACCGGATGGGCAGGCAGATTATCCCGACAAAGGCAGGAGAACTGCTATATAAGCATGCGGTTCTTATGCTGGATATGAAAAAGACTGCCAGGCTCGAGATGGAAAATTTCCTGGGTCTCAGACAAGGTGAAATTCTGCTGGGGGGAAGCACAATACCCGGAGAATACATCCTCCCTCGCCTGATGGGCCAATTTTATGAAAAATATCCCTTCATATCAGTTGTGTTGACTGTGGCGGGAAGCAGTGAAATAAAAGACCTGGTTCAAAACGGTGACCTGGAACTGGGTGTTGTAGGTTCTAAAAATTTCAATAAAGACCTCATAAGCTTTAATATCTGGAAGGACGAACTCGTTCTCGCGGTTAATAAAAATCATAAATGGACAAAAAAGAAAAATATAACAATAGAGGAACTTTTTGAGGAGCCGTTTATTATAAGAGAAGCAGGTTCAGGGACCTTAAAAATTATGGAGGACTATCTTAAATCATCTACCCAAAAGGGCGTCCAAGATCTTAATGTTATAGCAAAGCTTGGGACATCGACAGCAATTAAAGAAGGTATAAAGGCAAATTTTGGAGTTTCGATATTATCATCAAGGGCCATTGAAACAGAAATTTCAGCAAGTATTCTTAAAACCGTGAAGATAAAGGGAATGCCACAGATGATAAGATCTTTTTATCTTATAAGGGATAAAAGAAGGATAGGGTCTCCTTTGTGTCAGGCAATGCTGGAGTTTCTGAGAAAAACGTAACCGAAAAGTGCATAGGGCAAGGTGCAGAGTGCAAAGCGTATTGGGAAAACTGTAAGAGATTAGAAAATAGTATAGAGAAAAGAGTTAACAGAGGTCAGAAGTCGGAGATCGGAAATCTGTGCAGAGGGAAACCAGGGCTGACACCTGACCTCTGACATCTGACATCTGACTTCTAGAGGAAAGATCTACCATGAAAGATTACGATGACATAGCCCGGGAGATACTTCAAAAGGCACTCATACTCCCTGACCAGGCAGGTCGCGAGAGAACAATCCTTAAAGATCAGCAGGCATTTGATATTGCTGCAAGGTACAATGCCAGCCTTCATGATATTTATTCAATAGCGCTTGCAAAAAATATCCTGCCGTATCGCTATATAAGGAATCTGGAATCAGTCACTATTGATGATCAGTTGAAACTGCATGAAGCAAAAGCAGCCATCATTGGTGCGGGCGGACTTGGGGGGCATGTTATCGTTCTTCTTGCAAGGCTCGGGGTTGGCAATCTGGTGGTTATTGACCACGATGTGTTTGATGAAACAAATCTTAACCGCCAGGCGCTGAGCAGCATGGACGTACTGGGGAAATCAAAGGCGGAGACAGCAAAGGAGATAGCAGGCAGAATTAATCCGGCTGTAAATGTAACCCCCTTTCATACAAGACTGGACAATTCAAATGCAGATAATATCTTAAAGGGATCGGATGTAATCGTTGATGCCCTTGACAATATATCCGACAGATTCATTCTCGAGGATTTCGCCAGGACGCTCGGCATTCCACTTGTCCATG
>CAWFFS010000021.1:0-113684 GCA_963815145.1 uncultured delta proteobacterium
GGCTCGGCTATACCATAGTGCTTACGGTTATGCAGCTATAAGGGAACTCCTTGGTTTCGGAACGCTCCTGGGTTTCAGGATAATGCCTGAGTTCTTTACGCCATGGACAATAATGATAGTGGCCCCGGGGGCGTTCTTTGTCTCGGGGTCTTTATTTGGTTTGTAAGGGCCGTCACCCCTGAAACCGGTGAAATAAAGGCGGGGTAACCTATGAACCAGATCGACAGCACAACACTTTTTTTCGCAGCGATATTTACGAACAATATTCTGTTTGACGAACTTTCTGGGACTCTGTCCTTTTCTTTCAATCTCAAGGCAGATAAAACCCGCCTTTGGACTTGGTGTGCCGTTGCCTTTGTAATGGCAAGCACTGCCGCACTGAACAACCTGGTGTATTACCATCTGCTTCTGCCATTTCATATGGAGCATTTCAGATATATCGTTTTCATCATTATAATAGCCGGTTTTGTTCAACTGGTTGAAATACGATCGAAAGGTTTTTTCCGCCGCTCTATTACATGCTTCGGGATATTTCTGCCTTTGATTTAGGTAAACTGCGCCATACTGGGCGTTTCGCTCTTCATGATCATAAGAAAATATACCCTTGTCCAGTCAATCGCCTATGGCGCCGGAAGCGGGATAGGGTGGCTTTGGCGATTATCGCCATAGGTGCGATAAGGGAAAAGATACAGGAAAAAACAAAACTGCCAAAAGGCCTTGAAGGGCCTGCGATAACCCTCATCATAACAGGCATCCTTTCACTTGCCTTTATAGTGTTCAGCGGGATGGTAAACATTCAGTAAACTAACTGAGTCGATATTATGACTATTTTTGAAAAAATGAGATTTACTGGCTTACAATCCGGCACAAGGCTCAGGGCTCAAGGCACAGGGAAAAAGTGTGTCGGTATCTGTTCTTCCCTGCATCCTGCGCCCTGCGCCTTGTGCCAAGCGGCATTCGCCGCGTGCTTTATTAATATTGAGATTATTTAAAAAATGGGAAATAGCCTTTTAGAACTTTTTACCAGCATTTCCATCGTCTGCGGCATCGGCGGTGTGCTTGCACTTTTACTTGAACTTGCAAACAAATATTTTGCAGACTATGGTGAAAAGCGCATCCTTATCAATAATGAAAAGGAAATCGTTGTAACCGGGGGCAGTCCTTTACTTTCCACGTTGAAGGTTGAAAATATTTTTATTCCCTCTGCCTGCGGAGGAAAGGGCACATGCGCCTACTGCAAGGTCAGGGTGCTGGATGGCGGGGGACCAGTGCTTCCAACCGAGACCCCGTATCTTTCACCTGAAGAACTTATAAATAATGTCAGACTGAGCTGCCAGGTAAAGGTCAAGGCAGACCTAAAAATAGAAATCCCCGAAGAGCTTTTTCTTGTGAAGCAGTTCAGGGCTAAAGTTATCGATATAACTGACCTGACACATGAAATAAAAGGTTTAAGAATGGAGTTATTGCACCCTGAGGAGGGTATAAATTTTAGACCCGGCCAGTATGTTCAGCTTGAAGTCCCTAAATATGAAAAGATACCGGGTCCCGAATTCAGGGCATATTCCATCTCATCCGACGCCATTGAACATGGGAACCTTGAGCTTGTAATCACGAAAGTTCCTGAAGGTGCAGTAACAACATATGTACATGAATATCTCAAGAAAAATGATGAGTTGACCCTTTATGGTCCTTACGGCGATTTCTATCTGAGGGATTCCGACAGAGGGATACTTATGATTGCAACAGGGTCAGGGCTTGCCCCGATGAAATCCATACTGCATCAGATAGAAGATGATAATATCCGGAGAAAAACCATATTTTTCTTCGGGGCAAAGCACCTGGAGGATATTTATTATTTTGATGAACTTAAGGGGCTTGAAGAAAAGTTATACGATTTCAGGTTTTACCCTACCCTTTCCCGTGTCGGTGACGGAGAAAAATGGGATGGAGAAAGAGGCAGGGTGACCAATCTGATAGAAAAATATATTCCTGAAAACGCGGCATTTGATGTCTATCTCTGCGGAGCGCCTCCAATGATTGAGTCCTGTATTAAACTACTGGTCGAAAAGGGAATCCCGGAAGAATATATTTATTTTGATGAATTCGGATAGGCCAACCAAGTAATAATCCTACTGCGGGCAATCTTTTTAGCCTTTGAATAACCGAAGAAACAGTATCTTGTGGAAGAGGATTTATGATTTTCCGGATGGATGACCATTTCTCTTATTTTTAAAATTTAACATTGCCATGGATTTATTGTACAATAGTTCCCCTTTTGATCTTTTAATTTTATATTTTCTGCTTATTTTAAAAGACTTAACTCTTAAAAGGATTCAGCATGTCAGATAAAACAGTGTATTCAACAGAGCCTGAAGATTTCTACTACATGGATATAAATATCCCGTGCCAGAGCGCCTGCCCGGCAGATACCAATATTCCTGCATATATAAGGGCGCTGTACGAAAAGGAATTTGACAGATCATATGATATTAACAGGCGGGCAAATATCTTTCCGGGTGTGCTTGGAAGGATATGTTCAAGGCCCTGCGAAGATAAATGCAGGCATGGTGAATCCGAGCTTGGAGATCCGGTAAACATATGTCATATCAAAAGAGCGGCATCTGATTATAAAGGCACTGCGTCCATTCCTGTCAAAATATCCGACAGTGTTTCAAAAAAGGTGGCTATTGCGGGAGCAGGTCCGGCAGGCCTGGCTGCCGCCCATGAACTGGCCCTGCTGGGGTTTTCGGTTACGGTATTTGAAGCCCTCGATAAACCGGGAGGAATGCTCAGGTACGGCATTCCCGAGTTCCGGCTTCCGCGGAATATCCTTGAATCCGAAATTGACTCGATAATTGCCCTTGGCGTTGAACTCAAAACAGGCATCAGGATAGGATCAAATGTCAAGGCAGAGGAAATACTTGACGAATATGACGCCCTTCTTACAGCAACCGGCTGTTACAGGGCTGTTGCACTTAAAATACCGGGAGAAGGACTTGAAGGAGTCCATTCGGGACTCGAGTTTATGATGAAGGTCTGCTCAGGGGAAAGGCCTGGTCTTGGAGAGAGAGTCCTTGTTATAGGCGCCGGATTCACCGCTTTTGACTGTGCCAGGACAGCCCTCAGGCTCGGGGCAAAGGATGTAAGGATCTGCCTTAGAAGGACAGAGCAGGACTTAAGGGTAACAAGGGATGAGATTATCGAGACAAAAAAAGAGGGCATAAAGATCGAATCTCTTTTGCTCTCGCAGGAAATTACAGGTGCCGGCAAGGTTGCAGGTGTAAAATTCTTAAGGACCCGACCAGGGGAAACAGGTCCAGATGGAAAACAGCGCATTCACCCCATTGAAGGAAGCGAATTCATGCTCCATGCAGATTCGGTAATAGTTGCAACAGGTCAGGCGCCTGGGCCATTTGAAGCCCCCGGCAAAAAAGATAAAAACGGCGTACTGAAGGTCGACAGATCAGGTTTTCTCACCTCACATAAAAATTTATATGCCGCAGGAGATTATGTCAGCGGTCCCACAACAGTGATTGAATCAATTGCAATGGGGCGAAGGGCGGCCCACAGGATCGCCCGGGACCTTACGGGCAGTACTTTTATTGAAAAAGCGGTAAGACTGCAGGAGGCACAGATTACAGACAGGCAGAGACAATGGGATTTTTCTGCAGAGGCAGGCAATGCCTTCTCTTGCGCCTGTGTCAAAGAGGCTGGTCAGGGGAAATCCTGAAGTGGAAACAGGGCTTTCGCGTGAAGAGGCCCATGAAGAATCAAAGAGATGCTATCTCTGCTATCTCCATTATGAAATAGATATGGACAGGTGTATATACTGCCGCTACTGCATCGACAACGCACCAAGGGATTGCATAAAACTGGTCAATGAAGTCAAACTCAACGACGAGGGTGCGATAATCGGATTTGAGGAAACAGCCTCATGGGAAGATGTAAATGCGGTCGTGATAGATAATTCACGATGCATCAGGTGCGGTGAATGCGTAAGGGTATGCCCCATGGACTGTATTTCGGTTTCCAGGATAGAGCTGATAGAAAGACAGAGATACCGGGTAAACCCTCATAAATAATACCTAAAAGGTGGTTGAAAAATGAAAGATCAACATTTTGTGGTCATAGGAAACGGGCCCGCAGGCAACGAGGCCGCACTTACACTTCGAAACCATGCAGCGGATGCCCGTATAACCCTGATCAGCAGAGAACCGGGAGGATGTTATCGCCCCCATCTCCTGCCAAATTTTATTTCAGGCAAACTCACCGAGGAAAATCTCTACGTCTTCTCCCCCAGTTCATATAAGGAGCTGGGAATCAAGTTTCGAAGTAATCAGGAAGTTATTGATCTTAACCTCGAAACCCGTGAAATATTCCTCGATCACAGGGAGATTATAAAGTATGACGGCCTCATAATATCACTGGGAGGAAAACCGAGGATACCCGAAAATCTTGAGGTCTTCAGTGATCTGATGCTGAGACTCAAGACCATTGAAGACGCCAGAATCTGGCAGAATAAACTGGAAACAGCAGAAAATGTCCTCATGATAGGCGGTGATCTGACCTCGCTTTCCTTCACCAGACAGCTTCTGGAAATGAAGAAAAAAATATACTTCGCCCTTAATGAAGAGGCCTTCTGGCCAATGCGTTTCAGTAAGGCCCTGCATGACGAAATATCCGAAAGACTTGTTCAGAGAGGAGTTACAGTGCTGGACTACTCGAGGATAAAAAGTATGAACAGCCTCCCTGACAATCGTGTTGAGGTCCACACGGATCATGAAACAGTATGCTCCGATATAGTGGGTGCCTTTTTCGGTCTTGTCCCGGATGTGGGTTTTCTGGCAAGGAGCGGCCTTTCCATAGACAGGGGAATCCTCGTGGATGAGTATCTCAATACGGGCTTTGAAGGTGTTTACGCCACAGGCGACTGTGCGCAGGTATATCATCCTGAAATCAATGATTACTGGATTTCCATCGGGCACGATAACGCTATAGCCCTCGGGAAAACAGCCGCGCTCAACCTTATTGGCGAACATTTGAAAGCTAAATCGGAATGTATATTTAACGTGAATGGACTTTGTGTAAACAGTTCCTGGTGGATGGAGTTTTGATATGTCTACAGTTGATCTTACAATAGAAATATGCGGGATGTCCGGAGACGGCACAATAGCCGCAGGCGTCCTTTTAAATGAGGCCCTTTCTGAAGCGGGTTTTTCCTTGATGGCCTTTGATTCATACCCTGCGGAAATAAGGGGTTTCGGCAGATGCGTCACCCGCACCAGAATCAGCAATAAAGAGATGACCGCGCTCAGCCACAAAACCAATGTCCTGATTTCACTTGATGATGAGCAATCCAGGTCCCGGGTTCCTTTTCTTACCGATGATGCAGTCATCCTCTTTGATAACAGGCCCGTGGTTTACGTAAGCGAGGACAAGGCCCTTATCCCGCTTCTGGAGCCTGAGATGTCTGTTTTCGGGATACCATTCGGTGACCTGGCGTCACAGGCATCAGGGTCGCGCAGGGGGAAAAATCTTGCGGCACTTGGTGGTTTTGCAGCTTTGTTTGGAGTTCCTGCCAAGCCGTTTTATGATGCCATAAAAAAGAAATTCAAGGCCAAGGGTGAAAAGGTGCTCGAGTCCAACCTGAAATGTTTTGATGCGGGTATGGAATTTTGTTCCGGCACCTACAGGAACAGGTCTTCAAAGATAGTCCAACTGGGCACAAATGGAGTTTCTCCGGAAAAACAGCTCCTGTCAGGCAGCGTTGCTGTCTCCATGGGAGCCCTTGACGCAGGTCTTTCATTCTATTTCGGCTACCCGATAACCCCTGCAACTCCCATTATGGAATACCTTGCCAAATATCTCCCCGAAAAAGGCGGCAAGATCATGCAGATGGAGGATGAGATCTCTTCAATAGGCGGTGTGCTGGGGAGCTATTTTGCCGGGAAAAGGGCAATGACCGCAACATCAGGACCAGGTTTTGCACTCATGACAGAGCTTATAGCACACGCAACTGTTACTGAGATACCTGCTGTTATTGTAAACGCCCAGAGGGGCGGTCCTGCGACAGGTCTTCCCACAAAAACCGAGCAGTCCGACCTCCAGGCTGCCGTATTTGGCGGACCAGGCGACTCTGCAAGGATAGTGATAGCACCTTCAAATGTAAGTGAATGCTATTATTTCACGCTCAAGAGTTTTCAGCTGGCAGAAAGATATCAGACCCCTGTCATAGTCCTTACAGACTTTTTTCTCAATAACAGGGTAGAAAATATTGATCCCCCCAACGCCCCTGAAAAAGATATTAAAGACGGGAACATCCTGCCGGATGAATCCAGTAAAGGAAAATATCTGAGATACGAAAATACCGAAACAGGCATATCCCCGAGGGCATTACCGGGCATGGAGGGTTACATATTTGCCTCTACAGGCATCGAACACTCTGAAAAGGGTGTCCCTGACTACACCGCGCAGGTCCATATGATGATGTCAGAGAAAAGACACAGAAAAATCCATAACGCCCTGAAGGATCTCCCGGAACCGGTAGAATATGATCCCGAAAATACATATGACATTGGCATTGTTTCCTGGGGATCAACATCGGGTGCGGCGATTGAGGCGATAAGACTGGCAAGGGAAAAGGGGATAAAGGCAGGAATACTCAAGATAGGAAGCATCTTCCCATACCATGCTGAAAGGATAAAAGAGTTTATGAATAAATGTGATGAGGTTCTCATTCCCGAACTCAATTTTGAAGGACAGCTTGCCAACCTGATAGGCCACCTCAACAGGAAGGAAGTAAAAAGATTTAACAGGGTTACGGGAATACCCATGACGGCGGTGGAGATACTGGAGGTTATAGTAAAACTGGTTAGCAACAGGAGTCATTCATGAAAACATCAGGCAAGGTTACTGCTGAAAAAGTTCAAAAAATAAAGGAATCAAAAATATTCTCTGTCAGGTCTCAAAACCTGCCCACATGGTGCCCGGGATGCGGTTACTTCGGGATACACCAGGGAATCAACAACGCCATTCAGGAACTGGATATCCCTCATCATATGGTCATGGTTGTTTCGGGAATAGGCTGTGCGGGGAGATACCCATTTTTCAGCAATACCTACGGGCTTCATACTGCCCATGGAAGATCGCTTCCTGTTGCAACCGGGGTTAAGCTTGCAAACCCCGGTTTGACAGTATTCGCAGTAGGTGGTGACGGTGACGGCCTGGGGATAGGCGGGGCTCATCTACCTCATGCCTCCAGAAAGGATATAAACATCAATTATGTCCTGTTTGATAACTCCATATACGGGCTCACCAAGGGTCAGCCTTCACCCAGCACCCCGGCTGGAACCATGACAAAGGCATCCCCATACGGCAGCGAAGGCGCACCGTTGAACGGAACGCTTATGGCACTTTCATACGGGGCATCCTTTGTTGCAAGGCTTTTTGCAGGAGACCCCGAATCCATAACCGCTGCCCTCAAGGAAGGAATCAGGCACGAAGGCTTTTCCATTTATCATGTGTATACATCATGCGTAACCTTTGACAAGCAGTACAAGACCTGGGCCAATCTGAAAAAACATGTTCACCCTCTTCCGGAGGACCATGACCCGACAAACCTGAAGGAAGCCATGAATGTTGTCCTGGATGATGATTTTGCCATGGGAATTGTGTATCGAAGGGATTAAGGATATACCCCTCTCAAATTCATAGCCCTTGCAACCCTCTCCATCCCAAGAAGATAGGCTGCCGTTCTCATATTCACTTTTTTCGTATCGGCTATTTCCACCACTTCCGCAAATGCCTTTTTAATAATTTCCTCAAGACGCTTTGCCACCTGGTCTTCTGTCCATAAAAGCTCCTGGACATTCTGAACCCATTCAAAATATGAAACCGTGAGACCTCCCACATTGGCAAGGATATCCGGAACCACAAATATCCCCCTGTCAAAAAGGATATCGTCCGCTTCCGGTTCGGTTGGCCCGTTTGCCCCTTCAACCATTATTTTACATCTCAGCCTGGGAGCATTTATTCCGGTTATCTGACCGGATGTCGCCGCAGGGACAAGGATATCGCAGTCCAGCTCAAGCAGTTCTTCATTGGTAATTCGATCAGAGTCCTCTTTGTGGGCAATACCATACTGATATCTGTCCTTTAAAGACAGTGCGCTTTCTATATCCAGGCCGTTCGCATTGTATCTTCCTTCAGTTGAATTACTCATTGCCACTACCTTCGCGCCTGCCTGGTGAAAAAAATAAGCGGCTATACCGCCTACATTTCCCGATCCCTGTATCGCAACCCTGATTCCTTCCATGGATTCTCCAAGACCTGTATGCTTCACTGCCTCCAGTGCGGAGAGAAAAACGCTTTTTCCCGTGGCCTCATACCTGCCCACCGATCCGCCCAGTTCGAGAGGTTTGCCTGTCACCACCTCTGGTACAGTATACCCTTTGAGGATGCTGTATGTATCCATGATCCAGGCCATGATTTTCGGGTTGGTGTACATATCCGGTGCGGGGATATCACTGTCACGGCCGATAAAAGGGGCTATCTCCCAGGTAAACCTTCTTGTAAGCCTTTCAAGCTCACCTTCGGACATCTTCTTTGTGTTGCACTTCACCCCGCCCTTTGCACCGCCAAAGGGGATATTTACAAGCGCGGACTTCCAGGTCATCAGGGTGGCAAGCGCCCTTGATTCTTCAAGGCTGAGGTCAGGAGAATACCGGAGCCCTCCCTTCCCCGGGCCAAGAGTCGCATTGTGAAGCACCCTGTATCCGGTGAACATTTCAAGTTTACCATTATCCATTCGGACAGGAAAATGAACAAGAAGTTCCCTTTTACAGTGTTTTAATCTTTCATAGGTCCCTTCATCAAACTCGGCATATTTGAATGCAGCATCCATCTGGTTGCGAACCGAAATCAGCAAATCTTTTTTTTCCATATTACCCTCCGAAATGGTTATATTGTATTTAATATTCTAATATCAGCATGGGTGATATGTCAATGAGAAGAGGCCCAGGGTTCAAGGCGCAGGGCTCAAGGAAAAGCAATTAAAAAGCAAGATTTCTCCTTTTGGCCGAAATGACAGGAATATTCTCGGGCAACCTCATGGGAGATAAAAATTTATACGCCTTTTAAAATTGTTTTTACCCTGCGCCTTGAGCCATGTGCCCTGCACCTTTCTTTTCCCACCTTTTTCCTTTTCTATCCCCTTTTTCCATGCTACCATTATTATTTAAAATTAAAACACGCACCTACCGGAGGCAACATGTCAAAAAATCTCACTCGAAAAATACTTGAAGCTCATCTTGCTGAAGGGGAGCTGGTTCCAGGGCAGGAGATTGCCATAAGAATAGACCATACCCTTCTTCAGGATGCTACAGGCACAGTAGCAATGCTTGAATTTGAAGCTCTGGGGCTTGATTCTGTTAAAGCTGAATTGTGCGCCCAGTATGTGGATCACAATATTATACAGGGCGACAACAAGAATGCTGATGACCATAAATACCTTCAGACCGCGTGTGCGAAGTACGGGGTACGATTCAGCCCTCCCGGAAACGGCATCTCGCACCAGGTTCACATGGAAAGGTTCGGTGTGCCGGGAAAAACCATACTCGGCTCGGACAGCCACACACCAGGGGCGGCAGGCGTATCCATGATGGGTATAGGCGCAGGAGGACTGGATGTTGCAATGGCCATGGCCGGTATGCCCTATCACCTTCCGTGCCCGAAGGTGCTGGGAGTAAAGCTTACAGGAAAACTGCCGGACTGGGTAAGTGCAAAGGACGTCATACTGGAGATGCTGAGACGTTATGATGTCAAGGGGTGCGTAGGGAAAATAGTGGAGTATTACGGCCCCGGTGTAGCTTCACTTTCCGCCACGGACAGGGAAACCATTGGCAACATGGGTACTGAACTTGGCGCAACAAGCACAGTCTTTCCTTCCGATGGGAATACATTCACCTATCTTAAATCCCAGGGCAGGGAAGACGCGTGGGTAGAGCTGTCTGCCGATGAAGACGCGGAATATGATGAATATGATGAGATCGATCTTTCAACCCTCGAGCCGCTTATAGCCTGTCCTTCGTCTCCTGGCAATGTCGTACCGGTGCGCGAGGTCGCCGGCCTCAAGGTGGACCAGGTAATAATAGGAAGCAGTGTCAACTCCTCCTTCAGGGACCTCATGGTTGTGGCAAAGACTGTGGAAGGCAGGGGAAGAAATACCAATACCGATTTCAACATAAACCCCGGAAGCAGGCAGGTACTTGAAAACATAGGAAGCAGGGGAGGAATAACAGCCCTGATTATGGCAGGTGCCAGAATCCATGAGTCCGGCTGCCTTGGCTGCATAGGTATGGGACAGGCGCCGGGAACAGGACAGGTAAGTCTCCGGACCTTCCCGAGGAATTTCCCCGGAAGATCAGGAACAAACGATGACAGGGTCTATCTCTGTTCACCTGAAACAGCGGCAGCAGCGGCCCTGAGAGGTGTCATTACAGATCCCAGAGACCTTTCTCCTGAAATACCCTACCCCGCAATAAAAGACCCTGAAAAATATAATATCGACCACCAAAGCATCATCATACCCACACCGGAATTACGTAACACGGAAGTTATAAGAGGCCCCAATATCAAGCCTCTGCCCCATATGGAAAAACTTCCCGACACTCTTGAAGCGGAAGTTGCAATAAAGGTTGGTGATAATATCTCAACAGACGGCATTATGCCCGCCGGCAGCGAGATACTCCCGCTCAGATCAAACATAGAGGCATTAAGCGAGTTTGTCTTTTACCGGATTGACCCTGACTTTCATAGAACCTGCAGGGAAAAAGACAACGTTGCTGTCATAGGCGGTGAAAATTACGGCCAGGGGTCGAGCAGGGAGCATGCGGCCCTTGCCCCCAGGTATCTGGGCGTAAGGTTAAAGATAGCAAAGAGCTTTGCAAGGATACACAAGGCCAACCTCTGTAACTTCGGCATACTTCCTCTTGTGTTCAAGGACCCTTCCGACTTTGAAAAACTGGAAAAAGGCTCCCGGATTATACTTGAGGGCATCAGGAGTCTAATCGAGATCAATCAAAATGAAATACCTGTTAAATATGAAGGCGGAACATTCATTACAATCCTGGATGTTTCGGAAAGACAGAGAAAATTTCTTTTAGCCGGCGGGGCACTTAATTATGTAAAGGAAAAAATCGGGTGATATTATGGCAGATTTCAGAGAAGAACAGGACAGCATGGGCATGGTATCTGTGCCTGAAGAAGCATATTATGGCGCTCAGACACAAAGGGCAGGCGATAACTTCAGGATAAGCGATCTGCGGCTTCCTCCGGTTTTTTATATGGCCCTGGGGCTTATAAAAAAACATGCTGCCATTGCCAACAGGGACCTTGAATTGCTGGATGGAAAAATATCCAGGGCAATTATTGAGGCGTCGGAGCAGGTAATAAAAGGTAAATTCAATGATCAGTTTATCGTGGATGTATTCCAGACAGGCTCGGGCACATCAACAAACATGAATGCAAACGAAGTGATTTCAGGCCGGGCAAACGAGATAATCACCGGAAAGAGGGGAGGGAAATCCCCCGTACACCCGAATGACCACGTAAACAAAGGCCAGTCAAGCAACGATGTGATTCCTTCCGCGATACATATCGCTTCTGCTGTTGGAATAAATAAAGCCCTTCTTCCCGCGATGAAGCGCCTTTTTCTCTGTTTGGATGAAAAGGCTAAAAAATTCAAGGATATCAAAAAAATAGCCAGGACACACCTGCAGGATGCCGTTCCCATTTCCCTGGGTCAGGAATTCAGCGGCTACGCCCGGCAGATCAGTTTGAATATAGAAAGAATCGGGAGCATTCAAAACAGGCTTTGCGAACTTGCACTTGGAGGGACTGCGGTCGGTACCGGAGTAAATGCCCATCCAGAATTTGCAGGAAAGACAATAAAGGGCATATCCCTGGAAACAGGTATTGAGTTTAAAGAAACGACAAATCACTTTGAGGCACAGGCATCAAAGGACACCATTGTTGAACTGAGCGGAATCCTCAGGACATATGCTGTCAGCCTTACAAAGATTGCAAATGATATAAGGTGGCTCTCATCAGGGCCAAGATGCGGGCTGGGTGAAATAACATTACCTGACCTGCAGCCAGGCTCTTCAATTATGCCCGGGAAGATCAACCCGGTAATCCCGGAGGCAGTCCTTCAGGTGGCAGCGCAGGTGATCGGAAATGATACTGCAATAACCATCTGCGGACAGTCAGGAAATTTTGAATTGAATGTCATGATGCCTGTCATGGGTTATAATATACTGCAATCGATACAACTGCTTGCCTCTGCATCAACTGCCTTTGCCGATAAATGCGTAAAAGGGATTTCCCCGAACAGGGATAAATGTGAAGCCACTCTGGAAAAAAGCCTTTCGCTTGCAACGGCACTTGTTCCTGAAACAGGCTATGACAAAGCAGCGGAAATAGCAAAACAGGCCTATAAAGAGGGAAAAACCATAAGAGAAACAGTAAAGGATATGAAAATCGTCACGGCCAAAAAAGCCGACAGCCTGCTGAATAAAATGATTCGCGGAAGTTAATGTCGTGCATGTCTGCTATTAAGGAGTGAAAGCCAAACGTCGTTATTCTCCGAATTTGATTCCTGCCTCAAATGGAGGAAATGTCCTTTTCACGAAAACATATACGCATATAGGTTTGTAACACATAAAATTGGTACTTCAAGTTTTGGATAGAGAAGTAGTTGCATTTTTTTAAAAAAATACAGTTAAAATATAAAAACTAAGTGACAATACTCGACATTTTTATAATAACAATGTAAAGATAACGACCCGTGAATAGCCATTTAAGAGGCAATCTGCTCATCTTGAATATACTGTATTCCAAATGTAACATGAGTCGGATATCATAGAAATCTTTAAGGAGACTATTAGTGAATTTAGCTACTATTCTTGAAAACTCCACCCGTTTTTTCCCTGAAAAGGCGGCAATAATAGAGGATGAAAAGACTTATACCTATAAGGATTTTAACGACTATGCCTCCAGGCTCGCCTCAATCCTTGTAGAATACGGGGTCCAGCCGGGAGACTATGTAGGCTTTTGCGCACCAAACAGTTATGACTGGGTTGCTCTGTATTTTGGCGCTTTGAAATGCGGAGCAGTTGCCGTAACCTTCTCATACCGTTTAACAAAAAATGAATTTCAAAAGATACTCTTTGACTGCAAACCGAGTATTCTTTTTACAACGGAGTCCAGACTTCCAGACCTTGAGTATTCTGAGCCAAGATATCGGCCTGATCTCGTCATAACAGAAAAAGGTGACAATAGCTGCTTAAAACTGGCTGAAAAGGGTGATCCCTCATTTAAGACTGTCGACAGGGAAAGGGATGATATAGCCGCCATACTTTATACAGGGGGCACCACAGGATTACCAAAAGGAGCCATGCTGACCCACCAGAATATCCTTTATCCTATAGCCAACGTGGCCCGATATGAGCGAAGCAGCGAAAAGGATATCACCTTATGCTTTCTCCCCCTGAACCATGTGTTTGGTCAGATGCATGTTGTAAATTCCACCATCTACAGTTCCGGTTCAATAATCATTCAGCCGTCATTTAATATGGAGATGGCGCTTGATGCAATCAGTCGTTATAAGGTAACCAAGTTCTTTGCCGTCCCGACAATTTATATAAGGATGCTTGAAATCCCTGACCTCAAAGAGAAGCTCAAGTCCGTTACATACTGTTTTTCTGCCGCTTCGAGTATGGCGGCTGAAGTTGTCAGGGCATGGAACGCAAAGACAGGATTGAATATCCACGAAAGTTACGGCCTCACGGAAAGTGCTTCCATTGTCACATTCAACCACTACCACAGGCATGTGATTGGTTCGGTGGGCACTCCCGCCAACCTTATGGAGATACAGATAAGGGACAGGCTGGGAAAAACGCTCGAACAGGGAGAGGTAGGAGAAATATGCATACGCGGGCTTAATATCTTCAAGGGCTACCTGAATAATTCCAGGGAAACCGCCAGGGCCTTCTGGTTTGACTGGTTCAGGACAGGGGACATCGGATATATAGATAAAAACGGATACCTCTTTATTGTAGACCGGCTTAAAGACATGATTATTACAGGAGGTGAAAACGTATATCCCAGGGAAGTCGAGGAGGTATTATATACACGGCCTGAAGTTAAAGAGTGCACGGTAATAGGAATGCCCGACAGGGAGTATGGTGAAAGAGTGACCGCGCTCATAGTCCTGAATAATGGAAATAGGCTTGACCCGGTTGCCCTTAAGGAACACCTCAAGAAACATCTTGCCGGATTTAAGGTGCCAAAAGACTATTTAGCATTCGATGAGCTTCCAAAAAGCACCGCCGGTAAAATTCTTAAAAGGGAACTGAAGGAAAAACTGATCAACCGGGAGACAAATTAGATCTGAAAAAGGTATCCCCGCAATGACATTTCCTACTGAAGATAAAGACACTATTGATGCCCCGATAAGCAAAACAAGGCAAAAGAAGGAGGATCATGCGCTACAGATGCTTGGAGAGAGGCTGGTTGAACTTCCCGGGAATCAGCTTGAGGGCATTTGTCTGCCGGATGAAATACTTGAAGCCGTATTGCTTGCTGTCAAAACAACCGCACACGGGGCGAGACGCAGACAGATAAAGTATATCGGCACCCTCCTGCGCAAGACTGATACTGCCCCGATTGAGGCGGCCCTGAATGTTATCGCCAGGGGCGATTATGAAAAAAAGGCGGCCTTTAAAAAGGTTGAAACCTGGCGGGATCAGTTGAGAGGGGGAAATATGGACCTCATCAACGATATACTTGCGGAATGCCCCATGGCTGAACGCCAGCAGTTGACACAGCTTGCCAGAAACGCGAAAAAAGAATCTGACGGAAATAAGGGAACAAAGGCGTCCAGGGCGCTGTTTCGGTATCTTAAGGATGTCTCGGAGAGATAAGACATTGTAAATATAATTTCACAATTTTAGATACAGAATTTTGGTTGTATTTTCATATAAAAGATGGAGACCTGGAATATGGAAAATATAGCTCCAAACCCTTTCAGTCGTAAAAACCTTACTAAAGATATTTTAAACGAATGGCAGAACTTGCTAAATGAAACAGCGGAAATTCTTGAGGTTCCGGCAGGTCTGATTACCCGTCTTGATGGCAGGGAGATTGAGATCCTCCTTTCAAGTGAGACCGAGGGCAATCCCTATCCGGCAGATTATGTATCGCAGTATCCGGATTCGGGCTGGTATTGCGAGTATACCCTCTTTACCGTATGTCATCTCGACTGGAGGAAGAGATCCTGTGCAATTTCCGGGTGGAGCGATCAGCGATCAGCTCTCAGCTTATTGACTGATATTCAAGCTTTTTGCTGAAAGCTGATGGTTGAAGGCTGATCACCTGCACACCGCCCCTGTTTGGCAGATTCAGTCTTTTAAAACCTGTCTGATAACCTTATTATTACTCTTTTGATTTTTTATTATTCTTGGCAATATATTTGGGCCTGCTGACCTTTGACGGATTTTCAGGCCTTACCGATGCCTCCGGTGTAATACTTACATCAATAAATATAAACGGCTTACCTACCCGTTTTATGTCCAGGGGGCAGTGTTTTGTGTTCTTTGGAACAAAGACATAACAGGGGTAATTTATCTTTAATATTTCATCACCGAGTGTAAGTTCTATATCCGCGTCAAAATCGACGAAGTTGGTGCTCTCTCCAATAAGATAAATCCACTGATCAAACGGGTGGACATGGGTGGGGGAGCCCAGAACGTCAGGTTTGGTGATGCGTGCAAACCCCATTGCCAGTGCAGAATCCTTGATGTCTACTGGGCCCAGCCCGGTAATCATAGGTTCCTTGATAGTATCATGAATGGATTTCCACGGTTTGAGTTCAACGACATTCGGTTCACGTAAAACGTTTTCCAGTTTCGCCATTCCTGCCATAAGTTTCTCCTTTATATTGATTTAATGAGGAATTATTATTATTCAGAAGACTATAGAAAAATTAAGAGAACGTGTCAAAATTATTCATAAGAGCTAACACCTGATTTTAACCCAGCCCTCTCCTGCATGAAAATCAGGGGCCTTGCCCGGATGACTCAGGGCCCAGTAGCTTTTTTCCCCGTTCTTTTCCTCCAGGACAACTGAAAAGCCTGCATTTAAACCTGAAAACATCGATAGCCGGCTGAGATCAATGGATATCACCACCCTGAGCTCCGATTCCGAAAGGACCTGGACTTCAAATGGAAACTCCTGGAAACAGGGCTCCGGCTGCATTCCCTGACGATAACCTGAAAATGACCAGACATTCCAGTCTCCGGAAGGAGATAAATTGAATTCCCAATACTCCTGCCGGCCCTCCTTCCCCAGAAAAATCTCAAAACAGGTATGCCCCCATAAACTGCCACTCCTTTGGGCCTTTGAAGGTTCAAATTCCGGGATTGCCAGATCGTCCAACCTTGCCGTGACGTCGAAGACAACCTGTAAAACAGCATTGTTTATTGAAAAAATGACATTAATCCTGCAATCCTGTGATGTTTTTTTTCTTTGAAATGGGTGCAGTGCGATTTTTTGGGGATCTTGTTTATTCATACTTAATTCCGCTTAATTAAAACTTGTGTATGATAGCAGTTGATTTCAAAATGTAAACCTGAAATATTTATACTTACTTTAACCATGAAGCAATCAGAACAAATCCATCCCGGAGATGAGAATGATTATTGGAATAGATACAGGCGGGACATTTACTGACTTTATTTTCAGGGATGGTGACCAATGGGGGGTATACAAACTTTTATCAACACCCTCAAACCCTGCAAACGCTATTTTGGAAGGGCTTAAGCATATTGCTGCCGGAAGGTGCAGGAAAATTGTTCACGGCTCCACTGTTGCCACCAATGCCATCCTTGAAAGAAAAGGAGCAAAGACCGCACTTGTTACCAACAAAGGTTTCGAAGACATAATAGAGATAGGCCGCCAGAACCGCAGCAGGCTCTATGACCTTGCCTATCATAAAGACCCTGCTATCGCGCCGCCGGACCTGAGATTCGGTGTACCCGGAAGAATCCTGAACAGTGGAGAGGAGTATATACCTCCGGACCTGGAAGAGGTTGAAAAGATCACCCGAAAACTTGAGGCTCATCAGGTTGAATCAATTGCCGTATGCCTTCTTTACTCCTATGTAAATCCGTCCCATGAACAGAAAATAAAAAACATGCTGGAGCCGCTCGGCATCCCTGTTTCTCTTTCCCATGAAATCCTTTCGGAATTCAGGGAATATGAAAGGACCTCCACGACAGTGATTAACGCCTATGTGCTGCCAGGGATGAAGAAATATATCGGGACACTGACAAACCATATGGGCAAAGATGACCGACTGGGTATCATGCAGTCGAACGGCGGAAGCATATCGGCGGATACCGCAATGAAGGAGTCTGTGCGCACGATCCTGTCCGGCCCGGCAGGCGGGGCGGTAGGCGCCTTTGAAATCGGGAAGATTGCAGGGTATCCAAAGATAATCACGTTTGACATGGGCGGGACATCCACAGACGTATCCCTGATGGATGGAAGGCTGTCCCTTACCACTGAATCAAGGATCTCAGATCTTCCTGTCAGGGTCCCGATGATAGATATCCACACTGTAGGCGCAGGAGGCGGTTCAATTGCAGCTATGGATACGGGAGGTGCCCTGAGGGTCGGTCCTGAAAGCGCCGGAGCTGATCCCGGACCGATCTGTTATGGCAAAGGGGACAGGATAACTGTCACGGATGCTAACCTGTATCTCGGAAGATTAATCCCCGGGCACTTTCTGGGCGGCAGCATGAAGCTTGAAGCAGACAAACTCGAAGCCTCATTCGGCCGTCTTTCAAAGGAAACAGGTCTATCCCATGTCGAGCTGGCCCAGGGCATCATTTCGGTAGCTAATGTTACTATGGAAAAGGCCGTCAGGGTGATATCGGTCGAAAGAGGCTTTGATCCCCGGGATTTCACACTTCTTTCATTCGGAGGCGCTGGCGGGATGCACGCGGCCTTCCTTGCCAGGCTTTTAAACATGCCCAGGGTTCTTATCCCTACAAACCCCGGGATACTGTCAGCCACGGGAATGCTCATGGCGGATGTCATTAAAGACTATTCAATGACCATCATGAAAAGCCGGATCAATGTGACACGGGAAGATCTTTCGGGCTTTTTCACTGGCCTGGAGCAAAAGGGGATAAAAGACCTCGATGAGGAAGGTTTTTCGAAAGATCATATAGTTCTCGAAAGATACCTTGATATGAGATATGAAGGACAATCCTTTGAGCTCATTGTTCCCTTTACAGATTCATATATCAATGATTTTCACAGTCTGCATGAAAAGAGTTACGGGTATTTTAATGAAGATAAAGGCGTTGAGATCGTAAATATCAGACTCAGGGCAAGGGGGCTTTCTGAAAAACCTCTTTTTTTAAAATCGGAAAAGAAGTCGGAAAGACCTCCGGAGGATGCTTTTCTTGGATCAAGGCAGGTGTTTTTTGAGCATGAACCGACTGAGACCAGGATCTATGACAGGGATAAACTGTTAAGCGGCAACAGGCTCAACGGGCCTTGCATTGTGGTCGAGTATTCATCGACCATTGTAATTCCGCCCTTTGCCAGCGCCTTTATCGATGAATACAGTAACCTTATTATGGAAATCAGGGTTTAGAAGATGAGGATAAACAGGATGAAGATAAATCCGGTATTGCTGGAGATCTTTAAAAACAGGTTCAGTTCGATTTCGGAAGAGATGGGGGTAACGCTTACCAGGACCGGGTTTTCTCCAAACATCAAGGAGAGACGTGATCTGTCCTGCGGAATTTTCGATAGCTCCGGTGACATGATCGCCCAGGCGGCGCATATCCCGGTTCATCTCGGCTCCATGCCCATGTCGGTCAAATCGGCAATAAAGAGCGGCCCATGGAGAGAAGGGGACATGGTCATGCTGAACGACCCTTTTAAGGGCGGAACCCACCTTCCTGATATTACCCTGGTTGCCCCGGTGTTTACCGGGGAAAAAGCGCCTTCTTTTTTTGTAGCCAACAGGGCCCATCATGCAGACGTAGGAGGAATGACATCGGGTTCCATGCCCCTTTCCACGTCAATATTTCAGGAAGGAGTAATAATACCGCCCCTGAAAATTGTAGAGAAAGGCAGCGTTGATCGTAAACTCATGACCCTTTTTCTTAACAATGTCAGGACACCCATTGAAAGAGAAGGCGATTTTGCCGCCCAGATTATGGCTAATATTACAGGTGTCACACGCATGAAAGAGCTTGTGAATATTAACAGCCTTGACACAACCGCCTTTTATGCCAGGGCCCTTATGAACTATTCGGAAGAAATGACACGTGCTGTTATCAGGAGTATACCTGATGGTTCATACAGTTTTGAAGATTTCATGGATGATGACGGTTTTGAAAAGAAAAATATAAGGATACATGTTGCTACAACCATAAAAGGGGATGAAGCTGTCCTTGATTTCACTGAATCAGACGCCCAGGTTCCGGGCTGCATCAACGCGGTCAGGGCCATAACCGTGTCGGTTGTGCTCTATGTCTTCAGATCTCTTGTGGAAAGGGACATACCCACCAATGCCGGATGTATGAGGCCTGTCAAAGTCATTACCAGGAAGGGATCTGTTGTTGATGCAGAGTTTCCTGCTGCGGTGGCAGGAGGCAATGTGGAAATGTCACAGCGGATAGCAGACGTTGTCCTGGGTTCCCTGGCAAAAGCCATTCCGGACATAATCCCCGCAGCAAGCCAGGGGACGATGAATAATGTTACCATAGGCGGCATTGATCCAAAAAATAATAAACCCTTTGCCTATTATGAAACAATAGGCGGAGGCATGGGCGCCACAGGCAGGAGAGATGGTGAAAGTGCCGTTCATTCGCATATGACAAACACGCTGAACACACCCGTAGAGGCGCTTGAATACGCCTGCCCGTTTATGGTTAACGAATACTCAATAAGAAAAAATACAGGAGGAAAAGGCGCACACAGGGGCGGTAACGGGATAATAAGAGAGATACAACTCTTATCAGATGCAGAGGTAACTGTTTTATCGGAAAGAAGAATTACTGCCCCCTACGGCCTGGCAGGCGGCGGACCGGGAACCAAAGGGAAAAACATCCTGATCCGAAAAGGAAAGAAAGAGGAAAAGCCGGGGAAATTTACAGTATCACTGGGTAAGGGAGATATCCTGAGGATAGAAACCCCCGGAGGCGGAGGGTATGGAGAATAAGCTTTTCTTTCACCATGGGCCTTGGTTTCAGAATCAATGACCTCATGCTACTCAGGAGAGCAATGAGCGCCGATGATCTGCCCTGTTGGATCGAAATCAAGAACCAGCTTCCTGGATGACTGCCAGGTACGCACATCGTCCGGATTGACCCTGAAATCCTCTGCCAGCATTTCAGCAGTAGCCGGTGAAGGCTGGGTGGTGCGTTTCTCATGATGCCCGTAACGCAGCAGGTTGTATAAACTCCAGCTGATTAACATGAGCGCCATGCCAAGTATGACAATACCGTAAATACGCAGCAAATTGGCAAGGTTTTCAATTCCATGATTTTCAATCATAACAATTTGGAAACGCCAGTACACTACCACCCATACTGCTATGGTAAGGAGGGGCCAGATACAATAGCCAAAAAACCCCCAGAAAAGCAGAGTAAGCAACCTGAATCCCCAGCGCTGGGCAGCAGATTGTCTTTCAGGTCTTGTTATAATCAACGGTTTCATATCGGATTTTCTTTCTGCCCATCCCCCTTAATGCCGCGATCTACAGTCACCCATCGGGCACGCTTGCCGCGTGGTAGTATAAGGGTATTAGGTAATGCTGCAACCGAGGTAAGCCAGTTTATGATCCAGTACACCACGGGGTACCACACCATGCTGAAATAATTACGGAACAGCTTCTGGTCGTAATGGCGGTCCAGAAACATACTGACCGCAAACTGAAGCAAACATGTCATAGCCAGCACCATTCCCGGCCAGGTCGGGATCAGGGAAACCACAACGATGTTGTCCGGCAATTTAACCAAAAAGCTTAGAAGCCACAGGATCACCACTGTCAGCACCGTGTAACCCCAAATGATGCTTATAAAATACTCCAGACAAACACCCCACATTCGTCTGGATTTCCAGTGAATTACCCTGGGCAGATAACGCAACAGGGCCTGATCTCCACCAATTGCCCAGCGCAGGCGCTGTTTCCACAGACCGCGTATGGTCTCAGGCATCAGAATCCAGCACAGAGCGCGTGGTTCAAAGCGGACATCCCAATGGTTGAGCTGCAGACGCCAGCTTATGTCGATATCCTCTGTCATTATATCTGTGCTCCAGTATCCCACATTATGAAGTGCCGCACGCCGGAAGGCACTTACCACGCCTGAGACAGTAAAAACACGTCCATAAATGCGTTGTGCCCTCTTAATCAGGCCCAGGATGGCCGAAAACTCCCCGATCTGAATGCGGCCAAGCAGAGTAGATCTGGTGCGGATTCGCGGATTACCGGTCACTGCGCCAACCCGCGGGCCTGTCATGAAATGGAACATTATCCATGAGACCGCGTGCTTATCCAAAATGGCATCACCGTCGATACACACAAGAAACTCCCCTTTCGCCACAAGCGTCGCTGCACGCAATGCCATCGCTTTTCCCTGGTTGGTAGAAAGGTGCAATACCCTCAGATGGGGACAACGCTCACTCAGTTGATCCAGAATTTCCCCCGTGTTATCACTGCTGCCGTCATTGACTGCAATGATTTCAAAGGAGGGATAAACCACCACCTCAAGGTTCTCAAGGATTTCGATAATCTGATCGGATTCGTTGAAGCACGGAACGACTATGGTCACCATCGGGTATCCCGGCAAGTCAGGAGGTTGATCCGGTAAACCTTTGCGGTATTCCCAGCGAAAATAGAAATAGATGGCACCGACAAGCCAGAGATAGGCCATAAAAAGAGGGTAGTAATAGGCAAAACCAAGCATTATGTCGATAACATATACGTTCATGGTTACGGCCTGTAGAGATAAGTCTGCAATGAAAACGCAGGATGAAGGATATCCACACTTGGGTGATTACCATGAAAATCATCCGGGTAATAACCAAAATGAAGCGCTCCCTGGCGCTGCAGGCGGCGCATGGTAGAGGCAATCTCATCATCAGGAATGAGTCGATTTTTCGATCGCCAGTCGCGGCTCTGCAGGATAAAGACTGTCTTGTCCAGTCCATTTTTTTTCGCTTTCACCGCTTTTATCAGGTTATCAAGCCATTTCTCGGGCTTACTGGCATTTTCCATATAAGGCATTGCCATCAGGCATACATAGTCGTAGTGATCAAGGAAGAGCTGAAAGTTCTGGGCAAACCAGGATTCCGCTTCCGGATTCAGTACCGGTGTGGCAAAAATATCCCGCGCCGTTTTCATTCTCGGCCTCCAGATACGTACCCGGTTGGCTATAGCATCTGTGAATTTCATCAGAAACCCGGTCTTGGCGCGGGTCCATTTAGCTATTTTATCCGGGTCTTTTCTAATTTCAGCAATGGATCCCGGCAGCCCCAGCTTCTCCCTGTAATACTTCAGGGCGAAAGGGTTAGCGTCTTCAAAATCGTCCAGGGCGCCATCATCATGAAACATTAATCCTTCGAATTCCGCCTGACGTGCCAGATCTTCGTAGATATCCAGAATCGCTTCACGTGCACGGGGATCAAAAGGGGACAGACGTCGATATATACCATTTTCAGGTCCGACTTTCGGCCGTCCTTCGGCCTGCACCAGCCAGCTGTCATCACCGATCCCGAAGCTCAGGATAGGCAGCCAGGCGTATACCTGGACATGCGCCCTGGTTTTCAGCTGCCATGCTACCCTGTTGAAAAGATCAGCCCGCATCGGCAGTCGACGGTTTGGAAAATAGAGAGCATCGGCTATACCATCGCCATCGGGATCTGCAAAGGCCTGAAGATACACTGTAGAAATCTGCAGCTTATAAATACGGCTGATCAGCTGTCCCAGATTGCGCTCCTGCTGTTTGGGATCTGGGTCGTAGATATAGTCAAGGTCGACCTGTACCGTCCGCTGGGGTTTTTTAAAGGATGGCTTGCGCAAGTCCGCGACCAGATCATTAAGGCTCTGATCGGAATCTATCAGGTAGCGGTTTATACGGGAAAGATCCGAGACATTGTTCTTACCGTATTCGAGTGTCATGGCAATGGACATCCCCAGCTTACTGGCTATGTCGAGCGCCGGCTGGTTGAAGCGACCGAAAGGCCACACCATCACCCTTGGCCTCACTCCGAGCCTGCGTTCAATCAATTCACTGTTAGCTGCCAGGCCCTTTTGGATACGGGCCAGAAATTCCTGATCCGTTTCATAAGAATTCTTATCAGGGTCATATCGCCGGGTCACAAGGGCCGGCTCCGTATTACCCTGGGGATTTGCCAGCTCACCATAATGCAGACCATAACCGTGACTGGCTATTTCCACCAGCCCCGAGTCCACGATTTCACGCAGTTGTTTCCAGCTTAGAAAACGTTTTCGCGGTACCATATCCTTGCCATACTTCACCATCCCGTCTTCCGGCGCATCGAGCCAGCTGCCTTCCAGCGCAAGGACAGCCGGCATTTTAAAGGCCTGCAGCAGGGGGAATACCCGCTCATAAAAACTTGCATAACCGTCATCGAATGTAATTAAAACGGGTTTATCGGGAAGTGCTCTCTCTTTTCGCTTCGCAGCCATAAGGTCATCGATGCTTATTGCCTTATACCCCTTGTCGTGTAACCAGCTGAAATGCTGTAAAAGATTATGGGTGGATATAGTCGTTCCGCTGGGATCATCGGGGACATCGGCAACATCATGATAGCAAATGACCAGAAAATCTCCGTCCCAGGCCGGACCTTTGCCGGCCTGCCCTGCCAGGGTCACGCCTGCTGATATCAGGCTGCCGATAATTATACATGACTTTATTATGGTAAAAAGCCATCGTGTCATATCTAAAACCTCCAGTTCAGAGATAAAAAGGCATATTTATCCCACTCGGGGACGCCATCATAAACACGTCTGTTCAGACCAATCCCATAGCTCATGCTGTACCGGTTACCAAGTTCCAGGATATGGGCATATTCAAATCCCAGTATACAGCCGCTGCCGAATCCACGCTGGAAGTAGTCCCCGGCAGAAACACGTACCCGCTGCTGGAGTGAATGCTCATAAAGGCGATAAATGCGCCAGAGGTGTTCAAGCCCCGCGGAGATACTTAAATCAGACTCAGGATTAAAGTATGGACCGCCATTGCGGGTATTGGTTGATCCGGATATTTCTCCAAAGGCTGTCAGCCTCTGTTTCGGAAGACCGAACAATCTTTGAGTCCCGGACAATGTAAACCGGGTACGAAAGTTACTGTCACTGAAATCCATAACCTGACCGCTTAAACCTATTGAACGGCTTTCGTGAAACCTGTAATTAACCCCCAGGCTTAACGCGTTGGCCCGAATTCCGTTGCGAATAGCTCTAAGCGGTGTATCACGGCTGTAGATCTCCGCGCTGAATGGAATTGACCAGTAATCACCCAGGTGCCATGTCTCATCCAGCCACAGGCCCGGATGATCCGACTCGCTGTCATTAAATCCTGTAGCCAGGCTTGCTTCCAGGCAGGGTGAAGCATACTCGATACCCATGCTGTATCGTTGCAGATCGCCCTTGCCTTCCGGGAATTCTGCCTGATCGTGACTGAAGCTGGCGAACCATCGGTATTGATAGTGAAAAGGCCGACTGAATACTGTAGTTGAAATTTGCCACTCCCGGTCGCCATTGACTGTGCCGCTGCTGTTACTGAGGGTGGTATCAACACGGAGTTCCCTCATATTATGCAGCTGCCACCGTGTGCCCAGACGTCGCACCTGCTGGTCCTCGGGAAACTCTGTCGTAAGATCAGTAATCTCTTTGCCGGCTTCACCATACTTTCTTAAAGCCATGTCTGATTCTGCATGACCTATACGTAACCCACGGTGTTTCGGTTGAAGGGCCTGGCCAAGTTCGATCGTTTCCTGGGCTCGACGCGGCCATCCGCGTGAAAGGTAAACACTTCCCAATTCACGCAGCAGATCAGGATTAGCCGGTGCCTCATTTGCCATGGCTGTAAACTTTTTATCCGCTTCAGCCAGCTCATCTGCGTAGGCATGTCCCAGTGCAGCGTAGACTTCAGTTGTCTGGCGCCGCCAGTTGGCGCGGGGAGCTCTCATACCTCCCGGATATATCCATAAAGGCTGTTCAGTAACCATTTTATCAATTAGTTTCCGGGCCCCGGAAAAATTCTCCGTTTCGATCAGGGCAAAAAACAACCCGACTCGCGCATTATAGGATCTAGGGTTAAGGCGGATTGCCTCCCGGTAAAGATCCAGTGCCTGCTCAGGTTCACGCTGACTGAGCATTGCGCCCGCAACTGTTTCCAGTGCATAACCGGGCACCTTCTCGCCATCTGCCAGAAGTTGCCTGTACCCTTCAATGACCTCCACCGGTCTGGCGCAATCACTTAATGCCACCAGGCGGTCAAGACGTGCCTGCCTCCGACATGCCTTCCCGTTCACTCCCTGGCATTGTTCTGATTTCAATGTTTTTTCAAGACGCGAAAGCGCATATTTGCATTCAGAAAATCTGCTCTCTTCGGAAACCGGCGGCAGGCTTGCCCACCGCACTTCCATGGCATCTGCATCACTGCGCAGCTTCCTGTGCTCAGCAGGTGTAAGCGCTTCCGGGTAATGTTCAGACAATTCCTGGCTTCTTGTATAGGCACCAAGTTCATGCAGCAGCATAATCTGTTTGTGTCGTGCCCCCCGATTAGACTTATCCCGACTCAAAATCTTCTGGTAGTCCAGCAGTGCCCTGTATAGGTCCCTGGAAGCTTCAGCAGAGTATGCCTGTGCAGTCAGGATTTCATTATTCCCGGAATGACTGGCTATAAACTCCTCGGATATCTTCAGTGCCTCTGTCGGACGGCCCGCATCAGTAAGCGTAAATATCAGGCCTGCCTGCATATCAACATCATCGGGAAATCGGCGGATACCCAGCCTGTACATGTCTTCAGCAGCCTCCCAGTCTCCGAGACGGCGCAAAGATTTTGCCGCGGCAGAAACTACGAATAGCGGCGCCTTTTCAGTATCAACCTGATGCAGCAATTCTGCCACTTTCCTGTCATGTTCAGCCCAGCTTAAAACGGCAACATAATCATACAATAGGCCCGAATCACCTTTTTCCTTCAGAAATAATGGATCGAGAATTGTCAGTGCATCCTTGTAATTTCCCTCTCTGGCCATCCGGACAGCCCTTTGTCTGGCTGCAGAAAAGACCTGCATCGCCTGCAGTGACTATTGCAGGATGAATCAGAACCAGGCAAAAGAACAAAGCCACCAGAATATGCTGTAATTTTGCTTGAAAAATATCAAAATAATGCCAAACAGGCAAAAATGACAATTTTATCCCCTCTCTGGTCATACCATTAAGTTATTGGCTTAAATCAAATTTTTTATAGATTTCTCGGAATTATTTTATACTGACAAAACTAAATATAGCTTTTATGAACTGATTTTAATTAAATATTAACTTAAATTTATTATTTTTATTTAATAAATAATAAGATAAATATTCCAAAATAAACCATCCTTTTTACATTAACTACATTCAATTTGTATGCCAGTTTTCCCTATAAAAAATATTAAACACGCGGTTTTTCTGAACATTAACATTGGTTACTTAGTTGAAATAATTAAATAAAGCTGCCCTAAAGTTAACCGGATTCCATATCGTAAATTTTTTAGATTTTTACTCTTCTGATTTAAAAAAGATTTAAAAGATCAATGTAAAGGGGGCGTAAATACAAAAACATATATTTTCACCACGGAGTTGAATGACGCGTATGAAACTTCATTTAATATTACAGGACACGGATTGCACGGATAAACACGGATCTTTTTTTTATTTTAAAATCCTGTAAATCCGTGTTCATCCGTGTCCAATTCTTTGCTTTTTATAAAATATTTTGTACTGGACCGCCCTTAGTTTCCGGCCTGATCAATCTTACCAGCCTCCAGGCAAGCGGCCTTGCTGACCTCTGACTTCGGATTTCAGATCTCTATCTTTTCCTGATCTCTATCTTTTTCTTTTCCCAACAGTTTATAACCTACAACCTGTTTTTATTGGTTGATTATTTTGATTTAAATGAGTATTATTCATTTGCTTCATTATTAAATTTCCTTTTAATTATAATTAGTTATACCCAGCCCGCTTATGGCGGTCTTAATCCATATAAAATAGGTTTATGTTTTACCTTTGGGGTAAATACATATTTTATATAAATTTCTGAAAAATCCGGCTCATCTTTCCGTATAACATTCAAAATGTAATGTTATCCAGAACTAGTGAATCACTTGTTAACTTTTAAAACATTTATGGATGTTACAATTAATGAAATCCTTGATTGATAAAACAGAATTAATTGAGAAATTGGAGAATTGGGGGGCAAGTATTGTTCGCGTGGCGGATACTGCCAAACTATCAGGAATTGATACAGAACCAAGTGACCTCTTAAGCGGTTTTCACCGGGCAGTAAGTATTGCAGTCCGTCTTTCTGGTCCAATAATGAACATGATTGACAAACAGCCTACCCCTCTATATTCATCCCATTACTGTCGAGTAAATGCACTGCTTGACGACCTTGCCATAAGAGCAACAAATTTCTTGCAGTCGAATTCCGCTCAAGCAGTTCCAATTCCTGCAAGCCAAACACTCGATTCAAAAAAATGCACATCATATATATCACACAAAGCAGTTGCATTAGCTGCGGGGATAGGTTGGCAAGGTAAGAGCCTTTTGATTGTAAATCCGGATTTTGGTCCGAGAATTAGGCTGACAACAGTTCTTACAGACGCTGATATCGTGCCGGATTCACCGATTAAGAATAGATGCGGAAAATGTCAGCAATGCAAAGACCATTGTCCATCTGGAGCAATCATTGGAGCTAATACCACTAGCCATTATTCCAGCAGGTCAGATGCTATAGACCTTAAAAAATGCGTTCATCAAGTGCGTAACGTATTTGGTAAGCTCCCCAATATTACACCAGGAATCTGTGGTATTTGCATTAAAGTTTGCCCATGGGGTAATAAAACAAAGAAGGTTGAACAATGAAATACAAGTTAATAATTTTCTGCAACTTATCGGTGTTATGCTGCCGCTTCACACCGACAAGTGAGAAATACGTTAAAAGCTGAAATGGAATAATAAAGAAGGCACCATTTTTGGTATTTGGTGAAAATGCCAGCACTAGCAAATCCACCAAATGGCAGTATTAAAAAAAATAAATCCGGAGTGAATTAATCCAAAATCGGCCATAATGCTGATATTGGCATTTTGGCCGAAATTGAAAATTTAAATTAATATTACTTAATAATTATAGTCAGTTAACTAATATAAAGCAGTTGCCGAAATAGCAATCAAAATTAGCTTTTAACCATACGTTCGAGCTATGAAGCAAATAATGATCAGAACTGCCCATTTCAATGATCTGGATGTTCTACACTGCATTGTGAGAGCTGCCACTCGCCACATGGATGAGCAAGGCATTCCTCAATGGGACGAGATATATCCGAATAGAGAAATACTACTGAAAGACGTTGAGAAACAAGAGTTACACGTCATCGAAGTGGAAGGCCGAGTAACCGGAATAGTCGTAATAAACGACGATCAGTCACCTGAATACGAGAGTCTCCAATGGATGTATCCCGGTCGAGCGCTCGTCGTCCACCGCTTGACTATACACCCTGTTTATCAGCGTAAGGGGTTAGCAACACGTCTAATGGACTTCGTCGAAGATACTGCGTTGGCCGAAGGCTATGACTGTATCCGTCTCGACGCATTCATCCATAATCCCGCGGCTTTCACACTATACGAGAACCGTGGGTATAGAAAAGCAGGTTCAGTTCATTTCAGAAAGGGAGATTTTTTCTGCTACGAAAAAGCGATTAAGGTCTCCAATACAAAGCTCGAACATATGCATTAAGCAGACTTGGCTAAAAAAGTGCCAAGCAGCTTATGCAAGGTGTTATTTTTAAAATGGACATAATTGAAATCAGTAGCCATAACATAAAAGAGATAGATGTATTAGTAGATTTAATGCATCAACAAATGATCGATATCAATTCGAAAAAAGATAGAGCATCAATAAAATCTGCAATCAACAATGCTCTAAAACCTGAATCACGGGCTGTATTCTTTTTAGCAAAACAAAATGAAAATCCAATTGGTGTAGCATTTATTAATATTTGCAGTGGTATTGAAAGTGGCGGCGATTATATCTGGATAAATGAAATTCAAATATTACCTCAATACATAGGTAAAGGTTTTGGAACTGAATTATTAAAACATGTGGTAAATTGGTCAAAAAGTAAAAGTATAAAATCAATACTCAGTATGTCAGGTGTTAAAAACAAAGTATCGCAATCTATGTTTGCATCAGCAGGCTTTGAAATAGGAGACGTCAAGTGGATTGAAAAATAACATCTAGCTCCACCAGACCCCGGAGAATTCCTTGCTTGATGCCGAAATCACGGCGGGGGTTAGGCGTAGAAAAAGTAATAAAGGGAGGTATCATCGGATGATAGAAGTGGGAATATATGGAGCATCTGGCTATATGGGAGGTGAAGCACTTCGTGTATTAAGTGAACATCCCCAAGTAAAAGTGGTATGGGCGACAAGCAGAAGCGAAAATTCCCTGGAGTTTTTTCACAGAAATTTCTATGGGGACCAAATAGCACTTGTACGACCGGAAGAAATAACCCCCTGTGATGCAGTCTTCTTTGCAGTACCCACCGGCACCCCCATGGAATTGATCCAGTCATTCTTAAGTCAGAAGACAAAAGTTATCGACTTAGGTGCCGATTTTCGACTTAAAAACTTATCTGACTGGGAGCGTATTTACCAAAAAAAGCATCGATGCCCTGAAGTCATACAGGGCGCCGTTTATGGTATTCCCGAGCTTCATCGTGATGACATCAAACAAACAGATGTTGTCGCTAACCCTGGTTGCTATGCCTCAGCAAGTATTCTGGGCATGGCACCATTGGTCAAAGCTGGTCTGGTAGAACCTGATCGCATTATCATTGATGGTTTATCAGGCACTACTGGTGCAGGTGCAGAGGTAGACACTCCCAGTCATCATCCTGAAATAGCAAACAACATTGTCCCATACAATGTCGTTAACCATCGTCACACTTATGAAATGGAGCAAGAGCTTGGCTTATTGACCACAGAAAAAGTTACTGTACATTTCACCTCAGCATACGTGCCAATTACAAGAGGAATCCTGGCAACCTGCCATTGTTTTCCAAAAAGTCCGATTAACCGGAGAAAACTGTTAACGTTGTATCGCGAATTCTATCACGATCAATTTTTTATACGAATCTTTGATATGCCTCCTGACCCAAATTCAAACTGGCGCTATGAATCTTATCCCTGGGTATCCGCGGTATCCGGCACGAATTTTTGTCACATTGGATTAGATTATGATGAAAAACGCGATCGAATTGTGGTTTTTAGCGTATTGGATAGTGTAGGTAAAGGAGGCGCACATGCCGGAGTTCAGAATCTGAATCTGCTGTTTGGATTAGATGAAAAAACAGGTCTTACAAGACATGGTTTGCATCCATATTAACTTTTACTTGATTGCCCAACCATTTGCTGGTAAGGACACGCGAAATTACCGCGCGCCCCACAGCAATACGTCCTGACTATGACAGAAATTGTACACACAAATCCAGATGTAGTTGCCGGTGTTATTGAGAAACTCCCAGAGTTCCCGTACAAAACAACGGCCATCGAAATCGCGGATCGGTCCAATAAAAACAATGCTCTGCTTCTTCTGGCTAGCGAAAAAGGTCAAGACGCTGGTTTCTTAGTGGCGTTCCCCATAACTGAATCGATTTACTATAACTGGATAATGGGTGTATTGCCACCATTTAGAAGGCGGGGAATATCTAATATGCTCATGGATGAGTTTGAACGGTATTCACTTGAGTATGGCTACACAAAATGTCTTGTAAAGACGATGAATAGATATAGAAACATGCTAAGGCTTCTGGTTAATCGAAAATATAATATTATCGGATTCGATGGCTCCAAAATCGCCTTTGAAAAAGAAATCATATAACAATCTGCTGCAGGTGACAGCGTAAAAACCACGCTGCTCCTGAGCCGAAGTGTTACACGCGGAACAATAAAAAATAAAACAACCATATGAAAAAACAATTATTTTATTACAGCATACTTCTAATAGTTGCACCATATTTGGTGGATTGCATGCAAGCGCATAGTAAACATCCAGATGTTTTGTGGATTAAAAGTGGGATATATAACGGCGGCCCATTTGGTATATTTACTTCGATTGTTTTAGCATTGATAGGATTCGTAATATTTCTCCGATTATTAATAGATAAAATAAAAAATAAATAACAAAAGTAATATTTATACTTATGTTAACCTAACAAGGCTAATTCAGCCGACGCAAAAACCGCGCGGCTGATTAGCGACGTTCGAGCTTGAATATGAACAATTCACAGCAAATAGAACTATTCGGACAAGCATTAATGGATTATTACAATGGAGATATTGAGGCAATGCTAGATTATTGTCGTGATGATGGACACGTAGATAGTATTCCTGTCAGTCTCTTTTTTAGAGGCGTAACTGACATGCCATCGGATAACATTTCTGTATCCGAGAGCAATGGTAAAATTCTTGATATTGGTGCTGGAACGGGTCTACATTCTCTTCATCTTCAAAAATTAGGTTTTACAGTTTGTGCCATTGATGTTCTGGAAACAGCCTGTGAGATAATGAAGAGAAATGGTATAAAAGATGTTCGGTGTATTGATATATCCAATTTTAATGAAAGACCTTTTGACACGGTGCTGGTTTTAGGTCGCACAATTGGTAATGTCGGCGATCTCTCAGGATTGCGAGACTTTCTATCACATTTACATAAACTTGTTACATCCGATGGGAAAATAATACTAAATTCTTTGGACCCCAAATACACCAATGACCCTAGTCATTTAGCTTACCAACAACGCAATGTTGAAAATAATCGGTATTTAGGAGAAGTCCGGATGAGCTTTAAATACAAAGGTAATAAAGGGCCATCATTTAACTGGTTGAATGTCGAATATAAATCATTAAAAAATATAGCGTATGAAACAGGCTGGGAATGTAATATTCTTCTCCAAGAGGAAAATGGAAATTATATAGTCAGGCTCAAAAAGGAAAAATAAAGCGGGACGCTCTTCATTATTACAGTTGACAGACTGATTAAAGCGGGACGCTCTTCATTATTACAGTTGACAGACTGATTGTATAAGATTAAATTGACCTCATGCCAAGAACAGCGAGATTAGACGCCCCAGGGGTATTACATCATGTAATGATCCGCGGGATAGAAGGACGAAACATCTTTCGTAACAATAAAGATCGTAAAGATTTTATTGAAAGACTTTCTAAGCTCTGCCCCGAGATGAATATAAAATGCTATGCATGGGTATTTATGTCAAACCACGCCCATTTTCTTATCCGAACAGGCGGATACCCATTATCTAGATTTATGAGGCGCCTTCTTACAGGGTATGTCATAGGGTTTAACCTCAGACATAAGAGACGGGGGCAGTTATTCCAGAACCGATACAAATCCATAGTATGCCAGGAAGATTTATATCTACTTGAACTGGTTAGGTATGTTCATCTGAACCCTGTTCGAGCTGGAATTGTTAATACCCTTGATGAATTAAAGTTGTACAAATATTGCGGTCATGGGGCGATAATGGATAGCTCGAAATATGATTGGCAGGATATTGAATATGTCCTGGGACATTTTGGAAAGAATAAAAGAAGAGCCAGAGAAGGATATGAATCCTATGTTAAAAAGGGATTAAATCAGGGCCGAAATAGTGAGTTGACCGGTGGTGGTCTTATACGAAGTCTTGGAGGCTGGATAGAAGCAAAAGAAAAACTAAAAGCCGGTGCTCATATCATGAGCGACGAAAGGATACTGGGAGATTCTGATTTTGTTGATTTAATGATCTCACAATCCGAAGAAAGCTATGAAAGAAAACACAGACTGAAACGGCAGGGGTATGATCTGGAACGTATAGCGGAAAGGGTTGAAGAATTATTAGGTATTGAACAGGATGAGGTGTTTTCCAGGGGGAGGCAGGAGAGGAAAGTAAAGGCAAGAAGTCTATTATGCTATTGGGCATCAAGGGAGTTGGGCATATCCCATACCACACTGGCTAAAAGACTGGAGATGAGTATATCCAATATAGGGTTATCAGTAGAGCGTGCGGAGTTAATAGCCATGGAAGGTAAATATACAATTGAAAAGCCAGATTAAGATAATGGAATAATGAAGAGCGTCCCGATTTACAATGAAGAGCGTCCCGATTTACACGATTTACAGAAAACAAATTAAATACCTACAATGAAGAAACAGACAAAATTGAAAGTATCAAAGTTAAGAAATATTCATCAGTGAAGGTTATTGACATAGTTTGTGGCTGGTATAATCACATTCCTGTAAGGTTTATATTAAAAACACCTTCTGGTAAAGAGGGGTTTCAGGATATTAACTTGAGTGGAACAAATGTCCATAGTCTCTTGAGAGATAGTGGTAAGTTCGAAGATTATTTTTTTACTAGGATCCAAGAAAAATGTACCAGTGGTCAAATAGGATCTGGTCTGCGATAGAGGAAGGAAACGTATTTGTCGGTATGTCAATTGAGCAAGCAAGAATGAGTTGGGGTAAACCTAAGAAGGTTAATAAAACAGTGAATCAAAATATAGTCCATGAACAATGGGTTTATGACAATGGAAATTACCTTTATTTTGAAAATGGAGTTCTTACAACAATTCAACATTAATAGATAGAAAGTAATTGATATCCTTATGCCGGAAACATAGGAAAGATAATGATAGAAATCAGCAAAGAATATTGTAATTCCTGCGCCAATTTTTTACCAAAGAGAAGCTTATAATGGTGATTCTACAATTCAATTATGCCTTGACGAAGCCTGGTAGTTTTGACTTACTACATCAGATGATGGTCAGGTTCTTTTCCCGTGCATTCTTGCCTCATACATCAAACGGGATATTCTTTAACGGGGCGGCATGAAAATCTGGCGTTACATGAATTTAGATAAGTTCGAATATCTCATCAAAAAAAATGCTCTGTATTTTGCGAGAGCAGACCAGTTCAAAGACCCTTTGGAGGGGACCTATCCAAAAGGTGCCACAATACTCTTTTCCGCTCTGAAAATGAAGAACCTGTATGAATTCCTTTCGAAGGCCGAGTCTCTTCGCAAATCAGTTGCGGCCAATTGCTGGCATATCAATGATGCTGAGTCTTTGGATATGTGGCGCCGGTATACTGAAAATGGACAAGGGGTTGTAGTGCGATCTACCCTTTATCGTTTAAAGAAATCTACTTCCAGCCACACAAGCGATCTAATCCGAACTGTCAAAATTCGCTACATCACCTTTTCAAAGGCAGTATTACCTCCTATTCTAGGACTTCCTTTTGAGTTTAAGGATATTGATTATCTAAAGGAAAGAGAATTGCGGTGCATTATCTATCGGCAGAACGCCATTACTGAGAAAGGCATTCCCGTTTCTGTGGATATAGACACTTTGATCGGAGCTATTTACATCTCACCTTTTGCTACAAATGATTTTCAAGATTCAGTTCGCGCAACAATGGAAAAATATAGTATAGCAAAACAGGTTTTTCGGTCTCGATTCAAAAGCCAGCCATTTAAGAGAAATAAGGAGGTGGCGGATCTTCACTATTGACAGAATTTGTAACAATGGTCTTACCGAACTACAAAATGCACAGGGCGTAAACACGCAGGTGTCTGTGGTTTTCATGTTATGGTTAAAGAGTACTTATGACAGCATTAAATTTTGTAATTCAAGAAGATAATGTATATATAGCTCTTGATACTCTCGCCATTGAAGCTGAGGATCATGAACCTTTAATCTATATGACAAAGTTCATATTGTTACCACATCTTCATACAATAGTGACAGGGACTGGTTTAGAACTATTTGTCTCCGAATGGATGGCACTAGTTCGAAGCAATTTATTAGCAAAAGACATAGAACATCTTAATCAATATACACCTGATTGCCTACGTAAACTTGCTTCAGATTGTAATTACTTGAATGGCAGTACCGCTACAATATATCATTTTGGCTATTCTCAATCCCGCGACAAGTTTATGGCTTATGCATACCGCTTAACAAACAACTGGCAATCAGAGAAGTTGCCATATGGGATCGGCATGAAACCTGAAGTAAACTTTGATTTTGGCCCCAGCTTTGAATTGCCAAAATGTTTTATTGAATTAATGGAGTTGCAAAGAGAAGAAGATCTTAAATTACCTATATCTGAACGTATGGGAATAGGTGGTGAAATTCATTTTATAACTATGGACAGGAATGGTGTTAATGTTCATAGCTGTCATAAATTTTCTTCTTATGAGGAAGACTACAAAATAATGTGCAATAGATTAGAAAAACCATAACAACCTGCTGCAGGTGACAGCGTGAAAACCACGCTGCCTCTGAGCAGTACGTTAAAAGCTAAAATGGAATGGCTGTCATATGCTATTCAGCGGAAATGGCGACATTGCCAAATCCGCTAAATAGAAAATTAAATTCAATATTCATTTGTAATAATAAGTAGTTAACGAAAACTTATTGTCGCTAAATAGCAGTATTAAAAATATTATTCCGGGTTAAAAAATCTCTATTTACAAAAAATGCCAACAGTGGCAAAACTTGTAAATAGAAAATAAAAATCAATATATTGCTGTAAAAATAACTGGTTATCAAAAATACATAGTCGGTAAATAATGGCTAAAATCGGCTTTTAACCTGGCGTTCAAGGGGACCCGGCTACTATATCGCCGGGCGAGCAAAATCAATATTATCAACTATCTTAGGAGCATGAGGCCAGTCGCCATTAAACCGCTGGGCTCCTTAACTTGTCGTTAATTGCGACACGATGTCGCATAATCATATGTGCTGTTATGAGGTTACACCATACATGGCAGCACCTGGAGTGTCCCCTCCAGTCCCCTACACGGGCATGCTACTGTTGCGCTGATGACAGGGTGTGAAGCCCCGTGGACAAAGTACCGAAACGGGTTCAAATGGTAACAGGCGAACCCATCCCGGAGCTCTACCGGGTTAAGGGCGAGGGCTGGATAATATGGTGAGATTAAACAAAGACCTTAAGCGTCGTCATAAAAGTCTAGACCTACGAGAGCTAATTTCCGAGATATCGGATAAAGGTTGAAGATCTATCTCCTTGGGCGGATAGGTGTGGTGTGGTCATGGGTTTCTAACGTGCCTATGCGGGAACACAAGCCACCGGCGTACAGGTACCACCTAAGTTATTCAATAAGATGATTATGCGGAACGTGGAAAAGTCGACAGTCCGCCATGTCACGCAATGCATGGCAAGCTAACCGTAAGGCAAGCCCATGGAGGGTCGGCAATGAGAGGTCGGAAAAAGCAAATGCCTTCCTGTAACGGGAGGGATACTGCCTGAAACATGGCAGCCCTAAAAGGTAGAAGGAGTCAAAGGAATACCGAAACAGGGGCAGACATCCGACAGGTGTTTCCTTGCGAGATAATTTGGAGAACCGTTGTAGATGGGAAAGCAAAAGACAGCCTCGGCTGGTGCACTCAAAAGCCCCGATACCACATGCTGGAACAGTGTGAACTGGAAAGCTATGCGGAAAGAGGTTAGACGGCTACAGATGCGTATCGCAAAAGCTACGCAGGAAGGTAGGTGGAACAGGGTTAAATCCTTGCAATATCTACTCACACGCTCAAGATCTGCCAAACTTCTGGCAGTCAAAAGAGTGACTACTAACAAGGGTAAGAACACACCCGGCGTTGACGGCATTGTATGGAAAAGTGCCCGAACCAAATGGCAGGTTGTTAACAGTCTGCATAAAAGAGGTTATAGACCTCAGCCACTTAGAAGGACGTATATCTCTAAAAAGAAAAGTAATAAGAAACGCCCATTAAGTATCCCAACAATGTATGACAGGGCAATGCAGGCATTGTATAAACTTGCTTTAGCTCCGGTTGCAGAAACAACCGCAGACCGAAACTCCTATGGATTTAGAGAAGGTCGAAGTTGCGCAGATGCGACAGGAGCGGCATTCAATGCCCTTAACAAGCCCAATTCTGCAACGTGGGTACTGGAAGCCGACATTGAGGGCTGTTTTGACAATATCTCACATAAGTGGATGTTAGAGAATATCCCAATGGATAAAGAAGTACTGGCCAAGTGGTTGAAGGCAGGGTATGTGGAGAAAGGGATAAGATATCCAACCCGAAGAGGAACACCACAGGGAGGTATTATAAGCCCTACGCTAATGAATATGGTTCTGGACGGACTGGAAGAAGCTGTACGTAAATCAGTTCCTCGCAGATCCAGAGTAAACTTCATTCGTTATGCGGATGATTTTATCATAACAGGGAAATCCCGAAGGCTTTTAGAAAAACAGGTAAAGCCGGCAGTAGTAGAGTTCTTAAGAGAAAGAGGATTAAATCTCTCTGAGGAAAAGACTGCCATCACACATATCCGGGACAGTTTTATGTTTCTGGGCCAGACTTTCCGGAAACACGGCAAGGTATTGCACATAAGACCATCAAAAGAGGGCGTAGAATCATTGATACAACGCCTCAGCGGAATAATCCGCAAATATGTCAGCGCACCTATGCCAGCTATGATAAAGAAACTGAACTCTATGCTTCGAGGTTGGGGTAACTATCATCGTCATGTAGTAGCCGGAGCATCATTTTATCGTATTGACGGTTATGTCCATGACCAGTTATGGAGAATGCTCAGGAAACGCCATCCAAGGAAGTCAAAGAAATGGCTTGTTAAGAAATACTGGATGGCAAGTGGTAAAGACTGGGTGTTTTCCACTACAGGAAAAACAAAACTGGGAAAGAAAGTCTATAGTGTATTACGTTTAGGCAGACTGGGCATAAAAAGGCATATTAAGATCAAGGCAGACGCCAATCCTTACCTGAAGGTGTTCGCCGGATATTTTTGGCAACGCAGGCACAATAAGGACAAACGATTATTACCAGCCTTGACGGCCAAAGCCAATCGTACGATTTTATACTCTTATTAGTGGAAAACGTAGCTGGGATGTTCCAGATGAACGTCCTTGTGAAAATGCTTGAGCCGTATGATGGGAAACTATCACGTACGGTTCTTAGGGGGGAAAGGGGCTGAGAGGCCCTTGCCCTACCCGGTGAGAACAATATAAGGATACATTATGACACAAAAAATAAAACCACCTTCGATAATCGAAACCGCATTTGAATGCCCTCACTGTGGTGCCTACACAACACAATATTGGTTTGATCTTTATACTGAATATCGCAATAAAAATTCAACACCACATATTCCTAATAAAGAATCACTAAAAGACATTTTTGAGGACAGAGAAACGCCGGAAAAAGTAAAGCAAAATTTGTTACAGTGGATAGATCGCTTGGCTTTAGGTCTGGTTTATATTCAAGAATTATCCGAAAGTAAATACATACACAACGAAGTTGAAAATCTTCATTTAAGCAAATGCTACAATTGCAATAAGGTAGCCGTTTGGGTCTATAAATCCTTATTATTTCCAAAAGTAAAAAATGGGCCAAACCCTAATCAAGACTTACCTGAAAATATAATTCATGACTTCAATGAAGCCAGATCAATAATCGGTGACTCGCCTAGAGGTGCGGCTGCTTTATTAAGGCTTGCCGTCCAAAAGTTATGCATACACCTTGGTGAAAAAGGCAAAAATTTAGATGATGATATTGCCAGTTTAGTTGCAAAAGGACTAAATCCGCTCGTTCAAAAGTCTTTAGATATTGTACGCGTTATAGGAAATGAAGCTGTTCATCCAGGAGTTATAGATTTAAATGATGATAAAGAAATAGCGGAAAAACTATTACTCTTAATAAATTCGATTGCTGATCAAATGATAAGTCATCCCAAAAGCGTAGAAGAATTATATGGGAAATTGCCAGAAAATAAAAGAAAAGCGATAGAAAGACGTGACAAGAAATAGGCATGATCATAACCTTTAAATTAACAAGACCGCGTGGGGCCTCTTTCAATTTTCACGAAACATCTCGGCGCGGCTTGTTATTTAACTCGTTATAATCTTTGGAGGCAATTATGGTTGAACCAGTTTTAGCATTTACTCTCTTTGATAAAATCCTTGCAGGCTTGGGGCTGATCCGCGATGGTAGGAAAAGGCGAACCGAACAAATTAATAATGCCTTGTTTGCGCTATATGCTGCATTGTCAGAAACAAAAGCTTATATTTCCGATTGTGAGAGTGGAAAGCGACGAAATCGAAAGCGAGAGTTTGCAATTGCGAATCTTTGGAATACTGCTTCTATACCGCTTAGAGCTTTTGACAAAGAATTTGCGAGACGCTGCTTCGAAAAAGGCAATTATTGGATGGAGCCAGAGGTATGGGACAAAAAACAAATTGAAGAAAAAGGCATTGCCATTGATGCTGTATTGGAGGCAACCCGTAAATTATTAATCAGATAATAGGATTATAACATGGCGTTTTACTCGGAATTGTGTTCCGCCTTGCTCCACACAATCCGGTAAGCATCACCGTTCGGCTAAAATTTAAGAAAATAAAGGGTCAAATCTCCGATTAGCTCATTAATGTGTTTTGCTCATTTTTACTTATTTTTATCTTCGATATTTTATCAATTTACAACTATTTTTTAACCCTATTCATTACTTATAATCCCATGAGCTATTAGGAGACCCCTTTTTGACCCCTTTTTGTTGTGCTGACTTACCCGGAGACTGGGCCTTATATGCAGTTTCTGTTCGTCGGCTCACAGTTTTGCACTCGGGCTTCCTCAGACAACTCCTTGCGAAGATGCCCTTGCCGTCGGCTAGTATTTTAGTTAATATGTTCAACACATTAACCGGATTCACATACAGGGGACTTACACCCCTTTAGTTCACGCCCATGCCGGGCGTACACAAGGCAAATTCAGCCGACGCAAAAGGCCGTGCGGCTGATTAGCAGTTAAAAGCTGGAAATGGAATCGGTCTTACATGGTATTTGGTAAAAATGCCAATGATAGCAAATTTACCAAATAGAAAAAGAAAATCAAAATTAACTCGTAATAATAACAAGTTACCAAATTTAAACATTTACCAAATTGCAATCGAAATCGGCTTTTAAATTAGCATGACCGAGGTGGGCCAACGAACTTTTAATTTTTCCATAGAGCTAAACAGAAACCTGACCTTATAGACGAAAGGAGATCCGAAATGAAGAAGACAACACTTGTATTGGCAGCTGTTCTTATAGCAACCCTCGTTGCAGGCTTCAGCAGCAGCAAGTCCAAAACGCAAAGTCAAAAAGAAAAGATTATAGAACCCTGCGCACTGATAACCAAAACAGATGCTGAACAGCTTATTGGCGAGCCCATGAAAGATCCTCAAAAAAGAGACAACAAAGTGGTAGGACAGAAGCTTTGTATTTATGAATCCGCAAAGAAAGACTCATTCAGGTTCTTTCAAATAAGCCTTACCCAGCAGGCTTTTATGCCGGCCAACGGCCAAAGCCCAAAATCTATCTACGAATCGCTGAAAGCCAACTTCCCGAACGCCGTCAAAGTTGAAGGAATCGGTGATGATGCCTTCATTGCTCCACCGGGATTGCATGCCATCAAAGGCGACTACTACATTACGATTGGTGTCGGAAACTCCAGCGACCCCAAGAACCGGGAAATCTTAAAGGCTGCAGGCAAAAAAGCCGTCGATAATCTTTTAAAACTTACAGGCGCGGTCGGAAAACGATAACAAAAAAACTAAAATACAACATTATTTCGCACAGGACGCCAAATTGTCTGATTTGAGTGAGGACACAAACACTGTAATAGTTGCAGAAGAAAATAATCATATTATTTGAGTCGCTTTTCCATCATTAAAAAATTAACGTCGCGGTTGAAAATAGTGGTGTTTTTATGTTTTATGATAGATCAGGTTATAAAGAATCCGATATACAATTAATAAAAAATATTTAACAATTTGCTCAAAGGCAGCAAAAAAACCATAGGCTGCCCTTGAGCAATATGTTTAATTTAAAGAGATAATATATGGAAAAAGATAGCCCAGGACCCAGATGGGACAAAAAAGTCGGTGAAAGCTACATTGGAAAGTACATTTTAGTCGGAATCACATATCTTGATCACAAAGGCAGTGAAATTAAGCGACGACAGATGCATGGCATTATCGAATCATCTGATAAGAATAAAGGCATCAAGATAGCTTTAAAAGGCGTTTATGAGGGGAAATCATGGAATATGCCTCCAGACCAGAGATCAATAAAAAAAGCTAAGCCAGGTATTTATGCGCTTAAAATGTCTGGAGAAAAGATAAAAAATCCGGATTTATTGTCAACATGGACAGTTACAGAACCTGATCCTGATGAAAAAACTTAGCAACACGCCAAACCATGTACGACAAAAAGTCGCCTTTATATATAGTTGAACATTGGTTCAATCATCTGCGGATTAAATACGAATAGGATGGACCGGGGAGTTTTCTCGCTCCTCTTAAAGCAGGAAGGTTATACGTAAAATGGGATGCAGGTATAGATATGAATATCCGCCATCAGAACAACACCTTTTCTGCAGTTTTGGAAAAAAATCAAAATACAAAGGAGAATCATGACTGTTCGTACACTCATTGGCTGTTGCATCATGCTTACGATGATTATCGGCTGTGGTAAATCAAAAAAGTCAGATGAAAAAAGCTTTAAAGAGTCATATCAAAAGAATTTTGTCTCATCCTGTACTGAGAGTGCGATTAAAGGCGGGGCAACAGCAAACGATGCCAAAAACAAGTGCGAATGCATTGCCGCCTTTTTGGTTAATAAGTATTCGTCTTCCGAGCTGATTAAGTTAAAGGATACAAAATCACCGGAAAATAAAAAAATTTTAGATGAGGCAATTAATTCCTGCAGGTAATTCTATCCTATCGTCGGGCGGCTTATACAAAACGTTTTGAGAGAATACCCTAATTATGAAAATTGAACATATTGCCCTGTGGGCGAAAAATATCGAAGCAGTGAAATCCTTTTATGAAAAGTATTTTAACGCGCAATCGAATGATAAATACACAAATCCCAGCAAGGGTTTTTCATCCTACTTCCTGAGTTTTGATTCAGGTATACGACTGGAGATCATGCAAATGGACTCGGTGCAGGATACAAGAGGAAATCCTTATGATCAATTCCTTGGATATATTCACTTAGCCTTTTCTGTTGGTTCAGAAGATCAGGTTAATGCACTGACAGCAAAACTGGCAGGAGATGGTTTTAAAGTACTTGATGGCCCCAGAAGAACCGGGGACGGCTATTATGAAAGTGTGGTTTTAGATCCGGAAAACAATCGGATTGAAATTACAGTATAGGCCAGGGAGTTATGCCCATGCGTCGATTATTTTAAAATGCAGTTCGGCATGCTTTTAAAATTATCGGCCAGCATATTAGCAGGATGGAAGCATGAACACACAAAATTTCATAACCCGTGACTTGAAAGGTCAGGGCGGGCAAACAATTTGATCCGATTCGTGTTGAGTTATCACCGGAATAATGAGTGTGATCCCGGTTTCGCGCCCTGAATGGGAAATAATTTTCGTGACAAATCTTTAATAGAGAGGCATGTTATAAGGGAAATTTACCGCCCCGGGCAAAGAACGGCGGAAGCTGGTGCTATTTTATTTTTGGATAAATCAATATAAATAAAAACAGGATGCCTAATAACGATGAAAACAGATGAACTTATAAGATTTATAGAAAATTCGCGATGTATACTTGGCGAAGGTGCTGTTATCGAGCGCCTCAGGCGTGAGAGCAGTATTGAACTTGATCCAAATATAGTAAATTCCGCGTTTATTTATGATGAGTATAAGCGCGATGCCCTTGAAAAAATCTATCTCCAGTATATGGATACGGGGTACGAGTTTGACCTGCCTCTTCTGGTTTCCACACCTACATGGCGTGCAAGCAAAACCCGTTTAAAAGATGCAGGATATGAAAAATACGATGTTAATGCGGACAATTTCAGGTTTCTAGATGGATTACGAAAAAGCTATGGGGAATACGGCAAAAAAATAATTATATGCGGTTTAATGAGCTGCAAAGGGGATGCATATGTTCCCGGAGAGGCATTAGGGCCTGAAGAGGCCAAGGCCTTTCACCTCTGGCAGGCAAGGAAGCTCGCCACTTCAGGTGTTGATTTTACCCTTGCAGCCACTCTCCCCGCGCTTAACGAGGCAAAGGGTCTTTCCCTCGCACTTGCCGATACGGGCAAACCATATATCATAAGTTTTATTGCACGCCCCCAGGGCACCCTGCTCGACGGCACGCCCCTGCACCAGGCAATAACCGAGATTGATGCCCTGGCAAACCCGAAACCCCTGGCATTTATGATCAACTGCACCCATGCATCCTTTGCCTGGGCAGCGCTGATGCATGACACAAATTCCTCCCCCATGGTAAGAAAGCGCATAATTGGTCTTCTGGCAAATACTGCTGCACTCAGCCCCGAAGATCTCAATAACAGCGAAGATCTTGTGGAAGAAGATCCGGCTACTTTCGGAAAATCAGTAGCAGAATTCAACAATGCCTTTGGCTTAAAGATACTGGGAGGCTGCTGCGGAACTGATGAACTGCATATCAGGGCACTTGCATCGGAGCTTGCGGCATTAATCGAAAAAAATGAAAAAGGGGGGAAATAAGCGAATTTTTGTCTGCTGAATAACGCAGGTAAGGTCGTAGAGATATAAGGAGATTGTATGAAGGTTTTCATTAAAGGACATTGCTGGTATTTGCTGATAATTTTTGGACTCTTATTTTCCGGGTGTTCTTCTGAAAAAGAATTTAAGTTCCATTTTAGTCGGAAGGACGGAGAAACCTATATACAGAGATTGTCAACGACAAGAGAAAAACATATGGGACCCGCCGGGATACAATCGGACGACACCCTTTCGGAAATAAAGGTTATATGCAGAAAAACCAAAGACGGGTGGGATATAGAATCCCACCCTGTACACACCACGATGATGAGAAATGGAGAGGAAATAAAAAGTCCGCTGCTAACCATGCTCTCAAAATTTGTTATTACCTATAAGGTCGATAATAACGGTGACCTGAAGGACATTACCGGATATGACAAGGTGCTGGAGGCAGCGAAGGCCCAGTATTCTCAGGGTGTAGCAAAGAATCTTACTTCAATGATTAATATTGACACCCTCAAGCAAAGAGATTTTTCTGAATGGAACAGAAGAATCGGTTATTTCGTAAACAAGGGATTTAATATAGGGGATGTATGGGAATATGATGCGCCTTATACCCTGCCGAACGGAACCAAACTGAAATACAAGGTGAAGACTCTTTTCAAGAAGATGGTTCAATATAAAAATGTCAGATGCGTACTCATAGAGCAGACATTTGACAGCACAGGTGAAGGACTGGCAGGTATAGCGAATGACGTTGCCAAAATGTTTTCAAAGAAAGGTGATAATGCAAAGCTAAAGATGAGCAAGACCGGGTCTTCAATTAAAGGAAAGATTACCCGCATTATCGACCCGTCGACAATGAACATATACAAGGAAGAAGCGGAAAGAACAATTCACATGGAAATGGATGTACCGGGTGCAGGGAAGATCCCGGTTGAAGTGGTTGAGAATCGAACCTATGACTATGACTACCGGTAAATTAAATTTATGCTCCAATGAATAACACTGAAAAAATACCGCCAATAACTATCATGAAGGGGATAGAAACCCTGTGCCGGATATTCTGGGGGCCTGACCCGGATCAGTGCGGCTCCATTTTTCGGGGGGAACTGACATCTTTTTTAGAGCCAGTTGAATATGGATCTGAAACAGGTATCAGTGACAGTCTTAATAAACTCAAATCCCTGTTAAACAGTTTTGAAGATCCTGATTCCCTCTGTGCAGCATTGAATGAAGAATATATAAGCCTGTTTATAAGCCACAGGGATGGTATTGCTGCACCCCTGTACGAATCATGCTATGAATATGAAGGCGCACCGCTCATGGGAGAGGCAGCCGTCAGGATGAAAACTCTCCTTGAATCGGCAGGGCTTGCCCTTGGGGAAGACTTCAGGGAACCTCCTGACCATCTTTCAATCGAACTGGAATACCTGTATTTTCTGCTGAATAAGGCAAAGGAAGGGAGCTGTGATTATAGAGAAGCCTCCGAATTCGTCTCAGGGATTATGATCCCATGGATAGGGGCCTTTTATGAGAAGCTCCGTGCTGAAAACCCGGAATCCTTTTATACCCTTTCAGCGTATATCCTGTTGAGGCTCCTGGGATTTATCCGTGACACTGCCTTTCTCAACGATTAAACCCGCATCCCTCCACTCGAAAAAACCCTGAGGAAATCTGCTTATGTCTTTATATCCAAGGCGCACGGCCCAGGCAACGGCAATTCCGCTCCTGAGTCACCTGAAACCGCGACAGTAAATAATGATCTTTCTGTTTTTATCAGGGCCAAGGAGTTTAAGAAAAGCGGCCTTTTTATCCGGTTTGAGCTGCAGCTTATCACCGGGATCAAACTCAAAACTTACGGCTTTCGGCAGGTGCCCTTCGTTGTATTCATACCGTGCCCTGGCATCTATGATGAGGAATGGCTGCTCTGACTCATAGAGTTTTTTAAGGTTATCCAGTGTCACCAGGCTGTAGGCATCCCTTTTAGCCTCATCTCTTACCTGTTTCCACCATATAGGCAGTTTACCTGCTCTGACACTGGAAGAGAGAAATAAGACAGCAAGGAATATATACGTTATAGTCACAATTTGTCTCATATCCAATCCCTTTCTCACTGAATAATGAAATCGTTAAAGACAGGGGTCCCCCGGCAGAAGCCGTGGGACCGGGCGCTTTATAGTTCAGTATCCCTCCCTCGTGGCCCGATTGGTAGCCCAAAAAGATATAAAGTGCTCTTTTAACCTTTAAGCCTGTCATGCCACAGTTTATGGTGGTGTTCTGCATAATCCTCCGGGACCATTCCTGTAAACATGGAGATAAAGGCGGGTTTTTCACCTGCGGCTATACCTGCCATGTAAACATGTACAAACAATCCCGCAAACACCAGAAGCACTGTGACAAAGTGAATCATTATCGCCCACTGGACAATGCCGGTATCGGTTATCCATATGTCCGACACCGCCATGATAAATCCGGTTACGGCTATTATTATACCACCGAGTAAGGAAGGGATTGCAAAGATCTTCTGTCCCACATTATAAAACCCCTGATCAGGCAAATTGGGATCCAACCCGAACTTTCTGAGCACACGGTTTCCCATTGTCATCTGAATCCCCTTTTTTATGAGCCACATCGTATCATTATAAAAAGAAACAGTTAGTATTTCCTTTACAAAGGGAATCACATGTTTTTTCAAAGAAAAAATACCATATAAAACAAATCCGCCGCTCCATATAATACCTGCAATTATGTGGCTCGTTAAAAGTGTTTCACCGCTCCCGAAAATACTGCGTAAAAGGTTTGCCCACCCGCCTCCCAGTATCTGAAGGTCCTGGTTTTTTACAAGACCCAGACCAGTGAACAGGAGGAATAGCCAGCACACTGCATTAAACCAGTGCATGAAAATATTGATTTTATCATGTCTTTTTATCTTCATCTCAATTACCTCTTCCCTCTTTGGCCTTTTTCTCACCGGGATCGTCCCTGACCAGAAGTTGTTTTCCCAGCATGACCAGTACACCCAGAATATTCAGGCCTACAATACCCCATAAATATTTATTTACTACCTTCCATATCTGTATGGGACCCGGCATCTCTGCCTTTACAGGCCAGTCGATAGGAGCGGTACCTGCCTCATAATAAATATTGGGCTTTGTGTCGGAATACATATTTATAACCCTGACATGTTTTCCCCTGGAAAGCGCCCGTGCCGCATCGCTTTCAGGATCATTGATATCCCCAAAAGTCCTGGTTTTTGTTGGGCATGTCACAACGCAGGCGGGCAGATCACCCCGCGCCCGTCTGTGTTGACAAAAATCACATTTATCAACCTTTTTCTTTTCTACATGCCTGTATCTGGCACCATAGGGACATGCAGGAATGCAGCTTCCGCATCCGATGCACAGATCCTCATTCACGAGGACAACACCATCTTCGGGGTTTTTGTATGTGGCGCCGGTGGGGCATGCCTTGACACACGTAGGATCATCGCAATGCATGCAGCCGCCAGGCTGGAAATGGGCATTTCCGTTTCCTTTTATCATCCCGTTCTTATCGAAAACAGGCTTCTTTTTCTTTATCCAGTTTCTCCAGTGGCCTTCCGATACCTCGTTTTCAACCTTGCATGTCATCATGCATGCCTTGCAGTCAATGCATGATGATGAATCGATGACCATGGCGAGTTGTACTTTTTTCATGATACCCTCCTTGAAATACTGACAAAGGTTTCATGCATTGCCATGTTTCCCGAGAGATCATCGGCATAGTCATCAAGGATTTCAGACATGCACCCTCCCTTTCCGAATAAATTTGTCAGGCCCCTGGAAATTACACCAAAACCGGTTGCCATATATACAGTGTCTTTCCGGATACCTTCTTTCAGAGTTGCCTTGAGTTCGGTCTTTCCCGCCCTGCTTTCCACAACAACCATGTCACCTTCCTTAATCCCCAGTTTTGAAGCAGAGGTCGGATTTATCCAGATTGCATTCTCCGGCATTAACTCGTACAGCAGTTTATTGTTATGGTTTGTAGCATGTGTGAAATATGCGGTTCTACCCACAACCATACGAAAACGATCTGCCGGCACTTCCTTTGGTTCATGGTAAACAGGCATCGGATCGACGCCAAGGTCATTATATCTGCTGTTATATAACTCTATATGAGTTGACAGGGTCCGAAATACCTTTCCTTCATACGCACCATAAAGCTTGCCAGGGTTATAATACACCCCCTCTTCCGCTATTGCCTTTGGCGCATCCGGCATAGAACTAAGCTGCTCTTTCCTGTAGGAATCCATATCAAAATCAAAATGCTCACCCAGGTTCATCCTCTTTGCCAGTTCCTTCAGTATCCAGAAAACAGGCTTTGATTCAAAAAGCTCAGGGACAACAGGATCACGCGCGACAACACACGCACATGCGGAAGACCCCTGAAGGGCACTCGCAGGGTCCTGTCTTTCAAGATAACTCGGTGCGGGAAGCACCAGGTCAGACATCCATGCAGTATCACTCATGGTGATATCTATGGTCATCATGAAATCCAGCTTTTCTATCATTTTTATGGTCTTGTTCCGGTTTGCCACTGTCTGGAGAGGATTATACTTATAGACAAACCATCCCTTAACAGGGTAGGGTTTCTGGGCAATGATCCCGTCCCTCATGTGTTTGAATGAACCCTCTTCGTCAAAGAGCATGCTGGCCTTGCCGGCATCGATGCGGTCATCAGGGTTGTCATCATAATACGGGACCTCCGGTAACTGAACGGACTTGAGATTTACCTTTCGCGAGGCAGTGAGTCCGCCGGGCTGGTCCCAGTTACCCAGAAGAGCATTTACAATTGCCATGGACCTCCGGATCTGTGTGGAATTGGTATAATCGGATGTACGCCTCCCGGGATATACCATTGACATGGGAGCAGCCTTTGCCAGTTCCCTTGCAATACGTTTTATATCGTCTGCCGGGATTCCGCATTCAGTTGAAGCCCATTCGGGCGAATACTGCTTTACATGCTCGGTCAGTTGATCCAGACCAAAAAGTTTATTTTCCGCGAATTGCTCATTATAAAGCTTTTCACCGGTTATCACATTGGCAATAGCCAGAAAAAAGGCCATATCCGATCCGGGCCTTACAGGATACCACTCATCTGCCAGGGCAGCGGTTTTTGTGTAGCGCGGATCAAGTACCACGATCCTGCAGCCGTTTTTTCTTGCTGTCATCAAGTCTATGGTATCCGGTGTTATCAGGGACTCGAAAGGGTTGGCGCCTGAAATTATGATATATTTTGTATAGAGTACATCAGCAAAAGGCACCTCGCCGAAAGTATCCAGATAGGCACGGTTTCTGCTTAAAAGACAACTGGATTCATGTGTGCAGACATTATAGGACCCGAACACATCGGCAAAATGGTGAACAAATGTGGATTGCAGGTCAGATCCGGGAGTGAACAGTACGCCGCATCGTGTATATTTTTTGGCAATCTTACTCAGGTTCTCTGCTGCATGGTCCAGGGCCTGCTTCCAGGAAATCCTCTGCCATTTGCCTTCGCCTCTTTTACCTGTCCTTAACAGCGGGTACTTGAGGCGGTCAGGATCATAGAGCTGCCGGATTCCTGCATTACCTTTTGCACAAAGCATACCCCTTGATTTTAAAAACTTTGGATTGGGGTCCAGTTTTTTCACAATGCCGTCTTCCACCCTGGCGATAAGCCCGCACTTGTTGAGACACATATCGCAGACTGAATATTTGAGTTCTGTATTTTTTATCGCCTGTTTTTTCCCGGCAGGAACCAGCGCATGAAGAACCGGTGCGTTCGCCCCTGCTACTGCTGCGGCAGAAGCTGCACCGGACCATTTAAGGAAGCTTCGCCGTGTCACAGATGTGTTTAAAATCTTTGCCATAAAAGGCTCCTGCATAAAATAATTTATTTACATTTTGCCGGTGACGGTGAGTCAAAGGCATGCCCGTGAAGATAGCTCAATATATCATCGCGATCTTCTTCGGACAGTGCATTCCATTTATCTTCACAACCAAAGACATCCCATTGCTTTTTTGCAAAAACCCTTTTCCACTGGGCCTGTGTCTTTGTATCGGGGCTCACGGGAACAGCATCCTGTCCGTGACATGCCTTGTATGTTGTGCGGTAAAGGTGTTTTCCCTTTCTCATATTTCCTTTTTCGCCTGCCATTGCAATGCTCACAACGGAAAAAATAAGTATAAATGACATCAATGTAATCCATGTTCTTTTCTTCATCATAAACCTCCATTTTCTATTATTTTAAAAACCGGATAACGGTCATATTTGTTAAAAATTACCATCTTAAGGTAGCCGACAGATAACCTGACCACACCTTGTCGATAACTGCGTTAAGGGTATCCAGTGCCATGGCGCTGTCAATCGCAATAGGCGCGCCAAGCGGATTCCCGCTGCCTGTATATTTATAGTCATAGTACCGGGCTCCCAGTTTTACGAAAAAGTTGTCCCTGAAGATCGGCTGAATATAATAACCTTCAAACACCTGGCCCCTTGTTGCAGCCTTGCTTCCTACGAGGGAATCTTCGGCCCCTGTAAAACTGAACCAGTATTTTGATCCCCAGTTATATTCGAAACCAAGCCTTGCATCCCGGGGCATCGGGAACACAACACCTGTCCAGATACCATAGCCATTGTGTGATTCCAGATTTCCGTTTGAGCTCAAAAGTCCCTGACCCATCAGTTCATAGAAGGGGTTTTGGGAAATCCGGGACGGGTCTGTATGGGTCCATGATCCTGCGAAGAAAAGGTCTATATCAGGGAGATCTTCCGACATCTCTGCCAGGTTTGCCCTTAAAAGCAGTGAAGCGGCATCCCAGTTGCCGATATTTGTCATGGGTTCGATACGGCTGATATACCCGCCCGTGTTGGGTTCAAAATAATATTCAGGTGTACCGTCGCCATTGGTATCCTTCTTGGACACTATAAAGGGCATCACGGTGGTTCCGGTAAAACCGTCTGTAATCTTGGATGCATGTGCGTAATTTATCCCCGCGCTGATTGCATCATTATCAAACAGCGTGGCTATGAATCCGAACAGGTTCACATCCTGAACATCCGGCCTTGTATCATTGAGAGATGTGCTGTTTCCCCAGTCTCCTTCAAATCCTACACCGTAACAGAGCTTGATTGCAGCCCCTGGAATTCCTGTCAGGTCTTCAAGACCAAAGTTCATGGACGCCCCGTCAAACTGCCAGTCTATGATAGATGCATAGGGAGAACCGCCTTCCAGGCTGTAATTGCTGTATTCAAGCGGGGGGCCGTCCGTTGAAGGACGACGTCCCAGTGAAAAGTTAACAGGTACGCTTCCAATCCTGCTTTTATAGTTGAAATATGCACGTTCCAGGTGAATGGTGTCACCATGGGGCAGGCTTGTGGTATTACCGTCAAAGGTGACATCCCCCATACTTCCTGAGTTAAATTTTACTCCGGTACTGTCTCCCCATACCTTATAGGCTGCAAGCCTTGCGGCAAAGTTGAGCTGACTGTTAATCTTGGCCTTCATGTTTAAGCGGAATTTGGTGGTGTAGATTATATCATTGTCCGACGAAACCTTGTCAGGCCTGAAACCCATTGAGGCGATTCCTCCCATAAGGGCCTGTGCTTGTGCCAGTGTTGCACCGTTTAAGCCCCCTGCCATGGTCCCGTCAAAGGGCAGAAATATCTGATTGACCAGCCATTCCGGTGCAAACAGGGCATCATCATAGTGAATGCTCTCTGCGTTGGTTCTCAATTCCACGCCCCAGGATAACTTGTCAGTAGAGGTGTGCATCTCTGCCTTGTTGAGCCTTTTGTCCAGCTCTGAAATCTCATCCTCTTTTGCAGTGCTGGCATTTTCCAGCTTTTCCAGCTTTTTCTGAAGCATCTTCATCTGATCGTTCATCTGCTGGAGCTGTGCCTTTAAATCATCGACCTCTGTTGATGCAAATGTCTGAGATGACATAGCAAACATCATAAAAAACAAAATCCCCGAAAAAATTAAACCCGGCCACTTTAGTTTGTTCATTTTTTCCTCCCAATAGATATTTCAATTTTTTTAAAATAAATTTTTAATATAAATCCCGCCATTATCCGGGTAATGGCAGGAAACTGTTTCCAGTGTTTCCAGAACCGCCCTGCTAAGATTGTGCCAAAAAACACATGCTCTGTATCTTATTGATATTATATCATTTTTTAATAAGTGAATTTCTTGACATAGCTAATTGCAGGTGTTAAGTTAACAGACTTTTAGTTAACAGGTTAACACCCCTTAACACAGGTAGATACCAATGAATTTTGAAAAATACTGGAAGACAATAGTTGATACACTTCATGACGGCCTTATGGTGGTTGATCAGGAAGGAAAAATCCGGGTGGTAAATTCCGCGGCCGAAAGACTTACAGGGTATTCCGCTGAAGAGCTGATGGGGAAACCATGTACAATCCTTAACTGCACAGGCTGCAAGGTTGTCGGGAAGGGCGCTGGAACGGATTACTGCCGTCTTTTTACTATTGGAAAAATGAGAGATAAAAAGTGTCTGATAACCACAAAGGACCGGCGCGCAACCCATGTCCTCAAGAGCGCCTGCATGCTGAAGGACGAGAACGGCGAAATCATCGGCGCAGTGGAAACCCTTACCGATATGTCCGAAATCGTCAGGAAACAGAATGAGATAGTGTTCTTTGCGCAGAACCTTTCATCTTGATGACGGCTATCATGGCATGCTGGGGAAATCCACGATAATGCAGAATCTTTTTGAGCTGATTGAAAATGTCGCGCTTTCCGAGGCGCCTGTCATGATCCAGGGGCCAAGCGGGGCGGGCAAGGAGCTGGCGGCAAGGGCCATCCATGAGGTAAGCGTCCGGAACTGCATGCCCTTTATAAAGGTAAATTGCGCGGCCCTGAATGAAAACCTCCTTGAAACCGAACTTTTCGGGCATGTAAGGGGGGCTTTTACAGGCGCCGACCGTGACAGGGAAGGACGTTTTGAGGCCGCCCATGGCGGGACAATATTTCTGGATGAGATCGGGGACGTTCCGCCGTCCACCCAGATCAAGCTCTTAAGGGTGTTGGAGGATAAAAAAATAGAGAGGGTTGGAGATAACAGGTCTATCTCTATTGATGTCAGGATAGTAACCGCCACCAATAAAAATCTTGAAGAACTGGTTGCCAATGAGCTTTTCCGTGAGGATCTGTTTTTCAGGATTAACGTATTTCCCCTGCACTGCCCGTCACTTGCCGAGCGAAAGGAAGATATCCCGCTGATTGTTCAGAGTTTTATCAAGCGTATTGTGCCTAAACAGGAAAAAAAGATTTTGGGCTGCACTCCCGAGGCCATGGAAAAACTGACATCCTATTCGTGGCCCGGAAATATCAGGGAATTGAGAAATGCCATAGAATACGCATCCGTGCTATGCCCTGGCGGGGCGATTGATGTGCAGCACCTGCCCGTCAAGATTAAACAGCACTGTCAAACAACCGAAAAGAATGCGTTGAAAAGACCGCTCAACGAATCACAGGACAAGGAAAACCTGCTCAATGCACTCAAGCAGGCAGGGGGAAATCAATCTGAGGCGGCCAGGATACTGGGAGTGAGCCGCATTACGGTCTGGAAAAAGTTGAAAAAATACGGGATAACTCCGGATTCAGGATTAAAGTAGTTCAGCCGGCAGATATATGTTTTTCCCTGTTTTAATAATTGTTGACTTCCCGCGAATCAGGGCTTAAGTTTTGTAACTTTAGATATTTAAGTGAAGCAGTAAGGCGGTTTTTTATTAATGAACAATGAATCTATCGAGAAATTACTCGATTATGATAGAGAACATATCTGGCACCCATACTCCTCCATGAAAGATCCTTTGCCTGTTTACCCTGTTGCGTCAGCGAGCGGGGTCAGGCTGAAACTGCTGGATGGCAGGGAGCTTGTGGACGGTATGTCATCATGGTGGGCGGCTATCCACGGTTATAATCATCCTGTACTTAACAGGGCGGTTGAAAATCAGATAAAAAATATTGCACATGTCATGTTCGGCGGGCTTACGCATAAGCCAGCGGTTGATCTCGCGTCCCTCCTTGTTGAAATTACACCTGACAGGCTTGAAAAGGTATTTTTCTGTGATTCCGGCTCCGTTTCTGTCGAAGTTGCTATCAAAATGGCGATCCAGTACTGGCATGCCGCAGGAAAGCCCGAGAAGAAGAAGCTGTTGACCATCAGGTCCGGCTATCATGGGGATACGTTCGCAGCAATGTCGGTCTGCGACCCTGTCACAGGCATGCACCATCTCTTTAAAGGTATCCTGACCGAGCAGTATTTTGTGGATGCGCCGCGTACAGGATATAATGACGAATGGGATGAAGGCGATATCAGTGCAATGGAGAAGATTCTCAGTGATCATAACAGGGAAATCGCGGCCATCATCCTTGAACCGGTTGTGCAGGGCGCAGGCGGAATGCGTTTTTACTCACCGGAATATCTGAAGAGGGCGCGCGAGCTTTCCAGTGAATATGATGTTCTCCTTATAGCAGACGAAATAGCCACAGGCTTTGGCCGCTCGGGAACCCTCTTTGCCTGTGAAAAGGCAGGGATATCCCCTGACATCATGTGTATCGGAAAGGCCCTTACTGGCGGTTACATGAGCATGGCCGCCACCCTTGCAACCAGTGACGTAAGTGACACCATATCGTCGGGCAGAGAAGGCGCCTTTATGCACGGTCCGACATTCATGGCAAATCCCCTTGCGTGCTCTGTGGCCCTGGCAAGTGTGAAGCTTCTTATTTCAATGCCCTGGAAGAGAAGAATTGCCGGGATAGAAGCAGGGCTCAGGGAAGGACTGGCCGGGTGTGCAGAGTCATCTGCTGTTGCGGATGTCCGTGTCCTCGGGGCTATCGGTGTTATCGAGATGAAAGAGCCAGTTGATATGGCAATAGTACAGGAGATGCTTGTAAAAAGGGGAGTCTGGCTGAGACCCTTTGGAAAACTTATATACACCATGCCGCCATATATTATCTCTGATGAAGACCTTGACAGGATTACCCGTGCGATGCGGGAAATTGTAAAAGAATTGGTGCTTTAAAAAAAGTGGATAAATATAATTTTATAACCGCGGCACTGGAGGAAAGAAAAAACAACCATCTCTTTCGCAGCCTTAAAACTGTTCTGCCTTTTCCGAACGCAGAGGTAGAGGTAAACGGCAGGAGGATGCTCAACTTCTGTTCCAATGATTACCTGGGACTTTCAACCCATTCCCTGTTAAAGCAGAGGGCAAATGAATACACCTTGAAATATGGCGCCGGTTCGACTGCGTCAAGGCTTGTCTGCGGTAACTTCGAATGTTTTGAAAAACTGGAGGATAAGCTTGCCCGGTTAACCGGTCATGAGGGGGCGCTTATTTTCAACTCCGGTTTTCAGGCAAATGTTTCGCTGCTGCCCGCGCTTTCCGATTCAGACACACTTATCCTTTCGGATTTTTTAAACCATAACAGCATTATTCAGGGCTGCAAGCTTTCGCGCTGCTATGTGAATACATTTCGCCACAATGATCTTGATCACCTTGAGGACCTTTTAAAGGCGAGCGCCGGAAATCATTCAAGAAATTTTATTGTTACCGAGTCCATCTTCAGTATGGATGGTGATATGTGCGATATTGACATGCTTATATCCTTGTCAGAAAAATATAATGCGTTACTGGTTGTTGATGAGGCCCACGCCACGGGTGTTATCGGTAAAAACGGTATGGGTGTAAGTAGTAATAAAGACGTGGACCTGGTAATGGGGACCTTCTCCAAGGGTGTCGGCTCCTTTGGCGCCTATATATCATCAAATAGCGCGATGAAAAATTACCTCATAAATTTCTGTAACGGGCTGATATATACGACTGCACTGCCTCCGGCTGTAATAGGGGCTATTGATGCGGCCCTTGATCTGATACCTGGGATGGACAAGGAGCGTTATGAGTTGATGGGAAATTCCGATAAGCTGCGCAATGGCTTAAGGGACATGGGATATAATACCGGAAAATCGACGACACATATCATCCCTGTTATTATAGGTGATGAAAAAGAAGCGTTGAGGGTGTCAGGATGGCTGGAAGAAAATAATGTACTTGCAACAACATTTCGTCCGCCCACTGTTCCCAGGGGAGAATCAAGGATAAGGATAGCACTTACGGCCGCCCATAATGAAAACCATGTCGATCTGCTGCTGGAACTTTTTAAGAGGTGGAAGGAGATAAATTGACCGGGTCAGCGGCAAAGATAAAGTTTCCTGACAGGATATTTGTTACAGGCACTGACACGGGTATTGGAAAGACTCTCCTCGCGGCAATGCTCGTTTCCGGCCTGAATGGAAAATACTGGAAACCTGTCCAGAGCGGTCTTGAAGATATAACTGATACAGAGTGGGTGAAGGAAAAAACCGGCCTTGACAGCACATTTTTTTTCCCTGAGACCTATATGTTCAAACAACCCCTTTCTCCACACACCTCCGCGGCCGCAGAAGGAATGCGTATTGAACTGGAAAAATTTGTAATCCCCGAAACTCCGGACGGGGAGACACTTATAATAGAAGGGGCAGGCGGCATAATGGTCCCTCTGAATGAAAAGGACCTGATGATCGATCTCATGAAAAGATGCAATGCCCCGGTTATTATTGTTGCACGAAGCGGCCTCGGGACTATCAATCACACACTATTATCAATCAGTCAATTGCGGAATGAAGGGATCGAAATCCTGGGAGTTGTCATGAACGGCCCCAAAAACAGCAGTAACCGTGACGCTATAGAGCATTTTGGAAAAGTAAGGGTAATCGCTGAGATAGAAAATATTACAGATATCAACCCGGAAAGCCTGAAAGGGCATTTCAGGGAATATTTTGGATAACTAATATGGCTAATATGAAAAACAGCAGATACTATATTGAACTGGCAGAGGATATTCTGGAAGGGAAACTTCCGGATGATTCGGAATATCTAAAAATCCTGTCGGCGCCTGACGCAGACCTTCCGGCAATCATGACCGGTGCAGGCATGATAAGGGAAAAGTATTCAGGCAGAAAGATACACCTGTGCACCATATGCAACGGTAAATCAGGAAAATGTTCGGAGGACTGCAGGTTCTGTTCCCAGTCTTCCTTTTCAAAGACCGAAGCACCGGTCTATCCTATCCTTAAAAAGGATGAATTGATCAAAGGCGGCCTGTATGCCCAGGATAGGCCGATAAACAGGTATTCCATAGTTACAACCGGGAAGGGCCTCCCGCGCAGGGATGTGGAAGCCGTAGCTGAGGCAATGGGAGAACTGGATAATAAAAGAATAAAAAAATGCGTATCCCTTGGTATCCTGAAGGATGACGACCTTAAGATTCTAAGGCAGGCAGGTATTACAAGATACCACCATAATCTTGAAACAAGCAGAACCCTTTTTAATGAGATCTGCACCACACATACCTATGATGAAAGGATCAATACAATAAAGGCTGCACAAAGGCAGGGCATGGAAATATGCGCCGGAGGGATATTTGGCGTTGGCGAGACAGACGAACAGATACTTGAACTGGCCGCAGATATAAGGGCCCTTGATGTCGATGCAGTCCCGCTTAATTTTTTAGTGTCCATCAAGGGGACGCCCTATGAACAGGTGCACAAACTGAATCCTGCAAAATGTATAAAGATAATAGCCTTTTTCAGATATTTCATGCCGCGGACGGAGATTATTATCTGCGGCGGAAGGGAAGAGAATTTAAAGGAACTGCACCCGCTCATTTTTTATGCAGGTGCGAGCGGGACAATGACCGGAAACTATCTGACCACAGACGGAAGATCCCTTGATGACGATCTGGAGATGTTAAAGCAACTGGGGCTGGAGGTAAGAGAAAAATAGTGCCAGGCAGCATCAGCGTGACACTACCCTGTTCTCAATACCGTCGGCCTTTAATTTTGCACTTAGCGCCTCTGCCGCGCCCCTGGTTATAAAGGCCCCCGCGAATATATAATGCAGGCGGGATGCGTCATCATATATCAGGTATGGAGAATATTGTTTTTCCTTTAAAAGATTTATCCTGCTTTCAGGACTTTCAGCATCAGTAAAGCTCCCAATAAGGCATGCATATGCGGTCTTCTTTATTCCTGCATCCTTTATCTTATTTTCTTCAATAAATGCCGATGCACTGCCTGCATCAGGATAATACCCGAAATATACCCTGTACCATGTTCCTTTTTCAGCGAAGTTGACCTTTACCCAAAAACAGGGAATGCCCTTCCTGGTATATTCTCTGATTGCAGTCTCAGCCCTTTCCGTATTTTTATATGAGCCCAGATAAATGGAATAGGGATATCTTCCTTCAGGATACTCCAGTCTGGCTTCTTTTGAAATGCTGGCTGCCTTTTCTACGTTTTCGATGGGTTCAGCAGTTGCAGAGGCATGCTCTACAGCCTCCGGTTTTTCAACTGGAGATATGGGCTCTTTTTTTCCTTCATTGTTTTTTTTCTCAGGTAAAATTGGGGCAGACAGAACCTGTGCAGGCGGGACGACACTCTTTTGTTCTGCTTTTTCGGATGAAGAAAAAAGCACGGGAAAGATCAGACCTCTCTGCCACCATATCCCCGATGCCAGAAGGCCGACTGCTGCAAGTGTTACTAATATCCTCACGGGCAGATTTTTTCCGGGAATTTTTTCTGACGCTGCTTCATGGCCTGTCGGGGATGCGTTGACAGAATGGTCCCGGGAGTATTTGTTCCTCAATTCAGCCGGAATCATATCGGGCTTAACGCCATTCAAAACAATCCCCATGATATTGCACTTTACCTGCTTGAGTTGTGCGGCGGTTCTCTTCAGCATCCTTTTTGATACCAGCCCGGGCATATGTACAATAAGGAGTGAATGTGCCCTTGCGCCCAGGATAGCAGCATCAGCGGCAGACAGTACCGGAGCCGAGTCAAGTATTATGATGTCATACTCCTTTTCCGTATCCTCCAGGAACTCTGTGAAGGTCCGGGAATTGAGCAGTTCAGCAGGTTTTTCAGGAACAGCTCCGCTCGTGATGATGTTCAGGTTGTCCAGGCCCGGAGTCATCATGATATCGTCCATGGACATACCGCCCATAATCATGTCTGAAACGGTCTTTATGGCATCCTCCCGGGAGCTGGTCCCGAGCAGGATATCCGTCAGGCCTGGGCTCTCTTCCACGGAAAACATCGTTGCCAGTGCTGGATTTTTGAGGTCGGCCCCCACCAGGAGGGTCTTTAAACCTGCCTGGGCAAGGCTGATTGCAAGATTTACCGATACCATGGACTTGCCTTCCCGGTGAATAGTACTTGTGACGGCTATTGTCCCTGTATTCTCATTTTCTCCTGCGAACAGTATGTTTGTTCTTAACGCCCTGAAGCTCTCGGCAATCATGGTTTTTGGTGAAAAATGCGATACAAGATTGATGTAGCTGTTATATGATAATTGATCAGGTCCCTTACCCTGATTATTCTTCATGCCGGAAAGCACTTCCCTGATGCCTGTCCGTGGAATAACCCCCATGATCTTTATATCAAGATATTTCTCGATCTCTTCGATTATCCCGGAAGAATCGCCGGGAATTTCCATCAAAAAGGCCAGGATAAGTCCCAGGGCAATACCTGTTGCCAGTCCCAGCAGGCATGTACGCAGAATACCAGACTGATTTACAGGTCGTGAAGAGAGCATTGCAGGTTTGACTATTTCAACTTGGTTCGGGTTTTCCGCCCGCTTTATCATGACATCCTGATTTTTTTTATCGAGAAAGGAAAGCATGCTCCTGGATGATTCGACCTCCCTTTTTAACCTGTCGAACTCCGGTTTTATATCCATCAGGGAATTGATTTTTTCATTGATTCCACGGAGCTCCAGTTTGAGACTATTTATCTTCTTTGAATCGGTTTCGATACGAATCGCATCCTCTGTTTCCTTTTTACGTAAAAGCAGGTTTGCGCTCTGCTGTTTTATTGATAACAGCTGGTGTTTCTGGCTGAATTTGTCGAGCTGTGCCTCCGAGTATTTAAGCTTATCCTTTACCGCCTTGAGTTGCCCATTTATATACTTTATCACGTCGTTCAGTTGTTTTTCCTGCTGCTCCGAGCACTGTCTGGTGTAGGTTTGGGCAAGTTCATTTGCCAGTCTTTGTGCAAAGGCCGGATTCCTGTCAGTAACAATGATCCTTAATATTCCGGCGTCCTTTTCCGTTTTTACCTTTATCTTATTCCTCAGGTCTTGAATAACCGCGTATACTTCCGGCTCATCGGCCGCCTCAGTCTTTGAAATCAACGACAGATTTTGTGCGACATCGAGCAATAGAGCATAGCTTGTGATTATTGCCTGCTGTGCCTCTATATTATCTCCCCCCGGGAATGAAAGCGCCCTGGCAAAAAGCCCTTCGAGGGTAAGTTCCTTTTCAAATTTAATACTGCACGCGGATGAGTAGAGCGGAGGGAAGGCCTTCCATACTGCAAATGCGGCACTGATCAACAAAAAAAGAACAGCCGCAGAAATGATGATGAGCTTTCTTTTAATAATTATTCGCCAGTAGTCTGAAAAATGCATATTGCTGCCGGTCAATGGAGCCTCTTAATCTTTCAGGTCATCCGGATTGATGACCGTTTCAATATACAACAAAGGGTTGTCAGCTATATTTATCTGCTGCCTTTCTTCAGGCCTGTTACCTGCCATGTCGTAAACAATTTCAACCCTGGGGCTTAAAGGGTGCCTTCTGTTTGTTGATATTACCCTGCCTATAGACCCGTTGTTCAGCCTTAAAAAGGAGTTAACCGGAAACAGAGAAACCTGATCCAGGAAAATCTTTATTATCTCCGCAGGAAATTTCCCCTTCCCCTCTTCAATTATGTATTTTACTGCCTCTGTCGGGATATGCCTGTTTCTATATGGCCGGATATTGATTATGGCACAATAGGTGTCAACAAGGCCTATGACGGCGGCTATCTCGGGGATTTCTTCACCCTTTAAACCGGCAGGATAACCCGAGCCGTCGAGTCGTTCGTGTATGCTCAGGGCTGCCTCGGAAAGCCATTTGTATCTTTCTCCAAGATTCAACAGGATATCATGGCTTGTTTCAGGGTGTTTCCGGATAAGGGCCTTCTCCCCGGCTGACAATTTCCCTTTGGCTTCGAGGATATTCTCCGGTATTTTATACATGCCGACATTTTCAACAAAGGCCGCAAGCCCGAGCCTCATCATCATTTTTATATCGTACTTCAACCTCTTTCCCATCCTGAGAGATGTAAACATAACATTCACAGTATGGGTGGAAATATCCCAGGATTCATTTTTGACAGATATGGCATATTCATAGAGGCTGTCGATAAGGTCTTTTTCTATTAAGTCATGCATGTCAGTAAGGATGGAAGCCGGGCTGATATTCATATCGCTTTTTACAATCCGGCCGATTTCCCGCGCCCTCTCAATAAACGAGCTGTAATAATTGCCTGTCTCGATAATTCCCGCTCTCCTTGGGAGGACTTCCTTTTTAACGGAAGTATCGACATTCCGGACATTAAAAAGCCGGGAATCGCTCAGCCTGAAACCATCTTCATGCCCCGGGGCTTCAGGCTTTTTCTCCCTCTCATCCTTTTTGTCTTTCCCCCTTATTATGTCAGAAAAGCGCACCATCGCTGATTATATTCTCCACAATTTTTTTATTGATTATATTCTGCCCTGTGCTGGAGCCTATCAATAGAGACAGGTCACACAGATTGTTTATCTTCCTCGGGACACCTCCGGTGTGTTCATATATTTTATCAATTGCCTCATCGGAGAACACGTTGTTTCTTCCGCCTGCCTTTTCCTGCCTGTAAGTAATATACCTTTCAGTCTCTTCAAGATTGAATGCAGTAAGATGGTATTTTATCGCTATCCTCTGGTCAAGCTGTTCGATGTCTTTCACCTTCCGGATAAGCTCCGGCTGACCAATAAGAATGATGGTCATGAGGAACCTGCTGTTCAGCTGAAAATTCAAGAGGAGCCTTATCTCTTCAAAGGTTGATTCATTGAGTATCTGGGCCTCATCTACAATAAGGAGAGTTTCTTTCCCGGCATCCATATTTGCCAGCATTTTTTCGTTGAGCAATCTGAGGCATCTTACCTTTGTATCGGGAATATCCTTTATGCCGAACTGATAAAAATTTCCTGAAGAAATTCCTTTGCTTCAAGCTTGGGATTGATGATTATTCCCACGTCATATTTATCTTCGGGGAGTTCCCTTACGAATACCATTGAAAGGGTGGTTTTACCGCACCCTATCTCACCTGAAAGCATGGCACTGCCTTTTCTCATCCTGGCAGCATAGATAAGTCTTGTCAGCCCCTCCTCATGGGTCTTTGAGAGATAGAAAAAATCCGGGTCCGGGACATTTTCAAAGGGAAATCTTTTAAATTTCCAGTAATCTAGATACATGTATGTTACTTGTTAATGTTAATTACAGATACTAATGCCCTGATCGGCCACTGCGATTTTAAAAGATTATAAGTCACTGAACATGGCCCGCATTATAATCTTTTTTAAATAAATATAAAGTACCTTAAACAGGGTTGATAAAGAAAAAGAAACAATATATGAATACTTCGGCTTATATGTCAAAAATTATTAATAAAAACAGACTGGTTGCTAAAATTACTCAGAGACTGAAATGAGGTATGCATGAAACTGAAACCCTTTTATGATCCGAATCAAAACAAGGGACCGATGAAGGTCGCAGCCTTTATGTCAGGTTCCGGAAGCAATATAAAGATGCTGCTGAAGAAGGAACAGGAGTTGATTAAGGATAAAGGGTCATCACCCTTTCACGTTGTGTTTATTTTCAGCGACAGGTCGGACGGAAAGTGCCAGGGAGAAAAGATCGCCCTTGAAAACGGGCTCCCCTACTTCAGTTATGATATACGCAGATTCCATACGCTCCACCACAAAAGCAGAACAGTTGCATCGTCCGAAGGGCTTTCTGCAAGAACGGAGTTTGACAGCGTTGCACAGGACCTCGTCAGGGCATTTAAAATTAACCTTATAGCCCTGGGCGGTTATATGAGCTTCACAACTATCGAAGGGTGCGTAAATGTCCATCCAGCGGACCTTTCCATCTTAACCCCGGACAACAAAAGGAAATATACCGGAGACCATGCGGTACTCGACGCAATACTCAATGGAGAAAAGAGTTTAAGGGCATCGACACTTTGGACAGATCAGGGTGTTGATACAGGCCCGCTCCTGATGGTTTCTGATCCTGTTGAAGTTAACCTCCCAGAACCGGTTGATTCCCTGAAAGACAATAAGGACCTTTTAAACAGGATCGTTGACGAGCACCAGGAGAGGCTCAAGGAGAAGGGGGACTGGATTATCTTCCCGCGGACGATAGAGATGATATCCGAAGGAAGATTCGCATTTGATGATCAGAACAGGGTTTATGTGGATGGCAGGCCCGTTCCTGGTGGATACAGGGAATACTAGTGCCATGCCATGAATCCACGGTCATTTCAACTGATATATGCAACACCTTACCATTTCGTATAGTCAAAAACGCTTTTGAAGCCTAAAGGCTTCACAGTCTGCTGCCAATGCAGGCGGCAATGAGCCCTGTCTGCATCTTTGGCTCTTTAAATCCAACTGAAATGTATTGAATTTGATATGCAAATACAAAATAATATACATACAAATCATTTATTGCATTGTTGTTGATTAAAGTATACACTATTCGAAAAAATGAATTAAATAATGCACAGCAAACAGTATGATTTATATACGATAAACCATCAATAAGGACAGCATCATGAAAGAAAAGCATATTAGCGGACTGCCGATAGCTTATTTCAGAGAAATATCAAGCTGGCTGCACTCGGTTCTTAACCAGGACGAGTTGCTTGAACTTATAATCAACAGCGCCACCAGGATGATGGAAGCGAAGGCAAGTTCTCTGCTTTTGCTGGATGAAAAGACCAGGAAGTTATATTTCAAGGTGGCCACAGGTGAAAAGGGCAAGGAGGTAAGGCAGTTTCAGATAAACATGGGAGAGGGGATTGTGGGTTATGTTGCCCAGACCGGAGAACCCCTTCTGATTCCTGATGTGAGTCTTGATCCGAGATGGGACAAGAGGATAAGCGAACACACAGGCTTTAAGACAAGGTCGATTGCCTGTGTACCCATGAAGGTGGATGACAGGGTTATCGGGGTTGTTGAGCTAATAGACAAGGAAGACGGCACATCATTTACCGAAGAGGATATGAGGGTACTGACCTCTATTGCGGATCTTGCATCCATGGCCATTCACAATGCCAGGGCAATGGATCATTTCAAACGTGAAAACATGGATCTGAAAGAAGAGCTCTCCAGCAAATACCAGATAGTAGGGGAGTCCAGATCTATTAAAACCGTCATCTATGATGCACTTAAGGTTGCCAATTCAAAGGCTACTACACTGATTCTGGGGGAAAGCGGCACAGGCAAGGAACTCCTTGCAAGGCTGATACATCAGGCAGGGCAAAGAAAAGCCATGCCGCTTGTTATTCTTAACTGTGCGGCGTTACCGGAAACACTGCTTGAGGATGAACTCTTCGGACATGAAAGGGGCGCCTTCACGGGTGCTACGGGAAAAAAGGTAGGGAAATTTGAACTTGCTGACGGAGGCACAATATTCCTTGATGAAATAGCCGAGATGTCTCCGGCCATGCAGGCAAAGCTTCTTCGTGTACTGCAGGAAGGGGTTTTTTACAGGGTAGGCGGCACTGAGCCCATTACTGTAGATGTTCGGATAATTGCCGCTACAAACAGGGATATCACAAAGGAAATTACAAAGGAAAGGTTCAGGGAAGATCTCTTTTACAGGCTTAATGTTGTACAGCTCCAGATGCCGCCCCTGCGTGAACGCAAAGATGACATACCTCTTCTGGCCCAGTACTTTCTGGATATGTTCAGGGTGGAGACAGGACTTCAAAGTCTGAAAATATCCAAGGACGCAATGGATAAGATGATTAAGTACAACTGGCCGGGCAATGTAAGGGAGCTGAGGAATGCCATGGAACGGGCGGTTGTAATGGGAAACAAGCGTGAAGTAATGCCCGAAGACCTGCCTATCGGCACAAACGATGACCAGCAGCAAGGCATGGAATTCGGGTTAACCCTGAAGGATGCCCTGGATAAGTTCAAAAGGGAATTCGTGAAGGTAAATTTGGATCACACGGGTGGAAACAGAAGCAAGGCTGCTAAGATCATGGACATCCAGAGGACTTATCTATCCAGGTTGATTTCACAATATAACCTGTAAAACCGGATAAATATAATGAGAGATTCACTCAAGTGCCCTTCCTGCGGCAAGACAGTTTACAGGTACCGGAACCCCTTTCCGACTGTGGATATTATTATCAGGATAAATGGCGGCATAGTGTTAATCAAGAGGAAAAACCCGCCTTTCGGCTGGGCTCTTCCGGGAGGGTTTGTTGATTATGGAGAAAGCCTTGAAACCGCTGCAGTAAGAGAGGCAAAAGAGGAAACATCTCTGGATGTAACGCTGATATCCCAGCTGGGTGCCTATTCCGACCCTCAACGGGATCCGAGACACCATACAATATCCGTGGTTTTCATTGCCGACGCGGACGGCACACCAGAGGCGGCTGATGATGCATTATCGGCAGAGATTTTCACGGCTGAAAACCTGCCTGAAACCCTGGCCTTCGACCATAGAAAAATCTGCATGGATTATTTTGCCGCGGTAAAGCGACCTGAAAATCCTCTGTTTAGTTAAGCAATTCCCATGAGATTTAGTAAAAAAATTCATAGATTTGTTATTCTTCCCGGCCTTGTTCTCCTGCTGGTAATCTCTCTCTTTGCACTGTTGAATACTCTCATACAGAAGCCGGAGATTCAGCAGTACCTTTTGAAAAAGGTGTTCCTCGGATTCGGCATGAACGTTCAGACCGGAAAAATAAAACTGGATATCCTTGGTACCCCGGGTGTGGTGATTCATGATGTAAAATTAAACTTCAGGGACAGGGCCGGCAGTATAACCGCCTCCAGTTTTAATATCAGCTTCAGCAGAAGACGCCTGCTCATGCTTCAACTGTCACCGGTGAGTGTCGATATCATAAATCCGGTGGCGGAGATTCCTGAATCGGAAGTCAGAGCCCTTTTAAATAAAGAGGGTAAAAGCAGGCTTAAAATACCTATCATGAGCAGGGATGGAGTTAACAATATTGACATTGAAAACGGAATACTGACTGTCGCAGGACCTTCCAATATTGCGGTTAATATCCTATCTGCAGGGGTGCAGTATGTTAAGGATACACCAAATACCTTTAAAATGTCAGGTAATGGAATAATAGAATACAAGGGTGAAAAATCAAAATTTAATATAAGCAGCACTATTGATTTAAATCCGGATGATCTTCTTTCAAGCGTATTCAGCGCGTCCTTAAAAACCGAGAATACCCCTCTTACCTGGATTCCTCTTCCTGCTGAAAATATTAAGATCAAAAAAGGTTTCCTGAGCAGCAGCCTGAATATTACCGGAAGCCCGGAAAACGGCATCGGAATAGGCGGTTCTTTAGGATTCAAATCCTTTGTTTTTACCCTTATCCATAAAGAGAGATCTAAGGATTACAATATCCCGGCACTCAATTGTAATACGCATGCGTCTGTTAGAGACAGGATTATACACATTGATTCACTCAATATGAAGACCGGAGATATTGATCTTGATGTGAATATGATCCTTGACCTGACCAACTTGCATAATCCCTATATAAAACTCACGGCCAAAAGTGAATTCATGCCCATCGGAACCTTCCGGGTTCATTTTCCATTTTACATAACCCCGCCCTGGCTCGAAGACAAACTATTTCCAATGTTTGAGGACGGTATGGTACGCATGGACAACCTCGTCCTGGACGGAACATTCGACCAGTTCAGACACCTGAAGGATGAGAAGAACCGGTCAGTGATTGGTATGACCTTTACGTGCAGGTCATTCATTGTTTCGAACATGGGCATTCAGGTTCCTTTTAAGAATATCTCGGCATCAGTGGATATCAGGGATGGGAACCTGAAGGTCTCCGGTTTAAACGGTGTCTTCGGGAATTCTCAAATAAAGGAGGGCTCTCTGGATGTGCTGGGGATGGTGGGCGGTCACCCGCTGTATAAGGTATTTGTTGATGGTGATTTCGATATCAGGGAACTAATGAGCCATCGTGAAATGTACGTGGTTCCTGAACGGGTCCGGGAGCGTATAGAAAATTTCAAAGAACTCGACGGTAGGCTTTTAGCCAGGACGACCATCCTTTACCGGAAGAGCTGGAAAGTCCCCAGAATTCTAAACGGGGATTTTTCTTTCAGGAACACATTGTATTACAGGATGCCTCTGGGTCTCCCCCTTAGCTTCAGTAAGATGGATTTTCATTTTTTAGAGGACGGCAATAACAGCTTCTCCGGAGAGGGGGTCTTTGGAAAAACACCATTCAGCGCATCAGGAACCGTTGTAATTAAAGGGAGCGACCTGCTTTTTACACATGCTGATATAAAGGCCAGTGCTGATATGAATCAACTTCTCAACGGATGCATAAAAAAAAGCAAATTTCCATTTGAATTCAAGGAGCCCCTTCCCTGGGAATTCTCCCTGGATAGAGATGGGGACACCTACAGATATAAAGGCAGGATCGATGCTGAAAAACTTGTCATGGATTCGGACAGATTATGGATACGTACAACCGCAAAGAAAAGCAGCGTTTCCTTTGACCTTACGAGATACACAAATGGCAAAATTGACATCAATAATGTTGAAATCAGTCTTGGTAACTCCAAAGTCACCTTATCCGGGGAATATTATCTTGCAGGAGAAAAACTAAACACCATCAAGGTCCTGACACGGAACCTGTCTCTTGGAGATTTAGGTATTCAATTTAAAGGAAGCGAGGATGTCTTTTATGGCCTTTTAAATGCCGACCTGGATGTTTCATTCGTCGGAAAAAATTTAAGAGGGATGCAGGTAATTGGAAATTTGCAGGGAAAAAGTATATTTTTCCCCTCCCAATTTACACCACTGCCTGTAAGGGGTCTGGCGTTTCGTCTGGATCTCTCGGGCAAAAAAGGGTTTATCAGCCAGTGTGATATGAAATTCGGTGATCATCCTCTTCATATTAAGGGAATACTTCAGGGATGGGACAGTATAAAGGGGGATCTGCTGGCTACGACCGATTATATTGACCTGACAAAATTAATCATGAGTAACAGGGATGCAGTTGATAAAATACCTCATTCTCAGGGAAAAGCCCTGTTAAAAACATCCGATATCGATTTAAAAATAAATGCCTCCAAAGGTATCTGGCGAAAATTCAAGTTTAAGCGGTTAAATGCCGAAATGAAATTTACAGCAAAAAATATCCTGATAAAGAATGCACAGGCAGAACTTAAAACAGGAGATGTGTCGCTCAGCGGAAAAATCGGCAGAAACAGGTCTGGAGAGATCAACATTTCCGGGAAAATAAACCTTGAAAACCAGCCGATAGATAAACTGATTTCGGATACGGGATTCGGTGATATGGGTATAAAGGGGGCGCTTACCCTGAATTCCTCGGTAATGATCAAAGGAGATATCAGCGGTGGGATTTTGAAAAATCTTTCCGGCAATTTGGAAAAGGTAGTTATCACAAAGGGATTACTGAAAAATTCAAGGGTTTTTATAAAAATCCTTGATCTTCTGAACATCCCTGACAAGTTCAGGCAACGCCCGCCTGATATGAGAGAAGAGGGTTTTTATTTTGAAAATATAGAGGGAACAGCCAGGATCAATAAAGGAATCCTGAATACCGAAGGATTTGTTATAAAAAGCCCGGCCTTCAACGCAGTAGGATCAGGCGAGGAAAACCTGTATAAACAGACGCATGATATAAGACTTCTGATTCAGCCCCTTACAAACATAGATTTTATCATCAGCCACATCCCGATAGTCGGGCGTATACTTGTAGGGAATAATGAAACCCTCTTTACTGTCGGATATGATGTAACAGGCTCATGGAGCAAGCCTGATCTTTCTATTGTACCGATGGAAAACCTGAAGGGGCTTCTGGGTGTGTTCAAACGGGCATTACTTACACCGTATAAGATTATTGAGGATATAAATAATGCAGCAAAAAGCATTACAAAAACAGCCTCTGACGAAATAGAAAATAATGAATCAACAAAAACCAAACAGCCTTAAACTGAATATAATATATAAAATTAATGTATATTGTTTAATTATTGAGGGACTTGATAGAAATTTAAAAGCATGCTAAACCGTTTGTTTTTTTAAGGCAGCAGAGCAAAAAAGTTGTTATGCTGAATAAAACATTTTATGAATAAACGGCTTTAGCCGTACAAGATAATTTTATAATTTGAAAGGCCGATCACTATGGTAAAAATGGATCTTGTAGATATCTTTAAGAAGCGCACCAGGCATCCTATGCGCCCAAGGAGTTCTGATATTATTAACAAGCTTTTCCCCGGATTTAAAAAAATAGAAACCATTAATGGCTCTCTGGTAGCCGGGACCTGCTCTTTCATGGAAAAGGACCTTTATGTAATAGGTCAGCAGAAGCCTAAGCTTTCCGATCTTAAAAGTCAGTCGGATTTGAATAAGCTCAACTATGGTATGCTGACAGCGGATGATCACTCCATTATATTAAACATTCTAAAAAAAGCGCGAACTTCCAATCCTGAAAATACATACATTTTCTGCATGGTTGATACCTATGGTGCAGATATCTCCATGGAATCAGCAAGACATTTTCAGGCATTTTTTATCTCCCATCTTATCAGGGATTTTCTTACCATACCGGTCAGGACGATATCCCTTGTTTTAGGTGAGGGAGGAAGCGGGGGCGCCCTTGCCATACAGTTCACTGATATAAGAGGCCAGATGGACGATGCGCTTTATGCAACAGCCCCTCCCGAAAGTACTGCATCAATACTCTTCAGAGATGCGGAACGGATCAAAGACGCCCTTACAATACTGAAACCGACGGCAAAGGAACTCAGGAAACTGGGGGTTATTGACCGCATTGTTCCTTCGCCCGAAAATGTCACAAATATTGATGAGATGGCCGAGAATGTTAATCAGTTTCTTGTCAGGTCCATTAAGGATCTATCCAGGTCAAGGATCAAAAAGCTACTGAAAAAAAGGCAGATAAAGGCGAAAAATTTTGGTCTGTCCAAGAGTGGAGGTGCACTTCACGACATAAAACGTTATATTGAAAAACCGATTAAACAACTTTTTCAGAAGGTTCCGCCCAGCATCAAGATAGTCAATCATTCCTCTGTGACTGAAATATTTGATGATTATGGAATTCAGTATCAAAATACGGACCAGGATTTCATAGAATGCGGAGGTGTTCCGGGAAAGGACAAAAACAGCGGGGGCTGCGGCGAACTGATACCTCTGGATATTTTTTTGAAAAATTTTCAGGTATGCCCCAAGTGCGGATTTACCTATACCCTTGGTGCCGAGGGCTGGATAGACTGCCTTGCGGATGAAGGCACATTCCATGAACTTTACAGAAACCTTACAGTAGATCAGCTGCTTGAAGAGGAATCAATGACTGATTATTACAAGGATTTTCTGCAAAGACAGGAAGGAAGATCAAGATTCAAGGAGTCACTTGTTGTGGGCAGTGCAAGGATTCATCACTTTCCGGTTGTTATGGGTATAAGTGAATTTTACTTCAGCGGCGGCTCAATGGGCGTTGTTTTCGGTGAGAAGTTCAGGCGTGCCGTGGATTATGCCATCCAGGAAAACCTGCCGTTTATAAGTGTGTGCTGTTCCGGAGGAGCAAGACTTTATGAGGGCATATCGGCGTTAATGCAGATGGTAAAGACCATAGAGTCTGTTGACAGGCTCAAGAGACACGGGTTGCCATATATTTCCATACTTGCAGATCCGTCCACAGGCGGGGCGATAGCCAGCTATGCCGCCCTCGGGGATGTAACAATCGCCGAACCGGGTGCACTTATAATTTTTACCGGGCCGAGGGTGATGGAATCCAGGGGTTTTGAAGTGGATGAAAATCTGGTAAGATCCCAGGCCCTTTTTAAGATCTCGGCAAACATCTATGATGATCTGGATTACTATCATGATATCAGGGGTATTCAGGAGATATGCGAAAGAAAGGACATGAAACGTGCCCTGGCAAAATATCTTGAGCTATACAAAAAGACAAGCCACAGGAAAGGGAAAAAGGGCAAGCAGGAAGCCTAGCTCCTGTTGAAGCTGTCAATGAGCTCCCGTATTGCCGGGAGCACATATATCTGGCTGAGATCAAAGGGAAGCAGGGCCCTCGCTATAATTTCTTTTTTATCATCCAGCGAGGCCTTTGAGTTTATTATTATAAGGTCTTTTCCCTTAACCCTGCAAAATCCGCCAGGGAAGAATGCGCTCTCCTTCAGAATCTTTCTCATATCTTACTGTTATACCAAGATTCCTGGCAAGCTCCTCCATCTGGCCAAGTATCTCATCATTTTGTGTGTTTTGCTTTTTCTTCATTTATCCACAATCACCTTTGAAGGTGGCATATACCCCACCAAACCATGGTTAGTCCGTGCCATTTTTATATTCGTTTTATAGTGGTTTGCCGCAAAAAGGGCAATATCTAAAATCCGAATCCAGTTTTCTGCCGCAGTTTTTACAGGACCGTATAATATTGTCTTTATAGACAGATCCGGGCCCATCCTGAGACTGTACGCCGCACCCATCACAAAATAAGAAAGGCTCTCCCCTTTTTACCGGTATAATGGGAATAAAAAAAAGAGTAAGATAATGGTCGACCCTTTTATATCTTGCCCGGAGCAGCCCGCATGAAGGGCAGAGTAAGGGCCTGCTGTCTACAACAGTTGTCTTCGGCTGTACCCCGCCAATAAAAAAAAACATAAAAATACACCTTTTTTATTAATGTTTTGTGTCGGTTATGGTATCAGAATTCTTTTGTTAGAATCAAGTTTCAGTTTCAACCTTTAAATTCTGCAATGGGAGGCCTGAAATGAGAAAAACCGGGATTGTTCGAGATAACAGATACATGGACCACTTCATGGGGGCAGGACACCCTGAATGCCCCGAGAGACTTGAGGCGATATACCGGATGCTGGACACGGAGATGAAAGATCTTTTTATCAATGTACCTGTACGTGAAGCTGAAAAGGAAGAACTCCTTTATGTGCATTCATCACGCTACATAGATGAAATAGCATCAACCGACGGGCTTGAATCCACATACCTCGATCCTGATACCCAGGCATCGGCAGGTTCTTACAAAGCTGCACTGCTTGCGGCAGGAGGGCTTTGCGAGGCAGTAAAGATGGTCAATTCAGGAGATCTCGACAATGCATTCGCCCTTGTCCGTCCTCCCGGTCATCATGCGGAACGCTCAAGGGCAATGGGTTTTTGCCTTTTCAATAATATTGCCATAGCCGCAATGTATGCCAGAAACAAACTCGGGCTGAAGCGTGTTCTTATTGTGGACTGGGATGTGCACCATGGTAACGGTACACAGCATTCATTCGAGGGGGACGACTCCGTTCTTTATTTTTCCACACATCAGTACCCCCACTATCCCGGAACCGGTTCCTATGGTGAAGTTGGTTCGGGTAATGGTGTCGGCTACACGGTCAATATACCGCTTCCCACGGGCTATGGCGACGGTGATTTTGTGTCTATATACAACAGAGTGTTGAAACCTGTCGCCCTTGAGTATAAACCCGATATAATCCTTGTTTCTGCGGGATTTGATATTTATTTCAGGGATCCTTTAAGCAGCATGAACGTTACGCCTTACGGGTTTGCCGGTCTTACAAGGTTACTTATGGATCTTGCAGACAAGTGCTGCCAGGGGAAACTGATAATTACCCTGGAAGGCGGATATCATATAGACGGACAGAGAGATTCGGTGAAGGCAGTGCTTGAAGAACTGGCGGATATAAGAAAAAGCAGTATTACAGATCTCATGGCAAAGGCAAATGAAAAGATTGTAGAGTTTGCGCTTAAGCCGGTACTGGAAATCCACAGGGATTTCTGGAAAGGGCTGTAAAAAAGGCAGGAGAGTTTGATGATCAGGGAAGCAGTTAAAAAAATACTGAATGAACTGCCGCAAGGTGTAAGACTTGTAGGCGCCGCCAAGACCAGGAGCGCTGAAGAGATCATGGAAGCCATTGATGCGGGGCTTGAAATTATTGGCGAGAACTATGTCCAGGAGGCGGAACAGGCCTTTGAAAAAATAGGCAGGAGCGCAGAATGGCATATGATAGGTCACCTTCAGAAAAACAAGGTAAAAAAGGCTGTAAGCATCTTTGATATGATTGAAACCGTTGATTCTGTAAAGCTGTGCAGGCTTGTTGACAGGGCCTGTGGAGATATTGATAAGATTATGCATGTTCTTATCGAGATAAACAGCGGAGAAGAAGACCGGAAGGCCGGTGTGATGCCTGAAGATGCTGTTTCAATTATAAAGGAAATGACCTGTCTCTCAAATATCAGGGTCATGGGGCTTATGACGATGGGGCCGTTCAGTGATGATCCCGAGGATTCAAGGCCGTATTTCAAGACGACAAAGGAGATCTTCGACCTTATCAGGCGGCAGGGAATTGAAAGCGTTGATATGAAATATCTCTCCATGGGCATGTCCGGTTCATACAGGATTGCCATTGAAGAAGGCGCAAACCTTGTAAGGATAGGTACAGGGCTCTTTGGCGAGCGGAATTACCCATGACGAAATATATACATAAAGAGATGAAGAGGCTCATGGGCATGGGCATCCACAAATACAACATGACCGAAGAAGGAGATCATATCCTTGTCTCGGTTTCCGGCGGAAAGGACAGCATGTCCCTGTTGTGGCTCTTACGTGAACGGTTGAAAAGGCTCCCCGTAAAGTACAGGATAACAGCAGTTCACGTGGATCCCGGATTCGGAGGCGATAACGCCCGCCAGATGAAGGACTATTTTGAAGAACACGGGTTTGATTACAGGATCATTACAGGTGATTTCGGTCCGAGGGCGCACAGCCCTGAAAATCTTGAAAACCCGTGCTTCTTCTGTTCGAGGCACAGAAGAAAATACGTTTTTGAACTGGCCGGAGAGCTTGAGTGCAACAAGATAGCACTCGGCCATCATAAGGATGATATAATAGAAACCCTTTTTATCAATATCTTTTATGGTGGCTCGGTAAGTACGATGATGCCTGTGCAGGATTTTTTCAAAGGGGCGGTTACAGTAATAAGACCGCTCTTTATGACGGATGAACAAATTATTAAAAGATATTCCAAGGAGATGGAATTCCCCATCGTTGAAACCGGATGCCCCACATCAGGCAGGTCAAAGCGGGAAGAAATCAAGAAAATGCTTCATGCCCTTTATAGAACCAACAGAAAGATAAAGGGAAATATATTCCATGCCCTTCAGAATGTTAAGCCCGAATATCTGCTGTAAATAAGAAAGTTATCTGCTTTCATCCAGGACCTTGAGCACTTCATTGATCTGGTCCATTGTTATGTGATCTTCTTCAAGTAATATCATGCCGATTTTCCTGTGAGTACCAAAGGCTATATTCTCTCGCACCTGAACCTCTATTGCGTTGAGCATCTGATCAATTGTAATAAAGCCCTTATCAACTGCTACTTTTCCAAAACGGACTTCATTGTTCAGTTCGGTCATGGCTGATCCTTTCCGATAAATTTTAAATTGAGTTTAACAATATATTACTCAATCGGCAAAGACAATTCCCATGTAAAGATTTTTTTAATATTTTACAACAGCAGCGTCCGGAATTCCGTATTCGGTATTTTCTTTTGCTTCCCCTTCAAGACCCAGCTTTTTCCGTATCCTTTCTATTGATACAAGCTTGTTGTTTCTTAAAGACGGGGTGAGGAATGACTTGAGTTTTACTTCAAGAATTCTCGGGTGCACTTTGCTTTTAATTGCCAGGATGCCGGACAGGATCATCTTCTGGAGAAGCAGTTCATGGTTTGTCCTTTCCCTGAGGTTTGCAGCAAAGGGCAGTAAAAAGAAGTTTGAAAAAATGACGCCATAAAGGGTGGATGTCAGGGCAACAGGGATTGTTTTAATAATGATGGAAGAATCACCTATGCCGGAAATCATGCCTACTAATCCGACAATGCTGCCTATGAGTCCAAAGGCAGGGCATATTTCGGCGATTGTCCTCAATATCCTTTCGGATTCTTCCCTTCGGATCTTAAAAAATACCATTTCGTTATTTAAAATATCCGCTATCTCCTTATCCGGATACCCGTCTACGAGAAATCCTAAAGCACGCCTGAGAAACAGTATGGATGTTTCCTCTTCATCTTTCTGTAGCGAGAGAATGCCCTTTACCCGGCTCTTAACGGATATATCTATAAGTATCTCAACAATCTCGTGAGGTTCCTTGAGAGATGCGCGGCAAGATCTTTTTAGCACCCGGTATAAATTAATCAGGCTGCTCATTTTAAAACTTATAAGTGTGGCGCCCAGGGTGCCTCCAATCACAATAAAAAGACCTGCTATATTAAAATATAAACTCAGGTTTCCCTGAAACGCGAAACCGGCCAAAATTAACACTCCGCAACAGATCAATCCTATTATTTTTTTTCTTTCCATCAGCTACCTTCTTCAGTTCGATTAATTTTATGATTTTCTAAATCAGACGGCTATATGCGCGGCATATCTATCCTTAAAGGGGATTAAAATTATCGGAAAGCTGTTCTTTTGATATAATGATCTCCACACGGCGATTGGTACATCGTCCCTCAGAGGTTTCATTTGATGCAATGGGTCTGTTGTCTGCATACCCCACTACCTGAATCTGGCCGGGAGGGATGTCGCTCTTCTCGATTAAAAACTTGGCGGCTACACATGCCCTGGCCGTAGACAATTCCCAGTTGGATGGATATCTATCCGTGTTAATCGGTATATTATCAGTATATCCGGCTACAGTTATTGCATAATTTTTATCCTTTAAAAGCGCCCCCACTGCCGCCAAAGAGCCCAATGCATCCTGTTTTAATTCTGCCTGTCCAGTATCAAAAAGTATGTCACTGGGGAGAATGATTTTTACGGCCTTGTTCCTGGTGAGCTCCACGGAGGCAACATCCTTGAAATCTTTTGCCCTTAATGTCTCCCGGCTCATCTCATATAATCCGGTTAAATCCTCTTTCGGAACCGGCCTTGTTTTTTCGTGATAAACGGTTTCAGGTTTAAAAGGGGAGGCTTGGACCTCTTTGTTTGATGTTTTGTATGCGTAAAGCATGCAAAATAGAATAAACATCGTCATCATCAGGTCGGACCAGGGGACAGACCAGTGTGAGGAATTTTTTATTTCTTTATTTGAAAAAATACCTGTCCCATCCAAAAGTTCAAAACCTGTTGTGGTTTCATCGTCTGAATTCTCTTCGGATACCGGAAGATTCTCTTTATAAAAATCCAATCTTTTCTCCTGACAGTTGAAGTTTGTATTTAAACGGATTTCCCATAGAAAAACATTATGCCAGAATCGTGCCAGACGCTTTATCAGTATAACTAATTGATATAATTATTATTTAAGCGCATCGCGCGCGTAAAGGGAGTATTTTGGGAATGTTCTTCCCGGTGAGTGGCTGGAGAAAGGGGAAATTTTATCCTACCCGGCTTTATTCCATCTCCACGGAAAGAAATGAAGAATCAGGTAACCAATTGCCAAGGCCGGATATTTTAAAACAATTGTTTTTTATAGAGGACAATTGATTTTCTTATTTTGTTTATAGTATAAGAGTGAACTTGATTTTATCCATTTTTGGCTCTTCCATATCTTGTTTTTGGATAATTATCATATATAAAACAAAACATAAGGGGGTAAGGCATGGCGGATACAGCAGATAGAAATAAAGCGGTTGAACAGGCCATTTCTCAGATAGAAAAGCAGTTTGGCAGGGGATCAATCATGAAGATGAGTGATGACAATATCATCAGCGTCCCTGTTATTCCTACAGGTTCGCTCGCACTCGATCTCGCGCTTGGAGTGGGCGGCGTGCCCAGGGGAAGGGTTGTCGAGATATTCGGACCCGAATCTTCGGGTAAAACTACGCTGGCCCTTCATATTACCGCCGAGGCACAAAAAAGAGACGGGATGGTTGCCTTTATTGATGCTGAGCATGCCCTCAATATGGCATATGCCAGGAAACTGGGCGTCAATGTTGACAGTCTGCTTGTCTCACAGCCTGATACGGGCGAGCAGGGTCTTGATATAGCCGAGATACTCGTGAGAAGCGGCGCCATAGACGTTTTGATAATAGACTCTGTCGCGGCCCTGGTACCCAGGGCTGAAATAGAAGGTGATATGGGGGACCAGCATATGGGTCTTCAGGCAAGACTCATGTCCCAGGCGCTAAGAAAGCTGACCGCCACCATCAGCAAATCAAAGACATGTGTTATTTTTATAAACCAGATCAGGATGAAGATAGGCGTAATGTTCGGTAGCCCCGAGACCACTACCGGTGGAAATGCCCTTAAATTCTACGCCAGCCAGAGGCTCGATATCCGCAGGACAGGGGCTATAAAGGACGGGACCGATGTAATCGGCAACAGGACCAAGGTGAAGGTAGTCAAGAACAAGATTGCTCCCCCTTTCAAGGTAGCTGAGTTTGATATAATTTACGGGCATGGCATATCAAAGGAGGGAGACATCCTCGACCTTGGCGCGGAGATGGGTCTGGTCGAAAAGAGCGGTGCATGGTATTCATTTGAAGGCGAGAGGATTGGACAGGGCAGGGAGAATGTGAAAAAATTTCTTTCCGAAAATCAGGATATTTCAAACCGGATCGCTGATCTTGTACGTGAAAAGGCGGGACTCTGGAAGTCAAAGTCCTCTGACGATCTTGAAGAACAGGAATAATTAAGGATTATTTAATAAATGGATCATAAGGAAATCAGACAAAAATACCTGGATTTTTTTAAAGATAAAAGCCATGAAGTTGTCGCGAGTTCATCACTTATTCCCAGGGATGACCCAACACTTCTTTTTACAAACGCAGGAATGGTCCAGTTCAAGGGGCTTTTTCTGGGAGAAGAAAAAAGAGGATATACCAGGGCAGTTACGTCACAGAAGTGTGTAAGGGCAGGCGGAAAACATAACGATCTTGAAAATGTAGGGTATACTGCCAGACATCATACCTTTTTTGAGATGCTCGGGAATTTTTCCTTTGGGGATTATTTCAAGGAAGAAACAATCGAATGGGCGTGGGAACTGCTTCTTGAAGGATATAAGCTCGACAGGGATAAATTATATATCACAGTTTATAAGGATGATGATGAAGCCCATGATATCTGGGAGAAGAAAATGGGTGTGCCGGCCTCCAGGATCATAAGGCTCGGGGAAAAGGACAATTTCTGGGCAATGGGTGATACCGGTCCCTGCGGGCCATGTTCCGAAATACACTTTGACCAGGGTGAGAAAGCCGGATGCGGACGGCCTGACTGCGGTCCGGATTGCGACTGTGACAGATTTCTCGAAATCTGGAACCTTGTTTTCACACAGTTTGACAGGGATAAATCGGGTAAACTTACTCCGTTGCCAAATCCAAACATAGATACGGGTATGGGACTCGAAAGAATAACGGCGGTTATACAGGGTGTTAAATCCAATTATGATACTGACCTGTTTGCTGCACCGATCGGTCGCCTGGAAGATCTGTCATCTGTAAAATATGGCGAAAATGAAAAATATAATCTTTCTTTCCGGGTAATATCCGACCATGCCAGGGCCGCAGCATTTCTCATAGGTGACGGCGTCATGCCCTCAAATGAAGGCCGCGGATATGTGTTGAGGCGGATAATCAGAAGGGCTATCAGGTATGGCCAGGTCCTGGGGCTTAAGGATGCCTTTTTTCACAGCGTCGCAGACAGCGTGATAGATGCTATGGGCGATCACTACCATGAGCTTATCGCCTCACGGTCCTACATAAAAGGTGTACTTGTCAACGAGGAAAAGAGGTTTTCGGATACACTCTTTTACAGTATGAAAATCCTGAATGATGAAATAGAAAAGATAAAGGCTGCTAGGGAAAAGGTAATACCGGGCGATCTCGCCTTTAAGCTCTATGACACCTATGGGCTGTCCGTGGATATAGTTCAGGATGTTGCCAGGGATGAAGGTCTCAGGATAGACATGGAGGCCTATAAAAGTTCCATGTCTTCACAGAGAAGCCAGTCCAGAGATTCATGGAAGGGCAGCGGCGAAGAAAAGATACCCGAAGTTTATAAAAAGCTTGTTTCGGATGGTTTGAAAACTGATTTTATCAGGCATCAGGAAGGGGCGGTCAGGTCAAGGATATCGGCAATACTCAGGGAGAGGCAGGTAGTACCAGAGGCCATTAAAGGAGAAGAGGTAGAGATCATACTCGATTCGACCCCCTTTTATGGCGAAAGCGGCGGACAGGTTGGTGATAAAGGCATATTGATCAATGAAAATGCGGAAATCCATGTAACCAACACCAGAAAAACAGGCGACCTGATTGTTCACATATGTAAAGTGGAAAAGGGCAGCGTTAGTGCTGGTGATGAACTGGAAGCCAGGGTCGACGATGACAGAAGAAAGGCAATTCAGGCAAACCATACGGCTACGCACCTTTTACACAGTGTACTCAGAGAAATCCTGGGGGATCATGTCAAGCAGGCAGGATCGCTTGTTTCACCGGACAGGCTGCGATTTGATTTCAGTCACTTTACCCAGGTGGAAAAGGAAAAGCTCACGGATGTCGAGACCCTTGTAAATACCCATATCAGGGGAAATTACAGGATCTCCACAGAGGAAATGACAAGGGAAGAAGCCTCGAAAACAGGCGCAATGGCAATATTCGAAGAAAGATATGGCGAAAAGGTCCGCGTTGTCAGTGTCGGAGACGGCGTCAGTATGGAACTGTGCGGAGGGACGCATTCTCAGGCAACCGGAGAAATAGGTTTTTTTAAAATAGTATCCGAAGGCGCGGTAGCGGCAAATATACGAAGAATCGAGGCAGTTACTGGCAAAGCTGCGGTAGAATACTGCCAGGTGCTGGATATGGAGATAAGGGAGGCCGCGACCATTCTAAAAACCGCACCGGATCAGATCAATGAAAAAATCAACCAGCTACAAAAGGACTTGAAACAGAAAGATGCTGAGATCGAATCATTAAAATCCAAAATACTGTCAAAGGAATCAGGAGACATACTTGAAGGCATCAGGGAAATAAACGGCGTCAAGATCCTGGCAAAGGAGCTGGACTCCCTCTCCCCAAAGGAATTGCGTGATTATGTGGATAAGATAAAGGACAGGCTAGGATCCGGAATCATCGTGCTCGGTTCAAAGAATGAAGACAAGGTAATGCTTATCTGCGCGGTCACGGATGATCTGACAAAGCAGTATAATGCAGGGAAAATAATAAAAAAGATGTCCGAAATCGTTGGAGGAAAGGGCGGCGGCAGGCCGGATATGGCCCAGGGTGGGGGCAGTAACCCCCACAAGCTTACCTTTGCACTGGAATCAATAGATAAGATTATAGCCGGTTGATCTACTTTCTAGCTAAAGACTTTTTTATTAATTTGGCCAGCTTCGAATCACATATTCTTATTTTTTCCAGGGCTTCGTGATACTGGCCTACATCAGGGTAGTTATTGATAGCATATTTATATCTCTGGATTGCCGAAATATATCTTTTCTGCTTGAAATAAAAATTCCCTGTATAGATCTCAAATTTGGCCTGGTTTAACAGGCATTGACGTAACTGCCGCCTTGCCTTAACTGAATATTCACTGTCAGGGAACTGATTTATAAGCTTTTCAAACTCTTTCTCTTGCTTTCTGGACGTGCTTCTGATCACGATCAAAGCCTCTCATCTGAGTGAAACTGCACATCGCCTTCTGGTATTTTATATAGGGGATATGGGCATCCTTCGGATGAAACTTTTCAAACTCATCATATAGATCATAGGCTGTATCATAATCGCCGATCTTGTAATTAGTGTCAGCCAGTTTTAAATTGGCAATAACTGCCGATTCCGTGTAAGGGTACCTGTCTTTAACTATCTGCAGGATCGATATGGACCTGTTGAGGTTGCCGACATTCAGTTCATGAAGACCTTTTTTCAATAGTGCCTCAGGCCCCATCATATCTTCTGGGTTAGGTTTTTTTGCGCATCCTGCAACTGTAAAAATCACACATGATACAATCAGGATATACTTTATATATGAAAGGTATTTATGCATAGGTATATTTCTCTTTATAAAATAAGTGCGGCATCCGTAAAAAACATGCAGTGCGAGAAGAAGATCAGTTTATCCTGATAAAAAGGAGACCACACCCGGTGTTTGTGTATAAAAATTACAAAAGTTTTTTAAGCTCTTCCTCAATAGATGTCTTTGGCTGAGCGCCGACAATGGTATTCACTACTTCCCCACCCTTGAAGAGAATAAGGGTAGGTATATTGCGTATACCGAATTTAGCTGGTGTCTGCCTGTTGCTGTCCACGTCCATCTTGGCGATTTTTATTTTACCGCTATACTCTGCTGCCAGTTCTTCAACAACAGGACCGACTTTTTTACAGGGACCGCACCATTCCGCCCAGAAATCAACCATTGAAGGTATATCAGAATTTATAATCTCCGAATCGAAATTAGCATCGGAAACTTCAAGAATATTTGCCATATCTATCTCCTTTCATTGCATTTCCTAAAGGTCAATTAACACGCGACTATTGTTTTGTCAACATAAAGAACAATACGCTAAAAAATTTTAAAAGCTATAACACGCTGAAATTACATATAAAATAACCTTACTGTCTTATATTATCCAGGAATCTTTCCGCTTCTATCGCTGCCTTGCAGCCTGTACCCGCGGCGGCTATTGCCTGCCTGAACATGGGATCTCTTACATCACCTGCTGCAAATACGCCCTTTACGCTGGTTTTAGCTCCATCATGGCATATTATGTAACCGCCATCATCAATATCGATCTGCCCCCTGAACAGCTCCGTAGCAGGGGAATGACCTATGCCCATGAATAGTCCATCAGCCTTGTGTTCCGTGATATTTCCGGTTTTTATATTCTTCAGCAGGATTGAATTAACGCCTGATTCATCAGTGCCCTTTATTTCTTCGACAACTGAATCCCAGAATATGTTTATCTTTGAGTTTTCAAAAAGTTTTTGCTGCATATATTTTTCAGCACGGAGTTTATCCCTTCTGTGAACGATATTGACTTCCCTGGCAAACTTGCTCAAAAACATCGCTTCTTCGGCAGCAGTGTCCCCGCCGCCTATGACAAATACAATACCGTCCCTGAAGAAAAAGCCGTCACATGTGGCGCATGCAGATATACCCTTCCCTTTGAATTCCTCAACACACTCAAGATCAAGATATTTGGCCTTGGCGCCCGTTGCTATAATCAGGCTTTTTGCGGTGTATTCGGTATCTTCCGCGGTTATCCTGAAGGGATAGACACCAAGATCGGCCCTGGTGACATCCTTCATTACAAACTGGGTTCCGAATCTTTCCGCCTGTTTTCTCATATTGTCGACCAGATCCGGCCCTGAAATGCCTTCGGGAAAACCCGGAAAATTTTCAACATCCGTAGTGATAAGTAACTGACCGCCTGCCGGAACACCTTCTATTACCAGCGGGACATAGCCTGATCTTGACGCATAAATAGCGGCAGTTAACCCGGCGGGCCCCGATCCTATGATGATAATATCTTTTTCTTCCAATATTCTCTCCCTGTTTATGTATTTAAAATTGTTTAAAAGAAACCCTTTGACTTTGGGGTACGGTCTATTTTATCCCCGACTTTCGCACCGCAATACTGGCATCGGTATTCATATTTGTCACCCTCGGGCAAAACCAGAAGGAGACTTTTCCTGACAGGTACAGCCTGACGGCATTCTCCGCAATAAAGTTCAGTTGCTTCCAGTTCATTGAAATCGGATTCCTGACGATTGTTACGTGCCGGAGATTTTCTATATCTCTTATAGTTATATGGATTCTGCTGCATATTTAAAACCTCTGGATTTCAAATGGTCATTATGCTAATTGAGAATTTATAATATATTAAATATAATATCTCAGATCATAATAGGCAAGGGTATCTTTTCATAACCTTTAATATAATATTTTTCTTTATACCATGAATGAAAACATCAGAGAATGCCGGCGTTTAGAAGGAATTACCGGGGTAATTTTAGCCGGAGGCAAAAGCAGCCGCTTCGGAAGCAACAAGGCACTTGCCGAGTTCAACGGGACGCCCCTTATTGAAAGGGTTGCAGGTATCCTTGGCAGGGTCTTTGAGAAACTGATCATAATAACAAACAGCCCGCTTGAATATTCATATCTGAAAGTACCCCTTCATGAGGATCTCGTAAAGGGGCTTGGCCCGGTGGGCGGGATATATACGGGACTTGATGCACTGGATGATGAGTGGGCCTTCTTCTGTGCATGCGATATGCCTTTTATCAATGAAGCCCTTGTGAGATACATTGCCGGAGTAAGAGACGGCTTTGACGCTGTTGTCCCCAAGGTGGACTGGAAGATAGAACCCCTTCATGCACTGTACAGCAAGAAGTGTCTACCCGCGATAAAAGAGCTTATCTATAAAAAAGAATACCAGACAATAAAGGCATTTAAAAATATTAATGTCAGGTTCGTTGAAGAGGAAGAGATAAAAATATACGACCCGCAGTTAAAGACCTTTTTAAATGTAAACAAACAGGACGAACTGGAAAACATAAAAAATATGGAATAATCGCTATTTTGGATCCGATCTCGTTGAGTCTTATAGTCAACATACCGATGTATTGTCAGATTAAAAAATTTTGCATGAGGTGTAAATAAAATGACCGTATTAATCCTGGCCGTAGGATTTGTAATTATAGTATCCGCCGGATGCTCTCTGTTTGAAGCAGTGCTGTATTCCGTGCCCCTCAGGCACCTGGAATCAATGGCCGGCTCCGATAAAAAAAGCGGATCTGTCTTAAAAAAATTAAGAAAAAATGTTGATAAACCCATTACGGCGATATTGACACTGAACACCATTGCAAATACTGCCGGGGCGTCTGTAGCGGGGGCTATGGCTGCCTCTGTCTTTGGAAACGAATCACTCGGGTATTTTTCAGTATTTTTTACCCTGGCCATACTGATATTTTCGGAGGTCGTACCTAAAACCACCGGAGTTGTATATGCAAGACAGCTTTCCGGTATAATTGCCTATCCCCTGAGCTGGCTGGTTACAGTAATGACGCCGGTGGTCTGGATGATAAGCTTTCTTACCCACATTATTTCTAAAAACAGGCCAAAGGATTATATTTCGTCTGATGAAATAAAAATAATGGCCCAGGCCAGCCTCAAAACCGGCTCTATTGAGAGATACCAGGAGATGGTTATTACAAATGTCCTTTCCCTTGGAAAAAGATATGTCAAGGATGTATTGACTCCAAGGACAGTAGTCTTTTCTCTGCACAAAGATCTTAAACTGGAAGATGCCTATAATGAAATCATACAACTGGAACACAGCAGGGTTCCTGTGTATGACAAGGACGCGGAGGATATTGTTGGTGTCATCCTCACGCTGGAGCTGTTTAAGGCCATTGTTGAAGGGAAGAAGGATCTTTTGCTGAAAGATATCATGCGACCCGTTCATTTTGTTGTTGAAACTGCGCGGCTGAACAATATCCTCATGGAATTTATCGGGTCCAGGGAAAAACTATTTGCTGTAATTGACGAATATGGCGGTCTTTCCGGGGTGATTTCACTGGAAGACATACTTGAAGACATCCTCGGGCGGGAGATCCTCGATGAACTGGACCAGATAGATGACAAGAGGAAGCTGGCAAAACTGAAGAGGCAGGTGCTTTATACGGATTCCGAAAGGAATAAAAAGTAAATGCTGTCATCCCTGTGTTTCCCGGACAGTTTAAAAAGCTGTTTTGGCTGCTGCCCTCCGATCCGTCCTAAAGGGTATGAACACCTTGATCATAAAAACATCATAAGAAAGATGCTGCTTGAAAACAGCAGAGATTATGACCCTGATGACAGGGATGTACGCCCTGTTACAGGGTATAGTTGCTGGGCAATGGGTTTTGTTGATCCCGGCAGCAGACAGGCCGGCTGCCTGCTTCACCCCTGCCTGAACAATGGAAAGGATTTAAGATACAGAATCGATTACGGGAATAAGTGCCTGAGGGAAGGCTGTCAGGAGGCAGGAATCTTTGAGCGGTTAAATGATGCAGAAAAGAAATTCTGGCTCAACCTTGCCGAAGGGATGGACAGCTTTGAATATTCAAGTAAAAAGAACAACATGCTTTTCACTCTGCTTAAATGGGGCTCTCCGCTCCTGAGTTCGATCGCGGGTGAAGCATCTGGTACGCATTTTGACAACTCCGGTTTTATCGACGCATATCCCTTTTTCAGTACGGACCTGTCGCCAAAGGGCAATGCCTATCTGCTGACTAACGTTGTTATAGAAACCGGAACTTCTGTTTTAAAAAACCGGGAATTTAAAAAGGCATTTGAGAACTTTTCAACAGGGCTTCTTCCGGAGATAAAGGACAGGTTTTATATGGGAGATGGTCCTGTATTTGTACACAGGATGGGTCTTGACAGCCTGTTCACTGATTTTTTAAGGATTTTTTTAAAGATAAAAAAATCGGACCGCTCCACTGTCGATGAAATCAGAAGGTATACGGATAACAGGCTAAGGCTCTTCACCGAAGGAATTAAATAATGGATAAAGAAATAACAGGAATAATTAAAGAAAATGGGCCGATTACAGGGGCCGAACTTGCTGCTTTTTTTGATCAGGACCCCCTCCTTCTTCTGAGGGCATGCAGACTCTCGGAGGCGCTCACTGTTCAGACTATCGGAGCCAGATATCTTCGTCTGGACCGGAGAATAGAAGGTTATGCCCGTTTGTCGCCTTCCATATTGAGGGAATTTCTGACCTATTCCATTGTAGGGCTTTCAACCGACCAGGACGCCGTCCGGAAAAGGGCTGATGAACTCACCCGGAAAATAGAAAAGATAAGCCGCAGCAAGTGTGAGCTTGCCTATAATATAGTGTCTTCCCTTATGTCCCGCCTTGAATACGGGGCAATGGAAAAGGCCTGTTTTATCATTGCCGGTGACATAGTATTCAACATGGCCCACGATGTCCCCAGGCCGGAAAGAAGTACCGGGAAACTGGTACAGGGTTCTGATATGGATATAGTTGTGGTAATAAATGATGAAGATGTGGATGATATTATGGAGAGGCTTGATGAAGAGATATTCAAGGAAAAGTACAGCCTTTTGATAAACCCCTATAACAGAGAAGAAATAGATTATATTGTTAAAAGCGTTTCCAGGGTCAGGGAACAATTAAAGTTCGATACCTTCAGGCATATGGTTGCATGTAAGATACTGCATGAAGGCACTTTCCTTTTTGGCAGTGAAGAACTTTTTCACCGCATAAAACAGATGCTGATGGATGAGGGCATAGCCGACAGGATTACAGCGATGGAAGAAAATGCCCTTCGGTTCAGGAGAAGGGCCGAAAACGGGCTGCTTGGTAATGATCCTGTCAAGGCCCTGCAGGATGACGCATACCTCTTTTATCCCATTGAAGAATCCGAAGAGTTTGAGTAATAATCATAAGTTTTACTTCATCCTCATTGATTTCCGAGTGTACACTCCTTGGGGTATCCAAAGGCTCAACATCCGGAATTGATAGAACCGGCGAAACTGTCCATTATATAAAACATTCCGTGCCTGTATTTGATGATGCCGGAAATGTCAAATACATTGCTGAAATCAGTACGGAGACCACACGTTTCAAAAAAACAGAAAAAGAATATAAACTGCTGTTTGAAAAGGTCCCCTGCAACATTGTTATCTTGATTCGCTGATAAATACCTCCATGGATGGGGTTGTCGGTATCAGCGAAAAAGGTAAAACCGAAATATTCAACACTGCGGCAAGACGCCTGTTTAATATAAATCCGGACCAGATCGTTTCCCTAGAAGATATCAATCAGATTGTAACCAAAATATTTTTATTCTATTGTAAATTTCAAAAATGATTTTAAGAACATATCTGTAATTAATCCAAGTTTTTAAGTGGTCACATATAATGCCGAAAAATAAAGATGAGTTGGCTATATGGGCAGAAAAAGAGGAAGTAAAAGAAGCCCTTTTGTTTGGTGAAGAAATAGAATAAGGCTTAGTTGCTCGAGTGACATATGATTGATATACTACTAATCCTACCGATGACGAGTTAATAAAAATTGAGACAGAGGATAAGGCTACATTGAAAAGATGGGCAAGTAGCAGAGTACTACCTAAACAGACAGTCGACAGAGCGAAGGAGCAAAATCTTGATCTTTGATCTGTTAATGGACTATATTAAGTCCTGCATAACAAACGGAGGCTATTATGAAATATTCAGATCAGATCAAACCAATCAGCTACCTGAAGGCCCATGCTGCTGAAATAGTAAGAAACCTTTCCAAAGAGAAACAGCCGCTGGTTATTACCCGGAATGGTGAAGCCAAGGTTGTAATGCAGGACATCAAGAGCTATGAGCAAACTCAGGAAACTATTGCACTGCTAAAGATTTTGTCATTGGGAACAAAACAGATTGAGGAAGGAAAGGTTTTATCTGCTGAAGACGTGATAGCAAGTATTCGTGCGCCGCTGGAATATAAATCACGATAGTCAACACCGTACCAAAGGAGCAGGTAATGGCAGTTGGTTGGTCCCGTGATGGGGGAGTGCAGGATCAAATAGATGCCACAGTTGAATCCGCTGTTCAACTGGCTAAAAGCAGAATACCCAGTGGTGAAAGCCTGACCCATTGTGAGGAATGCGAGGAGGAAATTCCTGAAGCTCGCCGCAAGGCATTGCCGGGAGTGCGATATTGTGTCAATTGCCAGTCCGAACTCGAAAAGAAACAGAGAAAAGATGGACTCTACAATCGAAAAGGCAGTAAGGACAGCCAATTGAAGTGAGAACTTGTAGAACTGAATGGCCATTTAGCCATGTTGGCAATATTGCCAAAATGGCTAAATAGAAAATTAAAAGCGAAAACCATATTGTCCTGAAAAGTAGAGATCATCACCTGAAAACAACTGAAAGAATATTAAATGGCATAAAGTATTTTTGATGACGAATTCAAAATCCCTGATGACTCCGAATTGAAAAAGGCCGGCTGGACATTTGCTCTTGTACACAAGGATCGCATGCTGTTACATCTGATTCCGCGTAATGGTTTTTTTAAAGCAGTCATCACGTTGGGTGCGAAGGCTGCTCTGGCGGCCAGGACTGTCGGGTTGCCTCAAAAAATCTTATCGGCCATAGAAAATGCCCGGGAATATACAGAGGGTAAATCAATTAAATTAGATATTTGTTCTGAAAACGATGTTGAGCCTTTAAAGCAATTGCTTACTGTAAAGAAGTCATGAAAACGAAATATATAAAATCTGCAATTGAATTTCTGAATATTGCTGGTGATATGTTATTGTCTGACGAGGCGAAGCATGGACTTTCCTTCGGAATCGCTGAAAGGGTCGCAGATGATCCCCATGCATATGGCGAAGATGATCCGTGGTTTGTTATAGTAGAAGATGCCGGTCAGATCTGCGGGGCGGCCTTGCGCACACCGCCAAGCAGCCCTATACTATCATACTTTTGCGGCGATGTTGGGGAAGTGTCTTATTCCATGGTTGAATCCATACACAAACTGGACCCTGTTATTCCTGGGGCGGTTGGCAATAATGAGATCGTGGTTCCTTTTGTGGAACAATGGTGCCGCCAGTATAAGAAAAAAGTCAAAAGGATGATTGCTCACCGCCTGTACCGGCTTACCGAATTGATTGAACCCGGATTTTCTGACGGTTTTCTTCGAAAGGCTGTCCCCGAGGATGAAGGTGTCGTGATTCCCTGGACAACCGCTTTTTACCGGGAGGCCCTGGGAGGTATCCTGACTAACCATCAATGTCAATTGTACCGTGAACGGCTTTGTACAGGTGATATCTATCTGTGGGACGACAAAGGTCCTGTGGCGATGGCAGTAAAAACACGTCCTACCAGAAGGGGAATTTCAATCGGAGGAGTCTTCACGCCACCGGAGAAACGGAATCATGGGTATGCCACGTCCTGCGTTGCGGCCCTGTGCAGAGAGCTTTTATCGGGATATGATTTTTGTTTGCTCTATGCGGATCTTTCAAATCCCATATCAAACTCTATTTACATGAAAATGGGATTCAGAGAGTACTGTGATTCAGCAAATTATTACTTTATAAAATAAAACCAGTCCTTCGCAGTCAAAAGATTGTTTTCCTGCTTATGGATATCAAAAATAAATCCTTGAACCGGCGTTTTTGCATGCAATAACAGAATATGTTAATATCTTTTTAATATTGTCTGTAATTCATTATAGGCTGACTGTGAGCGGTGATAAAAATTATTGGATCATAAAATGGCTTGCATCTGCGAATAACTGTTTTATACTGCTGCCCGGTGTTATTATTTCACTCTATCAAGGACGTTAATATGAATATTATTTATCTTATACATTCTATTTTACCATCCGTTGCTGCCTCTGAAATAGGCCTTGGATCTGACGTTATAGATATGTTTTTTCATGCAGACACGGTCGTTAAACTCGTATTGTTGATACTGATCGGTTTCTCCATAACCTCATGGACTATTATTTTTATTAAATTAAGGTATTTCAGGAGTGCCCGGCAGGAAACTGCCTATTTTCTCGATCTGTTCTGGGACAGCACGGAGCTTAGGAGTATTTACAAGGAAAGTAAGGAACTTATATACAGCCCCGTGGCACAGATGTTCGCACGGGGATATTCCGAGCTGATACGTTTAAGAAAGTTCCAGAAAAACAATGCATCCCATGGGGCTGAATCGAATGGCATATCCGAAAGCATTGAAAGGGCCTTGAGACGGGCTACCATATATGAAAACAGCAGGATGGAAAAGGCGGTAGCCTTTCTGGCTACTACCGGAAATACTGCCCCCTTTATCGGCCTGTTCGGAACAGTATGGGGTATTATGGAGTCTTTCAGGGGAATAGGTGTCAGGGGTTCTGCCAGTCTTGCGGTTGTTGCACCGGGTATATCAGAGGCGCTTATAGCAACTGCGGTTGGCCTTATCGCGGCTATTCCCGCTGTTATAGCCTATAATTACTTTAACAGCAAGACAGCGGAACTGGGAGCGGAAATGGAGACCTTCTCGGCAGACTTTTTATCCCTTGTTGTCCGCCAGTCTGTTAAAGACAGCACGGAGATAGAAGACGAACAATAGCACAGGGAGCATACTTTAAGATGATGACCGGAAATGGCGGGAAAAAAAGGCTGATGTCCGATATAAATGTGACACCATTTGTTGATGTAATGCTGGTGTTGCTGATTATTTTTATGGTAACCGCACCCATGATGATTCAGGGTGTGGATGTTAATCTCCCCAAAACCCAGGCAAAGCCCGTAAAAACCAGGGAAGATCCACTTATCTTGACAGTAGACAAGAAGCAGGAAATAAGTATTGAGAAACAAAAGATTGCACTGGATGACCTTGACGAGAAGCTCAAGAGCCTGTTCAAATACCGGGATAACAAGGATTTGCTCCTGAGGGCAGATAAAGATATTTCGTGGGGTTTTTTAGCCAGGGTAATCGCCGGAATTAAAGCTGCGGGCATAGAAAAACTGGGCATGATTACAGAACCGGAAGATAAGTAACGAGATATTGAAAGTGTCAGGAGTTATGTCCATAAGCAGAGACTATGACCGGGAGGTGTTCAGGTGGCGCCCCATGCTGGGGATTTCCCTTTTAATGCATGGCGTGCTGTTATCTCTGCTTTTCTGGGTGCCGTGGAGCGGGAAAACGATAGGCCTCAAAATGAATGAGGTCGTATATGAAGTGAATCTTGTGGATGCGCCCAGGGCCAGCCGGCCTGAGGCAAAGACATCAGCAGGTCAGAAGACCGAGGCAGCTCCGGCCTCTCCGGACAGCAGGCAGGCAAAAAGGATATATACCCCGTCCAGCCGGGAAAAAAAGGTTACTGTTGCAAAAAGAATTGTGAAGAAACGTAAGGCAAAACCCAAAAAGACCGAGCTTTCATCCAATCAGTTGCTGGAAAAGGCAATATCAAAAATCCAGAACAAGGTAAATGCGGGCAAAAACGCGGATTACCTTGATAAGGCCATTGCCGCGATAGATAAAAAGGCCGGGGATACAGGAAGCGGAAATACCGAAGGCAGCCTGGCAATAAAAATGTATCAGATGAAAGTAGAGACATGGATAAAAAGCCACTGGTCATACCCTGACGCCCTGGGTAACCAGAAGAAACTTGAAGCCGTTGTCCTGGTGAAGGTCAAGGACGACGGAACGGTTATTGAAACGGATTTTGTAAAACCCTCAAGGAATAATATATTTGATGAATCTGTTCTCAAGGCAATAGAAAAATCCAAACCTCTGCCGCCATTACCCGAAGGATATGATAAAAATTATGAAGAAATTAAAATCAATTTTAACCTCAAGGACCTTGAGTAGCGTTAATAAAGTATTATTGTTTTCGTTTATTATTATTCTTTTGTTACCGGTTGCCTCTTTCGGGCGGATAGAGATTGATATTAACAGCCCTGGAGAAAGAAGGATTAAGGTCGCCATCCCGGATTTCAAGGATTTCTCGTCCGGGAACGAGTCACCTGAATTATCAGGGCAAATGAACAAGGTGATTTCGAATGATCTTGACCTCAGCGGATATTTCCTCCCCATGGACAAGCATTCATTTCTCGATGAGGACGGGACAGGAATCACTTCGGATAATATCAATTTCAAAAACTGGACCCTGATAGGAACCGAGCTGCTGGTAAAGGGAGCTTACGTTTGCATAGGCAGAAATCTGGAGTTAAACGTAAGGCTCTATGATCCTTTCGTGGGTAAGCAGATTTTTGGGAAACGGTTTATCGGGAAGACCGATGAATACAGACAACTGATGCACAGGGTGGATAATGAAATAATTCTTAAACTCACTGGAAACAAGGGAATATTTTTAAGTAAATTTTTATTTACAAATAACAGCACCGGTCACAAAGAAGTATATGTATGCGATTTTGACGGGTATAATATCAAGAGACTTACTTTCGATAAAAGCATTGCACTGTTTCCAAGATGGTCGCCAAATGGGGACGGTTTTGCATTTACCTCCTTCAGGGAAGGAGGCCCCAAGCTTTACTACATGGATATAGCATCCGGTAAGATAAAAAGGATTTCGGGCAAAAGAGAGGGTATCAGTGCAAGCTGGACCCATGACGGAAAGAGCATGGATCTGGTCATGCGCGAAAACGGAAATGCGGATATTTTCAATGTTGACCCGGACGGGAAAGTCATCAAAAAGCTTACAACGAACTGGAGCGACGATATATCTCCATCCAGGTCGCCTGACGGAAAAAAAATAGTTTTTTGCTCGGATCGGGCCGGGACTCCCCAGATATATGTGAAAGACCTTGTCGCCGGCAGCGATGAGCGGTTAACATATGACTTTAAATACTGCACAAGCCCGGTATGGTCTGCCTTGAACAAGATAGCCTTTGTGTCCGTTGTCGATGGCGTGCATGATATATATACCATGAACCCGGATGGTTCGGGCCTTAAAAAACTAACCGAAGGAAATGGAAACAACGAGATGCCCTGCTGGTCGCCGGATGGAAGATACATTGTCTTCGGCTCAAGCAGGTCAGGGGGGTATCATCTGTATCTGATGAACGCCAACGGTTATAACCAGCGGAGGATTACTTATTTTAAGGGAGAAGAAAGGGAGCCTTCATGGTCCCCTTTTTAATTATTTATTATTTGACTGTTATAGTTAAACAATATATATTTAATTGAATTATCTTCATTCTTGAAGTAATTACTCTCAGGTGATAAAAAAAGAAAACCTTATATAACTAAATAAATATTTAGGAGGATAATATGATTAGAAAATCAAGGGCTAGCCTATTGATTATCGGATTTGTTGCCATGTTACTTTTATTTACGGTGTCATGCCAGAAAAAGGTCCCGGTAGGTCCTACACCGGAAGAGATTGCAGAACAGCAAAAGGCAGCAGCTGATGCCGCTAAGGCAAAAGCAGACGCAGAGGCTGCCGCTAAAGCAAAAGCAGACGCAGAGGCTGCCGCGGTCAAGGCAAAGGCCGAAGCAGAGGAAGAAGCTGCCAGAGAGCGTAAGGAAGCAATGGACGCCGTTACATCTGAAAAGGTCTACTTTGATTATGACAGTGCGGAACTGACGCCTGCTTCTCAGGAGATACTGACAAAGAAGGCCGAATGGCTCAAGGAAAACGGTGATTATAAACTCAAGATCGAAGGCAACTGCGACGAGAGAGGCAGTACAGAATACAACCTGGCACTGGGAGCAAGAAGGGCCGAGGCGGCTTCCAAGTTTATAAGCGCACTTGGAGTATCTGCAGACAGGCTGACCACAATAAGCTATGGTGAGGAAAAACCGGTGGCTTTAGGTCATAACGAAGCGGCCTGGGCACAGAACCGTCGTGATGAGTTTGTATTAATTAAATAAGACTGGCCTTAATTCTCTTTTAAAAATCAAACCTGACCTGCCGGGCAGTCGGCAGGTCAGGTTTATAACTTAATCGTACATACAGATGGACTTTTCACAAATAAATAAAAACAGGCTTATAACCGGGATTATTTTTATATCCCTGCTTCTGTTTTGTTCCTCATGTGCATACAATCAGGAATATATCAAATATACCAATGATCAGATAGCCGCTCTCCAGAAGACCACTGCAGAATTGAAGGAATCTAACAAAAGCAAGATGGATACCATTAATTCCAACCAGGCTGCCATTATGGTTGAAATCGATGCGCTCAAGAAGAACATACAGGATCTGTCCGGCCGTGTGGATGATAATGAACACCTGATAAAGTACAACCTCGAAAAAGATCTGGGAGAGAAGGATAACGCAGGGGTAAAGATCGCCGAACGACTCGACCGTCTTGAGAAGATGGTGAATCAGCAAAGCAGATATCTCAACCTTGAGCCTGTTCCTGACCAGGGAGCAATTAACAATTCAGTACCCAGTGTCAGTGATGCTGGTCCCAGTGGTTCGGGTCCCGATACCGGCAGTACCGCGAATAAGCCGGAGGACGTTGCCCTGTATGATTCAAATCTCGCGCTCTTCAGAAACGAACAATATGAGCAGGCCCTGACCGGCTTTAAAACATTTCTGAATACCTACCCGAAGTCCGACCTTGCGGATAACGCACAGTACTGGATCGGTGAATGTCTTATGGCGCTCAAACAGTTTGAACCGGCTATTCTTGCCTTCAATGAAGTAATAAAAAAATATCCCAAGGGAAACAAGGTGCCCAATGCCATGCTTCGACAGGCAATAGCCATGCAGGAGATAAATGATCCTACCAGTACCAAACTGCTTTTAAAAAAACTGATAAAGGGATATCCAAACTCACCGGAAGCGGAGATCGCGAAAAAAAAGCTCGCCACCATGAAATAAACCTCCCTGTATTATTTTCATTTAATTCCTGCCGCTAAAAAATCATGACCCCATATAAAAGGCAAACAGTTGTGCTATCTTTATGAGGTGAGGATGAATGAGCATTAAATCAGACAAATCCTTGCCCAGGGGAGATTTATGCCCTATTATTTCTATATAATTTTTTAATTTATAATATTATTTATATAATTATCATTAATTATACAGAAACTAATGTGTAACAATAAAAAACAAATAAAATATATGAATATTGGATAACTTTACCCACTGTTGACTATTTATAATATTGACTTTCCACCTTTGAGGTATTATAAATAATAGAACAGAGTTTCGATAATTTCTTTAATTTATATCATACAAACAGGGAGTTTACCATGCCACAGATAATGACAACAAAAGAGTTAGCAAAATATCTAAAGTTGCACGAGATAACCATATGCAAATATGCTGCAGAAGATAAAATACCCGCTATCAGGATAGGTCGCGTATGGCGTTTTGACAAGAATGCAATTGACGAATGGATAGCAAGCGGCGGTAAAAAGAAGATTTAACGTTGCATATGGTCGTGAAAAACAAAGGACGTTGACCTTACGTTGTGCAAGATAATATTTTTATAAAGGTAATGTCATCTGTTTCGCCTTGTTCAATACAAAAGATATGGCCCGCGTAGCTCCTTAAATTCTTCATACTCAGAAAGCCATGTCTTTTTTATATCAAACAGGTCCACACTCCCCTGAAGAGCTTCTCTTAGCTTAGAATTTCCCAGTATAAGATCAATAGGCAGCCGCTCGTATTCATATTCATAGGGGGGGCTTTTCCATTCAAAATTTTCCCCATGGACATTGATGATGGTTTTTAAGACTGCAATCGTCAAGTCATATGACCTGAAAACCGTCTTATCAAGGAGGTGGATCATGAAGCCTTTACATATTTTATCCTGCCATTTATTAAATGTAGGACGGAAGGATATCTGTCTTAAAATACATCCCTTCATAAATTCCGGGGGGATGTTTTTCAGGATGCTGTCAGTATCAAGGTATGGTGCCCCGAAAATTTCGAATGGCCGGCAGGTTCCCCTTCCTTCCGAAAGGTTTGTTCCTTCCCATATGACCTGCCCCGGATAAACAAAGGCTGTATCCGGGATAGGCATGTTTGGAGAGGGCACTGCCCAGGGCTGGCCGGTTTCTTCCCATTGCATTGAGCGGCTCCATCCTCTAAGCCTGACTATATCGAGCTCGCATCCGATAGAAAGTTCTTTATTAAACAGAAGTGCCAGTTCTCCCATGGTCATACCGTGCCTCATGGGCATTTTCCATGGGCCCACAAAGGAATACAACTCAGGAACAAGGAGATTACCTTCCATAACACACCCCCCAAGAGGGTTAGGCCTGTCAAGAATCACGATCCTTTTGCCATATCTTGCGGCAGCCTTCATGCAGTTGAGCATGGTTGAGACAAATGTGTATACCCTTGTGCCGATATCCTGCATATCTATTATAAGCACATCGATCAGATCCAGCATGTCACTGGAAGGCTCCCTCAGGTTACTGTAGAGGCTGAATATCGGGATATTAAGACTTCTGTCAACAGCATGCCCTGTTTCAATCATGTTATCCTGATCTTCCCCGGCATATCCATGCTGGGGACCGAAAAGGGCCTTCAGATCCCCGGGGCATAATTCAGAGATAACATCTTTCGCGTAGACCAGGTTTCCGGTCACGGATGCCTGGTTTGAAAGAAGACCTATCCTGTAACCCCTGTATTTCCCGTGATACTCTGACTTAAATACATCAAGACCTGACAAAACAGACATTTTGTCTACATAGCCCTCTAATGGAGGTTAGCAATTACACAGGCACTGTTACCGCGGCATAACTCTTACTTCCTGGCCGGGAAAGATAGTGCTGTTGGGTGTAAGATTGTTTAATTTCAGGAAATCGTACAGGTTCATACGATGCCTTCTGGCAATAAGATAGGGCGAATCCCCACTCCTGACAGTATAGCTCTGGCCGTCCGAGGAAGGTGTTTCCGGTATGTTCTGTGAGATCATAAGCTTCTGGCCTATTTTCAGCCATGAATTGTCAAGGCCGTTTATGGCCTTTATGGATTTGACTGTGGTGCCGAAACGATCGGCTATATTCCACAGGGAGTCACCCTTTTGAACGACATATTTAGCTGGCGTTTCGGATAAATCGGCATAGGTTGCAGCAGATGTATATTTGCCTGTCGGTATTTTCAGGTTCCAGCCCGCTCTCAGGAAGTTTTTGCTCTTGAGGCCGTTCAGGTCCATTATAGCCTTTAAAGAGGCATTATATTTATCCGCTATCACAGACAATGATTCTCCGCTTCGTACCCTATGAACTACATAAGCGGGTACTGGAGGAATATAGGCCGGAATATCCTTTAGCTTTGCCATAAGGATTTCCCCCTTTCCCTCCGGGACCTTCAGTTCATATGTTGTTTTTGGTGTTATGTTCTGGCGCAGCTCTGAGTTCAGCTCTTTCAATGTGCTGTAATCCACATCCATTTCACGTGCCAGGGTCTTTAAGGATATTTGTTTATTGATATTTACTTTTTCATAGGTCAATTCTTTCTCGAGGGGCGGAAGTTTTATACCGTATGCTGCAGGATCGTTTACTATGCGCAGTACTGCCAGAAATTTAGGCACATAAAACGCCGTTTCTCTCGGCAGCTTATTGTAAAGGTCCCAGAAATTATCCATATAATTGATTTTTTGAGAATTTATTACCCTTAAAACCCTTGCCTCACCACAGTTGTAGGAGGCAAGAACGGTCGTCCAGTCACCGAATATCTGATGTAATTCTGTCAGATAGGCAATAGCAGCAGCTGTTGACTTTTCAGGGTCCATCCTCTCATCAATCCATGTATCCCTATTCAGACCGTATTTGTATCCGGTAGAAGCAATGAACTGCCACATCCCGAGGGCACGGGCACTTGAATATGCTCCAGTACTGAATCCGCTTTCTATCAATGGAAGCCATGACAACTCCTCGGGAAGTCCTGCCTTCTTGAGCGCCTGCACTATCGCCGGCCTGTATTTGCCGGATCTGGCATATACCTTAAGAAACCATTTCTTCTCCTTCCCTGTAAATAAATTGATTGCCTTCTGTACATGGCTGTTCATATCGAGAGGTATGGCCTTGTAAGTACCTTTTGCGACCGTATGCCGTGAAGAATATATCTCTTGTATTCTCCTGGCGATGGTTATGCGCAGATCTTCAAGTTGCTGGATTATATTATCGGAGGTGGTTGCCGTGTTTATTTTTAATGCATAAGAATATGCCTGATCAAGAGAGTTTATTGCATTATCCAGGTCACCCTTTTCCCAGTAGTCGTTTGAGGTCTGGCAATATTCAAGTGCCGAGTCGATCAGTTCCTGATCTGTGGGTGTATCTTCCGTGATCTTTTTGGAGGCCTGCTCCTGTTTTTCAGCGGTTTTTTCCTGGGAGGTATCCTGTTTTTCACCGGAAGAAATATCCCCTCCATTTATATCCCGGTTTGATGCATTATCTGCTGTTTCAGCCGGTTTTATTTCCTGGGGTACTGATGTGGTTTTTTCAAGTGCCACAGGAACATGCCTGTCCATTGAAACACATCCTGTAAAACATAAAATAAGGAACAACATGGACGGGGTTAAAACTTTCCTGGTAAAAAACATATTAAATTTCCTTTCAGACGTATACTGGTAAATTAATCTCTCTGGCTGACGGATTTAATGCAGGAGAATTTGATAACATTGAGAGTTTTCTGCTATAAAGACCTTATCGGCCTGATATTACCACGCCTTGAACAAATTATCCTGATTTTTCCGGTTAATTCTCCGGGAGTATAAAAAAACCTTACTGATAGGTCAATAGATATCAGAGTTTGATTGAATCAGGGTTGATTATTCGGAGGTTAGCAGGTATTATTCTATTGCTGTTGACCTGGGTGTAAACAGCCTTTAGCTGTAAAGGAGAGATATATCTGCGTATCAATAATAAGATGTCAAAACTGGATCTTGTAAAACAGGGCAAACCTGATGGTAATAAAAGAAAATGCGTTGCATGCGGAAGAACCGGCCTGGACGCAAGGAGAAAATACTGCTCAAGTGAATGCAGAAAGCAGATTATGTGGGTACTTTCACTTTCGAACGGCCTCCTGAGTATTTTTAATGCAAGGTATGCTTCCTTCTCATTTAACAGGAGCCATATCATTCTCGATATTCTGCCTGTATGGTCAAAGGAGATTTCAAGATTTACTCATAAAAGGACTTCAGGAAAAAAACCTGCGGAAGATCTGAAGAAACTCATTCTGGATTCGGGCAGTGAATGGTATGCCATCGTCGGAAAAAACAACTCGAAGAGTTACGCCAGTCTTTCCCTTCTTACAAAAAACTTCAGCAATGCAATACCGGTAAGGTCAATAAGACCCGACGATAAAAAAAAGCCGCGTTTCTCAAAGGCGGAAAGGGAATCCCTAAAATGCCTGCGGTTGAAACTGGAGGAACTTATATCGGAGGAAAAGACCTCAAAGATTAAATCAGCCTATAAAAAGATGGCAAGGATACATCACCCCGATATGGGCGGCGATGCGGAAGAGTTCAGGAAAGTGAAGAACGCACATGAACAGATGCTGATATGGGCTAAAAATCCTCAATATACATCAAGAAAGGCCCTGGTAGACTGCTGGTCATATGATGCCTCGACCAATAAGTGGGCGCCCCCATTGTGATACGGACATCTATGCCTGCTGATATTTCAGTTGAAAAAATACTTGAAAAAAATCCGATCGGAGCTTCCGCTCCCTGCAGGATAGATGCAGGAGGGACCTGGGACATAAAGGCCATGGCCCTGCCCTTTGAAAGGTTTAACCCGTCCACTTTCAATATAGCGCTCAACCTCAGGACAACTGCTTCTCTCATGCCATTCAGGTCCGGTATGGTAAAAATAATATCCGAAGGCTTTCCTGCCGGGGTGACCTGTAAAGGCAGGGATCTGAACCTTTCCGGCCCGTTTTCGATTTTCTTTGCCGCGGTAGGTTATTTCGGGTTCAGCGGGCTTGAAATAAGGATAGATTCCCGGTCACCTGTCAAATCTGCCCTTGGCGGATCAAGCACTGCACTTGTTGCACTTATAAAGGCCCTGGTGAAACTCGATAAAGTCGCGGGGAGAAAAATACACTTTTCCAGAAGGGATATCCTGAACCTGGGCTATCACCTGGAGGATGGCATCAGCGGCGGCAACTGCGGAATGCAGGATCAGGCAGCTGCCGTGTATGGTGGAGTAAACGGATGGTCGTGGTGCTACAGTGACAGAAAGATGCCTGTAATACGAGAAAAGCTGCTCGATAGTTCAGGAATAAAAAGGCTTTCGGAGAGGATACTGGTTGCATTCAGCGGGAAATGGCATGTCTCGGCAATGACCAACAGGATATGGATGAAAAATTTTCTGGAAGGAAAGACAAGGAACGGCTGGCTTGAGGCCAATGCTGTTATCAGGGAGCTTATCTCCTCGGTCAAGGCCATGGAATGGCAGGAGGCCGTCAGATTATTAAGAGCAGAAATGAAGATAAGAAAAAAAATTACTCCTGACGCACTCATACGCGAGACATCGGATCTTATAAATGAGGCTGTTAAATCCGGATGTGCCGCAAGGTTTGCAGGCGCAGGGGCGGGGGGATCAGTGTGGGCACTTGGGGAGCCGCCGGATATCGATAGATTGAGAAACAGATGGGAAAGAAATCTTTCCGGAATAAAAGGTGCACATTTACTCCGGTGTTCTGTTGATCCCAAAGGGGTAATATAACCCCATCATACCTCATACCTTAAACCTTATACCCCTTGTCTTACACCTCACATCTTGCCTTCTTCTTCAAGAATATCTAAAAATACCTTGTAAAATTTTTGATGATCCATCATGCCGCGCTTCAGCAGGGTGCCGAAATTTCCGAGGTCTTTTGTATTGATTACCATATTGGCGCTCAACGCATAGGCCATCATCTCGTCCATTGTCTTGAACCTGTCACCGATAAGCGTTAAAAATATTCTTCTCCTGCTGGACATGGATAAATGATTGAGATAATTCATGATAGGTCCGCCGGCAATTTCCTGCCCATCAAAACCATCCGCCATGATTATCAAATCAAAATGGTGAAATCTGAGTTTTAACAGGGAGTCTCTAATGGTCGGAGAAGTAATAAACTTGAATTTACTTTCCTCAACCGCCGGCTTTATTTTATCAATGATAATTTCATCGGCCATCACGAGTGCGAGCTTTACATCCTCATAATAATCAAGGGCATAGTCATCGTCGCCCTGGTCTTCATTGGAGAACTGCCCTTCAGACCCCTTCTTCTGCCGTTCAATAAATTTCTGATTGAATCTGTCTGTCTCGGTGTAGTCTTCTTTCCCTCTCGGAGATATTTCTCCTGTATCCTGTGGATCAATAGTGATTTTGTTTTTACATTTCGGGCAATTAATCTTAACGATCTGATCTTTGGGAATTTTATCATCCGGGATGTTAAATCTTGAATTGCAACCTGAGCAGGTTACTTCCATTTCAGCCTCCTCAATTCTCTTTTTTAATGTTTGCTTTTGCCATATTGATCATCAATGGAAAGACCTTCGATTTCTGTCGTCTTTTCTCCTCTTTCGGATTTGACAGTGTCGATCATCCGGCCGACCACACCCTTTCTGGAGGAATAACTCATGGCGGTATCCTCGGATATCCTCCCTGCCTTATAATGATTTACGATAGACTGGTCAAATGTCATCATGCCGAAGGGACGGTTTGCCTCTATTATTTCATAGTATGTCTTGCCCTCTGCTTCGCCGTTCAAGATAGTGTCCTTGATCCTGAGGTTTGATCCCATGATTTCATGGGCCGCCTGCCGGCCCCCGCCTGTCTTCGGGAGAAGTCTCTGGCAGACAATCCAGCGTATGGTATCGGCCAGCCTTATCCTGATCTGCTTTTCCTCCTCCTGTTCAAACATACCTACTATCCTGTTTATTGTCTGGCCTGCATCAACAGTGTGAAGGGTCGTAAGGACAAGATGTCCTGTTTCTGCTGCGGAAAGGCCTATCTCAACGGTTTCTCTGTCCCTCATCTCACCGACAAGAATAACCTTGGGAGCCTGCCTCAATGCAGCCCTCAGGCCTGTTGAAAAGGCGTCAAAATCCTGTCCCATTTCCCTCTGGTTAAAGGTCGCTTTTTTCTGGGAATGTACAAATTCAACCGGATCTTCAAGGGTGACAACATGGACCGGTTTGGTTTCGTTGATCTCATTTAATACCGCGGCAAGCGATGTTGATTTTCCGCTTCCTGTTGCCCCGGTTACCAGGATTATGCCGTTTCTTTCCCTGGGCATTTTTTTAAAGGCATCCGGAAGGCCGAGTTCTTCGATAGTCGGGATTCGGGTAGCCAGCTGTCTCATTACAATCGAGTAATACCCCTTTTGAGAAAATATGTTGACCCTGAAACGGGCCTTTCCGGCGAGCTGATATGATGTGTCACATGAACCTTCCCGGATTAGGATTCTGATCAGACGCCTGTCGGAGTTGATCAGGTTCAGTGCAAAAATCTCGGCCTGAAATGGCGTCAATGCTTCTATCGGGGGATTAAGGGTTACCGGCTGCAAAACGCCTGTTGCTTCAACCTGGAACGGCTTGTCAACGGTCATCAAGAGGTCGGAGACCCCTTCGTAGGATTCAAGCATTGAAGTTAATATGTTGTCGATCTGCTGTTTCTGCATTTTCTATCACTCCTCTTATATCAGGTAGAAAAATGTAATTTTAGTGCGCCCTTATCAGGCATCTGTAAAATCCGTCGGCGGATTCTTGAGATAGGGCCTGAACGTTTCCTTGTTGTTGCATTTTGCATAGGCATCATCAGCACTGATGCGTTTTGCCTTGAGATGATCCAGGATGGCATCGTCAAGGGTCTGCATGCCGTATTTTTTCCCGGTCTGCATGGCAGATGGTATCTGGAATGTCTTTCCCTCTCTTATAAGGTTTCTGATGGCAGGTATCGCTATCATTATCTCAAGGGCCGCGACTCTTCCTTTTCTGTCTGTGCGCTTGAAAAGGTTCTGGGCAATAACCGCTCTCAAACCATCGGAAAGGGTGCTCCTTATCTGTTCCTGCTGGTTGGCCGGAAATACTTCGATTATACGGTCAACGGTTTTTGCAGCGCTGCTTGTATGCAGTGTGCCAAAGACCAGATGCCCAGTGGACGCGGCCTCAATTGCCAGGCCTATTGTCTCAAGGTCACGCATTTCACCGACAAGTATAATATCAGGGTCCTCTCTCAGGGCGCCTCTCAGGGCCGCTGAAAAGGATCTCGTATGCAGGCCTACTTCCCTGTGATTTACTACTGCCTCCTTGCTCCTGTGAACGAATTCTATGGGATCTTCAATAGTGAGAATATGGTCCTTTCGCGTCCTGTTTGCCTCATCTATAATTGCAGCAAGGGTGGTTGACTTACCGCTTCCTGTAGGTCCGGTGACAAGCACAAGCCCCCTGGGCAGGGAAGCCAGTTTTTTGACAACAGCCGGATGGCCAAGCTGCTCGCATGTAAGTATCTCCGACGGGATCTCCCTGAATACCGCTGCAATCCCGTATTTCTGATCAAAGAAATTGGCCCTGTAGCGCGCAAGTCCGGGGATTTCATAGGCAAAGTCTATATCGCCGGTTTCTTCAAAAAGCTTTACCTTGTCTTCAGGTGCAATCTCATAAAGCATTTCCTTTAATGTATCATTTTCAAGAGTTTTATATTTTATCCTCGTCAATTCACCGTATATACGTATAACCGGCTGCTGTCCTGTTACAAGGTGGAGGTCGGATGCCCCCTGTTCGTTCATAAGCTTAAAAAAGGCGTCTATCTGAGCCATACTCTATATTCCTCCAATAATTTGCGCTGCAGGCATAAAATAAATACATGAACAAAAAATATATATTGAAATGGAATAAATACTTTCACATTCTACTTTTCCTGAAGCTTTTTTGCCATAACACAGGCATCCTGTCCTCTGGGATAAAAATTTTTTCTGATCTGCCAGACCCTGTAGCCTGCATCCGAAAAAAGCTTCCTGGCATTTCTGTTGTCTATCGCAGTGTGAAGAAATACTGTCACTATTCCTGCTCCAGATGCTGCCTTTTCAGTCTCCTTTAAAATGAGTCTGCCGATACCTCTGCCCTGCCATTCGGGTTCTATGGCAATGGCCAGCAGTTCGCTCGAATTATTGAGATCATACCGGCTAAAAGGTCTGCTTACCATTGCAAAACCAAGTGGACTTTCTTTGTAACAGGCTATTATTGTTATGCTTTTGCCTGACACATGCCAATTGAGTACAACATCTCCATATTCTCCAAAGGGATTAAATGCCCTTGTACTGAGATCCCTGATAAACGGCGAATCAGAGACATAAGAAAAACGGAGCTGTATTTCAGGATTCTTATCCATTGCAATAACTGTATTTATATTTATGCAAAAAATGTACCTGTCTATCCGGATACACAAATAAAAAGGCCGATTCCAATGTTTTGAAACCGGCCTGTCATTTTATCTGGTGTCAGTGGCTAAACACCCTGGATGAGTTGTTCAACGGATACTATTGCGCCATATTTTTCCTTCAGGGCCAGGAGTCTCTTCTTCTGTTCCGCATAAATATCAAAGAGTTTTTCCGGGATATTCTCCTCTTTTTTGTACTCTTCTTCCTGGAGGTCAATCCGGGCGACAATGTTGTCTATGTAAAAGGCGAACTGTTTGTTGTAGAGATCGACAGGATAATCCTTTCCTATCCCGCTGAAAAGTGCCTTCAGATCTTCATATCTGGGGATCAGACCGATCGGGGTATCAATGGCCTCTACATCACAGTGCGCCCTCTTTTCAAGCCAGCCGAGCCAGACCTTGACATCACGTTTTTCTCCTAAAAGACCACTTCCCTCTTCTCCCCTTGCTTTATGGGTGAGAAAATAGTTGAGACCTGCCATTATTGGTTTCTGTTTCAGTTTTGGTGAATTGAAAAAGACAAACTGGGCATTCATATAATCCGCAAGCGGTCCCGGTATGAAAGGCTGATTTGCCCATGGCTGCCTTCTGACTCCCGAAACCCCTACCTCTGTTGCGGTTGCCGCTGAAAGCACGGAAGCCCCGATTATTACTCCCTGGTCAGGCGTCTTTGCTACCCATACGGGGGGCATTGTATCCGCATCACGACCGCTGTAAGTGATTACCTTTACTTCGACGCCATTGGGGTCCTCTCCTGCTTTTGGGTTGTAGTTTCCTATTTCGGTGTTGGAAAGGGTGCACCTTGAATTCGGATGGCTCAGAGGTACTGGCTTTCCGTTCTTGTCTGCCTTGCCCTCAAACCATTCACCCTGAAAATTTATTCCTTTTTTGGGAGTTTCTTCACCGTTCCCAACCCAGTGGGGGACATTGTTTTCATCAATGAGCACATTGGACCATATTACCTCTGCACCCTGCTCTCTCAGACATTTCATCAGGTAGGGGTCACCATCGCGGTTGACATCCTGTACAATACCGAAAATGCCGCATTCGGGATTTATGGCCCTGAGAGTTCCGTCTTTGGCGATCCACAACTGTGCAAGGTCATCACCTATAAAGTCCGAACCAACCATGGCGGTAGTAGTTTTTCCGCAGCCTGAAGGTGCTGCACCGGAAAAGTAGGTCTTTCTTCCGCCGGTGCCTGTCATGCCGGTGATAAACATATGCTCCGAAAGCTCTTCTTCTTTGCCGTAATATGTGGCAAGGTCAACCGCGAAACGGTGATTACCTTTTTTAAGAAGAAGGGTATTTCCTGCATAGGTGCAGAACATTGCGTATGTTGTGAGCCAGCTTCTATCCATGTATACCCTGGCGTTGGGCAGATCCTCGGGCCTGTTAGGCCCTTCACTGTGGACATTTGTAAGCATATAGCCTTTTCTCTTCACCTCTTCGTCGAATTTGTCATATACGTTCCTGTAGAGGATATTTCCTGAATGCATTACATAGGTGGATGTGGTTATCTCCATTGCTGGCAATGCCGCTGGCGCGCCTACCGGGCCTCTGCTGAAAAAGCCTATAAGGAGGGTTTTACCTTTGCCAAGTCCTGTCATGTATTTTTTTATATGTTCCAGGGCATCGTTTCTAATGACCTTTTTTGCCAGGGTGCTGGTGCTTTCATTTTCATTGACTATATAGAAGGTCCTGTCCACAATTCTTCCCTGCTCATCGGGCAGGTCAAAATGGATGGTGTGGTCCTTCATGGCAAGTGGTCTTTCTTCACCTTTTTCAAGGCTCATTTTCCTGATTTTCTGGATATCATCTTTGCTTCCCGTGTTTATGAAGACTGCATCGGGTTTCATCATTGAAATTGCATTGGCAATTTTGAGACGGGCATCCTCATTTCTGATTTTTTCAAGCTTTGAAATGGTATCTCCATCACAATATTTTTTGAAGACGTCATTGGCTTCGTTCGGGTTCTTTATCCCGCCGATCTCGGAAAGGATATCAATGCCCTTTTTTAGTTCTAACATGGCTTCCCCCTTTAAGGTGTATAAATAGTTATAGCTTTACCCAGAGGGTAAATCTGCCCATTAGGACGTACTTACGAGGCAAAGCTAAAAAGTATAAGATGCTCAACGTTGATCTAACCACAAAGTTTAAAAAAAAAGCTGTTTTGAGTCAACAATTTTGATTGAGGAAAGGAACTTAACATTAAGGTACATACAAACCGATTTTTATTAACCATCTTCATCTGCAGACAATCCTTCCAATAATTGGTTGACCGGTATGAAAAAATGATATTTTATATGTTATTCACTTCTTGTACTCAAAACTTTAACAAAAGGAGCACACAATTGGACTCTGATATAATATCCTTTTCCGAAGGAAGGCTTATTGTTCCTGAAAGACCTGTGATACCGTATATAGAAGGTGATGGTATCGGTGCGGATATATGGAGGGCCGCTGTCAGGGTAATGGACAGGGCCATAGAAATCTGCTGGGACGGCAGGAGAAAGATAGCGTGGAAGGAAATTTTAGCCGGTGAGAAGGCATATAATAACACGGGAAAATGGCTTCCTGATGAAACTCTTTCCGCTTTTCGAAGATACCTGGTTGGTATCAAAGGGCCCCTTACAACACCTGTGGGCGGAGGGATAAGAAGCCTCAATGTCACGCTGAGGCAGGTATTGGACCTTTTTGCCTGTGTCAGGCCTGTAAGATATTTCCCCGGTGTTCCCAGTCCGGTAAAGGATCCCCACAAGGTAAACATGGTAATTTTTCGGGAAAATACCGAAGATGTCTATGCGGGACTGGAGCTGGAACAGGGAAGCAGGGAGGTTAAAAAACTTATTGATTTTCTTCACAGCGAATACGGCTGGGAAATACGCTCCGACTCAGGTGTGGGCATAAAACCTATAAGCAAAACAGGAAGCCAGCGGCTGATAAGATCGGCTATTGAATATGCAACAAGGTATAACCGCTCCAGTGTAACCCTGGTTCACAAAGGAAATATACAGAAATACACCGAAGGCGCCTTCCGAAAATGGGGCTACGAACTGGCAAAGGCCGATTATCCGGATGAAACTGTGCCATGGGAAAATTATGACCCCAAAGCGGGTGATAAAAGGATACTCATAAAGGATGCTATTGCAGACATATTCTTCCAACAGGCCATTACCCGGCCTGATGAATTTGACATAATTGCCACCATGAATCTTAATGGCGATTATATTTCAGATGCACTTGCCGCCCAGGTAGGAGGGATCGGAATGGCTCCCGGCGCAAATATCAATTACGAAAACGGCTACGCGATATTTGAGGCAACCCATGGCACTGCACCCAAATATGCGGGGCTGAACAAGGTCAACCCGTCATCCCTTATCCTGAGCGGTGCGATGCTGCTGGAATATATCGGGTGGACAGAGGCTGCAAAAAGAATAGAAACCGGCCTTGAAAAGACCTTTGCGTCAAAATATGTTACCTATGATCTTGCAAGGCTGATGGAAGGAGCCACAGAAGTATCATGCTCCGGGTTTGCTGATATTGTGTGTGGGAATATGGAGTAACCTAAGAGTAATTATGGTATAAAATACGTATTGAATTTGTGGCAAATGCAGGAGGTATCTTTTAGTTTCTAGCATTATCCTTGCATTTGTCTGAATATAAGTGTTTCACCGCAGAAAGGAGACAAAGGCCATGTCGGATGGATTAAATGTTATTATTGTTGATGATAATAAAGAAGTTTGTCAGGCGGTATTTGATATAATCAAGCGTTTTTATACCTGGGGTGAGGTGATTGCATTTACAGATGTGGATGAAGCGATTGTTTACTGCGGAAGTCAGAAAACATGTGTATCTATCTTTGTCGTTGACGTCTTTCTGAACAACTCGACAGGTTTCAGTTTCCTGGACAACATTGCCGAAAGATACCCCATGGCCTATGAGGACGCCATTATGATATCGGGCAATGCGAGCGATGATGTGGTTAACATGTGTGTTGCGGCAAATATAACATACCTGCTGGAAAAGCCGGTAAAGGCATATGCCATGCAGCTTGCAGTCAGGGCGATAGTCAACAAGTATATCAGGTTTGCCAAGAGGCTGATAGAAGACCCCAGTCTTGCAGTGGATATATATAAATTTTAATCTGCATCCTGAATCTGTCAACAATCTAATTTATACAGATTCAAATCTTGTATGTGCTTAAGGATATCATCGTTTTAGGGTTCATACAAGGTAAAAGTAGATTATCGGGGCAGATGAAAAGACAGCGGGATACAGGAATAAAAAAACCGTATCAACCTCATGTAATATGTAATTAAAATACACGGGAGAATCGGCGCGTGCATTTTTTAAAACGGGGTCTAAAATGTAATTATGTATCCTTTTCCGGAGAATGATTATAGCCGCCGGCATAGATAAGGCCATGTATCTTCTTATCTTCCGCGCCCTCTATGATCTCCAGACTTACAAGATAATGACCTCTAAGCCGGCCCGTTTCCTGAAGACTGATATCTCTTATCTCGGTAACCAGTTCCTGATAGGGATAAAGAAAATCGTCCGAATAGAATTTCATGTTGTATTTTGAATTTATATCCAGCAGGGAAAGAAATTTTGAATTGTCCTTTACCAGGATCGTCATAAACATCGGCTCAGTCTGCCAGATCTTGAACTGGTAGATTATCCCGACCCTGACGGGAATTTCTACGCAATAGAACTGATCAAGATCCCTGCCGCTATCAAGTAATGCTGCGTGAGACAGGTTGTCTGCCAAGGCATGCTCGTACATGTTGACCTCCCGTATCATGTGTTAAAACATCATTGACTACTTGTCTTCCTCACCAGGGAATACCCTGGTTTTGTCCTGTAGTTTAAATCCCAGCGCCAGTATTACCTTCCTCATTGTTGAAACATGACAGCTCATTCCTTTTTCTATCCGGTCGATTGTCAAAACAGAGATATCCGCCTTTCTCGCAAGTTCGGATTTGCTCATGAGCAGATCTTCTCTGATTTCCTTGACGTTGTTACCTGAGCTCGATGTCACCTGATATCCTTGTATGGATTTGATTTTCGCATTCTATATATTAAGCATAATTATATATAAATAATATAATTAGTCAACCAATTTTTTAATTATTATGCTTAAAAAGTATAATTAATATCATATATAAAAAATTATAATACCTGGTGAGAAATGTATAGAAAATATGAATCAAACGCCAAGCGATTTCAGGGCAATTGCAGGGGATAAAAAACTATTCTTTTTTAAAACAAGCGCCATATTTCTGACATTTTGCGGTAAAATAATCAGGTGGAACAGATGACACCGGCGCCATATGTCAGGAATACAGGCTGCTATTTTTGTATTTTGGTTTTGGCACAATTCCTGCTTGTTAGATGATTGATATTTTTTTTCTGATTCTTTTAAAAGAATTTTGAATGGATACATTCGGAGAAAATTATGAAGGTTGAATGTTCAACATGTAAAGTACAGTTCAATATCCCTGATGAACGATTGCCCATGGGTAAGAAAATTGCCTTTCCATGTCCGAAGTGCAAAGGGATTATTGAGCTTGATTTGAGCAGTCCGGAAGGTCCAAAGGATACGGCAACGGATGCCGGTCAACAGGACTATCTGAAAGGTGAGGCCCTTAAAAAGAAGATTCTGAGGAGTGTCAGGGATCTTCCTCCTATGCCCCAGACTGTTATAAAGGCAAGAGAGGTTATGGCTGACCCCACTTCGGATTTCAAGGCACTGGCAAAACTGTTTGAAACGGATCAGGCGATCGCCACGAAAGTGCTCAAGCTGGCCAATTCACCCTATTACGGCATGGGGGGGAAGGTTTCCTCCATACAGCATGCCTCGGTCGTTCTCGGACACAAAACCCTTGGGGAGTTGATAACCATGGGCGGGACGGCTAGCATCCTGGGGAAAAGTCTCGAGGGGTATGGCCTCGATGCGGGGGCGCTCTGGAAGCATTCACTGGCAGTAGCCTTTGGAGCAAAGAAGATAGCCGAAATGAAACAGCCCTCTTTATCAAATGATGCATTTACAACAGGGTTGATACACGACGCAGGAAAACTGATCCTGGATAAATATATTGCGGAAAGGTGGCAGCTCATAGAAGATTATATGGGTAATGAAGGGGCAACTTTTCTTGATGCTGAAAAGGCCATACTTGAGCTTGATCATTCGGAGGCGGCCTTTGAAGTATGCGGGGTCTGGAATATACCCAAATCACTGACAACAGCGGTAAGATATCACCACCACCCTGCAAGGTCCAATGAAAACCTGCTCGCGTATATCATACACGTTGCGGATGTAATAGCTATGATGACCGGTCTGGGCCTCGGAATAGACAGCACATTTTATGTAATGGATGAAAAGGCTATGGAATTTATCGGCCTTGATGAAAGTAATATTAATAAAATAATGACAGATGTGATTGAATCTGTGATGAAAATATCTGAGTAAATAGTTTACGTATGAGTTTTTACATTGAAAAAGAAAAGCATATGAAATATTCAATGCCATCGATTTTTGCAAGGTTAAAAGGATATTTTTATGGGCAAAATTAACGAGCAGCACCTGCTTGATGAAATTCGGTACGATATAAAGCATAAGGATATTATTAAGGCTAGACTTGTTCTGGCTGAGCTTGACAGTGTCGGTCCGGAGACTCAAAAAAAGGCCCTTTTCGAGGTAAGCCGGGCAGAGGACGCATTTTCCATACCTCTGCTTGCAGGTGTTATTGCCAATAACATGGCTATGATAGAAACATTTCCTCAGGTAAAGGAAGCCATGGTTTCCAAAATACTTGACAACCCTGATGTTCTTCTGGGGTTACTTACTGAAGGAATTGAATCTACTGCCAGACTGATACTGATCGAAACAGCCGGCGAAATCCAGTTGAACGATTCGGTAGCAGCCCTGCTTGGTATATTAAGCAATGAAAAGGATCTTAAGGTAATCAGGTCTACAATAGATTCACTGGGAATGATAGGTGATCCCTCTGCCGTTGAGGCAATAAGCGAGTATCTTTATTCCAATTCCCGAAATGTTGTTATTTCGGCGGTAAAAGCGCTCGGGCAGATCGGAAACGCAGCAGCAGTAAATAAGTTGTACGACAGACTGGGGGGTGAAACGGATCTGGACCTGATGATTCTTGATACAATTTCAAGCCTTCAAATAAATGAAGCCTTTGAAAAGTTAAATGATATTCTCAGTTCGGAGTTTGTGCATTTAAGAACTGCCGCCAAGAAAAAACTGGTAGAAATAGGCTCCATGAGTATAAGGTTTATGATTAAAAATCTTGCGCTCAAGGATGTTGATATCGTTATACATTCATTGAATGTGCTGGGAGATCTGGGCGAAAGTTCGGCTATACCTCCGATCAGGAAACTACTGTTTAATGAACCGGAAGATCCCAATATAAGGTTCGCGGCATATGAAGCCCTGGGGCGGTTACCTCTGGATAAGGGGGCATTTGCGCTTGCCTCGGGGTTGGAAGACCCTGTCGATAACGTAAGATCCGCAGCAGCAAGGGCTATTGAGCGAAACTATAATGCTGTTCTTTCCGGTGGCATAAAGAACATGGTAAAATCAGGCGACATGCAGGCCCTTAAAATAATAACCACGATAATAGATGCACAGTGTGGAAGTATCTTCATTGATCTCATTGATGATGATGCCTTTAAAAATCCGGCAATACAGTATCTTACAAAAAAGGCGCATCCTGATGTGAAGGCAGGTTTTTCAAGGCTTCTTATTGACTCGGGTTACGATGACCTCGCCGCGAGAATAGCCCCGGATACAGAAAAGAAGGGCAAAGGTAAACTCAAGGTGTTTGCTGTAGATGATTCACGGATGATCCTTAATATTTACAGAACGATTCTCCATAATCTTGGGTGTGAATCACTTCTTTTTGAATTTCCTGCGAGGGCACTGGAATCCGTTCACAAAGAAAAACCCGATATCATTCTTACTGACCTTAATATGCCGGATATATCAGGTATCGACCTTACAAGGGAAATAAGAAAGAAGTACAGTAAGGAAAAGTTGCCTGTCGTAATAGTCACAACGCAGGATGAAAGCAGGGATTACCAATCCGCGTTTGAGGCAGGAATAAATGAAATAATGAGAAAGCCCTTCACGGAAAGTCTGGTCAGGGACATAATTAAAAAAATGACCGGATACAAGCCGCCATCATGATCTGATCAATATCATCTGCCTCCTGCGGGGACAAAGTAGGCTGGAATAATAATCATGCAATTCTCCGAGTCAGTTTCTGCCTCAAGTGCAGGTGATGTCCTTTTCACGAAAATATATCCGCATATAGGTACTTACCAGGTGTGCACTGTATTATTGCACGAGAAAAGTTGATGCTTGATTTGAAACGGGTGATTGTGTCATTATTGAAAACAAAAAAAATTTCCGGATCAGGAGTTAATTATGTCTGAAGAAATCAGTAAATCCCCAACTAATTTTATTAGGGACGCTATAAAGGAAGACATCAACAGCAATAGATTTGAAGGCCGTGTTCACACGCGGTTTCCGCCCGAACCGAACGGTTTTCTGCATATAGGTCATGCAAAGGGCATCTGTATAAGCTACGGACTGGCAGAAGAATTCGGAGGTCTCTATAACCTTCGTTTTGATGATACCAATCCTGTAAAAGAGGAAGAACGATACGTTGACAGCCAGATGGAAGATATCAGATGGCTGGGGTTCGACTGGGCTGACAGGCTGTATTATGCGTCGGATTATTTCGAGCAGCTTTATGAATGGGCAGTACAACTAATAAAGGACGGCAAGGCCTATGTTGACGATCTGAGCCCCGATGAAATAAGGGAATACAGAGGCACTCTCACCGAACCTGGTAAAAACAGCCCCTACAGAGACCGGTCTGTTGAAGAAAATCTGGATCTCTTTGCGCGGATGCGCAATGGTGAGTTTAAAGAAGGCGCATGTGTTCTCCGGGCTAAAATAGATATGTCTTCAGGGAATATAAACATGCGTGATCCAGTCATGTACCGGATACTGCATGCATCTCATCACCGCACCGGAGACAAATGGTGCATTTACCCCATGTATGACTGGACACATGGTCAGTCTGATTCGATAGAAAGGGTAACACATTCTATCTGCGACCTGAGTTATGAAGATCACAGGCCTCTTTATGACTGGTTTCTTGATCAGCTCTCAATATACCACCCGAGACAGATAGAATATGCCAGGATGAACATCAGTTATACGATATTAAGCAAACGATGGCTGCTGAAACTGGTAAATGAAGGACACGTCGGCGGCTGGAACGATCCGAGAATGCCCACCCTTTCGGGACTCAGGCGGAGGGGCTATACCCCGGAATCGATCAGAAACTTTATCGAGAGGATAGGAGTTGCAAAAAGAGAGGGCATGATAGATATCGCCCTTCTGGAACACTGCATAAGGGAGGACCTGAATAAGAAGGCCCCCAGGGTCATGGCTGTCTTACGGCCTTTAAAGGTGGTTATAGATAACTACCCTGAAGGTGAGACTGAAGAACTTGATGCGGTCAATAATCCGGAAGACCCGTCCATGGGGACAAGGAAGGTTCCATTTTCAAGGGTGATGTATATTGAAAAGGACGATTTCATGGAGGAGCCTCCAAAGAAATTCTATCG
>CAWFFS010000022.1:0-80257 GCA_963815145.1 uncultured delta proteobacterium
GATATTTTTCATTCCATCCTGTTTCAAAAAAGAAGAAGAAACGAATTAAGAAATGAAAGCCTGGCAGAAGACTGTTATTTAAAAGCCCTGAAATCAACCCCGAAAGACAGGGACCTGCACTTTGCCATTATGAACCTGTATGAAAAAGCAGGAAATAAACCCAAGGCACACAGAAAGATAGATGAAATAATAAAACTGTTTCCCACGGATAAGGAGGCCCTTTTCAAGGCAGGAGCGGATTGTATTCAACGTAATGCCTTTCAAAAGGCCATGAAATACCTTGAGCAGGCTATAGCTATTGATCCCATGGACAGTGAAACGCGGGAATATTTTCAGGAAGCGTGCATAAAAGGGGCGTTAAAATATGCCAGTAATTCCAAATTAAAACAATTCCGGGATCTTTTGCCAAAAGCGATTGAATACGGAAGAAGGACATCAGAAAATTACAATCTCGGCCACACGTACCTTTATGCGCGCTGGTCCATATTTGAACTGCTTGCCGGAGACCAGGACGAATCCGAACGAAACATGTCCCTTGCCCTGGAAAATGCCGCAAACGATCTTGAAATTATTTATTTTACCCTGGTGATCAGCAAGTTATACGGAATCAGTAAAAAACTTATAAAGGATTGGGAGCAACACATTACAAAGGAGTTTAATAAGAAGGCATCAATAGAAACAGCGGTTATTTTTTGTACAATCCTGTCATCCATACTTCCGAATCGAGTGGACGGCCAGCTCAATCATGAGATTGAGAGGGTGAATTCCTATGCACTAAAAGCGCTGAGGAACGAATGCACCAGGGAAGATGCAAAAAGGATAATCGACTTTGCCATGTCCGAGTCAAGTCGAAATTTTCATCTAGCCAACAAAGTTATTGAAAAGGTCCTGAAAAAAAATCCTGAAGACGCCTTGTTTAATTTTATTAAATTCAAGGTTGATTTCACAAAAAAAAGACTTGTTTACTTGCCGGAAAAAAAGGACCTTGAATCCCTGATAGATATCCTGTCTCTGGCTGAAAAGGAGGGGGACAGGAGGCTTATTGCGGAGATTCGAAGTTTTATTGACACATTGGAACGCTCCATTCCTTGTACGGATGATCTGTTTGGGGATGATGACTTTGTTGATGATTTTGATGATCCGTTTCTTGGTATTCCGGAATACGAAGATCCTGCCGGGATGTCCGGATTTGACAGTGAGTCGGTTTTTGAAGATGATGATTTAAATAAAAGAAAAGGCAAAAAGAAAAATAACAAACAGCTAAACCTATTTGATTGACAGTTAATTATTATGAATCCATATGAAATATTGGGGATTTCTCCCCAGGCAGATGACGCGGATGTGAGAAAGGCGTACCTTGATCTTGTGCGGCGATATTCTCCCGAGAGTAACGCTGAAAAATTTCAGGAGATATATGCGGCATATGAGATGATTAAAGATGAAAAAAGCCGTTTAAATTACTACCTTTTCAACAGGGAAACCGGGATCAAGTCTCCTTTTGGAGCAGTATTCAACCGCTTTTCAAATAAGTCGCTGAGAGTGCCTCCGGCTTTTGAGGATATGAAGGAATATATAAGGAAATGCAGTACCTAGAAGATTGGAAGCAGAACATTCAGAACAATTTTAATACCTGGCTGGAAGAACTTTCATCTTATGATGATATCAAGGTTGTAAAGCACGACCGGCCAGTGGATCTTTATGGCTTTTATGAAGAATTATGCATTTTAAGGACTGAGTTCCGAAAAAATGCCCGGCGGAACCAGGATAGTTTTTCCACATTCGGGGAAGCGCTTTCCGGATTTGAGAGGGTTGTCAGGGATCTTTCCGCAAGGATACTGGAATCGGAAAAAGAACGGGAGGCAGAAGATATCCTTGAAAAAAAGAGTTTTTATCTTCCTTTGATCGAAATACTCGAAAGGATCAAGCGTATTGAGAAAAGGTTTAATCCCTCTCCAAGGGGTAAAATGTTTTCTTTTGGTAAGCACTGGAGGGAGACCTGGTCAAACATGGAGGAAGGGATCGGGATACTGCGCTCCCATTTTGAGGAATTGTTGAAAAAACAGGATGTCCTGGAAATTGAGGCACTGGGGAGGCCTTTTGATCCTTATCTCATGAGTGCCGTTGAGGTCGAGGAAACGGATGAAGTAGAACCCAATCAGGTGCTGAACGTTATTTCTGCCGGATATTATTATCGTGAAAATGTTCTGAAGATTGCGGAAGTAAAATTATCAAAGAAAAAAGAGGCCTGAAAATGGAAAAAATAATAGGTATAGACCTTGGAACAACAAACTCTGAAGTGGCAATCATCGGGGATAACACCATTGAAGTGATCCCTGTGGATGGTGAAAAAGTCATGCCTTCCTGTGTTGGTGTTGATGAACAGGGAAACCTGCTGGTCGGACGGGCCGCGAGGAATCAGATGATAATTCGTCCGGAGTCAACTATTTTATCTGTTAAACGCAAAATGGGGCAAGCTGTATCCATATCCCTGGGAGAAAAGGAATTCAGCCCTGAAGAAATATCGTCTCTGATACTTAAAAAACTAAAAAAATGCGCCGAAGATCACCTGAAAACCGAGGTCACAAAGGCGGTGATCACAGTGCCAGCCTATTTTGATGACAGCCAGAGAAAAGCCACAAGAAATGCCGGAGAACTCGCAGGACTCGAAGTATTACGAATTATCAACGAGCCTACTGCCGCGGCCCTGGCCTATGAATCTGACAAGGAAGAAGACCGGAATATCCTGGTATATGACCTTGGGGGAGGGACATTTGATGTTTCGCTTGTTACTGTGGAAGACGGTGTTGTGGAGGTAAAATCAAGTCACGGAGATACAAAGCTGGGGGGGGATGATTTTGATAATCTACTGATCGATTACGTAACAGGTGAGTTTTCGAGGCAACACGGGATAGATCTATTAAAAAATACCGGTTCGCGCAACAGGATCTGGTCCGCGGTTGAAGCAGCAAAAAGGGTATTGTCCGATAATCCTTTTGCACGGATCATGGAGGAATATATCCATGGTAATCTGCATCTTGATATTGAGATATCAAGGATGGATTATGAGGAGATGATCCGCCCCCTGGTTCGAAAAACCATTGATTGCGCCCATCAATGCCTTAAAGACGCGGCATTTCTGCCCGGGGCTATTGATAAAGTAATACTGGTCGGTGGCGCCACCCGCACCCCTCTTATTTCGGAAATGCTTTTTAAAGACCTGAATATCGAACCCCGTCACGAGATAAATCCTGACCTTATAGTGTCGATGGGCGCGGCCATCCAGGCTGGTATCTTTGGCGGGGAAAAAAGCCGTTCCGTCCTGGTGGATATCACTCCTTACACATTCGGAACAGGTGCATTGGCTGCATATAAGGGTGAATTAAGGCCTGACGTGTTTGTTCCTATTATCAAAAGAAACACTGCACTTCCGGTAAGTAAGGGAGAAGTCTTTGCTACTGTGGATGACTGCCAGGATGTCGTGGACGTGCGTATTTATCAGGGAGAGAATAAAATTGCGACGGATAATATTTTTATCGGCAATTTTCTTATTGAAGATCTGAGTGAGGTGCCTGCAGGTAATGAAATAATTCTTGATCTCAAGCTTGATATGAACGGTATCCTTGATGTTACGGCAGTTGAGAAAAGGACGGGGAAATCCAAAAGCGTACGGATGGACACCGGGGGACGAAACTATGACCTGGACATGGATGCGGCCAGAAAAAATATTTCTTCCATACTTGATGAGCCACCTGATACCATAGGCATGCCTCCTGCAGATGAAGACGACGAGAGTGATACAATTATATCCCGTGCCAGGGACTTGAGAATAAGGGGAGAAAAGCTGATGGACTCTCTGGATGAAACCGATGCCACGGAGATCAAAGAGCTGATCCAGTCTTCCAAACATGCCCTGGGGGAAAAGGATTTCAGTGAATTGGCCCGGATAAACGAATCCCTTTCCGATATGCTTTTTTATCTGGAGGATTAATAATGATGAAGTGCCCGGCCTGCGGCAGATCAGATCCGTCCGATTTATGCGAAAGATGCGGAACAGACCTTTCTATCCTGAAAAAAATAATTGAAATGGCAGTCAATGAATTTGAAAAAGGGCTTGCCTGGCTGAAAAAAGGGGATGGAGACCGGGCCCTTTCCGGCGCAAAATCGTCATGGCGTCTTAAAAAGAGCCAGTCGGCTGCAAAACTGGCATTCATGGCTTGTCTTCTTTCTGAAAAGTATCGCGAGGCCTCCGCCTGGTATGACCGTATTAATGTAAAGTAGAACAATCCGAAAGCGCCGGTCAAAACCGGCATGAGATAGAAGGTGAGACTTCAGGTGGAAAAGATGAAGTCAAGTCCTTTACGGAGGAAGGAGTAGCGAACGACTCCGGTCCCGAGCTATGCCTCGACTTCCAGCGATGGGGTGGGGAAGCGTTAGTAGGGGATGCATAGGCGCAGTATTGAGCTCCGAAATCACCCTTTGGGAGTGCCGACCTTGTGGATTGATGGAAAACCGGCTGCAATCACTTCATGAGCGCATTCATAAAGGAACTTATCGTGCCAAACCTTCAAAGAGGATCTATATACCTAAACCGGATTATGGATCTGGAACCATATGCCAAAAATTGTTGCCCAAGGTCGTTTAGAAAGAGCCGCACCCAAAACTTTTTGTACATGCCACATACAATCTTTATCGTTGGCAGATTGATTGATTGTTTTGACACTGTCAATAATGTGTATTAATATAGCTATAAAAGTACACATTATGGAGGTGCGATATGAGAACAATTCAGATGACCCTTGATGATAATCTCGTCAAAGCGGTCGATCGCGTTTCAAAGGAACTTCACACAAGTCGTTCAGCTTTTACAAGGAAGGCTCTGCAGGATGCGCTGAACCGTTACAAACTAGAGCAACTAGAACGCATGCATCGTCGCGGATACGAACAAAATCCGGTAGCCACCGACGAATTTTCAATTTGGGAAACCGAACAGGCTTGGGGGGATGAATGAAACACGGTGAAATACGTTGGTATAAATTCATGGCTCCAGATAAAAAACGGCCAGTCCTTGTTCTGACGCGTGATTCCGTGTTGGAATACCTGGGAGAGGTGACTATCGCACCTATCACAACTATCGTACGCGATATCCCTTCAGAAGTGTTTCTCTCGACAGTCGACTGTATGCCTAATGATTGTGCTGTCAATTGTGATCATTTGCAGACTGTTTCCAAAGGTAAAATAGGGGCACTGATCACTTCCCTACCTCGGACGAAAATGACAGAGGTAGGACGGGCAGTCCGGTTTGCACTTGATATTTAAAAAGGGAACACAACGACGCCTTTCACAAAGACTTCGCTTATGAAGTCAGTGTTATACAAAGGAGGGAATATATGAATGACATAGATATCATAAAATTTATCGTAAGCGTCTAGAGGGCTTCAAGACCCTAATAAAATCGAAATTCCCAAATAGCAATATTGAATACAACGATAATGTATATAACGTTGTTCGGTTATACGATTGACGGTGCCGCAGGTTTGAGATCAGGTTTGAGATAATAGAGAATAAACGCGCTGGGTGCATTACACTATATCATGGCCAGATGAATTGTCTCTGTTGGGGCAGGGGTATTTTTAAACGAAATACTTTACCATTTCTTTTTCAAATCTGATTTTTTCAGATCTATCAACAAGGCTGAAATCGATTGCACCACCCGGGCAGGTGGCGACACAGGCCGGAGTATCACCTTCCTCAATAATACTTATACAAAAATTGCATTTCTGCATCTTTGTATTTTCACCAAACTGCGGGGCATTTACAGGACACGCATCAAGACAAAGCCTGCAACCTGTGCACAACTCCTGGTCAACCGATACCATTCCGCTGGAGCTTTTTGTTATTGCCTGTTCAGGACATATCTTCATACATTCCGGATCAGCACAATGCATACATGAAATACTAATGTTTACAGCGTTTATTTCGGGATATTCCCCATGCCATATTGTTTTTACCTGTCGCCATGTACATCCCGTTTCAACGCCATTATAAATCTTGCAGGCCGTTTCGCAGGCATGACACAGGACGCATTTACTTTTATCAAAACTGAAACTGTATTCTTTTTTTCCCATTAGATTCCCATTGAAATAATATTGAGGTATAAATACGACAACATATAATTATGCTATATTTAATACTCCACAAAGAAAAAACTTGTCTCTCGCAGAGCCCTCAGAGTCCACAGAGAAAAACAAAAGACATTTTTGATGTTAAATGCAAAACAAAAACATTTCTCTGCGTTCTCTGCGAACTCGAGTGACCGGAGGGAACGGGCGAGAGATTTTCTTCTTTCATGCCTTTTTCACCTGTACGAGGGTCTGGCTGGCTATTGCTGTTACAAGGGGATCAAATGCCTTATCCCTATCTACACTGTACATGATGTTAGTGTTTGCACCGCCGTCCTCCAGAGGATATGATGATAATCCCAGTTCGTCACATCCCTGCCACCAGCCGTGAAGCGCCATAACCGTGTCAGGTCTGATGCCAGGCATCAGTTCGGCCTTGAGTTTTAAATGCCCGTGCGGAGATTCCACTATAACCCAGTCCCCGTCATCGATTCCTCTTTTTCCGGCAGTATCCGGATGGATCTGCAGGGTAGGGCAGGGCATAATCTCTCTCAAGACCGGGATATTCCTGAGCCATGATGCATTGTACACCTTTGATGTATGAAAATCCGAAAAAATAAGCGGATAATCCTTCAGAATTTCAGGTGTGCCCGTAATGCTTTCGGGAGGTTCGTGCCATTCGGGCATGGGGCTGAACCCGGCCTTTTCAAATTCAGTATTGTACAGGGCAACCTTTTTCTGGGGAAGAAATATATCCCGTGACAGGCGTGCGCTCTGAGATGAAAATATCATGTCGTATTTTTCATACTTCATGGGCCGCATGGGATATTCTATGCCGGTTGGATGTGTCCTGAGTTCATCCATTGTTATTCCCAGTGGTGATAACTGGTCATTCATGCATGCGGTGATGTCGCCATTCCAGAAGTCTTTTTCGTATCCCATCCGGCAACCCAGATCAATCCAGAATTCATACATGGACTTGTAATCTCCAAGAGGCTCTATTACCCTTTCGGGGGCCATAATCCAATTCATGCTTGCTTCAAAGGGATGATCAACCTCGTATGGCGTTGCAACAGGTATGACAATGTCTGCAAAATTCATCTCCGCTGTCTGCATGACATCGATAACAACAAAAAAATCCAGCTTTTTTAATGCCTCTATCACCCTTTTAGATCCTCGGTTACTTACTGTCGGCTGGGTGCCAGGGGCGATAACAGTCCTGATCGGGTATGGTTTTTCGGTCAGGATGCTGTCAAATATCCTGTAATAGGCAGAGGATGTCCCTTCAAAAAAAGGCTGAAACTGTTTTGGAAATTCCGGTGCAACAAGTTTATCCACCCACTCTTCGGTATATCTTTCCCGCAGGTGAACCGACCTGGGTCTTGGCATTTCGCTTCCTGTGTTGACAACATTACCGCCGGGGCGGTCGAAATGACCTGTGATGGCTATCAATATCGCAATAGACCTTGCCGCATCACTGGCAGATCTGGCATGTTCAAGCCCGTTGCCATAATCTATTGCCGCTTTTTTTGTAACAGCATATTCCTGTGCAATTTCTCTTATTCTTTCCGCGGGCACACCTGTTATAGATTCTCCCCATTCGGGCGGATATTGCTGAACGTGTTTTTGAAGCTCTTCGAATCCATAGCAGTATTTTGTTACAAATTCTTTGTCATAGAGCTCATTGTTTATCACATGGTTGAGCATGGAAAGCGCTAAGGCTGCATCTGTACCCGGACGTACAGGTATCCATTTGTCAGCCAGTGCAGCGTCAGGTTCCATAGTGGGTTTGATAGAGAATATCCTGGCGCCTCTTTCTTTTGCTTCTAGAAGAGACCTGGTGCCGCCCTTGCTTGATCCGGAATAGACAGGCTGTTTACCCCATACCAATATCAGGTCGCTGTTTGGATAATCGGCAAAGGGCATTAATGCCCCCAGTGTATGGGCAAAAGAAAAGGCATTTTGAAGGGCGCATATACCGCTGTGCCCGTAATTGGGGCTTCCGTGGACCATGAGAAACCGGTAAAGATATTCACTGTAGCTTCTTCTTGCCGGTGACAGGATCGCCAGGGACTCAGGACCATATTTTTCTTTTTGTTCCTTCAGTTTTTCAGCAATGATGTCCAGGGCCTGGTGCCAGGTAATTTTTTCAAATTTTCCCTCTCCCTTGGCACCGACCCTTATGAGCGGATGTTTGAGTCTCTGTGGCGAATAGACCCACTGTGGTGCAGCGTGCGCCTTTGAGCAGAGACGCCCCCTGTTTAAAGGGGATTCCTTCATGCCTTCTACCCGAACGAATCTCCCGTCTTCAACAACTGCATAGATCCCGCACCCGGCACTCGGGCCACACATTGCGCAGAATGTGGGTATTTTTTTCAGGCTGTTAATTTTCATTTGAGGGCTGGTTTTAGGTAACATCTAAACATTGCTCCTTGGGCGTGTAATTTTTCGAAATAAGGCTATATCATAATCACCAATCTATCCGACTCCTGCTAAAAACTACTGAATAAACTCCGGGAGCATCTAATCTTGCTGTCCCTGACATTATATGTTTTTAACTCCTATCATCCAGATTTTCAAATAAAAAACCGGGCCCTCCGGGCTCAGTTTTTTTATTCTCTATCTTTACGCTTATCACTGACCCATTTTAGACAGCAGTGATTCCATTTATTTAATTCCAATTACGCCTTTCAGTGAATTTGAAATCAGATCGGGCAGTTCGTTTAAAGATTTTCCTGTTAAATTTTTAACCTCTCTTTCTGCTCTAGTTATCCCTATCTCATTTTTCCCGAACCTTTCTAAAGTATTTTGAAGTTTTGAAAAATATTCTACGCCTTTTGTTGCATGGAGTTTAAATCTTGAAGTTTTTAAATTTGGAATCAGCTTTGTCCTGATTTCTTTTGCCATTCCACGACATGCTTCATTATACTTACCTGCTTTAGTGATAAAGCCGCGGCTGTGTTTCCCAAGCATAAAATCCGCTTTGGCTTTTACTGTTTTTGCCGTACTTTCTGCAAATTCAAATTTAGCATTTGCCGGATTTGAAAGTAATGAGACATCTTCAAATGCCTCAAAATTCTTTGAGCTCGTTATATTTGCAAAAGAAGCCTCTGCAGAATAACCTGTCTGTTTTAAATATGCTTTATTGAATTCCTTTGTTGCATCTTTTTGCCATTGTTCGATTGATGCGGCCTTTCCCCCCTTGGTTAATCTCATTCCTTCTTTTTCTATCAAGCCGCAATCCCAATCCATCCCTACAGTGGCTCCTGATGATGCATTCCTGAATTCTTTTAATTCAAACTTGCTCCAACCCTTTGCCTCCATTCTTTTCATGAAATCATTAACAACTTTTTCTTTTATCTTTTTTTCACAAAGTTGATAGTACTGATTAGTTACTTTTGAGCCATTGTATTTCAAGATATTTTTTGCATGGGGGTTTGCCATTAACTTTTGAGTTTCTTCCTGAATCATTTTCATTTCCTGTTTTGCGGCAACAGTTTTCCCCTTAGTCATAAGCTGTTTGAATTTTTGTATTTTACTTTCATATTGTTTTATTAAAGTCTTTGTCATTTCTCTTTCTTGATCATAAACCAATTTGTCTCTAACTTTGTTGAACGCTTTTGATGCTACTGAACAACTTGTCACCACTCCTTTTATTGCCAGATGACAAGTACCTATTACTACCAATGAAAACACTGCATGGTTTTTTGCCCCTTCAAGGCCCATCTTTTTACCTGTTTCGGGATTGATTGTGTTGTAACCGTCATAGGCGCTTTCTGCAACCATTGTAGCGACATTTAAACTGGCAATGGCTTTTTTAGCACCTTCCATAATTCCATCTGACAACCCATTGGTTATCCCCACATAGCCTGAATATAAATAAGTAGCTCCTGACGTCAAACCCATTGTTCCTGCCATAACACCAAATTCTGACCAGGATTTAACACGTTCTGCTCTTGCAGTATAATCTTCAATTGCAATTTTTTTAAGTTCAGCATCAATTTGTTTTTCTTCATAAAAGGACATGTATCGTTTCTGCAATAAGGCATAAGCTTCATTCATTTTTTTGTTATCTCCTGCACTGATGGCCTTATCAAGTTCTTTTTGCCCCCAATCTTTGCCCCAAGAATCCCCCTGCTCCCTTAATTTTGTTGTCATCATGTTTATTTTTTCTATCAGATTAACTCTCTCCTGATATTTCCTGCTTCCTTCTAAAAATTTATTTTTAGAAACTGTTGCGTTGTATTTATCCCATTTAGTTATTGTGTGATGAAATACCCCTGTTTTTAATTGATTGAGCAAATCTTTTTGTTGCTGTAAATCCGCTTCTTTACCTAAAATTAAAAGGGCAACCTGCTGTTTCCCATTAGCTGAGCTTTCTTTTTCCATCATAATTTTATAGTTCTGTATATCTTCTTCCAACTCCTGAATCTGCAGTTTATAAAAATCTTCTTTACTTTCAAAGACCATATCTGCTTCATTGGGCCTATAATTACCTTTATCATCCTGATTTATTTTTTTTGCCGCCAGCTTAAACTTGTAGTTAACTTTAACATTTTCCCAGGAACCTGAACCTTTATTGTAAAACTTTGCCTGCAATTCAATTGCCCCGTCACTTTCTGAAAGCAAACTTTCAGTCATGTCAATCGAATCATTAGACAATGTTTTCTCTTCAGTCATATATATTCCAGGGGTACCGTTCTTCGAGGATTTAAACTTTGTTGTTTGGGGCAGCACAGCTTTAAAGGATGTCTGTAACAGCCCGCTATTGTGCATTTGTATGTTCCATGTTCCGTCTTTTTTAATAAATTCCTTTGGCTTTTCCCAGTTAAACTGTGCCACTTCATACCTTTTGGTAAGCTGTTGTTCTCCTTCGCTTACATTGGATTCACCAACTGTTTTGTATTCCTTCCTCCATACTTTTATCCACCCGGAAGATAAGTCTGAGGTCAGTTCCAGGATATAATCAGGGTTGTTAATCAGAATCTTTTTGTCTATTTTTGAGTCTTCCAACCGCCAGACCAACGATTGTGTGTCAGCTTGTGAGGGATTAACCCCTTTAAAAGAGGAGATGTTTTTTGCAAATTCATTTTCCCATTTATTAAAAAGGGCTATTCGCCACTGTATTGTATGGTAATTGTCTTCATCAATGTTTTCGAACTTTGTCTGTTTTTCCTTTTCGCTCAGCTTACTGTATGTTTTTAATTCGTCATTGTAATCATCAGTAAGATCATCCCAGTTCCAATTGCCGTTTTTTAGCGTTGCGGGTTTTCCAGGATTTCCTTTATTATGCAGTTTATAGGAGTACATTGTCATATATGAATCTGATCCATATATTTGCATACTGCATTTTATCTGATTTCCTTCGACTTCTAATTCAAGTTTCGTAGAATCACCCGACATCTCGGAATTGGGGTAAAGAATAAATTTATTTTCTCCTGTCCGCTTAAAAATCAATGTTTCGTAAGTATCATTGTAATTATCAGTATCATTTCCAAAACTCTTTGCGACAATAGATTTAACAGTGTCATCTGCATCTAATAAATCGTTGTAAATATACAGGTATACAAGTAAATAACCGTCACCTAATTCTTTAATCTTTTTGATATAAACTTTTTTAGACACAAACGGCTGCAGGAAAATAAGGTTACCATAGGTTTTGGGAATGTTACTTAATTTTAGACTTTCTCTTTTTAGATTATTTCCGGAAGTTGATACTGTTTTTAATATATCTTCATCAATTTCCCATATTCCTTCAACGGAAGAATTTGATAACTGGCTGTTGCTGTTTTTATTTAATTTTTCTTCAAATTCACTTAAAATATCATCAAAAAGTTTTTCTCTTTCCTTTTTTATTTCCAATGCGTTGGGTATTTTTTTCATATTGTTAAGGTTCAAATTGACCTGAGCCAGCTGTCTTTGTATTGACAAAATGTTTTCACGTCGCCGTAGTAAACTTTTTGCTGATTCAGTAACCATTTCCTGGTTTTTTGCATCATATGCATTTAATGTTTCCCCGGCGGCATATCCATACCCTTCCATTTCGCCTGAAAGCCTGGTTTTTAGCATAACAGCCTTATACAATACTTCGTTTAAGTTCCTGAAATATTCCAGCACCTCATCACACGGGTATTGATAATACTGTTCAAATTGTTTAATTAAAGTTGCTTCCTGTTCAGCGGTTAAATTACCGTAAAGCTGTTTTAATAGATTGACTGTTGTTGTAATCGTCCCTGTATTTACAAGAGTGTTCATGGCGTTGAAATCAGGTGGTTTAATTTCATCTGACTGTGCTGATTGGGATACCTCAGTCGCTTTTATTGGGGATAATGTATTTTCAGGCGCACTATTTGCAGCGGTATTAACCGCTGGTGAAGATTCCTTGGCCAGCTTTAAAACATCGGATTCAAGCTTCGCTGCAAACTGGTTAAGCGGTTGAAAGTTTTTGAATTCCTGCAGGTGTTTTTTTGCTGTACTAATATCTTTTTTTTCATCAAGATAGAGTTGTATCAGGCTTGCCCTTGCCACGCGATTCGCAGGGTTCAGTGAAATCGATTTTTCATATGCGCTTATGGATTTGTCGATTTCGCCTGAAAAATCATAAACCTCGCCCAAACACTGATACGCTGTATCGTTTTCCGGGTCTATCTCAAGTGCCTTTGACAGCCATGGTACTGCCTGCTCAAACATTTGATCAGCTATTTCGACACTTGCCATCTCCACCAGGAAATCAGCACTGTTTTTCAACGCCAGGGCTATGGTGAGATCGAATCTGGCTTGAGTGTAATTTTTTAGATTTTTATAGCAAATTGCACGAAAATAGTAAGCTTCCGGGCAGGCTGCGTCTATATCAACTGCTTTGTTGAACGCTTCTATGGCTTTCGTATATTTTTTTTCATCAAATAATAAGTTGCCTTTGGACAGGAAAGATGACGCCTCTGTGGGCTCTATTGATCGTTGAAATGTAATTTCGGATAAAAACTGCTTAATTGATACCGGGATTATGCCTGGAGCCTCAAGAATGATATCAACCTGGTAGACAGTCAAACCGTAATTTGTAAATCCTGTATAAGTGGTGGCCCCGTCTTCCTCTTCCCCTATCCCGTACCAGGTTTTTCCTCCAAAATTCAATCGTTTAATCTCATCCATATGATCAGGATGAAGGTCTTTCAGTTTCCGGATTATTGTGCTTGCAATTTCACCTTTTTTAACGTTATCCCCCTTATCCGGTAAACCAACCAGTACCTCTTTACCCTCTGAACTATAGATGAGAATCATCTTTGCTTTGAAAAATTCATCCACATCGGCCTGACGTTCCCATTTTAAAAGATTGTCAGGAACGATGACATTACCTATAACCGCAGCATTGGATAAGGCGGGAATAAAAAGGATTGTCAACATCAATGGGATAAGTTTTTTCATGCTATGAAATGTTTTACTAGAATTTTTAAAATTCATTCTAAACTCCAAACCTAATTAACTACTTAAATTTTATAGTTATTTATTTACTTTAAATTTAATCGTTGCAACTTCCTTTCCGTTAGATTTCTCAAACATCCGGAAATCATAGGTGCCCTCTTCGGTTGGGGAAGTAAATTCGAATGTGCCATTTTGTTTTTTCTCAAGGTATTGAAAGGAAAGTTCATGGTTATTATTCTCTGCCATCCCACTATGAGGCAAATCGGCCTTAAACATGCCAATCCAGGACTTTTCCGGATAATTTGGTGAAGCGGTAAATTTCAACGCTATCTCCTCTCCCGGTTCAAACATTTTTTTAGGAAGGAGAAGACTCGCGGCATCTTTATCCACTACAACAGAAAATTTAATCGTTGCCACCTCTTTTCCGTTAGATCTCTCAAACATTCTAAAATCATACTCACCTTCTTCTGTTGGGGACGTAAAGGTGAATATACCCTTTTGTTTTTTTTCAAGGTATTGAAAGGAAAGTTCATGGTTATTATTCGCTGCCATTCCAGTATGTGGTAAATCCGCTTTAAACATGCCGATCCAGGATTTTTCCGGGTAATTTGGTGAAGCGGTAAATTTCAACGCTATCTCCTCTCCCGGTTCAAACACTTTTTTAGGAAGGAGAAGACTCGCGGCATCCCCATCCACAGAAATAGTGAATTTGAGCGTCGCCACTTCCTCCTCGCTGTTACGGTCAAACATTCTAAAGTCATACTCACCTTCTTCTGTTGGTGATGTAAAGGTGAATGTGTCCTTTTGTTTTTTTTCGAGATATTTAAAGGAAAGCTCATGGTTATTATTCGCTGCCATTCCACTATGTGGCAAATCCGCCTTAAACATGCCGATCCATGACTTTTCCGGATAATCCGGTGAAGCGGTAAAATCCAACACAATCTCCTCTCCCGGCTCAAAACTGCTTTTGGGAATACCCATGCTGTCTGTGTTATTTTTAATAAATACGGATGTCGCTGCTTTTTTAACCGGATTCAAAGATTTTGCTTTTGACGAATTTATCTGTCCGGTTTGTTTAGATGCCGCGGCAGAGGCCTCATTTTCTTTTTTCTTTTTCAAGGCTTCCAGATAGATCTCTTGAGCGCTATTGATTGTTTTATCTTTATTGACGTTCCACATATTCTTAGTCAGGTTATGGCCTTCCAGATAATCCTTGATACAACCGTCATAATCACCGGATTCAAATTTGGATTTTGAAGATTGAAAAAGACCGCGGGCTTTTTCTTTTTTTGCTACCAAAGGCTTTAAGAACGCCTCCTGATCGGCTAGAGTCTTCAATTCACTAGGTGCAAGCTTAAGCGATTTACGGGCCTCATCAACAGCCTCAAGCGCCTCTTTATAATCCCGATTTTCGGACTTAACTTTAATGCCACCAAATGCGGCATTGACTTTTGCTATATGCTCCTGCCATTTGGCGCGAAGCGTTTCCTCCACTTCCTGCACAGGCGGATAATATGCGGCTTCATTTTTCTGTTTGATCAATATTTCCTGAGCTTTATTGAATTCAGACTCGGCGATCAGATTTTTGACCTGTTTGATACCTTCATCAATTCTCTCTTTTTTCTTTTTGGTCTCATCCAAGGTTTTCTCAATGTCTTTGTTTTGAGGATCATCTTTTTGGGCCTCTTGAGCCTTTTCGATGGCTTCATCAAATTTGCCTTTATGGGCCAGCTGTTTGGATTCATCCAGCATCTTTTGGGCGTTTTCTACTTTCTTTTTGGCTGCTTTATTTTGTGCCACTTCATTCTGTTTTTGCTTAGCCTGCTGTTGATCGGATTGATCATTTTTGCCTGCTGGCACAGGGACAGGCTCCATAACCGAAACTGTGACTTCTGCTACACCTAACGTCCGTTTGTTTTTATCCCTGGCAATGACTTTGGCAATGATATTGCCGGCCTGGCTGCGGGATACCGTCGGAGTCTGTGATGTGGATAAAGAAAGCGACGTCCCGTCATTGACCTGCCAATCCCATAACACATCCGGAACATTGTTGCCCTGCACCTCGGCCTTGAGTGTGATCATCTCACCTGTTAAACGCTGGTTTCTCTCCAGCGTCTTTAATCCACCCTTTTTAGGAATCCCAGACCTGTGGCTGATTCGGTGGTTGTACCATCCACGCATTGACACTATAGGACACACCCGTATAGCTGCTTTTGATTTCCCCCAGTTCATCTCCATGAACCGGTACACGGGCAATCACGTTTAGTTTGATGGGATTAATATCTTTGACCGTAAGCTCGATGCGGCTGGAATTTTTATCAAGCTCCAGACGATTAGAAGTTGGTGGATCAAGCCAGCGGTAATCGATCAAGTCCGCATTCACCCCCGGGGAAGCATGAATGGTGGCAATCACTTTTTGTCCTACATGAGCCTCCCCATTTTCAGGTGAGAAACTGATGCTGAAGGCAGGCGGCTTAACCATGACTGTCTGCTGTTCACATTCTCCGACCGTTTGAAAAGTCCCGTCAATCATTTTATGCATTTCACACCACACTTTGATCTCATCGGCACGGTCATAGGTGATCTTTGTCCATCCATCCGTGCTGGTTGGAGGATCAAACGTCACTGCGGGTTCTGATTGCCAGACCACTTCATATTCACTTTCCTTTTTTTCTTCCTCAGGCGGCATGTCATAATCGTCCTCACTACCAGGATCAGGAATATAAACTTTTTCGGCGTTTTCTGAAGTGACCTCACGAATAGTCCAATCAGAAGATTTATCTGTTTTGCTGTCTCCTGTTTTTGTGTTATCAATGAGACCCCCATGCGTTGTCTCAACACAAAAGGGACTATTCGGGTTTTTAGCACAATCCACTGCTGATTTTGCCGGTTTGGCATCCGGTGGCGGTTCAGATTCCTTAAGGCCCATACCCCAGGCATTGAGGCTCGTTGTTTCACCATAAAAAACATCTCCCTTGAGGCCTTCCATCTTTACTTTGCCAGGGCCAACCCGGACAATAAATGTTTCTTCTACTGTATACCCGTCCCCATCACTGACCTTGACGCTAACGCTCCGGTCGCCGACAGAAGCTGGTGTCAGGCTGGCCGCGGCCCCGTATCCTCCGGCCCCGCTCCATTGGTATGAATACGGCGGGACACCGCCGCTGACCGATGCCGTAACATTGGCCATGGTCCCGACTTCGATTACCTCAGTCGGACCGCTGATACTGACCTTCAGGTTTTTGTCTGTTTTTACCTCTTTCTGTTCGGCCTCTTTTTCTGCTTCTGTGAGGCCTGCGTCGGCCTTGTCTTTGTTCAGTTCGTTGTCCCTGGCCTTTTCCTGATCGGCATCAGATGCTTTTCTGATTTCTTAGACTGGTTATCTTTCTTATCTGATGACTCTATTTTTTCTGTTTCTTGCTGCGGCTCGTTTACTTTCTCTCCTTCGGTCTCGGCTTGTGTGACAGTAATGGTTACTGAAGCCTCATCAACCTTGAGTTGCGTTTCTTTACCGGCTTTACGCGTAGCGCGATAAACAATGACTGAAAAGTTATGCCTGCCGGGAGTGTCCAGGCGGAATGATCTGGATGCCTCAGTGTGCCCACCCAGGTCCGCTTTCCCCTGCTTCCAGTTGTAGGTGATAAGACCTGCAATTTCTGGAGATAAGTTGGCATCGCCGTCTAACGTTACTATTGCCTTTAGAACAGCGTCTTCCCCTGATATGATTTCTTTCGGAGCTTCGAGTGACAATGCCAGACGTCCATCGAGATTATAGTGCTTTTCAAATTCTTCTAAAAGCCTCTTTTCTTTCTCTTCCAGGATCTTTTCTTCTTCACTAGCTTTTTCGCTTTCGCTGTCCAGTGCCACACGGTCAAATATCTCGGTTTTCCAGTGCAGTTCTTTGGCAATGGCGGCTGCCTTACGGTAGGATTTCCAATAAACATTGCGCACTCTATATGCGTACAATGTCCTTAAGGTATTTTGATCGTACTCCGAATTAAGCTCGCCTTTTTTTCGGGCCTCCAATGATTTGATACAGCTTGCCCCTACATCTGTCATATCCTTCAGATACGCGTGGGCTATTTCCATGTCACGGTCCGGTGATGTGGTCAGTGGCAGTGATCCTGTTAGCGGACGCGGGCTTAATTTTCGTCCTGCACCCAGGGTGCGGGCAGCCAGGTTTTCTGCGGCGGTGCGGACTTCTTCAATGTTTTTGTAAGCATCAAGAAACTTTTGCAGGGCTATCATTGCAGTGCGTTGTTTTACTTCATCAGATGTCGTCCAACGGGTAAACAGGTTATACGGCGCGCCTTCCGCATCAAGAGAATGCATGCCTTTTTCTTCTATCCCTAAACGTTTAAAAAGTTCCTGGCATTTCATTAACAATGCCATGGCCTCGTCTTTTCCTTCGGACAATTGATTCTCGGAACGACAGCGTTCGTTAAATGTCCGCACGATTGCTTCGGCCATGGCCTCTTTAGCCTGACTGCGGAATATATTTCTTTGTTTGATTAGTGTATTTAGTGCTGCGGTCTGACCTTTATCAAGACCCGAAGCCCAGGGGCCGTTGACAGCGGCCTCATAATGCATCTCTTTTCCGAAGGTTTTGGCCAGGTAATCGATTTCTTCGGTGGTCTTGCGGATATTTGCGCAGGCGTTCATTAACGCCCCGTCTTCGCTGAACAACAGGGGGTTGCCCTTCATCAGCGTTGTTTCCATGGCTTTTACAACAGCTGTCTTCATAAAGACATTTACGCCTTTACCGGTCTCTGTAGCGGTTGCGCTTTTGATCATATCTTCGGCCAGGGCATAACCGCCAGGGCCTAAGAACTCGTCAATCAGTTCCAGAGCTGCGTTTTTTCCTGTTTTGCCTGTATCACAAAAGTCCGAGATTGTGCCATCTTCCCCGCAGGTACTGTTCAGGTACAAGGCATCCAGTTGGCTTTCAAAGACCATCTGCGAACCAAGAGTGACAGCCGATTCTCCCAACGATGCGACCAATGCCGGCAGAGCTGCCTCCGGGACAAGCATGTACATGATCGCTTTTGCTAATGCTTCATTATTCCCCTGTACAATACCCGCGTAACCGGTGCTTAAAATCATGCCGAAAAAAGTATTATCGACCAGTGTTTTGCCCAGTGCGTAAGCCAGGTCAGCGTCGCTCTTGGCGTTGCGAACGGATTTTACAACATCGACCCACATGGCCGCGGACCCCGCAATATCGACAACGAGCAGGCCTTTTGTACGAGTAGAATCAACCAAGTCACCGATAAAATCAACCGAAGCGCTTTTGAATTTACCCGTTGCCTTTTCATAAACATTCTGCGACCCCCATTCCAGGAACCTCCCACCGTGTTCCAGCATTTTGCGTCCGAGGTCTGTCTGGTTGAGGTATTCCAATGTCTTTTGGGTCACACCGGCATCCTCATTATGGATTTCTTCGAGCGTATTCCATTGTTTGCGGATGTCCTCAAGGGCACCCTTATCATTAACTTCCTGAACCTTGGCGATGGATTCCATTGCAGATTTTGCAAGATCAGAATATTCTCCGCCTTCGTCGGCAATTATCTGAAAATCATTAGTCAGCTTTTCCATTGCGGCTTTACGCCCGTCAGAGGTCGGGATCTCTTTGATGATACGATCCATCTCTACCTGATAGGAAACTTCAGCCATACGTAAAATAGCTTTTTTGGAAGTCTCACCTAATTGTTGCAGGGCGGCATCCGGTGTGCTGCCGTATTCCCTTACCAAAACCTCGCCCACGGTATCCGGATGCTGCGTGACTTCATAAGACAGTGCAATAGCCTTTTGATAAGCCGGGTCAGACAATAGAGGGTCTGCCGCGATGGCTTTGCGTAAACGCGCGTCGCCCTTGTTCGTTATATTATCGGCCCGGTACAGGTATTTGAGAGTTTTACGCATGCGGGCTTCGGGATCAAATTTTTTAGTCAGGACTTCCTCGTTTAAATGTTTACTCATATCCAGGGCGCCGCCCGTCGCTGTTTCTGTCCGGGTTTTGTAATAGTCGACATTGGCCAGATTCAGCATTTCTCCATATTTGTCCCATAGGGCATTTGCTTCGGCTGCATTGTCAGGGTCGGCAAAAACATCCGTGCGCAGGAATCCTCTATCATCGAACAATTTGTCATAATCACCGCCTTCGGTCGCAGCCTTCCTGATTTTTGCCATTTGTGCAGCCATGGCCATTTCACCGACCGGGTCTGCGACGTTAAGCGTCATTACTTTGCCTGAGCTTTCATCTATGATAATCTTTTTTTCCAGATTGTAAGTGCGCATACGTCCATCCGGCTGCAGGACGGTAAAGCTCTTCATATTTCGTTTGGCCCAGTCGATACCCCCTTCTGTTTCAAAGACACCGGCTTCGCGTTCATGACCTTCAGCTGTTACTACGACATCAAAATCCTGTAGAGTCATCCCGGAGTTATTCCTGTCAAGATCAGCGGTTAATTGCTTTATATAGGTATCACGGGCATCGGCTGTAACATCCGGGTCGACACCGAAGATGGACCAGTCAATATCCATTGATGCATCCGGATTCTCTTTTGTGGCCCATGAGCCGATATCTCCAATTCCGTAAAGAGAACGGGCTTTTTCAGGATTATTATTTATATAATCTCTTAACATTGTCTTTCGAACTTCCAAAACATGTTTGCGTACGGATTTTTGTGCTGCATTTTGTTTAGATTTTATATCCAATGTTTTCGAAGTTATCTCCGCCGGCAGAATTCCATCCGACAAAGCTTTATTCAGTTCCCTCATGGAATCAATGGCATTTTTATCAGGGTTGGCTTCTTTCACTTTTTGGAACAGTTCTCCAGGATTGTTCTCATCCCATTGAAGGATCGCTTTCGCAACGTTATTTAGTTTTTCAGGTGATGTATTGGATGCATCTCCTGACGAAATAGCCTGAGGCTGCAATGAAAAAAATATAAAGAAAAAAGAAAGAATAATTAGGGGGAGTTTGACATACCATCTATGAATGTTATCCATTAAACGTTCCTCTTGAGATTCGAAATGTATAAGGCAATGTCCTTTGATAATGATTGTTTAATTTTTTAATAATATCAAAAATTTACAATTAAAAATCATATATCAACATTACTTAGGCCTGTAAAGCTATTAAAAAATGCAACCCGCTTATATCAAGGTCGTGATGGATTTATATCGAGTGTTGACAGAAATCAAATTGCAAGATACCATCCCCAATTAACTTTTTAACACAGGTTGAGAATATGGAAATATTTTACGGCATTATGGCGGCAGTTGCTTTAAGCCTCGTTATCATGGCTTTTCAAAGAAAGAAAAAACAAAAAGCATGGACTGGTATTGTTAGAAAAATAAAAATCAAGGCTGCGGATTTTAATTCTAATCCTGAGTTTAGCAGCAGTAATGATTGGAAAAGCCAGGCATATATCTATTATCGAATGGATACGGGGAAAAAAGGAAAAATTCATATGACTGAGAAGCAGTTTAATCAAATGTACCCTGACCTGAAAGTTGGAGATAAACTTATAAAAAAAGCTGGCGCTGATTTTCCGGATAAAGTCTCGCTGTAAAATCAGACAATGTAGATTTTTTTTAAAACATTACTGAATCGTCTAACATAAGAAAGGAAATTATATATGGATCAGAAAATTGGTAAAACACTATTTACGATAATTACTCTTTTAATTTTATGCATTGTTTTGACATCCACTTCTTGTGGCAAAAAAGAAGACACAAAGGAGAACACGGTGGAGAACCCGAAAGGGAGCACAAAGGGGAGCAACGCCTACTTTGGAAAGTTGTCTTCTATTTATCAGTCATACTTTAAGGAGGCAGCAAATCTGTATGACACCTATAAAAAGGCTGAAACCCAGGAAGAGAAGACCAAAATTAATGCTGAAAGAGATGAGAAAAAACAAGAGTTGGAAGATGCAATCGCTAAGTTTAACCAAACTTTTCCGCTAAAGGATAAAGAATTACCCTTCAAAGTTTCAGGAGACCTTCCTTTTACCGTGCAGAGCGTTAAAATTACCAATGTAGATTACAATTCAGTGGATTTCACAATTCAGGTAAAAATGAACCAGGATATCAAAGATGATAAGGGTAAGATTAAAGAAAGAATCAACGTTTACTTTGTTGCCTTTGACAGTGCAGACAAGGTAATACCCGATACGGACAACTGGGCTACTAATGATGGCTGGATTAAGCTTTTGGCTGGAACTATCTATGATGCTCAGGGACACTGGAATTCTAATCGAGTTCAAAATATGGGGAATTTTGATTTTTTAAAAATTATGTCAAAGGCTGACTATAAAAAATTATAATAATTGAAGTCTGTAATCTTTGACTTTAATCTTTATCCCTGTAGCAGGTTTTTTCAAAAGACCTCTGCATAAACAATGCGTCTAAGTATTTTCGAGAATAATATATGGTGGTTAAAAAAGCAAAAAGCAAAACTGGTCGAATAAGCCATAAAAAAGAACAGGTGTCTGTTTGCTGGCTGGTAGCTGCAATTGTCTTGGCAATTACAGTGGGATGTATAGCCGGTTGGGCCCGTTACTGGTATGGATATTTTGTTCTTGGCCAGGGAACCATTGCCGGGCTTTTTATACCATGGGGGGCAAAGACTTTTTGCTCCAGCAGCATAAATCCGAAAAAAAAGATAAAAACGCCTGGTTCAATGACGCTTGTCCTGATTTTATTTATCTGTTTCGTTGTAGCCCAGGCAATAGGTTTTGGTATGGCCCAGCCCTGGTTTGATCCGGTGGGATGGCTTGGACGGGTGATCCAGCATGGAACAAAAGAGAGTGTCTGGGGAATCAGCCTTCTTGGAGGAGCGGTTGCGCGTGATTTTCAAATGGGGGTCAACGGGGGTTTCTGGATCTTCCTGAACCTGTTTGATATTTTTTTCATGTGCTTCTTTTTACTTATCGGTATCAACAGCCGGCAGGATGGTAAAAAATGATAAAATGGATTCGCTCTATTACCTTGATTGCAGCTCTGCTTTTTGTATTAGCAGGTGTTTTTCTCCTGGATGCCTCAACAGAAATGGATCAGGCGGTTAAGGCATATAATCATCGTGATATGGACCAGGCCATAAGGCATGCAAGACGGGCAGTATCTTCCAGCGGTGAAAACAGTAAAATTGCCATACGCGCCCTGAAACTTGAAGCTACAATTGCTATTGAACTGGGCCATCCTGAAAAAGCTCTGGCCAGTCTGGATCAGGCAATTGTGATTCAGCCTGACTGCACTCTTTGTTACCTGAAAAGAGGCGATATTTTATACAGCCAAAAAAACTACCCGGCAGCCACCCATGATTTTGAAACGGGACTGAAGGCCGAAAATATTAAGGATAAAACTAAAGCATACTATTATGCCCGGTATGGGCTGTGCCTTCTGGCTGTCGGAGAGGATAAAAACGCACAGGCAGTTTCTCAAAAAGCTCGTTTACTTGATCCGAGTTCTCCTCTTGCTTATTTTCTGGAATCAAAAATACAAACCCGGATCGGGGATATTCAAAGTGCATTTAATTATGCCCATACAGCCTATCAACTGGCTCAAAAACAACCTGGTTTTTTTTCATCTGCTGAAGGAGATATGTGGCTGCGGTATTATGCCAGTACCCGAGTCAGATACAATAATTCACCAAATTGATGCCAAGGCTTTTCAGTAAGTCGCAGAAATATAACCTCCCCGCCGCAAACGATGGGATGCGGAATTGTGCCTTCGTCTCATACTTTCGCTCTATCGGGCTTTGGAGTAGTTTACCATGAAGCATGTCTTTAAATCGGATCCAGTTTGCACTTGGATGATGACGGGCAGGTTGTAAGCCATTTACCTGTCTGTTCCGCGACAATCAGCTTATTATCCAGATTCTCACGCCTTGCTGGTAACATATCCACAACATCAAATCCGCTGAACATGAGTATACGTTCCAGGTTCATGCAGCATGATGTGGTGCCGTTTCCGCTTCCGCCGGCATAGCATAATCCCATGGCTATTTTTCCTTCATCATTATTGAAAGGACCTGGCATCGGCTTATTCGGATCCACAGGCTGCCTCGGGATCCTCGATTTAACTCTTCTAAGCCTGTCAAGGAATACCTTCATGCTTTCACTCAGGTCACTGAAGTATACCGGGTTTGCAAAGACAGTTACATCGGCATTGTCTATTTTTTCCAATATAGAAGCAAAGTCGTCATCAATAATGCATTTATCTTCATCCCTGCAAATACCCCAGCCATCCTTATTACACTGCCGGCAATGTTCGATGTCTTTTTTGGGAAGAAAGATGACCTCGGTTTCGCCTCCGCTGCTTTCAACCCCCTTGCACAGGGCATTGATGAGAAGTGCGGTCCTTCCTTCCGGATTCCTGCTTCCTGAGATAACAAGTGTTTTCATGTGGGTGCCTCCATTTTTATACGATAAGTAAACAATATATATGCGGTGGGGTGTAAAACCCCACCCTACGTCTCAACAAAAATGTTTTCGTAGGGTGGTACTTTATGTGCCACCGAAAAAAATATTTATAGAAATGTATTACTCAACACAAAACCTCTTAACAATCCTCTCTCTCACAGTTTTTGGGTTTGCCTTCCCCTTTGTCTTTCTCATCACCTGCCCGAGCAGAAAATCTATAGGCTTTGTTTCACCTGCCTTTATCTGTGCTACCGCCTCGGGATTTTCACCTGCAACTTCGTCAAGAATAGTATCAATAAGAGAATCATCCGAGACAGGTTTAAGATCCTTTTCCTCTACTATCTTTTCAGGCCCTTTACCCGTGCTGAACATCTCCGCAAGGACTTTTTTTGCTATTGCTTCTGTAAGATCCCCTTTTGCTATGAGGTTAATAAGCCCGGACATGTCGCAGGGCTTTACAGGACATTCGGTTATTGAAATGGAAGCATCATTGAGATATCTGAAAAGATCATTTATTATCCAGTTGCTTAGTTTGCGGTTATCTTCACATGTTTTTATGCATTCAATAAAATAGTCAGATACTGCCTTATCCCTGGTAAGGGTTATGGCATCATTTTTAGGAATATTATATTTCTCGATTATCATTGCAAGCTTCTGATCGGGAAGCTCAGGTATTGAATCTGTAACCCTGCCGATAAAATCCTCATCAAGCTCTATCTCAAGAAGGTCGGGATCGGGAAAATATCTGTAATCCGGTGCGTCTTCCTTGCTTCTCATGGGTAGTGTTATTTTTTTCCCCTCATCAAACAGCCTGGTTTCCTGCTTTACCTCTTTTCCCGATTCAATGAGCTCCTTCTGGCGTTTTATTTCGTATTCCAGGGCATCCATTATAAACCTGAAGGATGACATGTTCTTAACTTCCGCTCTGTTGCCGAACTCCTGCTCTCCCTTTTCCCTTATGGAGATATTTACATCGCACCTGAGCTGTCCCTTTTCCATGGCGCATTCGCTGATATCTATATACTTTAATGTCTGTCTCAATTTTTCAAGATATGCCTTTGCCTCGGTCAAAGACCTCATGGGATTACGCTCATGATCAGTAACGATTTCAAGCAGGGGAACACTGGACCGGTTGTAATCTACCAGGCTGTAGTCTGCCTCATCAAAGGAATCCGATGAGTGGACCAGTTTTCCTGCATCTTCCTCAAGGTGTATACGTTTTATGCCAACCTGGTAGGGCTGCCCGTCATCACCCGGTATTTCAAGATATCCGTCTTCACAAAATGGCCTCTCATACTGGGAAATCTGGTATCCCTTGGGTAGATCAGGATAAAAATAATTTTTTCTTGCGAATCTGGAAAGCCTGTTTATGCGGCAGTTAAGGGCAAGGCCGGCTTTTACTGCATATTCAACTGCTTTTTTATTCAGGACCGGAAGCGCGCCAGGCTGGCCTGTGCAGACAGGGCAAATGGCGCTGTTGGGTGAAGCATTATATATGACCGGACATTCACAAAAAAGTTTTGAGCCGGTGTTAAGTTCAACGTGTGTTTCAAAGCATATAATTAATTCGTAATCCATTTTGATTGTCCTATGATCAGCCTCATATTATAAATTTTATCGTGCCTAGTATTTATTATGCCTCGCTTCGAACAGCATGATTCGGTGGGGTGTAAAACCCCACCCTACGTTTTTCATTTTTTCGCAGGGTGGCATTTTATATGCCACCTGGATTATAAAGGCCCGCTCTGCCGAAAAAGCAGAATTCAAGCTTTCAATTTTTGTTATCCCAATACAGCCCTCAGCCTACAGCCTGATTTTTTCATACCCGCTTGCCACCCTGATGATCATCTCTTCATCAAAGGCCCTGCCTATTATCTGCATACCCACGGGAAGTCCTTCAATGGTTCCGCATTTCACGCTCATCCCGGGAAGCCCGGACAGGTTTAATGAGACCGTGTAGATATCCACAAGATACATCTGAAGGGGGTCCGCCATTTTTTCACCGATTTTGAAGGGCAGGCACGGGGTGGTTGGTGTGATAATGCAGTCAACCTTTTCAAATGCCCTGTCAAAGTCGGTCTTTATAAGGTTTCTTACCTTTTGCCCTTTCAGGTAGTAGGCATCATAATATCCTGCTGAGAGCACATATGTCCCGAGCATGATTCTTCTTTTTACTTCGCTCCCGAACCCCTTGCTGCGGGTTTTTTCATACATCATTACAGAATCATCGGTATCGGCACCGGCCCTGAAACCATATTTTACGCCATCATACCTTGCAAGGTTGCTGCTCGCTTCAGCGGTTGCAACAAGATAATAACTGCTTATTGCATAGGATGCATGGGGCATGGATATTTCCTCTATTTCCATGCCGTTTTTTTCCATAACCCTGACAGCCTCCATAACCGAATCTCTTATTCCCCGGTCGAGCCCCTCTATGAAATATTCTTTAGGGAGCCCGGCCTTTACGCCCTTTAAACCCTTTTCAAGGGATGCTGAAAAATCAGGTTTGTTTACATCGGCTGATGTCGTATCCCTGCTGTCATGACCGCATATACTGTTAAGCATCATGGCGCAGTCTTCCGCACTTTTCCCGAGGACACCTATCTGGTCCAGGGAAGAAGCGTATGAAATAAGTCCGTATCTGGATACCCTGCCATAGGTGGGCTTTATACCTGTTATCCCGCAGAAGGCAGAGGGCTGCCTGATAGATCCGCCCGTATCGGTCCCTAATGCTATTATAGCCTCACCCGATGCAACCGCTGCGGCTGACCCGCCGCTCGATCCCCCGGTTACATAGTCAGTATTGACAGGATTTTTTGTTGGGCCAATAATGCTGTTTTCTGTCGAAGAACCCATTCCGAATTCATCAAGGTTGGTCTTCCCTGTTATAACCGCACCATCGGCGATTGCCTTTTCAACGGCAGTTGCATTGTATGCGGGTATATAATTTTCAAGGATCCTTGATGCACATGTTGTCCTTATACCCAGTGTGCACAGGTTATCCTTTATGGCAATGGGGATGCCGTTCAGTGGTGATGTTGCCTCACCACTGGCAAAGCGTTTGTCTGCCTCATCCGCCTGTTTGACGGCGATATCCCTTGTCTTTGTTATGTAGGCGTTAATTGACGCTTCCTTCTCATCTATCCTTTTTAAAACGGATTCTGTCAATTCTCTCGAACTGATTTCGCGTTTTTTCAGTAGATGTGCGAGTTCAACTGCGTTTTTATCACATAATTCCATATCAATTCCCCTCCAGTATCTTCGGAACCTTGTAATATGCCTCTTCGCGCTCGGGGGCATTATTCAACAGCTCCAGGGGATTTTTTCTTTCCGCCGGTATATCGTCCCTCCAAACATTCTTCATCTCGAGCACATGACTCATAGGCGCTATACCTGTTGTGTCAATATCCTCGAGGGCCGCAACATAATCAAGGATTGAATTCAGATCATTCCTGTACTTTTCTGTTTCTTCATCGGTCATACTCAGCCGGGCGAGTTTTGCCACATGTTTTACTTCATCCGTGCTGATCTTTTCTCTCCTGGCCGTTGCCTTTCCCGGTGAACCGGATGAATCATTTTCACCATCACCTGTAAATTGCCTGATTCCTCCGCTGACTGTTCCGATGCCAAGCTCATCAAGCTGGGATTTTTCAGCAAAGTTTGGCGCTCTTGTAAGCGGACAGAATGCCCTCCTGTTTTTGGGAAAGGCAATGACATCCCTGATAGAAGCGGTATTCAATATCATTGAGACGACCCTGTCGATACCAAGGGCAAGCCCCGCATGAGGCGGTGCCCCGTATTCAAGTGCCTTAAGGAAAAAACCGAACTTTGCCTCCGCTTCCATTTGGCTTAAGCCCAGTGCCTTGAATATCTTTTGCTGGATATTCATATCATGTATACGTATACTTCCACCGCCCAGTTCTTCTCCGTTCATGACGAGGTCATATGCCCTTGAATTCAGGGTCATAAGTTCATCTACATTTTCAGGGTCAAAATCCGTCCTGTCAGGCATTGTAAAGGGGTGGTGCTGTGAATTCGGTGCCCCGTCTTTAAGTTCAAAGAGCGGGAATTCAGTTACCCAGACCGGGCAGTATACATCCTTTGGTATCAGGTTATACCTGTTTGCAACGTGAAGTCTGAGATCGCATAAAACCCTGTTCACCAGTTCAACTGACGTGTCTGCGATCATCATAAGTACATCACCATCTTCAGCCCTGAACCTGTCAATAAGGGCCTTCTGCTCATCGTCACAGAAAAACTGTACAATGTTTGACTGAAGACACCCGTCAATTACCTTCATCCAGGTCATACCTTTTGCGCCGAAGGACTGGACTATCTTCATGGCATATTCATTCTGAAGTACGTTCTTGCTGAGTACCCCGGACATTCCTTTTACACAGAAACCTTTTATAATGCCCTTCTTTTTGATTATCTGCCTGAATATACTGTATTGTGTATCGGAAAGCAGGTCTGTAACATCCTCAAAAGTCAAACCGAATCTCAAGTCAGGCCTGTCTATCCCGTATTTATCGATCGCTGTCTTATATGTCATGCGGGGGAATGGCCGCGGGAGTTCTATTCCTCCTATGGCAAACATCCGGCATGTCAGTTCTTCAATAAGTTCGTATATGAATTCTTCATCAATAAATGATGCCTCTATGTCGATCTGTGTAAATTCAGGCTGGCGGTTGGGCCTTAAATCTTCATCCCTGAAGCATCTTGCCACCTGAAAATACCTGTCCATGCCGCTCATCATCAAAAGCTGCTTGAAAAGCTGCGGCGATTGGGGCAGGGCATAGAATTTACCCTGATGTACACGGCTGGGTACAAGATAATCCCTTGCTCCTTCCGGTGTGCTCCTGGTCAAGAACGGGGTTTCTATCTCATAAAAGTTATGTTCATCAAGATATGCCCGGATGCATTTTAAGATTTCATATCGTTTAATAAAGAGCTGCTGCATGGAAGGCCGCCTGAGATCCAGATACCTGTATTGAAGGCGCAGGTCTTCATCAACACGTTCAGGTCCGCCCGAGACATCTTCCCCAAGTACCATTGCCTTTTCCGATATCCGAAAGGGCGGTGTCTTTGAGCTTGACAAGATCTTGAGGTCCGATGCGTTTACTTCGATATTTCCGGTTTTAATATTAGGGTTTTCGGTTCCCTGTTCTCTTATGGCTACATTGCCCCTGACTTCTACTACAAACTCTTCTCTCAGGGATGCCGCGATATCATAACATTCTTTGTTTTTTTCAGAGGAAAAAACAATCTGCATAATACCCCTGATATCCCGAAGGTGAATAAAAAGCACGTTACCATGGTCACGAATCGCATCAACCCATCCCAGAAGCATAATGTCTTTTCCGCTGTCCGACGAGGTAACGTCCCCGCAATAAATTCTTTTTTTCCAGTTCATGATTTAAATACCTGTCTGTTGACTGATCTTTTTCTCCAAAAGAGGAGAAAGGTGTATAGCATAATTTGAACTAAAAAACATAGCTTATAGTTACCATATCCTCAAGGATTATTTACAATATAATTTTTATGGTTATCTTTTAAAAGATCAATTTGATATAAAAAAATTGACAAAAGAAAATCTCTCTGTTATGAAATCTCGTTTCGTACAAAGACGTACGATTTTAAAAAAATATAAAAATGACAAAGACGTCAATCTCATGTTTTAGGTGGGGACGTCTTTTTTGTTTTATTAGATACAGTAATGGATTGATAAAATCGATTTAACTATTGCCCGGTCAGTAACCGATTGTTCGTTTGCACATTCAAGAATCCCTCCATCAGGATGTATCTGCTTGAATTCAATTGCAAATTGTCTTTAATGGGTATAAAGTGTTTAATTTGTTTCGAGTCCTGACAGAGAAAAAGATCGGTTTTATACATCCCTGATCGAGTGGCAATTTCGGAATCGTTGAGAAAGGATAAAGATATGGATAATGAACAGAAGCGTAACCTTGCGGTATTTTACTGCCGGAACGTTCCTGAAAGTAATGAAAATGCCAGAAGGGACCTTGAAAAAAAATACGGGCCTTCAGTCAGATTTTTTCCTGTAGTCTGCAGTGGCAGGATGGATATGATTCACCTTTTGAAGGCACTTGAGGATTTTGCTGACGCGGCATATATCGTCACATGTCCGGAAGGGGCCTGCCGCTATTTTGAGGGAAACTTAAGAGCCAAAAAAAGGGTAGAAAAGGCAAAAAGCATAATCGAAAGCATAGGCCTCGAAAGGGAACGGATCGGGATAATAGTCGGTTCCTTGAAAGATACCAAAAACCTGAGCGATCAGGTCAGCGATATTGTTGAACGCACTCAAAACCTGACGAAGTCACCGGTCCATTCAAAAAAGTAATATCAGTCAGGTGATGAAGGCAGGACAGATAACTGGTTGAAATATTAATCCGGCAATATCGGATTTATAATAATTTTAATCGATTAACATTTTTAATATTTATTAATTTTTAAATATCTGGAGAAACACAATGATAACGGCGGAACAGAAACCTATTGATGAAATAAGGGAGATGATTGCCCCTTATAAGCGTGTCCTGGTTGTCGGATGTGCTTCCTGTGTAGCAGAATGTGCGGCAGGAGGACAAAAGGAGACAGCCCTGCTGGCTTCAACCCTTCGTATGGCTACGAAAATGGACGGTGAGGAAAAGGTTATAGAAGAAAAGACACTGGACAGGCAGTGTGTGAAGGAGTTTGTACTCCAGCTTGACAGCCTTGTAGGTGACTATGACATTATCCTGTCCCTTGCATGTGGAGCAGGCGTCCAGGCGGTCGCTACCATGTATCCTGAAATTATGATAGCACCTGCCCTTAATACCGAATTTCTGGGTGAAACCAGAGATCAGGGCTTATGGGTAGAAAACTGTCAGGGATGCGGTGACTGCATGCTGTTTTATTTCGGCGGTGTCTGCCCGATTGCAAGGTGTTCCAAACAGCTTTTAAACGGCCCCTGCGGAGGATCGATGAAAGGTATATGTGAAGTAAATCCCGAAATACCGTGCGCCTGGCAGGAGATAATAGACAGGCTTTCATCCTTTAATGCCCTGGATAAACTTGAGATGGTTTATCCTCCAAAGGACTGGTCCAAAAAACATGGCAGCGGACCCAGAAAGATAGTAAGGGAGGATCAGCAAAAGTGACAGTAAAAAGCAATCTTAAAAAAGTACTTGAAAACGGCGGATTTGCTGTAACCGCAGAATGCGGCCCTCCAAAGGGTGCAGACCCCGATGCAATAATGAAAAAAGCCGGACTCCTCAAGGGGAAAGTGGATGCAGTGAACGTAACTGACAACCAGACAGCAATTGTCAGGATGTCCAGCCTTGCCACATGCAGCCTTCTGCTTAAAGCAGGCCTTGATCCGGTTTTTCAGATGGTGGTAAGAGACAGGAACAGGATAGCACTTCAGTCCGATATCCTGGGCGCGGCTGCCATAGGTATCAATAATGTCCTGTGCCTTTCAGGAGATCATCAGAGCTTCGGTAATCAGCCTCAGGCAATGGGAGTGTTTGATCTGGATTCTGTTCAGTTCCTGAATGTTGTCAAAAATATGAGAGACAGTGGAAAAATACTGGGCGGGGAAGAACTGTCAAAATCCCCTGAGATCTTTATCGGTGCCGCTGCAAACCCGTTTGCCGATCCCATTGAATTCAGGATCGTAAGGCTCGCCAAAAAAATAGCCGCTGGTGCTGATTTCATACAGACACAGTGCATCTATAATATTGAGAAGTTTGAAAAATGGCTGGAAATGGCCAGGGGCAGGGGGCTGACTGAAAAGGCCTATATACTGGGTGGTGTAACACCTTTAAAATCGGCCGGTATGGCAAAGTATATGAAAAACAAAGTTGCAGGCATGGATGTTCCTGAAGATCTGATAAAAAGAATGGAAGGCGTAGCCAAGGACAAACAGAAAGAAGAGGGCATTAAAATCTGTGTGGAAACCATTCAGAAGCTGAAGGAAATGGACGGTGTCAAAGGCGTTCATATCATGGCAATCGAATGGGAAGAAGCCGTAGGCGAGATCGTTGAAAAAGCAGGTTTGCTGCCCAGACCTTAATAAAGAAATGACTTGGAGAAGAAAATAGCATGCCATCTAAATATGTGATTCATACAAAACAGACCGATCACCGGTTTGAGCCGGTGACTAAATCAGGCATTATTGCCTGGGAAGAGGGCTGTCTGAAGTGTGCTGTCTGCGTAAAAAAAGAGTGTGTTTACAGCGTGTATGACAAACGAAACCTCAACGCAAGGCAGATGATTGATTCCATAGATAACAAATGCATGAATTGTTTCAGGTGCGTACAGAACTGCCCGAAACAGCTCATCCATAAATCTGTCAATCCCGAGTTCAGAGAGATGGGTGATACCCATTGGACACCTGATATAATAGCCCGTTTATGGTACCAGGCACAGACAGGTAAAATTCCTGTATCAGGAGCGGGATACCCCGGCCCCTTTACAGGTCCCGGATTTGATTCCATGTGGACGGACATGTCGGAGATTGTTCGACCTACAAGGGACGGTATCCATGGAAGGGAATATATAAGTACAGCGGTCGATATAGGCAGGACCCCTAAAAACCTTGTTTTTGATAAAACAGGTAAAATGGTTAAAAATGATTCCGGGATAATTGATATTCCGCTGCCTGTTATCATGAGAGTCCCGGATTTCGGATCAATAAGCGACAAGACCCTCAAGGGCTGGGTTTCTGCTGCCAAAAGACTCGGTACTTTACTGGCCATGCCGGTAAAATATATAAATACCGAACTCGCGAAAATGAGCTCTTATCTTGTGCCGGTTATTTCAGCGGATGATATTCCCCAGACCCTGAAGGATGATAATATCAGGATGGTTGAATATGTATGGGATGACCGGGGTAAGGACAATATAGAAAAGCTGAAAAAATTGTTTCCCTCTGCACTTATATCTGCCCGTATCTACTTGAAAGGCGATTATGTAAATACTGCCAAAGATGTCCTTGCGGCAGGGTGCTCCATAATCAACCTCGAAGGCAGCTATAACTGCAGGGTCAGGGATGATAACTCAAAATATCTGAAAGATGCGGTGAGATTAGTTCATCTTGCCTTTGTGGATGAAGGTGTCCGCGACGAGATAACTCTCCTTGCCAGCGGCGGTTTTGCAATGGCGGAGCATGTTGCAAAATCCATCATATGCGGCTCTGACGCGGTATATGTCGATTTTCCCATACAGATTGCACTTGAATGCAGGATGTGCCACAGGTGCGAACAGGAACTGCCCTGTCCTGTGGAAATAGAAAATGCCTCTATAAAATGGGTGGCTGCAAGGACAATCAATATAATCGGTGCCTTTCATAACCAGCTTCTTGAAGTCATGGGTGCGATGGGCATCAGGGATGTCAGACGTCTGCGTGGCGAAGTAGGAAGAGCAATGTTTTATGAGGATCTTGATAAAAACATATTCGGCTCTCTGAATAAAGTGGAGGAGGGGTTTGACCTTGAGTGATAATAATACATACAAATTACCTGAAATCGTGAGAACGCCTTCACGATTCAGAAATGCTATTGGTAAATATCGTTTGAACCGGACAGATGCATGTACTTCCTGTGGAAAATGCGTGGAAATATGCCCCTATGGCGTGCATGTTGTAAAAAGAGGCAAGGTTTATGTAGAAAACCATTACCTCTGCATAGGAAAGGAATGCCCGAATCCATGTACAGATGCGTGCCCTGAAAATGCACTTTCTCTCAGGCGTAATCCCACTTTCGACACACTCGGTGATTACAGATGGACACCTGATCTTCTTGCCAGTACATGGTATATGGCAGAATTTGGAAAAGTGCCTCCTGCCGGGCTCAATTACAGGACCGGCGACAGTGGCGGCGGATTCGATAAGCTTAGAATCAAGATGAAAAAACAGCAGGAAGAGCTTGATATGTCTGATGATATAGATGTATCGGTTGAGCTTAACCGGCGCGAGGATAATGCCCACAGGGTAAAGATAGAAGTGCCTTTCTATGGCGGCGGCATGTCCTATGGTTCTGTAAGCGTTACAACCATGCTCAGCAGGATGAAGGCCGCAAAGCTGCTTGGCACCTTTTGCTGCACGGGTGAAGGCGGTTATCCTGATGAACTTAAACCCTACGATGATAATGTCATAACACAGGTTGCAACAGGACTTTTTGGCGTAAGGGAGGAGACGATCCAACGTGTCAAGATCGTTGAATTCAAATACGCGCAGGGTGCAAAACCGGGTCTGGGCGGACACTTGCTGGGGGATAAAGTAACCCCCGGTGTCGCGAGAATGCGTGAGGCAGTAGTGGGCTATCCCCTGTTTTCACCTTTTCCGTTCCACAGTGTTTATTCAGTAGAAGACCATAAAAAACACGTTGACTGGATCAAGGCTATAAATCCAAAGGCCCTTGTTTCCGTCAAGGTATCTACACCTACTGACGTGGATATGGTGGCAGTAGGGAGTTACTATGCCGGAGCACATATAATTCACCTTGACGGCAGTTACGGCGGAACAGGTGCTGCTCCTGAAATAGCAAAAAAGAATATAGCAATGCCCATAGAGTATGCTCTTCCAAAGGTCCATCAGTTTTTGACCGATGAAGGCGTACGGGACAAAATTACAGTTATAGCCAGTGGAGGAGTAAGAACGCCTCACGATGTTGCAAAAATTATAGCGCTTGGTGCAGACGGTGTATGTACTGGTACTGCTGATATGGTTTCCCTTGAGTGTGTACGTTGTCACAATTGTGAAAGCGGAAGGGGATGCGCAAGGGGTATTGCGACAACCGATCCCGAGCTGATGCAGTTAATGAATAATGACTGGGGAACCCAGAGGGTAGTAAACATGTTCCTGGCCTGGAGAAAAGAGCTTATAAGGATACTTAAAAGACTGGGAATGAAGAGTATCAAGGAGCTTGTGGGCAGGAAAGATGTACTGGTGCACCTGGATTACATGAAAAATAACGGATGAGATACCATGTCTGAAAAAATTATAAATAGTATTATTCGATCAAGAAGAGAACTCATATACAATCTTCCGGCAGATCACGTTTTTGAGACCGAGGCTGAAGGAGGCTGCGGTGTAACCGGATTTGCTTGCAGTATTCCCGTGAGGGGTAAGCATATTTTCGAGCCCTCAAAACAGATGCATAATCGTGGAAACGGCCGCGGCGGCGGTATCGCAGCCATGGGTTTTGACCATAACATGCTGGGAGTTTCTCCTGAGACCCTCAGGGAAAATTATATCCTCCAGATCGCCGTTCTTGAAGACGATGTGATAAAGGATCTGGAAAGTAATTATATAACACCTTTTTTTAATGTGGAGTTTTCCGAAAAGATCCCAAGGATAGATGATTACAGAGATGTGCCCGGTCTTCTGGTACAACCTCCTGATGTATGGAGATTTTTTGTCAGGGTAAAGCCTGAAGTTTTAAAGGATTTCATAACCAAAAATAATTTTGAAGCCCTTTCAAGCAGACAGGCTGAAGATGAATTCGTATATCAGAACAGTACCAGGATAAACAGCAAATACTATGATGCAACAGGCAAACAGAGGGCATTTGTTCTTTCTCATGGGCGTAATTTCTTTATCCTCAAGGTTGTAGGTTATGCCGAGGAAGTTGTAAGATATTATAAACTGGACGATTTCAAGGCAAATATCTGGATTGCGCATCAGAGATATCCTACCAAGGGAAGGGTATGGCATCCTGCAGGTGCCCATCCGTTTATAGGGATGAACGAAGCCCTCGTACATAATGGCGATTTTGCCAACTATCACTCTGTAAGCGAATATCTGAAGCAGCGTAATATATACCCGAGATTTCTTACAGACACCGAGGTTTCTGCCCAGTTGTTCGACCTTTACAGCAGGACATATGGTTATCCTCTTGAGTATGTTATCGAGGCCCTTGCCCCTACGATGGAAAGGGACTTTGATCAGTTGCCTATAGAGAAACAGGAAATATACAGGGCCATACAGGCAGCACATATACACGGGTCTCCTGATGGACCATGGTTTTTTATAATAGCCAGGAATGACACCGAGAATAACAGGCTTCAGTTGATAGGAATAACTGATACGGCCATGCTCAGACCGCAGGTGTTTGCGCTTCATGACAGCCAGATTCAGGTAGGCCTGATATGTTCCGAACAACAGGCTATTGATGCAACTCTTAAGAGCCTTGCCGAAGAAGATCCCCGGATCGGTACGGTTGCGGACATGTACTGGAATGCAAGGGGCGGAAGTTATACTGACGGCGGATCCTTTATATTTAATCTTGATGAAACCGAACCTGGTTCTACAGAACGCAGGATAACCTGTGTTGATAAATTCGGCCGTGAAATCAAGGTTCAAAAGGAGCAGACCCCATATTTGCCAGGTGATGTCTACTATACAATGGAGGACGACAGCAAGGAAAGATTTGATGTGTCGGAATATTTCGAACTCCAGCGGCCTGATATGCTTTTTGAGTATATAAAAGACGGCATAATAAAATGGGATTATGCCGATTTAATGGATTGTTTTAAAGAACTCAAAGGGTGGGCATTAAAGGGTGATGCTCATCTTGAGGTGGTAATTGAAGCAATTACACAGCTTATTGACATGAGATATCCGACAGGAGATAAAAAACGCCGTTCGGTGCTGCAGATGTTGAACCATACGCTTGAAAATATTTTCAGAAGCCTGCCTGACCTGGAAATCAAGGAAGATAAGGGCGCATACAGATTGATTGACTGGGAAAGCAGGCAGTTTTTCAGGGGGCCTGATTATGATGAAAAGGTCCTTGTTATTGATGCATCTTTGTTTCCACCTGAAGGCGACGAACGTGACAGCCGTCTCATGACTGAGGCCTATTTCAGGGGCTGGAGAAGGTTTATTGTTTTCGGGCTTAAAGGTCAGCGTTTTCACGGTTGCGGTCTTGGTCCTGAATCAGGCGGCGTAAAAATCGATGTCTATGGAAATTCCGGAGACTATCTGGCTTCCGGAATTGACGGGCTTACAATCTGTGTGCACGGCAATGCCCAGGATCAGGTTGGCCAGATAATGAAATCAGGGAAGCTGGTTGTCTATGGACATATCGGTCAGACATTCATGTACGGGGCCAAAGGCGGTGAAGTATATATTATGGGTAATGCCGCGGGGCGTCCCCTGATCAACGCTGTCGGAAAACCCAGGGTTGTTATAAACGGTACATGCCTTGACTATCTGGCGGAATCTTTCATGGCGGGAGACCCTCATAATGGCGGAGGATTTGTTATCCTGAATGGCATAGAGTTTGATGCTGATGGCAGTGTCGTACCGCTGGAAGTTCCTTATTCCGGTTCCAATCTGTTTTCACTTGCATCAGGCGGTGCGATTTTTGTAAGGGATCCCAACAGGACGATAGATGAAGAGCAGCTCAATGGCGGGGATGTTTTCGAGCTTGAAGAAAAAGACTGGGAACTAATTTTACCTTTCCTGGAAGAGAACGAGAAGCTGTTCAATATTTCTATTGAAAAGGACCTGTTGACAGTTGATGGCAAACTGAAAAGCCCCTTTGAGGTCTACTGCAAGGTAGCACCAAAGAAAGCCGGAGATATCGAGGAAGACGGGCTTGAAGAATGGGGAGAATAGTCTTCTAGACTCTTTTTATATAAAAGCCCGTTAACTCATGAATGAGTTAACGGGCTTTTTTTATAGAGCATCCTCATTTTCTTCACCGGTCCTGATTCTAATTGCTTTCTCAAGGGGGATCACAAAGATTTTTCCATCGCCTATCTGGCCAGTATTTGCTTTTTTAGCAATGGCTTCAATAACGTCTTCTACAATAGCAGAATCAACCGCGACCTCTATTTTTACCTTGGGCAGAAAATCCACTGTATATTCCGCGCCCCGGTAAACCTCTTTGTGTCCTTTCTGGCGGCCGAATCCCTTTACTTCGGACACTGTCATCCCGCTTACACCCAGTTCCAGTATCGCCTCTTTTACCTCTTCCAGCTTGAATGGCTTTATAATTGCCTCTATCTTTTTCATTATTTCCCTCCATTTTTTGTTTATGTTTAATAGACGATAATAATACTAAAAAAATACAATTTAGACATAAAATAGTCTATTCGTGACAGCATATATATGTCAATAGGTTTCTTGTGACTGCCGGTCATCAAAGGTTTTATTCCTTAAAAATCAAAATCATAGCAGGCTGAGGCCCGGATATGTTTTAGTGAAAAGGCAGCGCAGGAACTGTAGTTTATCCATAAAACGCAATTTTTTAACAGGCAATTACTGGGAAAAAATAAAATTCATTTTAATATTGGTAATGTTTTCGTTTCAAATTTCCCAGTTATATGATAATACCTAGCGAATTATTTTTTAATATAACAGGACAGGTCCGAATCAAATATGAAAGCCCTATTAGTGTTAGAAGATGGAACCGTTTTTCACGGCCGTTCATTTACAGGTGAGTGTGAAACAGTTGGTGAAGTTGTATTCAATACAAGCATGTCAGGATATCAGGAAATACTTACCGATCCTTCCTATTGCGAACAGATTGTTACCATGACTTACCCGTTGATTGGTAACTATGGAATAAATCATGATGATATAGAATCTTCCAGGATACAGGTAAAAGCCTTTGTGGTAAAGGAATACCAGGAAATGCCAAGCAACTGGCGATCCAAATCCACACTTGCCGATTATCTCAGGGCAGCCAACATCCCGGGGATCGATGGGATCGATACAAGGGCGCTTACAAGGCACATACGGCTTGAAGGTGCAATGAAGGGAGCAATTTCAACTAAAATTACTGACCCGGATCAATTACTGGAAGTTGCAAGAAAATCTCCGGATATGAAGGGGATGGATCTTGTAAAATATGTCACCTGTACAAAACCTATGCTGTGGCGCGATGGCAAAGCCACAGATATTAAAGGTGATCTCACGGATTTTACATGGCCCCTGGATAATGTTAAATGGCGTGTCATAGCAATGGATTACGGCATAAAGTACAACATACTGAGATCGCTTGAGAGGTATAACTGCAACATCCTGATCCTCCCTGCCGGAACAGATTCCGAAACCATCAACATGCTAAAGCCGGATGGTCTTTTTTTAAGTAACGGGCCGGGCGATCCGGCTGCTGTTACATATGCGGTTGATACAATTAAACAGCAGATAGGCAAAAGGCCTATATTCGGTATATGCCTGGGGCATCAACTTCTGGGGCTGGCCCTTGGGGGGCAGACATATAAGCTCAAATTTGGTCACAGGGGTGGAAATCAGCCTGTACAGGATCTTCTTACGGGCAAGGTGGATATTACATCGCAGAATCATGGATTCTGTGTTGATATGGATTCCCTTAAAGATCCTGACATTGAAATAAGCCACATAAACCTTAACGACAACACGGTTGAAGGTTTGTTTCATAAAAAGATCCCCCTTTTTTCGGTTCAATATCATCCTGAAGCCTCGCCGGGACCCCATGATGCGGATTACCTGTTTGAAAGGTTTGTGGGGATGATGAAAGAGAAGAAAAAATAAAAAACCGGCTCAAGGCTCAAGGCGCAGCGCACAGGGAAAAAACTTAAAGCATTAAAACCTTGTGCCATGAGCCCTGCGCCAGCTAATCGAAGCCGGGATATCATTGATGTTAAATTAATCATATAGAAAACTATATTTACGCACTAGAAAAAATTTATGCCAAAAAGAACAGATATTAAAAAGATATTAATTATAGGGTCGGGTCCGATCATTATCGGTCAGGCATGTGAATTTGATTATAGCGGTACTCAGGCCTGTAAGGCTCTGAAAGAGGAAGGTTATGAGGTTGTTTTAATAAACAGCAATCCTGCTACAATTATGACCGATCCCGAGACAGCCCATCGGACATATATCGAACCGATAACACCTGAGATAGTAGTCAAGGTAATCGAGAGGGAGAGGCCTCAGGCTATTCTCCCCACACTGGGAGGCCAGACAGGCCTGAACACTGCCGTTAAGGTAGCGGAAACAGGCATCCTGGAAAAACTTGGTATCGAAATGATAGGCGCATCCCTGCCTGTTATACAAAAGGCTGAAGACCGTGAGAAGTTCAGGGATGCTATGGAGAGAATCAACCTCAGAGTTCCGAGAAACGGCATCGTACGGAACATGGACCAGGCAAGGGAAGTAGCCGATAGAATAGGTTATCCCCTTATTATACGGGCCAGTTACACACTTGGTGGTATCGGCAGCGGTGTCGCCTACAACAAGGAAGAGATGGAGGACATCGCGAGCGCAGGGCTTGAAGCAAGCATGATCTCCGAGGTTATTATAGAGGAATCTCTTATCGGCTGGAAGGAGTATGAACTTGAGGTCATGAGAGACTTCAAGGATAATGTTGTTATCATATGCTCCATTGAAAACTTTGATCCCATGGGTGTACATACCGGAGACAGTATAACAGTAGCGCCTGCCCAGACCCTTACCGACAGGGAATATCAGAAGATGCGCGATGCTGCCATAGATATTATCCGGGAGATAGGAGTTGAAACAGGCGGTTCAAACATACAGTTTGCCATACACCCTGAAACAGGCGAAATGGTTATTATAGAGATGAATCCGAGGGTCTCCAGAAGTTCAGCTCTCGCATCAAAGGCGACCGGCTTTCCAATAGCAAAGATAGCTGCCAAACTGGCAGTAGGATACACACTTGATGAAATAGCCAATGATATCACTCGGGAAACACGTGCATCCTTTGAACCTACAATAGACTATTGTGTTGTAAAGATCCCCAGATGGACCTTTGAAAAATTTCCCGGAGCCCAGGACAGGCTTACAACCTCAATGAAGTCTGTTGGTGAGACAATGTCCATCGGGCGTACATTCAAGGAATCATTGCAAAAGGCAATCAGGTCTCTTGAAATAGGCCGGTTTGGGCTTGGATCGGATACTCCCGGGATTGAGGAAGAATATGAACTCCTTGAAATTGAAGAAGGGTTGATAAACCCCAACTCCAAAAGACTGTTCTATATTCGCGAGGCCTTCAAGAAGGATCTTTCGATAGAAAGAATCAATGAATTATCTGCAATCGATCCATGGTTCCTTTTCAATATAAAACAGATCTATGACATGGAAGTAAAGCTGAGGGAAATGAGCAGTAACAATGTCGATATCATGGACTGGGACCCTGATTTTTTAAAACAGGTAAAGGAATACGGATATTCGGATGTGCAGCTTGCCCTTATTTTCAACCGGAATGAAGATGAGGTAAGAGAAATAAGAAAAATAAAGGGAGTTGAGCCCGTATACAAACTGGTAGATACATGTGCTGCCGAGTTTGAGGCATACACGCCTTACTATTACTCAACCTATGAGCAGGAAAACGAGATAAGAAAAACCGATAGGCGGAAAGTGATTATCCTTGGTGGCGGCCCGAACAGAATAGGGCAGGGTATCGAGTTTGACTACTGCTGTGTACAGGCTTCATTTGCGCTTAAAGAGATGGGTATAGAAAGTATTATGGTCAACAGTAACCCTGAAACTGTAAGCACAGACTATGACATCTCCGACAAACTGTATTTTGAACCCCTCACCAAAGAAGATGTTCTTAATATTATTGAGCAGGAAAAGCCGGAGGGGTTGATAGTACAATTCGGTGGGCAGACACCACTCAATATTTCAGTCCCCCTGGAAAAGGCAGGTGCGAACATCCTTGGAACCAGTCCCGACAGTATTGACAGGGCGGAGGACAGGGAAAGGTTTCAGATACTGCTCAAAAAACTTAATATCCTCCAGCCGAATAATGGAATTGCAACAAACAAGGATCAGGCAATCAAGATAGCCGAAGAAATAGGATATCCGGTTGTAGTGCGCCCATCGTTTGTCTTAGGCGGAAGAGCAATGGAAATAGTCTACGACAGCAAAGATCTCCAGCATTATATGGAAACTGCCGTAAAGGTATCACCAGGAAAGCCGGTCCTTATAGACAAGTTTCTCGATCATACCACAGAGATCGATGTTGATGCCATTTCCGATGGTACCGATACCATAGTTGCCGGCATAATGGAGCATATTGAAGAGGCGGGTGTACATTCGGGTGACAGCGCCTGTATTCTTCCCCCTATTTCGCTGAGCCTGGAACTTATTGATCAGTTGACCTCTTATACAAAGGCGATAGCGAGAGAACTGAATGTAATCGGTCTAATGAATATCCAGTATGCTATAAAGGATGGGATAATTTATGTTCTGGAGGTAAATCCGCGTGCCTCAAGAACAATTCCCTTTGTAAGCAAGGCTACTGGTATATCTTTTGCCAAACTCGCAACCAAGGTAATCATGGGATGCAGTCTGAAAGAACTTGGATTGACCAAAGAACAGGTTCCCGTTCATGTTTCATGCAAGGAATCAGTATTCCCTTTTGCCAGATTCCAGGGAGTGGATACGATACTGGGGCCGGAAATGAAATCGACCGGGGAGGTAATGGGAATAGACAGCACCTTTGAGCTGGCCTTTGCCAAAGCACAGATTGCGGCGGGGCAGAAGCTTCCGCTGTCAGGCACCGTGTTTGTAAGTGTAAAGGACAGTGATAAGCCTGATGTATTGAAACCCGTAAATATCCTCAATGACCTTGGTTTTAATATCGTTGCAACGAGGGGCACTGCTAATTTTCTCAGAGAAAACGGCATCCCTGTAAAAGATGTCAATAAGGTAAGAGAGGGCAGGCCTGATATCGTTGATATGATCAAGAACGATGAGATAAGTCTTGTAATAAATACCACAAGTGACAAAAAGGCAATATCAGAATCGTTTTCAATAAGAAGGAGCGCCCTGATTATGGGCGTATCCTATACAACAACCATAGCAGGTGCAAGGGCCACCGCACTTGCTATAAAATCGATGGTCGAAGGAAAAATTGATGTAAAGACCATACAGGAATATCATAATATTTAATGAAGAGTTTAGTATGGAATGTTATTGCAATAAAAATGATGTAAAACCAAAACCTGACAGACCAAGGGACGAATGCGGCATATTTGCCGTTTATAATCATGAAGATGCTGCAAAACTTACCTATTTCGGGCTTTATGCCCAGCAGCACAGGGGGCAGGAGAGTGCCGGTATAGTAGTATCAGACGGCAGGTGTGTGGTAGAACACAAGGCTATGGGGCTTGTCCCGGACATTTTCGATGATAAAACCCTGGACAGCCTTAAAGGTGATATTGCACTCGGGCATGTAAGATATTCAACAACAGGCTCATCACTTATAGCAAATGCCCAGCCATTCAGAATACGGCACGCAGGTAAATGTCTCGCCATAGCACATAATGGGAACCTGGTAAACGCCTATGCTATTCGGTCGGAACTTGAAGATAGCGGATCTATATTCCAGACCAGTATGGATAGCGAAATAGTTCTTCACCTTGTTGCTAAGTCCCTTAAGCAGGGCCTTGAGACGGCAATGGTGGATACAATGGCCAGAATCAAAGGGGCCTATTCACTGGTAGTGATGACAGAGGATACGCTTATAGCGGTACGTGACCCCAATGGTTTCAGGCCACTTTGTCTTGGCCGGTTGAATGGGGGCTATGTTATTGCTTCAGAAACCTGTGCATTTGATCTGGTTCAGGCCGAATTTATCAGGGATATCGATCCGGGAGAAATCCTGATCATAAACCAGAATGGTCTAAAAAGCATAAAAACTGAAAATGAAAATCCTGTTAGAAAGGCTCATTGTATTTTTGAGCTAATTTATTTCGCCAGGCCTGACAGCAATCTTTTTGGGCAGAATGTCTATATGTTTCGAAAAAAACAGGGACAACTGCTCGCAAAGGAATTTTCCGTTGATGCAGATCTTGTTATGCCGTTTCCGGATTCCGGAAACTATGCCGCTATAGGATTTGCCCAGGCGTCAACCATACCTCTTGAGATGGGAGTCATAAGGAATCACTATATCGGCAGGACTTTTATTCAGCCTTCTCAGACCATGCGTGATTTTGGCGTTAAGGTAAAACTTAACCCTGTAAAGGAATTGTTCAAAGATAAAAGGGTCCTGATAATCGAGGATTCCATTATAAGGGGAACAACATCCCGGACAAGGATCCAGACCCTGCGCCAGATAGGTGCTAAAGAAATCCACATGCTTGTATCATGCCCCCCCCACAGGTTTCCCTGCCATTATGGTATCGACTTTTCAACAAAGGGTGAACTGATAGCAGCACAGAAGAGTGTTGAAGAAATAAGAGATTTTATAGGACTGGACAGTCTTGGATACCTGAGTATCGACAACCTTGTAAAGGCGACCCATATCCCCAGGACAGATCTCTGCCTCGCATGTTTCGATGGCAACTATCCGGTGCCTATTGAAGAAGGAATCGGGAAATTTTCACTTGAGTAATTTATATCATCCCCCATGCCTTGAATATATTTCTGTATATTTCAGGCTGGGGGAAGTCAGATTCCATCATCATTTGCTCATTTGCAAACATTGATTCCTTAAAGAAAACCTTCAGGTCTTTCATGAATCCCTCCAGCTTTGATGCTGGTATAGAAAAAATCATTTCACCTGCCTGAGTAAGTGCCCTTACATATTCTCCCGGGTCAGGGAGGGTGATCGCGTACTTATTGTGCAGAACAGGTGATGTGACTGCCCATGCGCATGAGAACGGGTAAAAGCTGGATATTATTTCAGGTCTTTCCTTTTCATCGATTGAAAGAAGCATGCTCCTCAACTGATTTGTATCGCAGTAAATCAACACCAGGTCAGGTTCAAAGGAAGCAGTTTTGAGTGGTGATGTTAAGACGCCTGTATATCTGCCGTATTCAAATCCTTCATAATTTTTTCCGGCACTCGGGGAAGGCGTTTCGGGAGGAGGTATAAGTCCATAAGCCATGACCGGTCCCGGACACCAGTTATCCTCCTTTAGCATGGCAACCGCGATTCCATCGCGCCTGGACAGGGCAAATGCCTGGCACTGGGCATAGTGTTTCCCCCGATCATTTTTAGGTCTAAGGGTGCCTTCCGGTACGTCTGTTTCCTTTTCCAGCATTTTAACCGCTATAGGAAATGTCTGAAGACGCAGTAAGGATTCCAGTTCTTCTCCGTATTTGTTGAAATCTATTGCAGATGACATTTTAAAAACCTCTCTTATTCTCTCGCCCGTTCCTTTTCCATCCTCTGCAGTCGCCTGCTACGAAGGACGGGCAGTCACTAGCGCTCACAGATAACACAGAGAAAGGCTATTGTTTTAATTTTAAAATATTAAAAAAATTTAGTCTTTCTCTGCGAACTCTGCGGGCTCTGCGAGATATATGTTTTCTGTTCTTTGCAGATTAGCAAATCACTTACCTATTTACCTATCCATGCGGCACCAAACACACCTGCGGAATCACCAAGTTTATTCTGCCAGTACAGGCGTTTTGATGTCAGCATGAAAGGCATATTTTTTTATCCTCTCATAACCAGTTGTGTAAAGTTCAGGAATATTGGATAGGCCTCCGCCAATAACCACTGCATCCGGATCCAGTATGGAAATCAGTCCGCCCAGGCAGCGTCCGTAATCATCAATGAAAGATTCAAAGGCGGATATGCATGAAGGTTCTCGGTCCCGGTATCCTTCAACAATATCTTTCATTGTCATCTTCCTGCCATACTTTTTGAAATAAGCGGCTTCAATACCTCCTCCGCTTATCTTTGTTTCAACGCATCCGCTATTTCCACAATAACAGTCAACTCCTTCTGTATCCACAGAAAAATGCCCCCATTCTCCTGCTATGGAGTGACTTCCCTTTCTTACCGCTCCATCGATGCATATGCTCCCGCCGCAGCCTGTCCCCATTATAACTCCGAACACCAGGCGATAGCCTGCTCCTGCACCTGCGAGAGATTCTGCCAGTGTAAAGCAGTTGGCATCATTCTCAATTTCAATTTTCCTTTGAAGGACGCTTTCAATATCTTTTTTAAGAGGGTTTCCAATCAGGCAGGTCGTATTCGCGTTCTGTACAAGTCCTGTATCAGGATTTATTGAACCGGGGATGCCAATGCCTGTGGTATATCCATAACCGGGCGGTATCTTGTCTGCAGTAATTGTTATAAGCTCGGATAGAGATCTGACAATTGCCTCATATCCTGATGATGGTGTTTTAATTCTTTTTCTGTGTATCTCTATATTATCGGGATTGAGCAGTATAATTTCTGTTTTGGTACCTCCAAGATCAATCCCTATTTTATATTTATTTTGAGTCATAGACGGTTTCCATGTTTATTTCTGAGATATTATATATTTTATTCCTGATTTAATAGCAATAAAAGCCTATGGATTTTGAGTTTTTTAAGGAATGGAAGTTTAATCTCAATTATGGCCCTCCGGTGATATTGCCTCAGAAGCTCCATTCATATCCTGTAATAATTTGCTGTATTCAGCTGCTTTTTCCTTGTTTCCCTGTTGATTATAGTCTGTTACAAGTTCCTTTAACCACGCGTTCTTTGCTGCTCCGGGCATGTTCAGATAGGTCTCAAGGGTCTCGATTGCACTATCTTGATCTCCCTGTTCTTTATATATTGAATAGAGCATATTAATCCAATTGGGCTTGGGATCACCCGGTAAAGCTATCAACTCGTTAACAACCCGTTCATCATTAACCAGGTCCTGTACCTGATAGTAAGCACCTGCTGCTGCTTCCAGATATCTTGGATTCTTTTTTGGATCGGCTTCATATATCTTTTCCATCATCGGACCGGCCTTGGTAAAATCTTCCAGTTCATATAATGTGGCAGCGTAATATTGCAAAAGATTAAGATTGTCAGGAAATTTATCATAACCCTGTTTAAATATCTTTTCGGCTTCCTTTAAGTTATCCTTTTTTTCCACCTTCTGAGTATCATCACTGTACCAGTAATACCCAAGCGACAGATATGCCTGTGCAGGGACGTCTTCGGGATTGGTCGCCAGATAGTCAGTAAGAAATTTTCTGGCAGTAACATAATCTTTATTTTCGACCGCCTTTTGAGCCTCAACCAGTGCCATTTTAGCCTCGTCAGAAATCGTAATTTTATTTCCCTGGCTTTCCTGTGCAAATCCTGTAAGTGTATAAAAAATAAAACCTGTCACTAAAAGCATGACAATTGCCGCAAAAGTAATCTTCTTCGGGCTTTTTCTGTAATTAGCTATCATGGCAATTCTCCTTTTCATTTGAGATTTATTTTCCATAATACCAGCCATTGCCGGTAGCTGCCGGTTCTGGCAGAACTTTTCAATAAAACCGATAATAGTGCCTGCATAGTCCTTTGTCTGATCATGCCTGATTTTTGAAAGCACCAGCGTCACCAGGAGGATTCCTGATCTATCCTCATCTGATAAAAGGCGAGCCATACAAGAGGGTTGAACCAGTGGAAGGTCTGGAGGATTGTAATAAGCCATGATACACCAATATCATGGCGTTTCAGGTGACCCAGTTCATGCATAAACACATACGCCAGTTCTGATCTTGTCAGCTTTTCGAGCACACCTTCCGGAAGCAGGAGTCTTGGGCGGAGATAGCCGAACAGGGCAGGGCTTTTGACAGCATCGGTAATGGTAATTCCGCAAATCGTATTGATTTTCATCCTGTTTTTGCATTCCTCGAGTAAATCAAGGACATCACTGTCGATCAGCATGGGCTTTTGTTTTATGACAACCCAGAATTTTATGTTCTTAAAAATGGTGTATAGACCTAAAAGCACTATGCCTGTAAGCCAGGCATATAGAAGTACCTCATCCATGGATAAGCTTAAACCATGTATGCTCGAAGACGCACTTTTAGCAATACCTGCTACCATGGCATCTTTTTCAATAATCATTGAATTAAGAAAATGGAGCTTCAATGCCGGAAGGGGAATGATCTCTGAAATACCACCTCTCCCATCATATTTCCATGGTATAAGCATGCGGATCATCAGCACTAACCACAAACCATAGTGCCACCATGCAGGAAGACGTCTGGCGGCAATTGATTTAATGACAAATATAATGCAGATAAAAATGCTTATATCTATCGAGTAATCTATAAACCATGAAAAGAAGACAGAAATTTGTGACAGCAGAAATTCCATAATGGCTCCTTATTTGTCTTCAAGAATACTTCTTAACTCCTCAATTTCTTCCGGAGAATAATTCTCGCTTTCAATCATTGTGGCTATCATAGGTTTTAAAGACCCACCGAAAACCCTTTTCAGGAAAGACTTGCTCTCGGCCTTAATCGCAACAGATTCCTCTATAAGGGGATAGAATTGATATTCCCTTCCCTCATCATTGTGACCAACTGCTCCCTTGCTGACCAGCCGGTTCAGAAGAGTTCTGATTGTTTTCGGTTTCCAGGCTGTTGATTCTGATAAGACCTCAACCACCCTGTTTGAAGTAACAGGATTTTCCTTCCATATAACTTTCATTACTGCCCACTCGGATTCTGAAATCTTGGGTATATCTTTCATGGTTTTCTCCTTTGATAATGGATCACAATTGTAATAAAACTGTATCACAAATGTGATCCAAGTCAATAGAAAAAATAATATTTTTAAAACAAAAGTTAGATATTAATGCAATTGATTGAAATGATGGATAAAATAAACCTGAAACAGGGACAGGATAAAAATGAAAAATCTAATGTGAAATGCGCCTGTTTATTCATAATATGAAAAAAGCCTGACCAGAGAGGCCAGGCTTTTTATGTTACTACCTGTTAAGTGCTGCCAGTAGCCTGCCAGTCTTCTTTGGAGTCGATATCTGTTTCAGTAATTTTGCTGCTAATTCATGGGCGGTCTTTTGCTCTTCCGGAGTCATACTCCCATCGTTCGCTTCCTTCACAAGTGACTCCGCCTCTTTATTCCCGTTGGCCTTGGCGATCAGAAGCCATACATACCCCATCTGTTTGTCCATGGCAGTGCCCGTTCCAAGGTAATAAAGGACTGAAAGATCAAACTGTGCTGCAGCCAGGTTATGTTCGGCTGCCTTTTTCATCCACTCAAATCCCTTTTCTGTATCACGCGTTACTCCAAGACCGCTGATATATTTCCGGGCGGTATTATATTGTCCCCACGCATCACCATGTTCCGCGCTTTCTTTAAACAGCTCAAAGGCAGTACAGTCATCCTGCTTTACCATTTTACCTTCACTGTATAATTCGGCTAAAAACCTTTGCGCAAGGCCATTTCCATTCTTTGAGGCTTTTTCAAGTCCTGCTAATAATTTTTTTGCCTTTGCGTTATCCTGATCGGAATCGACCAGTTGTTTTTTTATTAAACAGCAGACATCATGACTGAGCTTATCCCCCTGGTTGCCGGAGATAAGGAAATAACTGAATGCCATAGTCGGATCATATGGAAATTCCCTGGGGATAATTATTCCGCCGTATTCTGTCTCTGTCGTTATTTTCTTAAAAATACTGCCGCCCTTCAGGTAAATCGTCCCTAAAAGAAAAGCTGCGTCTGCGTCTCCTTTGGCTGATGCCTTCTCCAGCAATTTGATGCATTTGGAGAAATTTCTTTTCACCATTTTACCCTGACCGAACATCATGGCAACCTGGAGTTGAACATCCGAACCGCTGTCCATGGCCACGTTGAACAGCTCTTCTTCATTGAGGTTTAAAAACCTGGCCTTCGGGCTATATGTATCGGTCAAAAGATTTTCAGTTTCGTTTTTTAAATTATATTGCTGAAATTTATTTGTTTCGTAAGAATATGCCCCGCTGCAATATACCAGTACAACAGATGTAACAACATACAGTACAAGAGAACGCGCTTTCATTTATTTAAAATCCCCCTTAAAAATTCATCCTGATCTCTGATTGGTTAAATGGATATGCAAGATTTAATCCTAAAATAAGTTAATTAATAAGGGATGTAATATCAATATGATACATGCATAAGGCAGCTTTTCGAATATATCTGTGAAATATTATTCTCAATTTATATGTAAAATAGTACTTAAATCAGGAACGGCGTTACATATATGGTATTGAATGATATGCTATTTTCTGTGAAATTATCACGTTTATTATTTCTCAAGTTTTATATACAAGCCTTAAACAGTAATAATGAATTATATTCACTTGATCTATAACCTGATATTCTTTATTGTATTCATTTTTTAGAGAGGAGAACAGCTATGAAAGATATCTTGAAAAAAAAATATACCCGCAGACAGTTTATTAAAAGCACTGCGCTGACAGCAGCAGGTTTATCTTTTGGCCCGTATATACACCTTGGAAAGGCGCAGGCGGCTGCCCCGCTAATGACTAGAAACATGGGAAGGCTGGGTTTTGAGGCGACGACACTGGGCCTTGGAGGGCAGGCCTCCCTCCAGTGGACACCCGCGGGTGTTGATCCGATAAAGATTATCCTTAAGGCATTTGAGTCTGGAATCAATTATTACGACACATCCAATTTCTATGACGGCAGTCAGCTCAATTATGGCAAGGCGTTCCGCAAGCTGAACCTGATACCGGGACAACCCGGCTATAACGAACACCTGCGCCGTTCCATATTTTTAACAAGTAAGACCGCACTGCGATTCGGCAAGGGCGGATGGAACAGGCAAGGTCTTATTAATCTTTCGAACGGAAATGGCAAGCATACTGCTGACGACCTGAGGCGTACCCTGTCACAGGTTTTTGGTGATGGAAAGGGGGCATATCCTAAGGGGGCCTACCTTAATCAGGTTCTGATGCATGCTGTCACCAGTACCGAGGATCTGGATGCACTGTATACAGGTTATGAAAATACCGATGCAAAGGCCGAAACAATCGGGACCATAGCAACACTGATAGATTTTCGTGATGGTACCAATCTGACAGGGCTCAACCCCGGGGAAGAGAAACTCATTCGTCATATCGGATTTTCAGGCCATGCTTCTCCGGCCGTGATGATGGAGATGATACAGCGGGATACCAGGAAGGTTCTTGAAGGAATGCTTGTTGCCATTAATGCGAATGATCGAAACTATTTTAACATGCAGTACAATAATATTCCGGTGGCAAAGGCAAATAATATGGGTATAATTGCCATGAAGGTCTTTGCGGATGGTGCAATGTATGATAAGCCGGCTGTTATGACCCAGGGCCCTGACATGGTAATCAGGAAGGTCGGCAGTAAAGGACTTCCAAGCCGTAAACTTGTTGAGTATTCTTTGACAACGCCGGGTATTCATACCGCTATCATTGGAACAGGGCATATCGATAATGATCCCAGGGCCTGCCAGCTTACACAGAACCTCCTTGCAGCCCAGATCAAGCCGGATGCGCTGACTGTATCTGATAGGCGTGAAATCGAGAAACTGGCACGCACTGCCAAAGAGGGCAAGACGAACGGTTTTTTCCAGGTAGCAAAACAGGACCTCACTGCTGTCAGGGATTTTTCAGTTACACAGGAAAAGAAGGATAAAAAAAGGGTAGCCAGACTCGAGTGGCAGACAGCATATGCAGGTGATGAGCCCATTACCCGCTATGAAATATGGCGTGACCGGAAAAAGGTCGGGCAGATGGCATATAAGCCCCAGATAACCATGGCTCCTTTTACATACAACGAAACGCTGGCAGACAGCAGTGCCCATAAATATCATGTTCTGACTGTAGATGCGAAAGGACGTGCGGCCAGGACTGAGGAGATTTTGCTGGAAGCAGTATAAATACCTGTTACCTGAATTTACTAGATATATCAGGAAAGGGGCGGAAAAATCAGCCCCTTTTTTTGATGCTTATAGCCGCCTGTCTGTTTATATTTCACTTATCAAGAGCCGGAGACCATCGTATGGCATCAGCCAGTACAAGGTCACCATCGGTCTTGTTCGAAAGTGTCACGGATACTGCTCCTTCAGGAAGATTCAGAGAGCCTGACAGGTTCCAACCCGGAAAAGCGGCAGCGGAATCAAATGAGATCTCATGCCGATCTCCGAAGCTATCCTTTATCACAAAATTCCATTTCCCAAACTTCATCTTGGGGAAGGATCTATGTTTGTCCGGCATATGAATCTCCAGGTCCCATTGCCCTGCCTTTTTTATCGACGTAGTGAATATTGCCTTCTTTGTTCCATCTCCAGCCTTGGTAAAAGTTGAGGTATGACGATACTTTCCCCAGCTCCCGGGAAGATCCATACGTGTCCATACCGGACTCACGTAGTAGAAAGTATACGACAACAAACCTTTATCGTTTAAACCAATCCCGGCCGCACGAGTTCCCTTTTGCACATCTTTCTTTTTCCCATCTTCCATGATCGTAAAACCTTTATCCAGGTCGTCTATAACAAAAAACGATTTGTCGGGAGGATTCCATGGTATTTGCTTTAATCCTTCGATAGCTTCCACGTTTATTATTTTTTCAGGATATGGCGGTCTCAAAGGAATCATAAATGAACTTTGATTAAGAGAGATGTATGGCTCAAGCCACATGGATTGAGGTAGCCGGGAAAAAACGATGCCGTAACGGGCTGCATTTTTCCCTTTCAGTAAGAGAGGATAAGTCCTTATCCATTTTTCTTTTTCACCGGTGCCCACCTGATATCGAAAACGAAAAATGCCGGGAACAGGTTCATCATTCCGCACAGAAATCAAAAACTGATAGCGTGGCATACCGTCTTTTGAATCGGGAAGGCGATAGGTTTCAACATCCGAATATAAAAAGCCGGGCAGGGCGGCACTGTCGAGCCAGTCACCAAAAAGTTCGCCAAAGTCTATCCCCAATGCCTTTCCTGAGGCCTTCATATCCTCAAAGGTAAATGACTTATCCATATATTTTTTACGAAGTGTAGAAAGGAACTGTGCTGTCTTTTCACGCCCGAGAATATCCAGAATGCATCTGGCCATGGCACCTGCCTTTAGAGTCAGGACATCCATTTTATGGGCAGTATCATCCCACGGATCCATATCCGAAAGAGCCTTCCTGCCTGCATTTTCCCATACTTCAGATGAGGATGCCATCATGTCTGCGGCAGTATTGATCATTTTGTCTTTATATAAGGAGCCATTGTCGCGTGAGAGGATAATCAGACCCAGGAGGGGACCGATTCCATCATCATTGGCAAAGTCGTGGGCAGAAAAGTAACTTCCGGTTTCCGTGACCAAAAGAGATGTGAGGGTTTCCATGACAAATTCAAGGGGAATGGCCTCCTTTCCACGGACACTAACCTGGTCCATAAAGAAATTTCGAGCCGTCCCTGATAAAATATTACTGCCCGATACATCATTAATAAAGAAAGTTTGAAGGCCTTCCCATTTGGCCTGAGTGATACCACCTTCCCGATTCCTGAAGGTATCAGGGTTCCGGAAAGGCCAGTCAAAGCGTGCCATTGGAAATGACATTTCCCGCATGAGCAGCATACCCGGAGGTGCCATCGCAGTATCCATACGCCATCCTCCGCCGAAACTGCGCAGGGAATTGGGGACTTCAACCAGGGTAAGCCCGCCATAAGGATAATCAAGACCATACTCTTTTAGTTCCTTTAAATTTTCTTCTATCCACGATTTTATCTTTTTGCCTGTATCAGCCATGAATTTTATATTTCTCATGTGCCTTGGATAAACCAGGAGTTCCATCTTTATCCCTCCTGTATCAAAGGAGAGGCTTTTAAATTTAGAGGCTATAAGGGCTACCTCCGGGACAGGAACCACGGGCGAAAAACGAAATTTTATCCTTCCTGGCTTTCCTTTAATTTCATGTCGTCTGCCCGGTCCTGCCACAAGCCAGCCGGACGGCAGGTCTACAGTAAGATCTATATTAAAAAAATCAGTACTTCTATAACGCGGATCATCCCGGTACTTTTCGGTTCCCGAAGCCGGAAGCCATCGTATACCTGGCATCAGAGCCACAAATCGTGAATCATAAATATATCGGTTAAGTCCAAGTAAAGACAGATCCCGCTGGTTTGACTTTAAATTTTCAGTGTTGATAGTGCTTTCGAGATATCCGAAACCATGATCAGGGAGTCCCTGTATTGTGAGATGAATTGAGGTTTCCTTACCCGGACCAAGCGGGTCTGGCAAAATCAGTTTCAGCAATCCGTTTTCATGGGTGAATTTCTCGGGCTGCCCGGAGGAATCAGAAGCCTGCTTAACTTTCTGTCCCGGGTTTAGAGTGAAAATGGCATTTTTTATTGAATTATTTTTCGGAGCGCGGAAGATAAGATCAAGATCCATATCCAGAGATTTCCCGGGATCGATCCTTACGTTACCCGATATCTTAAGGAGATCGGGCACTGGCTCGGATGCGCTGGCTGCGTGTGCCTCTTTCCATCTGTTGTTTATCCTGATGGTATTGATATTTTGATAGAATCCGAAGCCGGTCATAAGAAGTGCCAGAACGATTACCGCAATCCCGACTGAAGCGGTTCTTTTGCGTGCCCCTCCATCCAGTCGCGGATGAAAAGCCGCACTCAGTCCAAGCATGCCCAAAGCTGCCAGAAACACTCCAAGCCGCTGAAGCCACCCGGCCATGTTGGTTACAGCAGGGATTATCTCTGATGGATTTTGTATGATCGTTGTACCGGTCAGATCGATCAAAGGAGAATATATTGACGGGAGATTTGATATCGCCCAGAAATCACCACCTAACAGGATAAGAAGTATAACCGCAGCTAAAAGCCGGTTACGAATAAGCAGGGTCACAAGATAAACCAGTGACAGTATAAAAGCCAATGCCGGAAGGGCCATAATGAACACAAAAGCGAAGAGAGAACGAAACTCGATAGTTCCTCCAAAAGGGGTTCCAAGATTGACCAGAAGCACGCCAAGGAATTCAAGAATAACAGCCAGCAGGACAACAGGTAGCCAGGAAGAAATCAGCAGCCCTAAAAATCGACCGGTAACCAATTCCAGATTTGTATAAGGGCGTGAGTCCAGAACTTCGATTATCCCATCTTTTTTGTCACGGGTTCGTACATCAAATCCAAGGAATACCGTACCTGCGACATATATAAAAAGGTAGTACAATCCTATGGTGTCTACAACCTGGCTCGGATTGGACAGGGCGGCTGTAGCAGAATAGGATGAATACATGCCGTAAAATCCTGTATAGAGGAGAAAGAAGATGATGGCGACCAGGTAAGAAACTGACAGGAAAAACCAGTAACGTACCAGGCGCCTGGTGAGTTGTATCTCAGCACGGGCGAAAGCGAATACTTTTTGAGTACGCATGATTTTTAATCTGTCCCTGTTTTCAACTTCAGGTTAATCACACCCGCATTGAGCATTTTTATCGTCTATATTGTGCTGATCCTCACCGCAATATATTTTTTTATTTTTTTTGTCTCCAGGCAATGACTCATATACTGCTTTACTTACAGAATCTTGAATAATATCCGCCAAGTCCTGTTCCAATTGCCCCTGCATAAGAGGTATGGGCTCTTTTTTCAGGTCGCCTTTTAATTCAAAAGAAGAATAGGTAACGGCGTTTTCCTGATATTCAATGCACTGGTCTTTGGAATCTTTACCGAGTTTTATTTTGAATTCGAATTCCGCTTTGAGGTTCAGGCCCTCATCAATAACAGGAACCGCGGAGGTTAATGACAGTTGGTAGCATAGCTTTATCAATAATTTTGCCTTTATATCCGCGACCGCCTTTCCTGTTACAAACCCGTTTTCAACATTCCATTCCTTTACTGTTATAGCGTTATTCATATTTGATATGTTGTAATAATAACAGTACATGAACTGATAATTGCAACCGATATAACAGGGCTTTTTTATAACAGGAATGAATTCGGGTTTTATATTTGAAGCCGCAGGGATATCTGCCGCATTAACACTGAGACATAATAAGACAGATAATATGCTGAGAAAAAGAAGCCTTAGGAAGGTATACATGGTCTTTCCTCTATAAATTTTAATGGTGATTTGTTTTTATGTCTGATAATAATAACAGCAAGCAGCCAAAATTCAAATCAATTAACGACTGTTAAAATTAAATTTTATATTTCTGTAATTTGAGGCTGGGTTCATACGATTATAATCGTTGCGCAGAAAGAAGACTGGAATCCAAATAGAAAAGTACATTTCCCGAACGAAAGTAGTATGTACCATAATAAAGCGGGGTTAAAATATGTCCTCTGTTGGGAAAAGAAGTAATATCAATTATGAGAATAGTTATCTACTGTTGATAACAATTTTCTCAATTTAACCGGTTTTCTCAAAATATCGTCGAAAAGACTTTTCTCAATATTATTTCCTCTACTCCCTGTCAGTGCAATTATCGGTGTTTTCCTCTTTTTCCTGTTCTGAGATCCTCTTATCTTCCTTGCCACATCATTGCCATTTAATCCCGGCATTTCAATATCAGTTATTACAATATCAATGTTTTTGCCTTTAATAAATGCAGATATGCCTTCCTTTCCATTGTTTTTTGTGATGATGTTGTATCCGATCTTTTTAAAAAAATCCCGGATAAGGAATGTGGTTTTTTCATCATCATCAATGGCTAAAATGTTTATCAAATATATCACCTCCAATCTATGGCTGCCTGAAGCCGATCTCCTTAATTATTTTAATAAAGATATATCTTAAATTGATAATGTCAATTTACAGACGAATTAATTAATTTGATCTAAAGCATATTAAATGAGGGTGAGCCAGGATGGGGATTAATGTGTTAAAATTTATGCTATCCTATTCTCAAAAACATATCCTAAACATATGTCCAGAATTGTTTGCGCATATCCTGAAAAGTGATGACTTTTAGCTTTTTAGATTTTAACGAACCAGGGACAGGCCTGGCCCGTTAAAAAATGCTGTTAACCGTAAATTAGTTAACTGTTATCTTAAAGTAGTCATCAAGATTGACCTTGCAGTCAGGGGTAGCACTATATTTGAATGTGACGGTCTGACCTGCTTTGGCGGAAACGTCCGTGCTGTAATCACCACGCATGAAAACAACACTGCTGGCCTCACCATTTTTTACGACAACATCACGCTGTGCCTTGAGTCCATATGAGGGGCCTGAGCAGTAAGTACTCGAACGATAATTGACAGAGAAAGTGTACGTGTGATTTCCCGGTAAAACATACACGAGCGGAGCATTACTTACTTTTTTACCATCAATAGATACTAATTTTTCTGTGTCCGGAATGATTACTTTCACCAAATTCGCAGCAGGCGTTGACGCCACGGAATCTGGAAAATACGTAATGCCCGTACTGACACAACCCCCAATCAATGCTAGAAAAATAAAAGTTGAAAAGCAGAAACTGATACATCTCATTTTGTTTTTCATGTTGCAAATCTCCTTTGTGTATAATTGGACAAGAGGTGAATCCTTTCGATCACCGGTTAACTCAGCGGTTCACAGGCCACGAGGGGACGACAGGTCCTATGTGAAAACGCATATTGGCATCTTTACAGCCACTTTAAAAATCTTTTTGCCAATACTCATAACTAATATTGATAAATAAATTTCTTTAATGAGTCAAGGAATACTATATGCGGGTTTCTCCTTTTAGTAAAACTACCAAAATTATGATTTCACCTGAACTGCAATATAATACTATTTTTTATTATAATATGGAAGTGGCGGAAGTGCATGGGAATCGAACCCACCCAACGAGGTTTTAGCCAGTTGCACCGGATTTGAAGTCCGGTAAACATGTCTTTGATAGTGTCTTACTATCTTTTAGTAAGTATTATAATGTTGACATATCAAGGGTTTTAGTATATATCTAGTCCGATGTTCTTTGATGAAGTTTTATAAAATCTACTTACTATTTACTTACTAATTAATTTAGGGGTGATTATGAAACTCATAAAAACAACAATTGACGGATTAAAATATGAGGGGAAAGACGCTTTTTATTGGGACGATAAACAATCCGGATTTGGTGTCAAGGTCTCTAAAACAAGGAAGACATATTTTGTCCAGGGTATCGTAAAAAACGGAAAAGAAAGGCGGGTAACTATCGGGCGCGTTGGTGGTAAGGAATTGCCTGTTGAAAAAGCCAGAGAAAAAGCAATTAAAATCCTTGCACAGATGAATGATGGTATAGATCCCAGTGAAGAAAAACATAAGGCAAAGGCGATATCTATTACTCTGAGTCAAGTTGTTAGGGATTATGTATCTGAAAGGAACTTAAAAAAAAGGAGTATCATTGACATCGAAATGCACCTTAATACAACTTTCAGTGATTGGAAAGATAAGCCTATTGTAAAAATAAGTCGTGATGCAGTTTTAAGAAAATTCAAACAGAAAAGCAAAGATAGCCTTGCACAAGCAAACCAGAGTTTTAGAATCCTTCGAGCACTTATAAATTATGCGGGTGCAAGATATAGAAAAGATGAACCTTTCATCCTTGAGAACCCGGTTAAGATACTTTCTGAGACTAAGCTCTGGAATAAGGTTAAACCGAGAAATAAGAAAATCTCTACTGATAAGATCGGAGTGTTTTGGAATTGGCTTCAGGGATTACGTACAACGCCAGAGCAGACACCTTTAAGCAGAACTGTTGCCGATGTATTCTGTTTTCTATTACTCACAGGGACACGCAAGAATGAGGCCTTTAAATTGAAATGGGCTGATGTTGACCTGGGTGACGGTTCATTCCGGCTATCAGATACGAAATCAGGTAACAGTGTGATCCTTCCTTTATCCAAAACTTTAATTGAAATATTAGAACAAAGGCCAAGGGATAATGAATATGTTTTTCCCGGTCAAGATGGCCGTACACACTTGAAGGATACAAGAAAATCACTTGTCAATTCATTCAGTTTGATAGGCAGTGAAATACAGATTCACGATTTAAGGCGGACATACCGCGCAGTGGCCGGACTTGCCAAAGTTGATTTTATAAACTGTAAATTACTGCTAAACCATTCTCTTGGTAAAATGGGAGATATTACCCTTGATTTCTATACAGAGCGTAATGACCTCAGATATTTAAGAGAGGATGCGGAGAAGATATCCCGATGGGTGATAGAACAAGGCAAGATTGCTGCAAGCTCAAAAGTTGTGCCCTTCCCTGCCAGAGAGGTGAAGAAATGAAAACAGACCAAGAATTGAAAAAATTAATAGATGAAGTTTTCCCCAATAAATCAGGAAATGAAAAAAATAAGCTCTTTGACCTGCTTTCAATAGATAGCAGGGTTGAACAGTTCAAAGATATAATATCCATTCAAGAAAATATGCTTGATATCACAGAACCTCTTGCCGTACATGGCAACAAATTCAAAGGCGGAGAACGAGGGCAGGGAAAAAAGGCACAAGAATGGAAAGAAGAGTTATATATTCTCAGCCAGGGACTTGAAGGGGATAGGCTTAATTTTTCCATACTCTTGGAACGAATTAAAAACGCCATAAACAATAAAAATTCTGACTTTTGGTATGAAATAAATCAGGATGAAGAACTTGTTTTTTTTAATGATGGGCTTGATAGCATAAAATTCAAGTCAATAAAAAACGAGATAACCAACATGCGAAAAAAAACACACCATAAAGCAAAATAAATCCCAAGGCTCGACATTTTGGGATTTCAAATATTGTATGATCCTCCGTAAATAATAATTTTACGGGGGATTTTTTTTATGACACAGACAATTTTTACAACACGACAGGCGGCAGCGATGTTGGGCCTAAAACCATCGACACTCGAAGTTTGGAGATGTAGAGGCGGCGGGCCAAGCTATTGTAAATTCGGAAGGTCATGCAGATATCGAGAGGAAGACCTTCAAAAATTCATTGAAGAATCACGGCGCAGCAATACCAGCGAGTCAGCATAATGATAACAACAAAAAATATATTAGACATCTTGACCGGCGCGGGCCTGGGAACCCGTGAAAAAAATATCCTCTATTCCCTGGGGGATATCCGGTCAGGTCTATTAACAGGGAAAAAAGATGGCAGTAGAATTAAAATATGAATGGATCAATGCAGTTAAAGGGGAATATGGGCCGAAATCTTCTACAACAAGGTACGTTTTATTGATGCTAAGCACTCACATGAACATTGATGGCAGCAATTGTTTTCCTTCGATTGCTTTGCTCTCCGCTGAAACGAAGTTATCAAAAAGGGTTGTTGGGCTGCATTTATCAAAAGCTGAAGCTCTAGGATGGATTAAAAGGCAAAGTGTTAAATCATCTGGTCAAGCATGGCGAAGGTATAATTATCAACCGTGTATTCCTAAAGGTGGTTACCTAGAGTCAGCACCTTCAACAGATAACGTGGTTACGCAGGGTAACCAGCTTAGTGAAAAAGGTGGTTACTCTGATGCACAAGGTGGTTACTCTGACGACACTAAGGTGGTTACGCAGGGTAACACTAGTATACCAATGAGTATAACAAAGAGTATATCATCTTTAAATAATGTAGAAGATACTGTCCATGATGAAAAAATTATTAAAAAAGATATCCCCCAAAGTACAGATTCATTTCTACTTGCTGAGCACTTACTAAATTCCATTCTGGCCAGGAGAAAAACATTCAAACAGCCTAGGTTGAACACCTGGGCAGAACATATTGACCGCATGCTTGGACGGGATAAAAGAACCAGCCAAGAAATAAGAGCTGTCATTGACTGGTGCCAGGCAGATCCTTTCTGGCAGAATAATATCCTATCGACAAGAACACTCCGGGAAAAATTTGATCAACTTGCCTTGCTAATGAATTCAAAGAAAAGTAACCGGAAAACAATTGGACAGTCAGAACCTTTCACAAAGGCAGGATATTATGATTAGCCAACTGAATGCAGTACCAGATAAGAAAAGCCAATGCGAGAAACACGGTTCTTATCCTCTTAAGAAAATTGAAAATCCATATGATGGTTCAATCTCTTATAGGGGAGAGTGCCAAAAATGTTTAGAGGAAAAACGCCAAGAGGAATTAAGAAATCGTACAACAGCAACTATTCAAGGTCTGATGAAATGTTCGGGCATACCTCAAAGATTTTTGCCATATACTTTTGATGATTTTAATACTGGCAGCCATGAGGGGAAAAAACAAGCCCTACAATCGATTAAGGATTACGTGCGAGACTTTGACAGCAACAAGGCAAAAGGCAGGTCTATGGTTTGGTGTGGGCCTCCTGGGACGGGAAAAACAATGCTTGCCTGCTGTCTGGTCAAGGAAGTTATCAGAAAAACGTATTGCAATTATGAGCGGGATGAAACGTCAGGCCGTCAAGAACTTAAAAACCGTGAAGTCATGGCGCATTATCGAACAGAGTATTCACTGATTCGGAAAATCAAAAACACCTGGAAAAATTCAGGTCCTTCCGAACAAATGGTAATAAACGATTTCTGCGAACTAGATTTGCTCGTGATCGATGAGCTCGGTATCAGCTTTGGAAGTGAAGCAGACAAAATCCTATTATATCAAGTTATCAATGGAAGGTATGAACGATCCTTGCCTACTGTCTTAATCAGCAACTTGAACCATGAAGACTTAACAAAGCATTGCGGAGTTCGCATCATGGATAGGATGAAAGAAAATGGCGGGCTTGAGCTACTTTTTAATTGGGATTCATACAGGAGATAAAAATGGAAACAGATAAACATGAAGATATACAAGTTCAGGCATTAACAGCGGTCTTGCGTAATATCGGAAATCTCGTTGCAATATATTTATCATCCGGTGACTTTGAGAGAATCCGGGCATTAAGGAATTATATTGAATCCATGTTTTATGAAGCAGAATCAGCCATTGCAAAAGCAAAAACCAGGGCAACAGCAGGTTATAACTAATGCCTTTTAAACCTCAACGACAATGCCCTGGTAGGGGAAAAAGAAGAGGTGCCTGCCCTAATTTTATTCGAGGTAATGAAAGATGCTGCTCTGAATGTAAACCCTATGAAGTGGCAAAGATGAAAGCTAAATCGAGGCAATACGATAAGGAACGAGATCAAAGACCTGACAGGCAGTTTATACATTCTACCCAATGGCAAAGGATAAGAGTGATGAAACTGGGGAGAGATCCGTTATGTCAATGGTGCTTGCAAAAGAATCCGCCCAGAGAAACTCCTGCAACTCTTGTGCATCACATAGACCATGATGAACTAAATAATGATTGGGACAATCTTTTATCAGCCTGTAATCCCTGTCATCAAGAGGAACATAAACAGGATCAGTGGAGGAAAAGAGAGCTAAGGGGAGAGGGCCTCAGATCATAAGAGGATATTGCTATAAACCGATGGGTTTCAGTCTTGATTTTATTAACTAACTCAAAATTAATTGTTTTTATGGAAATGACAATGAATAAAAATTTAAAAGTAAAAAACCGGTGGCAGCCTGAAACAAAAAGGCATTTTAATCTCATTAAAGGTGAATTCGATATTGATGCCGAAGCAATACACCTTCTACTCGGTACTATGGAGCGTTATGACCGATATTATCAATGCCAGCGTACCTTAGAAAAAGATGGCCTCACCTTCAAAACTCAATCCGGCCAGGTCAAGGTCAATCCTCTTGTCACAGAGCAGAAAAATGCCTGGGCCGGATATCTTGCCGGTATCCGAGCCCTGGGTTTATTGAATATTGAAGAGCCAAAGCAACCGCCTCATAGGCCGATAAGGAGTCCTGGAGTATGAAAAGGAAAACCGCTGTTCAGACACTTACAAAAAAATATAGGGAAGAGCTTATTTTAAAAGATTTTCAAGGCCGATTGAACGAATCGGAAATTCCAATTGCAAGGGAAAACGGGCTTTTAAAATGGGATCTTTTTTGCAAGTCAAAGCGCTTGGATATCCTTCCTGTAGAATGGATGCAAAAAAGTTTTTCACATTTGGCTCCTGTTCATGGCAAGGTCCATTATGACCAGATGGGGAATGTGATGGAAAGCCCGCGATTTTATATACCGGATTATTCGACATTGGAAAGAAGACAAAAGGAAAAAAAGTGAATAAACACATGGCACATTGTGTTTTTAATATAGTCGATGGCAATTGACCAGTGGGACGCTGGAAAAATTGCAAGTTAATGGAGTGAAGGGATTCTTTGTAAATGATCAAGTGAGACACTTGCAATATTTTTACTTAACCGGACCCGTGAGACGCGGGAAAAGAGATTCTTGATGTACACATTAGCGAAAAGCTGGGAGTCAGCGGGAAGCTGATCAAGGTCGGCAGAGACAAAAAGCGGATTATAAAAAAATAAAAATTATCATTCTGAAAGGAATTAAAAAATGAGTTTAAAAGATAAAAGTATTGAACAGTTGAAAATGGATATGGATGCACTCGAATCAAAAATTAATCGAGTGAAAAGAGGGGCAAAAAACGAAGGTCGGCAACTTTCTGGTGCTGAAAAATCCTGGATCGAGGACGCAATAGCAATGAAGGATGAGGTTGAAGAGGAAATGAATTCTAGGCCAGGGCCATGCTTAACCGTCCCTAAAAATGGCCCGTTGGGCGGGGTTGCCCATGGTTCAATCAGGCATGATGGGGCCTATGCACTTGTACCGCCGAATGGCAGGAAAGACTATAAAAGCCTTTTCGGTAACAGCGGTTACAATTGGCCCGACAAAGAGACTAACTTTTTCGCGGCGGCTTTAAGTGGCCGTCACCATCCTGGCCTTATTCAAAATTCAATGAGTGAGACGGTGTCAAGCGACGGAGGTTTTCTGATTCCCTCCGAGCAAGCAACAAATATTCATGCTGTTTCCTTAGAGAATGAACTCGTTATGCCCTTGGCATTCGTGCAGCCGATGCGAAGCAATGAAATAAAAATTCCGGGCCTCGTTATCGGCAATCACGGGGCGTCACTTTTCGGAGGCTTCACAGCTTCATATACAGCGGAGCTTGGAACCATTGATGAGAACAGTCCAAAATCACGAGCGATGCTATTAACTGCGAAAAAGCTTACAGGGCTTATCAGGTTTAGCTCTGAACTGAATGCGGATATTCCTGGCGGTATGGGCCAGATTGAAACGCTCTGCGGTAAGGGCCTTGCATGGTACAGAGATAAAGCTTTCTTGAAAGGCACCGGCGCGGGCGAGCCTCTTGGCATCCTTAATGCCGATTGTACGATTGAAATTGACCCAGAAGACGGCCAGGGAGCGAACACACTTGTCTACGAGAATTTGGTAAAAATGATGGCCAGGATGTTTGCCGGATCATTTTCCAATTCGGTATGGGTTGCACATCAATCGACGATACCCCAGCTATTGACATTAAGCCAGGCTGTAGGAACCGGCGGAGATCGAATTCCAGTTATGAAGGAATCAAACGGGCAATTTTCCATTTTGACAAGACCCGTTTTATTCACCGAAAAGACAGAACCGCTTGGTACTAAGGGCGATATTCTGCTTGCAGATTTTTCGCAATATATCATCGGATTGCGCGAGGGTATGAGGTTCGACACCTCAATTCACCCGCTTTTTACTACTGATGAAATCCTGTCGAGGCTTATCGAGCGGCACGACGGGCAGCCCTTGTGGGATTCGCCTTTGACTTTGGAAGATGGTTCAACAACGGTTTCGCCTTTTATTATTTTGGGTTCGAGATAACCTTAACAGCCGGGACGGGAGCCCGGTTATAATACATGCCTCATCTTTGGCGTGTTAATCCCTCTACGGGGGAATGTTCCGTAGGATGCCCAGCATGCAGGTGGCATCTCATCGAAAAACAGCATGCGGTCAAGGCTTTCCTCTCCAGGGAAGTGACTTGGCACAGGCAGGCCGGAGTGGCCTCCGGCCTTGCCTTTCTTTATACAAACAGCTTACGAGGATTAACGTACATCAACGATCTAAGGGTAAGGCATACAGAGACATGCACCTTATAGACTATCAGCCTGAAGCTTTGCGGAACTGATTTTTTAGAATTTTTAAATATCATAAAACGTGTAAAAAATTACACTTTCAGCAAATGGAGTATATTATGAAAAAGTTATTTTATCGTTTTCTAAAAAACTATTTAAGAAAAATCATTATTGATGTAATTACTGAGGATATTAACCAGGACGGGCGTTTAAGATATCTTCTAAGAAACTGTACGCCTGGGATAACCCGAGCTTACTAACTTCCTCAAGTGTTTTATTTTCAGTGTCTTTTCTGTTAATAAATACATAGATTTCTGCAAACCTACTCGGTAATGCCTCATCATCATCAGAAAAGTGTATAATTATTGGAATCATTGGACTGTCTGACAATGCAGGTCTTTCTATGCGGTTAATTTCTGCTTTCATATTTTTCTCCTTAATTGGCAAGTAAAGACATGGAAACCATCGTCGAACTTTGGTGGATTTAATTGCCTTTAAGAGCCCTAATAATTCTTGTGGTTAATTCGTCTTTTAGATCCTCTTCTCTTAATTCTGTAATTGTTAATTCCTTAGATAGGCTTACTTTTTCATTAAAGATTTTGAACAGGCTATCCACTTTATTACTATTCATGGCAATCTTCCCACAATTAGGACATATTATTTCTTTTGTACGAATAGAGGCATCACTTTCAAAGGAATTGTAAAAAGTCTCCATATCAATGGTAAATACCGCATCACATTCATTATGCTTGACCATAAACCATTTTTTACCGGACACCATTTTATAAGCCTCCTTTCCTGAATCAAGGTTATCAATAGGGTAGCAACCAAAAAAATAAGGTTTCTAGCAAAACGCTGTATTTTATTTCTGATTACTTTTAACTTTCAAGTCGTACATATGTCGTACACGGTATTTTTAAGCAAACACTGAAAGCGTTTAATACCCCATAGATATTAGTGTGGTTTGATTTTTCATGCAATAGTTATAAATATTACCAATCGCTATTAGTAGTATCTTTTTCAATATGTGCCCGGATTTCATCTCCAAACTTAAGAAGTACAGGTTTAATCGAATCAAGATCGGATTTAGTATATACAGGCCCTTCATGACCACTTTGAACGCCAAAGGTTGAGTTATAGGAAGGTGGCCATGTAATTTTAAGATTACTAAAAGTCAGGCGGATTTTTTCATCCTTTATATCAACTCGCATAGTAAAAAGAACTTGCCAATCATTCTTGGCAACACACTCTATGCCTTTGCACGGGTACTTTATCGCACCATTTCCAATAATTGTCCCTGTTTCTTTATTGTCATATTCAATTACAGCTTTGGATGATTTAAAATTTTCAGATATCCATATTTTAATTGAATCGTAAATTTCACCTTTCTGGTATCCAGGGATTTGTATTATATCTTCAAAAGTCCTCTCACTTTCAGTTATTTGTTGCATCCCAGCACAACCGATAAACAAAAACAATCCCCAAAAAATAATATTAATTTTTCGCATTGTTTGTGCCCCCTGTTGAGTGAAAAATGTCAAATTGAAGAAAAGTTAAAATGAAGAAAATAAAAATCTTAATGTATATTCAAATAAATAATGGTAAAAAATCTTACTGAGCTCTAGAATTTTCTACTTACTATTTACTTACTTTTTAATTTGAAACTTTCCTGGAATTTTCTTTTAAAATTATAAGGAGCTATAAGTTATTGAAATAAGTGGCGGAAGTGCATGGGAATCGAACCCACCCAACGAGGTTTTAGCCCGTTGCACCGGATTTGAAGTCCGGGAGCCCCACCAGTGAGCTTTCCACTTCCGTGGTTTAAGACTGTTAGCCTTCTGTTTTAAGACTGAAAAACATTAATTGAGACAAGAGGCATATTGCATAACACAATATATGCTGATTATCAATATTGATATATTAAAAATGTATCAATTATATAAAAAATTGTCATTTCGGCCGAAGAAAAGGGCTTAATAGCCGGTATTGAAAAACGAAATTTCTCCTGGAATCTATCTGCCATCCTGTCCTGTCAAAGCTGATGGCGAAGACGAAAGCATTAATGCGATGGCAAGAGTCGAAAAATGACAATCTAAAAACAACTGGATTCCCCGGTTCGATCTCCGCACAAGCCTATACCCTGACAAGCAAGCCGGGGAATGACCTTTTATAAAACAATCGAATTTTCTTTTTTAAAGCTGAACGCTGACAGCTGAAAGCTCCATCCATTCGGATGGACTAACTCAAATAATCAATCACAATATTAAGTATTCTTCTTATAGGCTCTGCTGCACCCCATAAAAGCTGATCTCCTACAGTAAAGACTGTTAGGTATTCAGTGCCCAGATTCATCTTCCTGATTCTTCCAACAGGCACCTCAAGCGTACCGCTTACCGCTGCAGGTGACAGACTTTTGAGTGTTGACACTTTGTCATTGGGTATGACCTTTACCCATTCGTTTGCTTCAGCGATCATGTCTGTAAGGTCCTTTAATGGTATATCCTTTCTTAGCTTGATGGTAATGCCCTGACTATGGCAGCGCATGGCCCCGATCCTCACACATACGCCGTCGACAGGTATGGGTGACCTGGTCCCGAGTATCTTGTTTGTCTCGGCATAGCCCTTCCATTCCTCTTTGGTCTGTCCCGATTCCATAGGTGCATCGATCCATGGTATAAGGCTTCCCGCAAGTGGTGCACCGAAATATTCAGTGGGGAAGGATGCCCCTCTCATTTCATTTACAATGAGCCTGTCCAGCTCAACAGCCGGCATGTCAGGATCGTTTACTGCACCAACGGCTGCCATCTGGGCTACCAGTTCCTTCATGTTGTTTGCACCAGCCCCTGATGCCGCCTGATAGGTCATGCTTGTAATCCATTCTACCAGATTATTGGTGAAAAGACCGCCAAGGGCCATCAGCATAAGGCTTACCGTACAGTTTCCGCCTACATATGATTTAATACCCGTTGAAAGCCCTCTATCAATTACCTTTCTGTTTACAGGGTCAAGAACGATGATACTGTCATCATCCATTCTAAGGGCAGATGCAGCATCTATCCAGTATCCATTCCATCCTTTTTTTCTCAGTTCGGGATATACCTTTTTAGTGTAGTCACTTCCCTGGCAGGTGACTGCTATATCAAGAGTCGAAAGAAGATCAATGTCATAGGCATCCTTTAACCCGGATGTTCCCATTCCGACTTCCGGGCCTTCTCCGCCCACATTGGAGGTTGTAAAAAAGACAGCTTCATAGTCATGAAAGTCTTTCTCCTGAATCATTCTTTCCATGAGCACGGAACCAACCATGCCTCTCCAGCCGATAAAGCCGATTTTTAACATTTTATTCTCCCGATTTATGCAGTAATATTTATTTTTTAACTTAACAGAATAAATATGTTTTCATGTTCTTTCAAGTGAAAACTTGTGCGTCTGTTAAAAAATCTGCCTTTTAATACTGTCTATTTTTATTTTGTTTTTTATCTTAAATAACTTTATGTTATTCAACTATATATGAATAGAAACGCTTATACCGTAATAATAGCAGGTTTTTTTACAATTTTTATCAGCTATGCTGTCAGATATTCCTATGGACTTCTTCTGCCCTTTATGCTCCCTTCCTTAGGAATAACCAATGCTCAGGCAGGCGCTGTATATTCATCCTACTTTATTGCCTATACCATTTTTTCTCCTTTACTCGGACTCATGGCAGATCGAACTGCTGTAAGATATGTGTTGACCTTTTTTATAGCACTGCTGGGACTTGGATCTTTCCTGATGTCCTATACAAACGGGATAATAAGCGCCTGCATATTTTTTGGACTCGCCGGCATCGGTCAATCTGCAGGATGGGTACCTGTGGTTACAATCGTACAGCGCTGGGTCAACCCGGGGAAAAGGGGGGCGGCCATAGCCACTGTCGATATAGGAAGCGGTGTAGGGATAATAGCAGCCGGTCTCTTGCTGCCATTGATTATAACAAACCTGGACTGGCGCTGGGGATGGCGGAGTCTTGGAATATTGGGATTTCTGGTTTCCGGCATCAATTACCTGTTTGTTAAAAACCCCCCGGCTGATCCGGGCACCTACAGGGTAAACGGGAAATCATCTGCGACATCACCTGTCCTGGAGGTTATCAAAGAACTTCTCAAGATCCCGGCATTCTGGTTTATCGGACTTTCATACATGATGATATGTTTCTGTATTTTAATCCCCTTTACCTTCCTGCCTTCTTATGCGAATAACGCGCTTCATACTCCGTATGCCTCAGCCGCATTACTGATTACAATACTGGCAGCATGTGGAATCCTGGGAAAACTGGTTTTTGGTCGTTTGTCAGATACAGCGGGAAGAATACGTATCATGCTGATCTGTTCGATCCTGACCACGATTGGCCCGCTGGGTATGGCCTTTGCTCATACTTATTCAACCCTGACAGTATCGACAATTGTGTTTGGTATCGGTTACGGGGCTCTCTGGCCGGTCTATGCAGCCGCCAGCCGTGATTTTTTTCCACGGGAGCATTCCGGAAGCGTCATCGGTTTGTGGACCATATTGCTGGGAACAGGTTCAATTATATCTCCTGTACTGGCAGGATGGGCTGTTGATATTACAGGTCATTATACTTTCGCATTCGGGATAGCCGCCTTAGCAGCTATAATATCAGGCCTGCTGCTGCTTCCTGTTATGCATACACGTCCTGAAAATTAATAAAAGACAGGAAGCTACACCTGTCTTACAGTATCATCTCCCATTGACTCCAGATCCAATTTTAAAAAGTCCTGATCCTCATCCCTGATTCTGGTGGTTACTTTTTTATAATAACCGGCAAGGTCAATTTTCAGGTCTGTTTTCAATAAACACCTCTACCAGCCTTGGGCGGTTATCTTCAATTGCCTCCTTCAGTGCGCTTTCAAGTTTTCCGGGTTCGGTTACAGTGGCTGCCTTAACACCCATTGACTCTGCCAATTGTTTGAAATCGATTACAGGTTCGTCTATGTCCATCCCGTCGTGTTTATCGGTAAGTGCATATTCACCAAGAACGAGCTTCCTAACGAGCTTGACCTGCCTGTACACTCCATTGTTGGTAATAACAAAGGTTACAGGGATATTGTATCGGGCGGCAGTCCACAGGCTTTGCATGGACCATGCCGTGCTGCCGTCGCCGCATACAGCTACAACCTTTTTCTCCCGTGCACCAAGACTGACACCCATGGCGCCCGGAAGCCCCCATCCTATGCTTCCGCCCTTGCGCGCCCTGACAAACTGTCCTTCCTTTGAAAGATTTACCACCTGTCTTAACATCCGGGAAGAAGACCAGCAGTCATCCACAATAATGGTATTTTCAGTTATCAGGTTATCAATTTCCTTCATAAGCCTTGATACTGCAATGGGGCTGTTATTCCTTTCAGTCTCTATCTGATTTACCAGGTTTTTATCAAACCCGGATTTTAGATTTTTGATTTTCTCTTTTCTCTTTTCTATATTCTCTTTCAGGTCCTCGGGTAACTCCTTTTCCAGGATGTCGTTCAGCTCACTTAATACCGCCCTTATATCTCCCTGTATGCCGCAGTCTGTCACTATATTTTTTCCGAGTTCCCAGGGGTTTTCATCAATGTGTATGACCCTGATATTTTCAGGCAGGATTTCTTCGGGGTTATAAAAACTGGGGCTGAACAGTGAACAGCCTATGCCTATTAAGAGATCGGCATCCTTAAGGGTATCCTTTGTTCCAGGCTGTGAAGGGTCCAGATCACCCAGATAAAGAGGATGCCTGACAGGGAAATTAACATCCGACATCCAGGCCTGATATACCCTTGAGCCGGTCAGTTCGGCAAATTTAACAACCTCATCGAGGGCGTTGCATCTTGTGACTCCGCTTTCAACCATGATCACGGGATGATTTGCCGCTTTTATCATTTCAACGGATTTATCCAGGGCCTTTATGTCAGGCCGAACCCCTGAATAGACCGGGCTTCCGTGTCTCCCATCAAACTCGATCTGCTGTTTCAAGAGGTTCTGTGGTAATGAGACAAGGACCGGTCCCTTAGGATGCTGCACGGCCGTCTTGAATGCCCTCTGCATTATCATTGGGATATCTTCGGCCTGTTGTATCTCTGTGCACCACTTGGTATATATTTTCCCCATACCGACTATATCACCTGTAAGATGCGGGTCATGCTGAAGCAGACGGGTATCCTGCTGCCCTGCGGTTATTACCAGCGGAACCCCGCCTGCCTGTGCATTATAAAGCATAGGCATCGCACCGGCCACACCGGGCCCGGTATGAAGGTTCAAGAAGCCGGGCTTCCCGGTCGCCCGTGCATAGCCCTCCGCCATACCTGCGGATACTATCTCGTTAAGCCCAAGGATATATTTGATACCTGTTGTATTTTCCAGTGCATCCATGAAGAGTACTTCAGTTGCACCTGGTATCCCGAAAACATATTCAACCCCTTCACTTTTTAATATTTCTATCAATGCCTCTGCACCCTTGATTTTTGGCATTTACTATCTCCTTTTTATGTTTTAGCAATTTTTTGTATTTTGAATTGATACTATATAAACTATCGCATATCCTTTCAAATAATTTTTTAGAATAAGGTGATAACATGACCCTTGATCGGGAGATACACATGTTTTATAGTTAATGTCTATCCAGAGTTTGCTCTTTCTGGATGGACACCGGTTAATATTTATTAACTCTTTTCATTTTAAGGAGGCATACAATGGCATCTATTTCTGATTATAATTCCCGCGGCGAGGAACTGGAAAAAAAGTTTGCCCTCAGGACATCTCCCATGGCAGTTAAAATGCTTGAAACAGAGGGTGATATCCCAAAAGGCGCAATAAGGCCCTCGATAGATATGGGAAACCGCATAGCCCAGTGTCAGGCCTTTGCGCTTTCACGCAGGGAGAATAAAACCATTGCAATGTTAAAGGAAGATAATAACTGTTTTGCTCCCCTTATTGCCTACGGCCATGTGGATAAACCGGATGATCCTCAATACAGGCTTTTTATGGGGTTTCCGGTCTTTGAAAGAGGTAAATATATCGGGATAGTGTCAGCGCCTTTAAAAACAGCAAATTTTGAACCCGATGTAATTATCATATACTCGAATACAGCACAGATGAGAAGCCTCATCATGCCCCTTCACTTTGCACAAAAAGAGGATGAGCTTCAGTATCATTTTTTCCCTCCTGTGTGTTCATATTTGATGGTGCCTGTAATGAAAAATCAGAAATATATGGTTGCACTGCCTGATCCGGGTGAACATATGCGGGCACTTCCCGGCGAAGATGAAATAATAATATCGATACCTGCTTCAAAACTGGATGATATTGTAAAGGGGCAGGAACAGGTGGAAAAATTCAGGCAGGGATACAGGGATATCAATTATATGATGAATTATAACTTTCCACACCCGCCGCTTTACCAGGATTTGTTTAAGAGGTGGGGGATGGGGTAAAAGCGAGGCGCAAGGCTCAGGGCGCATGGCACAGGGAGAAAACCATAAAAAGCTTTACCTTGCGCCTTGAGCCCTGAGCCTTGTGCCACTTTCGATTAACCTGTTTAAAACCTTTTTATTTTATACGAGTATCTACATGTTCCTCCCGGATTATAATGGCAACAGTATTGTAAACCTGATGAGCTCCATCAGGGCGATATATGGAAGTGAATATCTGTATCCGCGGCTTGATAATTTTGATATTGAGCCTTTTTCGAATAAAGACATTATTTTTATCGTGATTGACGGGTTGGGTTACGATTTTTTAGTGGAACACGGGGACAACAGTTTTTTAAAAAATCACCTCCGCAGGAAAATGACATCCGTATTTCCATCAAGTACCGCATCTGCATTTATCAGTCTTATGACAGGTGTTGCACCCCAGCAGCACGGATCTACAGGATGGTTCGTATTTTTAAATGAAACAGGTATTCTCACCAGTATCCTGCCTTTTTTGACAAAGGCCGGGGGCATACCTCAAAAAAATGTCCCGTTTTCCGATGTCATTGATCAGGATTCCATTTTCATGGGACTGGATGCCTTTTCATTCTGTATCATGCACAAGGACTATATAAATTCCCAGTGTTCAGGGGTGATAACCAGGGGGGGCAAAAGAAAATCCTTTTCGGATATGAGCGGGTTTTTGAGCAGGATAGAAAATGCCCTTGATTTCGGGGCCGGTAGAAAATTTATTTTTGCATACTGGGATCAGCTCGACAAGATATCACACGAAAAGGGTGTGATGAGCCCGGACACCCTTGAGCATTTTGCAATGGTTGATAAAGCAGTAAGCAAATTATCTGCTTTACTGGCTAAAAGGAATGCGGTCCTTATTGTGACTTCAGACCATGGCATGATCGATTCGTCTGAAAAGGAAACTGTCAGGCTTTCGGACCACCCTGACCTTAAAGAAATGCTGGCAGTCCCTCTGGCGGGTGAACCAAGAGTCGGTTACTGTTATGTAAGGCCGGGCATGGTCATGGACTTCGAGGACTATGTTCTCAAAAACCTGTATGAGTACTGTGATATGTTTAAAAGCAGCGAACTTTTGGAAAGGGGTTTTTTCGGTTTATTTGAAACGAATAAAAAGCTGAACAAAAGGATTGGTGATTATACGCTTGTTACAAAAAAGAATTACATGATACGGGATGTACTTTCAGGCGAAAAATATAAGGAATTTAAGGGAATGCACGGGAGTCTGAGCAGCGAAGAAATGTTTGTTCCTTTGATAGTATTTTAAGTATAAATCCAGTAACTATATTTAGGGAGATATTAAAATGAAAAAAAATCTTATCGTATATGCATCACGAACAGGTAATACGGAAAAGGTAGCTCACGAACTGGCTAAAAATTTTGAGAGATATGGATGGGAAAGTGTTCTTAAAAAGCTGCCCGATGACTATGACGCAAAGCATCCTGATTTCAGCTTTCATGATTATGATTTCGTATGTGTCGGTTCACCCGTAATAAGCGAACTGCCCCTTGATCAGATACGCACTGTTACATATGGAAACCCACCGCTCAAAAAACTTGAACCGGGCTTCAAATGCGGCATTGTTTTTTGTTCATATGGTGGTATCCACCTTGGGCCGATGGAGGCGGAGCCGGCGCTCAAACTGCTTGAAGTGGAACTTATGCACCAGTTGTACAATGTTATAGGTTCACTGGCAGTTCCCGGAGGCATGGGTGGTTTCTCCAACCCCGATGTCTATTACAGCGATCTAAAGGACAGGCCGAATGAAAAAGACTGGAAGGATGTAGCTGCATTTGTAGACGGCGTTATGGGTAAGCTTAAGGATTATCCATACTATAATAAGTAAATATAGATTTACCGCTGTTTGCTGCCATGTTATTATGTACAAATGATAAATCATTTTTGCCATGGCAATGAATTAAATTCCAGTTTAAGAAAGCGAGGTTCCTATGTTGGATGAAATTAAAAGAGGTCTGCTGTCCGGATTGGGCGCCGTGTTTTTAACAAAGGACAAGATAGAAAGAATAACCCGCAACATGGTTGAAGAAGCAAAGATCAGCAAGGAAGATGCACAGAACCTGAAGGAGGATCTTTACAAAACAGGCGAACGCGAGTGGTCCGAGCTTGAGGAATTTTTAGCCGGAATAATAAAGAAAATAATGCAGGGGCTTGATCTATGCAGCAGGAAAGAGCTGGACGAGCTTAAAAAACGGGTGGACGAACTGGAAAAACGCCCCGCTGCAGATACCGAACAAACTGAAGAAGAGAGCTGAGAGTGCATTTTCGTACCATTGCCAGACTGGGCCGGTTCAGGGAGATAATCGTTACCCTTTTGAAATACGGTTTTGAAGATCTCGTCCAGCGTCTTGAATTTCCCGGGATAGAGCTGCTTAAAAGGGTTGATAAACACGGAAGGGATACCGGGACATACGTCCGTATCAGGAATATCCTGGAGGATCTCGGGCCTACCTTTATAAAAATCGGGCAGATAATGAGTCTACGTCCCGATCTGCTGCCGCCCGATCTGGTAAAGGAACTCACCAAACTCCAGGACCAGGCGGCAACAGTAGACTTTGAGCTTATCCGCGCAATAATTGAAAAAAGCATGGGCAGCAAGATCGAGGCACTGTTTTCCGAATTTGATCAAACGCCGTTTGCAGCGGCGTCGCTGTGTCAGGTCCACAGGGCCGTTTTAAAAGAAGAAGGCGCCACTGTCGCCGTCAAGGTCCGCAGGCCGGGCATAAAAAAAAGAATGGAGGTTGACCTTGATATATTAAGGGCAATTGCCGAACGTCTGCACGAACGCTCCGATGAATTAAAAATATACGATCTGCCTAACCTGTTCAAGGTAACCAGGCGCAACCTGTTAAAGGAACTGGATTTTACCAGGGAAGCCCGGAATATAAAAATAGCCAGGTCCTATGATTCGGATGTTTACGTGCCTGATGTATACATTGACCACTGTTCCGACAGGGTGCTTATTACCGAGTTTATTGAGGGTGTAAGGCTGAGTGAAGTAAAGGATAGTAATATCGGCGACCCTCATATGTTTGCAAAGCTCGGGCTGAACACGGCTATCAAGCAGATACTTGAAGACGGATATTTTCATGCCGACCCTCATCCCGGGAACCTTATCGTTTCGAAAGAAAAAGGATTATGCCTTATAGACTGGGGAATGGTCGGAAGGCTTACAGAAAGGGACCGTTACGATCTTATAGATCTCATCCGGGCTATTGTCGAAAAGGACAGCGGCCTCCTCATGGAAACCCTCTTAAAGATAACAGTTAAGGAAAGGGATGTTGATGACAGGGCCCTTGAAAGAGAGCTTGCTGAAAGCCTGGATCTGTTTTTTTCAGGCCCTATAAAGGACCTGAACATAGGCCATCTCCTGCTTGTAATTGTGGATCTGCTCAGGGAATACCGCCTTAGACTGCCTCCTGATCTTGTAATAATGATAAAGGCGCTTGTTACGGCCGAGGGAACTGCAAGACAGATATATCCCGAGCTGAATGTCATATCGGAGGCTGAAGCATACGTGAAAACGATCGCTTCAAAACGCTACAGGGCCGAGATAATATGGCAGGGGGTAAAAAGGTCGCTTATCAAGCTGTTTTCCCTTCAGAGGGATATACCTGCAAGATTTTTCAAGATAGCCGATAAAATAGAAAGGGATGAACTGGGCATACGTTTCAGGCATGAAAACCTTGAAAGCCTTAACCATACCCTTGAAAACATTTCAAACAGGATCGCCTTCAGCGTTATCATAGCGGCGCTTGTAATCGGTTCTTCCATGATAATAACAACCGGGATAGGTCCCCTTATTTTCGGGTTTCCTGCACTCGGCATAATAGGCTACCTGATTTCGAGCCTGCTCGGGTTGTGGCTGATTGTAATAATTATCAGGACACGGAAGTATTAGCGGCAGGTGAAATAGACGCAGAATCTCACGATGTTACTGCCCGGGATTTTTTATACCATCTCCGATCTATAATTTAATACTCCACTCGGAGCGGGGTAGTGCATTTCTAAATCCTGAATCTGTGGACCATTGCGTCCAGCTGTTCGGAAAGCCTGCTTAATTCATCAGCACTTGTACTGACCTGGCTGCTTCCGTTTGATACCTCACCTGCCTGTGCGCTTACCTGGCTGATATCGGATGTAATCGATCCAGCCATTTGAGAACTCCGGTTGATATTTTCATTGACCTCCTGTATCCCCTGGGAGGCCTGTGAGATATTGGATGCTATTTCTTTTGTCGACACAGACTGTTCTTCAACTGCTGTGGCAATTGTACCGACAATTTCATCAATTTCATTTATTATCCCGGATATATTATCTATTTCGGATATCGTAGAATTAGTTGTTTTCTGCATACCTTCGATCTGCGTTTTTATTTCAAGTGTTGCGTCAGCAGTCTGTTTTGCCAGTTCCTTGATTTCATTTGCAACAACTGCAAATCCTTTTCCGGCTTCGCCGGCTCTTGCTGCCTCTATCGTGGCGTTTAATGCAAGGAGGTTTGTCTGTTCTGATATTTCATTGATTGTCTCTGTCACTTTGCTTATGGCCTGGGCAACCGTACCCAGCTCATTCATCTTCTTTCCCGCGTTGGTTGACTGTGTCACGGCATTTTCTGATATGGACCTGCCTTTTTCGGCATTTTTTGCTATTTCATTAATCGTAGCAGACATCTGTTCTGCGGCTGATGCAACCATTTCAGTGTTTGTACTGGATTCTTCCATTGCAGCGGCTACGGCGTTAAGATTGGAACTCATTTCATTTGAGGCATTTGAAACATTTTCCGCGCTTCGAGATGTATTTTCAGAGTTGGACGCTATCTGTGATGATATTACAGAGAGTTCCGTCGATGCAGCAGACAGGCTCCTTGATGTCTGCATCAGTTCGTTAATCATACCTGAAAGGTTTGTTTTCATAAGGTTAAGGGCATTTGCAAGCACTCCGACCTCGTCTTTTCTGTCAGATTCAAGGACTGCTGTAAAATCTCCTGATGAAATTTTGTCTGCAAAATCCACCGCTTTTATTATGGGACCTGATATGCTGTAACTTATCAGGATGCTAAATAAAATTCCTGCAATTGCCAGGGCGATCCCGATAATTGTTGCTGTACCTGATATTTTTTTTGATTTTTCCTGCGTTTTCTTGACAAAAAGATCCGAATCCTTATGCGCCTCTACCTGAATTTTATCAATCAACGCCTGTAAGTTCTTTATGGACTCATTATTTTCGTTTATCATCTTTACTATAACATCTTCCGGAACAGTGCTGCTAAGGGCAGTCATCAGGCTGTTAAATTTGTTTTTATAATTGTTATACAATTGATCAATAGATTCGAATACCGGAAGAAGGTCATTTCTGCCCGCTATTTTTGCACATTCTTTAACCTGGTTCATTTCGGCAAGCACCTGCTCAATATCTATGTCAGACTTTTTCAGCAGATTTTTATCCCTTGTCGCGATAAACTGTTCATTTTTCAATAGACTTTCAAGTACATACTTGCTCGCTTCATCCATATGGAAAGCTGCCTTGATCGGAGATTTTAATGCAAAATCATACCCATCCCTGATTGTAATATTGGCGTAGTGATATATTCCTGACACTATGGAAAATATGATGATGATAAATAAAAAACTGCCTATTAATTTCTGTTTTGTTTTTAAGTTGTTTAATAAACTAAATAAATTGAAACCAGCCATGGCTTTTCTCTCCTAAAAAATAATGCTCTTATATGATACCTTATCTTTATAGGATGCAATTAATATGCCGTTTGATATGGCTATATTCAGGACATGGAAGTATTGGCTGTGGATCATTAAAAAACAGGGCGGCCACAGGGGGCTGCCCCCACAAATTCATTTGTTCATCAGAAAGTGTTTTATTCATCATGCAGGGGCAGGCCCCTGTGCCTGCCCTTGAGTTTTGGTGTTGCTTTATAAGCTGCTATTCCCCGGATTTTGACTTGGCTTTTTTCCGCGTAAACATATTATAGATAATTGGAAGAACATACATGGTAAGCATACCGGATATAAGTATTCCTCCCACGGACGCAGCCCCGCAGGCCTGCCTCATCTCCGCACCTATTCCTGTTCCGATTGCAAGGGGAAGCATTCCAAGTACTGCCGCAAAAGTTATCATGACAACAGGCCTGAAACGGTCGCATGCCGCCCTTATCATGGCCTGATGCCTTGGGACACCTTCTGCGACAAGGACATTCAGCCGGTCCATTATCAGGATCGCATTGTTTACAACAATGCCTATAAGCATTACGCCGCCCATGAGGGCAAATATTTCAATGCTTTTTCCGGCTGCATACAGCCCGTAAAATACACCTATCAACGCAAGGGGTACTGTTACCAGGATTATAAACGGCTGCTTGAATGATTCCATTATTGCGGCCAGTGTAAGGAATACGAGGACCATTGCAATAAGGGCCGCTTCGGCTATCTCCGACTGGCCTTCAGCCATTATCTCGAACATGCCTCCAAAAGAGAAGGAATATCCGGGCATGAGGCCTCCCTCTTTATTGAAGGCCTCTGTAAGCAGGTTTACAGCCGTTCCCATGGGGAGCTTCTCATCAAGGTTTGCAAAGAGCTTTGATATACGGAGTTTATCCTTTCTTATGATCTGCACGGGAGAAACCGTTTCCTCTACGCTGGCAACATTATTCAACAGGATCGGTGCGCCGTTACCCGGGAGCAGGGTGTCTTCTATCTGTTTCCTGCCGTCAGTTTCTTCCATCTTTACAACGATGTCATAGTTTCTGGCATTGCGCTTGTATGTCCCTGCAGTAATACCTTCTATATTGCCTCTCATTATCATTCCAAGTACTGTTGCAGGGGAGCCGATATCCGCTAAAATTTCCCTTTTAGGCCTTATCCTTATCTCCGGTTTTCCTATCCTAACGCTTGTATCCTGGTCGATTATCCCCTTGATTTTCATGGACAGATCCCTGGCCTTCAGGGCAAGCCTGTCCAGGACACTCAGGCTTTCCCCGCTTATTTCCATTTCTATTCCGGAACTCTGTCCTCCTGCCATACTTGGTATACTTGCCGAGACGATGGCATCAGGAATATCCGAGAGGCGGTGTCTGACATTATTTAAAAGATCATAAATAGACAGATCACGTTCTGTTTTTTCCGAAAATTTCAGAAGGATCTGGGCAAGATTTACCCCTTCGGATGCCTGCCCGATAGAACCTTCCACCTTTCCGATGGTGATGAGTGTATGTTTGAGACAGGGGAGATCCTTTAATAATTCAACACTCTTTTTGATCCTTTTGTTTGTATTATCAAGATCATACCATGTAGGAAATTCCATCTTTACGAATATTTCACCCTTGTCGGAGTCACTCACAAAACCGCTTCCAAGTCTGGATGCTACTGAAAAGGAGTGCACAAGGATTAGAAAAACAAACAACAGCACCATGATACCGGCCCATTTATGAGCTTCAAGATATCGAAGTGATGAGCCGTACCCTGAAACTATCCTGTCAAACCTTGTGTTAAAGGCCGTTTCAATCCTGTTGAGGATTGAGCCGCTACCCGTGTCTTTGGGTTTAAGGAGAATAGAGCAGAGCAGGGGGGTAAGGGTAAAAGAGATGAAGAGAGAGACAACGGTCATTATAACCATGGAAAGGGCAAAGGATTTTATGAATATACCAACCCTGCTTGCCATCATTGACATGGGGAAAAGGACAACGACATTTGTTCCGGCGCTCGCCAGGACCGCGATGAAGGTCTCTTTTGCGCCCAGTCTTGAGGACTCCTTCGTGTCTCCGGTTTTATTAAGCCTGGTGGAGATACCCTCCATTACCACGATTGAATTTGTAACCAGCACACCTACCGAGAGACCTATTGAAAGAAGGGTAAGGGTATTGAATGTAAATCCCATAAAATATATAAAATATATCCCTATGATAATAGTAAGCGGCATAGTGATCGCCACTACGATGAGCGCCCTGAAATCATAGAGAAACACAAAGAGTATAAGCGCAGTCAGTAATATTCCCTGGGCTACGTTTGTCCATGCGCTGTTTACAGTAGCTTCTATAAATGTGCCGTCATCGGTAACCCATTCGAGTTTCATGCCGCCTGGCAGGTTTTTCCTGATGGATTCCATGGCCGATTTTACGCTGTTGTTTCTTATTTGCG
>CAWFFS010000023.1:0-35316 GCA_963815145.1 uncultured delta proteobacterium
AAGAAACGGGTTCAGCCCTTGACTGTGAGAAGCGCCGATTAAAACCGGCAGGTAACAGGGGATGAAAGTTCCCTATGGTGAAGGACTAACCACCCACACCAGCCCTGAGTCATGCGGCGATAATGGTAACATTATAACCGAAGCGTTGACAAGGGAAAGTGCAGGCTGAGTATTGAGCCTCGTAACAGGGCTAAGTTCAAGTGTCGATGTGATTCATTGCAACAGAAGACAACATCTTATGATCCGAAATGGTGAGGATTATAAGAACTTGGCGGGGTCGGAGACCTCAAGCATGCATGGAAGTTAACTGAGCGGAAATCGGGAGGCCCTGTGTTCGACCTTATAAGATTGTGTAAGGTCCGCATTGAAAATCCCAAGGGAGTAAAGCAGTGATGAACGAACACAGGGAGTCTGACAGCCCCATAGTATCGAGGAAACCTTTGAACAAGACAGGTGACAACAAGTCTGTGACGGAGAAGGCGGAGAAAAGGGGGCTGGCTGAAAGGAATCCATCCAAGCAAAACAGGAACCAGGCACAGAGCTGGATATTTCTGCCAAATGAGCTGGATAGGATACGGCAAGCGGCACAAAGGAAAAGAGATGAGAAGTTTATCTCCCTATGGCACCATGTATATGACATCAAAAGACTGGAAAGAAGCTTTCTTAAGTTGAAGCGTAAAGCATCCAAAGGTATAGATGGCAGGACATGGAAGGAGTACAGTTTAAATCTTAAAGATAATCTTGAGAAACTGTCAGGAAGACTGAGGAAAGGCACATACCGAGCCAAAGCAGTTAGACGGACATACATACCAAAAGGAAATGGCAGGGAACGACCGATTGGAATTCCGGTGCTTGAGGATAAAATAGTCCAGAGATCCATGGTTGAAGTATTAAACGCCATATATGAGGTTGATTTTCTCGGGTTCTCATATGGGTTTAGGCCTGAACGTAATCAACACAACGCACTGGATGCAGTAGTTGAAGCCATAGAAGGACGAAAGGTGAACTGGGTGCTTGATTTAGACATCCGTGGATTTTTCGACACAATCGACCACGAATGGCTGATAAGATTTATCGAGCACAGGATAAAAGACAAGCGTGTTATACGCCAGATAGAAATGGCTGAATGCCGGGGTAATGGAGGATGAAAATTGGTATAAAGTGGAAGAAGGAACGCCTCAGGGAGGAAGTATAAGTCCTTTACTGGCCAATATATATCTGCATTACGTGTTTGACATATGGTCAAATGTATGGAGAAAGAGAAATGCCAAAGGGGATGTGATAATGGTCAGATATGCCGATGACATCGTTCTGGGATTCCAATACAAGCATGAAGCCACACGCTTCTTAGAAGAACTGAAACAACGATTGAAGAAGTTCAACCTTGAAGTGAACACTGAAAAGACATCTTTGATTGAGTTTGGCAGGTATGCAGCAGAAAGAAGGAAAGAGAGGGGAGATGGAAAGCCTGAAACCTTTGATTTTCTTGGCTTTACACATATCTGCAGCAAGTCAAGAAAAGGTAAATTTACAGTGCTGAGAAAGACATCTGCAAAGAAGTTACGTAGTAAGTTAAAGGAGCTGAAGGAAACCATGAGGAAAAGAATGCACTGGTCAATACCGGATGTAGGTAATTGGCTTAAAACTGTGATTATTGGCCATTGCAGATATTATGGTGTCCCCTGGAATGGTAAAAGCCTTACTCGTTTCAGGTCGGAGATTACCCGAATGTGGTTCAAAACACTACGACGCAGAAGTCAGAAACATCGTATAACATGGGAACGTATGAACCGGATAGCGAAGAAGTGGCTACCCAATCCTTTTATCTGTCATCCTTATCCATTGGAACGCATGCGCGTCAATACTTGAAGCAGGAGCCTAGTGCATTAGCAGTGCTCGCTGGGATCTGTGCGGGGGGTGCCAGGTAACTGGCATTCCTACCGCGATCGTTTTAGTACCACCTTCAGGTGGTAAAAGTGTCAATGTCAAGGGCTGACCCCGGTCTGTTCATTCATTTTAATTTTTATAGTTCGCTCTTTCATACTTTTTGCTTCATCATTTTTACCCATCTCTTCCAAACAAGCAGCGAAATTTTCTAGCACATTGGCAACCTCAGGATGGCTAGGTCCATAAGTTCGTTCTCTTATAGCCAATGCACGTCTAAAAAGATCTTCAGCTTCAAAATACTTGCCCTGAATTCTATAGAGATCAGCAAGATTATTCATTGCCTGGGCTACAGCAGGATGATTTGGGCCAAAAACTTTCTCCCTTATTTCCAATGATTTTTTAAATAAAGGCTCGGCTTCATCATATCTACCTTGTGAATGGTATATTACCCCCAAGTTATTTAATGAAAGAGCAAAATCAGGGTCTTCATTTCCAAGAGTTTTTTCTCTAATTTCTATTGACCGCTTAAATAAGGCTTCAGCGTCTTCAAGACGTCCCATTCTTTTGTACAAAGTTCCTAAATTGTCGATAGTTATTGCCGTATCAGGATGTTCTTTTCCAAGAACTTTTTCCCTTATAGATAACGATTGCTTGAATAGGTTTTCTGCCTCTTCATATTTATTTTGTGCAGCGTAAATCAGGGCTAAATTACTTAAAGTATTTGCCACATCTGGATCATGTTGCCCTAGAGTTTTTTCTTTTATTTCCAACGAGCGTTTGTACAGATCTTCAGCTTCGGAATATCGAGCTTGTTTCCAGAAAAGTACTCCCAGATTATTTAACGCGAAAGCCACATCAATGTGATATTTTCCAAACGTCTTTTCTCTTATGGATAACGAACGTTTATATAATGGTTCAGTTTCGGAATATCTGCCCATATCAAGATAAATTCCTCCAAGAACATTTAACGCTTCTGCAGGTTTAATACTGTTTGCTCCATATTTCTTCTCAGCAAGCATTAATGCTTTTTCAGCAACCTTGACCGCTTCTTCATAATCTCTATCGTTTCTGAGTTTATTGGCTTTTTTATTTAAATCTATCCAAGAATTTAAATTGAGTGCTTCGTCAATTTTTTCACCTTGATCACAGCAAGGTATAATTAAAAGAAGCGCAATAATTATAAAAATATTTATTTTATTAAAGTATGTCGTCATAGAAAAAACTTGTCATTTATGATTCAAGAAAAAAAATTGTTGTTTTTACACGACTTGCCAAAGTCTTTAAAATGGTGAAAGTTTAAGATTACGAAAAGGGGTCAGGTCTGCCCTTGACCATTTTATTTTACAGTAACGGCAACCGAATCATTCAAATTTTCCGCTTTCCATTTCATGGCCATCAATACGCGGCTGTGAGGACTTGGATGATCATAGAAAATAATTTCTTCCCAGTGGCCGGGATCCACTTTGCGGTATTCTGAGGTCATCATGGCAGCACGGGCAAATCCATCCGGTTCACGGGAAGCATTGATACCAAAAATATCAGCCTCTGCCTCGGTTATTCTTGAAATATTATTGGTTAGCGGGGTGGCCAGAAAAATGAAAAAGGAAAATACTACCATCAGTAGAGGTAATCCGCCGATGTCATGCATACCTGAAACCTTCCACCGTTGTCCAAATTTATTCAAAAAATGACGACAGGTTACATCCACAAGCCAGAATCCGGCAAAAAACAGGACGCCAAAAATTAAAATATATCTTTGAATATGGTGCAATAAATAATGACCCATTTCGTGCGCCATAACAGCTTTTATCTCTGCCGGCGTACACCTGTTCAGGAGATTATCGTTGAGCGAAATACGTATTGTTCTCCCGATGCCACTTACGTTGGCACTGATACGCTTGCTTTGCTTCGACGCGTTGAACTCATAGACATGATCAGCGGGTATCCCATTGGCTCTGGCAAGCGACAGTATCTCTGTTCTTACTTTTCCTGCAGGCAATTCGGTATAGGTATTGAACAACGGGGCAATAAATACCGGAGAGATGAAGATAACGATCACAAAAAAAACAGTACTGATAACACTCGCCCAGATCCACCAGTATTTTTGGGTTTTTCTTATCACAAAATAAATGACAAGAAGCAATACAGTTAAGAGCACAACATTTATCAGCAGATTTATTAATTCTTCACCAAACCATCCGCCAAAACTCATGTTTGATAAACCAAATTGATGTTCCCGGATAAAACCTTTATAAATGGAATAGGGTAGCGTCAGCAGGAAGGAAAATACCAGGTAAAAGACAATATAGATCAGGTTCTGCAAATTTACATTTTTTACACGGCGGCTTATTTTTTTCATCCATAGTGACAAACCGGAAAAGAGAAATATAATAGCTATCAATATCTCTATAATCATAGCCCAGAGCATGTGCCAATAATTTCCTTCAAAGTATTTATCCGACATTGCTTTGTCTTTAGCAGACAGGGCATTGATATAGGTGTTTGTTGCCGCTACGGGATCAAAAGTCTTGATTGCAGAAGTGACTTTAGCAGAACTCAGTGTGTCCTCAGTCTGTTCACAGACTGCTGAGGATGGGATCAGGAATAACAAAAAAAGGATGAAAAAGATATTTTTCATTATCGACAGGAACCTGTTTTTTAGAAAAATTATACACTAAATAATCAACAGGATATTAAGTCTTCGATATGGCGTCAAGGTATTTTTGATTTTGATAAGAATTCCCTTTTTGTGGAGTTAGCTTAGCCCTACGCTCAAGAAGATCAATCTCCTATAACGATTTACTGCATGGCACGAGGACGCCCTTAACTTATTAACTTAAACTTAACTTAAACTGTTTTTTGTTGTCATTTTAATATGTTATCTCTTTTAGAGGTTACATATTGAGACTTCCATTTCTCAATTTCCTTCCCATCAAAAGCAACTGGATTCCACGGTCATGCCGTGGAATGACGACAAATGAAAACGTCCATAAATAAGTAAATAACTCCTTATTCATCTCTATATTCTTATTCACCATATTTTGCACCATCCTCAGCTACAGCATATCTTTTAGTATCGGTTTTCCGCTGAATTTTGACCTGGACTGTTGCACCCAGGACTTCTGCTACACGGCGGAGCATACTCAAAGAATGTCCCTCATAAGACGGTGATTCCAGGCGGCTGACCTGCTGCTGGGAAGTTCCCAGACGCCTGGCTAATTCTTTTTGGGATATACCGGCCTCTTTACGAAGGGCTACTATCTGCAGGGCAATTTCCCATGCATTTCCGGCCTTTTTGAATCGTTCGGCAAAGTCCTGGTCCTTAAGCTGGGTTTCCAGGTATTTATCGAAATTTGTTTTTCTTTTCATGTCTTAAACCTCCTCAGCCAATCCCACATTCGATCTGCTGCGACCTGACGATCCTGTTTGAGAATTTTTGTTGCTTTGGTTCGAATACCGTGCACTGCTATTATCATCTGACCTTTGAAAAAGAAATAGAGAATCCGAGTATTCAGTTTGCCCACATGCCGGAGTTCAAAAAGATTCTCACCAATAGCCTTTGAGAGTGGAGGCCGGTGGTAACTCCTGTTCTTAAGCTTATGCAAACCCGCAAGGATCGAGGCAAAATCATCAGGATCAGATGACTTCAGATCATCCAGAAATTCCTGCACAGGGCATTTCCCTGCATCTGTTTCATAAAATTCTACTGTAAATTCCATTTTTCGTCAACATCAATATTGATGTATAATGTCCAAGGCATACTGGGACGCCCTTAACTTATTAACTCAAACTGATTTTTGTTGTCATTTTAATATGTTATCTCTTTTAGAGGTCACATATTGAGACTTCCATTTCTCAATTTCCTTCCCATCAAAAGCAACTGGATTCCACGGTCACGCCGTGGAATGACGATAAAAATACTATTAAGAAAGATTATATGATGAAACGATATCAGCGATTAATTATCAGCTTACAATTATCAGTAATTCAAAGGCGTATTAATCGGTAAGTCTTTAACCCACCTTCGCATGAAAGCTTCGGCGGACAGGTGCAGTACGTCTTTATGCCTGGAATAATACAGTTATTTATTTTTAGGACTGAAATGTTGAAAAAGCAAGGGAAAAGATAGAGATCGGTGACCAGAAGTCGGAGGTCAGGAAAAGATAAAGGTCATTGTAAAACAGCAGGCTGAAGCAGTTTTACTATAGACTGTTAGGGAACCCTGGTGGCAATTCATATCACTTGCTTGCTTAAAAAGGGGTCTGCCCTTGACTCATTTCAGCTATTCATATTCAACTAAGACCAAAATACAGAAGAATGAAGAATGAACACCCTCCCCTTTTTCCATTAACCAAATGGTATCGTTCAATATCATCTCAAGCTGATGCGCTCCTTTGGGGGTCAGCAGCCATGCTAAAATACCGCAGTTAACAACAACTGTGATCCAGTAGACAGATAATTGATTCAATGTTCAAAGATTCAATGTTATGAAAACACGGCTTAAATTCATCCTCAACATTCTGGGGAAATACCTTTGCTGCACAAACACGGTCTTTTTTATCCTTTGATAGAGAGTATATTACAGACAGGCCCTGCCTGGGGCGCTGATGTTTTTTGTCGTAATCATTGATGTGAACAAGTACGGATCTTCCGCCGCTTTTAGGGGTTATAAAACCAAATCCCTTTTCATCATCCCATTTTGTGATTGTGCCGAGTTTAGATGGCATTTCTTTCCGCGATTAACAGTGAACATAGCATGTAAAATTAACTCATTTTTTTATAAACGCCGGATAAAACAGTTCCCAGGGGAAAGGCGTTGACTCGTCATTAGAACCTGGCACTTCATAAAAACATTGCTCCGCTGTAGTGGCACTCGTATTTTGAGGGACGGCTGAAGATGTTTGAGGTGTAATACTGGTGTCTGCAGCTACTGCTGTACCGACTTCCGGAATTAATGAAGTATTACCGGACACAACTGCAATATCCCCGATTAAGCCGCATCCGGAAATACTCCCATTGGCATCAAGCTTCAGCACCCAAAAATCAGAGTGATCAGTACCTTTAGTGTATCCCGCCACAATGTATCCACCGTCTGAAGTTTGCTGGATGGAATTAGCTATATCGTAATTCGAATCCCCATATGTTTTCTGCCAGGTTACATTGCCATCGGCATCAAGCTTTAATATCAAATAATCATCGTAACCGTCACCATAGGAGTTAATGAATCCGGCTACAATGTATCCGCCGTCTGAAGTTTGCTGGATTGAAGTAGCTCTATAGATTTTCGAACCCCCATATGTTTTCTGCCAGGTTACATTGCCGTTGGCATCAAGTTTTAACACACTATAGGCTCCGGTGTAGCCAGCCAGGATGTACCCGCCATCTGAAGTCACCTGGATGGATGCAGCCAGCTCCACAGATAGGCCACTATATGTTTTCTGCCAGGCCACATTGCCATCGGCATCAAGCTTTAATATCAGATAATCATTGGAAGAATCATAAGTGTGCCCGGCTAAAATGTATCCGCCGTCTGAAGTCACCTGTATGGATTTAGCTTGATCCACACCTGGCCTGCCATATGTTTTCTGCCAGGTTACATTACCATCGGCATCGAGCTTTAACACCCAATAATCGGAGAGGCCAGCACCAAAGGCGTAAGTGTCCCCGGCTACAATGTATCCGCCGTCTGAAGTCTGCTGGATGGAATTAGCTAAATTACTGCCCGACCCCCCATATGTTTTCTGCCAGGTTACATTACCATCGGGATCAAGCTTTAACACCCAACAATCGCTGGAAACAGCACCAGAAGGGTAAGTGTACCCGGCTACAATGTACCCGCCATCAGAAGTCACCTGGATGGAAGTAGCATTCGAAATACCGGTGCCGCCATATGTTTTCTGCCAGGTCACATTTCCATTGGCATCAAGCTTTAATATCCAGCAATCAGAGGACCCATCATGATAGGTGAACCCCGCCACAATGTATCCACCGTCTGAAGTCTGCTGGATGGAATTAGCTTGATCATAATTCGAATCGCCATAGGACTTTGCCCATGTGCTTGCCAGCGATGATACAGGATAAAAAACCAGTAAAAAAAACAGAGTTAAGATGAACGGCCTAAATTGCATATTTATGCTCCTTTTCCTGCCTGTGCAGCTGATTTGTCTGTTGCATATATAATAAAAGTCACTGCACTTGCTGCGAAATAAAATACTATAATGGCACGCGGAAGCCTGTTTAATATAACCAGAGCCGTTAGAGCACAAATAAAAAGTATGCCTGTGACAAGTGATATTAGCCTCTGGTTGTCCGCCCTGGTAAATTCATCCTCAACATTCTGGGGGAATACCTTTGCTGCACAAACACGGCCTTTTTTATCTTTTGAAAGAGAGTAAATTACAGACAGCCCCTGCCTGGGGCGCTGATGTTTTTTGTCGTAATCGTTGATGTCAACAAATACAGATCTTCCGCCGCTTTTATGGGTTATAAAACCAAATCCCTTTTCATCATCCCATTTTGTGATTGTTCCGAGTTTAGAAGGCATTTCTTCCCGCGATTAATAGTGAACCATGTTAAATTCTGCTTCGCAGCCCGTGCTTGCATCCCGGTTTATCGGGGCTGTGCGGATTTCACATGGTGAACATAAAGACAAATGGATTCCCGCCCCGCCCAGTTAAATAGGGTCCCCTACGGGAAGTTAAACAGGGTAAAGAATGACGTTCGGTTTCTGGATTCCACATTCGCCCTGGAATGTTACTTTATAAAATAAAAGAAAATATTTGCCTATCAGGAAATTCCTGATTTTTTGTCTGGAATGTAATTAAATTACAACATTTACCATGTTAATTAAAAACAGCATTAATCCTCCGGTATTCTTCGGAACAGCCGCAGCAGAATAAAAAACGATACCGCCCATAGAACCGATCCTAACAGGAAGGGCGCGCCGGGAAACTTGAATGGCGCGGCCGGGGAGGTGAAGTAGCTGAACAAACCGGTCGCAAAGATCAGAGGTGCAAATATACTCGTGAGACTCAGCAGAGATGTGATAGCTCCCTGCATTTTCCCCTGATCGTGGGAGGCAACCGTTCCGGCGATCAAACCCTGAATGGCGGGACCGGTAATTCCGCCCAATGAACCAAAGATGATGACGACATACATCATCCAGCTCTCAGTGGCTAAACCATACCCCAGGAATGAGATTGCAGCCACAACCAGGCCGATGAGTATCGATTTTCGTTCACCAAATCTCCTGATGCAGGGCTGCACCAGTACACCCTGAACCAGAACGGCCATTATGCCCATTAAAGCAAGCGAGAGACCATTGGTACTTTCATCCCACCCAAACCGGTAGTCGGTGTAGAGCACCCAGACTCCCTCGAGGCCGCGCTGGGCCAGCCCGATGAAGATAAAGGACACGGAGAGGTAGGCCACCAGCGGATATGTCTTCAATACCATGAGGCTGCCCATGGGATTGGACTTCTCCCATGAAAAGTTTCCGCGTTTTTCAAGGGGCAGTGATTCGGGCAGGACGAAAAATCCGTACAGCCAGTTGATCAGGGCAAGCGCTGCTGACCCGAAGAATGGCAGCCTGATGTGCAATCCGCCAAGGAACCCGCCCAGGGCAGGGCCGAAGATGAACCCGAGCCCGAAGGCCACGCCCATCAATCCGAAGTTCCGGGCCCGGTTTTCCGGCCCTGATACATCGGCGATGTAGGCGTTTGCCGTTGTGAAGCTCGCACCCATGATTCCGGCAATTACACGTCCCAGGAAGAGCCATCCGATAGAGGGCGCCACGCCCTGAATCAGGTAATCGATACCCAGGCCGAAGAGGGCGATCAGGATGACAGGACGCCGCCCGAACCTGTCGGAGAGAGAACCCAGGACCGGCGCAAACAAAAACTGCGCCGCGGCGTAGGTAGCGGCGAGGATGCCAAACCAGCGTCCCGCGCTGGCAGTACTTCCGCCAACAAAGGTTTTGACGAGCTCCGGTATGATTGGGATGATTATCCCGATCCCGAGAACGTCAATAAATACTGTTATCAGTATAAAGGCCATTCCGGCCTTCTGGCCCCTTGCCATTCTATCTCTCCCGGGGGGACAAGTATTGCATCCTGAATATTAAGTATCGGATATGAAAACTAAATATCCTCGTTCATATTCAATGACTTTTAAACAATTGTTTACAGATACACCATTGATTTTTGCACTTCCCCAACCGGAGCCGGAAATGACCGGGCCGGAAGCTTCACCAATATCATCCTTTGTCATTCCCATTTTCGTTCTGAGCGTACTGGTAACCAGGAACCACATACCTGCAAAGAAGAATGGAAAAAAAGTATAAAAAAATACGGGGAAAGTTCTTTATTCATTCCTTTATTCTCATTCTTTTTTTTTAAACAACTGGATTCCACGATCTCGCCCTGTTTAATAGGGTGCCCTTCGGGAAATTTAACAGGAGAGCTCGGGAAATAACGTTCGGTGTTTGGATTATCCGGTCCCTGCGACGTCGGGATCTTCGATCAGGCTTTATATGAATCTTCGCCCTGACAAGCACGTTTTACCCTGTTCTCTTATACTCCAGCAACAGGAAACACTTCAAGTGTCTGAGCCAGTATGTATGATCAGTTATTTATTAGATTAGTTTCCATCCATAAACGGCCCTTTTTAACAATTTCTGCGTTAATCTGCAGGATCACTTGTGCGATGTACTTAAGTACATCTCCGCGTAATCCTTTGATTTCCTTGAACTTGCTAAAAATCATCAGTTTCTGAATTGGAAACTGACTAGTGCCAGAAAATAGTTTATGGATGGGCACTAGATTAAGGAAACAGAAGTTTTAAAATCAGAAAGCTTCAGGACAGTCCCTTGTCCTGAAACTTTTTATGGTTAATATAGCACCTGACTATATCACTGTTACATTTTTTGCTGTAGGACCTTTCTGGCCTTGTTCAATATCAAATGAAACTTGATCTCCTTCTTTCAGGGATTTAAAACCTGTTGAATTGATAGCTGAGTGATGTACAAATACATCTTTACCACCGTCTTCCTGTTCGATAAATCCAAAACCTTTTGAGTCATTAAACCATTTAACTGTACCTTTAGCCATTTAATCTCCTTAATGAAATTACAAGTTTCAAATTACGGGCCAATCCGATTCTGTTGCAAGGAAAACACACTACTTATCTGCACACCATGTGCTTTGTGTGAATCCACCCAATTTCTTTAATAATTAATATTTCTGATAAAAAAATCAAGTTTTATTCAAGGTTTATAAAAAAAAAGATAAATGCATAAAAAAAAAGCAGGGGATATCATAAATAAGGATAAGTTAAGGTTAACAAATTAATTGTACCTGCTGCCACTTTATAAACACTGCTGACTGAATTCGTTCTGCCAATACACAAAATAGGTTGCAGCATAAACAAAAAACCTGTATATAGCCGGTTTTTGTTCACCCCGGGGATGACACTCCGGGTTTTTTTTATATAAGGAATTTAAACATGATAAATGTAATGAATGTCAGCCTTTCTTATGGAAAGAAGGTGCTGTTCAATGATGTAAATTTAAAATTTTCACCGGGGAACTGTTATGGATTGATTGGCGCAAACGGGGCTGGAAAATCTACATTTTTAAAGATTCTTTCAGGCGAAGTGGAGCAGGATAAGGGAGAAGTCGCAATCGGCCCCAGGGAAAGGATCTCTGTCCTGAGTCAGGATCAGTTTGCGTTCGATGATGAGACGGTCATCAACACTGTTATCATGGGGCATAAGAGACTCTTTTCATTGATGGCAGAACGTGAAAAGTTATATGCAAAGCCTGAAATGACAGATGAGGAAGGCATCCTCTGCGGTGAGATTGAATGTGAATTTGCTGAAATGAACGGTTATGAGGCAGAGGCAGAAGCAGCAGTCCTCCTCAAGGGACTCGGTATCCCTGAGTCATTCCTCCAAAAAAAGATGAAAGATCTCCTGAACGCCGATAAGGTACGCGTGCTCCTCGCGCAGGCACTTTATGGTAATCCCGATGTGCTGCTGCTGGATGAGCCCACAAACCATCTTGATCTCAAATCCATCGCATGGCTTGAGGAATTTCTCTGCCGGTTTAAGAACACTGTCATAGTCATATCTCACGACCGCCATTTTTTAAACCAGGTTTGCACACATATTGCGGATATAGACTTCGGGGCAATAAAAGTATATTCGGGAAATTACGATTTCTGGTACGAGTCGAGCCAGCTTCTGCTTAAACAAAGGCAGAACGAGAATAGAAAAGCCCTTGAAAAGGCAGAGGACCTCAAGGAATTTATACGGAGATTCAGCGCCAACGCATCCAAATCAAAACAGGCCACTGCCAGAAAGAAAATCCTTGAGACGCTCTCTATAGAGAATATGCCTGTTTCATCAAGAAAATACCCCTTTATCGATTTCAAACCGGAGCGTCCGTGCGGAAACATTATTTGTGAAATAAGGGGTCTTACTAAGAAGATAAACGGGGTCCCGGTTTTAAATAATCTTGATCTAACTGTTAATAACGGAGACAAAATCGCCTTTATCGGTGCGGACAACCATACCAAAACAACCCTTTTCCGGATACTTGCGGGTGAAATGGAACCGGACAGCGGCAGCGTAAACTGGGGTGTTACCATCAAGAGAGAATATTTACCCATGGAAAACAGCGCCTACTTTGATAATGACATGAATCTTATTCAGTGGCTCTGCCAGTTTCCGCCCTGTGACGGTGATAGCTTTGCCAGGGGCTTCCTTGGGAGAATGCTTTTTTCCGGTGATGAGGCACTTAAAAAGACCATGGTCCTCTCAGGCGGAGAGAAGGTCCGATGCATGCTTAGCAAGGTAATGCTAAGCGGGGCCAATGTCCTGATTATGGACGAACCAACAAACCACCTTGACCTTGAATCGCTTACTGCTTTAAACAATGGGATGATTGCCTTTACAGAGGTATTGCTCTTCTCATCCCGCGATCGCCAGCTTGTTTCTACAGTTGCCAACAGGATCGTTGAGATCACCCCGCACGGTATTACAGACAAAACAATGGGATTTGATGAGTACCTGGAAAATGACGAGGTCTCGGGGAAGAGGGTTCAGCTTGCAGCAGCATAAACATTGCTTCATTGAACTTTTGATAAATCCGGGAGAAGTTGAAGCCAAAAAAGGTACATTCATTTAACTGCTGAGCAATTAAATTAATAAAACTGGTGTTTGCGTCTCTGTTAATTACCCTGGTGTAAAGATTTCTGTAATTTTTTTGTTGTGTTGCAAATATGTCGCAATGCATGTTATCCGCTTCTTTAACAACCAGACCCTTATCCCGCTTATCCCTCTTGCCATATCTATTGAAATCCTTATATTCTAAAATATGGAGCAAATAAAATCGATTTTGGAGATACTGCAGTAAAAAAATCTTTGACGTCGGTACCACATTGTGATACAAATAACAATGGCTGTTTGACTTGCCAGTGATTACGGCAGCCAAACTTTTGATTGTTCCCGACAGTCCGGTACCTGTCTTCGGTCCCCATACCGAAAAAGACAGCCGGAAACAGGGGATTAAATTGTCTGTATTTTGAAAGGATTAGGAAAATGAAAGCCCGTTCAGTTCAACAAATAGTTCAGGATGAGGTCCACAGGTGGCAAATTGCTCATGCGGAGCCCTCAAAATTAACAGAACCAATCAGCGTTGTTACAATATCCAGAGAACCCGGGAGCGGGGGGAATATTCTGGCTGAAAGGCTCGGCGAGGAACTCGGTTATGATGTATACCATCAGAAAATTCTTCACCAGATGGCAGAAAGTACCCATCTCAGTACGAGTTTCCTGGAACACCTGGATGAAAAGGGGTTAAACCCTATTCAAAATTATATTTACTCCCTGGAGGACCACCGCAACCACCTCTCGACGGACAAGTACCTTCGGCATTTACTGAAAATCATTAAATCAATTGGAAATCACGGTCGTGCGGTTATTGTCGGCAGAGGTGCCCATTTTATTTTACCTCCTGGGAATCGGTTCAGCGTTCGGGTTGTTGCCCCGCAGCAACTCCGGATTGAAAGGGTAGCACGGGATTTTGGCATATCCATGCAGGAAGCCAAACAGCGGGTGCGTCGAACCGAGTCGGATCGCAAGGCTTTTAATAGAAAATACTTTAATGCGGATGTTACTGAGCCCGAAAATTACGATTTGGTAATCAACACCGGCCGTTTAAGCATCGAGGACGCTGTACGCTGCATCAAATACACCCTCGAAAACGAAATTGGCGTGAGCGACCTAAAGGGAAACAATCCGGTACTCTCCTGATAAGGTGTAAGAACAAAGACTTTTTAATGGGAGTGGGGCGTTCTTTTATAATTCAATATCTTTTTTCAATTTCATTATTGAAGAGCGCTCCCACTCCAATTACAGAATAAATCCCATGCCGGGATCTGACCCCGTTTTGCTTCATTCCCGAAAGACCCCGTCTGTACACAAAAAGGAATGTTTCTTTATGGTTGCAACCAGGCGGAAAGGTATGGTAGTTCTGCCGTTTTTTTAAGACAGGAAACAACGGCAAAATGATGCATCTTTCAAACATCTCCAAACAGTACGGAACCCAGGTCCTTTTTAAGAATGCGAGCTTCCAGATACTCTCCGGTACGCGAATCAGACGGGGGATGGGAAAATACAGCAGGAGCTTTTTTTGAAACTGATAATCCATGATTTACAGATCCCTGTCGAAAAAGACGGCATTGATGCATATATAGAGTCAGCATCACAGAGACTGGGATTAGATAATAAAAATATATCCATCTTTAAAATCCTAAGTAAATCGATCGATATGAAGGATGAAAACCAGTTTTATTATAGACTGTCACTGGTCGTGGATGTCCCTGACTGGTTTGAAAATATACAAAACATTCCCCTGTTCGAGGAACCTGTAATCCCGGATAAAAAAATAAGAACCTTTAAAGACAGGCCAATTATAATAGGCTTTGGTCCTGCCGGAATATTTGCCGCGCTTGAATTAATTGATCACGGGTTAAAGCCAGTAATATTTGACAGGGGGAAAAAGATAGAAGATCGCTCCATCGATGTTCAAAGGTTTATAGAGACAAGAGAATTAAATACCGAATCCAACATCCAGTTTGGTGAAGGTGGTGCAGGATCATTTTCGGATGGAAAGCTTTTTTCAAGGAGAAACAGTAATACCAGCTATGTAAACCGTGTTTTAAAGACGTTTATTAAATTCGGTGCGCCTCACGAAATAGAGTATATGAGCAAACCGCATCTGGGGACGGATGTGTTGTGCAGGATCGTCAGAAATATAAGGCTGTATATTCTTGAGAAGGGCGGAGATATTTATTACTGCTCGAAAATGACAGATATCCTGATTTCCGGATGCAAGGCTTTAGGAGTTGTCATAAACAATGAAAAGGAATACTTTTCTTCGAATATTTTTATTGCTCTCGGGCACTCTGCCCGGGACACATTTGAGATGCTGCATAATAGAAATGTTGCCATGGAGCAGAGGCCGATCTCTGTTGGGGTAAGAATCGAACATCCTGTCGAAACCATCAACCTGATGCGGTATGGCAAAAAATACTGCAAGTACGACAGGCTTGGGGCTGCTGCATATTCCCTTAATTATACAAATCGAAAAAACAAAAGAGGAGTGTACACCTTCTGTATGTGTCCCGGCGGTGAGATCGTTAATGCTTCATCTCATGATGGCATGATGGTCCTTAACGGGATGAGCTACTCACATAGAGATTCAGCATTTTCAAATGCGGCACTGGCTGTAACATGTCATACCGAGGACTATAAGTCAGCCGATCCACTGGCAGGGATAGGATTCCAGATGGAAATGGAACAAAAAGCGTTTACGGCAGGAGGCGGAACATGGCATGTCCCTGCTCAAAATTTATTGAATTTTTTAGGAGAAAGTCAGACCGGCGAACTTAATGAAACTTCCTTCAGGATGGGGGCTGTTCCCTGTGACTTGAAAGAGGTGCTCCCGGAATTTGCAGTATCAGAATTACTTGCTGCATTTGATAAATGGAAAAAACAGGTTCCATTGTTTATTTCGGAAAAGGCAGTATTATTTGCACCTGAAACAAGAACCTCATCTCCGGTAAGGATATTACGCAATAAAAATTTCATATCCCAAAATATGGAAAATCTTATTCCCATAGGCGAAGGCTCCGGTTATACAGGTGGTATAACGAGCTCTGCCGCCGATGCAGTAAAGGCTGTTGAAGCCAGGGTGCTGGAGGGATGACAATAACCGCGCCTTTTCAGGCGGACCGGTTTTCCTCTGCCGTTTGTTCATAGGCACGCAGGCCCAGGCGTAGGGATATTATCCCAAGGATCGAAGCAAAAACAGCTACGATAACTGCTGACGATCGCACTGCCTTTGGATCGGCAAAAACATAATCCGTCAGCACTCCGACAAACGTATTACCGAGTGTGGTTGCTACCAGGGCCAGGACGAGAAAGGCGATAGCCGTAATCTGGCCCCTCATTTCATTGGGAGTGATCGACTGCAGCGCAGCCGGACCAAGTCCGCTGGGAATACCGGTCAGGAAAATGGTTCCTCCGATACAGCCAAGTACCCAGTACGGGTTGTCATATACATGCGCAAGGATAAGTGGAATGATGACCAGGGTCTCGGCCGCTATCATCAGCTTGATATAAACCAGCTTTTTTCCTTCACGAATAAATCTGTTTGCCAGGGAACCCGACAGGGTAAGTCCGATCGTTCCGAATACAAAGATGATAATTCCGAGGTGTAGCCCGATTTCTGTTTTGCTCCATGCAAAGCGGCGCGCCAGCCAGACGGGGCCCACCCCAGGATGGCCATGTTCGCCATAGCCCCGAATGTTGTGCCTAAGATCAGGGAACTGAAAGTAGCCCAATGCCGGTAAAGATACCGGAACATTAAAGCGCTGTCCGGTTTGCCTTTCTGCTCATGCCGTGCCGGTTCCCTGATTGTCGCGATGGTTATTATAAAAAATATTCCGGGTAGACCTACCAGGACAAAAGCCAGCTGCCACGGTTGTACAAGGCCGAAAAGAAAAATTTCCCTCGGGCCGCCGTTTTGGGCGTAGTCGGCAACTATTCCACCGCAAAGGTGTGCCACCCCTGCGCCGAGCATGATACCGCCTGAAAAAATTGTGAGCGGGAGGCTGCGTTTTTCCCGGGGAAAATAGTCTGTGATGAGTGAGTATGCACAGGGTACCAGGCACGCTTCACCGATACCGACGCCCATGCGGGCAAAGAACAATTCCCAGAATGTAGACGCATGGCCGCAGAGGATAGTCATGGCGCTCCACAGGGCGACACCGCAAAGCAGAAGGTTGCGCCTCGATTTTGCGTCGGCCAGTCGACCCACGGGGATGCCTAGAAAAGCATAAAAGGCTACAAAGGACAAACCCGAGAAGCAGGCTGAAATAAGTATCATTAATCTGCATATCAGACTGAATCGGTCCGACGAGATAGGTGATGATGGACCGGTCCACAAAGGAAAAGGTGTAGCACAGGTAGAGGACGATGACGACGTACCAGCCATACCCTCCAGAAGGGTATCCGGCTTCATCCGCCGACGTTGTTATTGCCGTGTTTTTAGCGTGTAGATTTTCAGTCGTTTTCATAGGCCCTCATTTTATGATTAATAACGTTGTAAAGGGTATGTCTTTGGTTAATTGAATAACTTATTCCCTGTTGTGAGACGTGATTCATAAGTTTTGACAGTCTATGGTTTATTAATAAAAGATTTTCAAGACAGTAAATCGTTTTGCCGGAAATGATACAATTCAGTAATTTCCGGTTAAGAAATTGCATTTAATGGATGCGATGAAGTTCAGGTGATGCCGCTTTTCCCGAAAACATATACGAACCTCGCCCTGCTATGGTTTTGATTTTTAAGGATTAAAACCTTTTTCATTTTAAGAACCTTAAGTACATAATCCTTAAAAATTCAAAACCGCGAACCAATCGGGTATTTATATGCGTATATGTTTTCAGGAAAAGGGCATCACCTCCACAGGAGTCCCAAAGCAACCCCGGAAAATGATGCCTTTGCCGGATCAACGCCCATGGAGATCGCATATATAGTCTTTAGTAATAGCCGCAAGTGCAATTTTATAACCGGAAATTACCGGATACAATTATATTTTTTAGGACTGAAATGTTGAAAAAGCAAGGAAAAAATAGAGGTCAGAAGCCGGATGTCGGAGGTCAGAAAAACATAGGGCAGATATCAGAGATCGGAAGTTAGAATATCGTGTGATAGTGTTTTTCTTGACATGCAATTCAAAACTCTCCTATACTCACAACTTAAAGTAATTACACGCCTTTATTGACTCGACGATACCCGGTCGGAGGACGAATCATGAAGCTCGGTTTAATTATTGCCATCTCTCTGTTTACTGTTTCACTCTCAAGCCAGGCAGCAAAACTGTCCTTGAAAAGCTGCGCTTCTATAGAAGATCCGGTCAAGCGCCTTGCCTGCTACGATAAGCTGGGCGGCCGTTTGCCTGCTGACACGGCGAAAGACACGGCGAAAGCAGCTGGCACAACGCCCAGAGCGGTTGAGCCTGTGGCACCCAGGGCCGAAGTCGCTGCACCCGCTGCACCCGCTGCTCCTGCCGCGCCGCAAACTGTCCCCGCAGTTGAGCCAAAGCCGGATGCAGTAGCTATCTTTGGTTTAGAACATAAACAGAAACAGAAACCGGAAGAGGATCGGCCTGATAAGCTGCAACTTAAGTGGACTGAGAAAAAGAGAGATGCCTATGGCAATTGGATCATTACCCTGGAAAATGGACAGGTGTGGCACCAGACCGATAGCACGCGTTTCTACTTCGCAAATCCGGAGCATTGGGTAGTTATCTCTCGCGGCGTTTTTCATTCATTCTTTATGGGTGAGCCGGGGCGCAGCGGTTCGATCCGTGTAGAGCGAGTCAAATAATGAAATAACAACAGGGACAGGTACTGACATTAATAAAGGGGGCAAATTTCGGCTTAGCTCTTTTTACCCTTTAAGATCTTGGGAAAACAACGCCCCCTTTACCAAACATTTTAGAAAACTTCTTCCGCCTGATCTTCAACCTCAAACACATTATTGGTTCCTTTGCGAAAACCGAACCACGCTGCAGCTATACCGGCAAAGGTAAATCCGGTAAGAATAAAAAAAAGTATTCTCGGGGAGGAATCCATTATTCGAGGAGTAACCGTGGCCAATAACCCGGCGAGAAACCGTGAGGTGAAAATTATGGCCCCCTGCGCAGTTGTACGTAACAGTGTGGGAAAAGACTCCTGGGTCCAGAGTTTCATAATCGACTCAAAAGCGAAGGCTATTCCAAAAAAGCCGAATATGCCGCCGACAATAAGAACATTTGTCGATATACCAAAAACAGCGGGGAGCAGGAACATCATAAGCAGTGATGCACCACCAATTTGAAAATAATTAAACCGCCGGGGGGTATCTGCTATTTTCATAAACCAGTAACTCCAGACACACCCGAGTGAAAGGTTTATAAAGGTGACAGTGGAAGCAAACCGGACGCTTCTCCCTATTACGTTAACCCACAGGTATGTAAAAAACTGGCTGAAAGTATTGGCCCCCAGGTTGGTGAGAGAATAGAAGATGAGCAGGGATATGAACGGCACCAGGTATGGCGCCTTCAGGAGATCCAGCAATGCTGACCGTTTTGCCTGGATTGTATCTTCACCGGCAAGCCTCCCTGCGCGGGCAGTCTTCCATTTGCCTGACTCCGGGATTCCGATGCGTAGAATCATTGTAATCAGCGCCAGCAATCCAACCTGTCCATACATTATCTGACCGCCCAGACGTCCATAGTCATCACCTACGACAGCCCCGCAACCCAGCGCCGCAAGGACTCCCAGAGCCCACATGATTTGACTGAATCCAAGAAGTTTACCACGGTTTTTACCGGTAGCTACCTCGGCGATGGCAGCCAATGAAACCGGCAAATCGGCACCTGTTCCAAGTCCGACAAGAGTGGTGCCGATGAATAATGCATTGAAAGAAGTCATCATTGTCAACATGGCAGCACCAATGACGATCATAGCCATTGTAATTATAAAAACCGAACGGCGGCCATATTTGTCCCCGAGCCTGCCTCCTAAAAGCGCACCTATGGCAATACAAAAGGTTAAGGCTCCGGAAAGGATTCCAATCTGATCAGGGGTTACCCCTATGGAGTGCTGATAGATGACCAGTGCAGTACCCGAACTGACCATGGCACAGGCATCAATATAGGAGGCCATTCCGCAGACAACGGCTATCCACCATGGATTTACTGCAGGTGCATCAGAGGAAACAGCGGTCATGTTTTTATCTCCTTCAACAATTAAAAAGAGTTCAATATTAAAGATTGTATTCAGTGCTCAATGGGTAAAAACAGTTGTTTTATTATTTTCAGTTTTTAATGCTCCTCCTGGTTGTATCGATCAATTTCATCGCTGACTGTCTCGCTGACATTGGGGAAAATACTGCCCGGGCCGCCGTATGTCATGCAGGGGATAAAGCCGCCGCCGGGTCCGTATGTCGTGCAGGCGCGCCGTACCTCGGCCCTGATTACATCCTCCGGCGTATCTTGGCGGTCCACGATCGCCGCATCGATGCCGCCCATGAGGAGCCATCTGTCCCTGGAGCTGCTCCTGGAGTTTCACAATGTCGTTCTGAGGCAGAACACCCTGCCAGATATCAATGCCAAGTTCCACCATATCCTCTGCGATAGGTTCCAGAAAGGAGTCGGCGTGGTGCATGATCGATGACGCCGTGCTCCTTCGCATATCCGTAGATTTTGGTATACTGCGGCTTGATCATTTCACGCCATGTATCAGGGCTCATGAACATACTGTTTTTACTGCCCCAGTCATCGTGGGAGAGGATGATATCAGGTTTCAGGTTGTCCACCAGCAGCTTCATATAGGTGAGGCGGTACTCACCGACTATATCGAGGAGATCCTTCATCGCCTCCGGCTCTGCCAGAAAATTCATAAGTGTGTCCTCGAAGCCCATGAGAAAATGCAGCTGCTCAAAAACGCCTGTCCCCATAAATCCCATGACAAGCTTTTCGTCGCGGTCGACAGCGGCCGCTTCGCGGAGCGGTTGCTCCCAGGCAGCCGGGTCCTTTGCCGCGGCGGCCAGGTCGGGAACCTTCAACTCCCGGCATTTGTGATGTCCTTAAGCACCTTGTTTTCTTTCGTTACGTGCGGCATGGCTCCATGCTGGTCTTCAGGCCAGGCGATCTCTGTACCCCAGACATCTTTTGTAGTCTTCCCGCGAACACGGTTTCCGCGGACAAATTTGTACACAGGATCACTCATGACCATAACGAATGGCTGGTATTGATTGACAAGCCTGTCAGGTTTACCGTTCTGTTTTAAAGTTTCCAGCAGATTTTGTTTTGGTGTTAGCATACTGTCCCTCCTGATAGTATCTGTAATTGGTCAGATCTATGTTTAGCTTTTTTTGCCCTTGTTGGCAATGGACAAATTCAACCCGGATATCAGAATAATAAGGCCGCACTTTTTCAATAGGGCAATATTTATGCAATCTGTCTGTTACTTTTACAGTCTGCATAAATATTGCCAATGTGCTATCTTGAACAGTATGGGAAGTGTTTCTACGCAGGGCTCATTTTAAGCGAAGGATGTATGGGCGGCTTCGCAAAGATAATGAAGATGAATCCCAGGGCCAGCACAGCAATGGCGAATTGAAAGGCCGGGATGTAGCTGCCGGTTGCTTCCCTGATATATCCGGCCAGGGGGCTCCCGATAGCAGAGAGAAAAGTGGTAAAAGGCATTGTGTAACCCATCATCTTGGGAAATTCGGTTCTGCCGTAGTAATCGGGGATAAGGTTGCCCAGAGCTATGCCCTGTATACCTATCCCGATCCCCATGAGAACATTAGCCAGAATCACAATGCCCATGGAGTGGGCAAACAGCAGGGTTGTTAAGCCGGCAATGCCGAAGAGGATCGATGCCACGGCAAGGGAATGCATTTTAATCTTGAGTCCAAGAAAGCCGACCCCCAACTGGCTGGCTCCCATCATAAATCCGAAAATGCCCCCGGCGAAAGCAGCGCCGGTGTCCGAAAAACCCATATCTATAAGAAAGGTAATTTGATGGGTCAGCATTATATTCATGACGGTAAATTGTACAACAACGTAGCCTATCAGGAGCCACATTGTCCGCGTCATCAGGGCTTCCTTTGCAGTAAAATCTACCGGGGTCTTATACAGATTTTTAGGGACAGCCTGTGTTGAATCGGCTTTTTGGGTCTTTAATGAATCAGGACCGTCCGGGACCTGGCCGAGATCTTCCGGCGTATTGATGAGCAGCAGGGCCGGTGAAATAACGCAAAACAAAAATGATGCCGCTGCAATGCCCAGGTATGTGTTCCGCCAGCCTATTGAATCTATAAGCATCATCAGAAGCGGGTTGAATACTACACCCCCGAAACCGATCCCAGCCATGGAAATGCTGAGTGCCATAGGCCGTTTTACAACAAACCAGTTGTTGATTACCGTCATCATGGCCAGCATTCCGCCCAGGCTCATGCCCAGCCCGACAAGCACGCCATATCCGACAAAGAGCTGCCAGATATGCTGCTGGAAGGAGACCAGTATCAACCCGGCGATTGTAAGGATGTTCCCGAGAATTATGGCCATTTTGACCCCCTTCTTCATTATGAAGATTCCCACCAGGGGTGCGGCCAGGCCCGTCAGTATCAGGGCTAAGGACTGGGCCAGAGACATATCGCCCCGGCTCCAGGAAAACTCCCTGACCCAGGACGGGAGAAACAGGGCGAATGAGAGCATCACCATCATGAGTACAATATTGAAGAAAAACATGACCACCAGATTAACCCACCCATAGAATCCATCCGCGCTTTTAAGTCGTGATTCCATACCCGTGTCTCCGTTTCATTTTAAAGGTCCACGTTCGGCAAGGCCGTTAACAGTTGATATGTACTCTCTTTTTTAAGACTTTATTTTCTCCTGATTTTTGTTTTGGTAAGACTATTAACATATAAAAAAGAATATATTAAATGTCAAATTATATAGCAGACTGAGGCATTTTGGGCTGAAGACTGAAGCAACTGCACTAAAACTACAGAACAATTATTGTAATCCCGCTATATATGTTTGCCCCCGATGCGACTTATCTCGTTATTCAGGATTTTCCCTTTCAAGAAAACACAATAAATAGTTTTAAGTCTAATCAAAATACAAGATGTGGTGTTTTTTCTTGAAGAATAGCTTTTCCTCTGGTATGTAACTTTACTGAGTAAAAACCCGCCCATAGGACGTGGATTTAGATCTGAATCAAAAACACATCAAAAAATTGAAGCAGAGGAGGAAGGGATATATGAGGATTATTGCCAGTGCAAACCAGAAAGGAGGTTGTGGTAAAACAACAACTTCTATTAATCTTTCATCTTCTTTGGCACTTAGAGGACAGAGGGTGCTTCTGATTGATTTTGACCCTCAGGCCCATGCGACCATGGGATTGAATGTGGTGCCTTCTGATCTCGAAAAAAGCATTTATGACGTGATAACACCCAAACAGGAGGGGGACCTTACGCTGGATGACATTCTGATTCCAATCAAAGATAACTTTGATCTGGCCCCTTCAAATATTATCCTGAGTGTTGTGGAGCAGGAACTTACCGGCCTGAAAGGCAGAGAAGATCGCCTTTTTAATGCCATCCATAGTCTTGAGGCGATTTATGATTATATCATCATCGACTGTCCGCCAAGTATCGGCCATCTTTGCTTCAATGCCCTTCGTGCAGCGGATGAAGTGATTATTCCAATTGATATGAGTCTGTTCTCACTCCGGGGGGTCGCTAAACTGACTGAAATCATCATGATGTTGAATGATAAACTCAATAATGAAATACAATCCCGTGCCCTGATCACCATGTATGATGCCAGGACGCGGTATTCTGAAATCGTTCTGAACAAGGTCAAATCGGAATTCGGAAAACATGTCTTTGAAACTGTTATCCGCTACAATATCCGGCTGAGAGAATCCGTTGACTACGGCCAGCCTGTGGGAGATTATGACAGACGCGCAATTGGACATATGGACTATGAAAACCTGGCAGAAGAGTTGATTCGCTCCGATGCAGCAGGCACCTGCCAGAGTTCCAACACATCGGGTTCAGCAAACGAAATCTTACAAAAGACAGAAGGCCTAATGGAGACCAGCTTCAGACAGTCTTCAGCAGAATGCGGATACGCCGGCCAGGGCGACACGCATGATTGTTCTCCCGAATCAAGTTTTTCGGAAATGATTGAGGCCATTGCCGCCAATCCTTCTGCATATTCTTTCTCTGACCCGGAAGATAATTATTAGAAGGTTTTCTAAATAAAAAAGGGGGATAAGATCGGGATGGAAAAAAAGAGTCTGGGAAGGGGTCTGGAAGATATTTCCCGTATGTTTATGACACCGGAAGAGGGACCAGTACCTGACGAGACATCTCCTATTTTTTTATCAACCCCTGTTCGGGAAGAATTGTGTTCAGCGTGTCTCAATGTGATAGAAGAAGCTCCGGGCCTGCTAAAGTGCAAGATATTTTCTTTTAAAAACAAGGAATATGGCGGGCTGTTTTTGAAATCAGTCATGCCGGGATATGCGAAATACTGCCGCCACTTTGAACCCCTGATCGCACGTGAAGCCGACAATGGGGAGGGTATTGAAAAAATTGACAGGGATTCCATGCAATATAGCATGGAAATTGAAGAGACAATCAGCAGGCAGAAAAAAATCGGGTTTAAGGATGATGTAAACCTTCAGGATAATTTAAAAAAAATGCTTTCGCAACATCTTGAAGCGGGTTACGCGATCGTTCGTATTGATCTGGAAAAGAAAGAGGAGGGGAGGGACCCTCAATGCCGGACAAAAAGGTATGAAAAGGTGACTCTTTTTAAGAAAGATCCCCTTTAAATTCTTCAGGCTGTACATGATTCCCGGAACAGGAATGCATTGTTCACCCTATTTGCATTAAAATTATTACAGATAAAATATAATCATCAGATCTTTTTGATATTCCGGCGGCGTAAACTCTAAAATGAAAAACGGACTTACCGGGCGGTAATCAGGGTGAAAAGACATGAAAGGCACTCGTCGTGATTTTTTAAGATATGCCGGGTCCGCTTCACTGGGACTCGGATTCGGGGTATATGTGTTTCCGGGCATCTATCAGTATGCCAGTGCCAGGACCCTGGCTCAGGAGCATGGCCTTAACAGGAAAGGGAAGGTCAGCTTCAAAGGCTTTTCTGTAAAAGAGGTTACACCGAACGACGAATTCTATATTACATCCTATTCTGCAACGATCCCCGATACTGATCCCGCCCGATACAGACTCAGGGTGGAGGGGCTGGTTGAACACCCGTTCTCCATAAGCCTGAAAGAACTCCGGACCCTTCAGGATAAGAAGGAATATGTGACCTTGGAGTGTATCGGCAATCCGGTAGGCGGCAGCTCAATCAGCAATGCGTTCTGGGAAGGTGTAACCCTCGGAAAATTAATAGAAAAGGCGGGCCCGAAACCGGGTATCTTCAAGGCGGCATTTTTCGCGGCAGAGGGTTACAGCGATTCCATTCCCTATGAACTGGCCCTTTCCAAAGATGTGTTTCTGGCCTACAACATGAACGGTCAGCCCCTTCCCCCGGAACACGGGTATCCCCTGAGGGTGGTTGTTCCCGGCATATACGGCATGAAGAATGTAAAATGGCTGAACAGGATCGAGCTGGTCAATTACGATTTCAAAGGATACTGGGAAAAACAGGGATGGTCGGACTCAGCAGTCATCTCCGTGATGTCGGAGATTCTCATGCCCATGGAAAACAGCCGCGTGTCACCCGGACATTATGTAATAGGAGGCATTGCCTTTGGGGGCAGACACGGTATAAGCCGTGTCCAGATTTCCATTGATGATGGGGCATGGCAGGACGCTGAATTAAAATCACCCCTTGCCCGGTGGGCATGGAGATTATGGCGATATGACTGGACCCCCTCCCGCCAGGGGGAATATTCCATCCGTGTACGGGCTTTTGACGACACGGGAAAGGTACAGGACTCCTCCTCTCTTCTGGGAAGTCTGTTCAACAGCGCATTTCCCGACGGAGCCAGGGGCATTCAAACCGTGAAAGTGACTGTGGGGTCCTGAGCCTCTGGATTTAATTGGCTTTACACTGTTTTTCTGGCTCCGGCTTGACAAATTGCTAATCAAACTTATTTTTTCCCGGTTAAAATACCTTCAAAATTATCAGATCCGCGGTTACCGGTATTAATTAAAAAGAAAATTCAGACTGGAGGAAAGATGTCCAAACGAAAATTCAAAACAGAAGTCGATCAACTTTTACAGTTGATTATCCATTCACTTTATTCACATAAGGAAATAGCGGTCAGGGAGCTGATCTCAAACGCCTCCGATGCCCTTGACAAGCTAAGGTATCTCACGCTTACGGATGAAGCCTATAAAGCAGTCCCCTTTAACCCAAGGATTGATATATCATTTGACGGCGATAACAAGAAAATTCCTGAAGATATCCGATGCAGGGATAGGAATGAATGAGGATGACCTTAACAACCAGATAGGGACGATAGCAAGTTCCGGCACAAAAAATTTTATCAGCCGGCTTAACGAAAAACCCGCCGATGATATCAATCTTATAGGCCAGTTCGGTGTGGGGTTCTACTCCGCCTTCATGATTGCCGACAAGGTAGAGGTAATAACCCGGAAGGCCGGAGAGGATAAGGCCTGGAAATGGGAAAGTGACGGGAAAAGCGGATACACTGTCACTGAAGCCGAAAGGGAAAGCCACGGCACAACAGTTATGGTCCATCTGAATGATGAGGGTAAAGAGTATGCCAGCCGCTGGCAGATAGAAGAGATCATTAAAAAATATTCCAACCATATACCTTTCCCGATCTATCTCGAATATACAGAGACGCCCTATGACGAGAAAGGCAATAAAAAGGCCGAAAAAGAGACAAAAACAGAACAGGTCAACAGCGCCTCTGCCCTGTGGACCCGCCCGAAATCCGAATTAAAGGAAGAAGATTACAGAGAATTTTATAAAACCTCGTTTCATGATACCGAAGATCCCCTCTATTATCTCCACACAAAGGCCGAAGGGGCACAGGAGTACACAACCCTCTTCTATATCCCTAAAAAGGCTCCTTTTGATTTGTACAGCGCGGACTATGCGCCAGGGGTCAAGCTCTATGTCAAAAGGGTGTTTATAATGGACGACGGGAAAGAACTCCTGCCTGTATATCTCCGCTTTATCCGCGGCATCATCGATTCGCAGGACCTGCCGTTGAATGTAAGCCGTGAAATACTCCAGAGAAATATGGTCCTGTCAAAAATCCGGTCCGCCTCTGTTAAAAAACTCCTAGGTGAGTTGAAAAAGATCTCTGAAGACAACAAAGCACTTTTTGGGGAATTTATCTCTCAGTATAACCGTCCTCTAAAAGAGGGGCTCTATTCGGATTTTACCAACAGGGAAACCCTGCTGGAGCTTGTCAGGTTCAAATCAACAAAGGTTGACGGCCTTACAGGCCTTGCGGAATACAAGGAGAGAATGAAGGATGACCAGAAGGCCATCTATTTTATTACCGGAGATAATGAGGATACACTAAAAAACTCACCGCTTATCGAGGCCTATAAAAACAAGGATATCGAAGTCCTTATAATGGACGATGAGGTAGATGAGATCGTTGTTCCCTCCATTGGGAAGTATCAGGACATAGAGCTTAAGGCCGTTAACAGGAGCGGGACATCCGATGAACTTAAGGATGAAAAAGACAAAGAAAAGGAAAAGGAGCTCAAACCGCTTCTTGAAAAAATGAAAGAGGCCCTCGGGGAAAGCGTCAAGGATGTGGTTGCGAGCAGTAGGTTGAGCGAAAGCCCGGCCTGCATTGTGGCAGACGAAAGTGACCCGACCGTGCAGATGCAGCATATGCTAAAGGCCATGGGGCAGAAGGATATCCCGGGGTTTAAGCCTATACTGGAGATTAATCCCGATCATGAGATAGTAAAAAAGCTGGAGAAATCCGATGACAAAGACCTTATTTCGGATGTAAGCCATCTCCTCCTTGAGCAGGCCATGCTGGTTGAGGGCGCTGAGTTGGAAAAGCCAGTTGAATTTGCAAAACGTTTAAACAGAATCATGGGGATGGCGCTTTAAAAATCAGGCAGGGAATAAATCCTGAGGTACTGTTGGATTAAGCTAAGTACAAATTGACGTAAATACAACAGCCTATATTTTTACCACGGAGAGCACTGAGAACACGGAATAAAAGCATAAAAGATAAAGTCTCAGTGACCTCCGTGTCCCCTATGGTGACTATAACAAGGTATGTAATATGTCATTGAATTTATGAAATGCAGTAAATAGCCTGAACGGTATGTTTTTCCCTGCGCTCTGAACCTTACGCCTTGCACCTTCTCCAAGTTTCCAATTCCCATTTTGCTTAATAAATGATAATGTTCGTTAAATCTAAATAAGGAAATATCGGGACACGCATGTTCGAAGACGAATGGGTTGATGATGGAGACATTGCACGGGAAAAGGCAAAGGCCAGGCAGTTGCGGCATACTGCATGGTGGTCAAGAAAAGTGCAGGATGGTGTATGCTATTACTGCGGCAGCAATGTCGGGCCCAAAAACCTTACCATGGACCATATTGTCCCGCTGAGCCGGGGCGGAAAAAGCAAAAAGGGCAACCTGGTGCCAGCCTGCAAGGAGTGCAACAATAAAAAGAAATATCTGCTCCCGATCGAGTGGGCGGAGTATCTCAATTCACTGAAGGATGATGAGTCATCGATCTAATTTAATTTAAACACCTTTATACGCGTACCTATTATTTCATCGGATTCCTTTTTCAGGTATTCCGATGCCTTTCCCAGATTGACCGCTATTTCAAGGTAATCAGAACTGTTTATAAGTGCGAGAAGCTCACCCTTTTCTTTGTCCGAATAGGTATCGCTGATCCCGGATATTTCATAATCGCCTATAAATGTAACCGGTTTTTTATCTCCAAGAAAATTGATAAGGTTATTTGCGGTAATGTTTGTAATCAGGTTACCGAAGTTGTCTATGCGTGTGATCTGGCCCTTCAGCGTATCATCCTTTTGATAGGGCCGGGGCAATGTCAGCTCTTCAGGATCAATCAGGGGCCTGCCCAGTTGACTGATCTCAATACCTAGAGAAAGATGTGCTGCAACAGGGGCCAAAACATCCCTTCCATGAAATGTGCTTGTCACGTGAGGCAGAAAATAACTCTTTTCAGAAAGCTCAACGATCTCTGTGTCTTGAGCAGCCTCTATAATCGGCCATAAAATACCGTTGTCGGGGGCGACAAAAAAGTGTCCGGCTGCCTTCAATGCTATTAATCTCCGGCTGCTCCCAACCCCGGGGTCAACCACTGCAATATGAACAGTACCTATAGGAAAATATGAAAAGGCCTCTTTGAGGATGCCAGCACCCTGGAATACTGATCCTACAGTAATACAATGGGTGATATCGATAAGGTTGGCATTCCTGTTGATTGAAAGAATTACTCCTTTCATCATGGCAGTATATGCATCGGAGAGTCCAAAATCAGTCAATAGAGTAATTATTCCGGGTCGGTTCATGGTGTTTCCCTTATTATAGGTCGAGATCAGCGGTTTCTGTTACCTGTTTCAGATGCACATTTTTTAAATATTTATACTACACTCATCCAACTGATTGTAAAGCAGATAATTGGAAAAAATAGTATCAGGACCTTAAAGATAAACCCATTGACAAAATCTTATGTTCCTTTATTCTTGGGACATTTTATAATATGGCAGTACTGATCAGAAACGTCTTTAAACGTTAATGTCGGGCAAAGTAAAGGAAAATATATATGCAGCTGTTTACCAGCAGCAACCATAATCAGGATGAATACAGGGAGTTTAATTAATGGCAAAACTTTTAATAGATGACAGGGACCAGATGTTTGTACTTTTTGAGCAGCTTAAGATCCAGGACCTGTCAGGGTATGAGATCTATTCCGAATTTGACGAAGAAACCTACAGGATGATCCTGAGGGAGGCAGAAAAACTTGCCACAAACACGATGATGCCTACCTGTTCGGAAACCGATTCTATTGGTTGCACGTTAAAGGATGGCAAAGTGATTGTCCCATCCTTTTTTCATGAATTATGGAGACTGTGGAACGAAGGCGAATGGCGGCGGATCGATCTGCCCCGGGAGATCGGCGGGCAGGGCCTTCCCCTTATAATAGGAATGGCGGCAAATGAATATTTTGAGGCAGCTAACCTTGCCTTCCAGACTTTTGTAGCAATGCCAAGGGGAGCGGCCTTTTTAGTAGCCAGGCATGGTACAGAGGAACAGAAAAATAAATATGTAGAGAAGATCCTGTCCGGCAAATGGACAGGAACCATGGTTCTTACCGAATCCGGGGCGGGAAGCGATGTGGGGGCTACAAAAACAATGGCTGTACGCAATGATGACGGCACATACAGCATCACCGGAAATAAAATATTTATCACGGCAGGAGACCATGATCTGGCGGAAAATTTTATTCATCTGACCCTGGCCAGAGTAAAAGGTTCTCCCCCCGGTACAAAGGGTTTGTCACTTTTTCTTATACCAAAGTACAGAGTAAACCCGGACGGCTCCATTGCCGGTGAGAATGATACAAAGGTAATTGCAATCGAAAAAAAGATGGGGCTCAAAGGCTCACCCACATGCCAGTTGATGTTTGGAGAGGAAGGTAATTGTATCGGTGAAATGGTGGGGGAGGTCAATAAGGGCATGCCCATCTTTTTCACGATGATGAATGAATCCCGCCTGATTGCCGCGCGTCATGCAGAGTCAATAGCCGCTACCGCCTATCTCCATGCCCTCAATTATTCAAAGGAGAGGCTCCAGGGCAGGGACGAGGGTGCGCCACCCGATTCACCGCAGGTGCCCATTATAAAGCATCCCGATGTCAGGCGTATGCTGCTCATGATGAAGTCATATACCGAAGGCATAAGGGCCCTTATCCTCTACACCTCATATTGCATGGACATGGAGCTTATCTCAGAGGGTGAAGATGAAAAACAGAAATGGGCGGACCTCACGGCCTTCCTGACTCCTGTGGCAAAGGCATATGGATCCGATATGAGTTTCAGGGTTACCGAGACAGCCATGCAGGTGTACGGCGGATACGGATACATGAAGGACTACCCTGTTGAGCAGTTCCTGAGGGATGAAAAGGTCCACTCCATATTTGAAGGGACGAACGGAATCCAGAGTCTCGATCTGGCAGGCCGGAAGGTCCTCAAAAACAGGAGGAGCCTTCTGAATGGATTTTTAGGTGATATAACAAAATACTGCGAAGAAAACATGGGACACAAAAGCCTTGCAAAACATTTCGTAAATCTCTCGGAAGCGGTAAAGGCACTGTCGGATGTCACGATACATTTTACTGATCAGGCGGGTAAAGATTTCAGCATCATAGCCCTTTTCGCTACGCCCTACATGGAACTCTTCGGTGATGTGACAGTGGGCTGGCTTCTTTTATGGCAGGCGGTCATAGCCAGTGACAAGATTGAAGAGATAATGATAGAAAATGGTTTCAGCCCGGAAAAAGATATAAACAGGCTTGCCCGAGAAAACAGCGAAATAGCCTTTTACAGCGGCAAGATCGCGTCGGCACGCTATTTCAGCAGCAATGTACTCAGCCTGTCTCCTGCAAAGGCCGGGGCTATTTTACGTGGTGATACCGGAGCGCTGGAAATGGCGGAGGAGGCGTTTTAGAAACGGCAGAGGTCAGATGTCAGAGATCAGAAGTCAGTCCTCTGTCCACTGATTTCCGACATCTGGTCTCTGACCTCTGGAACCAGATCTCTGGCTTTTCACTGCAGTTTCCTGATATTGCACATGAGCGATTTCATATCGGGATATCCCAATATGCACTCCCTGCACTGCACATCCGTAAGCAGGTTTGCATTTGCACTGCCTCCCCATCCGTGCGGAACAAACACAACTCCCTCTGATACACGGCCATCTATATTTATTTTCATATTAACCGTGCCCCTGTTGGTATTTATCTCAACCATATCACCATCGGATATTTTATATTTCTTCGAAGTTTCAGGCCCTATTTCGGCAAAGGGTTCCGGGTTTTCCTTTTTAAGCGCGGATATGTTCCTATGCTGGCTGTGGGTATAATAATAATTCCTGTTTCCGGTCCCAAGGATAAGCGGGTATTCCAGGAGAAAGTCCTTTTCTATCCGTTCACTCATGGGGCTTCTCTCGGGCTCCATGTAGACAGGAAGCGGGTCAAAACCTGCAAGCTCCAGAGCTTCGCAGTATATCTCGATTTTTCCTGAAGGGGTCTTAAACATACCGTCGGCGATATCATAGGTCTTGGTCTGATAAAAATCACCCTCGGGCTTTTCATTCAGGAGATAGTCAAATGACAGGCCTGACGGTTCAAGTTCAAATCTTACAAGCTCTTGCTCGGACTTCCACGGGAAAAGGTCACCAAGACCAAGCCGTTCGGCAAGTTCTGTGTACATCTTCCATTCCGACCGGCTTTCATAAAGAGGTTCTATGCATTTTTTGCGGAGCATAAGAAAGGGCACACAATGACATACGTTATATGTGTATGCAACACCCCATTTTTCCAGATGAGAGCAGGCAGGAAGCAGGTAGTGCGCAAGTTCGCCTGTTTCAGTCATGAACATGTCGTGGACGACAAGAAGATCGAGTTTTTTAAATGCCTCCCTGAATGCATTACTGTCAGGCATTGAAATGACGGGGTTGCCGCCGACAACCATAAATGCCTTGAGTTTATCAGGTATGCTTTCGGGTACAACTGTCACAACGCCATAGGGGCTTTTTCTTCCCCATATCTTAAAAAACAGGGGATACTGGTCAGCTCCAAGGGGATCTCCCTCAACCTTCAGGCCGACGTTCCCGAATGCGAGGCGAGGGCTTATCACCCATCCTCCCGGTACATTGATATTTCCTGTTATTGCCTGGAGTATGGAAAAGGCACGGCTGTTCTGGGTGCCGTTTGCTGTCTGGTCCTGTGTGCAGGTGCCCTGATATATGCCTGCACCTTTGGTGCCTGCAAACATCCTTGCGAGTTTTCGAATATCATCCGCATTGACCCATGTTATTGCCTGTGCCCACTCAGGCGTATATTTTTTTACATGTGGTACTAGCTTATCAAACCTCATTGTATGCTTTTCGATAAAGTCCCTGTCATAAAGACCTTCTTCGATAATAACATTTATCATGGCCATTGCCAGGGCACCGTCAGTTCCGGGTCTTATTCTCAGGTATATATCCGCCTTATCGGCAAGGGGTATGCGCCGGGGATCTATGACAACAAGCCTTGAGCCCTTTGCCAGGTTCTTTTCAAGGGAGAGTTTGAGCGGGAAGTCCGAGGCATCCGGATTATGCCCCCATAGGATGTAGAGTTTTGAATCCATCTCTTCGGTAGGGTACTTCCCGAATGTCATCTGCCTTGTTCTTATGCGCATGCGGTAGCATACGCTTTCTACGGAAAAAAAGTTGGGAGAACCGAAGGCAGCCTTGAACCTCTGCGTAAGGCCGGCCATTTCCAGGTTTTCAACACCGATCGATCCGCTGAACACACCCAGGACCTGGGGCCCGAATCTGTCCTTCAGGTGATTAAGTTTCGCGGCAATCTCATCCAGTGCCTGATCCCATGATATCCTTTCAAATCCTGAGCCAGTTCTTTTCATGGGATATTTAATACGTTCGGGACTGTAAACATTATCAAGGCAGGCCTCTCCCTTTACACACAGTTCCCCGTGATTTATGGGATGTGATTCAAGGCCTTTAACCTCTGTTGCCCTGCCGTCTTCGATAGTAACCCTGCATCCGCAACTGTGATAACATAATGTGCAGTCTGTCAGTATTTCCTTTTTTCCACCCATAACAATATTCCTTTTAACATCAATTAAATATGAGGATTCAATCCGGATTGTTATTTTAATCTTAACATATAAAATTATGATTTTCTGTCAATATTTTTAATCCTGTATGCCGAACCTGAACACTTAATTGACATGCCGGGCATTATGGTTATGTTAAAAATAAAACAATGATGTTGATTTTAAAAATAACCTGCCCATTTAATAAATGGGGTTGCAAGCCGGGTTTAGTTAATAGCTGACCGGCTGTTTTTTTAGGAGGATAATGCCATGTATTCGGATAATTTTAAGAATGAACTCTATAACAGAGGTATATCAAGGCTCAGTCCTATTTTTAATGATGATGCCTTTACCAGGGATGATTCTTCTGACGATTATATTTTTTATCAGAAGGATCGCTTTGTGAATCATATTGATAAAGTAGCTATGGACACAGTTGAAAAACTGATCGGCTCTCTTGTGATAGAAAAGGATACCTGTAATCCTCGATCTGATGTCGGGATGGGTATCACATATCTCCGAATCCCTTGAGCCAAAGGAGGTAACAGGTCTGGGGTTGAATGAAAATGAGCTGCTGCATAACAAACAGCTTACAAGATATCTGCTCCATGATTTAAATACTGATCCAAGACTGCCATTTGACGATAATTATTTTGATGTAGTCATCAACAGCCTTTCGGTTGATTATATGACAAATCCTGTTGAAATTTTTCAGGAGGCGGGGAGGGTGCTGAAACCCGGAGGCCTTTTCCTGGTTATTTTTTCAAACAGGATGTTTCCCAAAAAGGCCGTAAAGGTCTGGAAGGATTCAAGTGAGAGCGAACGTATAATCCTGGTGGAAGAATATTTTCAGGGCTCAGGCGTGTTTGAAAAATCTGTGAAGTTCATATCAAAGGGAAAGGACAGGCCGAAGGACGACAAATATTATGAACAGTGTAAACTGAGTGACCCTGTATATGCACTGTATGCGGAGAAAAAGGGTGGAAGACCCGATCGCCAGAAACGACCGATGCCCTTTCCGGACGTGGATGAGGAGCGCATGAAAGAACTGGAAAGGAAGAAAAAGGAGATAAAGAATACACTCTGCTGCCCCCATTGCGGTGAGAAGCTGCAGAAATGGCTTGTGCCGGATAATCCATTTGTATGCATGTGGGACAATGAATTCATGTATGTATGTTTCAATGACGAGTGCTCATATTATACCAGGGGCTGGGATTTCCTTAGACGCGAGGGAAACTCGGGATCATACAGGCTTATGTACAACCCTGAAAAGGATGTATGCTCGCCGATCCCGGTGCCGAATGCGAAGGCCCTGCGGGAGGGTATAATCGATAAATTCTCTTGAACAGGTGAAGACACACTGCTGAGAAAATGCATAAGGGCAGACAGCCGCCTTCACTAAAGCTATGGCGTGCCAGGCATGGGTCTGCCCCTGCGAATATA
>CAWFFS010000024.1:0-18596 GCA_963815145.1 uncultured delta proteobacterium
CAATAGATATTTTGTACTATATCTTTTCTATAGCTAATAAATCCGCACGGATAGTTTCCGGTAAGCCGCATTTTCTGATGATTTATAATTTTTGTTCTTAACTAATGGGAATTGCTTTAATTTTTCAATGATTGGTTTTTAGCAGAAAATTATTGTTTGAGCAAGGATTTGCTTACAGAATTCAGAGAAATCAGGCAGTACCAGCATCAGGAGCATTGACATAGATGAAAACAATCCTGTACTCTCCTATCAGAATAAATATGCGTATTAATGGGATGGCATAGATAATGGATACATGCAGACATCAGAACCTTGTTCTCGTAAGACAGGATAAAAGCAAACTGAGGTGCTCCCATTGTCATCTGACTATAAATGAGGATGAACTGGAAACTGACTTCTGCCCTGAATGCTGGGAAAAGGACAGGATTAAAAGAAGGGATTTTGAGAAAGTAGAACAAAAAATTACTGATACTGACATATACCGTTGTGAAGAGTGCGGTGCTGAAATAAGAACAGATTAAACTAAAAACGCCCTTAAACAAGGGCGTTTTTAGTTTGATTATATTATATTATCTGGTTACACCGTGGTTACAGGTGACTGCGGTCGTCTGTCAAAAAACAGGTCCATCTGGTGGTTATCCGTCTTTCCGGAGGGCTTAATCGCTGCATTGAGCGCCTCTTCTATCCTTTCCACCAGGATGAACTTAATATCATTTCTTACTTCATCCGGAAGATCATCCAGATCCGCCTCGTTTCGTTTCGGCAATATCACTGTCTTTAAACCGGCGCGATGTGCAGCCAGCACCTTCATTTTTATACCGCCAACCGGCATTACCCGTCCTCTGAGTGTTACCTCACCGGTCATGCCTACCCTGCTTCTTATAGGTCTTCCGGTGAACAGGCTCGTCATTGCCATGACCATTGCGATTCCGGCTGAAGGCCCGTCCTTCGGTATGGCACCCGCCGGTACATGGATATGGAAATCCTCCTTTTCTGCAATGTCCTTTGGCAGATCCCATTCCTGTGTCTTTGCCTTGACATAGCTGAAGGCTATTTCGGCGCTCTCCTTCATCACATCTCCAAGCTGCCCTGTAAGTCTCAGGTGGCCGCTTCCTTTCATCCTTGTTGCCTCAATGAACAGGATATCTCCGCCTGTTGCTGTTACTGCAAGACCCGTCGCTATTCCGGGTATTTCTATTGATTCCGACATCTCGGATTCATATTTTTCTTTCTTCAGGTATTCCCTTACAAGCTCGGGTGTAACCTCGACATTTTCTATCTCGCTTGCAGCAATCTTTACTGCGACCTTCCTGCATACCGACCCTATCTGTCTCTCGAGATTCCGGACCCCGGCTTCCCTCGTATAATCCTGAGTAATCTTTTTGAGGGCATCTTCATTTATGGTAATCTCATCACTTCGAAGACCGTTTGCCTTTATCTGCCTCGGCACAAGAAATCCCTGGGCGATTTTCACCTTTTCATGCTCTGTATACCCTTCGAGCTGGATGATCTCCATCCTGTCCCTTAAGGGGGCCGGAATTGTATCCAGTTGATTTGCAGTGGTGACAAAAATTACATCGCTTAAATCAAAATCCACATCCAGATAATGGTCTCTGAAGGCATGGTTTTGCGCCGGGTCCAGCACCTCAAGGAGAGCGCTGCTCGGGTCTCCGCGCCAGTCCGAGCCAATCTTATCTATTTCATCCAGCATGAAGATAGGATTTTTTGTCCCTGCCCTCTTTATCGCCTGTATAATCCTTCCCGGCATTGCACCTATGTATGTCCTTCTGTGACCGCGTATCTCCGCTTCATCCCTCATACCGCCAAGGCTCATGCGGGTAAACTTCCGGCCAAGAGCCCTTGCGATACTCTTACCGAGACTGGTTTTACCTACCCCCGGAGGCCCGGCAAAGCAGAGTATGGCCCCTTTGGCCTCCGCTTCCTTTCCTTCTGAACCTGGCTCTGATGAAACTCCCCTGTCCCGCACAAGCTTTCTTACAGCCAGATACTCTATCAGCCTGTCCTTTACATCCTGAAGGTCATAATGATCTTCGTCAAGTACAGCCCTTGCATGTTCAATATCAAGCTGATCCTCACTTAATCTGTTCCACGGCAGATCAACAATCCAGTCGAGATATGTCTTTATTACCGGATGCTCTGCCGAGTGCGGAGACATGCCTGAAAGCCGCTTAAGTTCTCTTCGTGCCTCTTTTTCAGCCTCTTCAGGCAGGTTCGCTTCCTTGAATTTGCGTTCATACTCTTCTATTTCCGATTCTGCCTGGCCGTCTTCGGATTCGCCAAGCTCCTTTTGTATGGCCTTTAACTGCTGTCTCAGGAAGAACTCCTTATGGGCCTTGTCCAGGGTTTCCTTGGCCTCGTTCTTGATCTTATTGTCGAGCATCAGTATTTCTTTCTGGTGGGTCAGATGAGAAATAAGCACCCTAATCTTATCCTTGAGATTATCAGCCTCCAGAAGGGCCTGCGCCTCTTCAAGACCGAGTCCATGATTGGCCGCAGTCATATATGTCAGGTACTTCGGGTCTTCTATCTGATCGATAAAATGTGAGGCGTTTTCCGGAAAACTCGGAGACATACTCACCACTTCCTTTGCAAGGTCCCTGAGGCTATGGACCATAGCCTCAAACTCTACACCCTCATCAATATAATCAGGGCATTCAATAATCCGGGCAGTCAGATATGGGGAGGTATTTGTCCAGCTTTCCACCTTGAACCTTTCCAGACCCTGAACAATGATATTCAATGAATTATCAGGTGACTGAAACACCCTGGTTATGGAAGCCACGGTGCCGAAGCTGTAAAGCTGCCCCGGATGGGGCTCCTCAATCTCGGGCTTTTTTGACGTAATAAGCCCGATCAGCCTGTTTCCCTTTAAGGCATCCTTTATGAGGCGCTCCGATCTCGGAATGCCAATGGGTAAATGCATGATTGTGTATGGAAAAACGATCATACTTCTCAATGGAAGAATAGGCAGTTCTTCCGGTATATCACCTTTAATCTCAGATACTGCGTCTATATTTATCTTGGAAGAATCATCCATGTCTTTGTCCTCCGACCTATTTCAAATCCTGTTTGTCTGTTCATCACATCCATAATGCATACAAACAGGACGTATTTATAAATTTATTTTCTTAACCGTAATTAATGTAAGATACATTACTACTTTCTATAACTAAGCATCGGAGATAAGATTGTCAAGGAAGGGGAAGGTTCGGGGTCCGGCCACTATATGTAATGCAGAAGGCGGCAGCGACCGGCATAATAGTATACAAGGCTGTTGAATTACACTTAATTTTGTCCTTTTTAAATATCTATCTTACTGCCTGTAAAACCGGAAATGCAAAATTGTTAATTTGTTTTTCAAGATTGTAAATTTCAGTCCAGAGTCTCGAAAGGTCATGTTCCTTCTTTTTAAGATCGGCATCTCCATAGCACGGTGTAAGCTCAACAGTCTTGAACTGCTCCTTCAACAAGATGATTTCCCGTCTGACATCTTTTCTCACTTTTTCTCTTCTTAATCGAAACATTATCTGAACTCCTTAAATTATTATTTTCAGATCCGCTTTATTTAAAAAAAATTCCAATGGCTGTTTAATTTTTAATTCAAAAAACATGCCAATATTTATGTTTTTTTAATATTAAAGCCTACACCATAATTCACAAATTAATTCAATGTGTTACAACTACTTCTGACAAAAGCTGTTAATTGTGCCCGATTTTCAAGAAAAAATAAGCAATATCTATGAATGAAAAACTTTAAAAGTGAACACTTTTATGTACAGGTCAAAACTCCTTCAGATCTGTCACAGCGTATTTGCCAGCCTTCGCATGGATTCCAGATAAGCTTTGAAATTGCTCAGATAGAATGATAAGGCCTTTGAAAAATTCTTGCCAACGAGCCCGTCGGCAAAAAGAAGGGTTACCTCACGTTCCAGAAGAAGAACATTTTGAAAAGTTATGAAGATCCGTCGCTCTTCATCCGAGATTCTTTTAAGTTTGATCTTCAGAGTACTTCTTGCACGCGGCTGATACATCCAGAAATAGAGAAGATCAAGGGCGTTTATAATAAGTATTTTCTGGAGAGCACTCACTTCCTCGCTCCTAATCTGCTCAAATCTTTCGGGTTCTTCCAGCAGTTTCATTACCTGGTATTCAGGAAACCTGATTTCAAGCATCGAGTATATATAATGGAGCTGTGTCATCTTTTTGTTGTAGTCATGCCATCTCATGTGCATATTCTGGTATCTGTCCGCAATACCTTCAATAATGCCTGCAACGCTATCCGAGGCCGCCTTAGAAATTATGGCAGCCCATTTCTGGAGGACATGTTCTGTTCCGGTAATCCCTGCAACGGACAGGATGAGGCTTACAGTTCCATTAAATAAAATAGCAACGGGTATGGAAATAACACTGCGAAAAAAATTTCCGGTTACAACTCCTGTGGGAAATCCCCTAAATGCATTATGACTGGCCAGGTATATCCCGTTTATTATGGCCATTACCGTATAAAGCATGACCGGATCCGATGTGGTGTTGATGCCCCATAAGCGGTTCAGCAAAACTGTCTTTACCAGGTAATCGAGCAGCGGAACAGAAAATCCAGTATAGAAAAGTGAGTCCGATATACGCTCCCATCTTATAAAGTCATTCCATCTTATCAGGCGGGAACGGCGCAGCCCTCCGCCCCCGAGTACGGATTGCAGGATGTTTCTCAGCCCCGTGATACCAAACCATATAACCGCGCCAAAATAGACCAGAAACCACCAATCCTTGGTCAGCAGAAAGGTCAGAAAGGCCGGAACAAAGCCTATAAATACCTTAAGAAAGTTCTTAAAACCTGTATTCAGGTATTTCCATGAGACAGTTCCTCTTTCCTTTTTCAAGGGGGAAACACGGAGACTTAAACCGTTAGTGAACTTCCTCTGGATTCCGCCAAGGGTGGCTATATCACCTTTACCGTCTATTGAAAATCCCTGCGTAAGCCAGTCAACTTTCTGCCTGAAACCAAACTCCCTTAAAAAAGGAATCTGTCTGATCAGCCTGTAAAAATTATCCGCAAAACCTGTCCCTGAGATGGCGTGGGGAATATATATTTTTCGCCGGAATATGCTGATTTTTCCCGGAATTATCTCGTAGGACATATCCGGATGCCTGTTTATTTCTTTCTGGGCTTTTAGCGGCAATGTCTCGACAACAGCAAGCCCCATGCCGTGGAATCTGGGGGAACGGCCAGTTGAATCACTGCCTATCCTTGATTTTAAAGGGATGCGTTTATAATAATCCTTAAGGAGAGAAATATCGTGCAGAATATCGTCGAGCCGTGCAACCCTGTTCTGCCTGTCCGGATAATCGGACTTCCCTATCCGGTCGATAATACCGCGGATAAGACGCTTCAGTTCGATGACATTGCCCTGATTTATTGCATTCTGCAGTTCATTGATTTCAGGAATATGCCCTGTCAGGCCCATCGTATAATCCTTGAGATTAAAAATTTCCAGGCAGGTTATATATCCTTCACAGTCGTAAAGTATTTCGATTACATCTTCCACCTTTAAATTACTCAGGTTAAGTGTGATCCGGTAGGAGGAGCGAAGTCTCCTGACCCTGTCTGCCAGTTCAAGCGGCGTAAGAGTCAGCAGGAATGGGATATCATTATTATCTACGGGGATATCAGGATCGGCGATGTCAGGATTTTTTTCCGGTACCAGAAAATCGTCCAGTATCTTTTCGTGATCAAGCTGGTTCATTGCACTGACTTTATCTTCAATGACACTACGCTCCTCACCTTCAGCGTTCCTGTAGAATTTTCGAAGCTCATCAGTGTAAGAGTCCATTGCCGGAAGCATACTCATATGGGCAAATTTTGCCAGATGAAACAGCGATATCTGCCCGGTACCCACGAAGGTCCTAAAGGTCTCCTCATCCAGGGGATCGGGTTTGAAACCGTATCTTGTTTCTATTTCAAAACGGTGTTTTTCATTGAACTTTCTGAGGATTGAAATAACATGCCTGCCCTGGTATTCGGACACCTTCCTGCCTTCTGCCATGAGAGACCTTACCGGGTCCTCTTCAAGGAATATCAGGAAATCCTGTGTATCGGCAAATCCTCTGGGTGTCCATATCATCTGGATATACCGGTCCCTGAACCTTGCATTGAATTCAATCCCGATCTGTATATCAATGCCCATAATTTTGGCAGCTTCCAGCAGTTCCATTGCAAATTTTGCTTCAAGGTGGTTATAGTACACCACCTTTAATCTGCGTATGCCCTTGATCCACGCGTCCATTATCAGGTAGCTTGAAGACTTCCGCCCCTTTGTATTGGCATCATGGACATGATCATCAAAGGTCACCTGGTTCCATTCTTCCGGCATTTCGAGCAGGTGATATTTTTTCATCTGCTTTCGTATAATCCTCGGTTTGCCTGTAGTGGATGATCTGAAGTCATGGGCAAATTTAAGCTGCAGTTCCTGATTCCCGTGCGCTCGTACAAGTTCCTTCATAATCTGCATAAGTACCCTGGCCGTGTTTTTAGGCATCGAGCCTTCAGCTGTTTCCACAAGTTCGTCACGGATGGAACGCAGGGCGTTCAGACGGTCATCCACACCTTCCGCCTCCAGATATTCCAGGAGGTGAACAACCGCATGGGCTATTCTGAGCCCTCTTGATTCTGCCATTTCCTTTATTCCGTGGGGATGAAGATAGGGATATATAGTTTTTCTGGTGTGTTTTCTGGACTCATCACGTGCCAATACATCATTGACGATGCTCAGCAGCATGTAGTCTCTTTTATCAAAAAAGAACCTGGACATTATTCTTTCCAACAGTCACCTCGATCCGGACACGTAATTTATATGCAATCCGATTTACAGGAAACGAATTTCCCATCAGGTCATGAAATCCGGGCTATCGTCCTAAATACCATACTCCTTTAGTTTCAATTGCAGTGTGCGCCTGCTTATCCCAAGAATGTCGGCAGAATGTGTTCTGTTACCCCCTGTTTCTTCAAGGGTTCTTATAATCATCTGCCGCTCAACCTCCCTTAAAGATTTTCCGTGAGTAATGACAAGCATGTCATCATTATTTTCATCCAGTCCCTGTATTACCCTGGGAAATACACCGGGTGTTATGCTGTTCTCCCTGGACAATATTACCGCACGCTCGATCACGTTCTCCAGCTCCCTTGCGTTACCCGGCCAGTCATAGCGCATTAGCAGATCCATTGCGCGCGGTGTAACCCCCTTTATCAGCCTCTGATTCTTCTCGGCATATCGTTTTAAAAAGAAATCGGCCAGCAGTGGAATATCATCCTTCCTCTCGCGCAACGGCGGGATGTTTAAACTTACTACATTCAGACGATAGAACAGGTCCTCGCGAAAACGCCCTGCCTTTATTTCTTCCTCCAGATCTTTATTTGTTGCAGCAATTACCCTGATATCGACCTTTACAGTATTTCCGCTTCCCACAGGTTCAAATTCACGCTCCTGGAGGACCCGCAATATCTTTACCTGGGTGGACAGGGGCATTTCCCCTATTTCATCAAGAAAAATAGACGCATTATGCGCCAGCTCAAAGCGCCCTTTTTTGCGCGAGACCGCACCGGTAAAGGCACCCTTTTCGTGCCCGAACAACTCGCTTTCAAGCAGGGTCTCCGGGAGGGCCGCGCAATTGACCTTGATTAGGGGGCGATCTTTCCTGCTGCTGTTAAGGTGGATGGCATTGGCTATCAATTCTTTACCTGTCCCGCTCTCGCCGGTTATCAACACCGTGGCGTCAGTAGGCGAAACAAGACTCATTGTATCAAAGAGCTTCCTCATCTTAAGGCTCTTCCCGATGATATTTTCAAAATGAAATTGCTCGTCAAGCCGCTCCTTTAAGAAGCGGTTCTCCTGTTCGAGCTGGTAATGACGAAGATTCTTTTTAACCAGGAGTTTGAGCTCTTCAATGTCAACAGGTTTTATAAGGTAGTCGTTTGCCCCCGATTTCAAGGCTTCTATGGCCGTATTGACCGAAGCATATGCGGTCATGATGATCACCGGAATTCCGGGACTGAGCTCCTTAATTTTTTTCAGGGCTGTTATCCCGTCCATATTTTTCATACGGATATCCATCAGTATCAGATCATAGTACCGGTCCTCTATAAATTCGACCGCTTCCATGCCGTCCCCCGCCTGGCTTATTTCATAGCCTTCAGGTGAAAGGACAGTATCGATCATGCTGCGATGGGTTTCCTCATCGTCCACAACCAGTATCTTCGGATTCATATCTCCAACTCCTCTTCGCTGTTCATAACAAGGGGGATAAGAAGGGATATTACTGTTCCTGAAGGTTTTCCAGGAGGAGGACTTGTAACCCTTATTTCCCCGTTATGATTTTCAACAATCTTATGTACTATGGCGAGCCCCAGCCCCGTGCCTTTGTCCCGGGTGGTGAAAAACGGGTCCATAATCTTTTCCTGATAGCCGTCGGTGATTCCGCAGCCGTCATCCTCCACCCATATACGCACCTGATTCCTGTCGGTCAGTTCCGCGCCTACCTCTATCTCCCCGCCTTCAGTGACTGCCTCAAGCGAATTAAGCAGCAGGTTCAAAAGGGCGTGGGTTATCTGATTCTGGTCCAGCCAGAGATCTTTCATATTCTCCGGCATTTTTTTTATAATATTTACCTTTTTCTCCTGCGCATCCGCATGTACGAGTAAAAGGGTGTGGTCGATAACTTCATTAAGATCCTGTTTTTTTCGTTTGACCTCAAAGGGCTTTGAATAAATCAGGAGATCGCTAACCACCCTGTTTATTCGGTCAATCTCATGCACCATCACATCTGCGTATACCCTCTCTTCGGGCCGGTCTTTAAGCACATGCCTTAAAAACTGGGCAAAACCCCTGATGGAGCTGAGCGGGTTTCGTATCTCGTGTGCGACGCCTGCGGCAAGTTTACCTATCGCGGCCAGCTTTTCGGAACGCCTCACCTTTTCCTGAAGACTTTTACGATTTTTATCCACAACGTAATATCTTTGAATGACAAAAATAAAAAATATCAGACCGGACCCAAGCACAAGGAGTATGGATACCATTACAATGGCATGATGAAAGTCGGCCTCAAGTGACTCTTCATAATTTGACATGAATAATCCGACGGTTATGATTTTCTCGGAAGAAGCACGGGAATTATCACTGTTCACTCCCGGAGGGAAATATGCCATGGTCATTTGAAAAATATCATGGTTGTCCGGTTTGTGTATTATCTTTTTCAGAACATCCCGCTGGATGTTTTCAGGTTCTTCTGTCTTAAAATCAATATCATAGGGGGAATTTGCACTCCGGTAAATCACTTTGCCTTTGTTATCCGTAATGTAGATATATGATACATCATCAATTTCCGATATTTTATTGAACAGTCTCAAAATATCAGGATTGTCGGTAAAAGAGGATGGGTACAGTTCAATGCCCGCTTCAAGGGATTTTAATACTCCCTGCCCCTGGCGGTTCAGGAATGAAATCATGGTGCTTCTGTACCTGTCAAGGTGTCTGAATGTAGACACCCCTATCACCAGGAGCAAAATCAGCACAATCACGGCAATAAAAAAAGCCGGGACATACATGTTTTTTGTTTTGTTTTTCATCATGACATTTATCATTGCAAGATATGTACTTACTCAAGGTTAATAATTAAATTTCTTTTATTAATAAGCTCTTATAAAATAATAACATATTATCCGGTGTAAATATTTTTCGCACTTTTTACAATCCAAATATTAAAAATGCGCAAATATTTCGCAGTACAGAAGTAAAAAACAAACAGAATCATAATTTATCTTACAATTACAAATAGTTATCCTACTGGCACCACTTTTGCTCAACATTTCACCAGAACTATAGAACGAAAAGGGAGAAAATACGTACATCTTTTATATGTGCACTTTATGTTCATATGCAAAATTGTAAAACTTTCTATAAATTTAAGTTATTTTTCTACAAATTATCGAAACAGGCTTTTGGCCTTTAAAGAGTTTTAATTTGAGAGGGAATAAAAATGAACAAAACACGCAATCTCCTAATCGGCATTATAACGACTCTCTTCCTTTTGAATTTTACAGTCGTTTGCAGAAGCCAGAATCTATATGGAGACGAAAATTCTTCCATATCTCCGGACAGCGGCCTGCAAGATCCGGCGTCACCTGTACTGGATAAAAATCCAACCATTGATGACTATGTCGAATATGCACTTCTGAATAATCCAGGATTAAAGGGACTTTATGAAAAATGGCAGGCAGCTCTCGACAGGGTTGAGCCCGCCAAAACCCTCCCTGACCCCAGACTGACATTCAGCAATTATATAAAAGAGGTGGAAACCAGGGTAGGTCCTCAAAAATATGCGATCGGCATAAGCCAGACATTCCCATGGTTCGGCAAACTTGACCTTAAAGGCAAAGCGGCATTGGAGGCCGCGAATGCAGAAAAGGCGCGCTATGATGCCCGGAAATTAATGCTGACAGCAAAGGTTAAAAAGCTTTATTACCAGTACAGCTATCTTGCACAGGCAATCAGGATAACACAGGATAACATTAACCTGGTTTCCAGCTTTGAAAATGTTGCAACGGTGAAGTATAAAAGCGGTGCAGGTCTCCAGAACGCGGTCATAAAAATCCAGGTTGAACTCGGGAAAATGGATGACCGGCTTTCATCTCTGAAGGATTTAATAACGCCGGTTGTAGCAAAACTTAACAGCGCCATGAATCGGCCGTCTACCGCCATTCTTCCTTTGCCTGAAAAAATTCCGGTCAAAAAAATATCCATGGGTAAATCAACGCTTATTGACCTTCTCAAATCAAACAACCCTAATTTAAAGGTCCTGGATTATATAGCAAAAAAAGACGATTATCTGGTAAGCCTTTCTAAAAAGAACTACTATCCTGATATAATGTTCGGGGTCAATTATATCGATACAGCCAAACGTTATGATGCCAGCCCTTCGGATAATGGCAAAGATCCTCTGGTGGCAAGCATTTCTATAAATCTGCCGATCTGGCGGAAAAAATATGATTCAGAAAAAAGAGAAGCCCAGGCCGAACACCGGTCTGTACTCAGAACCCGTGAGGATAAGGAAAACAGTCTCATAGCGGATCTCGAAATGGCCATTTTTGAGTTGAGGGACGCGGATCGGAAGATAAAATTATACAGGGACACACTCCTGTTAAAGGCGGAACAGAATGTGAATATAAACCAGCTTGCATTTGCCTCGGACAAGGCAGGCTTTCTAGATCTGATCGACGCCCAGAGGGTCCTGCTGGAATTCCAGCTTGCTGAAAAAAAGGCACTTGCCGACTATGGAAAGGCCTCCGCGGATATTGAAATGCTCACAGGCTATAATTTGAAAGGGAAATAAAATGAAAAAATCTATTATCTACATAAGCATAATAGTGGTTACTTTTGCCCTGGGACTGTCGTATGGCTGTAATGGCCCGGAAACATCCAGGCAGGAGCAGGCACAAACACATAAAACCGAGAGTGCAAAGCCCAAAATAAAGTATTGGACATGCTCCATGCACCCCCAGATTCATATGTCCGGACCCGGAAAATGCCCTATCTGCGGCATGGATCTTATTCCGGTATATGATGAAGATACTCAAAATACTTCAGGAGCGAGCGATCTGAAGATGTCCGCTGCTGCAATGAAACTCGCAGATGTCGAGACAACAAAAGTGGAACGCAAATTTGTGCCGGCAGATATAAGACTTGTGGGCAAGGTGGATTATGATGAGACAAAGGTAAGCAATATTACTGCCCGGATACCGGGCAGGCTGGACAGGCTTTTCGTTGACTATACAGGCATCACTGTAAAAAAGGGAGACCACATGGTGTACCTGTACAGTCCTGATCTCCTGACCGCACAGGAGGAACTCATCCAGGCAAAAAAATCCGCGAATCAGTTAAAATCCAGCGGCATGAAAATAATGCGTGAAACAGCGATCAAGACCCTTGAGGCAAGCCGAGATAAATTAAGGCTGTGGGGACTTACGCAGGAACAGATAGCCGCGGTTGAAAAGATTGGTAAGACAACTGATCATATGACCATCTATTCCCCCATGAGCGGTATTGTTGTACAGAAAAATGTAGATGAAGGGGCCTATGTAAAGACCGGCACAAAACTTTATACAGTGGCAGACCTGTCAAAGGTATGGGTAAAGCTTGATGCCTATGAGTCCGATCTTGTCTGGCTCATGTACGGTCAGGAGGTTGATATTAAAGCAGAGGCCTACCCTGGTGAGACATTCAGGGGAACCATATCATTTATCGATCCCATCCTCAATAATAAAACAAGGACGGTCAAGGTCCGTGTCAATGTACCCAACAAAGACGGCAGGTTAAAACCCGGGATGTTTGTTCACTCGGTCATCCATGCCCTCGTTGCCCAGTCAGGTAAAGTCATGGACAAGGCACTGGCAGGAAAATGGATCTGCCCGATGCACCCGGAGATAATAAAGGATAAAAAAGGGACTTGTGACATATGCGGCATGCCACTGGTAACTACAGAAAGTCTCGGATATGCCCCTGTCAAAGACACAAAAGGAGAAACCGCCCCGCTCGTAATACCTGCTTCAGCCCCCCTGATTACCGGTAAAAGGGCAGTGGTATATGTTGCAAAACCGGACAGGGAGGGAGAATTTGAAGGACGGGAAATTACGCTCGGTCCAAGGGTGGGAGACTATTATATTGTGGAACAGGGGCTCTCCGAAGGAGAAATGGTCGTTACAAGCGGAAACTTCAAGATAGACAGCGCCCTTCAGATACAGGCAAAACCCAGCATGATGAGCCCTGAAGAAGATACGCCGCCTGCCGGAAATGAGCACCATGCAGGCATGGTCATGCCCGGAGATAGTGAAACCGGGATGAAAGACAAAAACTCCGGTGAAGAGCCAATGCAGAACACGCAGCCGGCTAAAGAGAAATCCGGAGTGCCTGCTGAGTTCCGGGAGCAGATTGATAATGTACTGGGCGTTTATTTTGCCATCCAGTCAGCCCTAAGCAAGGATGATTCCAATACTGTCCTTGAACAGGGGAAACTGTTGAAAAAAGCCCTGGACAATGTGGATATGGGCCTCCTTAAAGGAGACGGGTATATGGCAGCATGGATGAAGGAGCTGAAGGTACTGAATGATCAGTCATCGGTCATTGGATCAGTATCGGATATAGAACAGCAGCGTAAATCTTTTGCGGTCATATCCGAAAGCCTGAAATCGGTTATCAATAAATTCGGTACTGCCGGCAAACATACTGTCATAGTCTTTCACTGCCCTATGGCCTTTCACAATAAGGGGGCCGACTGGCTTCAGGACAATCCGGATTTAAAGAATCCATACTTTGGTAAATCGATGCTGACATGCGGGGTGCAGAAGAAGATTCTGATTAAAGGCACCCGCAAACCCTGAAAAATCATTGAACAGTAGGGTGGGGTTTTATACCCCACCATTAAGGTTAAACATGCTCCAAGTTAAGCGGTCGGGAATAAATCCCGCCCCTACGAAGACAAAACAAAGACGAAAAAGCTAACATTTAGGAAAAGCCAATGAAAGATAGCGATAGATACGAGATTCCTGATAAATTATCCATGCTGGACAGAGTAATCAGATTTTTTCTTGAAAATAAAATCGTTGTATTTTTAATGATTATCCTGATTATCATATGGGGAGCCATGGTTGCACCCTTTGACTGGAACGTTCATGATCTCCCACGCAACCCGGTTCCTGTTGATGCGATACCCGATATAGGTGAAAACCAGCAGATCGTTTTTACAAAATGGACGGGCAGGTCTCCCCAGGATGTTGAAGATCAAATCACGTACCCCCTCACAGTATCACTCATGGGGATCCCCAAGGTAAAAACTGTGCGCAGCAATTCCATGTTCGGCTTTTCAATCATCTATGTTATTTTCAAGGATGATGCTGAGTTCTACTGGTCACGATCGAGGGTGCTCGAAAAGCTTAGCAGCCTGCCCCCCGGCACACTGCCCGATGGCGTTCAGCCAACCCTTGGCCCGGATGCGACAGCCCTTGGCCAGATATACTGGTACACACTTGAAGGCCGTGATCCCAAAGGGAATCCCACAGGCGGATGGAACCTTCAGGAACTCCGCTCCATTCAGGATTATACAGTAAGATATGCTCTCGAAGGGGCTGAAGGCGTGAGTGAAGTCGCCTCTGTCGGAGGATATGTTAAGGAATACCAGGTCGATGTAGATCCTGACGCCATGCGTGCCTGGCACGTGACCCTGGAGGATGTCTTCAAGGCGGTAAAGATGTCAAACAAGGATGTTGGCGCCAGGACCATTGAGGTCAACCGGGTCGAATATGTAATAAGAGGCATAGGTTTTATCAAGAAGCTGTCGGATCTCGAGGATGCTGTAATAAAAGTCAACAACAACGTGCCGGTTTATATCAAGAATGTCGCGCATGTATCACTTGGACCGGCCTTGAGGCGCGGTGCGCTTGACAAGGGAGGGGCTGAGGCGGTTGGAGGTGTCGTAATTGTCAGGTATGGAGAAAATCCCCTTGCCGCTATAAAGAACGTTAAAAAGAAGATCGCGGAAATAGCGCCGGGCCTGCCCAAAAAGATACTTGCGGACGGCACTGTGAGTCAGGTCACCATTGTACCCTTTTACGACAGGACCAATCTAATCAACGAAACACTGGGGACACTCGACAGCGCTCTCACGGAAGAAATACTGGTTACCATTATAGTCATACTCTTTATGCTGATGCACCTGAGGAGCTCAATCCTGGTTTCAGGTCTTCTTCCTCTGGCAGTCCTTATGTGTTTTATAGCCATGAAACTCTTTAAAGTGGATGCGAACATTGTCGCGTTATCAGGTATTGCCATTGCCATAGGAACAATGGTGGATATGGGGATAGTCCTGTGTGAAAACATCCTCAGAAGACTTGAAGAGGCCTCACCCGATGAAAACACACTCGAGGTGGTATTCAGGGCTTCGAGCGAGGTAGGGAGTGCAGTATTCACCGCGGTAATGACAACGGTAATAAGCTTTCTTCCTGTTTTCACAATGCAGGCAGCCGAAGGGAAACTTTTTAAGCCCCTTGCCTTTACAAAGACCTTTGCCCTTGTCTCTTCCGTAATAGTAGCGCTTACGCTGATCCCTCCCCTTGCCCATATACTGTTTACAGGAAAAGTGAAGGAACAGAAACTGAAGTTTATTCTTAACCTGTTCCTGATTGTTGCAGGGGCCTTCATCCTCATAAAAATAAAATGGTATCTTGGACTGATAATCATCCTTACCGGGGTTTATCACCTTGTATCGGGGATAATTCCTGAAAAGATCAAAAACCTGATGCCCTACATTACAAGCGGCATAGCCATTTTTATCTTTGTTGCGCTCCTGAACAATCACTGGCTTCCAATGGGCCCTGAACAGGGCATCATACGCAACCTTATTTTTGTGGTTACACTGATCGGGGGCCTGTTGTTCCTGAGCTACATTTTTATACGCTATTATGAAAATGTTCTTAAACTCTGCCTCAGGCATAAAAAAGCCTTCTTCTGCTTACCGCTTTTCATACTTTTAATCGGAGGGATGGCCTGGCGGGGGTTCGACAGTTTTTTCGGATGGCTGCCGGACGAAATAAAATCCAGCCGCCTGGTATCGGATATAGCCGCCAGGTTTCCAGGGCTTGGAAAAGAGTTTATGCCGCCCCTTGATGAAGGTTCGTTTCTCTATATGCCTACCACCATGCCACATGCCTCTATCGGCGAAGCCCTTGATGTTTTACACAAGCAGGACATGGCCTTCAAAAACATACCGGAGATAAAGTCGGTTGTCGGAAAACTCGGGCGGGCGGACACCCCTCTCGATCCCGCACCCATATCGATGATTGAAACTGTTATCAATTATAAAAGCATGTACATGGTTGATAAAAAGGGCAAACGGATCACAGTCAGATTTGATGCCGGTGATAAAGACCTTTTCAGGGCACCTGAAGGCAACCCGTTGCCTGCCGAAGACGGCCTGCCCTACTATGTAAAAGGCAGGTATGAACGGGACAACGCAGGCAGGCTTATCCAGGATAAAAATGGGAAGCCTTTCCGTCTGTGGAGACCATCGCTCGATCCTGACCTGAACAAGGGCAGAGAAGAGTGGAACGGGATCCAGAAACCGGATGATATCTGGAAGGAGATTGTAAAGGCAGGCAAAATACCCGGCACGACTTCCGCACCCAAACTGCAGCCCATAGCAGCACGGATTGTTATGCTACAGAGCGGTATGAGGGCACCAATGGGAATAAAGGTAAAGGGACCGGATCTGAAAACCATAGAAAAAGTAGGTCTTGAACTCGAAAAATATCTCAAGGAGGTACCTTCCATTGAGCCATCGGCTGTTATAGCGGACAGGATAGTCGGCAAACCCTATCTTGAAATCAATATAGACCGCAAGGCCATTGCCAGGTACGGCATCATGCTTGAAAACGTACAGAATGTAATAGAGATCGCGGTCGGCGGCAAGACCATTACCACCACGGTGGAAGGCAGAGAACGCTATCCGGTCAGGGTCAGATACGAAAGGGAGCTGAGAGACAGCATAGAGGATCTTGGCCATATACTTGTCCCCGGGGCAGGAGGTGTGCAGATCCCCCTTTCGCAGCTTGCAGAGATAAAATATGTAAGGGGCCCGCAGGTAATAAAGAGTGAAGATACATTTTTAACAGGGTATGTTCTTTTTGACAAAAAAGAAGGCTGGGCAGAGGTTGACGTGGTCGATCAGGCAAAAGCCTTTCTTAAAAAGAAAATCGCAGACGGAGAATTTGTAATACCTGCTGGCGTCAGCTACTCATTTGCCGGCAGCTATGAAAATGAGGTGAGATCAGAGAAGAAGCTGGAGGTTGTTCTTCCCCTGGCCCTTTTTGCAATCTTTATGATCCTTTATTTTCAGTTTAAATCCGTGACTACGACCAGCCTTGTGTTCAGCGGTGTTATTGTGGCCTGGGCAGGAGGCTTTATGCTGTTATGGCTCTACAGCCAGCCCTGGTTTCTGGATTTCAGTGTGTTCGGTAGAAACATGCGTGATTTTTTTCAGGTGCATCCGATCAACCTGAGTGTAGCGGTATGGGTTGGTTTTCTGGCCCTCTTCGGGATAGCATCGGACGATGGTGTAATTATGGCGACATACCTCAACCAGACCTTTGAGAAAATTGAGCCCAAATCTGTTAAGGACATACGCGAGGCTACAATAAGAGCAGGTAAAAGAAGAGTTCGTCCGTGCATGATGACAACAGTCACTACACTGCTCGCTCTCATACCGGTTCTTGCATCAACCGGAAGGGGGAGTGACATTATGGTCCCGATGGCCATTCCATCCTTTGGAGGAATGCTCATAGTAATAATAACCATGTTTGTTGTACCTGTATCCTATTGCTGGATAAAGGAAATTAAAATGAAGAGTTCCTCTCCCGAATAACCATCCTTCGCAGTATTTAGCAACGGAGGACAGGCCGGGAGAGGAGGGGCGGAGGGGTTTTGTTTTTCACTCGACTCCTTGGCGCCTTGAATCCTTCAACCCTATTTAACTTATTGGAGGTTTTATTCATGAAAAAATTAATCGTAATGGCAGCAGCTATTCTCTTCCTGGTTCCCGGTCTTGTTTTCGCGGCACAGGGAGAGTTAAAACCCCAGACCACCTGTCCGGTGATGGGCGGGAAAATAGACGGGAATGTTTATGTGGATTATCAGGGACAGCGTGTATATTTCTGCTGCAAGAATTGTAAGGAAACTTTTCTTAAAGATCCTGAAAAGTATTTTAAGAAGATCCAGGATGAAGGCGTCCTGCTGGAGTCAGTGCAGAAGAAATGTCCTGTAATGGACGGTGACATCGATAAAAATGTTTATACCGATTATAAGGGAAGACGAGTCTATTTCTGCTGCGCGAGCTGCAAAACAAAATTTGCTGAAGACCCGAAAAAATATTTAAAAAAGATGAAGTAGGTTAAGCTGTAATACTTCCATTCCAGTAGAATATATGGCCATGGAATTACTAATAAAGTACAGTTATTCAATTTAGTATATACCGGCTCGCTGCATCGGTGGAGTTTTACACCAAATGTTGTTGATTGTAGAGACAAGGCATGCCTTGTCTCTACACAACCCTCTGGCCTATTATCTTCAGGGCTTTGTGAGAACCACCCACATGCCGGTGTCATCATCAATGATCCGGTAATGGTTCTCGTCGCACCCTATTTCATTGAACATTTTTTTAAAGCGTTCCATGCCTTCATCATTCATCTTCTTTGCGTAACACTTCCACTCAGGGTCCCGCACCGCCATCTCCCGGATCACCTGATCCCGAAGCGCGAGGCTTCCGAAGCCGCCGCCTATATAAGTTGCACCGCCCGCAGCCAGCACCCGCCAGATTTCCCTGAACGCACCTGCCAGATCCTTCCAGAAAAACATAGAGCCCCGGCTGACGATAAGATCAATGCAGCCGTCTTCATAGGGCATCTTGTGCACATCCCCCGATACGGTGCGTATTCAGATTCGCAAGTCCGGCTTTGGATATATTGTCAATTGCAATCAAAC
>CAWFFS010000025.1:0-56435 GCA_963815145.1 uncultured delta proteobacterium
TTTACTTACAATTGGTGGTGCCCGTAAACCCTTCAAAAAAGATTTCTTTTAACTTTATTCATAGGGAATCGGAAACAGCGGTTCCGAGGTTTCAGGAACAAAATCGTGTTTGGAATAAATAACCTCCAGTTTCCAGCCCTCCGGTGTTTCAGTTTTTTGCCATTGCCCGTAGTACAAAGGACTGCGGCTGAATTGATTTTCATCGAACTTTACACGATGTCCAATGGTCATCAGATCTGTTGAGGCCAGTGCCTCGTTGACCTTTTCTCCTTCAATAGATCCAGCCCTGGTAACAGCGTCCACAAGAACCTGAAAAGCACGATAACCCGGGCCTACAGCAGGGTTCATGGGCTGCCCTGTTTCTTTTTCCCAGCGTTCGACCAGGGACTCAGGAGTTGTATCGCCGATTCCCTTATATTCAGTAATAGAAGGATCCCACCAGATCTCCACGCACACACCCAAAGGCAGATTTCCTCCCCAGGACTTGATGTCCTGATAGAATAAGGGGGCACGACTTACAGAAACCATTTCAGGCTTGAAACCAAGTGTGTGGCATTGTTTCCAGAGAGCCCCGAAAAATGGTGCAGGGCAGTTTCCCCACAAAACCCGGGCTCCGTTTGCCTTCCACTCATTGATCACCGAAGAAAAGTCCGTGGTTTCTGCGGGGAGCAGCCCCAGTTTTTTTTCATAGCCTACTGGCTCAAAGCCATTTGGTTTAAGCATCTGGCTCAACCCCCTGTACCAGCCAATACCGTCCGAGTCGTCCGATGCAAACACAGCTACTTTTTTACCAATCTTATCGCCGTAGCGTTTGAGAAAATCGATCCAGTAATCATTTACAGTATAACCCGGACGGCCTGCCCGAAAATCCGGGGGATCAGCCGGCGTTGCAATTGCGAACAGCCCGGTAGCCCAGGTGTAAGGCCATTTTGTGTCGGTTTCATTGCGCATGGCGACCCAGGGTTCAAAAGGTCCGACAGATGTGATGTAGGGTATTTTATAGCGGTCGCAGGTCATAGAAACCGGTGGATGCATTGGAGGGGGCTCATCGCCTGAAAGAATAAAATTGACTTTATCCCGGACCACAAGGTTCTGGGCAAGGATACCGGCTTTATTGGGATCGCTTTCGTTATCCACAATAATCAGTCTGACAGGCATCTTTATTCCGCCTACATCAACTCCGCCCAGCCTGTTGATATCCTCGGCTGCAGCCTTAATACCAAAAACACCTCCGGTGCCAAAACCTGCATACATTCCTGTCTGGGCCTGAATTACACCTATCCTTATTTCATCAGGTGAAGATCCGCAACGAAAAACTGTCAATGAAATAAAAAGCACCAGGGCTAAATATAACGGTGTTGTTTTTTTCATTCTTTACCTCCTGATATAAAATGTGGGATTCCGGTCTCTCATGAAAGACCCTGAGGACCACGGGGACCATAGTCCAGTTCTGCAGTATAAGGCCCGAAGGTTTTCAGGGCTTCAGGGGCGTCTTCAGGATCGAGACATAGTTCTATGAAGCAGGCACAGTCTTTTTTTTCAACTTCGACAAGAACCTTCTCAAGGTCATCTTCTGTCTTTACCATGGCGCTGAATGTCTCAATATCAGGGGCCAATACCTTCGGCAGGGCCGAATATCTCCAGTCGGCGATATCGTTGTAGGATTCATGCATGCCGAGGATATAGCGCTCTATGGTATATCCCCGGTTATTAAGTAGAAAAATCACAGGTTTGAGCCCGCGGTTGAGGATGGTCGACAACTCCTGCACTGTCATCTGAAAGGAACCATCACCAATAAACAGTATATGCCGGCGGTCCGGCGCCGCCGTCATCGACCCTAACAGCGCCGGAAGGGAATATCCTATGGCGCCCCAGACCAGCTGGGAAATGTATCCTGTATTATCCGGAAGATTCACATCTGTCAGGGCTATATTGGAGGTACCGTTATCTGCTACGACTATATCACCCGGATGAAAAAACCTGCCAATTCTCGACCACAGGTATACTTGTGTCAAAGCTGCACCGGGTTCGGGAGCTGAAATATCAGCAGCCGTTATCGGCTGAGTTGGAGTGGCCTGAGATTGTTTGACCACTTCTATCAAGTGGCTAATTAATTCTGCTGCAGTAACCCCTTCATAGACTTCATTTTCTACGGTTACACTGTATCCCCGGATATAGACATGCGCCTTTACTGGAAGTCCTCCCGGGAAAACCATGGGACTTCCCTCTATAAAACATGGTTCTGTGACGATGAGGCAGTCAGAACCTTCGGTCAAATCTTTCACAGGCGGTGTTGATGCTTCTCCGATATAAACTCCGGTAAAAAGCGGATGAGTCTCACTCAATATAGCTTTTCCTGTGCGTAAAGCAGCATAGGGAATCTGCCTTTTCTCTACAAGTGATGAGAGCTGTTTCGCTATTCCTGAGCGGTCGACCTCCATATCAACGAGCAGGGCCGGTCGCCCGGCCTTATCAAGCAGACCTGCAATATGTTTAACAGCACTTTCCAGACGTTCAGGATCGCTCGCCGGAAGTTTCAGTTCCAGCTTTGTGCCAGGGACATCGATCATCAGATATGTGATATTGGACGGCACCTGAACATAGGCAGGCTTTTTTTCTTTCCAGCAGCGGTGAATTGCCCGGTCTATCTCCTCCACCGCGTTGCCTGGTGTCAGCCGTGTATTTACCACGGTAAATTCCTTAAGGCAGTTCATGACATTATCGAAATTGCCTTCGGCAAGGGAGTGATGAAGGCGCAGGCGGCTTTCAATTGCATAAAGAGGGGGGACACCGGAGATGAAGATGACTGGGACATGTTCTGCCCTGGAACCGGCTATACCGCACACGGCACTGAGGTCCCCGACACCGTATGTAGTCAGCAAAGCACCGATCCCTTTCGTGCGCGCATAACCATCGGCAGCATAGGCTGCATTCAATTCATTGCATGTGCCTGTAAACTCAATGCCGCTTACCTCTTTTATCTGCTCCAGCAACTGCAGGTTGAAGTCTCCCGGGACACCGAAGACATGATCTATTCCAACCTGCTTGAGGCGCATGAATAGAAAATTGCCGATCGTCATCTGCATTTTATCTACCTATATTAACAGCCGCGTGATATGCGCTGCTTATTGCCTGGTCAACCTTGCCTGGTTTTATCGCATCACCTATTATATCTACGGACAGATCTCCGGCTTTATCTTTTATTTCGTCAAATGAAATGGACTTCATTCCCAGGGAATATAATATAGTGTCTGCTTCAATACGCTTTTCCTGTCCATCCGGCAACAGCACTTTAACGAATTTTTCGCCAATCTCGAGACACTTTGTGTTTTCCATAATAGTGATATTCTGTTTAGCAATTTCACTCACCAGGGCCTCACGATACATACCATAGGATTCATCAGCGATACGCGGAAGCATTTCAACAATTGTGACATCATGCCCGCTTTTGGCAATGTGTAAACCCTGTTCAGAACCGATCAGCCCTCCGCCTATCATGATAACTTTCCTGCCGCAGCTGATTTCGCCTCTATAGGCCTTAAGGGACTGATGGGCATGCTCTATCCCCGGGATCTTCGGTGTTACCGGTTCAGAGCCGGTGGCGATAATGATATGATCCGGTTTAATCCTATCAATCAGATCTCCATCTGCCGTTGTATTGAGAAGAACTTCAATGTCTCTATTTTCTACTTCACGTATCAGCACATTTTTGAAATTCATAAGGTCAATCTTGTCAGGTTCCTGATCTGTAAAGAACAGCAATCCTCCCAGTTTATCGGTCTTTTCGGCCAGCGTAACTTTATGACCCCTGTCAAAGGCTGTTATGGCCGCCTGCATGCCTGCAGGACCTCCGCCGATAATCAGTACTTTTTTCAAGTCCTTCGACGGTTCAAGTTCATATGGATCAAAGGGGAGATTTGCCAGGGGATTGATAGTACAGTAACCCACAAGCTTTGCAAGCTCCATGCTGTCAAAGGGCAGATCTTTATACCCTTCTTCCGGGGACCCGGGGAAACACTTATAACACCTGATACAGCGCCTTATCAGATCCTCTTTTCCCTCTTTTGCCTTGATGGCTATCTCCGGGTCAGCAAGCGACTGCCGTCCAAGGACGATAAAATCTGCCTGTCCCTCAGCGATTATCTTCTCCATCTGTTCCGGCGAGTTAATCCCCCCCACAACCCCGACCGGCAGGGTTGTATATTTTTTGACAATCTCAGAAAGCCTGGCATTGCAGCCATGTTCAGCATACATAGAAGTGAACTGATGAGTCTTTACCGCATCATAATAAAGTCCGGCTGATATCTGGACTGAATCAATGATCTCTTCCAGCATGGCTACAAACTGTCCGGTTTCTTCCGGAGTTACACCTCCCTCAATACCGTCATCACCGCTGATTCTCAGTTCAAGCAGAAAATCCGGCCCCATGGCTTCTCTTATGGCCTTCAGGATCATTACAGGCAGCTTTGCCCTGTTTTCCAGGCTGCCGCCATATTCATCGGTTCTTTTGTTATATGCCGGGGACAAAAACTGGGTAAAAAGAAAACCGTGTCCTCCATGTATGAGTACACCGTCATACCCGCAGTTCTTAACAAACTTTGCGCAGGTGACAAAATCCCCGGTTATACGCTCCATGTCCTCCTGTGTCATGGCGCGCACTTTCATGCCGTTTGGGCGGACTTCATCATTAGGTCCAATGGTTTCCTGCCCCGGCCCGAGCGGCACCTTTTCCGCTCCTGCATGCATAAGCTCACATATAGCGATAGCTCCATGCTTTTTTATTCTTCTGGCGTATTCACCCACCTTTTCAACCACGTATCCGTCAGTCTGTGTAAAATCTACTTCAGGCAGTGGTATTCTTATGGCATCCTTAAAATTTACATCCAGCTCTCCTACAGCCACGCAGGCATATCCGCCGCGTGCGGGTGCTTCCAGTTTCCTGAATGATTTATCTGCCACCTCGGGATTACAGGCAATCAGAGCGAATGCCATGGGTGCGCTTTCGATTCTGTTCTTATATGTAAATTTCCCCACCTTTAAGGGAGAAAAAAGATGATCAAATTTTCCCATAACTTTTCCTATTGTATCAACCCTTCCTGCTCTTCATAAATCTGTGGCAGAAATGATGCCAGATTTGTGTATTCCATGACATTATGCATGGCCAGTCCTTTAGCCACTATCTCGGGCAGCTTTGCTGTTTTCGGCAGACAGTAATGGGGTTTTTTATTCAGGATATGGTAGCCCATCCAGAACCTTGTGCGGAACTCGACACCATCAGGTATTTCCCGCACAAAGTGCATCATAAAGGCCGGTGATTTCTGGTCCGGGATACCCGGAGGAGGGTTGAGCATCTTGGCCGAACCGTTTGCAGCAACCAGTGTACCAACATTTGGCGACTTGAAACGCTCCATATCAAAGCCTACCTCTTCGGGCGTCATAAAGCTTATAGCGATTTTTTCAACACTTGGCCCGCCTGTATCTTCGAGAACATAGTGTGTAATTCCCTGAAACTTTTTTTTGGGTAGTGTGTTAGGGTCCAGAACTATAGCCCTGTGCCTGTCACTCATGGATACACCGAAATGCCCGGGCGGAAACCAGATCTTATATCGAAGATCTTCAAGACCATGCCAGCCGAACCACCAGTCTACCATTTCAACTGTCACTCCCGGCATCTTCAGGAGATTCGCAACATAGAGCCCACCCTGGGGCAGGGCACACCACCCGGCCTCTACCTCATGGTATCCGGGATCAAGCATTTTATTCAGATCTTCAATGGGCAGAGCCTTTGCCGGGTCCATGGGTTTTTCCATCTTTTCCAGGGCACCGGGTGCCGGAGGTGTCGGTTCTTTATAAAAATATTTCGAATAGGATTTTGCTTCTTCCTCCGGGGTAAGTTCCGGATCTCTTACCTGTATTTCCATGGTTAGTCCTCCTGAGGATTATATTTATAATTTTCAAAGGGGATCTTTTCTGTGGAAAGTTTAAGATTCCCGTTTTCCAGCTTCGCTGTAATCCATTTACGCCAGTTCTTATCATCCTGATCCGGGTACTCATCCCTCACATGCCAGCCTCTTGTTTCCTTTCTTTCAAGTGCAGACTTCATGTAGATTTCCGAGCAATATGTCATATTTCTCAGGTCATGACACAGCCCCAGCATATGAAAATCTTCTTCAGGGGATATTTCGCTGTCCACGAGATCATATATTTTATCGATGACCTTTAATGACTCTTCCATACGCTCTTTGCTTTTGCGTATGCTGTAGCGGGGTGGAGTTATCACTTCCTGAAGCATTCTTATGCCTTCACGGGGGCTCATACCCGTCTTACGTTGCATAGGGGAAAAGATCGCCTCTTTAAACTCTGCGACCTGATCTTCATTTACAGCCGGGTCTACTGCATCCGCGGCATATTCAGCAACAGATTCTCCCGCCAGGATGGCGGATACGCCTGCCCATGTCAGACCCGACCCCCTCAACCGACAGGGGGGCGGTGTGGCCCCGCAGAAACCTGAACCTGATTTGGACGCATCACCCAGTGCCCACATACCATCGAGCGTACCGCCCATGCTGTGGTCCACGCTGATAGCTCCCATCTCACCGATAAACAGCGGCACTACTTCAGGACGCCACCTCTCATCCGATGTGAATTTTGCCTCCTTTGCCATGAGTGTGCCCCAGAATTTACCGGCCCATTCACGGTCCCACTTAAAAAGGAAACCTCCTGCAGCAATTGGATTGTTTACAAAGATTTCTGTTTCCTCAAAAAGAATAGGTCCTCTGCCTTCCATGACTTCCTTTTCCATGCCAAGGAAAATGTTAATATCAAAATCTGGCTCCCATTCTTTACAGTATTTGGGAGGAAGATATTCTCCAAGGTCATTGTAAAGGGCATACTGTCCTCCTACTATAGACGACATATTGCCCCTCAAGCCGATATTGTAGAAATTGGATATCTCGGCATTTCTCAGCTGTGCACCGGCCCTGTATGCGGCAGCCACACCGTCACCTCTTCCGCTGTACCACATGTTGGTTGCCATCCAGTTGCAGGAACCGCTTGCTATGACTGTTGCCTTACTTTTAAAGGTGCGGAATGTTCCGTTGGTTATATCAAAGCCTACAGCCCCTGTAACAGCATTGCCGTCAGTAAGGAGCTCCACGCTTTGAGTTTTGTCCACCATTCTGACGCCGTTTTTCTTTGCGAGCTTTCTGAGTTTCAGCATTATGTCCAGGTCATATGCTGTCAGTGCCCACAGGGGGATCTCTTCAATCCGGGAGAGCTTGCCGTTTTCATCCCGCATAATTTCAATTCCCCAGCTTTCAAACAGCCTTACAAGTTCCAGCGAAGTTTCAGCATATATCCTGACCATTTCCTGGTCTTCCAGGTAATGACCTACTTCATTTACGTAAAATTCCAGAAACTTATCCGCGTCATCGGTTTCATCGAGCACCCACATTACGCCTGCGCCCTTGTTGGCTTTAGAGCCCGAAAATCCTGTAGTGGCTTTTTCAACTATCAAAACATCCAGATTATTGTTTAACTCCTTGACCCTGTTAGCTATAATAAGCCCGGCAAGACCACCGCCGAGTATCAGCACATCGGTTGAAAAAAACTCTCCATATTTTTCCAGATCAGACATTGATACACCTCCAGTCATTACTTGACATAAGATTTTGGATAAAAGGATTTCGGATAAGGCTCAGGAATAGAAACCGGGTTGACCGGTATCACCTGAACAGCCCCTTCAGGACATGATAACTCGCACCAGCTGCAAGTGGCGCATTCCTCCGGATATTTGACAACCGGTTTTTTAGCTTCCGCATCCCAAGCTATTACATCAACATAACAGGCCCTGTAGCACTTCTTACAACCGGTGCATTTTTCATAGTCTATAAGTATTTTATGTGTACTCATTTCTTCCTCCCGTGTGTTCTATTCAGGCATACTTGCCGAAATAAACTCTCTATAATTTTTTACACGATTCTTGTACTCATCCGTTTTCTTTGACTCCATGATGCCGCTCTCATTATTTTGTATATCATCAACATGAATCATCTTTCCCGAGATAGTGTCATGGGCATGTTTGAGCTGTCCTTCAGGAAATTCAAAGGCAACCTTCCCGTCCACTATTTTTATTTCACCGATAATGCCGCAAAGGCAGCAGACGGCTTCGGAGGAGTTGTCATTCAGATAAAAGTTTCTGCTGTGGCAGTGGGGGCACACGCCTGCTTCACCTTTGTATGTGGCAGAGGCAATATCTTCGGCAGCCCTGGCCAGATCCGCTCCTATCTGATGGACCCTGGCCACCTTTTCATCCTCCATAATGATACCCTTGGACCAGGAGAAAACTTCATTGTCTATTATCTTCCACATGGGCGTCATGGCCTGAAGTCCGTGATCACACTGTATTCTGGTTGTCCAGTCCGAGCCGCCTATACCCATGTAGGATACAACCTTATCCTTCAGTATCCTCGGGTCAGGAATCTTGCCGCCCTTTTCCTCGGCTATCTTTGTCGCAATTATATTGCTCCCCCTGTCCATTCTTGGGCCAAAACGATCTATCAGGGTGCGTATAATTCCCGGAGCGCCTTTTACAAATACAGGTGTGGCAAATACTATACCGTCTGCGTCAAGCATCTTATCCAGCAGCCATTCAAAATCATCCTTCAGGACACATCTATTACCTTTACCTGAAAACAAGCCCATGACACAGCTTACGCAACCGGTGCAGTATTTCAAATCAAGATTATGAAGATTGATAAACTCTATGTCCGCTCCCGTTTCCTTTGCACCCATGAGGGCCTCTTTGCACATTGAGTCGTTATTTCCATTTTTAAATCCGCTTGATATTCCCAGTATTTTCAATTTATTCTCCTTTTATATATTTATTACACCCAGATAAGCGCTTTCCTTCAGGTTGTGCGTGACCTCTTTTTCCCCATACTCTGAGTGGCTGATTTTTAATTTGTAATTGCCGGAATTTTCCTTAAGCCCGTCAAACTTGAAGTCACCAAAACAATCGGTAGTCGTTTCATCCAGTTTTTCACCTGATTCAGTCGTTAGTTCAACCCTGGCATCCCTGACGCAATCCGTAACCTGGTTAACTGTAGATGCCAGGCTTCCTGAAATAAAGCAGTCCCTGTATTGGTAAAGATTTTCATACAAAACTCCGGGAAAGGATGCCTGATCGACTCCATGACGCTGAAGGTTCTCTGTCTTTATTAAATCATCAACTTCATTTCTTCCAAGCTTTTTGAATTGAAGCGCTCCTGTCGGGCATACAGTTACACACCTGGGTTCTTTCCATCCTTCATCCAGAAGGTGGGCGCATAACGTGCATTTTTGAGCTACATTCTCTTCTTCATTCCACCAGATGACACCATGAGGACAGAATTTTACTATGTCAGTCTGACCTTTTGCCTTTACTGGATCAATCAGCACTATTCCGTCGCTCCGTTGATAGACTGAACCGTTTTTTGATGCCTTTACACAGGGGGCGTCTTCACAGTGAAAACATGGAACCGGCAGATATGCGACATCAATATAAGGAAACTGCCCTCTTTCTTTTTTGTTGATCTTAATCCACCGATGCCCATGCCTGGGTTGCGGTGCGCTGTATCCATCAAACCGGTTGTCAGTAAACTCATCCTTGCATGCAAGGAAACAGTTGTTGCAGTTTTCACACTTACCAACATCAATGATCAGATGCCACTTTTCAGTCATAATCTCTCATTCCATTTTTCTACCTGAACCAGGCAGGAGTTGGCGGCCAGGCTGTGTGATTTCTTAATCATGGGTCTGCTCGGGGTTAAAAGATTCATACAGCCTCCTCTGTCGGGTGATTCACCGGGTTTACCAACAGGATCATACCTGGCTGATGATTCGTATGAATGAACCGTCCCTGAAGGCAGCCTTTCCGTTAACTGAGCGGCACATATAACAGCACCCCTGTCGTTAAAAACCCTGACCAGCCCATTTTTTTCAATACCCCGTGCCTTCGCATCGTCAGTATTGATTCTAATAATCCAGTAATAATATCCGTTGATCAGAACACGGTGATCTTCGATATCGTTAATTGTTGAATCCTTGCTGTCACTCTGGGTATGAAATGTATATCTGGGGTGCGGTGTTATCAGTTGAAGGGGATATTTCTCATACAGCTCCTGAGTGTGATGCCCTTCCCATGACGGGATATATTTTGGCATAACCGGTCTTTCGGGATCTTCCGGGTCGAACCGCTTCAGACTATTGCTTACGAACTCCAGTTTACCTGACTGGGTCTGTAGTCCATAGCCGTATTCTTCAGTGTAATCGGCAGGAAGCGGTGAAATCTCAGGAGTGTCCTTCTTTCTTCCCTCGGCAAACCATCGGTAGGAAACAGGAGATCTCATATCTTCTTCAGGTGAAGGAAATACATAATATCCCTTTTTCATAAACTTTTTCCAGGATATTTTTTTTGATATGTCGGTGGCGTCAAAAAGCCTCTTACACCAGTCCAGTTCTGTGGAGCCTTCCATGAGAGGTGCAGAGATCCCTAACTTCTTTCCAATCTCCAGAAAAATCTGGATATCGGATTTGGATTCTCCGAGAGGCTCTATGCATTTATGCTGAAGTACGGCTACCCGGTGATTGCACTGGTTGAAGCTGTGCTGAATATAGCCGCCGCAGTTGGCAAACTCACTGATGTCCCATCTCTCAAAATTGGTACAGGCAGGCAGTATAATGTCCGCAAACCGGGCCTCACCTTCGTTCCAGATCGACTGATTCACCACAAATTCCAGGTTTTCCGACTGATACATTTTTGCGTACCTGTTGCTGTTCCCCATTGTACCAAAATGTGAACCGCCGTATTTGTAGTACATCTTCACGGGAGAAGATCCGGGTGCAGGGTATTTGAACTCCAGGAACTGCCCTTCAATGGTTTTTGAGTCAGTCGGGTAGCCTCGAGTGTGCTCACCATATAATCGCTTCCGGAATGTTCAGTCTGGGGACCGTTTGATAGACCGTGTTAACGGTAGGCAGTTGAGGCATCCGCTGATACATGTTTCAACCGATATGGCTGTCCCTGTCAAGATCCCCGGAAATTCCTCCCTCGGCATACCCGGGAAATAGAACTGTTGTCGTTAACCGGGGTCCCCTGCTGCATGCTTCCCATATTGATGCCCGGTTTTCCCAGACCCTGCATGGCCATGAGGCATACCATGGAACGTGCCCACTCGTTTCCGGTGGCACAACGGCAGGCACCGCCGAAACCCACCATTCCGCCCGGCGCCAGATAGGTCTTCTTTGTGCCCCATTCTCTTGCAAGGGCCCTTACATCCTTTGCCGGAACATTAGTTTCTTTTTCCTGCCACGCAGGTGTTTTGGGGATACCATCCTCCTTGCCCAGTATATATTCCTTCCACTGATCAAATCCCTCTGTACGGTCAGCTACATATTTTTTGTCGTAGAGGTCTTCGGTGATCCATACGTAGGCGATGGCCAGGGCCATGGCATTCCCGGTGGCCGGCCTGGGAGCAATCCATTTACCGCCAAGGAGGGCTGCAGTATGATTATAAAAAGGATCGATATGGACCATCTTGATACCCAGCTCTTTAATCCATTGTCTTCTTATGGTCCCTTCATGTGCCGCATACACCCCGCCTGTAGACTCAGGATCACTTGACCAGAAAACCACCATTTCACACTCTTTCAGGCAGTCTTCCACAGTGCCGTATGTCTCCGCCGCCCCCCAGTCGCATGCTCTGCCCCCAGTGGTGCATGGCTCCCCAGTACCAGCCCTCCCAGCTGTCAGGATTATGGACAACAGGGGTGCAGCCGATGGAATTAAAAAACCTCAAACGGGAGCTGAGCCAGTAGCCCAGAATGCCCCACGTGTGATGTGACCCGCTGCCGTTCAGAATTGCACCGGGCCCGTATTCTTTTTTTACCCTCCTTATTTCACCGGCTACGATATCTGTAGCCTCTTCCCAGGAGATTCTTTCATATCCCGAAATTCCCCGGTTCTGGCAGTTGCGTTCACCATCAGGATCAAAATCAACCCGCTTCATCGGGTAGAGCAGACGATCCGGTGAATAGATCATGGATTTCCAGGCCAGTGTATGGCGGATATCGTTGTCTTTCTCGGCGGTGAAAAAGTCTTACCCCTTGCCTTTATAGACCATGAGGGCGCGTCCTCGTCATCAAATTCAATGGGTGTTATACGTATTATTTTATTGTCTTTGACATACACAAATACCGGACCGCCGTTTGTATTGCTTGTGTACCTTTTTACGCCATTACCCGGGTCTGTTCCGTATGATTTACCCGCCGTGAATATCAGGCTTAACAATTCAGTAAACCAAACAGTATTTTCTTCAGATCCTTCCAGTCCTGTTTGAAAATTTTTTGCTGCATTGATCCTGGTCAGATAGTCAAAGGGTGGTTTTATCATTTTCAGGGCAATGCCTGCATCCCTGAAGAACAGGACTACATCGGGATCAGGATGAAAACCCTTTTTAGAATCTATTTTACCATTATCAAATTTATAAATACGGCCAACTGAATTATCCTGGAGCTTAACCTGAGCAACCAGTGTTTTTCCTTTCAGATGTTTCCTGAAGGCTGCATGCCTGAAGGCTGCCCATTTCATCAGGATATCAAGCCCTGTTAACATAAAGGAAAATATCTGTTTTTTAAATACCAATTGATTCACCTTTTTCCAAGCATGAAACTCCATTTAATATTACAGGACACGGATTCACACGGATGCACACGGATCTTTGATTTTTAATTTTAAATCCTGGAAATCCGTGTTAATCCGTGTCCAATTCTTTTGCTTTTTATAAATTTACGTATAGGGCTTCATTTAGTTTTCTACCTGATCAATCTTGCCAGCCCCCCGGCAGGAGCCTATCTGCTTACCGCATCGTATAATAGCCCCTGAACTGCGTCATATTATCAATTTCAGCGATATCGGTTACAAAAATGCTCGAATATCTCAAACCTGGATTTTAAATAGGGGAATTTATCCTGCTTTGCCCATTCAGGTTTTTTTATGGACGCTGCTTTCTCCACTGCTGCCCTGTACCAATCACTCGGTCCGTCAAACCATATTTCCACGACACGATGATAAGGGCAGTTATTGACATCACGTTTTATCTTACTCGTCAGAATTCTTGTCACTTCAGGCATTTCCTTAAATTCAGGAATCACCTCTTTATAGAACCAGGTATCTCCTTCTTCTATAGATACACCGTCCGGATATCTCACGACGAACTGCCAGCGATAGTTGGGGCCATCTTCAACGGTCCTTTCTTTTCCTTTGAAGTCCTCTTCCCACCAGACCGGAACAAATGCAAAAATGAATGGCGGCATCTCGTTGTCACCCCCGGAAGATCTATAGGTGTCCCCGTCCATGTTCTCGCTTAATTGAGCCTCTGCATCAGGGATCATGCCCTGCCACTTCAATGTATCCATTGGCATGTACTCGGTGATGGTTTTGACTTTCAAGTCATCCTGAAACGGGTTTATCATCCAGTAGTGCTCTGTCAACTGCATCCTGACCGTACCGAACCTGTCTCCTTCGGGAGGAGTGGGCAGTGCAGGGTAAAAGGCATATTTGGTTACATAAGGTCCAAATTGAGAAATACTATCGGCAATATGATATCGATGCAGCCAGTGTTTGAGTTTGTGCCGATAGTCTTCCTTTACAACATCAACATATATAAGACTTCTCATTGGCTGGTATTCTACTGCCATAGTATCCTCCATACATTAATTCTGCTATGGGTTAATATCCTTATACTGAAATTTATCTCCCGCCTTTTCAACACTCAGGTCCGCATAGGGGTTATAATCCGTATTGGTAACCACTTTGTATAAATTGTATAAGGTGGGTAGAAAAACCCCCCAGTTTGAAACCTCCTCTTCACAATGTGCTGCCCAGACCATTTTAGCTTCATGATCTTCTTTTTTTTTCATTCCAATTGCCACTGATTCACCGACCACACCACAATCCGCCTTGGACCACTGATGGATACGGTATCCCATAGTTTCAGGGTTTTTCAAGGCATCTTCTCCCAATCCGATGCCTGCGACCATGGCTACATGCTCATATTTTATATATTTGTTAAACTTCTCCGGGAGCGTTGCAATATCAAGCAGCTGAATGTAGAGGTTCTGACGTGTCCCGTCAGCCCAGGTTTGCGGGGCAATGTGGATTGAATCAATGGGATTTCCATGCACCGGGGCCTTTGCCCATTCAAGAGGTTCATGCTGGGATGGATGCCACAGGAGCATGCATTTCTCCATGTTTGACCAAAACCAGTCAATCATTTTTGGGGTTACGCCTTCCAGTTCCCATTCCAGTCTCATTGCGTCTTCTGTTTCAATACGATTCATTGCCATATTTTTACTCCACGTTTTAATCAAATATTTTTACCGGTTTTATACCAAAACCTGCAACAGCTCCTATTAATGCTACACATCCTACTATGATTATTGAAACATTGTACATCCCTGTTATATGGAGAGCTGTCGATCCGGCTGCAACTCCTATTGCGCCGCCAAATATACCCAGCCCCATTGTGAATCCCCCGACACTGCCTGTAATATGCTCAGGGTAGTTATTTGCTATAAAAGACATTCCGATTGCCATCGGCATACCCATAAAAAATCCCGCCAGGAACAGACATATAACTAAAACAGGTATGCTTGATTTTACAAGCGGGCACATTACCGAGAGGCAGAAAAAGGCCGTCAGAAAGAAACTTATTGTGACTGCCCTGCCATACTTACCCTTGAAGAATTTCTCGGCAATAACCGGGGTGGCGAGCGATCCCAGTATAAATGCAAATACCAGTATTCCCATCATCCGGCCGGAGACTATGCTCCCAAGACCCATACCGACCGGCGGCGGAACAGCTATGTGTCCGGGTGTGAGATCCTGGTAACCCTGCATTACCCATGAAAGTGCAAATGTAGCAATAAATGTCATCCAGAAGGCAGGCAGGCTAAACACCTTTTTAAAATCCTTTGCGACATCCTCTTTTGTAGCCTGATCTGCTATAGAACCGGGAGATTCAGGTCCGAAAACAAAAATAATGCTTAATATAACAGCGATTATCATCAACCCACCAAGTATCGTGAGGGCTGTAAGCCAGTTTCTCATATCTGCTATAACAGGGCCGATGTTAAGTCCGAGGATAATACCAACGGAAAGGGATGCACCAGTGACTCCCTGCACCATTGATCTTTGACTTCGCGGGAACCATTCAGAAGCCAGTTTTGGCCCTGACGCTGTAATCGGTCCACATCCGAGACCCTGGAGGCCCCTGAGAACTATTAACCCTTCGACTGAATTTCCCAGCACCGGGAGAAGTAACGCAGCAACAGTCTCCAGGGAGCAGAACAGGACATATGTCTTCGCCAGTCCCCATCGGTCTATTACCATACCGCTTATAAGTCCGCCTATCGCGACCATAAGTGTAAAGGGCAGCATAGCGGCAGCCGTGGCTGCACCCAGATTAAAATTCAGACTTTCCGCAATAGATCCGACTAATGGACTCGGCCCGATCAGCGCCATTCCCTGCAGGATATGAGCTGCTATGAGAGTGGCAAGGGGGAACCAGCGATATCCGGGGTAAGTAACTGTCATTAAATTTTACCTTTCTCGCTTAATAACTCCCAGTAAATATTTCTGAAGCCTCTTTCTTGACTCTTCAGCCTTTTCATCAGGCCATTCCTGAAATCCTCGACCCGATTTAAAACCAAGTTTTCCTTCATTAACCAGTTTTCTCAATAGAGGGGATGGTTCAGGTGAGCTCTCAAGATGTTTCAAAATATAATCATGTATGGCAAGGGTCAGATCTGTCCCGACCATATCAGCATTTTCCATTGGAGCAAGAACCGGCAGCCTTAAACCAAAACCGAATTTCACACACTCATCAACTGTTGCAGCATCGGCAATTCCTTTTTCGACAATGGATATAGCTTCGCGCCACAGGGCATGCTGCAAACGATTGGCCACAAACCCGGGCACATCTTTGTTTACCCGGACAGGGTGTTTCCCTACAGCTTGAAGCAGCGAAAAGGTCTTATCCATGGTCTCTTCTGATGTATCATCACCGCGGACAACTTCCACGAGGGGAATCAGATAGGGAGGATTCCAGAAGTGGGTGCCCACCATCCTGTCACGGAATGTTGATCTGGAAGCAATCTCGGTAATGCTTATCACCGAGGTGTTTGTTGCAAGGATTGTATCACGCTGACACAAGGTATCCAGTTTTCGGAATACATTCTGTTTTAGATCCAGATTTTCAGACACGGCCTCCACAACAAAATCAGTACCTGCGGTCGCCTCTTTCATGTCTGTAGTGATTTTTATTCTTGAAATAACTGTCTCAATATCATCGTGTTTACCAATATTGTTATCAGCCATAACAGTCAGATTCGACCTGATGTTTTCAAGGGCACTGGAAAGAAGATCCTGACTCAGGTCCATCAGTGTGACCGGATACCCTTCTTTTGCGAAAACCTGGGATATTCCGTGACCCATAAGACCCGCACCAATAACAGTTATATTTTTAATCCCCGACATAGTATCAAACCTCCCGGCGTTGAATCACCCGTCCAGTTGAATTAATCAAAAATTGGATTCCCCGATTCAGTCTCCGCTTAAAGCTACGCCCTGACAGGCAAATCGGGGAATGATGTTAAAATTAGATCACTGCAAAATTTGCAGCAGCATTACCCGGCAGCATAACCCCCATCTGTATGGATTACAGCTCCTGTTATAAAGTCCGAGGCCTTTGAACACAGGTATATCACTATTCCGATAAAATCTTCAGGCTCTCCAAGCCTTCCTATTGGAATACGCTTTAAAAAATTCTTATAGACTGCATTATCATCAAACATCCACTGGGTAAGTGCCGTCCTGAAAACAGTGGGTGCTATGGCATTGACATTTATACCGTACTGTCCCCATTCACAACCCAGCGTCTTTGCCAGAAGGTGGACGGCACCCTTTGAAGTGCTGTAACCCGAATAATTTGCCATTCCAAGATCACCTCGTGCAGATCCCAGGAGTACAACCTTTCCGCCGTCACCCTGATCGATCATAACCTTTCCGGCTTCTTTACAGAAAAGATACGTGCCCTTTACATTGGCATCCATTATCATTTCCCACTCCTCTAAAGGCTGCTCTGTAATGGGGCCCGGTTTATTGACGCCGGCAGCAGTTATGAGTATGTCTATCCTGCCGAATTTCTCCACTGTTTCTTTTACCACTCTTTTTACGTCATCATGATCAACAGGAGATCCTGTGGAGAAGGCAATGTCTCCGCCTTCCTTTTCAATTCCTTCCACGAGTGTTTTAAGTTTATCTTCGCTGCGTCCGGTAGCCATTACCTTTGCTCCTGCCATAGCCAGTGCCATACTGATTGTGCTGCCAAAGCCGCCGGTAGCACCTGTAACAATCGCGACCTTTCCCGTAATATCAAAAAGTTCCTTCAATAAATCATCACCTTTTTTCATTGTCATCACACAGCTCCTTTCCTTGCACTGATTATCTTCCCTGGACAGTGTTTCTGCCCGGGACTGTAACTGTTTTTTCCTGCGCCTTTTGCCATGCGCCCTGTGCCTTTTCTAATAATTCACTTTCTCAATCCCCTTAAGCCCCAGTATCTCCCTGGCCTCATCCGGTGTGGCAGGCTCAAATCCAAATTCGCGAATAATACGTACAGCCTTTTCCACCTGTTCAGCACTGCTCTTTGCCAGTACACCTTTTTCCAGGTAGAGATTGTCCTCAAGGCCTACTCTCCAGTGTCCACCTTCCATCACACTTGTCATACCCATTGGGAACTGAAATCTTCCGGCAGCACATACAGAGAATACGAAATTACTTTTTCCAATCAGCCTGTTTGCCTCTTTAAGAATATATAAAAGGTTATCACCGGTTGCGGGAAGCCCGCCCAGAATCCCGAGGACAAACTGCATATATACCGGTGTTTTAAGACAGCCCTCCCTGATAAGATGCGCCACATTATTAACCTGACCGACATCATAAACCTCGATCTCGGGTTTGGTATTTGTCTTATTCATGGTCTCAAGATATACATGAAGTGATTGAAAATGGTTTGAGAATATAAAAGACTCTGTATTTTCGAGGTAAGTCTTTTCCCAGTCAAATTGATACTCCCTGTACCTTTCAGCAATGGGATAAAGTGCAAAATTAAGGGATCCGGCATTAAAGGTCGCCATTTCAGGCTCCAGTGAGCTGACAACTGCAAGCCGCTCTTCAGGCGTCATAGAACCGCTTCCACCGGTTGTGGGGGTAACTATTACATTGCATTTTGATTTAATACCGCTCAATATCTCTTTGAAGACTGCGCCGTCAGATGACGGCATACCGTTTTCCGGATCTCTGGCGTGAACATGAACAGCTGATGCTCCCGCATTATAAGATCTTATTCCTTCATCAATCAGATGACCGGGTTTGAAAGGCAGATATTCTGACATGGTAGGAGTATGAATAGCTCCTGTAAGGGCGGCTGTTATTATTACTTTTCCCATTATGATAAATCCTCCTGATACCGAATCAAATGACTCTATTGACCAGTATTAATTATTCCTGATCCGGGTAGTTGATAGCTACGAGCATACTTGCCGGTTTATTAGTTTTATTAATAAGTTCTCTGCCTTCGTTGGGACCAAGAAAAAGAGAATCCCATTTTCCAAGGACAAACTCTTCGGTTTTGGATTTAACTGTTATCTCACCCTTCAGCCTGATCTGTTTTTCCCTGTTGCTGATTTACATAAAATCCCATGCCGTATTGAAAATGTTCTTCCAAAAACGGTCCCACAAAATCAAACCCTATGGTAATTGGAAATGCGACATAGCTTCCCCCAGGTGCCAGGGTATCTATCGCCCTGCGGTATTCGGCCCTGATTTCCTCCGGGGTTACACCCGGCTTTTCCAGAACTTTCTGATTGTCAAACCCACCGCAAAATGTAATTTTATCTCCAAATTTTTTCTTCAGTTCACCAAGGTTTTTATTGCTTCCCGCCTGCAGAGTATCAATTGCATCAACACCAATCTCAACAAAATCTTCAAAAATCGGTTCTATGTAACCACAGCTATGGTGCTGATACATCATTCCGGCTTCATGGCATGCATCGACCATTCTCTTTAAATGAGGTTTGATAAGTTTTCTCCAGGTCTCCGGTGCCATGAACATGCGGTCTGCGGCGCCGTAATCATCATGTTCATTAATCACATCGGCTTTATAATATCGGGCAATTTTCTTGAAATATTCTATTTTCCATTCAGCAGCAGCTTTAAAGTACTCATAACATTCATCCGGATCAGACGCCAAAGCCATCAGTGCATTTTCAAACCCCATCATGGCATGTAAACGTTCAAAGGGACCATTGATGACCATGCACAAAACAAGTTTGTCCTCATCATAGGCGCTTTTCCCGTCGGGCATGGGAACAATCCCGGCACCGGCAACCAGTGCCATAAAATCCGTATGAACATCGATATCCGCCTGTTTTTCCCAGTCAACAGCCTCCAGGTCCGGAAATTTTACATATTCTCTCCAGTCCGCAATATCATCAAACATGATCTTTCCCGCGGTTGGCATTGGAGCCTTCGCATCCGGAACATATGTCCATTCAACACCGAACTCATCAAGGCCCACATCACGACCACAGTAACGTTCCATCTGCGGCCTTGCCTGAATTATTGAAATATCAGTAAATAATGTAGGTATGAATGCCGGCATCCCATGATGATATGCAACAAATGCGTTCTCTCTTTTTGTCATGATAAATCCTTTTCCAGATGGAGCTATCAGCATTCAGCTATCAGCAATCATCCAAATATTTATTTTAAATGGACTTTCGCTGAAAGCCGAACGCTGATGACTGACCGCTTCCATACAAAAACTACAATTCGATGGTTCTACCTCGCTAACCTGCGCATTGCAGCAGGGGATATATCAGTATCCTTTATGCCGTTTCCATTGAGATTCCAGGTGGAGAACATTTGTACGCAGTAACCCAGCTGGAGATCTATACCCAGGGTAGTCCCATAGGGTGAGGTCCCTCCTCCCGAATTATTCTCCAGTTTTGAATTGGGAATCTGCCACACCTTCCAAAGTGCACCAGCCCGGTCCCATGCAGCGGCATAAACACCTGTCATAGTTTCCTTATCTATCCAGATTATCTTCTTGCCCTGCGGATATTTTTCATCTTTAGGTGTGATCTCAATAATATAGACATCTCTGACTTCCCAGCCATCGGTTTCAACAGGTATTAAGTCGCCCACATCTTTGTTATTCATGTTGTCATAGTTCCACTTGCTGTCCACCATGGCGACAGCTTTCTGATCGCCTATCAGCTTATATGTAAATTCAGGAATTCGCCCGGAAAAGCCAAAGAAGTCGTCAGGTGCCTGGGTGGAAGAATTGATGGGTGTTGATCGCTGCCCGGCCTCACCTCTCAGAACGCGTCTCATTGACGGCAGATACAAATAAGTCGTATCAGGTTCCTTCTGGTCTATATACCTGATTAAAAGAGTCAGGAAATTTCGCTGTACAGGTGGGTACAGATTCCTCATAAGGTTGGCGCTCCGGTATTTCTGAGGAGTTTTATACAGAGGTTTCGGATCATCGAACAATCTGCCCTGAAAACTGATCAGCCAGTTCTCCACTTTGGAAATGGTCATCGATTCGCCTTTTCTTTTTTCATAATTTATGAACTTACCCCTCATATCATCCATGGTATATTTATAATCGTAATTCCACATCAATTTTATGGGAAACTGGGGATCGTTTTTATCAAGATCAGGAAAAGGGTAACCGACAATATCCTCGTAGGGTCCACCCGTGATATAACCTTCAGCGTCAAGTTTGTATTTACCCCTGTTCAATTCCGATGCTGCCAGAAACTCATTAGGCATCGGGTTGGATTCGGTTTTTTTGATGGTGATGGAAAGTGGTTTGAAAAAACCATCAAATCCGGTATAAAAGGCATCCAGCCAGAAACCTGGAAACAGATGTTTATACTTTTCGATATTGTTTTTATCGATGGTCTGTCCTGGCTGGGGAAGCGCTTCCTGTGCAGATGCCGGTCCAGCGAAGCATAGGCAGATCAGCAGGCACAATATCGCGGCGATTGTTTTCATATTTTTCTTTTCAATTTGCATATGTTACCTCCGAATTTCTGATGTTTTCAATTTAGAAGTTAAACTGGGTCGTCAGGACGATCATGTCTTTTTGACGGAACATGCCCAGGTCTTCATAGTCATTGTCTCCGAAAAGGCCGATGTAGCGAAGTTCGGCTGAAAACGCCCGATCTTTCCAGGCCGGCATCCACTTTACCAGCGGCATGATGAGTCCGTCCTTACCTTTGAACCCGTAACTCACGACCAGATCCGTCTGAATCAGGTTGTAAAACCAGTTGGTGGTGATACGTCCGCCGATGGTGGGTCTATATTGCTTCACTTCATTGCCATAGATGACATTCTGAATGTTTTTGTTGTCGGGAATATATTCCCCCACATGCTCGATAGTGATATCGATGGGTGCGCTTTTGTGCCAGTCGAAATACAGTGCGCCACTCAGATCCCAGGCAATCATGTACTTGATGTAATCCCGCTCGACAACCGCGTCGAAGACCGTCGGGTCAAATGTATTATAGCTCATATTGGGGGCATAGATGGCTTCAGCCCGAACAAGGCCCACCGCCACGTCCTTGTTGAAATAGGCGCCGATATAATCGACGTCCGGGTGAACCAGGTAGTAGTTCCGTATGATGTGCCGGGGCGCTGGGATCCGGAATTCCGCTGGGAAACGTTTCATTGGTGCGTTTGACCACCGGATTATAGATCTGGGCGTGGTAATAGGAAACACCGAATTCATATCCGCCCAGAAAGGTGCTGGTCCTGAAACCGAACCGGGCATCCTCTATGCCGTCCCCCGGGTATTTATGAATGACATTCGGAATTTCATCGGGAACCCATCCGGTTCCCGGTATAAAGGGCAGGAAGCTTAAATCCGACCAGCCGCGTGATAAACGGGTTGGCGACAATGCGCCGGGGGGAAATGCATGCAGGGCGTCATTTCCAACCGCATAAGGGGGCAGAAAACGATCCTCAGGGATGCATGGCGAACCGCTGGCCGACCAGTATCACCGGCAGCCGGCTGAGCCGGCTCGGGGTTGCGGTTCACCCTGTATTCTTCACCCACCAGGTTCGGCGAAAAAAGCCACTCAAAGCTCGTTGACAATACTGTCTATTTCGTGCAGTCCTTTCACCATCCACTGAGCGGGATGCGGGTGTCTTCCCAGTTGGCAAAGGCAAAGGTAAAGCGGTTATCGATCCGGATTCACCACATCGCCGACCTTGGTTGTAAGGGATTCTCCCCAGATGACGATCTGTCGGCCGATTCTGAAGCTGTTATTGCTCGACGGCCGCCAGTCGATATATGCTTCCCGTAAAACATCATTGAGATTATCGTACTCACTGTACTCCCTTCCGTCCGGCTTGCTTGACGGACCCTTTCTCGATTTCATATTCGGGTTCATATACAGACTGCAGAGAAGCAAACAGACTGAAGGTGTCCGACAATCTCCAGTCGGAATTTGATCCGCAGCCAGGTCCTGTTTGTGGCCAGCTTGTCGTCGTCTGATGGTATAATCCTGATTCTCGAGAAAATAACCGTAGTTGTTTCTCAAAAACCCATATACATTCAGTTCCGTGTTTCCCAATGAAACTTCCGGTAGCGCCAGGCCCTGGGTTACCGACAAACAAACTATCAGTCCCGCAGCCAGAAGAATCAAAATATGATGAACGCTTTTTTTATACATTTTTTTGTCCCCCTTTTGGTATATGTCTTAAACTTCTCATTTTTCTTTTCTTCGGTTCATCTGAACGATTACCCGAAACACCTCCTTTCCTGACAGTTTTTAGCCCGAGCATTAATGCGCTCCTTATAATTCCGGATCTCACGTAAAGATGAAAAGACAGCCAATATTTAATAATTCGTTTTTCCTGCATTCTTTATAACTTCGCGTGAGAACAGGCCTGCATATCTTTAGCGTTTCAGTATAAACTTTGGTTTCAGGACATTGACGATTGCAGGCAGCACAAGAATCCCCACCAGCATGTTCGACATCATCAGGATACCCAGCAAAATCCCCATCTCCGCCTGAAAACGAAGGGGTGAAAAATACCAGAATACCACTCCTGCGGTCATCATAGTGGCAGTCATAAAAACAGCCCTTCCTGAAGTTGTTACGCCCTTTACAACAGCCCGGGAGAGATCTTTTTCCTCCTTAAACGTTTCTTTTATACGGCTTATAATATAGAGACCATAGTCAACACCAAGTCCGATACCGAGAGACACGACCGGAAGTGTGTTGATGTTGAGGCCGATATTTCTGTATACCATGTATGAAAAAGCAAAGAAGTTTGCCAGAACCAGTGACATAACAAACATGAATCCAGCTGTTAAAGAACGATAGGTTGCCGCACACAGGATGAAGACGACGCCAAGGACCATAATAAGTATTTCATGGTTCTTGGCAGCTATGACCTCATTTGCTGCAGCCAGTATTCCCCCCAGGCCTCCTGCCGGTTTCATTACGGCATTGCCCATTTTGTCTTTGTTTTCTGAAATGTAGCGTCTGATCCGCTCTATCACTTCTGCAAGAGTCGTCCCCTTGTGGTCCTTCAGGAATATCCTTACATTGGCAGCATCCAGGTTGGGGTCAGCCCACTTATCAAGATCTCCTGCACTTGCACCCATTTTATAAAAGGAAAGCAGGTCGCTGATAGAACGCAGGTCGGAGGGGACAGATTCGAATTTGGGGTCATTGCCATACACCAGCATTCTTATACTTTTAACAAGGTCGGCAAGTGAAAGCGCGTGCCCAACATTGGGATCATCGATTATATACTGTTTGAGAGATTCCATCCCCTTCATCAGATCCGGCTGTGCAATAGCAGGATATGGAGCACTTGATTCAAAAACCACCCACATCTGATCCACTCCCGGAAATCGGCTGTTAATCTCGGCAGTATCCTTGTTGTAAGGGGAATCCTGCCATACTATTGGGCTGCCGGGATTTGCATCACCATATTTCAATTGCATGGAAGATATTATCCCGAATAAAAGAAGTATTCCTGCTATAATAAGGACTGCGAATCTTCCCTTTCCGAATGTCCAGCCGGTCATGACTGCCAGGGTTCTAACGATATAACCTTTTTCAATTTCTTTTTCGCCGGCATCTTTACTTTTTTAAGTGTAGCGAAAAACATTGGCATAAAAACCAGAACAGCGAAAATTACACTCAGGGCCCATGCGGTTCCCAGGTATGCCAGATTTTTAAGGATAGGCACAGGAGTCAGGCTGATAATGAAAAGGCCGGCGGCATCGGTTACTATCCCAAGGACACCCGGAGGAAACATCCCCGCACCGGTTACCTGTGCCGCAAGTTTTGTATCCCCCAGAACAGTATACTCTTCAATAAAACGCTTCATACCACTGGACCGCATGGCTGATTGCCCTGGCACTGAGGAGAAAAGGAATAACGATTATCAGGGGATCGAAATGGAAACCCCACATGGCTGAAAAGCCAAGGCCCCATACACTGCTTATCAGGGCTGTCAAAAATGGTATCCACCAGAATCCGAATCCCTTCATGTACATAAAGAGCATAAGGAGGATCACCAGCGTGGTTAAAACAAAGATAACAGCCATCTTTGGCACATAATGATATATCCAGCCGTAAAGAAGAGGTTGACCGCTGAGATAGATACGGTGATTTCCATCTTCTTCTTTATTCTTTATCTCCATAAATTTATTGAACAGGAGGTTAAAGTCCAGCCGACCCTGATGAAAGTTGGCATTTAGAATTAATGCCTTCTGATCCCTTGATACAAGGGTGCCGTATGCCTGGCTCGTGAAGACCTTTCTCCTGAGATCATTGATCTCATCGATATTTTCGGGGGGATTTTTCATGATTGGTTTAACAGATATTCCGTCAGGAGTTTCTCTCGCGACTGTTTCTCTGGGACTTGCCAGGGATGATATTCCAAAGTGATCGACGCCCGGGATTAAATCCACTGCCATTTGTATCCTGTCAGTTTTTTCAGAGTATCAGTATTAAATACGGTTCCTTCTTTGACTTCAAGCATCAAAGTCGCCTGATAGGCGCTTCCAAAATATTTACTGTATTTTTTATGAACCTGAACATATGGATGGTTATGGGGAAACAGGTCAAGAAACTGGGTAAACATCTCCATGTGGATCATCTGTGTTGCAAAAAAGCCAGTTATAACAGTCATGGCTATCAGACCCAGTATCCTGAATTTTATAAGTAACTCTACCAGAACTTTATACATGCCGTTGCTCCGATTACATTATTGCCAAAAAGTTTTATATTTGTGGTTCTGCCGACTGATTATATGGCACCCATTTGAGACTGTTATTATTGCTGATAAATATTTTCCCGCTGTCACCCACAGCGAATCCTCTGCCGTGCCTGTCAAATGTTATTCCGCACAGCCAGGTGAAATGGTTCAGTGGACATACCGATTTCCAGGTATCTCCACCGTCATCGGTTGCATAGAAGCAGCCTCTTAGGCCTACAGCAGTGGCATGCAAGTTGTCAGAATATGAAACCTTCAGGAGTGTATCTTTTGCCGAGGTATTTTTAAGGTTCCATGTATTACCACCATCCACGGTTGTGTATATAACCCCGTCAATACCTACTGTGATGCCGTGAAGATTATCACAGAAGTCAATGCCGAAAAGCTTCCTTCCCATTTCATCTTCAAGCTGTTTTACCCAGGTTTTTCCGCCGTCTCTGGTATAGATAACCGTCCCGAATTCACCTGAAATCCACCCCTGTGCTGAATTTATGAAACAGAGATCGTTTAGAATTATATCTTCGTTAAAGGGAAGTCTTTTCCAGTTTTTCCCGCCATCCTCAGTGTGAAGGATAACCCCAAAGGTGCCTACAACCCATCCCTCTTTTTCATTGATGAACTGAACTTTTAGAAGCTCCTGATCAGTGACAGGACTTGTTTGCGTTTCCCAGGTTTCTCCTCCGTCACTTGTGCAAAGTATGGTTCCGGAATCTCCAACAATCCAGCCTTTCTTTTCATTGACAAAGTAGACAGCTAAAAGAGACTTTTTAGTCCCTGCATCTTTTCTTCTCCAGTGCAGGCCATTGTCTTCGGAACAAAAAACAGTGCCAAAATAGCCCACAGTCCAGACCTTCCCTCCTCCGGCAGCCGACACATCATAAAGTTTGTCCGTATATTTAATTGCCTGGGGGCTGAACCCGCCGGCATGGCCGCTATCCTGTTTTGAAGAAACAGGGTTTTTACATCCTGTCATATATGCGGTTAAAATCAGAGACAGGACGATAAGACGTAATAGGTAAAGCGATTTGCTGGACATCATTATTGAAACTCCATTTTTTATATTCCCTGTTGATCTACCGGGCCTGCAAGAGCCATAGCCCTCACTGCTGAGCTGTGACGCTTACCATCGCTACAGGTAAAACCGGGCCTGAACGCAACCCGCTATAACTCGCAGGCCGGGCCATACCCCGTACCGCAGTAGGTATAGGTTCTTTCCGGTATATCATTCAGCTCGTCTTCATCAATCTCGGCCACGCAGCGGACCATTGATCCATCACCCATGTACCAGCGAATCGGGAAGCAGTAGAACCGGAAGCGTTTACCGGATACCTTGTCCAGGTCCCCTCCGAGGTTCTCGACACCGACTATGCCGTGACCCAGCATCATCTTATGGCACGGTTCCCAGGTTCCTTCACATCCTATGGCTTCCAGATCACCGAATTTGGCATCATAGGCTTCCTTGCCATGCAGCCTGATATAGGCTGCTTTCTCGAATTCTGCATAGGCCTCTTCGCCGAACTGTTCGGCGTATTCTTCTGTAATAGGTTTTCCGGAAGCCCCGGGAAGATTCATCTGGGGCGGGCCGTTCTTGCCCATTGCCGTATGAAGAGGGTGATCCAGAGCCTGCGTATCCATTGAAACACACTTGACCTGATGCTTTACAAACCATCTGCCTGCTTCGATACCCGTACCGCAGGAGTAATGATAGTACTCTTTTGTATCATCAAACTTGCGATGCATGCCCGTATTCAGGCAGAGAACCATTCCCTTGAGCTCTTCCGGCTTTATGTTCGCTCTTTTACAGGCATCCTCAAGATGCTCAGGCAGTATCAAACCCCAGCGTTCGATATTGATTTCAAGACAGACTGCGTCGCCGGTATAAGCATCAACGGGCATTTCGTGCGTATAACGGGCCCTTTTACCGTCGAAATCGCGTTCCATGACATGGCGGGGTGCGTCTGCATGAGTGCCTGTATGCTGTACACAATCTATCCTCTGGGTCAGAACCCCGCCCTTTGCCATGGTGTGCATGGAATCAATGACCGGTTTCGCGAAATAAGGCCAGCGCGGGATCTCAGTACTGAATGGATGAGTCAAATCAACAAATACTTTCTTTCCCATTTTAAATACCTCCTGGAATGTTAATATGTTTTGTTAAACCTGTTATTGAATTATTTCGAGTTCACCTTCTCCCGAATTTTTTCAACCAGTTCGAACCCCATGGTTGATGAAACACTGTGAAAAGAAATTTCAGGTGGTTCAACAGCCATATCCATCATGGCCATGATTTTCCGGAATTCATCGGAAGCTATATACCGCTCAAGTTCAGCCATCGCTTCCCACTCCTCAATCAAAAAGAGATCATCATCATCATGGACATCTGATTCGAGCTTTACCATTTTACATCCCGGCTTTACGGATGTAGAACCGGCTACAGTATCAAAAATGCTAATGACATCTTTGCGGTCTGAGGGAGAAACCTTTAATTTAAGAACAAGAATTATCATATTGTAAGCCCGTCCACGCGATAGGTTAATAATGTTTAACTTTTACAAAGACACGACTTTTGAAAAATCATTATTTGGTTTTTAACGATATTTAGACAAAATTAATTTTTACTGGATATTAACTACAATAAACATGCCACCTGAACCTGATTTTTTATTTCAGTTTAAATTATTGATATCTTATGGTTTTTTAGAATTAATCAATATCTACCACCAGGAATCAAAGAAAACACTAGCGAAATATCGTTTTTTTTGCGATATTTCGCTAATTAGTGTCCATCCAGAAACGAGAATTTTTGGACAAGGTCAAGGAACGCGAAGATTGTAACCACAGGAATACATTGAGGTATTTCGAGGATTACAATCTGAGTGTGACGCAGAGATAGTTCAAAAGGGCCGTTTCTGGATGGGCACTAAATAACTTTCCCAGGAAGGAGCACCTAATGAATCAAAAATCGAGTAATCGCAGGACTGGAAAATTTAAGACTAATGAATCGAAATTTTCAAAAATCAGTGAAAAAACTCAAAATATGGCGGAAATTGAGGACGGATTTCAGCGCCTGATCGAGAACGCAGTAGTGGGTTTTTTCCGTTCCAATGAAAATGGGGATTTCCTTCTTGCCAACAGACGGTTAGCCCGGATGTTTGGATTTAAAACAAAAGAAGCGTTTCTAAAATCTCACACCAATGCTGCTCAGCTTTATATAGATCCGAAAGAAAGAGAAAACATCCTGCAAGACATAAAATCGCACGGATTTATTGACGGTGCGGAAGCACGCTTCAAAAGAAAGGATGGGGAGGTCATCTGGGTCAGCATCAGGGCCAGGGCTGTAAAAGGAAAATCGGGAGAAGCCATGTATGAAGGATTCATTATGGATATCTCCGACAAAAAAGCCTCGACCATTGCCCTTCAGGGAAGTGAAAAAAGATTCAGAATGCTGGTTGAACAGGCAGGTGACGGCTTCTTTATACATGATTACGCCGGCAAAATACTGGATGTAAACCTTACAGCCTGTGAAATGCTCGGATATTCCAAAGATGAACTTCTACAGATGAGTATATCTGATGTTGATATGGAGGTCGCGGCAAAAGGACACAGGGACAGATACTGGGGCCCCTTGCAATCGGAAAAACATATAACCTTCGAAGGTATTCACAGGCGAAAGGATGGGAGCTCATTTCCCGTGGAAGTACGTTTAGGGCGTGTTGACCTTGAGGGAATGCCACTGCTTCTGTCTCTCACAAGAGATGTTACAGAACGAAAAAAATATGAAAATGAACTGAAAAAGGCATTTAAAGAAATTAATGAGCTGAAAAATCAGCTTGAGGAAGAAAACATCTACCTGAGGAGAGAAGTTGAAACCAGATACAGGCACAAAGAAATTGTCGGCGAGAGCACGGCTATTAAAAAAGTTCTCATGGCAGTAGAGAGAGTCGCAAAAGAGAGTACCAGTGTTCTTATAACAGGTGAGACAGGCACCGGAAAAGAAATGATTGCCAGGGCCATACATAACCTGAGTCCCAGAAATGTGCGATCGATGATAAGGGTAAATTGCGCGGCATTGCCGGGAAGTCTTATAGAGAGTGAATTGTTCGGGCGGGAAAAGGGCGCTTTTACAGGTGCAGCATCCAGACAGGCCGGTCGATTCGAAGCAGCCGACAAATCAACAATCTTCCTCGACGAAATCGGAGATCTGCCTATGGAACTCCAGGCCAAGCTTTTAAGAGTTCTCGAAGACGGTACATTTGAGAGGCTTGGCAGTTCAAAAACGGTCTCTGTAGACGTCCGTGTAATAGCAGCCACAAATCATAATCTTGCTGAACTTGTAAAGAAGGACATATTCAGGAGGGATCTCTTTTATCGCCTGAACGTCTTTCCTATTGTTGTTCCCCCACTGCGAGACAGAAGAGAGGACATCCCTCTTCTTGTGTGGGCCTTTGTTGAAGAGTTCGCCCAGAGTATGGGTAAATCCATAAAAAGTATTCCTAAAAAAATTATGGACGAGTTACAGGAATGCCACTGGCCCGGTAATGTGAGGGAGCTTAAAAATGTGATTGAAAGGGGTATGATAATGAGCAGCGGTCCAACGCTCCGTATAGACCAGCAACAGACTCTGGAAAATCAGGCCAGCGGTAACATGTCAATGGAAGATGTCGAGAGAGAACACATCAGTCAGGTGCTGCTGTCAACAGGATGGAGGGTTAGCGGTAAGAACGGGGCAGCTAGAATTCTGGGATTGAAAGACTCCACGCTCAGGTCACGTATGATAAAACTGGGAATAACGAGGCTATAATCATTGTTTTTTTTGATCAAAATCATACCTTCTTATCTCACCAAAACTTTTCACATTCATTGATATATGTTCCCTATATTAATGTATAGAATAACAGAATTGAATAATAGTAACTGAATATTACAATCTTTAGACTGCCGTCAGGAAACTATTTTTCATTAGATCCGTATATATTATCTATCGCCAGATCAATTGCCTTATAAGCCTTCACCCACCTAATAAAATCTTCGGGATTCATGTGATCGGCTATCCTTACCATTTCCTTTTCCAGTTCTTCTTCAAGGGTTTCCTGGAAGCGTTGAGCTTGTCGTGTGAGAGTAATGAGGACACGCCGCCTGTTATCCGGGTCCTGCTTTCTCTCAAGCACACCTCTCACGACCAGTCTTTCAACCAAGGTTGAGGCAGCTGATTTCGTGGTTCTTAGACTCTTTGCCACCTCTGATAAAGTACAAGGACAAATCCTGCTTATTTTAAATACCGCCTGGGACTGGGTATTTGTTAACTCTCCGAAAGGATCTTTCATACTAAGGCGTTTACCGACATCCTGGATTTTTAAAATATAAATATCATCCAGTTTTTCCATCACATTGATAATATCCTTAATTTTTTTTTTCATTTTGTTCCTTTTGGTTGTCCTGGCTATTATTTATCTGAATGACAGCTAAGTCCTGCAATGCATTATTTGTCCGCAAAAACTGTAAAGGTTATTTTTATTGTGTGAGAATAGGTAGATAAAACTTGTGTGTCAAGACATTTGTAGACACTTAATATAGTGTATTAATTCCGTGACAGCCGTTTTTTGATGATTGACAGAATAGCCAGAGTTAATTAATGTAACTGTTCATATTATTAACTGTTCTCATTTCAAATAATAAATTTAGAGGGATTTATGCAGAAGCATACCGAGCGCCTGGGAAATGCTCCACTGGCGTCACTGCTGGTCAGATTAAGCCTTCCAGGCATGGCCGCTACCATTGCCATAAGTTTATACAATATTGTTGATACGTTCTGGGTATCGAGACTTGGGTATGAGGCAATAGCAGCACTTACCATTGTATTTCCATATCAGATACTTACGATGGCAGTCGGTCTGGGTACCGGTACAGGCATTGGAGCACTTGTATCCAGGTATTTTGGAGAAAAAAACATAAAAGCCGCAAATCTGGCAGCAGGTCAGATTTTTTGCTTAAGTATTTTCTGGGGATTAGTTTTCCTGATACCTGCATTCTTATTCCCTGAAAAAATCCTCGTTGCCTTTGGAGCAACCGAGGATATCATGATTTTTGGAAAGACATACCTTGTCGTTACTTCATTTGGTGCCATGGCCAATGTATTTGTACTGCTTGCCGGAGGTCTTATTCGAGGATCAGGAGACATCGTTAAACCTACCATAATAATGATAACATCAAGTGTTATGAATATAATACTTGATCCCTTTTTAATCCTTGGCCTGGGACCTTTTCCCGAAATGGGGATTAAAGGTGCCGCGCTTGCAACTGTAATATCCCAGTGCATCGGGATGCTGGTTGGCCTTTATTATCTTTTTGGAAACAGGACTACTTTCAGATTTAACAGGCAATGCCTTATACCCAGATGGTTAATAATAAAGAAAATATACCGTGTGGGAGCCCCGGCCTCCATTCAGCAGTTAACAGAAAGCTTTGCCTTTGTTCTCTTTAACAATGTGGTATCAATTTACGGGTCTGTACCAATCGCTGCGGTCGGTATTGCAATACGCCTTTCAGATCTGGCATTTATGCCGATTATGGGTGTATCAAACGCCTTATTACCAGTAGTCGGTTATAACTTTGGGGCAGGAAACCAGGAACGACTCTGGAAATCCATCAAACTCTCAAGCATCGGCATTGTGATGCTCCTGGCTGTTTTTACCATCATCTATGAAATATGGACACCGGAAGTTGCCGGAATTTTCATAAAAGATCCCGAAACACTTAAGGTCGCTGTACCAGGCATGCGTTTTATGCTTTCGGCAATGGTTTTTATAGGCCCAAGCATCCTGTTCATCACGGCTTTTCAGGGATTATCAATGGGTGGCATGGCTTTGTGGCTGTCATTGGCCCGACAATTTATTCTATTTGTTCCTTTACTTTACCTGCTGGAGTATATGCTGGGTCTGAAAGGAATCTGGCTGGCACTTCCCGTATCTGATGTACTTGGCTTTGCTGTTATTCTGGCATTTCTGTTGCGGGAATACCGTAAGCGTAAAAATAGCTTTTAAGTGACAGTTTTAAGTTCAATCATAATCATAATGAATCGGTAGTTTGAAAAGATAAATGGCAAAGATGATAAAATATACTCTAAAAAAAGTTATATTATTTATTGCTGTTTTATATGTAGCAGCCTGTTCCTGTAATAATCATAAACCTATACCTGCAGATTCTGTTCTGATCAACTGCAGAATCTACACTGTAAATCCGGAAGAACCCTGGGTGCAGGCCATAGCAGTTAGCGAAGGGAAAATCGTAGCACTGGGTTCGGATGAGTCGATTGCCGTGTATCAGGGGGCCTTCAACAAAGGTTATCGATGCGAAAGGAAATATGGTGCTTCCCGGGTTCGTCGAATCCCATGTGCATATAATGGCCGGAGCCGGTATGCTTGATCGGATTTCTTTAAATGATGCTAAAACCATTGCCGATTTCCAAAAGATGATAAAGGATTTCGCCGACGCCCATCCTGAAAAGGAATGGATCCAGGGCATGGGTTGGTACTACAGCATCTTCGGCAAGAGCGGTCTGCCTGATAAAAAGTACATCGACGAAGTTGTCTCCGACCGTCCTGTTTATTTGGGGGCCTATGACGGGCATAGTTCTCTGGCGAACAGCAAAGCGCTTGAGTTGGCAGGTATAACAAAAGATACCCCTGATCCGCCATCCGGTGTTATTGAGCGAGATCCGAAAGACGGGAGAGCCGACAGGCATATTAAAAGAAGGTGCGGCACAATTGATGATAAGGCCATTCCGCCGCCTTCAAGGATGGGAGAAATGGATCGTCTGACAAGGGCCATCCATTATGCCAGTTCCCTGGGTATAACCCGTTTGATCAGCGCCGGTGCCGATGCGGAGCGTATCGAATTGTTTGATGAAATGCGTCAAAGGGGGGAGTTGACAACCCGCCTGTACATGGCCCGGTTCATAAATCCGCCCTTAACTCCCGATATCCTAAAAATTCTGGAAGAAAATCGTAAAAAATATAACGATGATTGGATCGATCTGAACACTGTGAAATTCCTTATGGATGGTGTTATAGAATCCAACACGGCTGCAATGCTTGAACCTTACACGAATGAGCCCACAAAGAAGTGGATTCATGTATATTGATTCCGAACTATACAAGAAAAGTGTTGCCGAACTTGACCGCATGGGTTTTACTATCTCCACCCATGCGATTGGGGATGCCACCGTTCGCCTGGCCCTGGATGCATACGAGGCGGCCGGTAAAATGAATGGCCGGAAAGATGCGAGACACAGAATTGAGCATATCGAAGCCCCGAGCGCCCTGGATATCCCCCGATTCGGAAAACTGGGAGTGATTGCCAGCATGCAGCCTTTACACACAACTCCTAATGACAATAACCTGAATAACTGGGCCGGAAATATAGGCCCGGAACGCGCTTCCCGTGCCTGGCCCTGGCGTTCCATCCTGTCCGGCGGTGCGACTTTAGCCTTTGGCAGTGACTGGCCGGTAGTGACTTTAAATCCATGGCCGGCCCTGGAGATGCTTTTTACCCGCGAAACCCCGGAGGGAACACCTGCCGGGGGATGGCTTCCCGAGCAATGCCTCACTCTCGAAGAGGCTATTTACGGATATACCATGGGTGGGGCATACACTGCTAAACGAGAGAAAACAGAAGGCTCAATCGAAGTGGGGAAACTGGCCGACGTGATAATTATTTCGCAGAACCTGTTCAAGATTGCGCCGAAAGAGATCAGTGAAACCAAGGTGATGATGACAATGGTCGGAGGAAAAATGTTATAGGTTGTTTACGCGTGCGACCCATCAATGATGAAGGCAATTGGTTAAAAACTGGATTATCAAAATATAGAAGGAGAATGCTCTTATGACTTTCAAATCGAAGTTTATTCAAGAATAGATCTTGTATGAACCCCATAGGGAGGGATTAGTCTGCGTGATGATAGCAGTTTCTTTTCCAATTAAAGCGGCATTCGGAGCAGAGAAGACTATGAACGCTTCGAGCTGCAAGGCAATTGCTGACCTGGCAACACCAGGTTTCGTGGTCGAAAAAGCTGAGATTGTTCCTGCCGGGCCTGCACCTATGCCTGATGGTAGTGGCGCGTGTGAATAAGGAAGGCGAACTTCTTCCTGAGCATTGTCTGGTTCAGGGTATGCTGAATCCCCGCATTGGTGCGGGCGGCCGCAAATTCGGACTGGGCTTTGATCTGCGCATGCCGACAAACTGGAATGGCCGGTTTGCCTTCCAGGGTGGGGGTGGACTTGATGGCAGACTCGCCCCCGCCTTAGGTGATATTTTTGGTTCAGTCAGGCCATCGGCCCTGGCACGCGGTTTTGCAGTTGTTTCCACAGATGGCGGACATCGTGGCGATTGGCTCGACGGGTCCTTTGGACTCGACCAGCAGGCCCGTATTGATTACGCCTATAACGCGTTGGGAACAGTAACACTTAAGGCAAAGGAACTGATTGAATGATATTACGGTGCTGCACCAACTTACTCTTATTTATTGGGGTGCTCTAATGGCGGGCGTCAGGGATTGATGGCCTCTCAGCGTTTCCCACTTTATTTTGATGGTATTGTTGCCGGTGATCCGTCCATAAAATTCTCCAGGATAGCGGTAGATGAAATGTGGAATCTCCAGGTGGTTGCCCGTATTTCTCCAAAGGATGAAAAGGGTCGTCCTATCATTTCTAAAGCCTTTTCGGATGGCGATTTGCGTCTGGTGGCTGACAGTGTTCTTAAACATTGCGACGCACTGGACGGCCTTGCTGACGGCATTATCAACGACTGGCAAAGCTGTGACTTTGATCCCTGGGTTCTGACCTGCAAAGCTGAAAAAACAGACACCTGCCTCTCAAAGGCGCAGGTAGATGCATTGCATGATATATACGCCGGTCCTCGAACAAGTGATGGGGAAATCGCTTTACGGTGCTTTCAATTATGACACCGGTATTGCCGATCCAATCTGGCGGGCCATGCACCTTGGTTCATCCGGCACTGGAGAATGGGATGCTGCCGATGCCGGACTTGGTTTAAGTAATATGCGCTATTATCAACTGACACCTCCGGACCCGGACATGGATCCCCTGAAGTTTGATTTTGACCGTGATGTGCAACGTACCCGCAATACCGAAATGTTAGGTGATGCTGATTCCACTTTTTTGCAAACTTTCGCACGTCATGGAAAAATGATTGTTTATAACGGTCTCTCCGATCAGGGCATGGCCTCCAGTGTGCTTGCCGACTGGTATGACGAAGTAGTCAGGGACAATGGCGAGTCTATCCGCGATTCCGTCAGGCTTTTTCTTATTCCCGGCATGTGTCATTGTGACGGCGGCCAGGCAACAGACCGCTTCGATATGCTTGAAGCAATCATGGCCTGGGTGGAAAAAGGACAGCGCACCGGATCGAATCAAGGCAACCGGCATATCTTTCCCAGGCGTATCAAGACCGCTTTGTCCATACCCTCTTGTGGCGCGGTACAAAGGTGGTGATGTGAACAATGCGGACAGTTTTGTTTGTGCCGAGTAGCAGGTGATGATATACAGTTTTTTATATAATTATTTCTCGGGCAGTATATGCGGTCTGTAGCTAGATCAATGGGTGTTAATATTTAGGCCATAACCATTTTTGCTGGCAAAATACATTTCAAAAATATCACAATTAATCAGGAGGAATATCCATGCGAACCAGAATTTTAATCATTGCCTTAATTTTTATTTTGTTTCCCTTTATTGCCATGGCTCAAAGCAGCAGCACTACTTGCGACCGTGCCTGTCTGGAAAATTATATTGACAGGTATATGGACGCAATGCTTGACAATAATCCGAGTCTTGATCTTTTTTCCAGGGACTGCAAGTTTACTGAAAACGGTGTGAGGCTGCCACTGGGAAACGAGGGGCTGTGGGTTAATATGTCAGCAAAGGGAAATTATAAATTTTATATCCCTGATGTGGAAACCCAGCAGGTTGCTTTTTTAGGAACCGCCCGTGAAGGTGGTGGCAATGGCCAGGCGGAAGGTCAATTAGTGGCTGTTGCAATCCGTTTGAAAATAGTAAATGGTTTGATTACCGAAGCTGAACAGCTTGTGAACCGTCCTGACAACAATACCATGGGACTTACCGGAAAATTGTCTACAGGGGAAAGAGTCGAGAAACTGGGAGCACCCCATAAAATTTTCATGGAAACTATTCCAGTGAAAGAACGTGCCTCCACGGGAAGAACTGATCAAGACTGCAAATTATTACTTTTCAGGATTGCAGAAGAATGATCACGGCAAAGGCTATTATCCCTTTACTGATGACTGTCACCGCATTGAAAACGGTATGCCGGCTACAAATGTTCCGGTCCCTGAAGGTGAAACGAGCCCGATCCAAAGACTGCTACAATGTATTCATCACACTGGGGATGTAAAGAGCAGTTTGAGTCCGGTACTATGGGTTTTATAACACGAGTCCGGGACCGTCGTTTCGTGGCAGTAGACCAGGAGCGCGGGATCGCATTTGCGTTTGGTTTTTTTGATCATGATTCCATAAACTGGACATGGCAGATTGCAGAGCTGTTCAAGATAGAAAAAGGCAATATCCGCAGGATTGAAGCCATTTTTCACAGGTGTCCCTATGGAATGAATTCCGGGTGGAGTACCTATGAGCAGGGAATGTCTGACAGATACAGAGTATTAGATAGCTCAGCCAATTTTTGCACCTTGTTTATTGTTTTGACGTAGGGTGGGGTTTTACACCCCACCAGGTTATGAAATGCCATATTCAAACATATTTAACAGGAGGCTACTGAAATGAAATTTAAAAAAATTGGATTAACTTTAGTTACTATTCTTTTATTATCTACTAATTCATTTGCCTATAAATCAGGGTACTTGCGACCGGCAGTGCCTGGTAGAACTCATGAAAGACTATCTGGCAGCCCTGGTCGCACATGATCCGTCAGCCGTTCCTTTTGACCAATACGTCAAATATACACAAAACACTGCTGAAATTCCGGTGGGATACGGCTTATGGGAAACTGCTTCCGGCGGTCCTTCCGAATTTCAGGTATATGCTGCAGATCCGGTAAACCAGCAGGTGGCCTGTCTTGTCATGATGAAGGAGAACAACAATCAGAATATTCTGCTTGGAGTTCGCCTTGCTCTCAGGCGGGGTAAAATAGCAGAAGCCGAACATCATGTGGTTACAAGGGATGAAATCACATTTGCAGAACTTAAAAAAACCCACGACCAGGGCTTGTAGAAGATATAGCGCCTGAAGATAGGACACCCAGGGATCAGATGCTCGATATCGGGCTTTCCTACTATGATGCTTTAACCGGTGAAGACGGAACACTTGCACCATTTGCCCTGGAATGTCAACGCCGCGAGAATGGTGGTATATCCGTAGGAGGCACAAAAGAAGATTTTCCTGGAACCAAGGGAAGCGCCGAGGGATTTTGCACCGCCTGAGGGGAGTGGATCCGGAAATGATGAAGCTTGGCAAGGCGCTTTCGCTTGTACCAAATACATGTGAAGGACAGATCACTGCAGGGGTATGGGGTTACATATGCGGAAATCAGAAATCGCCGTCTGCTGGTAATAGATGAACAGAAGGGCCTGGCAGTGGGATTTTCCAACCTCTATCATGACAGCAAGCTCAAAACCATGAAGCTCAAGGTAGATCCAGGAGTGGATAAGTGTTCCGGCTTTTCAGGGGAACTTTAATATGCCGGCTATTCACTTTTTCAAAATTAAAAAAGGGAAAATTTATGACATTGAGGCAACCGGACTTGTGCTGCCCTACGGCACAAAGACCGGATGGGAGTAGAGTTTGATTTTGCCAATAAAATTGGGCGAAAATCAGGATTCAAGGGCCCAAGGGTTCGATGGTTCAAGTAAAAGACTTTATACATCCAAAAAATGAGGAGGCACTAAATGAAAAGAATAATGACAGTAATATCATTTTCTATTTTTGCAGTTTCCTTTTTCTTAACTTCATGTGCTACCACTGGCACGAAGGTAAGCACTCAAACAACTATGCCGAAGACCGTGCACAGATTGAAGATCTCCAGGCACGCTATCTGTTTGCCCTGGATTTTTTTGACCTGGACACCTATGTATCTACTTTCACCGAAGACGGTGTTCTGGACATCATCGAATATAAGGTCAAGGGACGTGATGCAATCCGAAAAGCGATTGAAGAGTCCAGGACTGTTTTTGATCAGTCTTCCGGAGATAGTCCCAAAGGTCCGTATCGGCCGACAGGGCGGCATAACATCACCAATATCGTAATAAAAATAGATGGTGACAAGGCTGTCGGAAGGGCATACTGGTTCCATTATTCCAACAACAATCCCGAACGAAAAGCCGTATTTGATGGTTACGGACACTACGAGGACGAAATGGTCAAGGTGAACGGTCAGTGGCTGTTCAGTAAACGCATTATTTATAACGAAGGCGTTAAGAAATGGATCGGACCGTCGCAAAATCCGGCATGGTAAAAAATATTTAGTTTTTGATTTCTAATTAGTGAATAAAGGGGCAAGGTTTTTCACCCCTTTATTTTTTTTAAAAACCCGGATTTTGCAGTAGAAAACGTAGCGAGGGCGAAAAACCAAAGCGAAACGCGAAGTTGGAACGATTTTGACCCGGAAGCATATCATAAATATGTTGAGGATCGAAATCGTGAAACGAGCGTTGCAGCAAAGGTTTTTAGTCCGCAGTAGGTGGCTACTGCAAAATCCGGGTTAAAACATAGGGCTGTTGTTTTCTGATTTTTCAGGCATTTTCTGAACCACATCCCAGTGTTCTGCAAGTTTCTCATCTTCGATCCTGAAGATATCAACAATTGCATGACCTGCTTCCTTTGGATCGGGCTGAAAGTGATAATGTATTGCTACGAGATCATTTTCTGCAATAATACGTTTTAAATAGTAGCCCGGTTTTGGATAGATTTCCCAGAAATCCTGAAAGAACTTGATTAATGCTGATTTTCCATGGCCAAGACCGGGGTTGTGCTGTGTATAGTTTGGCCCAAGTAATTCATCAAGCACTTCTATATTATGACCTATCATAAATTCATTTAAAAACCTCATAACCAGCTCTTTGTTTTGTTCTATGGACATACTGCAGGCTCCTGACAATTAAGTTGATAAGAAACATTTTTACGAAGTTTGAATTATATGGATTTTCCTGTTGTACGTCAATAATTTTAGTTCTTTATAAAAAACCTTGATGCAAGTTTCTTAAGTAATTATACTGCTTTCATACTATTAACTATTCATTGCGGGAAAGGAGGGATTTTATAATGAGTGATGATAATCTGGCAAAACGGGTTGAGGAACTGGAAAACAAACTGGGGATACTCGAGGATGTTCATGCTGTCAGAAGGTTGCATCATCTGTATGGCTACTTTCTTGATAAATGTATGTATGATGAAGTGGTGGATTGTTATGCCGATGATTGCGAGTTTTATTTTTTCGGCGGAGTATTCAAAGGCAAAGCCGGGATACGTCGTGCTTACTGTGACGGTTTCAGGCAGCGTTTTACAGATGGTAAAAACGGGCCTGTCTTCGGTTTTCTTCTTGATCATCCCATGATGCAGGATGTTGTGGATGTTGCTCCTGACAGGGAAACCGCCAATGCAAGATTCCGCTGCATGATGATGGCCGGAACACATTATGAAAAGGATCCCACGGCCGGCTTTAGCCGGAACATCACGACAGTGGTGGGAAGGTGCACTATACGAAAATTCCTATATTAAGATCGGCGGAGTCTGGAAAATTAAAGTCCTCAATTACCGCCCGGTGTGGCACGCTACACATGAAAACGGATGGGCCTATACTCCTCCGCATTTTGTCCCAAACCAGACAACAACATACCCGGATGATCCATATGGCCCTGATGAATTGACGGAAATTAAGCCTTTACTGTGGCCCGAGCATGAAGTATTGCCATTTCATTGTGAACACCCTGTCACCGGAAAGCCGATAGTAACTCCTGAACCCGGTTTAAAACCTTAATGAAATGTTTAACCCAACTTTCTTTTTAGCAGATTGGGACGTTGTTGATTATCCTGGCCAAACATTGTTTATCAACAACGTCCCATCCCCTGCTTCCGGCTAGAGCGGTTGAGCATCAAGCGGATAGAAAGCCATTGACAGCTTGGTGATAAGTGCTGCCGCCGGTGTATTGGCTACATTGCCGTCATCACCGATTGCGAAAAATTTGCCGGTTGTTTTCATCTGATTCCAGTTATAAAAGAAAACAGTGGAAACCGGCAGGCCGAACTCACGCCAGCTGAATATATACTGGTTGTCATCAAATTTATATATTGTGCACATCTCCACGTCGGCCTGTCCCTTTAATGGTCCTACTACGCAATGCCAGGCATAACGTTCATGGGTCATATAAACATGTTCGAAACACTGGTTGGTATTATACTTATAGATGGCACGCAGGCCGTGCAGATTGCGTGTAGGTGCAGGTTTCTTTCCGAATGGAGGATCGGATGGATTTCCGATAACGCCTGCTTCGTAATTGTGGACTGCTCTGGGTTCGCGCCCCACATCACCTTCGCGTATGATGGTCTGGACTCCCACCGCATGCCTGGTTTCAGTATTTACAATGAATGTCTGAGACTGTCGTGGAGTGCTGGCAAAAGTCATATCAATGAAATATGTATTCGTCTCTACTTCTACGACTTCACACCAGTCCGTACCGTTCCCATCAACGCTTTTCCACTCAACTTTATTTTTCTCGATAAAGTTCAGGTCAAATACGGTACCTGAATCCAGCGTAATCTTTATCTGCTTATTGACGAATGCGTCGGTTTGAGGGTTGCGGTATGTGGCCATTTCGGAAGCATAATCTTCATACTTATAATCTGTTTCACCTTCTCTTTGAGACATGATTTTCCTCCTTTAATTTATTTATGTTTAAAAGAATCAATGGTTTTAGTTATTTTACCTGAAAATTTTAAATAAGTGATCTTCCCGTGTAGGTTTGTTCTTCATCTTAGCTACTTGCCTCGGCGCGGTTTCAATATAAAAAAGCGAAATTACAGCGATGACAATTCCGGTCAATGCTGCCATCCACATGGGGGCAAATGGACTAAACCTGTCAGCAAGTATACCTGCGATTACCGGCAGCAGGGTTGAGCCCACAGCTTCACCGATGGCTACCGGAATGCCTACGGCTGTTCCGGCAATTCGAGGGGGCACGGACTCCGCAGGCAGAGTGCTTATATACATCGGATACATACCGGCTCCGAATAATCCCCATAAAAAGAAGAATGAACTGAATACCGGAACCGAGGTCCCTATGGGAAGCAAAACTACAGTGATACCGAATGCAGAGCATAGCAGGGCTGAAAGAATGAGGGCTTTTTTACGACCGATAATATCGGATAAAGCCCCTAAAATAAATTCACCGAGAAATCCGCCTACACCGGAAGCAGCCATAATATAAGTAACCTGGACCATATTGAATTTGTGGACTTCGTTTAGAAAGATGGCTGCAAAAACTGTGTAGATAAAGAGCCAGCCCATGACGGGAATGCTGTTTATCGAAGACAGTACAATATTTCTATACTTGAGAGCTTCCAGAATTGCAGCCCTTTCGACCTTTTTATCTTTTGAGATCTTTTGGCCGCTCTTCCGCAGACGAATCGCTTCGGTGGTTGAGGCGGTTTCACGCATCACGAAGTGTAAAATAATTCCAAGAACGAGGGCAGGAATAGACACAACATAAAAAACCGGTCTCCATGAACCGAATGTGTCAAGTAACTTTCCTGCAAACAGCGAACCGAAACCAACGCCTACGAGCATGAAGGCCCCCGTGATCAGTCCAGCATTCATGGCGCGCTTGTTTTCAGGTGATTCTTCCGACATTACAGCCATCATGGGGGCATAGGGACCGCCCTCAAAAAGTCCAAGCAATCCGCGAATGGTCAACATATGACCGATAGTATGCACAAATCCGGTCACCCAGGAAAAGATCGCCGCCAGAATTGAGCAAAAGACGATGATCGGTCGACGCCCGTAACGATCACCCAGCGAGGACCACAGTACTGTACCGAAAGCCCATGCCAGACCCGTAACAGCTACGATCAAACTTACCTGTGTATTGGTAAGACTCAAATCGCTTTTTATCGCCGGCATAATAACTGAGATAATGATTCTCTGTACACCAAGGAATCCCCAGGTCAAACATAAAAGCAGCATCAGTTTTTGATAGTACTTCATAGCATCTCCTTGTTGGTGAACGGTTGAAGTAACCTAACCGGTAGCCAGTCAATTTACATCGTTATTATTGCCTTAAGAAATTCCCCGTTCCGGGCTGCCGTTATAGCTTCATTTATCCTTTCAAGCGGGTATTCCGCCTGTATAAGTTTGTCTACGGGAAACTGTCCAGTCCTGTACAGTTCTATATATTTAGGGATATCGTAATGAGGCTTTAGTGACCCTATTATCGAACCCTTGATTGTTTTTTCTCCAACAAGCTGCACAGGGTCAATGGATGCCCTTTCTCCGAAAGGTACCGCTCCAACCACGACCGCTGTACCGCCTGGTTTTATTGCATCCAGACACTGTGATATTGTTTCGCCTTTACCGATTGCTTCAAAGGCGAAATCTACTCCGCCATTGGAAAGAAGCCGGACACTATCGACAACATCATCTTTAGATGCGTTAACTGTGTGAGTAGCACCGAACTCTCTGGCAAAATCCAGCTTATGGTCGAGTACATCAATGGCGATTATTTTTGTGGCTCCCGATAATTTAGCAGCCATGATAGCCCCCATGCCCACAACTCCACAGCCAAACACCGCTACTTCTGCTGCCGGCCATATCTTTGCCCTGTTGAAAACCGCGCCAATTCCTGAAGCCGCACCACAGCAAAGAGGAGTTAACTTTTTTATATCCAAATCCTGAGGAGCTTTAATTACAAAGTCCTGGTGTGTAATAGAGTATTCGGCAAAGGAAGACTGGCAAAAGTAGCTGTGAATCACCTCATCTCCTTTTTTCAATCTGGTGGTGCCATCCCGCATGGTTCCTCCGAACATGAAAAAACCATTCTTAACACAGGCACCGTAATTTCCCTTTGCGCAGTTAGGACACTCTCCACAATAGACCAGAGAATTTATTAAGACATTATCTCCCGGTTTTAAATCAGTCACCCCGATTCCGACCTCTTCAATCACTCCGACTCCCTCATGCCCCAGAACAACCGGCAGAGGAGGTGGAAATCCACCTTGAGAAACAGAGATATCAGTGTGACACAGCCCCACAGCCGATATTTTCACCTTGACTTCACCGGCTTGAGGCTTACCAATTTCTATATCCTCAATCGTTAAAGGCTTTCCATATTCCCGCATGACTGCAGCTTTCATTTGTTTACCCTCCTTCCTTGTTTGGTTTCTTATAAATATTTGCTAACGGGTTATTATATCTTGCAATATTAGAATCCGGCCGGAGGATGAGAGGGGTATAAATGAGCGTACATGGAGATTGCTGAAATCGCGGCAAAAACCGGAATTATTTAATGATTATGCCAAAAATATAACTGTCACATATTAACTCGGCGATCTCAATCAGGCCGCCGGCTGATTCGCTTAAATTATATACCGCATGAGGAGATCAAGTTTCTTCATCTGATTGGAGCTGGTTTTTTTTGGAGAACTATAAAGGCAGCCGAGGTTGTGTGTCAAGATAATATTGTATAAGCCATGGTGTGAATGATGTCTGAAACATTGACAGCGCTGCTTTGCGATCTTTCACTCACGCGATGTCGCTATTGGCCATGCGCCGATAGACAATCGCCAAACGATAAACCATAATCGTTGTTATTTCAGTAACATCCGGTTAGAAAATTGCACTTGCTGCTATTACGAAAGACGATATATGCGACCTCCACGGGCATTGATCCGGCAAAGGCATCATTTTTCAGGACGGGATCGAACAGCTCCAGTACATGTGTTTTATTTTTAAGTATCAGAGAAATATAAGAGGTGCGCATTAATTATTTGTAATTGATCCTTAAAAGTCAAAACCATAGCAGGGCGAGATTCGGATATGTTTTCGTGAAAATGGGCAACGCCGGAACGGTAGTGCGTCCATTAAATGCAACTTCTTAACCGGAAATTACTGAGTTTTTTCAGGCTTTTTTAGGATCGGTCATCTCAAGATACGCCTTTTCACAGAGTTTATAATCCTTATTCTTAATTCCATTAATTATTTTTCTGTGAGCATCAAGAGACTCGTCACTGATCAATTTTATCGGCATGCCTTTGGAATCAACTTTTTCAATACCAACAGACACGAGTGATTTAATATATTGATATATCGGTTCCCTGACAGCTGCAAAAGCAAGGGAAAATAAAGGATTTTTTGTGCTTTTACATAGCTCGTAATGAAACTCAAGATCAGCCTCAATCAGTTGATGAAGCCGATCTTCACCAGAGCCCGTTTTGTTTTTCACAATTTTCTCAAAAGCGTTATATTTTTTCTCAAGATTTTTAATTTCAGCTTCACCAGCGTTCTGGATTGATAACCGAATACATTCCAGCTCGAAATATTTTCTAAACTCCCATACACCTTCCAACATATCCGGAGACATGATCATATCGGATACATCATTGATATATTTTATAAAGTCGAATTCCCTGACAAATGTACCTTCCCCCGCCCTGGTTTTCAGGATGCCCATAGCGTTTAGCTTCTGAAGCGCGATTCTGATAGTAAGTCGGTTCACGCCATACATCTTTGCTAAACCTGCCTCTGAAGGAAGCTTGGAACCTTGTTCCCATTCTTTTTCTATTATACTTTTTCGAATAGCGTCACAAACCTGATCAGCTAGATTACTTTTTATTATTTTTTTAGTCTCAGCCATTTTTATTTCCTACCAGAATATTACAAATATGTAAATTCATTATTTGTTTACAAAGGGTACTGAAGTTATACCTTCCCGTCTGGACATGGCAAAGGCCTGACATTGAGCAAGATGTGCTCCCATGTCCTTTTTCGGACGGACTGTATTAACTGGAATCTCATCTTCGCTTTGTATAAATTTTACACCGATTGGTGATGTTTTAAGCTTTAGAAGCTGTTCAATCGCTTCACCATATTTGTTTATTTTTTCGTATTCCGACATTTGTTGATACTCCATTTGAGTTGAGCACTTTATTGGCTCATTTTTTTTAACCACAAAAATGAATTACTACTTTTCTAAAGGAGGAGGCGTTAAGTGAGTCTCCTGATAATTATATCAGCAGCCAGCCGGGCACCGATGCCCGGTATCAGCCCACATTTTTCAAAGCCCTTGGCCTTGGCAAAATTTTCCATATTCTCCGGGCCAGCCCCTGGATCCATATTTTTACCGAAAACCACCTTCTCCTGGAGTTCGGAACAGGTGATATAACCCAGTTCGTCCTCGAAATAGGCAATAAATTCCTGGGATATTTCGATAGCCCTGCCATCGGCAGCTAAATCGGTTATGTCATCGCTGCCGAAAATTAAACCCATGGTTATCAGCCCCCCTGTAATACCGCCGCATATTTCGCCAATGCCGGCAATTCCCGGAAACGGACATATGGCTTTAATGATCCCCATGTTTCCCACACCAAACTCTTCTAAAAGAGCCAAAGCCGTGCCTTGAGGACAATTATGGGCAAAGACATTGTATTCTTCGGCCCGTTGCTGAACCCGATCCAGAATTTCTTCCCTATTTGCCAGCAATTTGTCCTTGTTGAGTTTTTTTTGGGGGATACCCCCCTTTAACAACTTTTCATACCTGGCCTGAATAGCCGGAATATCCCAACCGCGACCGGCCAATTCTTGAACCTTATTTTTATATTGTTTCTGTTTACTTTCCATTTTTTGATTCTCCTTAAAGAATATATTATTGCCACGATTTTGTTGACCATCATCGTAGCATGGCAGATATAACCAAATGATACCAAAGATCGATCACTGGCTATCCAGACCTCGCGTCCCGAATTACACGTTCTCAGCTTCTTCAATAACAGCATTTTTGGTTTTCATAAGTCTATCAAGATCGACCGCTTTCGTTTTTATACGAATAAATGCCAGGAGAATACAGACTCCGAAAGCGCTCACCATATAAATCATCTGAACAGGTTTTAACACTGCAAACAAATTATAAGCGACAAATAAATCCGCAGCAGCACTCAGCAACATAATCACAACATATAAAGGCATTGGCATATGAAATATACTTCGTTTCCATTGTTCCGGAAATAATTTTGGAATCCCGATACACTTTAAATTACAGTACATTGTAATTAGCATAGTCGGTATCATTACCAGCGAGACAATTGCGTCAAAGCTGATGTCAAACATTATGGGAATAATAGAAATTATGTAAAAAGTAAGTTGCGTTACCCATGGATAACCGTTCTTTGTTTTTCCGGTAAAAAACTTCGGCAACCAGCCATCTTCAGCGATTTGCGAGATTGGATATCTAAGTGCGGCGATCGCGGCCAGGAGAGATGTTGTCAGAGCGAATACTGCTCCTCCCAGGATAAAAACGACATAGGCCCAGTAGGGGAAGATAGCTCTTGCGACGGTTGCCAGACTTTTACCTGCGACTTGCTCAATAGGCAGCACTCCTGACGCGACAACACTCATCAAAGCGTAAACTACAGCAAGAACTATCGTCACGGTTAAAATTGCTATCGGTATGGTTCTTGTCGCGTTTTTGGTTACGGCAGTCAATGCGATACCACCGGTTGTTCCCATACATGTAAAACCCATAAGCGCCAATGCCGCGACAAAACCGGAAAAACCGGATCGAAAGAAAGTAGCAGGCTCAAAATATCCGCTTTTTACTTCAGTTATGCCGAAAAAAATAAAAATTAAAATCGAGGCGATAAGCACAAATGTCATTATGTTTTGTATCGTGGCGATAAATTTGGATCCCTTAATCGTGGTAGCAAAAAATAATGTTATAACAATCCCGGCGATGAGTTTTGTATATGGTGTTATTCCATGAAAAACCTCGGACGCATATGAGACCATGCCTGTAGCGTAAATAGATAATGAGAAACCGACCAATAATATAAAGATCGCGTTCACTCCAGTCATGACAGGGCTAAAAAGCAGGGCCATTTGGCTGTAAGGGCCGCCTTTAAATGGAAACATCGAGACCAGGATAATGTTATACATAAAAGCGAACAGCATTAAAAAACATCCAAGGATAAGCACGAGTGAAATAGAGCGCCCCGTATAGGAAATACCAATACCCAGCAGCACAAAAAAACCTGATCCGATCGCGGCTCCAAAACACAGGGAAAAAATATCCAAAAATTTTAGTTGTTTGCCTTCCATTGATCAACCTCAAAAAAACGTCTATCGTGTTAATATTAAAGCCCTTTAAACTCACTGGCGATTCTCTCAAATACCTCTTTTAAAACCTTCCTGCTTGTCGGGACACAAATTCGTTCGAATCCATCACCATAATCAGGATCAAACATTGTGCCACCCTCTAAAACTACATTCGCGTCGATATATATTTTTTGATGAATTTGACTGGCGGTTAAACCATAATCTCTAAAATCCAACCACATTATGTAGGTGCCTTCAGGACGATAACATTTTACTTTGGGCATCCGGGTTTTTAAAAAATCAAGAACCCAATCAATATTTCCGTCAATGTAATCACGGAGCTGCTCAAGCCAGTCTTCACATTCGTTGTAAGCTGCGATTACTGCGGCAATAGTAAATGGATTGGGCATAATCAGTCCAATTGATTTAACAAATTCCTCTCGCAGATTTTTATCCTGAATGACCACATTGGTCGCGTGAAGGCCGGCAAGATTAAAGGTCTTATTAACTGCAGTGCAGGTAACAATACCTTCCGGGTCAACAACAGTAGCCAGGGGATGAAATTCCTGTTCTTTTCGGATCAGATCACCGTGAATCTCATCCGAAACAATAATGACATGGTGTTTTCTGCAAATCTCAACCATTCTTTTCAATTCTTCATCTGTCCAGATCCTTCCGGTTGGATTGTGCGGATGACATAAGATAAAAAGTTTTGTGTCGTGATGGGCAGCTTTCGTTTCAAAGTCTTCAAAATCTATGGTGTAATATCCATCATTTTCCACGTTTTTAAGTTGGCTGTTAACAACTGATCTTCCAGTTCCCTCGATAACATGGGTAAAAGGAGAGTAAAGGGGGCGGTTTATCAAAATTCCGTCACCTTTCTTTGTAAATGCCTTGATTGCAAGTTTTACTGCCTCAACAGTTCCATTTACATAAACTATTTCTTCAGGGTTAATTGTCCAGTTTCTCTTTTTTTTAAACCAGCCGATTACAGCGTTGTAGTATTTCAAACCAATTCCATAGGGGAAACAGAGCTGTGTATCCATAAATATTATGTTCAGCGAGTTTTTTTAAAGCATCGGAAATAGGCTGCGCACACCTGAAATCCATATCAGCGGTATGTACCGGGATAGTGCCTTCATCAAAACGTTCAGTAACTCCAACTTCTCTTAAGAACTCACCATAGTCCCACTTCATACTGAAAGTATTTCTTCTGTGGGCTATTTCATCAAAATTATATTTCATAGACTAAATCCTTATGTGAATAAGGACCGACAGCCCTATGAGTATTTTCCGTATTGATTACTTCTTTCATCTTTTATCCTTTCTTACTTTTGGCATACCTTCCGGTATGGCCAAATTTCACCTTAAGTTAGCACTCAAGGTATGAATCCAGCGATATTTCCCATTGACCAGCCTGAAGGTATGTGAATCAGTCATACCATTACCACTGTCACCAAAGCGACAAAAAACATTGACAGTCCCCATTTCTTCATCGACCATCAAGGTACGATCATTGACTGAAGAATGCACGACAAATCAATATTTTTATACTCATTCTTACTCTGGTCATAATAACTCGACAATTATACTTTTTTGATTTTCTATGCCGGTATACTGCTTCCAGTACAAACCTTTGCCTTCGATCCTGTTTGTATTATGATGAAGCATTTCGGGTGGCTTCTGTCCCTCAACTTCAATATAGCCGAAATATATCTGTCGCTGTACTTCCCTGTCCGGGACTGTTAATTCTTTTTGACCAATGACGGTTTTTTCTTTTCTACCGCTTGAAAGCCATACTTCAAATACAGTTACAAGTTTGGTATTAAGGCCCATAAATACATTGTAACCCTTCAGGGTATCAGGGATCATGTGGGAGAAAAAAATCATCTGTTTCAGAGTAAGTGCACCGTATCCTGTTTTTATTTTTGGGTTGTCGTTTTCAGAAAGCGTCAGCTTGTTTTTAAAATTTCAATAAAAGACTGATTCAACCGATTAACGCCCACCGGCTAATAACCGGTGGGCGTTCAGTTTAAGTAACTCAGTAATCTAAAATAAGTTATACCTGAGGGTTAAAGAGAACATACGAGGAGGGCTGGGTATACCTTCTCTGTCATAAACGGGAGTTACACCATCGTCCGCCCTGTCAGGCCCTAAGTCGATCCAGTAAAATGAATCAAACAGATTTTTTATCTCCAAAGAAAGAGACCATTTGGTATCAGACGTCATATAGGTCAATCGAGCATTGTACACCGTATAATCGGGCACAACGTGATACGGAGCAATAGGTTTTGTGGTCAGCCCGCCATTATTTCTCTCACCCTGATAGAACATATCGATACGTGGTATCAGCATTGATCCATTTTTAAATTTGAACCTGTACTGAGCACCAATATTATAAGTAAACTCAGGCTGAGTTTTATAATCCGGGCTCATCCAACCCGGATTGTCCCGACCTACGTCGGTCTTATAGGTATAATAGCCAAATGAGGCATTGATATCTAAATTGTATATCGGCCGGGCAGTCACATCCATTTCAAATCCTTTAGCAGTTCCGGGCGCACTTAAGTATACAAAATCGGGTACTCCAGCAGTGCCGGCAGCGTATGTACCTTCAGGACAAACAGCACCAAAGGGTATAATAGGGGTACCCTGGTCCATGCCCGCAGGATCTGTACATTGCGCGCCAAATACTCTTATTAAACGCGGATCGTACTTATTAAGAAATGCCGCCGCATTTACTCTTAAACGATTTTTAAAAAAATCAGCTTTGGAGCCCACTTCATATGCCAAAATCTCTTCACCGGGTATGTCCTGAAGCTGGGCAGGATAGAAGGGTCTAGGATTTGCACCTTCGGAACGAAAACCGGTGGATGCCATAACGTAACCCATAATATCCTCAGTGAACTGATAATCAAGGGCCAGTTTCCAGTCTTTATGGGACTGACCGTAAGCCAATGGAGTAGCGACAGTCAGCAGACCTGTATTGTCAAACTTATAGGTTTTACTTTCATCCGTATATCTTCCGCCTGCGGTTAAAGACAGTTTGTCAGTTAATGAAAATATTGTATGAGCAAATACTGATTTACTTTCAGTTGTAAATGAATCGTTTTTGTCCCATGTAGGAGGAAATGGTAATGCCAGACCGAAGGTTCCGGCTCCAATAACACCACCCATATGAGTGTATGATTTGAAGTAGTAAACACCGGTTGTCCAGTCCAGTCGTTTATCAAAGGCTGTACCATTTAACCGTACTTCATAACTGTCCTGGTGATGAGTTTGATCGACTGAATAACCATTGAAAGAAAATGGGGTCATATTGGCGGTCGTGAAAAATTGATGGTATTCGCGATAGCCGTAGATACCCTTGATATGAATGTTATCAGTAATATCATAATCTACTCTGAAAGAATAGTTGGTGTGAACATCCGTCCATTTATCAGGATATCTTATATGATTAATTGGATCATTAAAGCTTTCATAAACAGTATAAGGATTACCTGTAACGAAGGTATTACCGAGTATAGTCAGTGCATCTCCTGGTTTTATGTTCCAGGTAGGGTCAACAATATTTTCCTGTACATAAATATTATTTGAATTGTTTGGATCTGAACCTCTAAGAAGAGAATCCGCATTACTATCCATAAGAGTATTAGTGTGATCGACACTTAAGTTAAATTCAAGCTTGTCAGCAGGAAGAAAACGTAACATGATTTTGCCGGCCTCGGTTTGAGATCCCCCTTTTTCACCAATTTTACAATTACCATGGGTGAATTTGTCTCCCGGTAAAGTTGTTGGGAAAGAACCGGCCAATTCAGGGGTTCCGTTTGCTCTCATTTGGCAGGTATAATCCAGACGGTCCTCGTATCCATCAATTCTTGTAGAGGTTCCAGAGATACGCGCGAACAGCTTATCAGGAATCACAGAAAAATCATAGGCAGCGTTAAGATCAAGCTTGCCATATGTCCCTGTGGTTAATTCTATATGGCCTACATCATCACCACGCGGCGTTTTAGAAATCAGTCGAATTGCTCCTCCAAGGCTGTTTTTACCGAATAGGGTCCCCTGGGGACCACGCAATACCTCAACACGCTCCAGGTCAAGAAGGTCCAGAGTTGAACCCATCAGAGTCCCCTGGTAGATGTCGTCTACATATACACCAACACCAGGCTCAAAGGCAGGAATAAAATCACTCTGGTCTACACCGCGCAGACCGATTTGAGCGTTTGGCCCCCTATCATTGTCTTGTTGACGAATATTTGCATTGGGAATGACCAGTCCAAGATCCTCTACAGAGTTAATACTCTGAGTCTCCAGTTTTTCGCCGGTAAACGCAGAGATCGCTATTGGCGTTTTCTGCAGATTCGTTTTCTGGTATTCAGCCGTTACAGTTACTTCATCGAGAGTGAATTCATCCTGCTTTTTCTGATCCTTTTGTTTAGCTTTCTGACTCTCCTGACCTATTGTCGTACTGCAGGTCAGTGCCACACATATGACCAGTAAAACTTTTAATAGATGTTCAAATAAAGAAATCCGGTTTGATTTTATCATTTAATCCTCCCCCCTTATTCAAATAAAGTTAATAATACATTGATTTTTCATGTCCCTGGCTTAAAGGAACTCGTTAACGTTCTTCTTTCACTTGTTCTCTGAGTTTATCCCTCTCTTCATCTGATAGCCTCCTCAACTTATCACCGCCCATTGGCATCTTTGGTGTCCAGTCCATATATTCCGGGACCAGTTCCTTAAGGTTGGCCATCATAGTCGGCAGCAGATTCCAGGGAATCGATATGATTATCCAACCCGGATCAACCACTCCTGTTGCCGCCATACCCAATCCCAACCCGGTTACAGTCCAGTTCATCTCACCGCTTAATATGGGATGAATATAAATCCATGAACAAGCGGCTACAGGAGTGGTTTTACTGGTTGCGTAATCCCCGGTGGAGTATCCTATTGACCGAAGCAGTACCTGCGCTTGTTGAACTGACGCGGTAATCACCATGACATCCGGATCATAGGTAAGTTTGTCGACCGGGGAGAAAGTGGCGTATTTCACTGAACCTTTCAACATTTTGGGTAAATACTGATACATTTTCCGGCAAGCCCTGTCTTCTTTATAAAGGCCAGCATTGCTACCGAATAATCCGCTGACATAAAGGGGTTCCGGGTCTTCCATGCCGAGTATTATGGACTCAATACAACAAAAGTCCTCTTTTCCAATGTAAAAAGGATCACTGGTTTGAGCTTCAACGAACATCTCGCAGATATTTTTATGTTTTTGCAGGCGTTCGATACCATCAACTTTTGTAATGGTAAACTTGGCTCCAACTGGTTTGTATTGAAATTTAAATCTGTCTAAAACAGAATAATCAATCGGCTTCGAATTCATATCGTGCTCTCCTTTGCTTTTTTCTGCTGATTCAAGGGTAATGTCGCGGTTAAATAGATGCTTAGAATATAGCACGCGCTTATAAACAACAGGACCCCGGTGAATCCAAACCGGGCTTTAATAAAACCTGATATAAAGGCAGCAAAGAAACCGCCGAAGCTGTTGCAGGAGTTGATTACAGCAGTACCTATTGCTGCTGAAGCACCGGTAAGAAATAATGTTGGAATTGTCCAGAAAGGCCCCATCATCGAGGTAGAACCTACTTGAATAAGTACCATTCCGGCCATTTTTATAACAGGACTGGCGGAAAGCGCGACTATTAATGCTCCAGCGAAACAGACGACCATAGATGTGGCTGAATGCATTTTCCTTTCCCCGGTTTTATCGGAATGCCATGCCCATAGAGGCATTGCAATCATTGCAAACAGGTTGGGGATCATTCCAAGCAAACCCACTCCGGTGTTTGACACTTTGGCGAAATCCTTGATGATCAGTGCTGTCCATGTAAACATTGTCGCAGCTGCCATAGCCATAAAAAGGTATATGACCCCGATGCGCCAAACTCTCGTGTCAGTAAACATTTCTTTAAATTTTACATGTTTTTTTCCTCCTCCGCTTTTTGCAGCATTTTCTCTTTCCATTTCAGTAATGAGCCAGGTCTTCTCTTCATAGGAAAGCCATTTTGCTTGATGTGGATGATCAGTTAAAAAGAACCAGGTTATTATGCCGAATAGAATTGCAGGTAACCCCTCAAGGAAGAACAGCCACCTCCAGCCGGAGAGACTCAACCAGTTCACGTTATCGAGAATCCATCCCGAGAACGGGGAAGAGATGAAACCCGATACCGGTAATGCCATCATAAAAAAGGCAATAACCTTACCTCTCTCTCTTTGAGGAAACCATATGGTGAAATAGAATAGAACCCCGGGAAAAAAGCCGGCTTCCATCATTCCGAGAAAAAAACGCACTGTTGCAATATGAGCAAATTTATTACTGAACATCGCGGCAGAGGTCACTATTCCCCAGGATACCATGATGCGCGCGATCCATTTCCTTGCTCCAAAACGATGAAGTAAAATGTTGCTGGGAACCTCGAATAGGAAATACGGAATGAAAAATATTGAGGATAATGCACCAAATGCTGCGGGAGAGATGTTCAGTTCCCTGTTCATTGTCAGGGCGGCATAGGACAGGTTCCCTCTATCCATCGCATTTATTATATACAAAACAAAAAGAAAAGGTATCAGTCTCCATTTGATTTTGCTGATTGTCCTTAGGCCTAATAATTCAGCCTGGCTCATAAAATCTTTCCTTTTATAAAAGACTGAATGGCCCAAAACAGACCTCTGCCGCCTTGCCTCGAAAGATGTGTCTGTTTTACTATAGCCCACTCAACAATCTTATTTTATGACAATACAAGGCGATTTGGAGACAACTTCCTCATTCAAATCAAGCCCTAATCCCGGTAAGTCCGGAATCTCATATTGGCCGTTCCTGGGCTGATAATCCTGAAGGCAGAGAATCCGATTACTTGGCTTTAGCGCCCGGACATGGTGCTCGTGAATCTGGAAGTTAGGGATTACCGCCTCAAGCTGTAACGCAGCCGCAGTTGTAACAGGGCTTCCGCAAACATGCAGCTGGACAGTGATGTCATACACATGAGCGTAATCGCATACTTTCTTTCCTTCTGTAATACCTCCCACCAGGCATAAATCCGGTTGGATCATGGCGAGGCTCTGATTCTCGAAATACTCTCGATAGCCCCATCTGGTGTAAAGACGTTCACCAGCAGCCATTGGAATATTGACATTTTCACTCAGCTTCGATTGAAGCGTCGGGATTTAAATAATGAACACCTTCCTCAAAAAACATACAGTTGAATTCCTCAAGCGATTGCCCCAATTGAATCGCCGCGGTAACATTCGGTGAGGAATGAAGCTCTATAAGAATATCTACATCGTCACCAACCGCTTCTCTCATCGCCTTGATTCGGTTATAGGCCATTTTGATTGTCCGGTTACTGAGAATCTTTCTCATATTCATCCCCATCTCACCATTTTCATCAAAGGTTATGGGGTCGACCTTTATAGCGTCATAACCATCTGCCACAGCGCTTCTGGCCGCCTCGGCATATTCTTCAGGCGTGGCTGACCTTTGCAAATTCCCCTCGCTCCAACCAAATTGCACCTGGCTGGCATATGTTCTCAGGCTGTCATTGGTTTTTCCGCCAAGTAGCTGGTATATGGGTTGCCCCATTGCCTTACCCTTAATGTCCCAGCATGCGATATCGATTGCGCTCATACCAGCGAATACGACAGGTCCGCCTCCCTGAGCCCAGAAGGTTTTCCTGAACATGGTGTCCCACAGTTTTTCTGTCTTCATAGGATCAGCGCCAATCAGCAAACTCTCCGCCAGGTTTTTAACATAACCAATACCAGCGGAGTGTCCTGTACCATAGGCCAAACCAACCTCGCCCAGTCCGCTTATTCCCTCGTCTGTGTTCACTCTGATCATTATCGGATGATCTATGGGTAACCACGCATTTTGAATTTCCCAGATTTCCACACTCGTTATTTTCATATAATTTCTCTTTCATCCGGATATACTCTATATCCCGCCTGATAACTGTTTACGTTGGATACATGTAATGAACGTAGGATTTGAAAAAAGATAAGCGGCTATCTTTTTAACTGAAATCTTTAATGTTCGCTTATCTACTTGTTCGCTAAGTGCCTTAGTAACTAATTCAATTTAATCTGTCAATAAAAAAAAATTCCAAATTTTCATCTTAATTCGAATCTTTTACAGGTCCAATTTTAGGAAGTGACATTCTTGGTTTTGGAGATGATGATGAATATGAAACGAAGGTAATGGAGGTGTCCCTTTTCAATCAATTTTTTTGCTATATTACTGAAGGGGACATTTGTCTGAAAACGGGTTCCCTTCAGTCAGTTGATATTTTTATTCCCCTGTTATCGGGTGAGGAAAAGTATATGGAACCTTGTAACCGGAAGGATATGGGTGAAATGCCGTTGGTGGACCATCCACGTCCGGAACAGGCATCCAGCCCATGAGTGGCGTATTAATCCACCCGGCGTCAAAGGGGGAGCAGAAGGTATTATTCCAGTGAAGTTTGGAAAACAGCCACTTCCCATCCTCTTTCACATATTTATTCTCATAGTATCCGTGAAGCCATTCCTGCCTTGGGTAGGCCCCATATTGCTTGGATTCACAAAGCATTGTCTGGAACCTTGCTGTGCTGTTTTACCGTCCGGGTTCACGGTTACT
>CAWFFS010000026.1:0-24207 GCA_963815145.1 uncultured delta proteobacterium
TATGAATTGCCTTTATTCCGTTCGGCACGGACTCACACTCTGCAAATTCCGACAGTATCTTCATTAAATATTGCCTGCTTACAGGTTCATCATCAACGACCAGAATTTTCATAGGAAGCCTCCTTTATTTAAAGGGGTATATTTCCATGTTTCTTTAAAGGATTTGAGTCGACCTTATCCTTGAGCATCTTGAGGGCATTTATGATCCTTGGCCTTGTCCGGGCCGGTTCGATTACATCATCAATATATCCGCGTTTAGCTGCAACAAGCGGATTGGCCACGAGTTCAGCATATTCTTTTTCTTTTTCAGCAAGAAACGCCTCCCGGTCCTGCTGAAAATAATTATTATAAAGTACCTCCACAGCGCCCTTTGCACCCATCACTGCTATTTCGGCAGCGGGCCAGGCATAATTGATATCGCCCCTTAAATGTTTGGACGACATGACACAGTAAGCTCCGCCATAGGCCTTCCTGGTAATGACAGTAACCTTGGGAACTGTTGCCTCGGCATAGGCATAAAGCATCTTCGCGCCGTTTTTTATAATCCCGTTATACTCCTGCGCTGTGCCGGGAAGAAAACCCGGGACATCCACAAAGGTAACCACTGGGATATTAAAACAGTCACAGAACCTGACAAATCTTGCTCCCTTTGCCGAAGAATTATTATCAAGAACACCTGCCAGAGAACGGGGCTGATTTGCCACTATACCAACCGGGAAACCGCCGTATCTGGCAAATCCTACGATCAGATTGGTGGCATACTTTTTGTGAACCTCTAAAAATCGTCCATCGTCCACTGTCCGCTTTATGATCTCTTTCATATTGTAGACCCTGCTGGAAATCTCAGGCACGATGCTGTTCAATTCTTCGTCTCTCCGGTCATCAGGATCACTGCCTGCTCTCCACGGAGGTTTTTCTCTGCTGCTCTGAGGGAAATAGGACAGCATCTCTTTTACATATTCTATGGCCTCTTCATCCGAGGAGACTGCATGATGGGCTACTCCGCTTTTTGCCGTGTGTATTGAGGCACCGCCAAGGTCCTCAATGCTTACCTCCTCATGGGTAACCGCCTTTACGACCCTTGGCCCTGTCAAAAACATGTAACTGCTGTTTTTTACCATTACAGTAAAGTCGGTAAGGGCAGGAGAATATACCGCACCACCGGCACACGGTCCGAATATGACCGAAATCTGCGGCACTACACCCGAGCTCATGACATTTCTCAGGAATATATCGGTATAGCCTGCGAGACTTTCGATACCCTCCTCGGATCCTTGCCCCGCCGGAATCATTAAAGCCTATAACAGGTGCACCGTTCTTTACCGCAAGATCCATGACCTTGCATATCTTCTCGGCAAATGTCTCCGAAAGGCTCCCGCCAAAGACTGTCATGTCATGAGAAAATATAAATACCAGCCTGCCGTTGACAGTACCGTGCCCGGTGACAACCCCGTCTCCCAGGATCTCCTTATTTTCCATTCCGAAGTTCCGGCATCTGTGGGTCTTGAAGGTATCAAACTCTTCGAAACTCCCTTTATCAAGGAAAAGCTCTATCCTCTCCCTTGCAGTGAGCCGTCCCTTGGCCTTATGCTTTTTTATCCGTTCGATCCCTCCGCCAAGTGCCGCCTGTTCCCTTAATTTAAGCAATTCATCAATTCTATCTGTCATATTTCAACCTGCTCAATCTTCATCTTTATAACAAAATTCTGTCAGTACACCGCAGGTTGACCTGGGATGCAGAAATGCTATCTTTTTGCCTCCTGCACCATCAACCGGGGTCTTATTTATCAAACTGCAGCCGCACTTCTCGGCCTGGTCAAGCTGCGCTTCCACATTGTCTGTTTTAAATGCGATATGATGAACACCCTCACCGTTTTTACCAAGATATCTGGCAACGGCGCTCTCATCCGAAGTTGGTTCGAGCAGTTCGAGATGTACTCCTCCCACTGAAAAAAAGGCCGTTTTAACCTTCTGGGATTCCACTGTTTCAACGCCCTCGCAGGTGAGCCCCAGAGTATTTTCGAAATATTCCCTGGCCTTTTCGATCGATTTGACCGCTATGCCGATGTGATCGATTTTTTTAATCATTTCTACCCCCTGTACCTGTATTCGCCAAATACATCACGAAGTACATTGCATATTTCACCAAGTGTTGCATATTCCCTTACCGCCGACATGATGAATGGCATCAGGTTCATATCACCGTCTGCCGCATCTTTAAGTGCTGCAAGGGTCTCATCTACCCTTTGATTATTTCTCTTTTCTCTGAGGTGTTTAAGATTTTGAACCTGGTTGTCTTCCACTTCAGGGTCTATCTTCAAAACCGGGGGTTTGAGTTCCTCATCAACCTGGAAACTGTTGACTCCGATAATTACACGCTCCCTGTTTTCTACTTCCTTCTGATATTCATAAGCGGATTTATCAATCCGGCTCTGGATGAATCCCTTTTCAATGCTCGCAACAACCCCGCCTTCCTTTTCAACCTCTTCCATCAATTCGAGGGCCTGTTTTTCTATGCTGTCTGTCAATGCTTCAATATAGTAGGAACCGGCAAGGGGATCGATTGTATCGGCTACGCCCGATTCGAGTGCAATTACCTGTTGTGTCCTGAGTGCTGTCCTGACCGAGTCTTCCGTGGGTAATCCCAGCGCCTCATCCTTTGAATTGGTATGCAGGGATTGCGTTCCGCCCAGCACGGCTGCCAGGGCCTGAATAGTCACCCTTACGATATTGTTGTCAACCTGCTGGGCAGTAAGAGTATTACCCGCCGTTTGCGTGTGAAAACGCATCATCTGGCTTGCCGGGTTTTTAGAATGAAATCTTTCCTTCATGATCTTTGCCCAGAGCCTTCTTGCGGCCCTGAATTTGGCGACTTCCTCAAGGATATTGGAGGAGGCATTGAAGAAGAAGGCGAGCCTCTTTGCGAAGGTATCAACCTCAAGCCCTGCATCAATGGCGGTCTGCACATAGGTGCACGCATTTGCCAGTGTAAAGGCGATTTCTTCGACGGCAGTCGAGCCTGCCTCTCTGATGTGATAGCCCGATATGGAGATGGTATTGAAGGAGGGAAGATTCTGGCTGCAATACTGAAAAATATCAGTGATGATACGAAGGCTGGGCCTGGGCGGAAAGATATATGTTCCCCTGGCAACATACTCCTTTAAGACATCATTCTGTATTGTTCCCTGGAGTTTATCCGCCGAAACACCCTGCTTTTCTCCAAGGGCAATGTACATGGCGAGCAGGACTGCTGCAGGCGCGTTTATGGTCATCGAGGTGGATATTTTATTGAGAGGGATACCCATAAAAAGGGTCTCCATATCTTCAAGTGAATCGATTGCAACCCCGACCTTGCCGACCTCACCGGCGCTCATCGGGTTATCGGAGTCATATCCTATCTGGGTCGGGAGATCAAAGGCGATCGACAGGCCTGTTGTTCCCTGGTCAAGCAGATACCTGAACCGGTTATTGGTTTCGACGGCAGTGGAAAAGCCTGCATACTGCCGCATTGTCCACAGTCGCCCCCTGTACATTGTGGGCTGCACCCCCCTTGTATAGGGGTATCTGCCCGGGAATCCTATCTCTGATAGGTAACTGTCATCAATATTTTCAGGAAAGGAAATCCTCGGGATTTCCTCGTTTCCGTGATTTTTAAAATGTTTTTTACGTTCCGGGAACCTGGAGAGGCTCTTTGCCAGCTCCTTTTCTTCCCATTCGTTGATCCTGGTGTCCTTCGTCATTATATCCCTGCTCTTTCAGCATCTAATATTATACAAATCATTCAAATAAATCCTCATAAATTTTCAGGGCTATTTCCTGCCATAGAATTCATCACAGGCCTTCCTAAAGGCCTCAACGATATCGGAAAGAGGTGCACCAGGGGTAAATACTGCTTCTATTCCGGCCTTTTTTAAAACCTCAATATCATCCTCGGGGATGATACCTCCCCCAAGGACCCTGATATCCTCTGCGTTTCTTTTTTTCAGTTCGTCAATAACAGCAGGAAAAAGCCTGAGGTGTGCACCTGAAAGGGAAGAAAGTCCGATGACCGCCACATCCTCCTGTACAGCTGTTGACACTATCTCTTCCGGGGACTGACGGATCCCGGTGTAAATAACCTCAAACTCGTTATCCCTCAGCGCCCTTGCTATTATCTTGGCCCCCCGGTCATGCCCGTCCAGCCCGGGTTTGGCAATCAATACTCTGTTTTTTATTTTTTTATCGTTCATTTATTCCTCTGTCCGGTTCAAGCCGGATTACTTTTTTTTGCCGATTATTCCGGCCCTGAATGCCCTTGTAAACCTGCTGCAGAACCTGTCCCTTCCCAGGACTACGTCAGCCGCATAGATAATGTTCTTCAGGTCCTCATTTTCAGGATCGACTATAGCACTGTCCATGCCGGCTGCAATTGCCAGCACTGCAAATGCCTGGTTGACTACGGATCTTGCAGGCAGCCCGAAGGATATATTGCTTAAGCCCCCTGTTATGTGAACATCAGGGTACTTTTTTAATATCTGACGCATTGCCTCAAAGGCCATATTGCCGCTCTCGGTATTAGTTGAGATCGTGCCAACAAGAGGATCAATATGAAGTTTATCATCAGTAAGCCCCCCTCTCTTGTCATGGCGATAAGCCTGTCAAGGATTTCCAGCCTTTTTTCAACGGTTGAGGGAATACCGTCGTCATCACATGTAAGAACAATCAGCTCAGTCTGATGTTCACAAGCAAGGGGAAGAACACCGTCAACCCTGACTTTTTCACCGCTCAGGGAATTGATCATGGGTTTCTTTTTGACTACACCAAAACCCGCCTTGAGGGCCAGAGGGTTTGCGGAGTCGAGGCACAGTGCAACGTCTGTTACCTCCTGAATGATATTTATCAGCCAGACCATATCATCAGGCTCCCTTTCGGGTGCCGTACCTGCATTTACATCAAGGAAATCGACTCCTGCATTTATCTGTCTCAACGCCAGATCCTTTATGAAATCCGCATCCTTTGCGGCGATCGCTTCCTTGACCCGTTTCCTGGTTCCGTTTATTTTTTCTCCGATGACTATCATATTATTTTCCTTTCCTCGCTCATTGGTCTTTATCTCCGGTAACAGTCTGCACTGAAGGAAACCTCATGCCCTCAGCAAACCTTTGATTAAAATTCCTGTGGGTCGTTAATTCAAGGTATAATGTTTTAAGGGCTACATTGCTGGCACGTTCCCGCTCTCTTTTTGACACCAGTGCCATCTTTGCCCCGGTTCCTGCGCTGTTACCGACCTGAAGATACCTGGCATTCGGAAATGCCGGGAAGAGACCTATATCAACAGCATTGACCAGGTTGATATAAGACCCGAATGCCCCGGCAATAATTACTTCCTCTACCATATCCTCTGTCACATGGTTTACTTCCATCAGTGCCTCGATCCCTGCCTTGATAGCTCCCTTTGCAAGCTGGATTTCGGCAATGTCCTTCTGCGAAATGACTATCCTGCCGTTTCCATTGTTGTTTCCGGCAATGACAAATTCGGAGCCGGACTTTCCCTGGCAGACCCGATCATTTGCCCTGTCAAATCTGCCTCTGTCACTGATTATGCCCCACCTGTAAAGCTCGGCCACGGCATCGATTATTCCCGATCCGCACAGGCCTACGGGGGGCGCATTTCCTATGGTCCTGAACTCAACTTTTTCTTTCGTGATCCTTACCGATTCAATGGCGCCTCTTGCCGCCTTCATGCCGTCAGTGACATGTGCACCCTCAAATGCCGGACCCGAAGGACAGGAGAGGGATACGAGAGAATCCATTCCCGGGTTATTCAGTACTATCTCGGTATTTGTCCCTATATCAACACCAAGGGTAATCCTGTCTTTTCTGTCGATGCCGGCGCCAATGATCATGGACACATGGTCTCCCCCCACAAAACCGCCTATACCCGGGAGGAGATGTATATATGCGCCGGGACAGGCTTTAATGCCGACATCCCTGGCCCTGATATCCATGGGGAAATCGGTTGCCGCCACATAGGGAGACTTTGCCAGCTGCTCCACGGGAAGGCCAAGGAAAAGATGGGTCATGGCCGTATTTCCCACAATGCATATATCAGCTACATTGTTTCCGGTCAAACCGGCCTTTCGGGTCAATGTTTCTATTATTTCGTTTAAAAGGTCGCGGACTGCCTCGTGGAGTCTGGAAGGACCGGTATCTTTCCTGTCCATGTCATGCAGGGCACTGTCCAGCCGGCTCATGACATCGTCACCGTAGGGAGACTGGGGATTGACAGCACCCTGGTTCACAAGCTCCATACCAGTTGCGAGATCCATCAGGTAAGCGGCGACCTTTGTGGTGCCGAGATCTACTGCCAGCCCTGCAGGGGGTGACCCCTTTGGCATGAAACCGATTATCTCGCTGTCCCTCAGATATACTGTCGTTTCCCAGTTATTTTTTCTTAAAAGCAAAGGCAATTGTCTGACAGCCATAATATCCGCTGAAACGGCTGTAAGATTATGGCTTTCCCTTAGTGCCTCAATAATTCTTTTCAGGTCCGAAGCAGGGTCTGCCAGGCCGGGAGGGCTTACTGTTACATCACAGGATTTTATTATGGGATCGACCTCATAACCGGTTGCTTCTCCTTCCAGTTGCAGTTTAAGATCATTCACCAGGGATTTTTCGGGTATGTGAACATTGATATCACCCTCCGGAAATGTGCGGCATGCAAGCCTGTATCCTTTTGCTTTATCATCGGGAGTAAGGAATTTATCTTCATTCTCAAGGGGAAAAGATACATCTCCTTTGGTGATGATGACCCTGCATTGTCCGCAAAGGCCCTTTCCTCCGCATGACGCAGCCAGATTAACACCGGCGGATCGCGCTGCGTCCATAATATTTGTACCTGCCAGGACAGTCGCTGATTTATCCGTGGGGGCAAAAGAAATATTGTATTTTTTAAGTGCTGCCATTTATTCGGGTTCGACGATCACAGTCCTGGTTTTTCAAGTATTTATAATCACAATCTCCGGAATAAAAGCTAAAAAGGAGGATCGAGTAAAGATTATACTAACCCGCTCCTCCTTGTATGAAAACATCCTGTAGAGACGGGTTTAAAACCAGTCTCTACACTATTGAATAAATCAATACATGATTCCGCTTTATTTTTGACACTAACGTAATACTAGCACAACCATTCCTTGGCGAAGTTTACTGCTGCCATGGCGTCTTTACCATAGGCATCGGCACCCGTGTATTTTTTTACCTCTTCGTCTATCTGACCGCCGCCTATCATGACCTTCAGGTTATCTCTGAGACCGGCCTCTTTGATGGCATCAACGGTTTCTTTCATTGAGTCAAAGGCAAGGGTCAAAAATCCGCTCAGACCTACAACCGTTGCGCCTGTTTCCTTGATCTTGTCGATAATAGTCTGTACCGGGACATCTATACCCAGGTCGTATACTTCAAAGCCACTGATATCCAGCATGAATACAACCAGGTCCTTTCCTATATCATGTATGTCACCGGCAACCGTGGCTATTATAACTTTACCAAGTTTTTCAGCCTGGGCGCCGGAGTCCTTTACATGCGGTTCAACAAGGGCGGCAATCCCCTTAAGGATTTCACCAGAGTATATCAGGTCGGGAATAAAATACTGCTCATTTCCAAACCTCTCTCCAACAATCTTCATTCCGTCTCTTGCGTCAGCGAGAATCTGCATGGGATCAACACCTTCAGCAAGGGCTTTTTTTACAGCATCCAATGCTTCCTGCTCTTTAAGATCAGATAATAATATTGCTAACTCTGACATGTCTACTACCTCCTTAAGAAATTAATTGTTGTCAGCCTGGCTGTCTTTAATTTTACGTCAAAATAATTTTTCACATTAACATGATAGGAATCAATGTAACAACATATTGATATTCAAGTGATTCTTCTGAACAATATTCTATTTTTCGCACCAACAAAATCTCCAGATTTCGCTAGAATCCTAATAATTTCAAAGAATGTCAAGGCAAAATTTTCCTGCTTTATTGCCAATAAAACATATTTTTTAAAAGCGCTGACATTCTACTGAGAATGGCCCGGGATATAGGCAGGCTATTGTTAACTGCCTTCCGGATATGCTTTGATTGAGAGCCACTAGTTATTGACATTACATCCACAGAAATATTATTATGATATTTTCTGGTAGGGTGATCCGGCCTTCCGGACATCAAGCCATATAAATTTAATAACAGACTAATTTTCAGGTATTGCCGCCTGGATCTCCTTGTACGGATGACCGGGACGGATGAGAAAAGAAACTGAACTATGTCTCATACCGTACATACAACCAGTGCAACTGATTAATGGGGGTCTTTGCCGGGACAAGGTCCCCATTTTTATTTTCCTTTCCGATCGGCAAAGGGAAATCACGGCATAGCTTGCAGGAGTAACACCGGGCTGCCAACAGCGGCTACCCAGGCATCCGGCAAATACCGGAGGAGGAAAAAATGGGTAATAAAAAGATGACCCTCGCAAAACTGCAGGGAAAAAAGAACAATGGCGAAAAGATTACCATGCTGACGGCCTATGATTATTCGGCTGCCACCCTTGTTGACCAGGCAGGAATCGATACAATTCTTGTAGGAGATTCTCTTGGAAACGTAATGCTCGGCTATGATTCTACTGTTCCGGTTACAATGGATGACATGATCCATCACTGCAAGGCAGTCAGCAGGGCTGTAAAAAACGGGTTTATTATCGGTGATATGCCCTTCATGTCATACCAGGTGAGTATTGAAAAGGCTATTGAGAACGCGGGCAGATTTCTCAAAGAGGCATACTGTGACAGCGTCAAGCTGGAGGGTGGAACCGACATGGCCCCTACTGTAAAGGCCATAGTGAAGGCGGGAATCCCCGTATGCGGACATATCGGTCTTACACCGCAAACAGCAACAATGCTTGGAGGCTACAAGGTACAGGGTAAAGATGCAGAGAGTGCCAGAAAACTCCTCCAGTCGGCAAAGGACCTCGAAAATGCCGGGGCATTCATGATCGTTTTCGAGTGCATACCGGATACACTTGCCGCCCGCATCACAAGAGAGGTGAATATCCCGACCATTGGTATAGGCGCCGGCGCCGACTGCGATGGCCAGGTACTTGTCTACCATGACATCCTGGGCCTTTACGAGAGATTCACGCCGAAATTTGTGAAACAGTATCTTAAGCTCGCACCAATGATAAAAGAGGCCCTGATGCAGTATAAATCAGATGTTGAAAAGGGAGAGTTTCCCGGTCCTGACAATGTCTTCAAGATGGACCAGGAGGAGGCTGACAGGATCTAGGAGAAGGCGCATGGAAATCCTCATAGTCGGTCCGGGCGCAATGGGTTGTCTATTTGCGGCACGTCTCTTCAATGCCGGATACAGGGTTACCCTGCTGGATCACAACAAAAAAAGAGCGGATGAGATTAACCGGCAGGGTATCGATATACAGGGGGTCTCAGGCAGCTGCAATGCGCGGGTGCCGGTTATGACAAAACCGTCCGGTACCAATGCGGATATAATATTGATCTGCGTGAAGTCGCAAAACACGATAGATGCCGCAAAAGCAATAAAAACCGCGGTAAACGAAAATACGCTGATTGCTACACTGCAGAACGGCATCGGAAATGTAGAGATACTTACAGAATTTTTTGGAAATGATAAGATAATAGGAGGTATAACCTCGGAAGGGGCAACATCTCTGGCTTACGGGAAGATAAGGCATGCCGGCAGCGGCAGTACTGTTTTAGGTCCGCGGGAAAGGCTTGGAGCATCCATTGATAAACTGGTCGAGGCATTTAATAAGGCAGGCTTTTCGGCCAGCTCCGCAGATAATGTGGACGATTTAATCTGGGGCAAACTGATCGTCAATGTCGGAATAAACGCGCTGACTGCTATAACCGGATTAAAGAACGGTCAACTGCCCCGGTTCAAGGGTACTCTTGAGATTATGAAAGACGCTGTGGGTGAAGCAGTCGCAGTGTCAAAGGCAAAAAATATCAATCTCCCCTATGATGATCCGTTGGCGAAGGTGCTGGAAGTATGCAGCAATACCAGCGGCAATATTGCGTCCATGCTTCAGGATGTCCTTAACAAACGGACTACCGAGATAGCATTTATCAACGGAGCAATATGCAGAGAGGGAGAAAACGCAGGTATCCCCACACCGGTAAATCTGGCCCTCACCCGCCTTATTGAAACAATAGAAGCAAGTTATGATATAAGACTGTTATAGCCAATTTAACCTTATTTATGTTAAATTATTTAAGTTTTTTATTTTGACAATAATAATTTCCAGTGATAGTCGTCAATAAAAAGCATTTCTAATAAGGGAGGAGAATCATGTTCGAAATACTCAAACGGCGGGAAATGGCTGATGGTACAGTTGTTCTCAATGAGATAAATGCACCTTTAATTGCGAAAAAGGCCAAACCAGGGCAGTTCGTCATAATCAAGGCGAATGAAACAGGTGAAAGGATCCCCCTTACCATGGCGGATACTGACACTAAAAAAGGTACGATCACAATTATTTATCAGGTTGTTGGAAAATCAACGACACTGTTCAAATCTCTCCAGGTCGGGGATCATTTTCAGGACATTATAGGCCCCCTTGGAAAACCTACACATCTTGAAAAACTCGGTACGGTCGTTTGTGTCGGTGGAGGCACGGGTGTTGCTGTTATGCACCCCATAACGAGGGCTTTAAAGGAGATAGGAAACAGGGTAATCGCGATTATCGGGGCCAGGAACAAGGATCTTCTGATCCTCGAGGATGAAATGAGGGCCGCGTCCAATGAACTTCATGTATGTACTGACGACGGATCATACGGTCACCATGGGTTTGTTACGGATGTATTGAAACAGACCCTTGAAAAGGAAGATGTCAAGCTCGTTGTAGGCATAGGCCCTGTTCCCATGATGAAATTTGTAACCAAGGTAACACAGGAATACAAGGTTAAAACCATTGTAAGCCTGAACACAATCATGGTGGATGGTACGGGAATGTGCGGATGCTGCAGGGTGAGTATCGGCGGTGAAACGAAATTTGCCTGTGTTGACGGACCTGAATTCGATGGCAGCAAGGTGGACTTTGACGAATTGATGCAGAGATTGCAGGCGTACAAAGAAGAAGAATGCCAGGCAACCGATAAATATACCTGCGAATGCAAGGCCGCCGGTTAATCGATATTTATACCACAGTATCTTTTACGTACATATCAGCCTGTTAGGGGATGCGGTTTTCATAACAGGTTTCATGGAGGATAATATGGCAGAAGCAACAAATGAAAAGGTTTCCCGGCAGCCCATGCCGGAACAGGAAGCGGAAATACGCAGAAGAAATTTCAAGGAAGTCCCCTCTGGCTACACAGAAGAGATGGCATTAACAGAGGCATCAAGATGCATCCAGTGTAAAAAGCCGTCCTGTGTGCAGGGATGCCCTGTATCCGTCGACATTCCCGGTTTTATTAACCTGTTGAGGCAAAAGAAATTTACTGAAGGCATACGGCATATATGGCAGAAAAATGCCCTTCCGGCCGTGTGTGGAAGGGTCTGCCCACAGGAAATCCAGTGTGAAGGATCGTGTATCCTTGCTAAAAAAGGTGAAGCAGTTGCAATAGGAAATCTTGAGAGATACCTCGCGGATCGCGAAAGGGAACATGGAAAGGGCGAACTTCCGCCAAAGGCCGCAGCTACGGGCAAAAAAGTGGCGGTTGTCGGTTCAGGGCCCTCCGGGCTTACAGTTGCCGGTGACCTGCTCCTGAAGGGGCATGATGTCACCATCTTTGAGGCATTTCATAAACCGGGAGGCGTTCTAGTATATGGCATACCCGAATTCAGGCTCCCCAAGGAAATTGTCTTCTCGGAAGTTCATTTTCTGGAGCGGCTCGGGGCAAAACTTAAGACCAATACTGTAGTCGGACGTACAGTAGACCTGGATGAACTGTTCGAGCAGGGCTATGATGCTATATTTCTCGGTGTAGGCGCAGGGCTTCCTAAATTTCTGGGGATCCCGGGTGAGAACCTCATAGGTATCTATTCTGCAAACGAATACCTGACAAGGTCTAATCTTATGAAGGCATATCTTTTTCCGGAATATGACACCCCCATTGTTAAGGGAAAAAATGTAGCTGTATTCGGCGCGGGTAATGTGGCAATGGATGCAGCAAGAACAGCAATGAGGCTCGGAGCGGACAAGGTTCGCATCATTTACCGGAGATCAAAAAATGAAATGCCGGCAAGGTCAGCGGAAATCCACCATGCCGAGCAGGAAGGCATTGAACTCTGTCTCCTCACGTCACCCAAAAGGTTCATCGGCGATGAAAAGGGCCGTATTAAAGGCATTGAATGCATCAGAATGGAACTTGGAGAACCGGACGCCTCCGGACGCCGCAGCCCTGTACCTGTAGCAGACTCAAACTTTGAACTCGAGTGCGATCTTGCTGTAATCGCAGTCGGCTCAGGTGCCAACCCGCTGCTTACCAGGTCAACAGAGGGACTTGCCCTGAACAAACGTGGATACATTGTTGCAGACACGGAAACTGGCAAGACATCCAGAAGGGGCGTGTGGGCAGGCGGTGACATTGTTACTGGCTCCGCCACGGTAATCCTTGCAATGGGTGCAGGCAGGCTGGCCTCCGAATCAATGCACAAGTACCTGACCCTGGGGTGGTAAACTTATAGAGGTCAGAGGTCAGTAATCAGAAAAAACTTTTTTAAAAAAAATTTGCCTGCAACATTAACTTATGTGAAGTTTAATTTCTGTTCAACACAGGCTATTTACATGCGGTGGCATATAAAACCCCACCCTACGAAAAACTAAGAAAACGTAGGGTGGGGTTTTACACCCAATACTGTTGACTTAAGCATTACTCTATATCTCCTCCCCCTTTATGGGGGAGGTTGGGTGGGGGTGAAAAAGGGATACAATGCAAATTTGCTCTTTAATATTATATGCTTTCTCCCCCTCCCCCAGCCCATCCCACAAAGGGGAGGGGAGTTTTTCGTATGTAGTATTCCTTAATTCAACAACATTGGGTTTTACACCCCAGCGATTCCTGGTGTTTCGAAACTGGCGACTTCGCTGAATATCAGATGAAATCTGGTATGATACATATAAGAAATATGCATTGCACGTAGTTTAAGACTTAATTTATATTTTCAGGGCCTGTATTGATCTATAACAGGCCCTTTTTTTAATCGAATGGCGAGTAGCGAATTACGAGTTACGAATGTTTGTGCTGACTTTCCAGATATTTTTTCGTCCTTCGTCATTAGATATTCGTTATTCAATTGTTCTGATGAAAACCAATCGATGTTTGATGAAACACTAATGAAGGAGATATAATATTCCTGCTTTATTAAAAATCATCATTATCTTTGCAGGCATCCTGATCATTAACAGGTTCGGCGTTCACCTGGCAGTTTCACTATTAGCCGGTTCCATATCTCTGGGGATATGGATGGGAATGACGCCAATGGAGTTATTGACCTGCCTGTATAAGAGCATAATCAACTACCAGACCCTGAGTCTCTCCCTGATCGTGTGGCTCATAATGGTGATGAGCGGAATAATGGAAAAAAGCGGGCACATGAAGAGGCTGGTGAGCAGCTTTACCCGCCTGACCAGGGATGCCAGGGTAGTTGGCACTGTTATGTCAGCCCTCATAGGGCTTTTACCAATGCCGGGAGGTGCGCTCTTTTCAGCACCGCTGGTGGATGAATCACTCTCAAGGGTAAATGCAAGCCCCGAACACAAAACCGCGCTGAATTACTGGTTCAGGCATATATGGGAATACTGGTGGCCGCTGTATCCGGGAGTAATCCTGGCAATAGCGCTGCTCAATACACAGACGTGGCACTACATGATTTTTGCGGCCCCGTTGACCCTTCTTTCGGTCATTGCAGGTTATTTTTTTATTATAAGGCCCATGGCCAGCACTGGTTCCAACGCTGAGAGCCGTGTTTCATGGCACGGAATAAAAGAGTTTATATATGAAATGATGCCGATCAATATAATTATTTCTTCCATAATCATCATAACCGGTCTGTCCGGAATACTGTCCCTGATCAAGCCTGGTATCAGCATCCCTTCCCTTGCCTCTGTCATTATAGGAATTTCAGGAGCGATAATATGGGTCTGCCGCTCAAACAGGGTTGCACCATCAGGTCTTCTTTCGGCGACCTTCGGCAAGTCAAATCTTACAATGATTTTTCTCATTATATCCATAATGCTTTTCAAGGGTGTAATGACAGACTCGGGAGCAGTTCAGGGCATAAGAGACGAGCTGATGACATACGGGATACCGCCAATGCTTCTCATACTCATAATGCCCTTTTTTTCCGGTCTTATCCTGGGAATAGCAGTGGGTTTTGTGGGTGCGTCCTTTCCGCTTATTATTCCGCTCTTCCCTGCCCATGATACCTTCACCTATCTTCTCATACGCCGCACTTGCATATACTTTCGGATACATGGGAATGATGCTGTCACCGGTACACCTGTGTTTTCTTGTTACAAGGGATTATTTCAAGGCAGGGATAGGCGGGAGTTACAGCTATATCATTAAGACATCAATTACAGTTCTGGCATCTGCAGCCATGCTGTTTTTTATCGCTAATTTTCTGCACGGATTTTTTATTAGATAACATTTTGTGCAAAAAGTGATATAGGAACTATTTGATAAATTCCGGTTATAAAATTGCACTATCGCGAAAGACGATATATGCAACGTGCATGGGCGTTGGCACGGCAAAGGCATCATTTTTCAGGACAGGATCGAACAGATTAAGTACATGTGTTTTTTTTTTAAGGATCAGAGGAATATAAGAGGTGCACATTATTTCTGTACAATTGATCCTTAAAAATCAAAACCATAGCAGGATGTAGTTCGGATATGTTTTCAGAAAAAGGGCAGTGCCGGAACTTTATGCCTTCCACTAAATGCAGTTTCTTAACCGGAAATTATTAGGTAATATTGAATTCAGGATTAATAAATATGAAAGGAGGTTTGTTGGATATGAAAATAATTGGTATCATTGGAAGTCCGCGAAAGCTTAAAGGAAATACAGGCCGTTTGAATATGAATATTGGAAAGAAAGGCATGGATTATGATAATATAAATCCTTTATAATACAGTGTGACGGTATCAACGGTATGTATCTTACCTGATCGCTCTTATCCGAAAACGTCAGGAGTTGAATAAACACTTCCGGATTCACAAAGCTTGACCGATCGATATAATCTGGGATACATTACACGATTGCAGTTCGGAGTTTGGTTTTTCTTTGATTTATTTTTTATTTTTTAAAGGAGGATTCAGATATGAAATTGCGTAACACAGTTATTTCCATTTTATGCATAGGCTTGATTTCCGGTCTCTTGATTATGAGCGGCCAGGCCAATGCGGCACCGTCAGACAAAATTACGGTGCTTAACCCCTTGGGTACTCCCCCACCAATCCAGGTGAAACAGATGGCCCCGCGTCTGAAAACCCTGGACGGTAAGACCATCTACATGATAAATACCGGCTTTCCAAATTCCGGCCGCCTTCTGGGAGAGATAGGCAACTGGTTCAAGGCCAACTATCCGAAAATTAACATCGTGATGGCCCGTGGAGGTATGACCAACATTCCTCCGAACGTGATGGCGGAGATCAAAGAGAAAGCAGACGCCGTGATCCTCGGGGTGGGGCATTGAAGTGTCTGCGCTCCAGGGGCAGTTCGCCTCGCAATCGATTTGGAATCCACATTAAAAAAACCTGCTGTGCCTATCCTCGTTAGCTCTTTTTATGAACAGGAAAAAGAGGTATCCTATAACGACGGCATGCCGGGCATCAGAATTCAGTATATCGCCGGTCCGGTCTGGGGAAAAGACAATGCACAGCTCAAGAAGCAGGTTATTGAAGGAAATAATCCCATTGATGACGGACCTGTCATGAAGGAAATTGTGGAAAAATTTACCAAACCTCTTACCAACAAGGAAAAGAACCCCGGCGAATTGAAACATGAACCGCCGCCGGCTACCTATACCGGTACTCCGGCTGAGCTTCAGAAGCTTTTTCTGGATAAGAGATACACGGATTTTATGCCGGTCATACTTCCGACAAAGGAACTGGTTGATGAGATGCTGCAGGGTACCAGCCATGATCCTGACGAAGTACTCGGAAAAATGAACCCCGGATCAGAAGCAGGTGAAAGGTGGACATATACGGTTAGAACCGCGGCCATCAATGCTGTAATGGCGGGTGCCAAACCCGAGTATTTACCGGTAATCCTTGCGATAGGTTCTACCGGCACGCCTGCCGTGAATATTTCCGATAATGGATTCGCAGCCGGGGCGGTAATCAACGGAAATATCCGTGATGAAATAGGCCTTGACTATGATATCGGCGCCATAGGACCATTTGCTCAGGCCAATACAACCATCGGCCGGGCCTGGAGCCTCCTTTCCATCAATGGCGGGAACTGCGGGAAAATTGGAACAACCTACACGGGGACTGTCGGAAATCCAACGAACGCGATCAATATCATCATTGCTGAAAACGAAGAAAAATCCCCGTGGGAACCTTTTTCTGTCAGAAGGAGCAATGCAGGAGGGGGAAGATTTGGAGGACCACCGCCGGCTAAATATAAAAAAGGCGATAATGTCGTCACGCTTTTAATGGGCTGGGGTCTCCTTTCCGCGGTAAACTGGAAAGCCAACGACTGGTCAGAGCTTCCGAACTATGCTCAGGCTATCAAGAATATCTATAAGGAGCAGGGGACAATGTTCGGGACTTTTGCAGTCCTCAGCCCGCCTGTTGCTAATAATATCAGTAATGCCGGCTATGATACGATGGACAAGCTCACCAAGTATGTTACCGATACAGGAGCCGCTCCTAAAGGCGGTCCCGGCGGACGGGGCGGTTTTGGTATGCGCGGTGGAAGTTTCAATGTTGTCGTTACCGGTGCATCCAACAATAACTATTGGATGATAGGCGGTATGATCCCCACCCAGTCTGTCAAGATCGACGACTGGAGATAAAAGAAAGAGAGTCGATTATAGGTTTATAACAGGCAGTCGTCAGTGTTTAAACACTGACGACTGCTTTTTTTCCATATTAAGACCCGAAAACCCCCGACGGCAGTGAATAAACCGGTAACATATTTGTTAAATATCAGTAATCCGAAACAGATATGCTTCCGCGCCTTTTTTTTAACTGTCCCCGCTTCTGCTTCGCCTCCAGCCTTTTTAATCTTGAAGTGGCAGTAGGTTTTGTCTTTACCCTGTACTTCGGCACCTTTGTAGCGGCAATAATCAAATCCGCAAGCCTGCTGATTGCGTCCTGCCGATTCTGCTCCCTCGTCCTGTGCCTTTCTGCCCTTATTACCAGTATCCCGTCCTTTGTCATACGGCTTCCTGCCAGCCTCATGAGACGTCTTCTTACACCGTCGGGTAATGAAGACGAATTTTCAACATCAAACCTCAGCTGAACAGCAGTAGAAACCTTGTTCACATTCTGGCCGCCCGGTCCTCCAGAACGGATAAAGTCCTCTTTTATCTCTTTTTCGGAAATATGAATATCGTCGGTAATTTCTATCATGGCAAAATCTTTTTTTCTACCTTCTCAAAGGCAAAGCCGGGGCAAAAAAAAACATCGACACAATACCCGCAGTCATTACATTTTTCAGGAAGGATTTCTCTTCTGTTATCTTCACCGTCAACTATAGCGTCCATTGGACATTCCCCAATACAACCTCCGCAGTTCAGACAATTTTCATTAATTCGGTATGTCACTTGACGCTCCTTACAGATTTACAAAAGATTCAATATTGAGGTACGGATTGTCAATAGAATTATTCAACTGAACGATTTTCTATTGACATACAACAATGAACCCCATATAATTAAAAAGATTAAATATTGCCTGTTATCAATAACTTAAGGTACTTTCCTACCTGAATGGGCTTTAAAATTTTACCTAAAAGAATCCGTTCCGGCAGATTCGTCGATCCGCATTTTATCGATGCAAATTCACCTGCTGAAATAGTTTCTGGATTTAGCGGTGTTAAACAGGAGAAAATAGAAATATCTGGTATCGAAGCATTTTAATAATAGTAGAAAAAAGGAGGTCGGGTATGAAAATCAAGGCAGCTATCGTAAAAGAGAGCGGGAGCCCATTTATCATTGAAGAGGTGGAGCTTGGTGACCCCAGAGACAACGAGGTACTGGTGCGCATGGATGGATGCGGACTTTGCCATACAGACCTTACAGCCCAGCATGGGCATTTACCTGTTAAATTCCCAGGAGTATTCGGGCATGAAGGATCCGGCGTTGTTGAAAAAGTCGGATCACTGGTTACAAAGGTTCAGCCGGGTGACCATGTGGCTATGAGCTATATATCCTGCGGCTGTTGTGAGTCCTGTACAAAAGGCCATCCGACTCACTGTGATAACTTTTTTCCCTTTAACTTTTTAGGAACCCGCCCTGATGGCAGTACTTATATGAAACAGGGTGATCAGACGATTTACGGTTCTTTCTTCGGTCAATCCGCCTTTGCTACATATGCGATTGCATCGGAACGTAATGTTGTCAAAGTCGCCAAAGATGTTCCTATTGAGATGCTCGGTCCTCTGGGATGCGCCCTCCAGACCGGTGTAGGTGCGGTATTTTATTCCTTGCATGTCAAACCCGGCTCATCAATCGCTATTTTCGGCGGAACAGGCTCCGTTGGAGTCAGTGCAGTCATGGGAGCGGTTGTAAGCGGTGCCACAAAAATAATCGTCGTCAGCAGAAGTGATGAAAAAATGAAAAATACCGAACAATTTGGTGCAACACATTTTGTCAACTCCGGCAAATGCGATCCCTGTAGAGGAGATACAGAAGATCACGGGCGGTGGTGCGGATTAATCCTTGAATGTACTGCAATCCCGTGAAATATTTAGCCAGGCTGTCGACTGCCTGTGCATGGGAGGAAAATGCGGACTCATAGGCGCTGCACCTATGGGCGTCAGAGTAAGTCTTGATATGCAGAGCATCCTCAACGGCCGTACAATTACAGGAATCGTGGAAGGTGATGCGGTATCGGATGTCCTGTTGCCCGATACTGATCGATCTTTATAAACAGGGTCGATTACCCTTTGACAAGATGATCACCTATTATCCTTTTGACAAGATCAATGAAGCGGTAGCGGATGCTGAGGAAGGGAAAGGCATTGAAGGCCGTATTACGTTTCTAGATCCATATTGATATTTTTAAACTAAAAAAAGGGCGGATTATTCCGCCCTTTTTTATTTGAAACAGAAATCAACCGCCGTGAACTGACTGAAAGATCCTTATATCCGCACCATCCTGAAGGCTGTCTTTATCTTTCAGCAGGCGGCTGTTCATGGCGACTGCCGGAGCCCATGCTTCAGGGATCTTCAGGTATTCCAGAAGATCCCCTGCTGTAGATTCATCAGGCAGTTCTATTTCAATCCCCTCGGGCGATCCGAATTCAGGAAGTTTCCTGCCAAGGCTGCCGAACAGTTGAAGCCTGATCTTCATTTCTTAAACATTTAAAAAATTATATGTGCTGTCCAGTTCTTCATCCGTAAACGGGAACACGACATTATGTGGCGGCAGAGGTTCCTTCAGGAAGAACTCCGGCAGCCTGTCATCCTTTTTGGTGAGACCCGCCTTTTTGTTGAATTCCTTTTCAGCCTGTAAAATACGCACACCAAGGTTTCTAAGATCATCTACAACCCAGTTTGATCCCGACCTTGCATTGACCAGTTTTATAAACATGTCTTTTGCATCGGGGGATGCAACGGAATACATTGCAAACAGGCAGAGGCCCATGCTGTCCGCCATTGCACAGAATATCTGGTTCTCCCTGGAGTTTTCTATCTGCCCCTCTTTTTTAAGCGGATCCAGGATATGGCCCAGATACATGGCCACCATGTTACCTGATGTATGATCAGCGCCCATGGTTGATGTGGCAAATGTAACGCCGTTACCGATCATACCCCTGGGGTCATAGGCTGCAATACTCTGGTTCTTTACTGCGGCTACCCTGGGATTATTGAAATGTTTTCCAACTGCTGAGGGACCGTCGCCGAATATACGCCCTATCTCGGAACCCCTGGCGATCTCCTCCATGATTTCGAAAGCGCCTTCCTTATCACCAAAAGATTTATACCCTGCGTCCATAGCCACGGCAATGGCTACGCCGGTATTCATAGTATCGAGGCCGATGTCATCGCACAGGAAATCCATTTGGGCTATTGTGTCGAGATCGTCAATAGCCGTCATTCCGCCCATGGACCAGACAGTTTCATATTCAATTGAACTTGAAACATAGTTGCCGTCTTTGTCATTAAATACATTGGAACAGCGAATGATACACTGGGAGCAGCCTACATGACCCACCTGACCGCCTCTCTCCTTTATGGTATTTGCCAGGGCTTCGCCACTGATCTTCTGCCACGATTCATACTCTCCCTTTGTAGCGTTATAACACGGGAATGCCCCCATCAGGTTGACGGGCGCCACCAGTGCCGGTGTTCCGAAGTTGGGAAGGAGCTCTCCCTCAAAGGGGTTTGCCTTAACAAGGCTGGCAAATGCCTTTGTGGCCTCGGCGAATGCATCCTTGTCTACTACAGGATCGGCCTTTTTAGCGCCCTGGGGAATGATGACTGCCTTCAGACCTTTTGCACCCATGACAGCCCCCAGACCCCCTCTTCCTGCGGCCCTGCACGGGCGTTTATCAACATCGCTGCTCTGAATGGATGCCGATTTCATCTTATATTCACCTGCGGGTCCTATGCAGAGTACAGCGTTTTTATCTCCATACTTTGCATGAAGTTTTTCTACAAGCGCATAGGTCCTCATCCCCTTGTATTCACTGGCATCTATCAATTCCGCATTGCCTTCAAGATCCAGTTTGAGGATGCTGTAATCCCCTTCTTTTGCCTTTCCGTCCACGATAATGGCTGCAACACCGAGACGGCCTATTGCAGCCCCGGCAGTACCGCCGGCATTGGCTTCCTTGATACCGCCTGTTAAAGGGCTTTTCGCACCGATTGATACCCTGCTTGAATTAAACATGGATGTCCCACAGAACATACCAACGGCAAAAATGAGTTTATTGTCAGGGCCCAGCGGATCACAGTCAGCCGGGACCTCTTTGTTTATCATTATTGAAGTCAGTCCTCTGCCGCCGATACCTGTATATTCATTTGGCATGGATTCTATTTTAATTGTCTTGTCGTTCATATTGACTCGAATAAAATTCATTTTACCTTCCTCCTGTAGAAAAATATTTAAGAAGTCCCGCTACATATGATATCCGAAAGTATATGAACTCAGCGGCTTCGAGTCAATGAAAAATAATTAAATTAGTCAATTATATCAACATGTTAGGTCAATTTTGATATAAGGCAGATTATATACTGAAAAGATCAAGCCCCTTTTTTCTCCTGACTGCCTCCAAAAGGCCTGCAGTACCGGTCATCATATTATCTCCAAGCGGCGCACCAGGCCATATAGCAAGCTTTGATCCATTGATCAGTGCCCGTTTTGGGCCGGTCGATAATATCAACTCAAGATTTTCAAAACCAAAAGACTTCCTTGTATAGGCCCCGTGACCTCCCTGTTTAAGGATTTCGGCGTGATCAAGTCTGCCATCAGCCAGATCGCTGATATCAACATGCGTATATTGACCTGATTGCTTTAGTTCTTCGGCTTTCGCATCATCAACGACAGATGCGCCCAAAGAGGTTACCTTTTCAGGGTCATGATTGATGGTGGCACTGGCAGACCTGGATATTACTACTTCAAACCTTTTCGCCTTTTGTTTCAGGAGGCTTGTAAAAGACCCGCCGCCCATTTCAACACCTGTTATCAGCAGGTCCCCTTCAATGGATGATATTTTTTCTGCAGCAGTCAGTGCCGGCGACTTTACAACAGCCTTGTAATGGGACGCAAGATCAGCATCACAGAAAAGGATGTCCATTGTACCGGCGCCAATATCAATCATTAAATATTTCATTCCAATCCTCCCCAATCTGAAAAATGTTCTATGAGTTTCCGGATCTACTGATAAATCCCAGATACATTGCTGTTACAGTGATGGCAGCTCCGCCTATATTCAAAGCGGTTACGGGTTTTTCAAAAAACAGCACATCCCATAAAAAAGCCAGTGCGGGCTGAAGTATCAGTGCAAGCCCGGCCAGAGATATTGACACCCTGGACAGCCCCTTTGTAATAAAATACCATCCGACGCCTGAACAGATTATTCCATAGGCCATGAGCACCAGAAGGCTTTGTATATCCGGTATAATAAATGTCTCACCGCTTGCCGTGACTTCAAGACTTCCGAACATCAAACCGAAAAAACAAAGCCATGCCATATTGGCGACCGGTCCCAGTTTTACAGGCAGTTTCTGGGATTTTTGAATAGTCAGGTTTACACCGGAATAACAGCAGGCCGTCAAAAGGCCATATATGATGCCGCGCAGATAGAGCGGCGGCATGGAATGAAAATTCAGTCCCGTCAGGAGGATCAAACCTGAAAATGCAAATATAACAGAAACGATGAAAAGGAAGCGCAATCGTTCACCCAAAAAGACAACACCTATCAGGGCCAGTATAAAAACCTGGAAATTTGCAAGTATAGTAGCAAATCCCGGTCCGACATAAAGGATCGACCGGTGCCAGAAAAAAAGGTCAAGTGAAAAGAGAAACCCTGCAAGCCCGGCATACAGAAAAGATCGAAGATCGCGGAATAGAGGAGTTTTTATAATGAACGCTGTAATAAAAAGAGCAGACGCCCCGAATGAGAATCTGTAAAACAGGGCGGCGGTGGGTCCGACATGAACAAGTTTTACAAATACCGAAGAGAAACTGATGAGAAATGCACCCAGGAGTATTTGAAGCATTTACATTCCTTCGTTCAATGTTGATTACCGGAAATAGACTAAATACCACCAATCATCAAGAATGAAAACAATCAGATGAAAAAAATCTCACGTTTAAAACATATCCCCCTGATCCGGTTGAATGAATGGGGCAAGAGATAAAGAATAATTATCCTGTATTGATATTAGACCCAGATTTTACAGTAGCCATCTAATGCGGCTTGAAAACCTGGGTTAAAGAATGGTGGGCGGTGCGGGGTTTGAACCCGCGGCTTCCACCGTGTGAGGATGGCACTCTCCCGCTGAGTTAACCGCCCGTGTCGGTTTGATATTCCGGTGAGACAGATAAATCAGGTTATTTGATATACCTAAATAAAAAGTTTGTAAATAGAAAAGTCGTTTATATTTTGTGCGGTATCCGCCTCCGCCGAGGCTATGGCGGACAAGTGGGCCTACTGTAGGGACGAAAAATATTTCGCCCTTGTATTCAGAATTAAAATGCGCCTATACCTTTTATATACAGGTATTTTAAAAACCGGGCGGACACTCAGGTCCGCCCCTACAATTTAAAATCATCTTCTTATACGCACCCGACAGGCTAATTTGGCTCTTTATTTGGATATATTCGCAGGGGCAGACCCATGCCTGGCACGCCATAGCTTTAGTGAAGGCGGCTGTCTGCCCTTATGCATTTTCTCAGCAGTGTGTCTTCACCTGTTCAAGAGAATCTTCATCGATTATAACCTCCCGCAGGGCCTTCGCATTCGGCACCGGGATCGCGAGCATACATCCTTTTCAGGGTTGTACATAAGCCTGTATGATCCCGAGTTTCCCTCGCGTTAAGGAAATCCCAGCCCCTGGTATAATATGAGCACTCGTCATTGAAACATACATACATGAATTCATTGTCCCACATGCATACAAATGGATTATCCGGCACAAGCCATTCTGCAGCTTCTCACCGCAATGGGGGCAGCAGAGTGTATTCTTTATCTCCTTTTTCTTCCTTTCCAGTCTTTTCATGCGCTCCTCATCCACGTCCGGAAAGGGCATCGGTCGTTTCTGGCGATCGGGTGTTCCACCCTTTTTCTCCGCATACAGTGCATATACAGGGTCACTCAGTTTACACTGTTCATAATATTTGTCGTCCTTCGGCCTGTCCTTTCCCTTTGATATGAACTTCACAGATTTTTCAAACACGCCTGAGCCCTGAAAATATTCTTCCACCAGGATTATACGTTCGCTCTCACTTGAATCCTTCCAGACCTTTACGGCCTTTTTGGGAAAACATCCTGTTTGAAAAAATAACCAGGAAAAGGCCTCCGGGTT
>CAWFFS010000027.1:0-658469 GCA_963815145.1 uncultured delta proteobacterium
TGCGAACATTATAATTCCGAAACAAATCCGCCATAAGAATAATGAGTTTCCCATGTATTTAAACTGATGCCATGGCTTTGATACTAGCGCGCGGTTATGAACGACATTGTCCAGGAACATAAACTTACCGCGTGAACTAAGCCATGTAAAAAGTATACCAAGTACGATTAAAAATAATATTCCAAAAATTATCAGTGCAAACCAGAATGGATTATTTATCAGCCATTCTAAAGCAACATTTGGAAAATCGGCAAGCTTATTAAAATTCAAGCTGTTCTTTCCCGATCTAAAGGAACTGCTGCCAAAACCGGAGCCATCTGCCAGTCCGGCAAGAAAGGCAGTAAAGCCTGCTGCAAACCATTTACCAAGATCAAAGGGATTAAAGAGCGCATTTTTCATCCGGCCCCAGCCTTTTGATATTGGCTCCCCATATCTTATTTCCATATTTCCTCCTTGAGATTAAATATACAGGCAGTAGATTCCAGATGTTTTAGTAGAGTCTTAATTCTTATTACTGTTGAAATATTTCAAGTCTATTGAATAAATATAAATGAAGGATACAGAAAATTTATTTTTTGTGTTCTGTATTAATAATCAGATGATACGGGAATGTCTATTAAAAACCATGCTGTTTTCATATTAATATCGTGTTTAAATTTGTATTTATAAAAATTATACCGAAACGGGATTGTCATAAAAAAAGGCCGAAGGCCGGCCTTTTTTTAATTAAATCAGTTATGCACTCTACTTATCAGACCTGTCCTATCTCTCCCGTTTCCTTGTTCTTCCAGTAGCCTCTGGATTGAAGAGGCCAGTTGAATTTTATAGCCCCCTCCGTAGGGCAGTCGTTTACGCAGCATCCGCAATACCAGCATTCGTCAGGATGAAGAATAATGGGCGGCATACCGCGTTCGGGGTTTGGAATATACACATCGATCTGGCATATCTCCACGCAATTGTTACACCCGGTGCAATATTCCGGGTCAAAAATAACCTGCTGGTTTGGCGTGACCACATTGGTCATCGCCATTAGTCCTTTTGACATATGTACCTCCGATATGAGTGTCGTTATCAAATTATTATCAATTTACCAAAGAAAATTTATCCTCAGACCGTAATTAACTTCCTTACCCTTATACACTCCCGTGTAATCCTCATTATGGTTCTCATACTGCTCTTTCATGTTTCCCCAGAATTTCTGCTCTTTCAACCTGGTGGAGAACTTGCCGTTTTCCAGCTTCGCTACCAGGAACTTGTTCCATTCCGGCGGATCCATCCCGGGATAGTCGATGCGCATGAAATCCCATGCGGCTCGCCTTTCGGGCAAGCGATGCCTGCATGATCATTTTCGAGTGTTCCAGCATGGTGAGATCCTCAACGGTTCTGCAGCAGTTTATGCGGATCCAGGGCGTACAGTTGCGGTGCGAATTCTTTTTCCATCCTTTCCAGGGCGTCAAGTCCCATTTTGAAAAGTCTTTCTGTCTTGTATTCGCTGTTGTAATACTGGTTGATCCTGGCGATACCTGCGTGAAATTCCTTCCACTCAATGCCGCTGTCCCGGCGGGTCAGGCGCATAAATCCTGTCTTTTTCCTTCTGTATCTGATCACGGGAGGCTTCTACCCTGCGACGTTGCTTTCACGTATGCTGCGGCTTTTCTTCCGGCATATCTTCCGGTCGCGGCGCAGTAGCTGTGATCCTGGCCGCCGATAAGCTGCGTGCCTGCTACATATAATCCATCCAGGTTGGTTTTCAGGTTCCAGTCCATCATGAAATTACCGCCGCCGTTCCGCCACTGGGGAACACTGGCCCAACTTCTATGAACTTATAGGCCTGCAGCAGGTCCCGGCTTTCATCGTAACCTGCCTGGTTAAAGGTATCGATGATGATCTTTGGTCGTGGATTCCTCTCCCAGCATCAGGTTCCAGGTGGATCTTCTTTCAACGTCGGACATGCCCGGAAAATCGCCATAAAAGGGCAGTTCATAAACACCTTTCTTTACGTCTTCGGCAATCTTGGCCTCTACATCCGGCACGGGTAACATGGCGCCTGCATCCTCCCATCCCTGGATGGGATAGGGGACCCTTTTCCCATTCGCGTCGACAATGGGCACATTTTCATAGCTGGCGTCACCCGCACCGGAATACCATTTGTGTTTCAGGCCAGTGGCGATCCGAATCGGCATGCTGACCTCCAGGTTCGTAATTTCAGCGCCCGGCTTTAAATGCCATTACCAGGCCTTCGCCGGTCCAGGTCCTGGGATGCATGCTGGACATCCCGCAGAGTTCGGAGTTCATCAGCCACAGGTCTCCTGAACCGCCCGTGGAAATGATGGTTGCTTTTGACTTTACGATGACAAACTCACCTGTCCGGCTGTTGAGCCCTGTTGCGCCGATTACGCGTCCGCCCTGTACGCCGTTTTCCGTCAGCAGGCTTGTACCGGCAACCCGGTCCATGACTTTAACGCCCAGCCGCTTGCATTCTTTTTTTAGGGCGGGTTTAAAGTTGGATCCCCAGATCCGGATAACGACATTTGACCTTTCTTCCGGTGGATTGAAATCGGGCTCGCCTGCTCCGGGCAGGGGTAAAAGGCTGTGTTTGACTCCATACCTGGGAGAAATCATGAGTTTGGTATCGTCGTATCTGCCTTCGGCCCCCACGTACTCATCGTTGGTATCCCGGATCTTTCCGCCCATCTGTTCCATTTCCAGCAAGTGTGTCCCAGTTTTCGCGGCACTGAATCTGGATGCCGATTCCGCAGCTGTAGGGGCATCGGCCATATGCTCTGCCCACTCGTCCGGATCGACCCTGGAATGGGGGTTGGCCGGGGCATTGCACCAGTGATCGCAGCCCGGTCCACCGGCGCCGCTCCTGACCGTATCCCCTTTTTCCAGCAGCACCACATTCACACCTGTCCTGGCTGCGCTTATCGCTGCCCAGCAGCCGGCAATCCCGCCGCCGATTACAAGTACATCCGTCTCGATTTCCTGTTCTTCCTCAAAGCGAATCGGGTACGGCCAGCTCGGCGGCTGCCCTTCTTTTTTCAAGTAATCGTGCCATGTAGTCATTTTGATCCTCCATTAGAATAGATGTTTTTAAGTCCTTTTTTATGAAACATATACAGGGTTGTATTAAAAACTCCCTTTTGGGGGAGTGGCATTTAGCAACATTTAATGTATATAACAGTTAATTGTAATTTTCAATATTCCTGGTGATATATGTGATCTTAGGGCTAACTCAAAAATATATCCGCAGAATTGACGTTCGGATTCAGGCTGTATTTGGTCGCTGCGATTGAGTGAAATCACAGGAATAGTGAACTATTTAAATGCATCCACGATTGAGCAGCGTCCGAAGACGGCCTGAGGATGAAATCGGAAAATGTGAAGTTATTTTTGAGTGAGCCCTTAACTGCGTTATACCCAATGCTTTTGACTTAAGCATTAAGACATAACTCCTCCCCCTTGATGGGGGAGGTTGGGTGGGGGTGGCAAAACAGAAGCTCGGTACCTTATTACTGTTTTCTCCCCCTCCCTTAATCCCTCCCACCAGGGGAGGGAGATTTTTACAAGCATATTCCTTAAATCAACAACATTGGGTATTATACCCCATTTTAAAATGGTCAGAAATAAATCCAGAGCCTTCAAAAACCTCAAAGAATGATTTGTCCAGCTCCATTTTGGGTAGTAAAACGCCTCTCGCAAACCCGGTTTGTGTACTGTTACTGAAAAAGGCTCAGGATTAAGCGGGGAGCCATATTGGCCTGTGCAAGCATCGCTGTTGCAGCCTGGGAAAGAACGGAGCTTTTTGTATACTCGGACATCTCGTCAGCCATATCGGCATCGGAAATAACCGACTCTGCCGCCTGGATGTTTTCTATGTGGTTTTGGAGTTCGGAAACGGAATAACTCAGCCTGTTCTGCAGGGCGCCCAGTTGCGCCCTGTTGGATTGATTGATCGAGATAGCGTTATCAACCAGGGTCATGGCCTCCTTTGCTGATGATACCGTACTGATGCTGGCCATGGTACCGGCTCCTGATCCGGTCCCGCCGGGCGTGTTCCCGGCCCCGCTGATACTGAACATCTGGCCGTAGACGTCCCAACCATTGCCATCGTTACGATTAGAATCCCATGTCACCACGAATCCCCCGCCCGATAACGCGGTTATCGAGTTTTCCACAACAGCACCATCCGTGTCCGTGTTGGCCTGAAACTCATCGCCTGCAGCCTGACCATTGCTGTCATATCTCTGGCCGTATATGCCAGTAACAGGGTTATCCTGATCCATGTTATTAAAATCCCATGTCACCACAAATCCGCCTTCTGAAAGAGCGGTTACCGAGGAATGCCACTGATCATTATCCGTGGAGGTGTTGACCTGGAACTCATCGCCGACAGTATTACCGTCGCTGTCATATCTCTGGCCGTATACGCCAAAATTACTGCCATCCTGGCCATAAGACTGCCACGTCACCACAAATCCCCCGTCCGATAATCCGGTTATCGAGGGATCAGCCTGATCATTGTCCGTGTAGGTGTTGATCCGGAACTCATTGCCGGCAGTAATACCGTCGCTGTCATACTTCTGGCCGTATACGCCAAAATCACTGCCGTCCTGGCCATCAGACTGCCATGTCACCACAAATCCTCCGTCAGACAGGGCGGTTATCGAGGGAGCATCCTGAGCATTATTCGTTTGGGTGTTGACCTGGAACTCATTGCCGGCAGCAATACCGTCGCTGTCATATTTCTGACCGTATACGCCATAACCGGATCCGTCCTGGCCATCAGACTGCCATGTCACCACAAATCCTCCGTCAGATAATCCTGTTACCGAGGAGGCCTCCTGATCATTATTCGTTTGAGAGTTGACCCGGAACTCATCACCTGCAGCCTTACCATCACTGTCATACATCCGGCCGTATATGCCCTCACCACTGCCGTCCTGGTCAACGGAACCCCATGTCACCATAAATCCACCGTTTGAAAGAGCGGTTACCGAAGGATGCCACTGATGATTAACCGTGTGGGTGTTTATCTGGAACTCATTGCCTACAGCATTGCCGTCGCTGTCATACCTCTGGCCATATATACCCCGATCACTGCCGTCCTGATCGACTGAGTCCCATGTCACCACAAACCCTCCGCCTGATAACGCAGTTACGGAGGAAGCCCCCTGAGTGTCATCCGTGTGGGTGTTGATCGGAACTCGGTCCCGGACTTTGTTACCTCACCCGCTGAACCGGTAGTACCTGAGTCCCCTGAACCGGGCGCCAGTCCCAGCCCTTCGAGGGTGGCGTCTCCCATCTTGACCGTGATGTTGTCATCCTGTGAATTATGGGCGCCCACCTGTATCTTAAGACCGTCCTGTGAGAGGCTTCCATCCAGCAATGCTGTATCACCGTATTTAGTAGAACTGGAGATGCGCGCAATCTCGCTTCCCAGACTCTGAAACTCTGCATCCAGCTTGTCAAGATTACTGGAGGAATTGGATGAGCTGGCCTGTACGGAAAGTTCCTTCATCCTTACAAGGATATTGTCTATGGTGGAAAGGCCGCCCTCTGCAACCTGGATCATGCTGGATGTCTGGCTGGCGTTCTTTACCGCCTGTTTGCAGGAAGCAATATCAGCCCTCATTCCTGAACTTATGGCCAGCCCGGCAGCATCATCAGCAGCCTTGTTGATCCTGTAGCCGGATGAAAGCCTTTCCAGTGACTTGGTCATCCTGTTCTGGACATTCAGCAGGTTATGATGAGCAGCCATGGCGATTATATTATTGTCAACAGTAAAGGACATAAAACACTCCGATAAATATCACTGCAATAAATCGATAGACACAGGGCAGACCCGGGTCCACGGGATGCTGTATACACCTCGTCGGGAACCCGGACACACTCCACCCTTTGGATGAAATACACCACAGATGCAGTTCATTCCTTATAGTCAGTACAAATCAGTTTAAAGCCATTAAAATCGAATGTCCGGTTTTCAGAGGCGCCAGAGGACAGGGGCATACTGGGCGAGCTATCCCGGCGGCAATCCTGTGAACAAAACCATAAAAGCAGAATTTAAGGCCTGAAACCGATTAAATCCGAATTATATAAAAGAGATTCGCAACCCGATTAAATATTTTCATGCAAGTGCATACCCATGAAAAATTTAATCCGACCGGCAGCATATTTTTGACATGTCAGTAACATACGCAGCAGTAGCCGTAATTTTAATTCTCTTTGCATTATATATCGGATGCTGTCTTATGGGACTTTAATATATTTTCCGGGTTGAATTAATTTGACAGATATAAGTTTATTATGAAGCGTCTTTTTTTACCATCGGGACCGGCTTATACCAGGCGAGGTAGGCTGCCAGCCCCGAAAGCGGACGGATAAACTGTTATTTGGGTTTCGGAAAAACCTTTTCTTCGGCTTCCCAGCCGGATTTGGTTCCATAGTGCAAGACCGCCCCGGGGGCCTCTATTTCATAGAGTTTGCCATTTCTGATTTTGAAGAAATGCACGGCGGCCATGTTAAACTGACCCATATTGTGTTTTGTTGTCCGTTCCCGGCGCTGCGTCTTTGGGGAGCCGTTTTGTTCCGTCATGACGGAACATTGAAAAACCGACAGCCAATCCTTTCTGCACGTCAGCAACCACCATACGCGGTTTGATTTCGGTGATATATGAGAAAACACCGGCGCTGATCTGTCCTGTGCAGTCTCTCGGAATATTTCCAAATCCTCCAACAGGCATAGCGCCCTCGGATGAACTTTTGGGCTTGGAGCAGGCGGAGTGCCTCCTGCTGTTATATACCGTTCTCACGGCGCTCACATTGCTTGGCGAAGGGTGCACGCGTGCCGTCTTCCGAGGTAAGCGCGTCGTAATAGGAGAGCCCGATTCGAAGCAGATCCTCCCTTTTCATCTGTTCGGCCTTCGGTACATCTTCTGCGAAACCGGGCCGGGGCTTTTGCAGAGTAGCCATTTCGCTGAAAGCCGCTCTGCTCATAATCCGCCACCTCGGACCACCAGGTGCTCGGCCTCGGTGATCCTGCCGTTTACAAGCCTGATGCGCGCACCAAGCATAATATCTTTATCTTTCTCTTTCATGACTACGAGACAGGCAGCAGCCTGAGCTTCGGGATCAGCGGCATAAATCTGAAACTCTGTCGGGCCTGCCGTCGCGTTTTCCCACAGTCCTTTTCCGACCTGGAAGCAAATCCACGTCCCTTATCGGTGTTCTCCGTAAATTTGACCTTTTCGGCAAACGGCAAATCCTTGGGACTATGGTCTGCCAGCGCCCTTACATATTTTTGCATAAGATCAACAAGACCCTGCCGGTCACAACTTCGGGCTTTTTTTGCGGAACCCACCATCCCCAACATGGCAAGTGAAACGACAAGCAAAAAAGCGATTATCAACCGTTGTGATTTCATCCCAGTCCCCTTTCCTCGAAACCTGATAGTTATATTTATAAGAACTCCCGCTTAAAGTGAAGAAGTATATGGGGTCCGGTGTTGCGTGTCAATGGAATATCCATCATATCGCAAGTTCCACTGACATCGTATGAAACTTCATTTAATATTAAAGGACACGGATTGCACGGATAAACACGGATTTTTTTATTTTGGAATCCTGTAAATCAGTGTTCATCCGTGTCCAATTCTTTGCTTTTCATAAAATTTTTTTATGGGACTTCCAATAGTTTCCTGCCTGATCAATCTTGCCAGCCTCCCGGCAAGGGGCCTTGCGGCCCCCCGACCTCCCTGGCGCGCCGCAGCCTCCTTGACCGCTACAGCTTTAGCGATGGTGGTTGACAAAGGCGGCTGATCTCTAGCTTTCCTGACCCCTGTTTTCTGTCCCCCAGCACTGCCTAAAAAAACATTTTAATTAAGGCTGTACTCTGCTATATACAGATTCAGGCAATTCCAATTCAGGGTACGATACCTTTAAAAAGGAGGTAATTCAGCATGGCTGATCTAGCAGGAGTAAACGGACAAAGAAAAGAATTTAAGGTTGTCGGGAAGCCGAACATCCCCGGCAAGCTATCCTATTCGCTGGCAACAGGTATGGCCAAGTTCGGCGCAGACTATGTCTTCCCCGAAATGCTTCACGCCAAGTTTCTCAGAAGCCCCTATGCGAACGCGGCTGTGAAGAGCGTTGACGTAGCTGCTGCAAAAAAGATCCCGGGCGTCGTCGATGTCGTCACATGGGAAGATGCCGATCTGATGAATTTCGGCCGTCCGGCGGCGGAATGGATGGGCGGACCCTCGGGACCCTATGTCGACACAGATTGCCGATATGGAAGACGATGAAGTGGCGGTGATCGTCGTTGCGGAGACCGAAGAACTCTGTGACGAGGCATTGAAAGCCCTCAATCCCCAGTGGGAGGTTCGTCCGCACATTGTCGACATCCTCGAAGGAAGAAAGCCGGACGCGCCCCTCATCCGGCCGAATACCGGAGGACGGGGCAGCCTTCTTCCAGGGGAGGCGGCAACGAGAATCCCCCCCCAAAGGCAACGTTACCTTTTCCAACGTGAACCGGGGTGATATCGAAGCCGGTTTCAGGGAGGCGGATCATATCATCGAATACGACTTCAACATGCCTGCATTCTCCGGCCATGTTCCCAATCCTTACGCATCGGTCGCCTATTGGTATGACGATCCGCGGCATGATCCGGAACGGCAGAGCCTGCGCTTAGAAGGAGCCGTCTGGACTGCCAGCCAGGGGAAAGATGCAGTGGGCGCCATGTACGGGCTTCCTCCCGAAAAGGTGAGGCAGGAAGGCTATTTCCAGGGCGGCAAATACTGCGATTGGGGATTCCGGAAAGTGCAGCAAATCACGCCGCTCCTCTCCAAAAGGGTCGGGAGGCCGGTCCGGATGGCGCTGGACCGGAAAGAGATGTACGACTTTAATATGAACCAGCGTTTCTTCGCACCTGAAGGTCGGGTTTAAAAAGAACGGTCTGATCACGGCTATCGACGATTTCTCCATAGCCGATGCCGGAGTCCCTCCTGTTTCCACTCTCGGCACCAGCGGCGATCAGGGGTATGGCCCCTATTTCACGACAAGGTGCCTGAATATCAAGCAGTCGATGGAGGTCGTGAACAGCAACAGGGGGAAGATGTACACCAGCGGACAGCACTGCCCCTTCAACTGGGATTCGCTGACCATGGCAATACACCTGATTGCGGATAAACTGGGAAAAGACCCGATCGATATTGCCACACTGAATCTCCATGGCCCAACGGACTATACTGATCCCAATCCCGTACCCAGCTATCAGGCCTGCGTGGAAGAGGGAAAGAAACTGATGAACTGGAAATGGCACCCGACCGGCAGGAAAAAACTCCCCGACGGAAGAATGCACGGTGCCGGCTTCCGCTACCAGATGTGCCCCCGGCACTCCTTCTCGAGCTACAACTCCAAACTGGAGCTCAGGGACGGCAAAGTGCGCATGGGGACCCAGGGCTGCTGCACCGGCATCTATGCTGTTGAAGGAAATGCAATGGTCGTTGCCGAAGAACTTGGCCTCAAGTACGAAGATGTCAATATTGATTTCGACTACAATGAGCCTTTTGCCCCGGTGGGCGGCGGCAGTGACGGGACGACGGCTTCTGCCTGGGTTACAAAAGAATGTGCCAACATTCTGAAAAAGCGGATATTGGAAGCCGCTATCGAGAACGCAAACAATCCTCCGGCTCCGAGTCGGATTCGGTTTCGGCCCCCCCAAGAAAGCCGGAACCCAGTCCGCTTAAAGGGTTATAAGCCCGGACGACCTGGACATGAAGGACGGGAATATATACGTCAAATCCGACCAGCGCAAATCCGTTCCGCTCGCCAGGCTGTCGGGCAGGCTCATCTGTTTGCGACCTACCGGGCAAGACCGCCTACGGCTCTCTGGGCCACGGGCATGGGGAGATATCTCGATACCATGAATATTGCGATGTGCGAGGTGGCGGTGGATACGGAGACCGGGGAAGTGGAAATACTTAAGGTTCGGGGTGGTTGCAGACCCCGGCAAAGTAATCCGGCCTGACTTCACTTGAAAGCCAGATCCAGCAGGTAATGGATTTCAGCGCCGGATGCCAGCTCCTGGAAGATTTCTTTCTATGACAAGAAGACCGGGGTAAAGCTTAATGCAAATATGTTCGAGTACAAGAAGGTTTCCATGCTGGACATGCCCCATGTCGACATGAAGTTCCTGGAAACGCAGAGCAGGCAATGCTGCCTACGGGTCCAACGGCATAAGCCATTCGCTGGCCAATACGCACCTGGTTATATGTGCCATACACAATGCAATCGGAAAATGGGTCGATCCTCCGGCCACGCCTGACAAGGTTCTCAAAGCCCTGGGAAAGGCATAGAAGAGAAAACAGCCCCCCTTTGTGGGAGAGGGGGCTTTTTAAAATAAAGAATTTCTTAATTCACCCCCGGTTATCAAGCGATCCCATCCTGAAAAACAATGTCCTTTCCCTGCTACTGGGGACAAATTAGCTATAAAAATAAAATCTGCCCATTCTCCGGGGTTGATTTGGGACTTCTATGGAGGTGATGAAAAAAACGAAGGCTATATGTCGAGCAGGTCGACTCATCAGGCACCCGCAACTTATTGCTTACCGCAGCACTTTTTATACTTCATTCCGCTTCCGCATGGACAGAGGTCATTGCGTCCTGTTTTTTTATCGACCTTCACTGGTTCGGGGGTATTCAACAATATATTTAAATCCGAAATATCCTCCGGTCCGGAATTATCCAGTTCAACTGTATATTCCCATCCATGTTCTTTAAACAGGGCGGAGACTTCCTTCATTCGGGTTTTTGTTTTTACATGAACAACAGCCGGGTGCTTTTTTGTCCCCAGCTTTGCCTCTTTTTTGCCATCAAATAATTTTTCCATTTTCTCACCATTTTAATGATATTCAACGTGGTTTGATAGAATCTCAGTTCAGCTGAAATAAAATGAGGTTACGGGATATAATTGTTAAATGTTATCGTTATACAGATATACTTTATATCTAAAATATGATGAACATTGTTGTTTATTTTATATATCAGTTTTTCAATCATTATTCCATAAAAAGTAAAAACATTTATTTTCCGGAGCAGACAATCTGATAACAGTGAGCACATTTATTCTTATTTTATACTTCCTTTCACCCGCCAAAACAGTTAAACTGCCGCCTTTTGTTAATTTCATCATGGCCGAACGAAGGTACTACCGAAGATTAATTTCCGGAAGATTGCACCAGGGGCCGGCCATATAATAAAATAAAGGATCAGGTATTAATGGACAATACAAGTGTTATAACCCGACAGAACGATCAAATTTTGAGCATCATTCTCAACCGGACCAATGTAATTAACAGCCTGGATGTTGAAATGATTCGTCTTATCCAGAAGGCCCTGGACGAGGCTGAATCTTCATCCCGGATCAGACTTGTGCTGCTGATGGGAAACGGAGACAAAGGATTTTGTGCCGGCGGAGACGTAAAGACGATCTTTCATGCGGTAAAACAGGGCGACATGGACAGGGCAATGGAATTTTTCCGGGAGGAGTATGAGCTGGACCTTCGTATTTCCAGATTTCCCAAACCAATCATTGTGATTGCCCACGGGATTACCATGGGAGGCGGCCTGGGGCTTGCCGCAGGGGCCGATGTCGTTGTAGCCACTGAAAAAACAGTAATGGCCATGCCTGAAACACGCATCGGATTTTTCCCCGATATAGGCGCTACTGGCTGGATGTTCGATAAATGCCCAGCAGGGTATCCTGAATTCCTGGGCCTCACGGGTTACAGGATGGAAGGGGCTGAATGTCTTCGCCTTGGGCTGGCATCTCACCTTATCTCTCAGGATGCGCTTCCGGAATTTATACATAATCTCGAAGCACTTTCAGTGAATCTTTCTTCTGACAGGTCTGCAGCTGTCCGGGAAATTTATTCCGCTTTCGGTTCTTTAATGCAAAAAAACGACCTGGCGAATCCCGAAATGGATGAATGGGTGCGCACCTGTTTTTCCGGGCAGACATCCGTCGAAAAAATAGTGTCCGGTCTGTCCGGCTGCAGCCGGCAAAAGGATCTGTGTGAAGATGCCCTGGGGCGGATTTCCGGATGTTCACCAACAGCGCTTGTGCTTACACTCAGCCTGCTGCGTCAGAATGAAGAGAAACCCATAGAGGAAGTATATCAGGCCGACTTAAAGGCCGCCCGTTTCATTATCGGCCATCCTGACTACACTGAAGGCATCCGCGCACAGCTTGTTGACAGGGACAACCATCCGGTGTGGCAGCCGGGTTTGATTGAAAAGGTAAGGCTTCCAATCGGCACTACCGTTTAAATCTGCAACGCTGACTCAACCTGACAGTCCTTTGCTTATAAAGCAAGCTCCCTTGTTATAAAAAGGATATCAAATACCGGCGCGATCCGGTTATGAATGTGTTTGACCCTTGAAATTGTCATCTTTCAGCCGCTCACCCCGTAAAACCGGCATGAATTTTCAAACACCTGTTCCGCTACTGTCCGGACATCCCCTCCCTTTATATGGGCAATGGCATCGATTGCAACCCGGCAATTGGCCGGTTCGTTTCGTTCGGAGGCCTCGGGCCCCAAAACCGGGCTGTCGGATTCCACCATCATGCAGGAGAGGGGCAGGTTTTTTACGAGTTTCTGTTTCTGAGGGGAGCGCACCACGGACGGCGGGATAGAAAACATAAACCCGGCTTCCACCGCCCTGAGGGCTGTTCCAAACTTCCCGTCAAAGGCATGAAGCTGGACCTTTTTTGCTCCTTTAGAAATCAGTATGTCGATCACCTGCCTTCCTGCGGACCTTGAATGCACGTTCAGGGGCAGGTCGAGTTCAATGGAAAGATCTACGAACATTGAAAAGATATCTGCCTGCACTGCACGATCTTCGGGAGTCTTCGCGACCCAGAAATCCAGGCCGACTTCGCCTATGGCCCACAACCTGGCCCTGTTCTCCCGGATCCATACGGCCATCTCTTCAGCATGTTTTTGATCGGCTTTGTCAGGATAAAGCCCGGCTGCAGGCCGGATTACAGAATAGCGTTCAGAAAGCCGGAGGTTTTTCCTGGCATCGGAAAAGTCTTCACTAACCGCTATAACCATACACACCCCTGCATCGGAGGCACGGTTCAGCACTTCTTCAAGGTCGCCGTCAAAAGAGCTGTCGCAAAGATGGGCGTGTGTGTCGAATATCTTCATTGTGTTAAAATCAGGCGTAAGCATTCAATCCTGTTAAATGCTGTTTCTCAGTTATTTTCAAGATCGCCAAGAACCTGTCTCTCGTATTCCTTGAATTTTTTTACTCCCATTTTATAGGCTGGCAATTCCCATTCTACTTCCTTAAGGTTATTTACCAGGGTTGGAATGTAATCAAAGGGGATACTGATAAGCAGCATGCCCCCGGGAAATACCTCCTTTGCCTTTGCCCCGTATGCCAGTCCTGTGACCATGTAATTAATCTTACCGCTCTGATATGGATAGGTAATAATCCATGAGCATCCGAACACCCCTGTCGTCTTCGATTCCCTGAGAATGCCTGTGGTATAGTCGATAGCACGAAATAATACTTCTCCCTGGTTTATATCAGCTAGAATAATAAGGAGGTCAGGATCAAATGTGATTTTTTCCAGGGGTGCAAACAAAACATAGTTGACTACACCTGGATGTATTTTAGGAATATTGTTATAAAGACGGCTGTTGGCCCGTGGTTCTTTAAAAATACCCAGAGCTTTACCGACCAATCCTGCTTCTGCAAAAGGTGGTGACTTTCTCATTCCCAGTGTCACCGCACCAAAGCAATCTTCTTCTTTTTCGCTCATGTAAAAAGGCTCATTGCTGTTTTGTGCCTCTCCGATCATTTCACAGATGCCCATATGGTTTTCCTGCTTTTTTATGCCTTCAGGTTTGCTGTAAAGGAATTTTATTCCCACAGGCTTTTTTTTTGAATTTAAATTTATCAAGAATGGACAAATCCTGAGTAAGCCGATTTCTCTCTGATTTTTCCATAATTCCTCTCCTGTGAATTGATCAATGACACAATTTACGCCAGATATGGATTCGGGTCAGTAAAAAAATGCTCATCCACATCCTCGGGGCGGCCGTATTTCCCGATCATGATGAAAATTTCCCGGTCTTTGCCATCCGTTGTCATCGTACCGAAACCCCGGCCCACGCTGTACAGGTGATTCCAGTTATCCAGAAAGCAAAGTGTGTCGCTGCGAAAGCCAATCTTGTCGCCCAGGATCTTTTCCATATTCTGCTCTGTAACACTTACCAGGTATATTCCTTCTTTAATTTTTACATAGAACGCCGGTTCGTCAGAACCGGGCAGTTTTTTCATCATTTCATCAAACATTTCGCTCATCTCGAGTGCTTCTTTAGAATCAGCGTCGTCCTTCGGCAATGTAATGCGATACCAGTTGGAACTGTAATATACGTGTACTGTCGATGCCGCGTGGCCGTATGTCCACCTGACGCTGGTGCCTGCGACATCGTCAGTGAAACCGTGACGCCTGCGGTCGGTGTGTTCCCTGCCCTCTTCCCTGATATAACCGAAGGTAAAGTGGCTTTCTATAAGGTAGGGCCAGTAGGGGTTTTCTCCCATAGTACAGCGCAGGAACGTCACAAGGCCCTGTTCCGTGTCGATTACCCAGGTATGGTTTTCTCTTGGTGTTTTGTCCTCCAGGCAGTAGCTGACCAGGTACGTCCGATCATCGGCCTTGCGGCACTCATATTTATCGGTCGCAAACCCGTCAGTACCCTCAATGCTCCACTCTACCTGCGTTTCGCCGGTAAAGTTGAGGACCGCATCTCCGGTATCTTCGCCCGTGTCCATCACAAGCTCAAGGCGTTTTCCTGCAAGTTCATAGCACGCCGGGGGGCAGTACTGACCTATTGACAGCCTGGCCGCTATCGGGCCGTATTTTTTGGCAAGGTTCACGGTAAAATCCTCCTGAAAGTATTATTACAGTGTTATATCACAGCGACATCAAGAATATTATCCATTATATCCTTCAGTTCATCCAACTGGTATGGTTTGGCCATCGCTCCGGAAAAACCGTACTCCCTGTAATTTGCCATTATTGGATTGTTGGAATATCCGCTGGAAACCAGAATCTTTGCTTCCGGGGCTATCCGGAGGATTTCTTTCGCAGCCTCTTCGCCACTCATGCCGCCGGGCATTGTCAGATCAATTATGGTTAAATCAAAAGGTTTACCTGAGTCTTTAGCCAGTTTAAATTGCTTTACTGCCTGCGCCCCGTCCGCGACGTGCGTACTTACATGACCTAAATAGTCCAGCATGCTCTTTGCGACATCTCTTACAGCTTCTTCATCGTCCACTACTAAAACCGAGTATCGAGCCTCGTCTTTTTTATTATCACTCAGCTTTTCCTCGATCTTTTCTTTGCCCTGTACAGCAGGAAGATAAAATGTAAAAGTGGTACCCTCTCCCTGTTTTGATTCTGCAAAAATCTGGCCTCCGTGCTTGGTAATGATCGAGTATGAAAGGGAAAGACCGAGACCGCTTCCCCGTTGTTTTGTGGAGAAATAAGGATCAAATATTTTTTTAAGGTGACTGACCGGTATGCCTACTCCGCTATCTTTTATGGATATCCTGACATAGTCTCCCACGGGTAGAGACAGAATTAGGGCAGGATCATTTTTATAGTTCTGACAGGTGATCTCAATCTTTCCCCTGTTTGACATTGCCTCTTTAGCATTGATAACAAGATTCTGTATGACCTGACTGATCTGCCCTGAATCAACCTCCACATTATGAAGATCTTCCTGCATCAAATATTCACATTTCACATCGCTGCCACTCAGGATAAAACCGGCTGTATCTTCAATGATATGCCTGATCGAGGATATATTTTTAACCGGTTCTCCGCCTTTTGAAAAAGTGAGTAACTGCTGTGTCAGGTTTTTTGCCCTCAGGGACGCTCTCTTGGCATCGTTCAGGATAAAGGGCAGATCTTTAGAGTTCAGACTAACAAGCGCCAGTTCGATATTCCCTAATATCGCAGTCAGAAGATTATTAAAATCATGGGCGATGCCTCCTGCCAGGATACCGATCGAGTCAAGTTTTTGAGCCTGGACGATATGTGTCTGAAGTTCCTGATGCGCTTTTTCCGTTTCTCTCAATTTTGTAATATCTTTTGTTACCGAAAGGATGTGGGGCACCCCCTTAAGCATTATTTTATTGGCTGACATCAATGCAATTTTATATGAACCATCTTTCAGTAAAAACCTCGATTCCAGGTTTCGGACATACCCGTCTTTTTTCAGTTTTTTAATGAGTAAATCTCTATCTTCCGGTATATCCCAGATGTTGATATCAAGCGAGGTTTTTCCGATTACATCTTCTTTTGTATACCCTGTCAGTTCCGTAAAACCTTCGTTAATATCAACATAGGTCCCGTCCAGTTTATTTATATTTATAGCATCAGGGCTTGTATGAAAGGCAAGCCGAAAGCGCTCTTCAAGCTCTTTCAATGATTTCTCCGCCCTGATCCGGTCTGATATATCTTCAAAAATCCCTATAACACCTGAAACAGAACCATCTTCTGAAAAGGAAGGGCTGAAATTGGCGCTCATATGTGTTAGTAAATTACCTGTTACAGTCAGGTATTCACCTTCAAAGCTGCTTTTTTCGCCGCAGAGGGCCTTGCAGATAGCATCTCTCATTTTTTCATTTTTAATGGACTTATACGAAAAGCCGATCAATTTGTCTCTTCGGGCGCCAAAGAGTTTCATTGCCTTTTCATTACAGGTTGTAATAATTCCGTTTTTGTCGGTATACATAATTGCCAGCGGAGAATGATCGAAAATAATCTGAAATATTTTTTCGTTCTCTTTCCCGCCGCAGTTTCCGGTTTTACCGGACTCAGGCGTTAAAGAACCACTACCTTTTTTTAACTCCAGGTTTTCACGTTCCAGTTTTTTTATGGTTTTTTCCAGTTTTTCAAATGAGGGTTTTTCTTTCATGTCCTATTAATTTCCAATCCTGATTTTTCTATACCGTCTCTGAAAAAAATATCCGGCCCTTGCATGTTGTACATCTAATCAGGTGGTACAGACCCAATTGTTAAGGCGCATGATCTGCATAAGGTTACCGGAACTAGTTTCGGCTAAAATGTTATAATGCCCCGCTAATCATATCAACTATTTTTTTATTTTGGCAAGATTCAGGATCTGACATCGATTCTTTTAAACCCCATTGCATCAACCTTCCTTTTCTGATAGAAAGTTTATTCACTTCGGGCAAAAACCCTTAAGTGCGTACAGACGGATAACTTCTTTAATGTCGGGGATCTTGGAAATGCCAGGTTTTACTGAAACTCTAATTATTATTGCGATTATTCTAGGTATTTTTGTGCTTCCCGGAAGGCTGGGCAGACGGCCCGAACCCGAAATCAGGCCCCGGAAGCTGGGCTCCAGACTTACCGGCTGGCAGCGTATGGCGATCCTTGTTTCCATACTCTGGCTGTCCTCCTTTGCACTCTATCTAAAACCCTGGACCAATGGATGGTATATCTTTTTTTATGCAGGGATTAGCCCCGTAGCCCTGTACTGGGGCATCTTCTGGATCTTTTGCGGCTTCAAAAAAATGAGAAAATAACACCCTGCATGTCCCTGAAATAATAAATTTAACCATTACACCTGTAGGAGCACACGGCAGCGTGCCCTTCAAATTGCGATTTTTATAGCCGGCAGGACCCGGGCACGGCACGCCGTACCCCTACTTGTCATCAGAAGGAGCGGGAGTATCCGGGGTATCCATGCCCTGCTGTTTACTCTTTGATCTTTTCAGGTTTTTGCGGATCAGGCAATATCCCGCGGCAACCATTACAATGCCGGGAATGAAAACGTAATTGTTTTCCCTCAGCATGCCATAGGCTGTTGCCGCGGCACCTGCAATTAATAGAAAAAGAATCATATTTTTTTCAGTCAAAAGGCATTTCTCTCATATCATCCATACTGTAACGGGATATAGGAGCCAGCACAAAACGATTTTTCAAATTCAGGGATTTGACTGAAAATGGCGTAAAAAGGGGATCAACTGACATTGTGCATACCTGAATATTGATAAAAATGTTTCATTTTGACTATTCTACGTTATTGTGAACCAGTCAATCCGGATCTGATCCAGATGTTTTCCTGTATATTTTCAAACATCTACCATCTTGCAGACCAGGTCTACAGCGCGGTCTAAGGAAATGCGGCTCATATTTAAGCACATATTATAGAGCATGGGACTGTCATAGCCGCTTTTGGCAAATTTGGAGTAAAGGTTGCGCCTTCGTTTGTCGCCCTGTTCTACCGAATGACGGGCCTTTTCAGGAGAAAGGTTATAGTTTTTCTGTATAAAACTGATCCTGTCAGCCTCTGCTGCCACCATCAGAACATGAAAAACATTTTCAGTGTTTTGAAGGATATATTGACTGGCACGACCCAGCAGGACAATGTTGTCTCTTTTTGCAAATTCAGTAATAACATCTGTAAGTGTCTCGACATAGATATCTTCATCAATATATCCAACCTTATCACCCGTAAACCTCTCCATGTAGCCGCGGTCGACCACAGTCGAAAGAATCCTTGAAATCAGGCTTCCGGCAGTTTGCTCATGCCCCATTACCGAGCTTTTGGAAACCTTCGCTTTTTTTGCAATCTCCTGAATAATAGCATCATCTTCGAATAAGTAGTTCAGTCTTTGGGCAACTTTTGCACCCAGAGTCCGGCCTCCGGCGCCAAATTGCCGGGAAATTGTTATAACTGCCATACAATTGTTCCTTTCGTACCCGGTAAAAAGATTAAAAGCCAATTGCGATAGTTAATCGAGTTGATAAGAATTCCCTCTTTTATAAGTAAAATATATTGAGATAGGTGTGGTATGTCAATGGATAATAAATGAAAAGGGGGACTATAAATAAGCAAATAACCTTATGGAACTATACCTGATCCCTGTTGACTATCCCGAGGAACAGGCGGTAGGGCCCTGGGGTTCCGTATGGTAAAAAGGCGATTCTGTCACCGGGAGACAGCACTGTTTGCATGTCACTTACTTTGCCGTTTATAAAGACCCCCTCGATCTCATCCTGCGGGAGTTTTAGTTCACCGGCTATATCTATCGGGGTGCATGTATTGGGAGTGATCTGTTTCCTGATAAAATAAGGAAGTTCCTGATTATCCATATGTTTCCTGAGTGCACCGAATACACGGATCTCAAGTATTTGACCTGTTCCTGTTTCATCCATTTCAGCCCCCTCCGATAGCAGGAAAGAGATAAACCCGTTCCGCCCCGTTCAACATATAATCAAGCCCCTCTATTTTCCCGTCAACCATGACAATGGCCACCATATCAGACGGGACATTGATCTTTTTGCATAGATCCGAAACGGTTGTCTCCTGAAAGATGTCGGTTTCATACCCCTTGTCCGGATCATAACCAGGTATATAGGTTCTTAAAATAGCACTCAGAAATATTTTCAATTCTATCACCCTGCCCTTTGGTATTGGCATCATTATATGGAGTTATTATCACAGACAGCAATACCCATGTCAATGACAGGAATCACCGGCCTCCAATTATATCAATATCGATATAAGTAATTAAATTTACAGGCTTTTTAACTTGATGACGAGTTATCTGCTGTAGTATCATTATATAATACATGTATCAAAATCATCACCCGTCCCGAAACTGTCAGGTTGTATGCGAAGCAGACGGGCCAAACCGGTAATATATCCAGAGGAGGAATAAATGCCTAAAATAATCAGGGTCAATATGAGTGATCTCAAGGTAAAACATGAAGAGCTGCCTGAAATATACACAGGCATGGGAGGTAGAGGTCTTACCTCGGCGGTTGTTTCAACTGAGGTAAAACCCGAATGCAATGCCATCGGGCTTCATAATAAACTGGTTTTTGCGCCAGGTCTTCTGTCCGGTACCAACTGTGCCAATTCCGGAAGGATTTCGGTCGGTGGGAAAAGCCCCCTGACCGGTGGTATCAAGGAAGCCAACTCGGGTGGGCAGGCAGGCGGATATCTTGCAAGGCTGGATATCTCCGCAATAATTGTCGAGGGTCTTATCGAGGATGGAAGGCTTTACAAGCTCTTTGTCGGAAAAGATAAGGCGGAGCTGTCATCGGCAGATAACCTGAAGGGACTCGGCAACTACGATACCGTGAATGCCCTTGTAAAGGAATTCGGAGAAAAAGCAGGGTATATCACCATTGGCCAGGCAGGGGAATGGAGGCTTGCAGGTGCAAGCGTTGCATTCACTGACAGGGAACTCAGGCCCACAAGACATGCGGGCCGCGGGGGGCTTGGTGCTGTCATGGGTTCAAAGGGGCTAAAGGCAGTAATAATAGACCCTTCGGGAGGCGAGAACGCCCCGATCAAGGATGCGGATAAATTCAGGGATGCGTCAAAACGTTTTGCAAAGGCCCTGATGGAACATCCTGTTTCAGGCCAGGGGCTGCCGAACTACGGGACCGATATCCTGATAAACATTATTAATGAGGCAGGCGGGCTTCCAGTGAAAAACTTCAGGTCAGGCAGGTTCGATGGGGCCGAGAACGTGTCTGGCGAAACACTTAACAAACTGACCATTGAGAGAAAAGGCGAAGTGTCGGTAGGATGCATGGCCGGGTGTGTCATCAGGTGCTCCGGCACATACAGAAATAAAAAGGGTGAATTTGTTTCCAAGTGGCCGGAATACGAGACTGTATGGGCCTGGGGCCCCAACTGCGGCATAGATGATCTCAATGCCATTGCAAGGCTTGACTACGGCTGCGATGATATAGGGCTCAATACAATAGAAACTGGAAACGCCGTGGCAGTGGCTATGGATGGGGGAGTAAAATCATTCGGAGATGCTGCCGGTGCCGAGGAACTGCTCGCCGAGATAGGAAAGGGAAGCCCCCTGGGAAGAGTCCTTGGGTCGGGGGCTCAAACAACAGGCAGGGTCTTCGGTGTGCGAAGGGTGCCTGTTGTGAAGGGGCAGGCGATGCCGGCCTATGATCCCAGGGCCGTCAAGGGAGTGGGCGTGACATATGCTACATCCACGATGGGTGCCGATCATCCAGCCGGTTATGCCGTATGCCAGAATATACTTAAAGTCGGAGGAAATGTTGACCCGTTAAAGGCAGATGGGCAGATGGAGATTTCAAGGGAACTGCAGGCCGTTACGGCAGCAGTGGATGCAGCGGGCCTCTGTCTTTTTGTGGCATTTGCAGCCCTGGACAACCAGGATGCCTTTGATGCAGTGGTGGACATGGTAAATGCGAAATTCGGGTTGTCCCTCACTGGTGAAGATATATTCGCGCTGGGACGCAAAATCCTTAAAATGGAAAAGGATTTTAATACTGGCGCTGGCTTTACATCGGTTCATGACCGTCTGCCCGAGTTTTTTCTGGAGGAGAAGCTTCCGCCACATGACACTGTATTTGATATTCCCGACCATGAGCTTGACAGTGTAATGAAGTTTTAAAATCCTGTGGCATTCGATGTAGCTGTTGACATCTATAATTTCATATTTATGATTTTATAAGAAGGTCAATGAATAAAGAGGAGGTGAGAATATGTTAGCCACAAACTGTTGTACCGATAGAAACTCGAATGTTGCTTTTGGTATTATTTTCAGCTTCATAACTCTGGGTCTGATAATAACAGGATTTTTTTATGTTCCTGTATTGTCTTTTCTACTGGCTGTATTGTCCTTTGGAATAGCTTTAAGGTTTTTCTTTGTCCAGAAGGATATAACATGCCTTTTTCATGGATAACCCTGGTTTGGAGTAGTCCTCTTTTTTAATCAGCTGGAGGCGGATAGAGATTCGATCTGCCAAAGGCAACCAGGTTCCCCCGCCGCGTGACGCGTTGCAATGTCTTTACACATACCCCGCTGCCCTGCGACGGGGTATTTCATTTTTAGAGGGCCGTTACCTGGACTATTACCGGGTGTTATATCAATCGATATTTACTCTCCGGTTAATACCCCTGCAATGTCCCGTTTTATTGTCATTATTTTTACGCAAGATCTAAATAAAAAGGAATGGTGTGATTAGACGGATTGCGCTCTTCGGTTTCACCCAGACGCCACTTTTTAATACAAAACCCTTTTTCTTCAATTTTTGCCACGATATTTTTTATATTGATCAGCGGATGACGTGAAAATACCGTAGGCAAACCATAGGTTAAACTGCACACCAGGCATTTACCCGGTCTCTCCGCCAAATCAAACGCCAGAACAATCTGTTTTTCATCGGCATTTAAGAGTTTAAGCCGAATATCATATGCCCCCTCCGATACATCACCGTACAACGCTTCAAAAAACCGGTCACTTATTTCCGGCGGCATAAGCGTATCAAGAAATTCCTGTGTAAATATCTGTTCCATTACTATATGACCTGTTGATATGAGTTTTCTTTTTGAAGATCGGAGTATATTGGGTTACGTGTTATATGTCAATATGAGTATAAGGAGACTCCTCCCTTTTTTTCATGTGTTGTTGACACCTGTATCAAAGAGGGTATTCACTGTACAGTCACATTACTTTGAATCAGGCTTTTTCTTTTCCGCCAGGTCGATGTTATGCTGAACCAGATCAACCAGTGGTTTCGATCCCTTAACCATGCTTAGAGCCTTTCGGTAATCCACCAGGGCCTTTTTGTTCTGTCCTGAGACATAATAGGCAGTTCCACGAGTATTAAAAGCCTGCCAATACGAAGGGTTAAGTTTGATAGCCCGGCTGCAGTTGTCAATAGCCTCTTTTATTTTGCCCGTACTGGTCAACGCTGCGCAGAGTGCATTGTGTGCGAAATAACGCAGTTGTTTCGCTTCGGGACCACTTACTGTTTTAAGACTGGCGACATAATCACGCGCCTTATTAACTGCAAGCTCCTTTTTTCCCTCCTGTAACAACGAACGTATCTCGGCGATATTTCTGGGCATGGATAACCATAGTACCGAAGTCTGATAACTACTTTCTACATTCTTGATCCGTGTACCTGTGGATTCGGCCGCAACACCATATTGCCCGGTCAGTACAAATAACAGGGATATAAAAACAATTAATAAAATTTTCCTATTCATAAAAACACCTCCGGTTGAAAAATGATACCTATTGTTGAATTAATAAAGTTTACTATTTATAGATTAAATTTAAGGAGGATGTCCTTCAAAGTCAAGGTTCACACTCTTCCATCCTGCCCCTGTAACTACGTAGATGTAGAATAATTTTTGACTCATGTTGGCGCCATCCATATACTATGTATATCAAGGGAAGCTTATTTCAATAAGATAAAGTATCTGTTTTTCTATTGGACTTTCGATCTTCATAAAATACATTCGCTGATGTTTTTCCTTTTGTTATTCATCGGTTGTGGAGGTCGTGGTGGAGGAGACGATGGAGGTAGCAGTGGAAGTAACAGTGGAGATTCGACAGACACAACCGGCAATACCGAACCTCTTCACACACAGATAGATTTCCAGGATACGGTTTTGGATCATTATCAGGAGCAGACCCTGTCGGTTAGAAACAAAGGCAGTACAAACGTGACCATTAAGTCAGTAGCCCAGTCTTATCCGCTTGCTGATCCGTTTCTAATTACCGACGACCGATGTTCCGGCGCTACACTGGCTCCGTCAAGGACATGTACGGTAACAGTCAGATTTGCACCTACTGATCAGGGTACGTTCACTGATACTTTTGATATCAAATCGGATAGCGGCCAGACGATAATGCTTGTGGATGTGAGTGGAACATCTGTTGGGCTCAATGTGTCGACCAACAGGATCGATACAAGTTTATTTCCAACAGTGCGTGTATTTGTCAGGGTTACAGATAGAGATGATGAGCCGGTTGATTCATTTCCTGTTGGTGATTTCCGGATTTTTGAAAATGGGGTGCAAAAAAGCATTGATAGCTTCTCAAATACCATCACCGCTCCGGTTTCCGTAGCTTTGGCTTTAGATTCAAGCGGCAGCATTCAAGCAGATCTCCCAAAAATCGAGGATGCTGCAAAATCCTTCATTGATCAATTATCCATCAGTCCCGGGACTGATGAAACGGGCGGGCAATATTTTGTTGCACCTACATCGGACGATTTGCAAGGCATCTATACGCAAATAGCCTATATCCTGACCCATCAATATGTAATCGAATATCAGTCTTCAGCGTCTGATGGGGACATTAACCTGGCAGTTGAAGTCAGTGACAACAGCTTATCGGGCAGCGATGAAAAGACTGTGACTGGAGGATCTTAAGTTTTTATGAAACCGGGCTGAAAATCCTGTTGTCTATATTTTAACTTTTTCACAATTCAGCCATTAATTATACACGCCATATTCCCTGGCTGATTCAAGTAAAGCGTTAAGGTTTTCTATCCTGGACTCATCAGCACTCGCGCCTGGAGACAGGATGTATCCTCCGCCCTTCCCTGCGGTCTCAATAAGATCCTTACACCATGCCTTGACTTCTTCCTTTTTACCGGCAATCAATAATGAAACCGGAACATTCCCCATGATACACGCTCTCCCTCCAAGGGCTTCTTTGGCCAGGGCCATATCGGTCTGATCAAAGTGCCATATCACCTTGCCTTTTGGAAGTTCCCTGATAATTTCCAGCCTGCTGTTATATCCACCCTCGGCAAAGAGATGAGGCACTATTCCATCTTCAATAAGGCCTGACACGACTCTCTTGAGGTACGGCCAATAGAAGGTATTAAACTGATCCTCGGACATAAATCCGTCGGCCCCTCTGTGCATGGGCATGAATGCAATAGGAACACCGCTCATATCAGCCAGTGCAATTCCTCTATTGATATTCTCCTGTGCTGCTACCTCCATATGTTCAATCAATCTTTCGGGTTGTTTAAACATATCCATGATAGTCCCTTTTGTTCCCCGGAGACGTGTGCCGATTTCATCAAGCGGAGCGACAGCTATACTGCCGGAAAATTTAGGAAGCCCTGAAGCTATGCCCCTGGCGTCTAATTGAGCGATGACCCTGTTCCACTCCGCTTCCGCCTTTCCCGCTTCACCGAGGGCCCTGAAGGCTGCCTGGACATCCGGATCTGCAAAAGCAGTCAGTCCACTGGAGTAACCGCCCAATGAGCGCAAAGGGGGAAGCTTTTTAAGAGCATCTGCTGCACCGTAGACCCTGGGGAGATAGGTCCTGATCTGAAAATCGGAAGGATCCCTTTTAAAGGCATCCCATTCATCGCCTTTTAAGTTTTCACCTTCCACATATTGGGACGCTACATTATCAGGAAGCCCGTGCCCCGGCCATTTCAGGAATTTAGAATCAACGATATCATGTGCCTTCCCACATCTTACGAGATTTGCACTGGGAAGGACGTCATGTTCAAAATCATTGACATATTTTTCCCAGGCATTTACCAGCTTTTCCGAATCATACATGATCTCCCTGATCGTATATCCTGAATAGTGTGCCGGCACATGGGCCGGGAATATAATCACCGGAACCCTGTCCGGCTCCTTCAATGTAATTACATCAATTAATCTGGAAACTCTTTTCTTATACATAGCCTCCGCTTCCGGGCTGATAAAATCCACATTGTCCGGCGACAGCCATCGGTTAAACCTTTGCTGCATTTTTTCGTCTGCTGATAATTCAGACCATTCTTTTCCCATGCATTATCTCCCATTTTCGACAGTTGAAACTTGAAATTTACCTTAACTATACCGCTACAAATTTGATTTAGCAGGGTGAATCCTGTTAAATACCGGAAAGCAGGATTTGAATGTCACCCGTGATTTTTTCCCCCTATATGTTTTTAGAAAACGATAAGGGTTTTCAACAGGAAATCCCGTAACCGGAACAGCACCGTGTCGAATATATGCCATACGACGGGAACATTTATCAGGACAATTAAAATTATAAAACCGACGCCGGACCTGCCAAGTTTTTCATAGCCGCGCTGCAATTCCTGCGGCAGCAGATATTTGAAAAGATGGCTGCCGTCAAGCGGGGGGATGGGAATCAGGTTGAACATGGCCAGCACAATGTTAAGGATTGCCACGTTCACCAGCACCTTCACGGCCAGAGTCTCCTGTGGCCCGTGGAATATAAACTGGACAACATTGAGCAGCAGTATCATCACTACTGCTATCATGAAGTTTACTGCAACGCCGGCGGCCGAAACGCAGACATCTCCCAGGACCGGCCGCCGGTAATTATACGGGTTTACCGGAACTGGTTTTGCTCCGCCGATGATAAAAGTACCCCTGGAAAGAACATAAGCGGCGATCGGTGTAATAATGGTCCACACCGGATCAATATGCGGGATCGGGTTTAACGTGAGACGCCCCCGGCTTTTAGCTGTCCGGTCCCCGAACAACAAGGCTACATAACCATGTGCCACCTCGTGTAGCAGGATACTTTCTACCAGCAGTGCGATTATTAAAATATTAGCTATCATTTTGCTCCTTCACAATATGAGACGAATTTCATTTTGATGTTAAAAATTATGTCATAAACTTTTATATCATATAGTTTTAACTTCTTTATCTTATTATTTCAAGTAGTCCGATTCGGATTCAGTTTAAACGCGGAATCGCAGGAAAGAAATACTTCACCGTGGACATGACCACAGGCTTAACACGTGGTTTATTCAGCTAATAATTGGCTTAATATACTAATCATACTTTCCTTCAATCCCTGAGAAAACACATAACCAACTGTTTTATTTACTCAAATTAAGAGTGATATTTGTGGCACAACTTATGCTATTCAATTTGTATTCCGTATAACAATTGTTTCAGAAACCATATTTAGTTTTAGTGTAACCATTCGCTTTAGTTGCACTATTAAATTACAGGAGAGTGAATTTAATCTTTACTTTTTTATTATTCAGGAGGGTAAGAAAATGAAACCATACATTAAGAAATCTTTGTATCTTGTATTATCGCTGCTGGCCATCATGGCGCTGACAATGACTGCCAATGCCGAAACAGGAAAAATCATAAAAACATTTCCAGTGGATAAAGGCGGAACACTGGTTATAAAAAGCAACATGGGTTCTATTTTTGTCGGCACCTGGGACAGGGATGAAGTGTCAGTGATTGTCGTAAAACGTGCATCAAGAAAGAGCCAGGTCGCCGGTTTTGAAGCTCAGGTTGAAAAGAGAGGCAATGACGTTTATGTTAAAGGAGAAAATGAACAGAATAATCCTGTCATGGTAGCATTTGAAGTCAACATCCCTGAAAATTTCAATATAGATCTAAAAACCGCCTTGGGATCGATAAAGGTCACTGATATCAAAGGCAATGTTAAACTGATTACAGACGACGGCGGTATCAGTATCGGTAATGTTGAAGGCGGCAATGTATATGCACAAACATCAGGCGACAGTATCAGAGTCGGCAATGTCGAGGGAGATGTTAAAGTGAATACATCAGGAGGCAGTGTCCGTCTCGGGAAAATAACCGGCAAGTCCAGCATTAATGAGCCGAGCATATAAGGCCGTTACGTCATCGGGTGTCATGAATAAAACCTGGCCTGACAGCGGAAGTATAAAGGCTCTGTCAGGTCAGGTTCAACTTAAATTGTGCGGCTAAAAAAGTCTCAGGCATTTCACCGCCTGCCAGTGCGTAAAAAACCGTAAAATGCGCCTATAAAACCGCCGGCAAGGTGACTGAACTGTGAAATTCTGTCAACTTTCAAGGCCGCCACTACTTCATTTCCCATAAAAAGAAAAGCTATAAGAACGAAGGTCAAAGGAATCTCTTTTGATTTTATATTGGAAAAAGACCCCAGCAGGATCAGCATGAAGGCTAAACCACTGCCGCCAATCAGGGAATTGGAAAATATAACTGCATTTAATAAAGCGGTTGTCACGGCAGTAATAAAAAACATTTCCAGGAGCCTGGCAGAACCGTATTTTTCTTCAAGTAAAGGCCCGATAAGGAGGATAATCATCAGGTTCCCAGTCAGGTGCGCCCACCCGACATGGCCTGCAACATATGAAAAAAGCCTGAAATAAAATAATGGATCAAAAAAAGAAAGGCTTGCAGGAGAAGTAAATAATCCTGCAACAGGCTTTGAAAAGGACAGGATTAAAACCGCTATGGAAATTATCGTATAGGTCAGGATAACAGGTGAATTATATTTTATTTTCATTTAATAATTTCCCGCTATCCGGTTTTAAAATGGTAAACCCCGGTGCGCCCACTATTCTACCACTTCCCGGCTTCGGATATGGACGTCCCTTTGGGGGAATGGAATCTCAATGCCTGCCTTCTTGAATTCATCAAAAATGGCAAAGTAAAGAGAACTCTTAACCTTCCTGCGCGGAACAGCCCTGACATCGATCCAGACAAGCAGTTCAAAATTGATTGAACTGTCGCCGTATTCCACAAAGCGCACCAATGGTTCTTCGTCCTTCGACACCAGGGCTTCTTTTTCGGCCACCTCCAGAATGATCCGTTCCACATCCTGCGGGTCTGCGTTGTAGGATACTCCTACCGGTATTGCAATCCGGATCAGCGGCGAAGAAAGAGAATAGTTCACTATGGTCTTGGAAATCAGGTCTGCATTGGGAACGAGATATTCTATATTATCACGGGTCCTGATTTTTGTTGCGCGAAGATAGATATCCGAGACCGATCCAAGGGTGTCTCCAACCTCGATCCAGTCACCCTTTCGAATTTTCCCTCCGAAAATGATACTGAAACCGCTGATAATATTGGCTGCCATACTCTGCAACCCGAGGCCGATACCAATGCCTGCCGCGCCGGCAAATACAAGCAGGAATCGCAGGTCAATGCCCACCAGGCTGATGGATATAAAAAATCCGACAGCCAGGGACAGATACCTGAAAAATGTGTTCAGCGCATATCCAAGCCCTGGATCGACCCCGATGGCCGGGTAGACTTTGTAATCCATGTAGGCCTGCAGTAGACGGGAAGCGTATACAAAGGACAGAAGAATCACGACTGCCTTGATGAGGAGCCAGGGAGTGACCGGTGTATTTCCCAGCTGGAATATGGGAAAAGACATGATATTTGCCAGCGGATTCAAAAGGCCCAGCAGGTTCAGCAGGGCGATAGTCGTAAACAGCAGTACCGCGTAGAACAACAGGCTCTGCATGGACCGGACAAGGAACCGGGCGGAATCATCCTTCGCCTCCAGCTTTTGAGACCATCTCTTTAAATATTCCTTAAGATGGTAGTAACCCAGGGTTATCAGTAAAAGGGCCCCTAACGTCAACCATATTTTGGAGAGCACCAGTTTCCCCAGCTTCGGATACCCGAAACACCACAGCAACGCGGAAAGATAGGAAAGGCCGAGTATCAGGTAATAGTTATTTCTGATGAAACCTGATACCCACCGGTAGCCACGATAGGGAAGTTCCGGCAGCAGGGAAATGAACATGCCTTTCTTGAGAAAAAGAAGGAACACTATTGTGGAGACTGAAACGGAAACACAAAACCGAATGAGTCCCAGTACATCTTCGCGGATCTGAAAGACTTCAGCAACACGGTAGACCGCGATTCCAACAATTACATAGAGAAGGATCAACCGTGCGTAACGAAAAATTACCCTGCCGTGGTTGGCTGCAGCCGCAAACAGATTACCGGTGAGGGCTTCTTTTAAAAGACGCAGAAGAAGCGCACCCACTGCCCATAACACCAGCAGGCGCCCTGTTACCTGGAACCATGTGGCCCGGTAAACGATCATCTGGTTGATCAATGAAAAAAGACCAAGCAGCAGTAGCGGTATCAGGGCGGAAACCACCACCTTGATCAGAGACAGTAGATAGGGATAGTATGCTTCAGGGATGAAATGAAGAGCAGGTCCTGCTTTTTTTTCGACCCACTTTATGGTTCGGTTCTGACCCAGCAGACTGTAGAGGACGACCGTTACAAAAAGCAGGATAAGCACAGACCCCACCAATCCCAGCACCCTGCTCTCCTCAATAATACTCTTTGTGGCTTGTGGTATTCTGGACGGGAGTGACACTGTTACGTCATAAAGATATTGAACCGTTTGAATATCCCATTCCATGGGTTCCCTGTCAAACAGGGACCTGGCGCTTTTTTCAAAATCTTTCCTGACCTTTTCGGCCTTCCTTTTTGCGACTTTACCCATGTCCTGGGCAATGCCGAACTGGGGGGTATTTTCCGGTTTGGAAGATTCAGATGCTGCCGAACAAAAATGAGGGGTATTCATTAACGCAAGGGTAAAGATTAAAAGCCCCCAAAAGACCAATCCCGCTGGTTTTATCGATCTGTTTCTCATTGGATTTACTGTAACCCTTTATTGATATTGACCGGTAAAAGCCCCACGCTGAGGGGCATTCTCCTGAACAAATATAGTTGATAAGAATTCTCTTTTTACGGAGAAAAGCATAAGGAGTACTTCGTTGTAAGTCAACAGAAAACCACCCTGTAATATAGTAGGGCAGCGGTCCAGTCATAGTTATTTCAAGCAGCCTGACCTGTTAAATCCTTGAGATATGAAGAGTTATGATTTTAAATACTAAAATCTTATTTAACAGGGTTGTCCTGGTCCGGCTCCGATTCAACTATAGTTGAACTCATATCATCATTAAGGTCTGGGATGCGGCCCCACCGTTTCCCTCAATTCGTCCAGGAGGTGCAGTACAGCCAGAAAAGGATGGTGAAATATCATTCGCGGACCTGAATACCTCATTACTTTTCGTACCTGTTCCCTCATGGCAGGTCTATAGCAATGGACCGGGCATTTGCCGCATGCCGGCTTATTTTCATTAAACGGGCACTTTTCCAGTCTTTTATAAGCATATTCCAGCAACTGCCTGCATTCGCAACATAACTCGGAAGTCCGTTCATGATTGCCGCTCCTGCAGTAAATATCTATCATAGCCCTTATGGTACGTTTTTCACGATCCAGGCGGTGCTTTTTCAATATGATTCCTTTTTCATTATAGATTCCGGTTATTTAAATCAGACTTTTCCCACCTAAAAAAATCGAAAGCGTGACAATCCTTTCTGTCAGTTTCATTGCCCACGAGATAGTTATTGATTTCAAATAACTCTTTCGAATTCGCCGGGACATCCAGATGGCTACCGGCATCAGGAGTGCAAGAGCTCCCACGTTATTCATGAAACCGGAACTTATAATGACAACGAATGTAAGGATTGCAATCTGTGCCATCGGCCGGTCTCCCGCCTTTGCCATCTGATGGGAGAGGGTGTCAATGTTTTATTCAGGATTTATTCAGGATTTACCCTAATGTCTTTTACGAATGCGGACGCGTTTCGCGGTTAAATAGAAATCTTGTTTTTTACCCCCTGACCCAGCCTTCAGCCTGCCATGGCACTACGCAGTTTCCCGGCGAAGGCGGCAGGCAATAAGCCTGTTTTATGCCGAACGATGTTTCTTAGAAAGCAAATCGGCAGCACTTTTAAGTCCAAGGTCTTCGAGGGTTTTCCTCTTCGGATAACCGGAATCCTTATCCCAGCCTTCAATCTCATAGAAATAGGTCTTCCACTGTTCCACACCGTCTTCGGTCATATAGAGTTCATTGCAGTTCTTCCAGTCCCAGTTTTTTCCATCGTATACGGGCTTCGTTTTGTAAAATCCGCAATAGGACGCTCCTGGTCTGTACATGTAGCCATTAAATTTTTCCATCTTTCTGTGCCTGCCCTGGAGAACAAAAATCGCCCGTTTTAAATTCCAGGCGCGCCTGCCCATTTCAAGTCCATCCTCGAAAGTGTGGTTCCTTCCTGTGATTGCATTGAGATACCGCGGTTCAGCCTCAGGGGTATGGCCATACCCTTTCGGGTGATCTGCATCAAACAGCTTGGTATAACCCCAGTCACAGAATCCGACCGATTCCTTGTAATAGGTCCAGTAATGCATGCGCCAGGCGACAAATGCTGCCTTATGTTTTGAAAAGATACCCGTCTCGTGTGCCTGCTTACCCTCCCAGCTGAAATCAAACCAGTAGGGGTCGTTGCGCGTAGTTCGTTCTGCATTGATCTTTACAAATTCCTCGCATGACCATTTGCTGTTCCCGCCGCCTCCAAAACCCGGTAAACCCACTGCAGGATTTGCCAGGTCTATATCATGGCTGTTGATATCCCTGGAATCCATCAGGTTGCCATAGGCCCAGTCAACTCCGGGCATGGACCAGTGATCCACGTAACCCCAGTTAGTCAGCCTGGCCAGGGTATTGAAGTCATCCGTCCGTCCAAGTATATCAGCCATGCGTGCAGTTCCCTCGGCGAGCAGGTCACCTATTCCATAGCGGTTTGCCAGGGCGATTCCGTAGATATCCATGAATTCCTCTGTGCCGCGCTTTTTCATATCTGAGGGGGGCCATGTCATATTTTGTGCCCGGGCCGATAACGCCCCTGTCATACATTCTATTCATATACCAGCCAAGGGCCGTGTAGGCGGGTACCTCCGGCTGAATCGGGAAATCAGGGTTATGATCAGTTTTAAATGTCAGGGGACCCATGAAACAGGTTTCCATAGCGTTTATGCCGAGTTGCTGGACGAGGTCGGTTCCTTTTGCGTTAATCCTGAATTTTGTTGCATTGTCCATTCCATTTGCATCCTCAGGCGTAAGGTAGAACCATCCGGCTTCTGCACAACCATCCGAATCCTGGCCATGAGCTTTATCCCGGTTATGACACTTTCTTGTCTGCCCGCAGCCAATACAGCATGATGATACCCCCTGACCGGCGAAAGGGGGAGCGCCGTTCGGCCAGTTCCGGTCATGCCAGTCCCTGGCCTCCTTCAATCCTTTTGGATCGGCTATTTTTATGCCCTTTGTTCCAAGAAAAGCAATCGCCTTAAGGTTCTTGGACCCGAATACCCCGCCGAATCCGCCCTGCCCTGCACCGCTGCCGCCTCCGTGGACAAGGGAAGCAACCCTGGTCATGTTTTCGCCTGCCGCACCTATAGTCACAATGGCCGGTCTCTGGAGTGTATATCTGTCTTCAATTCCCTGCCAGTCCTCACCGTATCGAATGCCGGATTTCTTCCAGATCTGCTCCTGGCATTTCCATGTGGTAAGACCCCACAGGTCCTTTGCATCTTCAATGGTCACCTTATTATCTACGACATTTATATATACCGGGGATTCCGCTCTGCCAATGACCGCCACGCCGTCCCAGCCGGCCATTTTCATAAAGGCCCCGAACATGCCGCCGAAATTGCTGTGGCTGAACCATTGCGTGGGATAACACTGGGGTGACAGCCCCGAGACACTGGTCCTGGCAGCCCAGGGGACACCTGTCCCGCTCACAGGGCCGGTTATCAGAGCAACCATATTATTCGGGTGAAAGGCATCCTGGAGATCCCAGTTTCCCGGTACCACGCAATAATCCCAGAAAAGTGCCGTGCCTATTCCCTGCCCTCCGCCAAACTGTTCATATTTTTCCGTGTCTAACGCGGTTATTTGTTTATTTGTAAGATTAACTAAAAGCAATTTTCCGCCAAATCCGGGTGTAGCCATAATACTTCTCCTTTCATTTACTCGTGGTTAGCCTTGGCCTTTGGAGCCCCAAAAAAGTTTGGCATGGGTTTTCTTGGCGGCTGAAGGTTCCTGTCATATCCGTTGGTATCCGTCTGATCCGGGAGTTCAGCCACAATCTTTAAAGCATTTGCGACACAGGCTTCAACACAGGCCTGTGAGCCGTTAATGCCGCCCTTTTTATTGTAATAGGGTGTGTCAGTACACAGATCGCATTTGGTGGATTTTTCAGTAATATTGTTCCATACAGGTCGGTGAGGGATAACAGGACAGGATTTTATGCATGTCTTGCAGCCTATACATTCATCGGCGTTGATCATTCGGATGTTGCCGTTCTCTTTACTGATGTGGCATGCACCTGTGGGACAGTTTATAACACATAAGGGTTCGGGACATTGCCTGCATTGGTTTATCCTGATGTCCAGAGGATATTGCGCAAGTACATTTCTGTGGACCTGAATCCTGGAAAGGGAAAGGTTTGCCTCACCCTCATGTACAATGGAGCATGCTATCATGCATCCATAGCAGCCGGCGCAATGCATGCTGTCACAAACCAGATACTTTGAAGACAGCGGGTATTCCTCTTTTTCTTTGGCTTCCGCTTTTTGAGGGGCGTAAACAGCCACGGCTCCTCCTGCTACAGCGGCTCCTCCATAGGTCAGGAAATCACGTCTCGAATACTTCTTTTTTTCGGCTTTTTCAGGGGTGGCTTTTTTGTCTTGAGCCATTGTCATATACGGTACCTCCATTACTTTCAAGGTTAATGCGGCCATTAAATAAGCCGCTCAAGAATGAATGACTTCCATAAGCCGTTCAGGGTCGGCACAGTTCGCAAATAAAATCAGGGAGAACTTATAACAATGTTATTCAATGTAATATACTATTTTTAACATAATAAACAGATATTAATTGTTTTGTAAATAATAAAGAATCCACCCCCGGAGGGGGTGGTATTGTGCTTTCACCTGGTGGGGTCGGACCAAACTTTACCCTGTTAAATACTTCTTTGCAGCCCGCTGCGCGGATTTAACAGGGTGAACCTTTTTTATATTTACTTATTTATATCCTCTTTCATGTTGCTTTTACGTACTTTCAGTTTTCTCAAGACTGTATGTTCCGTCGTTGACCACGCTGAAATGAAAAATCGGCTTATCAACTCGTTTCAGTATAATGGGACAATGCACCATATTGGCAGGCACAAATATCATGGTACTTTTAGTGAGAATAAACATCTCATCTTCCAGCCAGAGTTCAATCTCAGCGTTCAGGTTATTGGGATCACCGGGATTAGACCCGAAAAAACCTATAATTTCAGGTACAGTGTGTTTATGGGGATATCCCAGGTGTTCAGAATCAGGCTTATTGTACCAGGAACAATTCATCTGAAACGCGCCGGGGACAACATTTTTATCCATCCATAAAATCCTTGTCGCAAACTCCGCGTAACTGGCGACCATTTCAGGTGGAAAATTCGGTGTTTTAAGCTCTGTGACTATATATTTTGCATTTTTCGATTTATTATCCATGGTATCCTCCCTTTAAGATATGTTATAAACAATGTAATTCAAGATTCAAGACGCAACCCTGTACTGCCTGGTGCCAGAAAACAGTTTATGGATGGGCACTATTTACTTTTGTCGATAGTTACAAATATTTCTTCTGTATCGCCTGCAAACCATTTTTGAAAATAGATGGTTCCGATTACCGGTGCCTTTCCATCCTCCGGCATTTCCTTGAACCTGACAGTATGTTTAGTTTCTTTCTCTCTTGAATTATTAAAGGACGTGCCGCCCTACGTCACTTGACCCGCTTTACACGGATCCGCAAATGGCTCCCTGGCTCTCCCAGAATGAATCCGCCGCCAAAACCGCGAGAGATAATTACCCGGTGCTCCGGATTTCCGAAGATGAATCGCCCGGTATCTGTCTGACGCCACACCTGTCCATTTTCCAGGACAATGATCCACTTACCATAGGCGTCTTTCTCTTTCCCGGTCCATTTGAGTTTTAACTTATCAGGCCGATCCTTTTCCGGTTTATGTTCTAAACCGAAGGCAGCTTCTGCATTCGGCTTCGGCTTAGCTGCGGGGACAGTTGGCTTCGCAGCATGAGCATCCGGCACAACGACGTCGGCCCTGGATACCACTGGAGCAACAACTCCGGGCGTTGTGCCGCCTGCTTTCGTCGTGTCATCAGGCGAACGGCCGGCCAGTTTGTCGTAGCAAGCATAGCGCTCGATCGAATTTTCTATAGCGGAGCATCTTTTCAGGGACTGTGTTGCTGTTTGGCATGAGAGTGAAACAGTAAACAGGGAGATGATAATAATTAAACCGGGTTTCAAGATTCTTCCTCCGATCAGGTATTGTCATTTTGATAAAACCGTGCAATTACCAGGCCTGCTTTAAATGCTAATTGGATTGATAAGAAGTTCTTTTTTAATGTGTGAGTATAGGAGAGTTTTAACTTGCATGTCAAGAAAACACTATCAGATTACAATAGTTGAAAATAATCTTTTTATAATTTTACCAACTCCGTTTATATTGTATGCTCTTTTACGAGACACCATGACAATCTATAAGAAAGTTAATAAGTGAAGGATGTCCAGTCCCCCTTTTCGCTATTTATATTCCGGCCAATCAAGTGTATCATCAGCATCCAGACCCCAGGATTTAAACGACTGTCTGTAGAAATCGGGTCTTGGAAAATCCGGTCGAATGAAGGGATGATGATGACGATAGGCAAAATATCCTTTCTCATTTTTCCACAACCCGGCGATCAGGGTCTCCATTTTGGCACCCGGGACAGAGAACATCATCTCGTCTTCCGTACCTACTCCCCTTTCATACTCTCCGGGATCAGGCAGTACAACCCAGTATTCACCGTCTTGTATGGGATTTACCACGGAATAAGAACAGGAAGGGGGAAGAAAACGGCTTTTTATTTGAGAACTTTCCGCTCTGTCCATGGACAGGATCAGTGCCCTCAGCTGGGCGTTGTTGGACCAGATGATAACCACATCGGGTATATAATTCGCATTTTTCAACGGGGCTGTGACAATGCCAACATATTTCCCATGAGGAAAGCAGTCATAGGACTCGCCCCGCTGGCTCTGCGGGTTCGGCGGCACATTTCCATAGGCAATGGGGCCGACCGGACACCAGTGATCTTCCTTCAACATGGCGACCGTGATCCCGTCCCTGCGGGACAGGGCAAAGGCCTGACACTGGGCAAAATGATATCCACGGTCTTTTTTGGGCCTGAACGCTCCTTCAGGAATATCAGATTCCTTTTCCAGCATCTTTACTGCTATGGGAGACGTCCGGAGCATCAGGTGATACTCGAGATCCTCACCGTATTTATTGAATTTCTTTAAAGGTGTCATAGCATGTTTCTCCTTTTGCTCAGGTGTGGCTTCGTTTTTGGCTGCAGAATTCGCAAGGCTGGATGCCCCTAAAACTGCAGCACCGGCTCCTACTAATCCCAATACTTCACGTCGAGTAAATTTGTTTTCCATGGAAAAATCCTCCTTTAAAAAATTTAAGATTGGTTATTAACTATCAAAGAGAATGGTTTAAGCCTTAAAATTGGCTTAGTAGTAAGTCACTTTCAACAGCGGCGCAGTGGCAGTATCAGCGTCATCGATTTCAATTAAACCTGAATTTGCCGAAAAATCAAGCAGAAACCTCAATTGCAAATCCGGAAGTCCTTGATACTGGGCTTCATCTACCAGATCCGTCACGTCTATAACCACGAAGCTGCCTACATCCGAAGGGTAGAAATCGACGGGTATTGTCAGAAGAGGGATCTGGATCGCCCGGCTGAAATCGCTTTCAATAGGATACGGCGGCTGGAAATCGACCAGGTCGATCAGGAAGGGGAAAGTTTCGCCGGGCAGTGAATCATTCATCCTGATGATATAGACCTCCAGTGTCGCCGATTCAATGACAGCATCCGGGGGAATGCCATCGACGCCCCCGAGCGGGAAATCCAGAAAACCGCGGAACTCTTCACCTGTCACCGGATCTACCCCGGCGAGAACACTGCCCGTATCTATAGCTGAAGAGACAGTATAGGTGTCGTCCAGTGCCAACCCGATGTCGCCGTCAGCATACGCATCGCTTATGATTTTCGTATGGTATGTCGGCAATGGGTCATCATGGTGGTGATTATCACTGCGGCAGCCGTTCAGGGCGACCACTGCCAGCACCAGAATCGCATATAAAACGATCCGTCCTGCCAGAGAACCGCCATTGTATCTTTTCAGACTGATCCGATTTCTGCTCATCATCATGGGCCTCCTTTGCTTCCAGCAAATTATGGTTATAATATCAACTAATAATAAAATAGTAGCATGCAATAAAATGTATTTATTTAAGCCTTTCCCCTCTTTTTTAATTGGAGATGAGCCAAACATAAATGATCGTTTTATTATATAGACACCGTTTTTTATAAAATAATCACCCGATGTAAAAATAAATCGGGGAATCCTGCACCACCTGTCATTCCCCGGCTTATCCGACTTTCGCATAAAGCTACGGCGGGAAAGGCCGGGGAATCCAGATGTTTTTTGCGTGCGATTATTGGGGTGGTACCCCACTGTGTTTTTTAGCAAGTTAAAAAGTTATCAGAATTTTGATCGTGTCTTGGTTTCAACTGCATAAACACCGGAAGCAGGGTGAAGCCTGGCCCGATCCCGATTCACTCTCTCCATCCAGACCTGAACTCAGGAGTTTATTGTGCCTCCTCAGGTAAATCCTGATCCTGCAGTACATGAATAGCAATGATCAGCGACGTTGATTGGGCTGCCTTCAGACGGAGGGCCGGGCATTTCTGAAACATGAGTCTTGCGTTTTCCCATATGCAGTCCACACGACAGGTTAAAATCACAGTCATAGAGGTATCCGTCCCATGAAACGGAAACCATCATTCTGCACATCAGCCCTTCAACTGCACACGGGTTGAAACCGGTTTTCAGACGTTTAACATAGGATTCAAGATTATCCGTCTCAACAAGCCACTCACGGAATCTTCCCAGAGGCACATTGGCAAAGGTAAAAAGGCTGTTGAACCGAATGCCCCATTTATTCATCAGCACCTCACGAAACCTTTTTTCTGTCTGACTTTGTGATGCAGGGAGAAACGCACCAGCCGGGTTGGATACGAGATCCAGCTTCAGGCCGGTCTCATGATATCCGTAACCCAGGCTGTTCAGTTTTTTTAGCGCTTCAATGCTTCTGGTGAAGATGCCGTTTCCTCTCTGGGAATCCGATTGTGATTCATTAATAGAAGGGAAGGATGCAATGATATTTACCTTTTTTGCTTTCAGCAGCTCAAGCAGGGCATCCCTTTTCCCATCGATCAGGATACTCAGGTTGGAGCGGAACAGGAGTCTGGATGTAAGAGGGGAGAGATTCTCGATCAGGCTGAATATATTCGGGTTCAGTTCGGGGGCTCCCCCTGTTATATCGATAATGTCAAACCCGCTTCTTTCGGCATAGGCTGTGACTGCATACGCAGTGTCTGCGTCCATATTTTCATGCCTGCCGGGTCCTGCGCTTAAATGACAATGGCGGCAGATCTGATTGCATAAAAACCCCACATTGATCTGAAGAGTCGTTGTTTTTCCTTTCTTCAAATCAAGGCCATGGCTGGTCAAAGTTTGTACGAAGTTATCGGAATTATTTTCCATTTATCTATCTTACTGTTAAAAATCTTTAATGTTTAAGTTATATAAAAGGCCTTACCTTATATGGAAATATTTTGAGCGATGTTTTTCATCTGTATCCCGTGCACCAGCGATGCACCTCCTCTTATTGCTGTAGCAACATGCACCGCCTCTGTCATTTCCTCCGGATTCGAGCCTTTTTCCAGACACCCTTTAGTGTATGCATCAATACAATAGGGGCATTGTACTGCATGAGCTACTGCGAGTGCAATAAGGGCCTTCTCCCTTTCAGTGAGTGCACCCTCCTCAAAAACTGCGTTATAGTATTCAAAGAATTTCTGCGCCAGTTCAGGTGCATTCTGGCCGATATCGGGGAACCTGGAAAGGTCATCAGGTTTGTAGTATGTTTCCATTATTAATCTCCTTATATTGTTTTATGTAGAAAGTGGTCCTCTTGATAAATTAAGCTTTTTTATTATTTTTTGAAGTTTTTTTTCGAGCTTTTCCTCACTGTCAATCCTTTGTGAAAGACGCCTGCATGTCTGAGAAACACCCGACTCCCCTATTCCGAATTCTTTGCCTATTTCCTTCAGCTTCTTTCCTGTAAACCTCTTTGTCAGGTAGATTTTAATGTTTCTTGCCAGGACCTGATCATCACCAATTACCTTGTCCACTTCGCTGTATATATCCGCAACAGATATCCTGTCTGCCAGTTTCCTGAGTGCCGGAATTTCTCTATCAGCCTTTTTACCGGAAAGATATTTTTCCTTTATTTCGCTTATAAATTCCGGACTGCCAAGGATGGCAGAGTTCACGACTTCACCCAGCGGGGTGTTGTATTCAGCATTTATAAGCGAGTTGACAAATTTTTGATGCTGTTTTTCAGCCGATGATTTTTTCCTGCCGAAATAGCCGTGTATAAAATCAGTATGGAGCCATTCGGATTTTTCCTTTTTTCCAATATATGCCTGGTAGCTCGACCATTCATATTCCTCGGGAAGTTCAGTTAGACCGGCCCTTACCGGATTCAGATGGATATAACGTGACAGTCCCTTTGCGTATTCATCCTTTTCAACAAGTATTGCCCTGTATCGTCCCTGGAAAAGATGCCCTGCCCTTCCGCGTTTTACATTAAAATAATTCGTATAGGCACCGTTGATATGGAGCATGATCTGGGGAAGATTGCCTAAAGGGGTTTCAAGTAAAAGATGGTAATGATTATCCATCAGGCAGTAAATGTGTATTACAGCATTGTATCTTTCCGATGCGGAACCAAGGTATTCAAGAAACTTTTCTCTATCCCTTTTCGTCTTAAAGACAGGTTTTTTTTCATTGCCTCTGGCAGTGATATGATAAAAGGCTCCGGGATAAGTAATTCTTAAAGGACGAGTCATATTATTCTCATGAGTGGTTTTAACGATGAGTGAGAATATTATGATGAAATCGTTAATATGTCAAGAGTAAAGACCTGACACCTTTCTTTTCATTCAGCTATAATAGTCTTGACATAAAGAGCTTATCTCCCTATATTCGTTTATAAAAAAAGATAACTATTATAGTCTTTATCTAAGGTGCCGGAAGGCGCATCACACTATTTTCCCCAAGATTTTAATAATGAGGATCGATATGAAATACAGATCATTATTTGCCGTCCTGATTTCAATTGGAATACTTTTTTCTCTTTTATCCTGCATGAAACGCAGCCCATTAAGGATCTATGATGAATCAAGGATATCACCCGCGGAAGCGGCACGCATAACCATCCCCGCAGATATCAAGGTTGAGAGTGTTGATGGCCACAGTGTCAAGTCTCTTACCGATTATATACTCAGCACAATAGATGAAATTCATGTGGCTCCGGGTGAGCATGAAATTGTAGTTCGCTACAGTACTTTTTGGGCCTACGACAAGATAAAAAAACATGAAGAAATTAAGTCTGAAAAGATTGCCCTGAAGTTCAACGCGGAAAGGGGTGGTCTTTACATATTAACCCATCCCGAGCTTGATGACATGATGGAAGCGAAGAAATTCGCTGAGAATCCGGATATCCGGGTAGCAAAGGTTGGAAAATTTTTCGACAAGGAAAACGAGGGTACCACAGTCTCACGTTCTGCTGAAATGAGCGAATCGAGGCGCTATACAGAACCGGAAAAACCGTCCACTATTAAATACGGTACAGTGCTCAAAGAAGAATGGGATAGTCTGAGCGAGGAAGAAAAGGAAGAATTCAGAAAATGGATGGAATGGAACAAAATGAGCGATGAGGAAAAGGAAAAGTTCATGGAATGGAAGAATAAAAGCGAAAAAGAGTAGTATTACAGGAGTGTAAATGGGGCGGAAACTGGCTCAGACAGTTGATCAGGTAGATTTTAACATTTCTTGCCAGGACCGGATCATCGCCAATTACCTTTTCCACTTCGCTGCATATATCCTCAACAGATATCCGGTCTGCCAGTTTCCTGAGTGCCGGGATTTCTCTATCAGCCTTTTTACAGGAAAGATATTTTTCCTTTATTTCGCTTATAAAATCAGGATTGCCAAGGATGGCAGAGCCGGTGATTTTTTCTAGCTAGTGTCCATTCAGAAAGAGATAATTTTCGGATGGACAATAGCTAACGCGCATAATAAAACCCTTCCTGAAATATCAGGAAGGGTTTTAAGATTGAGCTTATGTTTAAACTGTTCTATTTAAAAAGTATAAGTACAGGTAAAACCACCAACAAAGTGACTGGAGTCACCCCTATGGTCTCTCATTACAGCTTTGGAATCGGTTGTAACGGCCCATGTGTATGTAAAAGACGGTGTCATACTTAAATTGCGAGTAATAGCAAGGGTCGATGCAGCAGAAATATTTGCATCATGCAGCGCATGGTAGCTGTCATCATTAAGATCGTAGTATCCAATCGATGCTGACAGATCCAGGGCTATTGCGTTAGTAACATCATAAGAATGTCCTATACCAAGATTGACATACATGCCTTTTTTTGCATCAACATCCCTGTAAAATGTTATCCTTGGATTCAGGTAAGCTTTAGCAGATGCTGATACATAAAACTCCTGAGTATCACTACCACCCCGAGGAGTATCAGCATTATCAAGAGCATAATAAATATAGCCCGCTCCCAGGCTGACAATATCATTTGACCAGTCGTATGACAGGGTAAAATCGGTTTCATTGTAATCAGTTCCTGTGTGCCTGCGCGCAATACTGTCATAATAATTCGTATCGAAGTTACCCCAAACTTTTAAGCCAAAACCTCTATATCCTAATTTGACTGATGGCTGGAAAACTATACTCTGATCACTCAAAGCATAGCCACGCCAGATATACTGTGAATAAACACCTACATTCGCTGATACCGATAAAGAATCATCCTCTGCCAATGCAGGCAAAGATCCAAAAGTGAGAGCAACAAGACCAACAACAAGCAGAGTTTTCAACAATTTTTTGTACATTTTTTCCTCCTGATTATAAGTGTTTTAATTTGCCGAGTGGGCCGTTTTTAGAACACTCGACATCTCCCTTTTTTGTTTATTTTTTTTGCGTATGATGAGGTATCAAAATCAGGATATGCGCGTCCACTACCTTATGAAAGATCCGGACATTAGGCTTCCCCTGTCGCAGATACTCTCATACCTATGATCACTGACATGAGCTTAAAGAGGATAAATGCTGACAGATGTCCAAATAAAACATGAAATTAGACCAATCAACTGAACATCTATAAGTTTCACTGAAAAACCGCCCATTTCAAATATCCCGGCTGCCGGTGTACCCCAGAAATCCTTAACACCGTGAACTGAATTAGCACCGACTGGATCATCAACTTTAACTTTATCAAAGAACAGTACTGCGGATACTACCAGTATACCTGCATTTGTATAATCGAACTCGTTGGAGAAACTTTAACACAGTGGCTTGTATTGGCAACCAGACCGGCCAGCGCACTGTTAAAACTCATACTGACTTCAGGTTTTCCGAACTTCAGCCATGAAGTAACCATGACAAGTATAGTGCCAGCTACTGCGGCAAGGTCAGTATTAACAAAAATCATGGCTATTCTTTTAATGATGCGGTCGTTGATCACAGGTTAAAACCAAACCAATCACAGAATGAATACACCAGGTGCTGCAAAAGGTATAAGGACTTCCAGCCATCCGCCGCAGTTAAATGAACGACTACGTGCCCGGCTAATGAATACCGGATAAATAATCGCACTGATCACAACACTGCATATAAGATATCCGTGAAAAATTGTCCTTTCAGCCATGGCACCTTATACGATTATAGCTGCTGTGGCTGCGAATACTATCTGGAACATTAAGAATGCAAGCACCCAGGGATCACTATCGGGTGTAAAATCACTAAGGAAAAACCTGTAATTTTGAATAATACCAATCATAAACAAAGATTTCAACAATTTTTTATTGATTTTTTCTACTGATTATTCATGTAGAAATTTGTCGAGTGGCCCGGATTCGGACACACTCGACATGTTCATTATTTGTTTATTGTCGTACGTATGACGAAATTTCAAAATCAGGATACGCGTTACCACCATGCTCGGCAAGGTCAGGACCTTCGGCCTCCTCTTGCGGTGATACTCTCAGACCGATGGTCATTGAGATTATTTTGAAGAGAATGAACGCGGTAACGAATGGCCATGAATTAATTCCAATATCACTTTTTACAGGATGTCAAATGTCAAGACGCGAGACCATTGCTTTTCACCAACCTTTATAGGTCCATCCGAAAACGCATTTTATATTCAAAGTTGGACAGCAATGATATATAATTGACATAATATTCAATTTTATAAATAATCTTTAATAGTAGGCATCGCCTGCCTGTTTATTAGAGTCAATCCCAAAACTGTTGTTTTTGGATTAAGGCTGGTCAGTTATTCCCGGGTAGATCGTATATAAACTATTGCAATGAAATAAGATGTTTCCTACCCTGCAGCTATACTGATTTTCTCAGCGTCAGAGGTCCCGCGATGCCAGGTTTTACAGAACTCCTAATTATTATTGCTATCATCTTAGCAATTTTTGTGCTGCCAAGCAGGTATGGCAAGCGTAACAAACCGAAAAAAAAATTTCATAATCCCATCTACGAAATTTCTATCCGGCAATGTATAGCAGTTCTTGTCTCCATCCTCTGGCTGGCCGCCTTAGCACTCTATCTAAGGCCCTGGAATAAGGGATGGCATATCTTTATTTACGCAGGAATCGGCCCGGTCGTTCTGTACTGGGGTATATACATGGTTTTTATAAGTTTCAGGAAAAAGAGAATGCACAAATAGCTATGGCAAAATAAAATATATTCAATGCAGCACTTTTTAATAATTTAATCCACCTGGTTAGTTGAGGGTAAACTATGCAACTATTTAACCTGGACCTGATACCTTATTATGGATTATTTCAAAAATCGGTCACGGATAAAACAGGAACCGGCGGTTTTTTTATTTTTGATTCACTAAACAGACCTGCAATATGGAGGATTGTTTTTATTGACATAAAACATGTCACACCATACACTTTCTCCCTTAATAAAAATATGATGTGCATGATCCTGAGGAGGAAGAACAGAGATGGACCAGACCTACCCTGTTATCAGCGACAGTGGTGTTGATCAGTTTCGCTTATCACCCGAAAATACCTGTCTGGAATCATTGTCTCCCCGTGAAATTGATGCCCTGTTCGAGAAGAGTCGGGAAGATGTCTGCAGACTGATCAAACGTTGTGTTTTAGCAGTACTCAACAGCGGCGAAGAGACTGATGATGTTAAATCAATGATCGAGGCACATCAGGACTTTTCATTTGAGGTAATCAGGACAGCGAAAGGAATTGAAATCCTTCTACGCAATGCGCCCACAAAGGCATTTGTCTTCTATGAGCAAAAGATAAATGACCGATACACGCGCGTTCCCAAAATGATTGAAGGCCTGAGACAGCACGTCTTTGCAGTAATCCGCGACCTTTTATTCATTAACAGTGAGATCGACCGGACAGAAAAATTTGATATGACCTCACCTGAGGGGATTACTGATGCAGTGTTCCTGATACTTCGCAATGCCGGAGTATTCAATAAAACCGGCAGGCATAAAACAGTAGTATGCTTCGGCGGCCATGCAGTTCCGGAAGTGGAGTACGACTACACGAAACAGGTCGGGTACGAATGCGGCCTTCGCTTTATGGATGTTGTGACCGGCTGCGGTACCGGGGCAATGAAGGGGCCTATGAAAGGTGCTGCTATTGCCCATGCCAAACAACGGATTGTAGACGGGCGCTATATCGGAATCACTGAACCGGGGATCATTTCCTCCGAGGCACCAAATGCCATTGTTGACCCACTGGTGATAATGCCGGATATTGAAAAACGCCTGGAGGCGTTTGTTCGATTAGGGCACGGGATAATCTTCTTCCCCGGCGGAGCCGGGACTTTGGAAGAGTTGATGTATATCCTGGGAATACTCTCTCACCCAAAAAATAAAAATATTCCTTTTCCCCTGATTCTATCCGGCCCGCCTTCCAGCAGGGCTTTCTTCGATAATATCGATAGATTCGTAAGAAGAACTCTTGGTGATGAGGCTGCAGGATTCTATCAAATCATTATCGATGACCCGGAGAAAACCGCTATTGAAATGAACAAGGGGCTCCTGGAGGTCAAAGCCTCCCGAGAGGCTCTTATCAACGCTTACTATTTCAATCGAAGCCTGCATATTCCTCCGGTTTTTCAGGAGGGATTTACTCCGTCTCACGATATCAATGCAAAACTGACAGTTCAAAAAACACACGAGACCTATCTGTTTGCCGCAGAACTTCGTCGTTTTTTTTCCGCAGTTGTCTGGGGAAATGTCAAACCGGACGGCGTTGCATCAATTGAGGCGAATGGCCCTTTTCCGGTTTCCGGAGATCCGGACATCATGACAGAAGTAGACAACCTGATCCGCGCCTTCGGGGCAGAGGGCAGGATGCGTCTTTCAGGTGAATATGTACCTGTCTATCGCATTGTTTAGTGAGAGGGTTCTGGTCCGAACCCGATGTCCCTGACACTGATCTTTTACCATTCCCCCTGGTCCGGCATTGAAATCCATGGTTCAGCAGGCTCAAGGGGCTCTCCCTCCTGAAGCAGTTCAACTGAAATATTGTCCGGGGAGCGGACAAAAGCCATCTTGCCGTCTCTGGGAGGTACAAGAATCGCTACACCCTGGTCCTGGAGACTTTGACAGACTTCATATACATTTTCTACACTGAATGCCAGGTGTCCAAAATTACGTCCTACAGTGTATGGTTCTTCCTGTTCCCAGTTATAGGTTAGTTCAACTGCCGGTTCATCGGGCCCTGTGGCAAGAAAAACCAGAGTGAATTTACCTTCGGGAAACTCCATTCTATCAATTTCAGTCAATCCCAGTTTATTGACAAAAAAATCCAGGGCTTTATCCAGATCAAAAACACGAATCATTGTGTGTAGAAATTTCATTTTTATTCTCCCATTTTTTGGATATTAAAGAGCGCTGCATTGAATATATTTAACCTGGGCCTGCGACACACCTTTTTATGGATTACTTAAAAAATCGGTCACGGATAAAACAGGAACAGGTGGATTTTTCATTTTTAATAGATGCTTATCCCCTGAACACCTTTTTAATCAGTAAATTACTCTAACTGATTGTTTCTTTGCTTCTGTGGCAAGCGATTTATCAAGAGTCAACAGGTGCCCGCTATTTCTCCTTGCAAGTACAAGGTAAAACATATCATATATCGGTTTGCCAATTTGGCAGCCTAATGAAAATGCCTCCCTGTATAAGGTCTGGTCATCGCAATACTCGTCCGGCAGGCTTATTGCGTATTCTACTGCCTTCTCACACTGTTCCATTGGCAGGTCAGCCAATTTATGGTACTTCCAGAACACATTACTGATTTCTGCAATAAAAAGTCCAGGCGAAATTATCCATTCAGCCTCAATCAGATAAGTTTCGAAGTTTTTATATCTTTTTCTCTGGAGAACTATTTCAGTTGCAGCGCTTGCATCAAGGATCAATATCATCTTTCCCTGTCCTCCCGAATAAGTTGAACGGGATCGGGAAGCCTTGATTCAATATCTATTATCGGCTCTTTGCTTAATTTTTTTAGAAGATCCTCTCTTCTTCTTTTCGGATTTACCTCAAGATCAAGTCCTTTTGCAAGAGTAGCAATAGCCTGCTGGGCGAGACTACGATGTTCCTTATTAGCCTCATCCTGTAATTTAAGATAAATCCGTTCAGGTAGGTCCCGGACTTGCAGTGATGTCATATCGACTCCTTTTTTATAATTGAAATAAACATTAATGCAATTTTCATCAAAATGCAAGCAGACTGAATATGGCAAATTTCACACCTGTCCCATAAATTTATTGAACAGGTGGAATATATCTTTAATAAAACTATTTAAATAATTGAAATCACATTTATTTTATGCTCCTATTCACGCTTCATTCACAAGACAGGTCTGGATTTTCCGGTAATCCTATGGGACAATAGTAAATTATGTAATGTTATTGACAGGGTGAATAAGTTAATGATGTTGCATATTGTTTTTCATGCCGCAAAACAGGCCATTGGGCCGAGACAAATTAATGATGAAGAGGCAAGGGATGCTGCCAGAAGGGCATATCTGGATGATCCGAAGCTGAGCTCAGCAGAAATCGGCAACGCGTTTGGTCGTTCAAGGCAGACAGTCGACAGGTATATTGCAGATCTCAGGGCTGCGACTCAAATGAAGCTTGAATTGGTTCTATACAGAATGAAAAAACTTGGAATACCTCATGAAAAAATTTCAGAACGTTTAGGCATCCCGTTAAAGACAATTTATAATCGAATATCGGCCAAAATGCCAATGTGGGCAAATTTGTCGATTTCCGATTTAAAAAAAGGATTCACAGTTTCTCAAGTCGCTGAAAAGCACGGCTGGCCTGAGTCACTCGTTTGGTCAGTTGCTTTGGACGGTAAAAATGACCTTGGCCGATTTCGTGAATTACAATGGGGGCTCAGAACCTGGGACGACTGGAAATGGACTGATTGCGATAAGAGGTTCGGTGACGAATGGCCCGGAAGAATTCCCGCACAGCTTATAGCACATATTCTCTTTTTCTTTTCCGAACAGGTACGTGATTGTAGCTAAGAAAAAATAGGCGAGAAAGGCAGGTTCAAGATTCAATATTAATAATCAATATTAAAAACGGCTTAAGGAGGAGTTTATGTTCCAATTGACAAAAGAAGAATATGAACCCTCCTCCAGGCAACCGACTTGAAGTCGCAAATTGCGATTTCAAGTTATGGGCACGGCGGAAGAAGGAAGGCTCCATATGCCTTCACTGAATATGGGGCAATCATGGCGGCAAATGTTCTCAAGACTTCCAAAGCGATCCACATGAGTGTCTTTGTGGTCCGGGCTTTTGTAAGACTACGTGAGATGGTGGCAACCCATTGTGAATTGGCGTTAAAACTCGATGAGCTCGAACAACGTCTCGAAGATCATGATGAAAAAATAGAGATAATCTTTGAAGCCATCCGGCAGCTTATGACCTCTCCGGAAAAAAAGAAAAATAAAATTGGCTTCGAAGTGAATGAAGTTGCAATCAAATATGGAATAAAGAAATGAATTCCCCCATATATGTCCCGGTGGAGATCCAGAAGATGCTGGAAGGTTCAGAGAAAATACGCATACAGATTTTAGGGGGATAGATAAAGGCAGGCTGAAGGTGAATAGGCTGCCGCCGTTGCCAGGGCTTCAGTCTCCGCTAAAGCTATGCCCTGACAGGATGCGGGGCCAAAGAGGGCTTTTAGGTTTTTCTGTTTTTCCTAACAGCCTTTAGGCTAAAACGCTTCAGCCTGTTTTCCTAACAGTCTTCAGCCAAAACCGCTTCCCTGGCTCGGCGTAAACTTACTTGAAGCCGGCAGGCTGACTTTAAATAAATCGCCCTTCATACGCAAAATATCAGAGTTATTGAATTATAAAACAGCGTCGCGTTTTATTTATTTCAGCATTTTATTAGTTATTTTCAGGAATCTATTATTAAAGGACGTCCCCGTCTACGTCCCGTCCCCGTCTACGTCCCCGTCTAGACAGCAGGAGGTGGCGCTTCCTTTTTTGCTTTCTTTTCCTTCTTTGCAGGAGCATCTTTGGCTATCTTTGCCGGCGGCTTATCAGGGGCGTCCTTTTTGTCAGACAGTTTTTCTATTTTGGCTTGAGCTCTATCAGCGTTTAACTTCTCCTGGGCGGCAATACAGGCCAGGCGGTAATTTGCCTTGCGGATGTCGGCATTCAATTTTTTGATAAACCTGTCGCGATTAATCACTTCGGTACCCAAACCTTTCTCTTTGAGAAAGGACATACGGATTACAAGTTTATCCCTGGTGACTTTCTTCTGACTTTCCAAATATCCCTTTGCTTTAAGTTTCATAGTAAATTTATCTCCTGATTCTTAGAATAAGCTTTTTTACATATTGAGAGCGGCATTTCACTATAAATAGTAGTGGCTGTCAAATAGAATAATAAAAAAAAACTATAAATCTATTACTTATTCAATAATCCTCCTTACATTTTATCGTAAAGTTAAAGGGAATCGGATTGGCCCGCTTTATCAAAATAAAATTAATTGCTATAAAATTAATTAATATCATTAATCCTGTCGATAAAATATAAGCCAGATATTTCATCAAAAGGATTCTTGCCAATGTCCAACAATTTCAATAAATTTTTATGTTTTTTCTATAAAAGATGAGGAAAAGAAAAAAAGAAAAAGTAAAATTTCAATCGATGATATTAAATTAAACCTTCATGGTGGAACTAATAAACTGGATATTAGGCAGGCTTCAAGCAGTGGAGTAATTGGAAAAAATAAAACGGATGATGACACCAGGTGGATGCATCCGGATATGAAAAAATAGCCCTTAGAATAAGATGTTTTTAAATTTCCCTAATGATCTTCAGTCTAACCAGCTTCCCTGGCGCGGCGTAACTTAAGTGAAGCCGGCAGCCTGCTTTTTTGCTTCATTATCAATCTGAACTGTAACCGGCTCCACATCCCGACATTTCTGATCAAGCTGATGAACTATTCGCTGGACCAGGGTATCAGATAGCGGCATCTCTTTTTTGCTCTTTAAAAATGTTTTTATCTGCTTCGGGTTCAACACATTTACACCACGTGGAGGAGCCTTTCTTTCCACAAACCATCCGGGTATTGTCAAAATCGCTTCAACCTCTACCTGTTCACCAACTGCGCCGGTAAGCCACTTTTGAAGATGAATGGCGTTAAGTCTTGCCTGTTTGAGAGATGAGGTATCAGAATAATGAGGAAAGTTCATATCCTAATCGCAGGCGTCTTCGCTCATTAAGATATTTCCATAGTTTTCTAAAGGAAAACAACTCGAATAACACCATGACAGCGATAAAATAAGTAAAATTGAAATTAAAGATAAAAACAGGGGTAAGCATGAACAAAGGAAGAATTACTATCAGGCTGAAATTGACAGTGATCTCCTCACTCACCGATTGTATTTGTTCATTAAGCGATTGTCCGGGACTTCTTAAAAATTTATCAGTAAATGGCGCTCGCTTGTTTTTTCTGATCTGATACCATTTGTAAATTGACAAAAATAAAAAAGGAATCGCAAAGGCGCAAATTGCTATAGCAAAATATAATAGTTGCATTTTTTATTCTCAGAGATTCAGAGTTATTGAATTATAAAACAGCGTTCCCGCTCCACATCAAACCGGATTAATTTCAATTTGAGCCTTTCCATACTTCATTTGCAGTAAAGGATGAACCGGAGGTTTTGCCAGTATGAGGCATATCAAGCCTAATATAATTACGAAGATAGTGCCCTGGAAAGCAGGCAGATAGCTGCCGGTTTTATCATAAATTAGTCCTGCAATAGGTGCTCCCGCCCCTCCGATAAAAGCCCAGAAAAGCCTGACAAAACCCATGATCTTGGGATAGTGCGTGACCCCGAAATAGTTCGGAGGGATATTCATTATTGCAACCATGGAGGTTCCAAAACCCAATCCGAGAACAACCATATATACAAAAACCAGGGGAAGGGAATGGGTAGAAACAAGGATTATGATTGCGGCAAGCTTGAGGATTTCAGCGCTTATTGCAATAGAGTAAAGACTGAATTTCATACCGAGAAAACCGGCGCCGAGCTGGCTGAATGACATGACGCCAACCATCACGCTCAGGGCAAGGGCCGCAACACGAGAGTCTATTCCGAAATCCAGCAGGTAATTTACCTGATGGACCATCAATGCATTCATCGCCAGCATGCTCATGCAATAATATGCGATCAGCAGCCATAAACAAGGGGTTCGCATGGCTTCTCTGGTCGTAAAATCCACGGGGGTTTTATATGCTGCCCCGGGTGGAACAGGTTTCATGCCGCTTTCCGGAAGTTTGTTATGGTCCGGGCCGTCCGGGACCTGGCCTATGTCTTCAGGTTTATTCCTGATGAAAATACCCGGCAGGATCACACCAAACAGCAATACAAGCAGCGATATAATGAGATATGTAGCGCGCCAATCATATATGTTAATCAATTCCATGATAGCAGGGCCCATAAAAATCCCCCCCAGGCCGCCTGCCCCAAGAGATATACCCAGCCCCATGGATCGTTTTTTCACGAACCAGCTGTTGATGACTGTAGTCGATGCCAGGAGGCCTCCTAATCCTGCGCCCATTCCGATGAGTAACCCGAAACCCAGATACAGTTGCCAGAGATGTGAATGGAAGCTCAGAAGGAAAAACCCTGCAAAGCCCAGAAAGTTGCCCCAAACCATGGCCCGCCTGGCGCCGAATTTCATGATGTAGATACCCGCAACCGGCCCGCATAATCCAAGCGCTATCATATTTATTGTTTGTCCCAGTGAAGCTGCTGCTGCACTCCAGCCGAATTCATTGAGCAGAGAAGGAAGAAAATAGCTGAAAGAGGCTATATAAAATCCACCGATTACTCCAACGCAAGACAGTATTAAAAGGTTGATCCATCCATAAAATCTGCGGTCGCCGGAGCTATTATCAGCCATTTAAAATACCTCCTTTATAACGGAAATGATGGGTTAACACTGCAAAAATGGAGAATTCCGTGTTTCAGTTATGGTAAATGAATTAATTAATGAAGAATTTCCCAATACATAGATATCTCCCTGCTATTCCTGCCACATATCGATTGTTAAAGTATAGGGGGCAAAGCTATAGTCTCCACCGATTGTTGCTGTGTAATTACCCGAAGGAGAGCACAAACAGCTGCTGTCGTCTGAAACACCGTAGTCATCGCGGTCAGCGTCAATATAAATATACTGTCAGAAATTACAAAAGGATATTGAGAAATATTTTTAGCTTCCTCGACATTGCAGGTCTCCGTTTTTATTGAAAAGGCTGAGATTTAAAACGGGCTCGGATCATCACTGCATTTGCTATTCATAACATAACTTTTCAATTATTTCATCAAACAATTTAAACCATATCTGTCAACTGCGCAGGTTTGATACCCATGGTTCATATTGAATTATAAAACAGTGTCCCGCCATACGCTATTTATATTCTGGCCAATCAAGTGTATCATCAGCATCCAGACCCCAGGATTTAAACGACTGTCTATAAAAATCGGGTCTTGGAAAATCCGGTCGAATAAAGGGATGATGATGACGATAGGAAAAATATCCTTTCTCACCTTTCCTCAAACTGGTAATCATGGTCTCCATTTTGGCAGCCGGGACAGCGAACATCATCTCGTCTTCCGTACCCACTCCCCTTTCCAACTCTCCGGGATCAGGCAGTACAACCCAGTATTTACCGTCCTGTATGGGATTGACCACGCTATAAGAACAGGAAGGGGGAAGGTAACGGCTGTTTATTTGAGAGCTTTCCTTTCTGTCCATGGACATAATAAGTGCCCTCAGCTGGGCGTTGTTGGACCAGATGATAACCACATCAGGTATAAAACTCGCGTTTTTCAACGGGGCGGTGACAATACCTGCATATTTTCCATAGGGAAAGCAGTCATAGCCCTCGCTCTGCTGATTCGGCGGAACATTTCCATAGGCAAGGGGGGCGGCCGTACACCAGTGATCCTCCTTCAGCATGGCGACCGTGATTCCGTTCCTGCGAGACAGAGCAAAGGCCTGACACTGGGCATAATGTTCCCCACGGTCCTTTTTTGGTCTGAACGCTCCTTCAGGAATATCGGATTCACTTTTCAGCATCTTGGCGGCAATGGGAGATGTTCGAAGCATCAGGTGATACTCGAGATCTTCTCCGTATTTATTGAATTTTCCTAAAGGTGTCATAGTTTTTCCCTCCTGTTGTTTAGATGTGGCTTCGTTTTTAGTTGCAGAATTTGCAAGGCTGGATACCCCTAAAACTGCAGCACCAGCTCCTACCAGTCCCAATGCTTCACGTCGAGTGTATTTGTTTCCCATGGAAAAATCCTCCTTTAAAAAGATTTAGATTGGTTTTCTCGTTCCTACGGTCCCCGTGGGAACGCATGCTTTCATACGCTCTGCGTTTAAGGCGTGTCAGGTCTTGATTTTATTAAAAACCCCTAACAGCCTTCAGACTAAACAGCTTCAGCCTAATTACATAAACGACGGACCAGACCTATTTCACAAAGGCCTCGCCCTCAGGAGTCCTTCGCCATGCAAAATACTGATCCATGACCTTAAGCGAATCTGCGCTGGGGACCGGCCCGGTGTGAGGCGTCCGGGAGAAGTACATCAGCACAGGGTTGGCGTCGCTGAAGGCGGGCCACTCCGGGAGGCCTGAGCCGTTCGGATCTCCGAATTTGGCGAAGTTCGTCCAGTAGACGGCCATGGCCTCCGAAATTGCCTTGTCTGACCTGGTGACCTGCTGATTCGGATTCATGTTCTGAAATACATAGGACACTTCCTGCCCGTGTGGCGATCCCTGCCCTGCCTTAGGTGAATCGGCAGGATAATCCGGGTGCTGATCAAAGTAATAGTAAAACACCCTGGATTTGCCTGTCTTCGACTGTAACCGCGCCCAGATCCAGGTTTGCCATCCGAAGGCTGCATCGCGCATCAGGTCGCGTGCGGTTTTAGCCACAGTACCTGTGCCCGGGGGATAGGCCGCGATGAGTTTATCGGCGAATGGGCCAAAGCGCGACTTCACGCTGGCAATATAATCCTCCGGGGTCCGCGCCGGAGAGAAGCTCAGGCCCTCGTCGGAATTGTAGCCTATCAAAACCGGAACATCGTTGTACCGTTTCGCTTCGTAGAGCTTGTATTGATCGTCCGGGATCACCCACCCATCGATGATCGGCCAATTGCTCAGACCGGGCGGCCCGCCGCCACGAACGGCCTGCCCGCGTCCTCCGCCGGAAAGCTTATCGGGAGAGAGCTTACGCGCTTCAGCGATGGATGCCACACCGGCTGCTTTGAGAGTTGCTTCGCCGGAGCGTTCCGCGTCAGCCAGCCGTTTCATGTTTTCTCCAGGCAATGTTGCCGGCCTCGGGGGGCCGAAAGACCCGCCGCTTTCGGAGATTGCCCCGTGGAAAAGCCCTTTGGCCAGCGGCGACGCACACAACATACTGACTGCAATTCCTCCTGCCGACTCGCCGAATATAGTTACATGATCGGGATCGCCTCCGAAGGCGGCGATGTTTTTCTGTATCCACTTGAGACTGGCGATCATGTCCAGCAGGCCGTAGTTACCGGATACATGGTTTACAGTTTCAGCGCTTAATTCCGGGTGAACAAAGAATCCCATTTGCCCCACACGGTAGGAGATACTCACCAGCACCACCCCCTTTTTAGCCAGATTCTTTCCGTCGAAGGTGGGAGAGGATGTTGCTCCGGCTGCGAATCCGCCTCCATAGATCCACACAAAAACCGGAACACGATCCTGAGGCGATTTTGCAGGACTCCAGATATTCAAATACAGGCAGTCCTCGCAGGGAACCGGGCCGCTGCCGGCTGGACCCATCATCATGCCCTGTACACAGGCAGGAGCGAACTCGACGGTATCTTTCACACCATCCCATTTCACCACCGGCTGAGGAGCGCGCCAACGGAGGTCACCGACCGGCGGAGCTGCGAACGGTATACCTCTGTAAACAGTCAGCCCATCCTCAATGGCTCCCTGCACCAATCCGCCCTCGACGCTGACAGGTGCCGGCGCCTGTGCCAGGCAGAATTCTGTTGAAAGAATTACGATTAATGCGACTAGAAAAAATTTCTTCATTTGATAGTGCCTCCCTTTACTAAAAGTCTGTTTTTTAAAACAGGTTAGGCAAAAACAGCAGTGTTCAGAAAGATAGGGACCTGATTCTTGAGAGCAAGTATATGCCGGGATTACAATAGCTTGTCAAGGCAAAATGGCAACAGGTGAAAGGACAAATCTCCGTTTAGCTCCTTGCATTAATGAATCAGGAACCGGATAGTTCAATCATTCGAAGCCCGGTAAGTAATTCAATTGACCCCTGAATTCCGACTTCCGGTAACTGATCGTTACCTTTGGATTTCCAGAAAGGACTGTAAGTGATTCAGGGGGCGTCAATGAATTAATTCTAATTTCAGTTATTATCATATTTTGATGGTAGCCCAGACTGTTTTCAGGTCAACTCCGAAATATTCATGGATAAGCTTATCCCGCATCCCGGCGATCTCCTTCCACGGTATTTTATTGTATCGGTTTCTTATATCATCAGGAATTTTTTTAACCGCTTCTCCGATTACTTCCAGGCAATGAATAACAGCATGTTGAGTTTTTTTATCAGCCTCAAATTCTTCATAAGATATGTCAGCAGTGAAATTAAGAATATCAGATATTGAGTCGTCAATATCATTAAGATAATCTATGATTTCTCTGCCTTTATTGTCATGAGACATACTTTATCTCTTCCAGGATTCTTTTTCCTATGGCTGGCTTTAAGGCATTTTTCATAACAAGATCAACTTTTATCCCGATGATTCTGGATAGATCATTTTCAAGCCTTATAAATTTTATCAGGCTGATCGGCTTTTTAAAATCAACAAGTATATCCAGATCACTATTTGTTTTTTGCTCACCTCTTAAATATGACCCAAATATACCTACACTATTCAGGTTGTAATCTTTTTTTAGGCTTTCCAGATTGCTTTTCAGAATTTTTTCTATGTCAGCCGATGTCTTCACTATATTCACCTTGTAATATAAATAAAATATGAGAATATTATTTTTACTTTTCTTTGTCAATTTCTAGACGTAACAGCATTCACTCTGTTTTCTATACAGTGTGCCCCTATCTTCATTCCCTTATTAACCTGCTATGGCGTCTTGTCACGGTGCAGCCCTGATGGAGACTGAATTAAATGGCTAAAGAGCTCTGCATTGAATATATTTAACCTGGTCCTGACGCCTTATTACGGATTATTTAAAAAATCAGTCACGGATAAAACAGGAACAGGAGGATTTTTCATTTTTAACAAATGATTATCTCCTGAAATAATTACATGTGCTTTCCCTTCAACAGCACACCAGATAAAAATATCATCCCGGGGGTCATTTTCAATAAACGGCTTTCCTTCCGGGACGAAAACCGGATGAAACCATGGCAGGATCTCAACAGAGAGCAGGTAGTCAATTTCAATATCAGTAAGGTTAAATTTTGGATAGGCCAGCACCCTCAAATATTCATCAATAATGTCTTTTGAGCATACGGGTTCAATACGTTTTTCCTTCCAGAGTGTGATGAGTTCCCCGGGTGTGCCGCTGAAAAGAAGGGCCGAGACAAGAACATTTGTATCTATAACGACCCTCTTTATTTTTTTCGGGCCCACTTTACCGCTTCCCCTACACTATTCTCCGAGATTCCAAGCTGTTTCATTTTGGACCTGATCCCGTCAAGGTCAGTTTCATATACCTTGACCGGTTTCAATATGACATTCCCTTCACTGTAACTCACATCAAAATATTGCACATCCGGCAGCCTGGATATCACATCTTTTGGTATAGTGATCTGGTTTTTAGCAGTAAGTTTTGCAAGCATTTCTTACCTCCTTATTTTCTTACATTCTGAAAATAATACCGATAAATAAGGTTAAAGACAAGGCAATTTATACACATTCCTGGCTGTCCATCAAAATCATTGGTTTATTTCCCATTTTTGATTGCAGTATCAAATGTTTAAGCCATTTTAACAGTAATTTTCCCACCTGTCCCATAAATTTATGGGACAGGTGGGATATATCTTTAATAAAACTATTTAAGTAATTGAAATAACGTTAATTTAAAGAAATTGCCTTACAGATTTCGATGGACACCTCAAGAGGTGAGGACCTGGTATTTTATTGCCATTCTTAAGCACAATGGTGTCGGCATTAAACTTGCCCGGGATGATGAAGACCTGCCATAGCCCAAAGACGACGGCGGATTACACCCAATGTTGTTGATTTAACGAATATGCCTGTAAAAATCTCCCTCCCCTGGCGGGAGGGATTAAGGGAGGGGGAGAAAACAGTAATAAGGTACCGAGTTTCTGTTTTGCCACCCTCACCCAACCTCTCCCATCAAGGGAGAGGAGCTTAAGCGGAGGCAGACTGAAGTGAAGACATAACAGCCTTCAGACTAACAGGCTTCAGGCTGCATTTCTGAGATCCAGAATATGCTGGAAGGTTCAGAGAAAATACGCATACAGATTTTAGGGGGATAGATAAAGGCAGGCTGAAGGTGAACAGGCTGCCGTCGTTGTCAGGGCTCAGCCGGGCCAAGGAGGGCTTTTAGGTTTTTCTGTTTTTCCTAACAGCCTTCAGCCAAAACCGCTTCCCTGGCCCGGCGTAAACTTACTTGAAACCGGCATGCTGACTTTAAAAAAATCGTCCTTCATATACAAAATATCAGAGCTATTGAATTATAAAACACGTTCCGCTCAATACAATCTGTCAAGAGTGAAGACCCCTTTTGTTTCATCGATTGTTTTACTCATCTTTCAAGGTCAACTCTTTAAAACAATCACTATCTCTTATACTATCAAAGTCTTTATCATCGCGCGCAAGATTCCGATATCTTTTTTCCAGTTTAATTGATCCTTTCAGATACTCACATGCTTCTTTCGAATGTCTTAACAGTGAATTTAAGTATGCCAAATTATAGTATATCATGGGATCAAGCGAATTAAGTGCCAATGCTTTTTTTAAATCTTTGCCTGCTTGATCAAGGTTGCTTTTTTTTATCCAGGCCAGCCCCCGGTTATGATAGGCTCTGTCACCCTCAGGATTTAACTGAATGGCCGTGTCGTAATCAGCAATAGCTCTATCATAATTACCTTTAAGGTACCAGGCCAGCCCTCTGTTGCAGAAAGCTTTATCTCCTTTAGGATTTATCTGAATGGCCATACTGTAATCGGTAATAGCCTTGTCATAATAACCTTTGGCCTGCCAAAGCGCCCCACGGTTATTGTATGCTTTATCATATTCAGGATTTACCTGAATGGCCATGTTGAAGTCAGCAATAGCTTTATCAATATTACCTTTATAGCTCCAGGCCACTCCACGGTTATGGTATGCTTTATCATATTTAGGATTCAGCTTAATGGCCATACTGTAATCGGCAATAGCCTTGTCGTAATCACCTTCAGCCTCCCGGAGCATTCCACGATCGTAGAAGACTTTATCATTCTTAGGATTCAGCTTAATTCCTATCAGCTCTTCTTTTGCCGCTATATCTTTACTTTGCTTAAAATGATCTATTTTTGTAGTCGTGTCTGAAACATGTGCGCAACCTGCTATGAGCAAAAAACAAATTAGAAAAGCACTGGTTTTCACGTTTATTCTCCTACTTTGAAATTATGGGACGTAAACTTACTTGAGGCCGGCAGCCTGCTTTTTTGCTTCATTATCAATCTGAACTGTAACCGGCTCCACATCCCGACATTTCTGATCAAGCTGATGAACTATTCGCTGGACCAGGGTATCAGATAGCGGCATCTCTTTTTTGCTCTTTAAAAATGTTTTTATCTGCTTCGGGTTCAACACATTTACACCACGTGGAGGAGCCTTTCTTTCCACAAACCATCCTGGTATTGTCAAAATCGCTTCAACCTCTACCTGTTCACCAACTGCACTGGTGAGCCACTTTTGAAGATGAATGGCGTTTAGTCTTGCCTGTTTGAGAGATGAGGTATCAGAATAATGAGGAAAGTTCATATCCTAATCGCAGGCGTCTTCGCTCATTAAGATATTTCCATAGTTTTCTAAAGGAAAACAACTCGAATAACACCATGACAGCGATAAAATAAGTAAAATTGAAATTAAAGATAAAAACAGGGGTAAGCATGAACAAAGGAAGAATTACTATCAGGCTGAAATTGACAGTGATCTCCTCACTCACCGATTGTATTTGTTCATTAAGTGATTATCCGGGGATAAAAATCAGGTTATTTTCCCTTAACAGGAAACAGCCAGGGTGCTATAGTGAATATCCGGCAAATCGCATGAAAAACAAATTTAAATTTTTTATTAAAAGGAGAAATAAAATGGCCCGGATGACAGAGAAAATTGCTGAACTCTTTGAAAAAGTACCTACAGCACTTCTGGCTACTGCAACTCCTGACGGGGTACCCAATGCAGTGCCCATAGGAGCAAAAAAAATTATTGATAATGAAACGATCCTTATATCAGACCAGTTTTTTAATAAAACACTGGTAAACATGAAGGCCAACCCAAAGGTTTCAGTTACATTCTGGGAGGGACATGACGGTTACCAGATAAAAGGTTCGGTGGTCATAGAAACAACAGGCAGCCGTTTTGAAGAAACCGCTAAATGGATAGAGGAAATGGGAAATAAAATAGGTGTTCCATTAAAATCCAAGGGCGCTGTTATACTCAGTATTGATGAAATATACAACCTTACACCGGGACCTGATGCCGGAAAGCGTATTGCATAAAGAGGTTATTTTCAAAGGGGCAGCCTGTCAAATGCTGCCCCGGAATCACGCCTGTTAACTGCAATTCTTCTTGATTTGATCCAACCTATATGCTTTCATCTCCTCTTAGTAACCGACTAAACTGTTACTTTATTTTACATAGGGATTATATATAATATCACCCGACTTCTGATCACGGGAATAATGCCTGAAGAAATCCCAGGCGATCTTACCGTATTCAGGATAAAGGGCATGCTTCAGGTTCATTGTGTAGTTGACCGCGACCATTGGAATATTATCCTTATCATTAAGCGTCCAGGAGGTGTTGTCGTATTCACCGTTCACTTTAACCTTTATCATATAATCGGCTTTAAAACCATTGACCGGCCAGGCCTTAAAATCGTAAGGCTCAATGGTTTCCATACCATTATAACCGAGAAAAAGGTTGAGCAGTGTCTGATATCCGACCGCGATTGTTCCATTTACCTGATCGAAAGCCCCGCCCAGATCAAAGGAAGACGTGGTGAACATTATTGGCATTCGCGCTTTCTGTAATTTAGCAGCCTCCTCGGGAGTGCCGGTGTATCCTGCCGCAGCCATAGGTACAGCAGCGGCAAATAATGAGGGTTTTCCATTAACCGCACGCAGAGTGGCTGCGCCTCCCATGGAATAGCCGGTCACATATACGCGTGATGGATCCAGTTCGGGATAGGTTTTGAGCATGTATTCGACCAGAAGCGGAAGTGATTCTGTGAGTATTTGCCCGATACTCTGATGTTCAGGAGCAACCATGGCAAACCGTTCTGCGCCAGCCAGGGGAAGCAGACCGATTTCCTCGATAAACTGACGCGGATCGTCTCCGCCTCCATGGTTAGCGAGGATCAGAGGTACCGTTCCAGCCGGAGCTGTATGATTAAGCACCTCTTCAGGCAGATATTCAAACCAGGTCTGCAAATATTCACCGTTAGCGGTCTTCACTCTATTGAACCGGTTCTCAGAATGGCCGATTACATGAATTCCATCTTTAGTGGCATCGTTAATGACAGCATTTCTCTCACACAGCGATAATGGAGCCTGATCCATACCATAGCCCTGATAGGGAGTTGATGCGCTGTGCAGGCCGGGTCTTCCCACAGGCACGCGCATTGCTTTAATAAACAGGTTGTAATAGGCATCATTGATGATAGCGGCTATATCCGGATTTTCCTGCCGGGTCACGACTACCTTTTTTAATGGTAATGCCTGATCAAAATAAATTTTTTGATCAGGTGTGGCAGAATATGCGTTCGTCCGGTTGGCTTTTTTATATACCTTAATCACCGTCTCCGGCGCATTCACGAGGTATACGGGAACAAGTCCTGCCACATTTCGACCGATTCCCATGTTGCCGTTGATCAGAAGCATTCCGGCAATCCTGCTTACATAGTCAAGTGTGCCTGCAATGTAATCGTTGAGATATGTCGCACCCCCGTCAATACCGATGACATAGGTATATCCAAAACCGCCGAAATACTCCGCGTCACTGTACCTAATCCCGCCTCTGACCCAGGGGCCGCCCTGCCCTTCACCGGCTTTCTGTGCAAATATAGCTGTCTGCAGAGCATAATAGTATTTTTGATCATTAGCACCGAATGCCTTTCCGTCCGCAGGTGTAACGAGGATCACGCTGCCGACAGCTTCATCGATGATCCTGATCAGTCCCAGGTCTTTAAGATATTTCTTTGCAGTATCTTTATTTTTAAAAGATTTTTCCACAAATACCAGTATATCAGTATTCAGACGGGCGGCTGCGCGTCCGCCGTAAAGGTTTGGCGACCGGTAGATGTATGTGGTCCCTTGCGGATATCCATCAAGAACCGGGTGGGATTTAAATTTTCTACCGCTGTTGCCTTCAAGGTCTGCGACAGCTATGGGGCCGTTTATGCGGGCTTCCTCCAGGGTTTCAAAAGAAGAGGAATTTTTCTGCCGCCCTGAATAGTCGAGTGCAGAAACAAGATCGGGGAAAATAATTAAAGCGAATATCAATGTTAAGATTTTCATCAATTGTTTTTTAATCATGATCCTGTTCTCCTTGCTTCAGTGGTTCGTATTTATCATTTTGAATATGCAGGAAAGAGTTTGAAAATTTCGTTGATAAGAATTCCTTTTTTGAAGAATGATGTATATAGAGTCGGGAGCTGTGTGTCAATAGTAAACTAGCCCATTATAATTAGGGGATAATCCCATAGTCTCCTGTCAAGGTGAAAATTAATTTTTGTAATTTCAGCAGGTTGAAAGGGGCATATTTTCAGGGCATACTTCCTCTTCAGCCATAAGGCTATATAAACCGGCAAGTCTCTCGCTAAAGCAAATCCAATACCTGATCGTTACAAATCCGGCGTATTACACTTCAGCTCCTGGCATTAATGAATCAGGAACCGGATATCAAGTCCCTAATTACGAAGTATCGAATTAATATTATTGCCAGTTTTGTATTCAAAACTAGATGTAAGATGATTTATGGCTTTGGGCAACAACCCGTGAAGTCCCCTGTGATTTTCCGTACATATTCCTAATTTATTTTCATACTTTCATGTACGTCCAGTATTTCTACTGCTTGTCTCGGCGAAGCTTAATGCGAAGACTGAATCCGCCCTTCGCGAAAAGCTACTGCTGCACAGGCCGGGGAATCCATACACAGCCCGTCATTCTCCGGCTTGACCGGAGAATCCATTTTTTTTATTTCCAGCATTAAAATTTGCAAGAGCTAATTGGAGACCCCTTTACCCATTGGCAACTAAATTTCTAAAGAGCGTCCCACTGCATTGTAACAGTTGGCGGGGCTCTTATCTCAAATCAAAAACCTCAATTGATATTTTGAGGTATCCCCCTATCCCCACTGATTATTACAGCATTTTAAAAGTTATTTAATTATTATAGGACGTCCCTCTTCACCAAACGTCCCTCTTCACCAAAAAAATCCAGGGCTTTATCCAGGTCAAAAACACGAATCATTGTGTGTAGAAATTTCATTTTTATTCTCCCATTTTTTGGATATTAAAGAGTTGCACCATTCATTTATTCATGGAAGAGTGATGCTCTTTCGTAATTCAATAACTTTTTCGTCAACTAAATTACTATAGGATTGTCCCGTTTCACTATTATCCTGCCAATAGTAAAGATTTATCCTGTTAAACATTTTTTGTATTTATTTAACCGGGACTTGACACCTATTGTTTTACAAACCAAATTCTCCTGCCCATAACATTTCAAGAAAGATTTCCCATGGCAGCACCTCAATGGAGTTATCAAGTTTTCTTGGCTGTTTTTCCATTGAGACAATTAAAGCCCGCCTGACTGAACACTCTTCCATGAGAGCCCTCAGACTTTTTGTATGGCCGCTATGTATCTTTTGCGTCCCTTTGATCTCGATCGCAACGTCCATATCTGCGAGGATAAAATCAACTTCAAATCCTGTACTTGTTCGCCAGAAACGAATGTCCAGTTCAGGGTTCCTGTATGCCTGGTAAGCTTTAAGCTCCATTAAAATGAAATGCTCAAAAGATTTGCCAAATTCAGGTGTGCCTGTCCGGGGTTTACGGCGCGCCAGATAGTTGGAGACCCCGATATCAAAAAGATAAAATTTTTCCGTTTCTATCAATCGCCTGTTTTTGGCTTTTTTCCACGGAGGAATACGAAAACCAAGAAGTGTATCTTCAAGTATCTGGAAATATGTCCTTACAACCTTTGCGCTTACCCCCGTTTCTCTGGCTACATTTGTATAATTTATCAATTCCCCTGATGTAAGTGATGCTGTTCTTAAAAATTCGGAAAAAGCAGGGATGTTTTGAATGAGAGCTTCCGAAGCAATTTCTTCCTTTAAGTAATCTCCAATATATGCCCGAAGGTCCTGTATCGGGTCCGGTGATAGAAAATGCGGAGGCAAAAGACCGGAAATCATAATCTCTTCAAGGTCAAACCCCTCTGTTTCCGTGTATGAAAGGGGTGCCATTGAATATCTCCACGCCCTTCCTCCTAAAAGATTCGCGTGGTTACGCCGGAGTTTACGGGCACTTGATCCTGTCATCAAAAATGAAGTTTTGCTGTTTTCAATCAACCAGTGAATTTCATTCAAGAGGTCAGGCACCATCTGAATTTCATCGATAATAACAAGACCGTGGTGTTCCCTGTATTGTTCTCTTAGTAATGAGGGGCGGGATACATAATCGGCAAATATATCAGTCTTCAATAAATCGATAATAATCGATTCTTTAAAATGTTCACCTATCCAGTGTGTTTTTCCTGTTTTTCGTGGGCCCCAGAGAAATGCAGAACGGTTGCCCGGCAGGTTTATGTTCAATAATCTTTTTGTAATTTTATTCATGTTAAGGGAATATAATCTAGATAATTTATCCTGTCAAGCAATATTATCCTCTTAAATATAGAGACAAATATTGTTGAATTTTTATGTTTTTATTTAATTAAAAGAGGGTGAAGTTATAATCATGTTTTCTTATATAGCCTTTTTCATACCTGAAAACAGCAATATAAGGATAAAAAACAGGGTATTTTTATGCATATATTGATTGATTACAATGAGTTAGCTTGGTCCGACCCAATGCCACTTCAACCTCTACCCGTTCACCAACCGCACTGGTAAGCCACTTTTGAAGATGTATTGCGTTTAGCCTTGTCTGTTTAAGAGAATCAGTATCTGTATAATGAGGAAACTTAAGTGAGCTTCCATCATAAATAACAGTGGCAGATTCATTCTTCTTTTTTATCCGGGATTTTGACCGTGTTTTTGTTTCAACTGCATAAACACCTGAACTGCCCACAATAATATGATCTATGTTGAATTTTTTTATCTTCTCTGTGACCAGATCATGAAACACATGAAAGCCTTCCAGCATCAGCAGGTTAAGCTCCTGCCCCACCGCCACCTCACCATCATATCCTAATCGCAGGCGTCTTCGCTCATTAAGATATTTCCATAGTTTTCTAAAGGAAAACAACTCGAATAACACCATGACAGCGATAAAATAAGTAAAATTGAAATTAAAGATAAAAACAGGGGTAAGCATGAACAAAGGAAGAATTACTACCGCACTGGAATTGACAGTTATTTCCTCACTCACCGATTGTATTTGTTCATTAAGCGATTGTCCGGGACTTCTTAAAAATTTATCAGTAAATGGCGCTCGCTTGTTTTTTCTGATCTGATACCATTTGTAAATTGACAAAAATAAAAAAGGAATCGCAAAGGCGCAAATTGCTATAGCAAAATATAATAGTTGCATTTTTTATTCTCAGAGATTCAGGGTTATTGAATTAATAAGAGACATCTCCTTCAATTGCCAACTAAATTTCTAAAGAGAGTCCTGCTCAACACTAATTTATTTTCATATTTTCATGTACCATATTCCACACATCCTTTCGGTTTTCAAGCCATCTTATACTATAACCAAGGTTCAACTCTAACAGATTAAAATATCTAAGTATCTTACCAAGTGCTGCATTTATTCGTAATTTGCGTTCGCTGGCTAAGTTCATAATTGTGTAAAATTGATTAATATAGAGAGTCTCACTCTCATTAGTAAGTTAATAGTTAAGGGTATCCCTCTATCTCACACACATTTTATTTCTAAAACTTAGGAGAATCTTTTTCTGTATATTCTTTCCTTTTTTTATCTTCTATCTTCTTTTTCTCTGCCCCGTTCTGATTACCTAGCGCATTATCGGAATATTCAATCTTAATATATCCTGCCTGGTAAATCATACTTACTGTATATTGCCTATTTGCATTCCAGATGCGCGTATCACCGAAAAGCTGTTTACTGTATTTAATTTTATTCCCATATTTACTTTTAAGCATGTTCAGTATTTCTTCTTTAAATCCTTTATTACCCGCCCCCGCAGCTGTCAAACTGACAATCACCTTATGAAGGACTCTACTGGTGGGAGTAAAACAAAGTGACACATCCGCATACCTGTCCATGAGTTTCGTTTGATAATGGAAAGCGTTAAATTTATTGATGTCTTTATAAATATTTTGATTAAACTTATTGAAAAGTGAAGGACTGCCAATCCTGGCCAATGGAATGTCATTTTTATCCGCTATTTTAAAGGCCTTTTCGATGCTTATACCAGCTTGCCATATATCAAATTCAAAAGAGTCATTTGGGGTCTCTTTTTCATAGATGACTGTCTGAACAGTGTCCTTAGGGAAACTCACAAACCCATAGGGTTTTTTCCCTTTTATCAAGCCATCTTCTTCCCATGCATGATCAACCTCTGTTTTATTACCATTCTTAAGCACAATGGTATCCGCACTGGTTTGAACAACCAGGCAGCAGAATGAAGCAATAAAAACCAGGCATACAGATTTTATGCTTATGATTAACCTTTTCATAATTATCAATCAGCTCCCTATCCGTAGGGCGGGGTTTTACACCCCGCCGCTTCAAATCATTAAACAGCCTTAACGCCCCTGCATCCGGGAAACCGTTTACATCCCCAAAATTCTTTTCCTGCATCAGGGCCTTTTTTAACCTCCCGCAGGGCCATTACTCCGCCGCATTTTGGGCAACTTGGGGTTCTATTGTTTTGTTTTTCCTTTATGATTTCCCTTACATTTTGTACATGCACCCTGCTTGTATCAAAGGATCGTGCAAGCCTGTTATTTTCAATTTTATCTATTATTTCCGCAACATCAGATTCAGACAGGACCTGCTGCATTTTGGATTTTATAAACCGGATAAATCCAGATCCATATGTAACATTCTCAGGCATCGCTGTTTTAAAGGTACTGTCACCGACAAAAGCAACAACAGCGTGTATCTGATTATCATTCAGACCAAGAATGGATTGCAATGTTTTTACATGTTTGTGATTCTGGCGAAGAGGATTCTGAAATTTATTGGCATACCTGTATATCTTCTGCGTCCATGTGTTCTGGTCTGCGCTTCCGAATATCCAGCCTTTCATGTTCTTTGTTTCAACAACAAAGACGCCATAAACAGAAACGATTATATGATCTATCTGAGTAGTTCCATTCTCTGCCGGTAATGTCACATTATTGATTCGGTGATATATGTTTTTATCCAGCCGCAGCCAGGCAAGGAAGTTGACAATAGCTTCACCAAACCAGCCCTTGAACCATGGAGTTTTGAGAATAATAATAATAATAATAACGAATATTGGAAGGAGATACCTAATGCTACCAATAAAATGACCGATAATTGATATAGGGTCCATTCTTCATTCCTGCATTTATGTTCGATAAAAAATAGAATGAGTTTTACAAAGGATGTTCCGGACAAAAAGAATTCCGTATCAGTATATATATCGGCAGGTTCTGTATTTTATATAATTATTATTTTTATCCCATGTTGAGATCGCCCCCGACTGTCCGTTTCTCATCTCTTGAAAATCTTGTGCCGGTGTTTTTCCAGGTTAATCTGCGAAGGCCGGAATTTTTCGTCCTCAGGAGTAAAAATATTTCTATCCGTGAGTGTCAGTATGTGGCCAGGAAGATTCCGCTCCACCTGCACTCTGCCTGAAACCAGAACCTCATATTTTTTCCCAACGCTCATCAGACCCTCGTCAAAAGACCAGTGACACAGACGGCATAGTGCCATACCGTTGGAGGGCAAATCATCATGGCTCTTATTCCAGGGGACAATATGAGCGGCCTCAACTACCGTGTGACCTTCAGGAGTCAGCATTCTGATTCCGCAGAGGGCGCACCGGTGGTCATACAGGATCACTATAGCCCTTCTAAAACCCTGATTTCGAACCTGTATTTCTTCCTGGTTTTCAGGAGCTTCCCATTCCGCAGGGTGTTCATTCGCATTCTTTAAGATATCCTCACTATATCTGTAAGACTCCAGATTTACCCTCCCCTGTTTAATTATTGCGGGCTGCACCTCCGGCGAAAAATATGTCTGTATAATAACGAGTCTTAATCTCTCTCTTGCTACCGGATCACAAATATATTGAAACAGCTCATCATCAAGCCTGGCGCCAAGATACACATCCCGAAGCCGCTTCATGGAACCGATGTTGTATTCTATATCAGAGTCATAGCCTTCCCTGGAGATTCTGTGCCAGAAGCCGTCTGTGCGCAGTCTGGAAAAAGGGTAAGCCATGCTTGTAGGTGATCTGGAAGGCATAATCCTGGAATAATAACCATTCCAGGTCTCTGCCAGTTCATAGGAGGGTTCAATAAAGTTTTCTGTAATCCGGCCCTGGGCGATCAGGTCCATTATAGAGAGAATAAGAAAAGGTTTGTGCGGAGCACGATAGTCAGTAAAGGACGGGTAGAGTTTACGACTCCGGTCAGTCCGTAACTTTGAGAACATTTTCATGTATTTATTAAGCATTTTCACTCATAACATTTGTCCAATGTCAAGAGGCGATCCAGTCGCTTTCATTTATTTTCTTATAGATATTGTAACAGTTGCGGGGCTCTTATCTCAAATCAAAAACCTCAATTGATATTTTGAGGTATCCCCCTATCCCCACCGATTATTACAGCATTTTAAAAGTTATTTAATTATAAAAGGACGTCCCCCTTCAATTATTAAGATAGACATCCGGCTTGTGATTTCTTCTCTGTGAGGGAAATCTACCAGTCGCTAAGTCTGGTATAAAGACAACTGGATATTCTAGACCTTTTGCCTTATGGATTGTGTGAATACTGACCGTGTTTAATTGTGTCGGATCATCTAAGCCACCTACATCAACTTTATCACTGGCATAACCATTAAGGAAAAAAACAAAGGAATTTAATCGTTTTATATTCACCCATTCATTTACAGTTTCAAAATCCAATATCAGCTGACTAAAACGCCCAAAATCATATAATTGACCTTCATCAAAATATTCTTTATCTATTCCCATCGATTGAAGGACTTGATGATAAACATCTTGGGGGTAAAATCTATCCCCATTACTAATATCTCCTTTTATAATCATCAATCTTTTTTCTATCTGACCCCAAAGACCTAAGTTAATGTTATTTTTGTAATATTTCATCAAGTCATTTATTGTGCATGAAATATAGCCATCTGGTGACCATATTTGGTTATCGCAAAAAAAGTTAAATATCATTTGAAGGAATCGTATTTCAGGCCTTTCGAATAATCCAGCGGTTCCCTTTGTTGTGAAAGGAATATTTTCTTTTTGAAAAGCATTAACAAATATTTTTGCTGTTTCATTAGTTCTTACTAATATAGCGAAATCACACCAGTCTAATCCCCTATATTTTTCTTCACCTGTTTTTTCATCTCGGCTTTCTAAATATTTATAGCCTCTAAGCTCTTTAATTTTGTTTATAATAAAATTAACTTCATCGCTTCTGGTCTGAAATTCTAGCTGGTATAGATCCCCTATTTCACCTTTTTTATACTTTCTTCCAAGTTCCATTCTTTTCTCAAGTCGATTACCCCTATTATATTGAATTAAATCTCTAGCAGCTTCAATAATAGTATCTGTAGAGCGAAAATTTTTTAGTAAGTTTATTTCCTTTACATTCTTGTAACGAACTGAAAATGTCAGAATGTTATCTACATTTGCTCCCTGAAATTCGAAAATAGACTGATCATCGTCTCCGACAATACATAAATTGCCTTCTTCTCCAGCGATTAAATTTATCAATTTTTCTTGTATTGGGTTAATATCTTGATACTCATCAACAACAACGTATTTAATTTTATTACGTATATTCAATAATTCATGTGGTTCATTTTCCAAAGTACAAACCAATTGATCTATTATCGTAGCAAAATCAATGAATTTGTGCTCGCTCATAAGTTGATAATATTTTTTATAACACTCATAAAAAGCGGGGGAGTCATTTTTAATCAGGATCTCTGAAATTTGATTCTGTTTTATTATATCTACTGTTTTCACAAATTTCTTGATCGGCTCAAATGGAGGTTTTCTTCCGGTTGATAATTGATTAATTCCTATATCCCATCCATGTCTCGCTAGAAATAAAAGTTGTTTGTTTTCATCTATAATATCGTAGTTCCTAAATTCCGGTTTTATTTCTTTTAAATATTGAAAGCAAAATGAATGAATTGTTCCGATATACATACTACCTAATTCCGGATCGTCAGGTAGTGTTTCTTCTAATTGCGCACGAATTCTAAGTTTCATTTCGTTGGCAGCTTTTTCTGTAAATGTAAAAGCAAGAATATGTTCTTTAGGAATTCCTGAGAGAACCATGTTGGCAATTCTTGCAGAAATAGTTTGTGTTTTGCCTGAGCCAGCACACGCAATTATTTGAAGATTTCCATTTATATGATTTATAGCGTCTATTTGAGATGGTGTGTATTTCATAATAAACTCCTTCGCAAGGGATGAACCAGAACATACCAAATGCTTAAATAATTTATGAGTTCGCCAAATATTAAGTTACGGGATTTCAACCTTTTCTTCGGTTGAATTTATCCACTTAATTAAATCAATTATTGAACTATCGTATAATTTCTCATTTTTAAGACCACATTCCCAAATAACCGCCACTCGCCACTCTAGTTTGAGTAAACTTGCTATATTTTCTTTATCCCTTTCCATAGTGCGGCCAATTTTTTTCTTCCAAAATTCGGACCTTGTTGTGGGGAGATTGCTTTTACTACAGCCTTTATGTCCATGCCAAAAACAACCATTGATAAAAACAACAGCTTTATATTTAGGTAAGACGATGTCAGGACGACCCGAAAGTTTTTTATCATTCTTTCTAAAGCGATATCCCTTTTTATGCAGGGAGGACCTAACTATTTGTTCTATTTTTGTTTCGGAACAACGGACTTTTGACATTGCGTTACTTCGTTGCTCTTTTGTCATAAAGTCTGCCATGAAAAGGATATACCTCTATGCTATAAATGCTTCACGATGCATTTGTAATGCTTGGGGATCTGGTAAAAATCGCTGAGGTAAGTTTAAAGCTACACCTTCAAAGGTTATAAAATTATTTTTTTGAAAATCAGGGATATTTCCTTTTTTTAATTCGCTAGAAACAACAAGTCTATAATCTTCATCAAAGGTTATTAAATGTCGATCGAAGGCTTTATCATGTAGGACATTCAAACAGAGTCCATTGGTTGGGTCGGCGCGACGATCTTCATTTTCACTCCATGGGATAATATGACTTGCAACAAGAATTTGGCGAATTGCAATTCCTGTTAAAGCACATCTATTTTCATAGCTCGATAGAATAACTTTTCTGAAAAATTGTTGGAGACGTCGTGTCTTGACTGTTCTTTCGGCTTCGGAAGGACCATCCGGCACCTGATCTTCTATCCTATCCTCAGTGACTTGGGTAGTTTCATCTGACATTAACGATTCAAAAGCAGCTTCGCTTTGTTCTGCCATCTTGGACCAGTTCTCTTGAAACGCTGCCCAAACTTTTTTATCCAGATTGCTTGCACTCCTAAGTCCAACAACTCCACGCTGTTGATGATAGGGATCAATAGATGCAATATTACTCAGCTTCATTGCAAGTGAACTTGACGATCGACCCAATTTTTCGGCAACTTTCATAACAAGTTTGTTTGTTTTATTAAATTGGCCAAAAGGTAGATTACAATAAAGATTCATTGCAATGAGTAGTTCTTGCTCTGTCCAGTTTCTTACCATATTCTCAATTTGGCAATATAAGGTTGTTAGTGTAAATCTTGAATTCGTTCAATTGGTGTGATAGTACTCAAAAATATGCATCGAAACAACCTAATATTTTATCGATCTCTATCCTGTTTACCATGTGATTCCTTATTTTTACTTATAATGAACGACCGCAACACAAACAAGAGACTATCAGCTATTGATTAAATCTATTTTATCGTTGCAAGTGTCAAGGTATTAGCCCCAAAGCTTCGAAATAAATACAGATATAATTAGGATCTTCTTAGCCACTCAGACTCATCAATACCTACGCGAGAGATCATTGCCGCAAATTTATTCGCTATTTTTTGTGCATACGAATCCTTTAAATCCAATACCCATTCATATTTATTATTTTGAGCGTCAATAAAAATGGAGTTATCTGCGGTTACAATCCCATTGTTAGCAGCTTTAAAGCTTATTGTTTTTAGATCTTGGCAGTTAAGTTTCTCTTTCAATTGGATATAATTTCCTTCTTTATCTTTATAAAGAAAGGAAAATTTTTTATCCTGTTTTTCCAAAGGCAGGAACATAAAGCTTCGTTTTTCTTCTGAGGCAATTCGTACACTATCACATCGTTGCTGTATGCAAAGCAAGTGCATTTCACTTTTAATCGGTCTAATTATTGAGCCTAAGGTAAGTTTAGGAGAATAACCTTCTCTGTAAAAATTACTCTTATGATGGGAAAGAATAGCAAACTCTTCATTTATATTGTTATCTGGTGAAAATATACTTTGTATATCTTTTTTTAATTTCCCTCTTTCATATTGCTCCCATTGCAAATCATTGATATCTGCTGACTTTTCTTTTAAGTTTTTACGCAAACAACTTTCAGCTCCACATTCCATCCATTCTTTAAGAAGACCCAATGTAACCGATACCTTTCTTTTTTTATTAATTTCAAGTTCAGTGGGGCTAAACGCATAGTTATCCAACCAAAGTTTGACACGATTTATATCACAATACTTTATCGTATTTTCGCATGTAAGAATTGAGCTAATAGACCCTATAATATTTTCTAAAATTAGCTCCTCTGCATCTTCCGGTTCGGGACACATCGCTCGATGTGTTAAATATGCTAAGTCCAACTGCTTATTATATTCCTGTAGTAATTTATTTGTGTTGTTCCTTAATATTGCTATTGAGCTAATTGCCGCATTTGAAATTAGTCCTCCTGTAAGTTTGGCGAATTCTTGAGAAATTACATCTGGCAAATCCATGTAGTCAATATATTTTGATTTTATAGCCGGATCTACTGCGTTTTTTAAGGCAGGTTTAAAACGTATTACGACTCGATAATTCTCGTTTTGGACCCAAAGGTCTTCTTTATCGCTTTCAAAAACATTGTTGAACAATTTTAATATTTCACTAAAAATTGGCTCAGCCTCACGCTCACCTGTATATACTATTATCAATTTTGGGGCACAATCTGATTCAGCTATTATAGCTTTTAATAAATCAATTGCATGCTTTCCCCTTCCGGCAGTGTCCTCTACATCTTCTTCACCTTCTTCTTCGGTTATATCTCTTGTGCAAACAGGAGGTAAATTTATCCTCCAATCAAGAATGCAAACATCCGTAGCTTTGACCAATTTAAGAATGTTACTTTTGTCATTGATATCCTGTATTTTAAAGATAGTGCAAGCCTTACCGCTTTCGGCAAAAGCTTTGGTTATCCTATTTGCACTTAGACTATGGTCTCTATCAACATCGTTAGAAAAATCTGGCTCATCATCTATTATGGAAATTGACTTTATATATTCATCAGCAGCTTTCACAGATTCTGAAAAGAAGGTATCAGTCATGATTGACTCACTTTTGTTCCTTTTTGAATATTTTGAATGTGACTGAACTATTTTTTCTGGGTATATCCGCAATAATTTCATAACCCACGCTACGAAGGACCTCCCTAGAGATAGCCAAACCCATCCCTCTGCCATTTTCTTTTCTTGAAAAACCGAGCTCAAAGATCTTATCATAATCACCTTCATTAATGCTTGTCCCATTATTTGAAATATAGAAAGATCCTTCACTATCAGCATGTAATCGTATGATCTTTTCTTCCTGATCTTGTTTTTGTTTTAACCAATGAATTGCATTATCAACAACATTCACAAACACAGGATAGAATACCGAACGATACCCCTCTATTTTACTTGCTGCAAAATATTTTGATCGTTTAAGGATAACGCTATGCCTTTCAAATCTTCCGCGGAAAACATCCAACAAAAATATGTATATGTCTTCAGCGCTAATTTTTTCTGTTTTTCGATATAAACGCCGGTTGAAGGGAGTCAATAGAGATAAATAACCATCTAAATGTTCAAAATTTGTACGGATATTTCCATAAATAGTTTCAAGCGTATCATCCACATCTGCCCATCGTTTAAGGTCCCTTATACTATTTCTTAAAGATTTTACAGTACTATTGAATTCATGGTGAACTATATTAACAGCCAACCCTAATTGAGTTAGTTCAACATCACTTATTAGTTTTTCCTGTAACTCTTCAATTTCTTCTTCCATGGATGCTTCAATTTGTTTGTTTGTGACTATTCTTCCTGATTTGTCTTTCTCCCAATAAATAGAGTCAATTTGCTCAATTATATTTTCAAGAACTCCATTCGCATATTCTGTTTCTTCTATGATAGGAAGTTCGCGTTTTTTTAATTCTTCATAAATATCCGCATCCCCTTCATCGTCTATCTTTAATGTACTGAGGTTAATCTGAACACTTCTAATGGTTTGCTCCAGGTTTGCCATTAATTCTTGAGTTAATTTTCGGACTTTGGCCGACATATCTTCACTTAATGACCTTGCTTCTTCCCTTTTTTTCTTTGTAATATCTTTTGCTTCCATTGAGAGTTGTTCTAATGCTTTTTCAATTCTTTTCCTTTTACTTATTTGAAGTTTTAAATCTCTGCGGCATTCTTCCGTAAGATAGGATAGCTCTCTTTCACATTTGGAAAAAACCTCATCTTCAAATATAATATATCTGTCACGATATGCTTCATAGTCTCTTCGCGTCTCTTTGGATGGTGCAAAACCTCGAGGAGCGTTAATTTTATAATCCTTGCGTAACTGATTAAGCATTGTTCGTGCTTCAATTTCATAATTAATAAGTGTTTGGGCTGCCATATCTGGGTCTTCGATTGATGCAATCGATAACAATTTATTTTCAAAGGATTGTAATAATTCGTTTGCTTGCCTATTTATCTCTCCTGATTGTGCATTATTGAAAAAATCATTTAACTCTTTTTCAAATATTTTCTTGCGTTCTTTTGCACGCTTTTCTCTTTCTTCTTTTACCTTGAAATAATTTTCTCTTTCACTTCTTTTACTTAACCACAATTCAGTATACTCACCAGTACCCTGTTCTCGAAAGAAATCGTTAGCAAGCTGATAAAAGAAGTTTTTTAGAATATCTCGGATCTGTTTATAAGCCTTATTTTCTATAAATCCTTCTCTCCCGGCTTTCTCTACTAAGTTGGGGTTGTTTTCTTTTGAGATATTAATAACTCCGAACATTCTACGGTAGGAAAAGAAATAATATGATGCACTTTTTGTTCGGTTTCTCTCAATATCTATAAAGTCATAATCGGTGTCACCATATGGCAAAATTCTTATATTGTTCTTATACATATATAGTCCCCCGAACCTATTTAATTTGGACATAAGACGATTCCAAGTAACAGGATCAAGGTATGACTGTTGTTGGCGTCCTGGGACATAAGAGAAATTAATAGAGAAAGGACCACAATGTGTAAGATTGAAATTATTTTCTGACCAGGGGATTTTGTGTTTAATTCCTTTTTCATTATAGATTGATACGACTCCATCGAATTGCCCATATGGATCAAAAATGCCGGAAATATGATGATCGGCCTTTAAGAATTCGTCTGGCGTAAAGAAGCTTTCCTTATCAATTAAATCTTCATATGTATCATTTTCAGTTCGAAAATCTCTGAAAGAGGCTTCAATATTTGGCTTAGGATGGTCAGGTGTCATCGTATTGGTAAATCCGGATAAGAGTTTTTCCAACTTGGAAGCGGTCTGCGGGCTTCCGTCAATATCAGAGTTTAGTGACTCATCTACCGGAGATATGTAAAATTGTGTGCCGGAATTATGAAATAATGAAAGGTTTCCGGGCAATTTATTGTTGAGATCCTTTGGATTTACATAAAAACTATTTATCTCTTTAATAAGATTTTTAGATTCATTATCAAATAATAATTTTTTTTTATATAATGTATCTATTGATCTAATTAATTCATTTTTCATTGATGACACTACGGACTCGTCGGGAATTTCGCTATTCTGGAATTCTCTAACCGGAATAACAATATCATCCAAATCCAAGCCTGGGATCTCAAAGATTCCCCAATTAATAAAAGCCGCGACAATGTCTGTTAACTTATCATCTCTTATAGCCCTGGAAAGAATCAATACTTGCCTGCCTATGGCTGATATGGCTAAACGGCCAATACCTTTTTCTCCCATTATAGGACGTTTAGGTTTATTCGTTGGAGTTGGTGGTGGGAGAATGCGTTTGTTATCGAACTTACTTTCAGTGCCTAGGACCAACCATCGTTTTTCAAAATCAACTTTTGTCATTCCCAGTCCATCATCACGCAAAATAAATAACTTTTTAATTCGGAAATAATCGACATCAACATGATCTGCATATGCATCATGTGCATTTTTAAACAATTCATTTATCGCCGTGGGGATACCAGCTATCTGCTGTCGTCCCAATAAGTCGATGGCCCTAGCTCTTGTTTTAAATTTAGCCATTTATTTCCTTTATATGGTTGGCAAAATGCCTTCCCATTGCATAGGCAAGGTCAACAGGTACAGCATTTCCTATCTGTTTAGCCATTGAATTTAGACTGCCAGTGAATTCAAAATTATCATCAAATCCTTGAAGGCGCGCTGCTTCTCTAATACTTAATGCCCTATGTTGTTCCGGATGTCCGAATCTTCCGTTGGAATAGCTGATACAACGAGTTGTTAATCCTGTTGCAGGTTTATCCCACCACAAACGACCATAACAATCGGTATGTCCGGAATGTTTTTTGCCTCTTTCATTAGTACGCGTATAACACTCAGGTAAAAGTTCTTCCGGCCAGTTATTACGCCCACCTCCATCGGGTTTGGAGGCTTTTATGCGCTTCATATTTAGTTCTGATAATTCGGCTGCCCGATGATTAAGTACATCTGGATCATTGTATGTTTCTCCAGCGGCAATAGCTGGGAGATCCTCAATTGCATCTTTAACAGTTTTGTATGGATTGTCACGATTATTGCCATGGGTTGGTTCAGGAATGCTTATGGGACCATGTTTACTTGCAACCAAAACAAAACGACGACGTAATTGTGGTGCTCCGTAATCTTGAGCCGCTATAACTCCAAAATCCATCTTGTAAGCTAACTCATGCAACAATTTTTCAAAGGCCGGAAATGGACCTTTTTTTTTCTTTTGAACTTTCTGTAATCCTGGAACATTTTCAACAAATACAAAGTCTGGCTTATGCTTTTCTATTATTGATCCAAAATGTGTTAATAAATTCCTGCGTACATCATATTTTCGACTTTCTGTATATTGTTTAGTAAATGGCTGACAAGGCGCGCATCCACAAAATAGAGTATAGCTATCTTTATGCTTATCAAGAGTTGGTTGTAAATCATCTGCTGAGAGTAAAGAGATGCTTTTCTCACAAAAATGTGTGTCAGGAAAATTTTTTATAAAAGTACTTTTTGCATCAGGATCTATATCCAATGCAAAAACAATATCCATACCGGCTTTTTGAAAACCCCGGCTGGTCCCCCCACATCCGCAAAAGAAATCATATACAGCTATGCGGTTGCGATTATTGTCTTTTTTCATCATAGTTCAAGGGTAAATTATTTAAGTTATAACATGTTGATTTCTGATTTATTCCTCTTAATTATTGCCGATTAAAAAAATTAATTACTCTTTTTATAATCCTAAATCAAGGTATAATGATGCATACTTTAGATAGCCATAGTAAATCTAAATCAAATTATAATTAATCAAACAAATTTAAAATTTAAAACGAAAAATAATAATTTAAAATTATTTTGAGCAAATTAAATGGAAATCGCAGCTATCACAATTTTTTCCAGGCTTCTTACCAAATCTTCTACTCTTAATACCTTTGACAGCTTTATTAATATCTTTTCTGGCATTAACAAGATTTTCCTCTGAAACATCCACATCAAACCTTACATTATCAGATAAATAATGGATATGAGATGATATAGGATTTAAACCCAATGATTTACCTGCTGCCAGGGCATAAAGCCTAAGTTGTAATCTATTTAAAGGATCTCTCTCCCTGCGCCCCTCTTTCTTCTCGGTTTTAAAATCAATTAAGTCTACATCCAATATTTTATTCGACTCAGGGTCTGTTTTCACAATCAAATCAATCTGTCCGGATATCAAAGCATCATCCAAAATAAATTCAAATGGTTTTTCTGGAATGGGGTGGAATGGGGCCCTTGACTCTTATTCAACATGCACCACAAATTCATATAATAATTTCTTTTATACGTCCTACGATTCCATTTTCCAATCGTAGAATGGGTCAAATCTCCTATTAGCTCTTTTAGCCATAACCCATTGGTTTACTAAATAATTTCCTTCACTTTTCCCAAAAAGTAATAGCAGTTTCTTTATCAATTAAACGCTCAGATATTCCTATATATTCAAATACACCACAGAATACATTGATAAGGACTTTAAAAATGGAATTTACTCTTTCACGGACCGGAATTCAAGGTATGGATTTTTGAAGAAACTCCGGCGTTACGAGCTTTCCATAGTATGGAAGTAGTTCTCGAAAGATTTTCCAGCGTTTTTCTTTTTCAGATTCAGACATAGACAATACCAGATATCAGAAATCAGAGATCAGTTATCAGTAAAAACAAAACCAAAAAATTCCTATCTAACCGCGGAACACCCTGTTAAATAGATTTATAAAATCTTCCCTCCGGGATTTCACAGGGCAGGCCCTGTTAAATAAAATTTATCAACTCTTCCCTACGGGATTTCACAGGGCAGGCCGCGAAAGTTTATGTAAAAAAAGACATATTTTTTTACATAATCAACACCAAATGTAAAGAAAGGTCTACTAACCCAAAATCCGAGATTGAAATAGAACAAGTCTCTAGAATATATAATTCAAGCCAAAAAAAAGGGTAGAGAGGGTCTGCGCTACATCTTTTTTTGCCGGGAGCTGGTGCTGATTCACCATCATAACTGAGACAAAGGCAATCTACCTTTGCTTCAGACACACCTCACCCTTTAAGTTATTATTCTCCAAGGATATCCGTTCTACCTTCTAGGTGTTTGCAAACTCCCATATCCTTAGACGAATATCGTCAAACAATGAAAAGAAGCTTCTACTCACTTTGAGATAAATCTGGCCACCATGAAATACTATCTTTCCGGCTATCTGGTACAATCTCCATCTGACCGTTTGAACCTGATAATGGTGCCAGCTTTTACCAAGTGCCTTAAGGATAAAAAGCCGGTATGCATTATATGCCAGAGCGCCTATTCTGAAATATACAGCATTGGCTTCCGTCTGACCACAAGGCATTCTTTCCATACCAAACCCTATCTTGAGATCCTTTATTCGGTTTTCGCTACAATCGCCACGCTGATTGTACCACCACACTACCCTTTCCGCTTGTTCAAACTTATTAGTTACTATTACAGTATACTTTACCTTCTCACCTTCTTCTTCAAACATATTCTGCTGATAGGGCCTGCGGATCACTATAAGGCGGAAACTGTTCTCAGTCTTATTCATAGTGTGAATAGCTTCAGCTATATATCCTCCTTTATAGGTGCGCCAATCCTCTTCCGGGATATTATTTATCACCTTTAATACTGCTGCGTCTAAATCACCGCCTATAGCAAATTCAATCCCTTCTTTTTCACAGTAATTTATTATATCAGCCTGATACCCAGCGCTGTCAGACCTGAATGCTTTAACTTCTTTACCCTTCGGAAGTTGACGACGACAGTATTTAATAAACTCAAGGTTTCTCCCTCCAGGGGATTCATTGCCCTCCCTGAAATCATCTCCCAATACCAATCCATTTTCTGCTATATGACCAACCATCGGCATATAACCCTTAAATCCCTTATAGGTCATTTTTGCCGATTCCTTCTCCGCTACTATCCCTGTTGCATCTATATCAAGAGTATACCCCTTGAGACCATCATACTTCATGCCTCGCTTTAATAGTTGCCTGTTAACTTTGCCAAGCCCTTCAAGACCACCATTCTGTCCTGTCCTACGTAACCAATCTCCTATAGCATCTGATGAAGGAACTCGGTCTAATGGTAATATCTCTCGCATCCCTTCATCCCCTCTTATCTCTCGAGTGTCCTCCAGGTTTCTTCCTCCACCATTTAATGTCAATAGAATGGGGAACACATATTCTGAGGCTTTATACCCAGCGCCACTGCCAGGCTTTGGTAAGTATTTATCTACTGTCTTTAATATGCCCAAGCCCACCGCAAATTCTCCAAACAGACTCAGGCCTGCATGAGAAGTTATCATATCTTTGGTCATTTCTAGCTTGAATGGGAGAAGACTTTGTCGTATCATCTTTTTCACCTCGTTGGTTCAGTTTGTGTTTCTTTGTCGTTACACATATCTACCTGATTCAACGAGGTTTTTCAATTTATAACTCCATTTTTATCTCTTCAATCGCGGGTTTTGGGATAATAGGCCACACAGCGAATCAATCGCTTTCCTGGTATCCTATGAAAATAATTGGTTTTATCACTCGGCATTTTATCCATTGGCATGGAAATTCCATAATAAAACCTTCCTGACAATTTTAAGGTAATTATGGATAACCGCGATTAATACGTCATACCCGCGCAGGCGGGTATCCGGCGGGTCCGGATTCTTATTTTCCCATTTTCAATATTATTTGCACGGACGCTCAATGTCACTCGAAAAATACTTCTTCAGCTTGATCGCTACCTGCTTTTTTTCTTCTTCGGTTAATTTTTTATATTTTCGGTCATAATCCCACCCATAACCCCACCTGTACCAGTTATAAAAGTAAGGGCTTCCTCCCAGGCGTACACCCCGGTATATGATTTTTGCAAGGTTATCATTTCCTGTTTTCCTATGAACACATTCCCGCAGCGTCTCATCCGCTTTTAAACGTTCTTCTTCAGTACCACCCTGCCAGTAGGCTATGTCATGCTGAAAACAGCATTCACACCAGTCCGCCTTGAGTATGAGGGAACTGTCAGGGAAAAGCGTGCATCCGTCACTGGTAAAATCCTTTATCTTTTTCTCATCCCCGTTGGATCCAAGGGCGGCCAGAATCAATAATATAATAGTTATTCGATACATGAATCCTCTATATTATAAATTTCTTCATGTCAGAATCTAAAGATATGAGTCGTTTCGCGTCATCAGAATTCGGATCAATCAATTTGAAATCGGAAAACTCAAAACCCGGTGCAACAGAACAGCCGACAAGCACTGTATCCGAAACAGGCTCTGCAGCCTGCCAGGTGTCAGCCGGTACTACATGGCAGAAATTGTTACCGTCTGCTGAAAGCCTAACACACTCAGGCGGTTTATCAGAACCAGCCCATATATAGAGATTAAGCGCACTGCCCTGATACAGGTTCCAGACCTCGTCTGATGCCACCCTGTGAAAGCGGCTTGTTTCACCCGGCTTTAGCGAAAAATAGATATGGGTGAGAGCAGATCTGGTATTGCCTGTTTGTGTAGTAACGGTCCTTATGGACCTGAAAACTTCACGAAATTGACCTCCTTCCGGATGATCGATGAGATCAATGGGTTTCATAGACAGATTAACTCCGGAAAATAAAGTATTATTATTTTTTTTCGTTTAACAATCATCGCGATTCAAGAATCTGTTGATCTTTTTATAAAGGATGCCTAAAAAGGATACAACATTAATCTATTATTCTGCAATGGGGATGAATTAAATCAACGGAGAAATGCAATGTTAACTCTAAGAGACAGACTTTCACATCTTACTTATACCGGAGCGTGTAAACTTTTAGGACCGGAAGGGAAAAAACTGATACTTCTGGGTGGAAAATACGAAATAAGCATCGACGAACAAGTAATCCTGAACAACACTTCTTTTAAGCTTGATCTGGGCGAGACACTTGTTTCAATCAGCCTTGATCCGATGAATAACAAACATTTGAAGTTTGAATGCAGTACCTGTGATAATAGGTGTGAACATCTCGGTGCCGCATTTTCCCTTATTCTCGAAGAGAAATTGGCCCTCGGACTTTCCGCGCCTCCCCTGGAAAAAATCCCAATAGAGAGTCTGACCGATGAAGAGCTTATAAATCAGGAACTTGCAGACCGGATAGAACGGGCTGAAAATCAAAAAATGAGGATCCAGGCAAATGATAAATCCATATTGTGGACAGATTATTTAATAACAAATCACACATCAGGAAAAACCTACAGGGTTGCCTTACGAGGTTGGGAAAGGGGAGAATCCTATTGCACATGCCCTGATTTCAGGAAGAACACACTTGGGACCTGCAAACATATCCTCCATATCATTAACAAGGTTAAAAACAGGTTCCCTAAAAAAATAAAAGATACGCCATACAGGATCAAGGATCTGGCAGTATACCTGCATTATGGTGTCAACCTGGAGCTAAGGCTTCTGATACCGAAAGATCTTGATAAGCATACATTGACTATCATCACACCTTTTATAAACAGACAAATAGAGGATGTTGAAGGGCTTGTAAAAACCATCCGCAACCTTGAGTTGTCCGGGACAGATGTAATCATTTATCCTGATGCCGAAGAATATATAAACGACTTTCTTTACAGGAAGCGTGTCAGCAATAAAGTGAGTGAGATTCGTGCAAATCCCTTAAAACATCCTCTTAGGAAAAGCCTGCTGAAAACCGAACTGCTCCCATACCAGTTGGACGGTATTGCCTTTGCGGTAGGTCGTGGGAGAGCGGTAATAGCGGATGACATGGGGCTTGGTAAGACGATACAGGGGATCGGCGTTTCGGAATTACTTGCTCAGGATGCCGATATCTCAAAGGTGCTCATAATCTGTCCCGCGTCACTCAAAAGCCAATGGAGGATAGAGATAGAACGCTTTACCGGCCGTAACTGCCAGCTCATTTTAGGAAGTTTAAAAGAAAGGGGTGCCCAGTATAATAATGAATGTTTTTTCACAATCTGTAATTATGAACAGGTTTTAAGAGATATCAACACCATTGAGAAGGTAAAATGGGATCTTATCATCCTGGATGAAGGACAGAGAATAAAGAACTGGGAAACAAAAACCAGCCAGACAATTAAGGCGTTGAAATCCCGTTTTGCGCTCGTCCTTACAGGAACACCGCTTGAGAATCGCCTTGACGAACTTCATTCTATTATTGAATTTATTGATGACAGGAGGCTTGGACCGGCCTTCAGGTTTTATAACCAGCACAGGATAACCAATGAAAAGGGTAAGCTGCTGGGGTACAAGAACCTTGATCTCTTACGTGAAAAACTTAAACCCATTCTCATCCGCCGCACCAGAAAAAAGGTTTTAAGGGAATTACCTCCAAGGACAACAGAAATAAGACGCATAACACCTACTGAAGAACAGTTAACTGTTCACAACCAGAATAAAAAGATAGTCAGTCAGATCCTTAATAAAAAATATATATCGGAAATGGATCTTTTACGGCTGCAAAAGGCATTGCTGATATGCCGGATGTCTGCAAACAGCACCTTCCTTGTTGATAAGCAGCCGCCCGGTTATTCCAGCAAGCTGAAAGAGATCGATTCGCTTCTGGATCAATTGATGTCTGAGGATGACAGAAAGGTTGTGTTATTCAGCGAATGGACAACCATGTTAAACCTGATAGAGCCAATACTTGAAAAGAAGAATATCAGGTATGTAAGGCTGGACGGTTCTGTGCCGCAAAAAAAGAGACTCGGTCTGGTAAGCATATTTCAAAAAGAACCTGATTGCAGGTTCTTTATCACGACAAACGCAGGATCAACCGGGCTCAATCTTCAGGCTGCCAACACTGTTATCAATGTTGACCTTCCATGGAATCCGGCGATACTTGAACAAAGGATCGGTCGTGCTCACAGGATGGGACAAAAAAGACCTGTGCATATATTCCTTTTAGTGACAGAGGATACCCTTGAAGAAAATCTGCTGGGTACACTGTCTGCAAAGCAGGCATTGTTTACTGCTGCCCTTGATCCATCATCCGATACCGACTCCCTTGACCTGTCTGCTGGTATTGATGAACTCAGAAGGCGACTGGAAGTTTTAACCGGTGAAAAACCGGAAGCTCCGATAGATATAACCATGAAGGAGCAGCGTGAAAAAGAGGCAGAGACACTTACTAAAAAAGAGAAAATCGCAGACGCCGGCGGTCAGCTTATTGGTGCCGCCTTTAATTTTTTAGGTGAATTTTTTACACGGGAGAAAGAAACAGAACAAATAGCGCAATTGACAAATGCATTTAAAGAACGACTTACTGAATGCATGGACAGGGATGAGAATGGAAAAATAACATTGAAAGTATCATTTCCTGACGAATCGATTATTGACAACATGGCGAGGTCACTTGCCGGACTGCTGAATTATAATCAGCGGTAAAGACCTTATCGCTCATAATGTAATTATCTAGTGCCCATCCATAAACTATTTTCTGGCACTAGTCAGTTTCCAATTCAGAAACGGATGATTTTTAGCAAGTTCAAGGAAATCAAAGGATTACGCGGAGATGTACTTAAGTACATCGCACAGGTGATCCTGCAGATTGACGCAGAAATTGTTAAAAAGGGCCGTTTATGGATGGAAACGAGATGGTTTGGCTGTCTGACCAGTAATAAATTGACTTTCCAAACCAATTTTGTAAAATACACGGGTTTATAAATACTGGATACGTTCTTTTTATTAACCTGAATGGAGGACTCGTTATGAGCGACTCGGATGGCAGTCATAGTTACCCGAAAATGCCCCATAAATTGAGCCAAAATAATTTCGAAGACCCTGGATCGCGATATTTACGCCACGCGACTCACGACGTGAACGGTTTGCGCCGCCTGGCATAACCTGCCGGTTCACCTCCGGTCGCGTCCAACCTTCCGTCGTGGCCGAAATTGAGGTGAACAATGAAAAACAAAAATCCCATGCCTGTCCCTGAATTATGCCAGGGAGTGTTGCATCATGAAAAAGATCCAGTTTAACAACACCTCTAACCACAATGGCGCCACGCTGCCCACCCAACGCGTGTCGAATGAGCATGAACGCCGTCTTGTGGAACTCTGCAGCTGTCCCATCCAGGAGGCGGTGGACGGACTCAAAACAACGCTTCAGGGCCTGACAACAGAATCGGCGGATCAATGTCTGGACGAATTCGGTCCCAACGAACTCACCCATCTCAAACGCCCCGGATTCTGGGCCGATATGTTCCATCGATTCAGAAGTCCCCTGGTTATTCAGCTTCTGGTGATCGCTGTCGTCTCGGCAATCATCGGCGAGATCAAGTCCACAGTAATTGTCGGAGCGATGGTCCTTCTCAGCGTGGGGCTTTCTTATATTCTTGACAGACGCTCCGGCCAGGCAGTGGAAAATCTCGGCAAGCGCGTCCAATCCCGCACCTTTGTTTTAAGAGACGGGGCGGAATCGGAGGTTCGAATTTCGGATATAGTTCCCGGAGATGTCGTACTTTTACAGGCCGGCTCCATCGTCCCGGCTGACCTTCGACTGATAGCCGCCAAGGACTTTTTTATCAGCGAATCGGCCCTGACAGGCGAATCCATGCCGGTTGAAAAGGTCGTTGCGATTCCCGATTCCCGGGGCACATCTGCCCTGGAACTGCCTAATGCCTGTTTTTTCGGTACATCGGTCACAAGCGGCACTGCCCGCGGTCTGGTCATCAACACCGGTACCCATACACTGTTCGGAGCCATTTCGGAACGCCTGGCCGAGAAGCGTGAAGAGACCGATTTTGACCGTGGAGTGCGTTCCTTCACCTGGCTGATGATCAGATTCATGGTGGTCATGGTTTGCGCGGTTTTCTTTATCGTCGGAATGACCAAAGGCAACTGGCTGGAGGCTCTTTTATTCGGACTATCCATTGCAGTCGGCCTTACCCCCGAAATGCTGCCCATGATCGTAACTGTCAACCTGGCAAAGGGTGCACTAACCATGGCAAAAAAGAAAGTGATCGTCAAACGGCTTCCGTCTATCCAGAACTTCGGGGCAATCGATATCCTGTGCACTGACAAAACAGGAACACTCACTCAGGACAAGGTGGTTCTGGAACAACACGTCGATATCCTGGGACATACCAGCGAGGTGGTGCTTAATTACGCCTATCTTAACAGTCAGTTCCAGACAGGCCTGCGCAACCTGATCGACCATGCAGTACTTGAATATGCAGACCTGGACACCCGGCAGTGTCGATTGGTCGATGAGCTGCCTTTCGATTTCCATCGCCGGCGGATGTCCGTGGTCGTTGATTACGAAGGAGACCATGTGCTCATCTGTAAAGGCGCGGTCGAGGAGATTTATGCATGCTGCAACCGCTATCAGATCGATGACCAGGTTTATCCCCTGGTCGACATGATTCGCGGTGACCTCTTCGAAGAGGTCGAAAAGCTCAACCGCGATGGTTTCCGGGTTCTCGGCATCGCCTATCGTGAATTCCCCAGTGACAAGACCGTATTTTCGGTTGAAGACGAATCACAGCTTACCCTGCTGGGGTATATCGCCTTTTTCGATCCGCCCAAGGCAAAAGCAGGAGAAGCCCTGGAGGTTCTTTCAGGAGCCGGGGTGGGGATCAAGGTGCTTACCGGCGACAACGGCCTGGTGACTGAGAAGATCTGCCGGGATGTCAGGCTCGGCATCGACCGTATGGTCACGGGGGCCGAACTGGCCCGGCTTTCACCGGACGAGTTTTCCGCAACTGTTGAGGAAGCCAATGTTTTCGTCAAGCTGTCCCCGGCACAAAAGGAGGATATCGTCAGGGATCTGCGTCGCAACGGCCACGTGGTGGGGTTTATGGGCGACGGCATAAACGATGCGCCGGCACTCAAGGCCGCTGACGTGGGCATTTCCGTGGATTCCGCCGTGGATGTTGCCAAGGAAGCAGCCGATATCGTGCTCCTGGAGAAAAGCCTGCTGGTTCTGGAAGAGGGCATCATGGAGGGTCGAAGGGTTTTCGCCAATATCATCAAATACATCCGAATGGGAGCCAGTTCCAATTTCGGCAACATGTTCAGTGTCGTGGGCGCCAGCTATCTACTGCCTTTCCTGCCCATGCAGCCTGTGCAGATTCTCACCAACAATCTGTTGTACGATTTCTCCCAGACCGGCATCCCGGCCGATACGGTGGATGAAGAACTGGTTGCCAGGCCCCTCAAATGGAATATCAGCAACATCAAGCGTTTCATGGTATTCGTCGGGCCGATCAGTTCCATTTTTGATTACGCGACATTCGGTTTGATGTGGTTCTTTTTCCATTGCAGCGCATTTCTCGACCCTGCAACAACTGTCGCGCAAAAAGATGGACTGGCCAGGCTTTTTCAGACCGGGTGGTTCGTGGAATCACTGCTCACACAAACGCTGATCGTCCACATCATCCGGACAAGGCGTATTCCCTTTTTCGGCAGTCGGGCTTCGGCGCATTTGACCATGACCACCCTCATCATCATGGTAATCGGGGCCTGGTTACCCTACTCGCCATTTGCCGGCAATCTGGGGATGGTGCCGTTGCCGGCGGTCTATTGGGCCTGGATAGCGTTTTTTCTGTTAATTTACGCCACCTTGACCCACCGGGTTAAGACCTGGTTTTTCAAAAAGTACGGAGGTGATTGATCATGGACACGATTCTGGATGCACTGCAGGAGGGTAGACTCTTCGAGCTCCCGGATAACGACAAAACCGACGCGCTTCAGTTTCTGGCACATGTAATTGAAGCATTCCCGGAAGTTCCGGCCGGAACGGACATTGTCGGGCATGTGATGAAAAGAGAAAAGGCGACCAATACGGCCCTTGGCAAGGGCTGGGCCTGTCCGCATGCGCGTGTGCCCTTTGATGAAGATCTCATGTGCGTGATCGGCTGGAGCCCTGCGGGCATTGATTACGGCGCACCGGATGAAAAATCCGTGGCGCTGGTCGTTATGTATCTGGTGCCGGAAAACCAGAAGAATCATTTTCTGCGTGAAGTATCCGTGCTGGCCAAGGCCCTTGAAACCTATCCGGGGCTTGATAAGCTGCGTGAAGTAAAGGACCTGGATGATATCCGAAACTATTTGCTGGACCTGATCGACGTCACAAAAGAATCGTCCGGGTCGGATACCAGGGCCCGGATGATCCGTTTGCAGGCCAGGACAGTTCCTGGACCATCGGCTTCCGGTGATTTGTCAAACCTTATAATTGAGCCGGTCACAATAGTAAGCGGCCCTGACGTTAAAACCACTGCCCTCACCCAGAATGCGGATCTCCTGGAATGGCTGGAAACTGTGAAAGATCTGTCAGGGATAATAAAAATACAGGGCGCTTACCAGAATGGCGGATGGCGCATTATTCGGAGGGGAATCACAGCCTATCAGGGCGATCGTGTAGTATATGACTGTATCGCTGTAAAAGTGATGTCACAGGATAAAGGAAAATGAAATGATGCCGGGGGAAGCCCACCCAAGGCTACACATTTTTGTTATGGTCTTCGGAGGTCTGGCTTGTATTAGCTGCCTGAAAAGAACCAATGTATCAGACAACAATTGCAAGAAACAATTGAATTGGAGCGATCCTGGTTACTGCTATCATAAAGTTGTATTCAGCCATATTAATCCCTGGAAATGGGTTTGGGCCGCCCTGCCTGCATTACAGGCCGGGCTACGTTTTATCGCCAGCCTGTAATGCAGAGATGAAATTATCAATAGCTCACTGGTGCTGTCAATTTGATTGTGTGAAATTCATTTCTGGCAACTTTTTAAAGAAAGGCAGGTCCCCGGGCACTTGTCTTAAAATGTCACAGAACCTTGAAATACGGATCTGGTGAGATAGCAGCATGCCACGTTAAGTATCTGCTTTAAAAAAACCGACCAGGTTTATTACAGCCCTAATGTTTCCGTTTTATAAATTATTAAGACTTGATTCTTTGTTTACATATTTTTAAAGTATATAATTAGTTTTTTACCTTATTTTAAAATCTATTGATCAAGTGATAGGCTCCGATAAACCTTAGATAAAATACAAGGCTACATGAAAAAATCAAAAACCAATTATACTTACTGCCTGATCTGCCGGATAATAATTCCGGCGTTATTAATCATATGCATATCACAATATATCTATGCAGCAGGAAAAGATAAAAATCAGAAGGCCTGGCTTGCCCGACTTGAAGCCCAGGCGGAGGTTATATGGGGGCCGGACAACACCTGGCTCCCGAGACCCATTTAGTGGTCCAATATGAACGGGGTCTGGGTGAACGCAGTATGGTTGATTTGAGAGAGGTAAGGCCTGTGTTCAGATAATTTTAAAGGCTGATGATGATCCCTGGAGGGAAGCGGTCCTAGCGCATCTTAAACAGGGCGTTGGCAATCTGATCTTCCAGAAACCGGAAGATCCAGTGGAATGATAAAAAATCGGATAAAAAAAACCTGTCCCCTGTTGTGGCGGATTCCGGGCCAATGGAAATGCCGCCAGGAAAGGGAATAAGAATCTATCTCATTGAAAAAGGAGATTCCCTGTGGAAGATTTCCCGCAGATTTGGAATGAAAATAGAAGATCTTGTCGGCTAAACAAATTAAACAAAAAAGAAACTTTGCATCCCGGGCAACCGATAAAGGTTCTCGTTTATGCGTCCCACGATCTAACACTGGATTCCGGGCCTGATAACAGAGCGGATGGCCCATTGCTCCTGGACCAGATACGCATGGCTAGACGGCCGCCCGGTTCAGCCCTGTCAATGGTGCGGGATTTTGCGGAGGATTACTTGAAAACCATCCGCGAAAATGGGAAAAAATAACTGGTAAAGATGGAATTGAGCGGCTTGCAGTCAGCATTGAATTTATCTCGTCTCAAATCATGTGGAAATTCGCGCCAGAAAATTTTACCCCATGGTCCGGAAACAGGCTGAGAAAATAGATGTTGATCCTGCTGTAGTAATGGCAATTATTCACACCGAATCCATGTTCAACCCGATGGCAAGATCCAACACCCCTGCCTATGGACTTATGCAGCTTGTCCCGCGATGGAGGAGGCCTTGAGGCATACAATGCAATGACTGAAGAGACCCGGAAACTGACACCCAATATCTGTATATCCTGAATAACAATATCGAACTGGGAACTGCGTATTACAAAATTTTGAAAACTAGATATATGGGGGATATCGATGAACCCGTAAGCCGTAAGATATTGTGCAGTGGCCGCATACAATGCCGGGGCCTCAAATGTTGGTTATGCATTTATTTCAACGAAATCTATCAACCAGGCGGCCCCTGGATTAACCGGATGGCACCCCGGAAGGTTTATCAAAGGTCTGATTAAAAAACTTCCTATCCAAAGAGAGTCGAGACTATGTCCGCAAGGTATTTGACTCGTGTAAAACTTTATCGTGACTGGAAAAGTCTTATCGATAGTCCTCAGATTTTATTTGCCGGAGATGATAAATCTGCGATCCGATTTATTTTTTTACGATATCCGGTTCCAATTTATCCATCCGGATCAGTACCTGATCCAGGCAGGAGTCTGCACAAATTAAAATCCCGATTCTGCCATGATCAGCATACGGCATGCTTTGCAGTCAAATTCGAGTCTGTAGGTATGTTGCCTGTCACCTATCCTTAAAGGTCCGGCTATCATAGGATTATTTTGCCTGTTGGCTGATTTGAGACAGGCATCCAGTTCGTACCGCAGGCAATACCTGGTGGTCATCAGCACCCGGCTGAATTTATTGTTTACAGAGCCATCGCTTTCCGATTCAAGGGCCATTTCCCTGACTTCTACCCCGTGTTTTTTATAAAAGGCCAGTGCTTTTGTATTCAGGATATTAGCGCGGTAATCCACCTCTTTTTCGGGATAGGGTATATTGTTTGTGATAATTGCAGCCTCAGGACGCGGCATGGCAGGGATACGTGCCTGTGTAAGCTGAGTAAGCGCCCTCCGCCTGATGTCGTTTATGATGCTCAAGGCAAGAAAACCAGGCTGATCAGGATAGATAGTTACTGACCTTACCCTGTATGGTGTATCCCCTGTCCTCATTAATTGTGTTTCAATAACAGAGCGTGCACGCTGAGGATTTTGGGCCGGTTGAAATTCGGCCTCCTGTGATATTTCAACAGTGACACCATCTTCATCTTTTACAGTCAACCGGATGCCCTTGTCACCCTGGTTGAATATCATCTCAACGTCAATTGCGCGGCAGTGTGCGGAGCCCCTTAAAACACTTAAAAAATCAGTATCCGAATTTCTGTATAATTCTGTGCCTGCTGTAAGACCGGTCATGGTGTTAGGATAAATTTTGTTGCCTGCCACCCTTTCTACCTTAAATCCTGTAAGTTCACTGTCCCTGTTGAAAAAACAGATACCATCCCCGTTTCGCAGATCATGGTCCTGAAGCCGGAAAAAATTCCTGCCCGGTTTAACTATCCGGCCTATAAATTTTCCGATGGATTTTGGGGTATCCATGGCGGCTATCTTTTCACGTTTCCCTTCAATGAAATATCCGGTAAACCCGCGATTAAATGTTTTTTCAGGATCAGGTTTAAAGCCAAAGGTACAGGTACCGCTGCTTTCCCTGCGATATTGCGAATGAGCGGCAATATACTCATCAATGACCAGCCTGTAGAGAGCAGTGATATTTTTTACATATTCTATCTCCTTATAGCGGCCTTCTATCTTAAAGGAGGTAACACCGGCAGCTACAAGATCACCTATGGATTCGAGGCGGTTCATATCCTTCAGGGAGAGAGGGTATTTATTGTCCAGGACAGTTTGATTGCTGCCATTGATAAGGCTGTATTTATGCCGGCATAGCTGGGCACATACCCCACGGTTACCGCTGCGTCCTGCTGCATACTGACTAAGGTAGCACTGGCCGCTGTATGACACGCACAGGGCACCGTGAACAAATACCTCCAGTTCCACTGATGTTCCATAAATACAGGGATATGCCGGATGTATCCGGGCATATAGTGACGCGTTGCCCCGGCCATGGATTCTTTCTAAAAAGGCTTTATTACCATAAAAACTCAATATAGGTCTATTTTATAAGTATGCAGGTTGGGTTAAGCAAAGCAACCCCAAAATATTTCAAATGTCAAATGGACTCCCTAAAACATGGTCGATTTCCTGTGCGCTTGTCAACACAAGCTTAAGTCTTTCATTATCTCTGAATATATTTCCGCCTTCAACACCTCTGGCAATGATATGGTGTAATGCACCCGGTGTGTTTATCCTCGATTGTCTTGGCATGGTCCCCGCAGTCCCTGCCAGCACCAGGTTAGACGTTATTTTCCTGTTACTGCTGATTGATAAGCTGCAAGGAGTTCTGCGTCATCGATCGAGCCATGGTGGTGAGTTTGTCGCCATTTGTTGTCAACCTTCCGAAATATTCTGCTCGTTCGAATATACAAGTCAACCCGATTTTTACCCAGTTGAAAAAATCCCCTCTCCCTTCCAACTGCGTAGAATACCTTATCGTGCTCGTGAATGGTATAATCGTAATATTCAACATATACCTTCGCTGGCCCGTTGAATAGATGGGGACGCTCTTTAATAATTTAATATTTCCTTAGTAACTAAATTTTTAAAGAGCGTCCCACTCTACCACTCTAGGCGCTAGCTCCACCGGGAGCCGGGTATTTGCGAAGCGCCTCTAAAATACGCGTGAGGAGAATAGATGAAGTCGGTACCCACGCCGTCCGCGGCTACTTCATTGGTTTCAGGTTTAAACTGATAAACAAGTTTTTCGTATTTTCTTTCAGGCATTATTTTCCTTTTTTATTTTTCGCGGCCTGGTATGTGGGGCGCGCGACGCTGGCGATCTTTTCCGGTCGAACAGACGCTTCCTGGGTGATGCTGGCATCAACGAAGATGAATGGTTTACCCACTCGTTTAACCTCTAATGGACAATGTTTTGTGTGCTTGGGAATGAAGATATAACACGGGTAGTCGATTTTAATGATCTCATCATCAAGAGTAAATTCGATATCGGCGTCAAGCTCGGCAAAGTTTTCAGAGTCTCCGATGAGATAGACCCATTGATCAAATGGATGCGTATGCGTTGGACTGCCCAATATATCGGGTTCAGTGATGCGCGCGAATCCCATTGCCAGAGCGGAATCGTGAATATCAGAAGGACCCAGGCCGGTAACCAGCGGCGATTTTATCGTATTCAGTATTGATTTCCAGGGACCGAGTTGAATGATATTTGGTTCTCGTTGAATGTTTTCTATTTTTGGCATTTGAGCCTTATCAACCTCCATGTTATTGGTTAATGAAAGGGGGCAAGTCTCGGTTAAAAAATAACAAAAAAGGTTTAACTGAATAAATCTGCTCTTGACTCCCGGTAGTATCAATAAGCACAAATCGAAAAACCGGGCAGACACAGGGATCTGCCCCTACAAGGTAATGTGGAAGCAACGTGAGTCAGTCCTTCACATTATACATGTTCCAGCCAGCATGAAGTATGATCGGGTAAGCCAGTTGTTTTTGATTTATAATTATGTACCCTGCCAGTGGATTAAACTGGCAGGGGTAAAGACCTGGACCCCGTTTTACATTATGCCTTTCCAAGGGCTATGAGAACCTTGTCAGGAGTAGCAGGAGGGTCAACCCAGCGTCCTATTGCATTTTGTATGGCACAGATAACAAGATGTGTATTGGCAAGCGAATGGCTTATGCCATTGGCCCCGTATGCAGCATTGCCTGCCCGTGTTTCCAGAACTTTCATATCAACGGGGGGCATGTCCAGCATGGAAACCTTCTTGTATTCATACATATTTGCATTCAGTTTTACTCCTGTCTTTTTATCATAGAAAAAATCTTCAAGGAGCTGGCATCCGGTACTGAAATCCATCACCTGGTGAATCTGACTTTCCAGTGAAGTAGGCCGGATTACTTTGCCCGGGTCTGCAACCACTCCAAACCGGAGTATCTCCACTTCCCCGGTCTCTGTATCTACCGCTACCTCACACATTGCAATATTCATGGTATCGAGATACCTCCCCATACCGGTAGCCCAAAGGGCTGTAGGAGGCCTTCCCTGATAGGTGGCAAACAGGTGGGCATTTCCTACAGCCTTTGCAAGAGGCAATGCTTTTTTGGAGTTCGATTTGACGTATACATTACCATCTGCCATGTCAAGGTCCTCAGGTTTATAACCTTTAAGCGGGCTTGGTGCAGGCTTTTTTGCCGGACCAAAACCAAATCCGGCAGGGGCCGGAGGATTGTCTGCATTTTCAACAGCAGCTTCCAGTATCCGCTGTTTAAGGATGTTGGCGCACTCCTTTGTAACCCATGCCGAAGCCGTTGTACCGTCGCTTCCACCGCCCACAGGAGCAAAAGGTTCATTATAGTCAAAGTCAATCTGGACATCTTCGTAATTAAGACCGAGTTCTTCAGCAATGACCATTGCATTCCCTTCAACCGCAAAGATACCGGTACAGCAGCCCTGGGTTCCCATGCGTACTTTTCCGTTTCTGAGCTCCAGCTTGGAGTGGTAACCCGAAAAGGAATGCCGGGGACACATCTGGTACCGGAAGCTTGTACCGTGCATTCTCCCGTCATCGAGTTTTTTATCGCCTGCAGGATGCCATTTCCAGTTCATCAGCTTTTTCCCCTCTTTTACGCATGCCTCATAGCTGGGCACAGGATCGGGGTCAGTATAGTCCGATGGACCATGAAGGTTGAGGGTGGCAATATCAACAGGGTCCTTCCCCAGCTTCTCAGCGATAAGCTGTATTGCCATGGTCAAAGAATCCCAGTTAAAGGGACCATGCTGTCCGGCAGTATACATCTTGCCCCTGTTGCTGTTTACCGTTTCCATTTCCTGCCTGACGTTCAGACACCTTGTTGTATAATAGGGACCATAACTTTGATCGCCGTTGGTGCCGAGTGTTGAAACAGGAGGGGCACCTGCATCGGCAATAGAAAAATCATCGATCGCCGTGATCAGGCCGTTCTTTTTAAACCCGACCTTCAGATGGCAGAAACGCTGATTCATATTAAAATCGTACATTTCTTTACGTTCCAGCGCCATCCGGACCGGTCTTCCGACTCTTTTTGAGAGCATAGGTGTGATCTGCTGCACTTTCCGAAAACCCCAGTCACAATATTTACCTCCCTGAAAATAGCCTTCCTGCCTCACCTTTTCGGGATCAAGCCCGTACATGGCACCCACGGCATTTTTTCCCTGGGTTGCAGTCCATACTGCCCCCTCAAGACGCAGGCTCTGCTGTTCAGGATTATGTCTCGGATCATCATACCAGTATGCGGCAGACGCAAAAGGATTGGGAACATGGCCGGAGAATGCAGGCATGTTGAGATCATATTCAATGATATGATCCGCGTTCCTGAAACCGGTTTCGATATCACCCCGGTTCACGTTGAAAAAGTTAACATTGCCTTTTGGAGGGGGATTTGGAGTTCCTCCCATGGAAAAACCACCCTGACTTTTCCTGTTGGGTCTGATGATCGGCGCGTTTTCCTTTCTGCCTTCGCGTATATCAACAACGTGAGGCATGACCTCCCACTTAGGATTAAGAGCCTTCAATGCTTCATCACACAGGTCTTCTGTTTCAGCAACAACGATCACAGCTACTTCATCGTCTTCCATATCTGCAATTCGGTCTACATAGGGTTCAGAAGGGCCCTGCCGGGAATCCGAAACTCATCAGGTCCGGGTCTTCCCATGTGATGACATCTATAACACCCGGAATCTTTTTTGCAGCCACAGTGTCAACACTTATGACCTCCGCATTTCCATGGGGACTTCTGAGAAACTTTGCATGAAGCATGTCAGGGAAGACGTAGTCAGATCCGAACTTTGCCATACCTGTTGCTAATGAATAAGATAACTTGCCGGGAAGGTTTGGTTTCCCTACAACTTTAAACTCTTTTCTCTGTCCGTTTACTCCTGCCAGATCAGCCATACTATACACTCCTTAAATAAAATCAAAATACACTAATGCTGTGTCAACGATCCAGTGTCGCTATGTGTCATTTTGACCAGCGGGAGGAATCCCTTCGTAGGGTGGGGTTTTATACCCCACCATGTAGAGACAAGGTATACCTTGTCTCTACAGAAAAACCGGTCGGGAGTAAGTCCCGACCCTACGAAAATACTTATTTAAATGACAATCGACGCATGACACGACACTAGCCTGTTTTAGAGAACTCGTAATTTCTACCTGTTTCGAGCATGATCCTGAAATTTTCAGGCTTTACATTAGGCGGTACGCAGCAGCCCGAGCTCAATATAAATCCTCCATCTCCTCCAACCTCATCGATGAGTTTTTTGCAGTAGGCCTCCACATCTTCCGGCTTACTGACAGACAGCAATATGCCGGAAACATCCCCGCAAAGTGTCTGGTGACCACCTAAAATCTCTTTAGCAAGGAAAATATCGGTAGCACTGTCCAGCTCAAGTGCTACACTGCCTCTCGGCAACTTTTTGAAGTACGGGAGATTCTTGTCCCAGCATGTATCCATATGGATAAACGTCACGATGCCTTCTGACCAGAAGGCATCCACTATTTCCTCAAGATACGGCCACCAGAATCGTTCAAATATTGATAAAGGATAGTAGTAGTTCGACGCCCTTTCTTCGCCAAGCTGCCACCTTTTTAAACCGGATTTTTTAGCAGCCGGAAGTTTCTCTGAAATCAGGTCGGCCGTCATTCTTTTCATTGTTTTTTCCACCATGTCCGGTTTAAAATACAAGTCCTTTGTAAATTCAACGAGCGAACGCATCATGGAGAGTGCGAAAAAGGGATGGGACCCCATATCAGATACGAGCGGTTCGATTCCTCTTTCAGAACATTGTCTCCCAACTTTATCTGCAGTGACTTTTAAATCATTCATCACCCCGGCCACCTCTTCTCGCTTGATATCGCAGATGCGAAAAAGATAATCTTCGTAATAAAAGTTATTAAACCCCATCTCACAGATTTTTTCGTAGTCCTCATACTTGAGCACATCCTCTTCCACTGCCTGGACGATTTCGTCTTCCGGTAAATCAATGCCTGGAACCCGTTGCTTCATCGGGTTGACTCCAACTACCTGAAAAGCAGCAGCTGATAACCCGCCACCAAAAAAGCTGTCCCACCCGCCATATTTGTCGAATACCTGAAAGGATAAATCTGATGCCAGCGCCATGTCGTTATAAACATTTGCCAGATTATGATAACCCATGAGATTTGCTGCAGCTGCTTCGGATACAAGAGGCGCTACTGGAACACGGTCAGGTTTTTCCAGTCTTAATGCCGCTTCTACTCTTTCTTTTGGTGACATAGTTTCTTCTGACATATTAATTCTCCTTTATCACGTTCACGCAATACTCTACCCCTTCCATCGCGTTTTTAGTCTGGAAGTCAGCGCCAACATACGCTTTCACGTCGTCATCAGTCATAGCTCCTCCGATGATGAGCTTTACACTGTCTCTCCGTCCTGTTTCGATGAGTAAATCGACGGCCTTTTTCATAGTGTCGAATGTCGTAGTGAGGAGTGCCGAAAATCCAACGATCTCCGGCTCGATTTCTTTTATCTTATCGACCACCACGGTCGGTTCCACGTCAACACCAAGGTCATATACCTCGAAACCATATGCAGTAAGCAGGGTGGCGACAATATTCTTTCCCAGGTCATGGATATCACCTCTCAACGTGGCCAGGACCACCTTGCCTATTCCTTTTTTAGTGCGTTGTTTGTCCAGGTAAGGTTTAAGAATGCTGGTGACTTCTTTGAAAATCTCGGCGGACAACATTAACTCAGCAAGAAAATATTTACCTTCCTGATATTTTTTACCTATAATATCCATAGCCTGGCGACATTCATTGAGAATGTGAAGGGGGTCGTCTCCTCGATCGATATCATTTTTTAGCTGTTTTATAACTTCCTCCAGATTTAACTCCTCAAACACCACGATCAGTTCTTTTGACATTTCATTAAATCTCCATTCGAGAATAAAATGATTGTGTGAGATCAATTTCGATAACTTTTCATGATCCCTTAAGGGAGTCCCTCTTCACGATTTACAATTCAGATATCTCAAAGTGAAATTGTTAAGTGTTGTAACCATACATTTCAACAGCTTCTCTTACAGCAAAGATGTTGGACAGAGGCATTCTCCAGTCAGGGGTACAATGAGGAGCAAGTATAAGTCTGTTGGTAGATCCGAGCTTTTCAATGACCTGTCTGGCTTTCTCAATAACCTGTTCAGGTGTGCCTTTCTGAAAGATATCATTAACATACAGAGTCACACCCATAATCACAATATCGGGGTACTTTTCATTAAATCTGACCCAGTAATCAAGATCAAGGGGATGCCCTCCGTTAATACCTATGACCGGGACACCTTCTTCTGCAAATTTATCTATGGTTTCCTCCCAATATGGTTCAAACCCGCAATTATGAATAACCAGCGGCAATCCGGTTTCTTTCGCGTACCTTGCAACAAATTGCCCTTCAAATTTCCATGCGTCTTCAAAGCTTAACATTTGCCGGTTAAAGGCATATTGACAATTGAACATTGATTGGGGCTCGCCGCAAATTTTTCGGAATGCATTATAAAAATCAATGTGTGATTCATAAATTTTTTCACAGAGTTTCAATAAGAGTTCAGGATTACGTTTTGTATCCAAATAGGCCTGACTGCCTCGAAGCATCTGAACGTTTGACCAGGTAAGGCTGGGTGCAAAAATGGGAGAACACCCGGTTTTTTCAGTAAGAATTGCCGTAGCTTCCAGGATGGTTTTTAATGGTTCCATATTCAAATGGTCCGGTATCTGAAGGTTATCAATATCTTCTTCAGTCTTGCAAAGCAGCCCTTCCTGGATATGCGGTGTACGGTAATCAAACCATACAAACTTATCAGCCTTTCCATTTGCTTTCGCAAAGCCCAGTGCCTCGATCGGCCCCGCATATGGTGGAACTACAGTGTCCAGATTATCAGTTCCCAGAACCTCATATGTAGTAAGGCTTGCTTCAGCCAGTTTTTTGGGACTTGATAACATTTCTTTGACAGTAAGGCCTGTAATTCGTGCACCGGTTGACTCTCCGGATAGAATGGCGAAAGGAATCCTGTCAGAGGCTTCGCCGGTAAAAACGGCTCTCATTCTTTCGTTGGATGCTGCCCAATCATGTTTCATCATTCCCTCCTATTTTTTTAATAAGTTTTTGATGGTTTTGATTCCTGCCCAGGCATCTTTACCGTATGCATCAGCTTTCATGGAATCAGCAACTTCTTGAGAAACAGCAGCACCTCCTACGATTATTTTAGCTTGAACTCCACGTTCTTTAAGTGTGGTAACTGTATCAAACATGCCTGAAACAGTTCCGGACAACAATGCTGACAAAGCGACAACGTCAGGATTTATTTCGGAAATCTTTTCTAAAAAAGTCTCAGTAGATACATCAACGCCAATATCATGGACCTCAAATCCGTTTCCTTCCAGCAAAGCGCCTACTATGTTTTTTCCAATGTCATGAATGTCACCCTGGACAGTGCCTAAGACAACTTTGCCTTCTGACTTGATTCCGCTTGCTTTCATATAAGGTTCCAGAATGTGAAAAGCAGATTTCATAATTTCCCCGCTATGCATTAATTCCGGTAAAAAATACTCATGCTTTTCAAAGCCGTCACCAATAACCTTGATCCCTTCTATAAGGCCTTTGGATATAATTTCCTGTGCCGGTACTTTTTCAGAAATAGCCAGGTTGGTAAGTCTCTCAGCCTCGTCCTGATCAAGGTTTACGATAGAATTTTTTAATTGGCTAAAGATTTCTTCAGACACCATAAATCCCCTCCTTTTTAATTGAATGATTAATATTATATGTTTACTTCACTTCTTGTAATTATTTCATTCTGAAGGTCCTCATAAAGCTCAACAAAATATGCTGAAAAACCTGCAACCCTTACCACGAGATCTTTATAATCATCAGGGTTTGCCTGTGCCTGTTTTAATGTGTCAGCATCTACGACGTTGTACTGGAGCTGCATTCCCCCCTGTTTGAAAAAGCTCTTAATAAACTGTTTCATCTTTTCGGTTCCTGCCGCGCCTTCAACTGATGAAGGGTGGAATTTCATATTAAACTGCAGGCCGTTGCTGAAATTTGAAGGATTCAGCGCCAGTACTGATCTTGCAACACCTGTGGGTCCGTTTTTTATTGCTCCGCGGGAAGGAGAAGCCGAGTCTGATATGGGCTGACCGTTATGACGCCCGTCAGGCGTTGCCCATGTCTGGTAACCATGGAGGACATGTGCACCGGCAGAATATATTCCGGGCCTGTATTTGCCCCGGGAGTTTTCGTATGTGTAGGTTCGGCTGGTGTAAAGATCAGCCACCCATGATGCTATTTCATCAGAATATGGATCACCGTTTCCGTAATGGGGAACCTCATTTACAACCTGCTGCCTGAGCAGTTCATAACCTTTCCAGTCGGCCATTACTGCAACATAAAGTTCCTTTGCAGTGCATAACTTTTTATCATAAACCATGTACTTGATGGCGGAAAGGCTGTCCACAACAGAGGCAATACCCAGAATCACCGTGCCTGTAGAATTATATTTTGCGCCTCCGTGCATCATGTCCCGGCCGTTTTCCATGCAGCCGTCCATTGTGGCGGAAGCCATTGGAACTGGCAGAAGCTCAAAGGCAATATCACCGACAATCTTATTTACATTGAAATGCCAGTCCATGAAGTATTCAAGCTGCTTTTTAAATGCATCTTTTACCTGTTCAAAGCTTTCCATTTCATAGAGATACCCGGTCTCAAGACCTCCCTGTTCACTGTTCTGAGGGTTTACGCCGTTATTAATGGCCTGAAGAAGTACATTGATAATATTCAGGATTCCCTGGGAACAGGGTGAACTCACGTTAGACCATTCACAGCCCGACCCTGAAAGTTCAACACAGCCTATTACGCAGTAATTTCTCGCATCTTCTATCGCAAGTCCCCGTTTGTGCAGCATGTCGATGATCAGGTCGGCATTTTCAATGCATGGAATCCCGAATACGATCTTTGATGTTTCAATGCCTGCTTCCAGCAGTTCTTCCGGCGAGTCATCATGAATACCAAGTGACAGGGTAGGGTCATGCAGTTTGAGCCGCGATGCTGACTGGAGACAGAGGAAGCTTGCCTCATTTGTGGCATCACTTCCATCGGGTTTTCGTCCCCCTATTGTTATGCGAAGGTTATTGGAATAGGAGCCTGCAACCCGTGAAATCATCAGGGGGCCGCTGAAGAACAGGTCTGCGGTTTTAATAAAAAAGCAGTCCATAAGTTCCTGGGCTTCATCCATTGTAAGATTTCCTGAGTCCAGATCTGCCTTAAGGTAATCCCCAACATGCTGATCAAGACGGCCGATTGTGATACCAAGATAATTGCCTTCTATCAAGAGGATATACTGATAGAGCAGGCATACCTGGAGCGCATCATGAAAATTGCGGGCAGGATTTTCCATGATCCAGTCAAGGGACTCAGCCATTTTTAAAAGTTCTTCACGGCGTTTAACTTCATTCAGCTTATCTGCCTGGGCACGGCACTCTTCTGCATAGCGTTTTGCCAGAAGCACAGCTGAATCACAGCTGATGACTACTGCCCTGTAAAAAGATTCTTTCTGAAAATTATCATCTTCAGGTCCGACTTTTAATTCTTCCAGATATTTCAGGGCCTCCTGCTTTATGGCGCCAAAGCCTTTTTCTACGGCCTTGCGGTAATTTGCATTATAGTGCCCTGCCGGTACTGACCCGTTAAATAATGCATTTATACCTGTACCGGTTGTACCGAGCCTGTGGACCTCTTCCGGCATTTTCCCTTTTAATTTTGCAGCAAGGCAGTTCTCCTGCCAGTAATCTGCAACGGAATGTACATAAGCCCTGTCTTCTTCATCCATGTGCATGAAGCCGTCCCTGACTTCTTTTTTATCAAACATTCCGCTGTCAAGTTCATCAACCAGCCAACCGATCCCGCCAAATTCCGGCCATAAACAGCACCCGCGAAATTTTTTTGCCATATTGCCAACAAGGAGTTCATTTGGCTCAACCCTTACAGTCATATTGGCAAGTATTGCATGAAGCGCTTTTGCCTGCCGTAACAGGGGCTCCTCATCATTGTTTTCTTTTGTGAATTCAGTAAGTATTCTTACTCTTTCGGCATCCAGTGTGGGTATTGTTTCCCTGTACCGATCACGAAGTCCCTGAACCCGCGGATTGACTGGTTTTAATTTAAACATGGCAACCTCTTTTTATTAATAAAATTTACCACGGAGGACACGGAGTTCACGGAGAAAAAGCTTTTATGTTATTATAAACAAATCGTTATTTTGTCTTTCTCTGCGTTCTCTGTGAGTTCTGTGAGAGATATAGTTAGTATTTGTTTTTCTCCGTGTTTTCCGTGCTCTCCGTGGTTAACAAAAGTAATTTTTATATTTTGCTGCAGTTATGTTTGCACTAAGTCGACAACATTGGGTGTAACCCGTCTTCGCTAAAGCTGCGTCGTGACAGGAACCTCACCCCAATTTCTCAATCTTTAACAGGATATTCACCCGCCTGTTTTACAATATCACGACGGAAATCCTCAAAGGCCATTCGGGAGGGAGGCACCTCCTGATCATGGGGTATTGAATCATCTATCACCCTGTAGATCTCACGCAATTCCTCTGTGAAATCAGCATGAGTGATAATGTACTGAGAATTGTTCCGAATACCTTCCACAACCATTGCCCCCAGTTCAACGGGGTCCATGGCGCCTTCCTTAAAACTTTTTATCAGTTCCTGTGCGTCAGGATCATCTTTAGCTGCATCTATAAGGCGCGTATTTGTGGCGCCCGGGCATAATAACGAAACACCTATTCCATGGGGTGCAATCGTGAGCCTTAATCCTTCGGTAAAACCGCGCACTGCGGCCTTTGCAGTCATGTATGCTCCCCCTCCCAGCGGATTCGGGACCAGGCTGGCTATAGAACCTGTATTAACAACATGTCCGCCTTCACCTGAGGCTAATATATGGGGGACTATAATCTTGGTTCCATTTACAACGCTTCCAAGGTTTACACTCATGGCTTTGTCCCAGGCATCAAAGTCAGGGTCTTCAGCGTTTCCGCCTCCGCCGATACCTGCGTTGTTACACAGGACATTGATTTTACCAAATACCCTGAGAGCTTCATCAGCAGCTGAACGTACCTGTTCCCGGCTGCTTACATCTACCTGCACTACATGCACAGACGGGTTTCCTTCGTGAATCTGGCGCACTTCATCACAATGATCCGGGTTATAATCAGCTATTACAGCTTTCATACCCAGTTTTAAAAAGTTTTGGACCATCCCATACCCGATACCGCTTGCCCCGCCTGTAACAAATGCCACACGATCTTTAAAAATTTTCATACTTACCTCCTGAAATCCGGGTTTAACTTAACTGTCATGACAGTTTTATTTCTGCACAAAAGGGTAACATCCTCGATGTTCAGGCTGAAGTGTTACCAGGATTCTAAAATCTCAGCATTTTTCATATCGATATCCAGGCTCATTCGGGTACACTCCAGATTTTTTTTAACAGGTACCTGATGCCATGGATCGAGCTCGGACAAACCGGAATAGCTGCAATTGCCTTCACCATTCCAGATTTCTTTCGGCTTGAACTCGAGTTCTCCTTTAACCAGCTCCACCAGGGAATAACGGACCTTCGGATCAGGGCTGATGATCACTCTAAGGTTGATGCCTTTAATGTTGATGCTTTCCGGTACCGGTTCCACAGGGCTGATCTCGCGAAATACCGCTGTAATGAGTCGCAGACCCTGGGGCCGCTCATAGTATATCCCCACTATATCTTCGTGGCGGACAAAACTGATCTCCCCCACCTTTTTGGGAAAACCAAAGGTTTCCCGCCCTGCCATCAGGGGAATGCTGTGACTTACACCTGCCTGCGTAAAGAAAACACACTCCTCCCCTTTATATTCTACATCCACAGCCTGTAGAAGCTCCATATACGGCCCTGCTGTAGTCCAGTCATAAGTCGCGCATATCAATCGCGCAGTTGTCGGATTTGTCAGCGTCAGCTGTTCGGGAACATACTGTGCGACGATTGTCGGATCTGTCTCATAGGTGAATGTGTAATAGGTTGCTCCCCTCCAGTACGGTGGTTTTTCCACAAAGGCTGGAGCGGTGACCGGCATGGTCCGTCCGAACATTTCTTTTGTAAGTCTTCCTTTCATGGGCTTGAATTGTCTCCCTTTATTCTTTAAATAGTTTTGACATTAACCGGATTATTCTCATGTATCACCCCTCTCCTGGACAACATTGCAGTCATGCGGTTAAGTCTTCTTTAAATTTCAAAATTTCGATTACCAGGAGTTAATCTCACTTACTAAGTTAGCTTGACTAACTTAGTAAGTTCTGCTAACTCTTGTCAATCACTTTTACAATCATGGCGTAAATTTATTTTCGAATATATTATAATGTCAAATTTACTCCTTTTATTGTGCAGGTAAATCATGGCGATTTTATTGAGAAGTGCAAAGTCTAATAACTCGTCGCTTGCGGCGGTCAAAATAGATTTAATCAATAATTGATACCCCGTTGCTTGCTGCAGGGTTGTTCATTGAAATGACATCCTGATAGGAAAACCAATTGAAGGAATTAATCTATTAATGTAAATATATAGATAGAGCCAGTTTCTAAACGCTCGATTTTAAGCAATATCTGTGTCAGACTCAAATTATAATCCCCAAAATACTATGTGTATTCCTGTGGTTATAATTTTTGTCTTCCTTGATCTTGCTCAAACTTAAACGTTTTGAAACCACCTCGATAAATTAATAAAATAAAAAAAGAGAATAATGATAATGAAATCTTACAGATCTATTCGAAGGGAACAGACAAAGGAAAAAATAATTTCGGAAGCAATAAACAGCATCAATGAGTCCGGCCTTGAAAACCTGAATTTTAAACGCATTGCACAAAATCTTAATTATTCATCAACAGCCTTGTATAAATATTTTAAAAACAAACAGGAACTTATAGATGAAGTAAAGATTGAAGGCGAAAAAAGGGCAATTGAATACGTTTTTAAAAAAAAGCAAAAAGATCTTGAGGCGGATGAATTACTTTTTGAAGTAACCAATAGACTGCTCAAGTGGGCCAAAAATAATGCTAATCTTTTTATGGTCACATACGCCAACAAAAAAGAATCCCCATCTTCGGACAAAAGGTCCGGTGAAAACAGTCCGATGTTTAATAAATTTTCTGAAATTATTAAAGAGCGTTTTGAAGAAGGTGACTTAAAACTTCCGGATGATTTCTCATTCAGTTCTTTTCTTACAATGCTGATATATTTGATTTACGGTATATCAATAGCACGTGTTGTTTTTGATACTGATGTTCCGACAAAATTCGATAAAAATATTTCCTTGATGTTAAAATCTCTTTATAAAATGTTTGTTTAAATAAGACTCAACATCTTTTTTCTATGTTAGGTTCGGCCGCGTATCCTTCTGATATTTCAATATATAACGCTCTACTATTTTGGGAGGTAACAATGAAACAATTTAAATGGTTTACATTCAACTGGTGGGTTCTTCACATTTTGGCCGTATTATTTTTCTTCTGGCTCGGTCATGCAATTCATTTTTAACAGTTTGCGGTTCTCAAAGATATTCCGGTATTGCTCTGTTAGTTTTATCAACCGGTAAATGGCATTCAAAATCGCCTAACAAGTCTCCTCGCAAGCTGCGGCAAGAAGCCTCCTTCATATATTGTCGAACATTGAGAGCCAGCCTGCTGTATCACCCTTGCACTGTTTCACCGTTTAACGACAATACCTGTGAGCTTATAGAGGTGTTCGAATCCGTAATTGGTCAGGTAAACACCGGACAGGACCAGTACTGTTCCGACTAAAAGCGAGATGGTTATGGGTTCACCCAGGAGCAGGAACCCCATGAAGATGGCACTAATGGGAACCAGGTTGATGAAGAGGCCTGCACGTGTGGCACCGATATGTTCTATGCCCTGGTAGTACCAGACAAATCCAAACGCAGTTCCAAAGATGCCGAGGAATAATATATTGCCCCAGTCGCGGAATGTATAGGAGCCAAGATTTTCAAAGACGCCATCCATGATGGCTGGAAAGAGAAGTAATAACGCTCCCACGGTTGACGCATAGGTAATGGCTGTCAGCGGTGATATATGTGCGACCACAGTCTTACCGATCAGCGAAAATGCCACCCAGCTTAACACGCACCCAAAAATCATCACATCGCCCCAACCGAAAGCACCCCCCAACAGCCCTGCCACATCTCCTTTTGATATGGCAATGACAGCACCAGTCACCGAAACGAGTACTCCCAGTGATTTGATCAGGCCCAGCCGCTCATGGAAAATGAGGCTTGCAAACACAGCGATGAAGATCGGATTGTTTGCAACGATTACCGATGCCCGGCCTGCATCAACCGAATGCATACCCCAGAGGAATAAAATATTATAACTGAATATGCCGGTAAGGCTGAGAAAAAATATAGGCAGAAAAAGACGCTTTGAAACACGAGGAAAGCCGCGGTTTTTTCTATAAAGTACAATCAGCAGAATCGAGGATGCTGCTACGAATCGCAAAAAAGCTGCACAAAAAGGAGAGACATGCCCCGCAAGCAGTCGGCCTGCAATAAAAGTCCCTCCCCAGAATATCATGGTGAGTATGAGTTTGATGTATATCCCGGACACCTGTCAGCTATCCCTTGCCTGAATATGATCTTCCCCGGCTGATGAAGCGACGAATATAAGCTCATCATCCTGCGAGGTCAAGTGCGAATCCATTGGAAATGAAAGTATTATTGAAATAAGTAAAAAAATCAACTAACCTTTAATATGATCTGAGCGTGTCAAAAAGACACACGCTGCTTAATAAGTAATGCCTGCCAAATATATTCCACCGCCTGTTAACAGTGGATGAAAGGATAGATAATATGAGTGACAGGACCATAGATTTGAGGAGTGACACGGTTACGAAACCAACACAGGCCATGCGTAAAGCAATGGCCGAAGCGGAAGTAGGCGATGATGTCCTTGGAGACGATCCGACAGTAAAGGAGCTGGAGCGACGCACTGAAGAGATCCTTGGCAAGGATGCCGCGGTCTTTGTCCCGTCAGGAACCATGGCGAATCAGCTGGCACTCCGCTGCCAGACGCAGCACGGCGATGAAATACTGCTCGATGCCAACGCCCATATCTACTGGTACGAAGCCGGTGCATCGGCAGCACTGTCAGGAGTGATTTGCCGTACTTTGCCGGGAGTGCGCGGGGATATTCTCATCATCCGACGTTCGTACCGCGCTTCGCCCTAAGACATACATTTTCCACGGACACGACTGCTTGCAATAGAGAATACGCATAACAGGGGCGGCGGAGCGATCTGGACGCTGGAACAGATACAGGAGGTATGCAGCGTTGCCCGCGAAGCAGGCATTCGCATCCATCTTGACGGGGCTCGATTATGGAATGCGTCGGTGGCTACAGGAATCCCGGAATCGGAGTATGCCAAGGACTTTGACAGTGTGAGCGTTTGCTTCTCCAAGGGCCTGGGAGCCCCAGTGGGATCGGCACTCGCTGGAGAGCGCAGAACTTGCGGAAAAAGCCCGTCGTTTCCGAAAGCAGTTTGGCGGCGGGATGCGGCAATCTGGAATAATCGCGGCCGGTGCGCTAAATGCATTGGAAAACCATCGCGATCGGCTGGCTGATGACCACTCAAACGCGAAACAACTCGCGTCAGGGTTGAGCGAGATTCCAGGGATCAGTGTCAACTGCGGCACGATTGACACAAATATGGTTTATTTCGATGTCGGGTACCCTTCTGCTATGGAATTAACCGGATTATTGAAGGAAATGAACGTACTGGTTTCGCCTACAGGTGAACACACGATCCGTGCTGTGACAAGCCTTGCCGTGGATGCCGATGATATCCTCCGGGCAGTCGATGCTGTACGGGACATCATGTCCGTATCACCAGTGCGATAGCTGGAAATTGTTGAATATTCTGTAAATTATCGTATTTGATAAAAAGATACTACATGGGGCAACAGCAGTTTTTTTGATCCCTTTTAATTTAGCAAGGAGAGACGAGATGGAAGAAAATATCATAGCAGACTGTCCGTTTTGCAGAAGCAGCGATATTGTAAGGAATATCACGATGTCACAGCTGGTCAATGGATAAAATTGACATGTTATTCAATATAAATATATATTATACAGGGCTCTAAATTGCTCAACCGAGTTTACTGGAGACGGCATGAAGCAGACGAATACGGCTATAATATGTAATGTTAAACAATACAGGCAGGCAAACGGCTGGTCTCAGCAGCAACTGGCAGATATGATAGATGTCAGACGCCAGGCGATCTATGATATTGAAAACGGTCGCTATATGCCCAACACCGCCATTGCCCTTCGCATGGCAAAGCTGTTCGGATGCAGGGTTGAAGACCTGTTTACAGAAGATGATCAGGGGGATAACCAGGCAGTTCACATTATAAACGGTGAAAAAACACCGTTCGCCCGCCTGGCAATTGGAAAGGTCAGAAACCGGCTGGTCGGCATACCCTTAAGGGGAGACAGATCGACTTCATTCGGTCTTTTACCTGCCGATGGTATTCTCGACCAGAAGGGCGAAAAGGCCAGGATATTTTCAAGACAGCAGACTGATAAAACCATTATATTAATGGGGTGTGACCCTGCCTTTGAAATCCTGAGCCATCATATTTCCCGGGTTTCTCCCCGGTCCAGGGTCCATTGCCTGTTCGCCTCAAGTAACCGTGCACTGACAAGCCTTGCGGACGGTGTGACCCATATCGCAGGCACACATTTCCACAACAGCGACGAAAATGAATCCAATGTTGAAATTGCCTCACATAAGCTGGGCGGGATGAAGGCCCATGTTATAGGCTTTTCTCTTCTTGAAGAAGGCCTTATGGTGGCTAAAAACAATCCCCTTGGAATAAGGAATGTCAGCGATCTTGCGCAGCCGATGGTAAGATTTACAAACAGGGAACCGGGAGCTGCACTCAGAACACTGCTGGACGACATCCTTGCCCGTGAGGGCATAAAGGGGTCAGATATAAACGGATATTACAACGAGACAACCTCCCATCGTGAAGGCGCCTATCAGATCGCCTGCCATGTTGCCGATGCGGCACTCGGCTTAAGGGTTATTTCTGATATATACGGGCTTGATTTTGTTCCGCTCACTTCAGTCAGGTGCGATCTTGTTATTCCGGATGACATGTTGAACCACCCCACAGTGCAGGTCCTTACTGATATCCTGCAATCTGCAGCATTGATTCATGAGATAAACGCCATACCCGGTTATGAAAGCTCGGCCACAGGCAGGATTATTGCCACGCTGTAAATTTTACAGGACCTTGACAATATCAGGCTGCACAGGTAGTTATATCCCCGGTAGTAACGTCTGTTTTACAAAAGGATAATGCACGCCTCAAAATATATAACCAATTTAAAGGAAAATTAATATTATGGATGAAGATAAAAACACAAAACAGCCAAAACCGGGGCGAGTAGAGGTTTTTCGTAACCTGCCTGAAAATATATTAAAGACCCTCTCAAAGGATGAAATAAAGGCGTTCATGTTTGATGATGAATGGCCTGAATCCCTGGCAGAAAAATTAAAGGATTATATAGTTTAGGCACTACCCAAAACCGGAGCCTAAAAGTAATGTAAACTTAGGCAATAAGTATCTATAAAACAGAAAAATCTCTCGCCCGTTCCCTTCGGTCACTAGAGTTCACAGAGAGCACAGAGAAAGGCTAAAAATATAAATAAAAGTTTTTTTCTCTGTGTACTCTGCGGGCTCTGCGAGATATACGTTTTATCTACCCTATGCGCTATGCCCCATGCGCTCTGCGCTCTGCGCTCTGCGCTCTGCGCTCTGCGCTATGCCCCATGCTCTATGCCCCATGCCCCATGCTCTATGCGCTATGCTCCAAGCTCTCTCACCGAGGCAATATAAGGTTGGATTTCTCTGCCTGCTCTTTTTTATCCATCTCCTGCTGCATCTTTTGTAACCGCTCCATCATTTGAGCCATTTCATTATCCATGGCAGCCGGGAAACGGTCTATTGCCTCTTCAAGGGTTGAGGCATTCAGCCGTGCCTGAATGGGCAGCGGCCCCTGCGGGGACATAAGCTGTGTATGTCCAACAAAGATCCTGGTTCGGCTTTCATCCACTGTCCCGTCTAAATTAACAGGTATGAGGACCCGTATTGAGGCTGTCTTGAGATCAGTAATACCTTCTTCTCTATAAAGGTTCTTTTTGTCCACCTTAAAATCTATCTGATTGTCAGCCATATGCTACTCCTGAAATTAAAGGGTTTTTGATTCGTATGTCTTTTTGAAGCTGACACCTATAACCTATTTATTGCTTTTATGCAAATTAGACATTATTTAACTCTGTCTTTGCTTCAGCCTTCAGCCTTAACTGCTTTAGCCTGCTTTTCAAAATATTCCTTTTTTGAAAAAAATGCCTTATCGAGGATATCCAATTCCTTCCGGGAACAAACCTTTTTCGCATGAAGTTTTAATTTTTCAGATTTAACAAAGGCATCCTTTATGAGCTTACATGGATATTCATCACAGAACCCGCAATTTTGAACCTTTCCGGCATTAACACATGACCGGAGTTCCGTGTAAGCGCAGTTATTTTCGGGCCTGCAGCCATAACAGATCAAGTCTTCCGCCGGAAAGTCAGGGCTTCTTAATCCAAGGCGTACCCATAACTCCTTTACCTTTTCAAGTTCATCCATGCCGCCCTTTTGTGTTGCCACATATCGAGGGCAGAATGCACAGTTGTCACCGCATGTACCAATCATGTTTGTCTGTACCTCTATTTAAACAATATCCCGCGCTTTTTAAACTCAAAACCAAGCCAGGTCAACCCGGCAAGGAATGTCATCATATCGGAGATCGGAAATGATACCCACAGGCCTGTCACACCGAAGATCGGGGACAGGATAACAATCATCGGGAAAAGGAATAACAGCTGTCTTGCCCCGGACAGGATTGTTGCCGGTAAACCTTTCCCAATACCCTGAAAGAAAAAGCCCGGTATCATCTGTATTCCCAGTATAAAGATAAAGATAAAATATATGTGAACGGCATGAACGCCTTCCTTTAAGAATACCGGATCCGAATTGAACATGGTAAGCATATGCCCTGGGAAAAGCATTATTACTGCCCAGCAGAATCCTGACCAGATAATACCCGAAAGGGCAGCCTTCAGGACAAGTTCGGTTACCCTCTTCATTTTACCGGCACCAAAATTATATCCTATAAGGGGTAGTAAGCCCTGCCCCACACCAATGGCAGGCATCTGGACAAAGCGGCTCACGCGGATGAGTACACCGATCAATGCCAGTGTGATTACACCATGGGATGCGGCAGTCCTGTTTACCACTCCCATAACTACGAACTGGACCCCTGACCTTACTATTGACGCCACGCCGATCCTGTATATCTCAAACACGACTCTGGGACGGGGTAGAAAGTAGGAAGGCCTGAATTTATAACCTGCCCTGCTGGATGTCAGATAGGCAAGATAAACAATCGAACTTGTGGCCTGGGCAATTACAGTGGCAACGGCCGCCCCGGAAATCCCCATCGCACGCACAGGACCAAGGCCAAAGATAAATACAGGATCCAGAATGATATTCATGATTGATGAAAAAATCATAACCGAACTGGAGAACACAGGGTTTCCTTCTGCCCTTATAATGTTGCCAAGGACCATGGAAAGGCACGAAAAAATAAAGCATTTTATCAGTATTGAGACATATTCTTCGGCCAGGGATAAAACAGCACCTTTTGCGCCAAGCAGGGCCAGTATGGGTTTAATATTCGGCAGGCATACGAGTGCAATAAGGATGCTCAGGAAAGGGCAGAGTGTCATGGCAACGCAGGCTGCCCTGTCAGCATTTATCTTATCACCCGCACCAAGGCTCCTGGAGATCAGGGAAGTTGCACCTATTCCGGTACCGGCTGCAAGGGCGAGAAACGACATCAAGAGCGGATATGTAACGCTCATGGCTGCCAGGGCTTCAGATCCGAGGCGACCGACAAAAATGGCATCGACCAGATTATATGTCGATGCCACTGTCATTGAAATAATGGCCGGTCCCGAGAACCGGAAAAGGAGCCGCCATATGGGGTCTTGGCCCATTGTCTCAGACCTGTTTTGCTTATATCCCCTTAATTTATTGTTTTCCATTAATGTTTTTTACAGATATTAATCTGCTTTTCTTTCCTTCAGACTTCCATGGCCCGGCGTAGCCTTTGGCGAAGACGGCAGCCTGTATTGCTTACTCACCTGTATGCTGTCTGGCGGCCTTCTTTCCTCTTTCTTCATCAACAAAAAATGCAATAATCACTGCCATTAAAAAAAATGCAGAACAGACAAGTATTGCCCTTTGAAGGCCTAAAAGGTTTTGCAGTAATCCCAGACCCATCAGCCCCATTATGGCTGCCAGACGGTTCGAAAAGCTCCATAGACCGAAAAACTCCCCTGCCTTTGTTTCGGGTGAAAACAACCCTACCATTGCCCGGCAGGCAGACTGCAATGACCCCATCCCAAGCCCTGCAACAGAGCCTATGATAAGAAAAAGGTGCTCGTTTTTTAAGGATGTGCCGAACAGGTCATTAACAAACCCGGTAATATCGATAACATCATAGATCAGGAATATGGTTATAAACCAGAGCGCCAGGGTCAATATGAATGTCTTTTTCGCCCCCCATTTATCCTGTATGTTGCCGAATAAAAAGGCCCCGCCCGCGGCAGTCAGTTGTGTGATGATAAACATGACTGTCTGGATACCTTTTGACCATCCTATTATCTGGTCACCATATATAAATGCAAAGGATATGACAATGGAAAGCCCCGCGTAGGCAAAGAAAAACGACAAGAGAAGAATGATCAGGTCCCTGAATTCCCTGATCTCGTTAAAGGTCTGTTTAAGCCTGTGAAAGCCGACTGAAAAATAGCTTTCATCTTGAGGCAGCACCTTGGGCAGTGTCCTGTCTTTTACCCAGAGGAACGTCGGGATTGCAGTTACAAGGAAGAACAGACCTGTTACAGGGCCAACCAGCCTGAGATTTGCAAAATTGCCCAAGGTATATACACCTGCATTGACCCCGAACAACACAATTGCAGTTGAAGCCAGCCCGCCGAAATACCCCAGCCCCCATGCGTAACCTGATATCCTGCCCAGGTCCTCAGGGGGACCAAGCCCCGGAAGAAAACTCGATACAAATGCCTCGCTGTAAGAAAAACCTACATTCGAAAGGATTATCAGAATCATCCCCGGTATGATGAACCCGGGTTTCACAAAATAAAGGGCGGCTGTTGCAATAACTGTAAGGATATAACTTCCAAAAAGGAATTTCTTTTTTGTCCCTGTAAAATCCATTATTGCGCCAAGAATAGGAGATGAGATAAGTACTATCAGGTAGCTGATGGAAAGTGCCACACTCCAGAGGAGATTGCCGAGACGGAATTCCGGCCCATCGCCCACTATAATCCTGGGGAAAATAATACAAAACACAACAGTAATTATCACTGTGGTATAGGAAGAATTGGCAAAGTCAAACATTGCCCATCCGAACAACTCTTTACGTGAAGCCCGCCTTAATTCGGACATATTATGTCTCCTTGAAACCAATATATTTAAACACAGGTATTATTTCAAACAAATATGAGCTTTATTTTGCAATTTCCAGTCAAAAAATTGTAGTTATTAAAGAAATTTAATTTACAATTCGGAGATCGTGAAATATCCTGATAGGATATTTAAAAATGATAAGAGAGTGATTTTATGCAATCAATTGATGATAAACCGGAAGAGACAACAGGACCTGGAACAGACAATCAGCCTGAAAAACAGGATAAAAAGAAACCTAAGGATGAGACGTTTAAGAAAAGGCTTCGCAAGCCTGCCATGATTGTTATAGGCATCGGAATAGTCATTTCACTCATATTTTATATCCACTCGCTTTCCTACGAATCCAGCAACGATGCATTCATCGACGGCGACATTGTCCCAGTCAGTGTACGTGTCTCCAGCTATGTAAAAAAGGTATATATTTCGGACAATCAAAGAGTAAAATCAGGTGATCTGCTTGTTGAACTCGACCCTGAAGATTACAAGGCGCAGCTGAATCTGGCGCAGGCGGCGCTCGAAGCGGCAAAGGCGGTCAATAAGGCTGATATCATTAATATCGACCTGACGACCGTATCATCTACCTCAGATCTGGATTCAGCACGGGCTGAACTAGACTATGCATCCGCATCACTGGCGGAAGCCGAGTCGGATCTCAATGCCTCAAAAGCCCGTCACCAGAAGGACCAGGGTGATTTAAAACGATACCGTGATATACCCAATTCTGTCACTGTTCAACAGCTGGATCATGCCATAGCCGCCGAAAAAGTGTCTGCAGCCGATGTTGAATCAGTCCAACGAAAAGTAACAGCCAAGCAGGCAATGGTACGCCAGGCCGAGGTAGCGCTTAATAACGCAAAATCCGCTCCGCAACGGATCCAACAGACCCGTTCCAGGGCAGATGTTTCTTCTGCAGATATCCATAAGGCAATGGCAACATTGAAGCAGGCCGAATTGAACCTTTCATATACCAGAATTTATGCACCCTGTGACGGGTACGTAACGAAAAAAAACGTGGAACCGGGTGCCTATGTTCAGTCTGGCCAGGGCCTGATGGCTATTGTCTCTCCCAGGGTATGGGTTACCGCAAATTTCAAGGAAACCCAGTTGACTAATATGAAACCCGGACAGCCTGCCACCATTTCAGTGGATGCCTATCCCGGTGTTGAATTTGCCGGGCATGTGAAGAGCATACAGCGTGGAACAGGTTCACGCTTCAGCCTCCTTCCGCCTGAAAATGCCACGGGTAACTATGTCAAGGTTGTACAGCGCGTACCTGTCAAGATAGTTTTTGACGATTACGAGCAGACACAAAAATATCTGCTTGCCCCAGGCATGTCGGCAGTACCGGAGGTTAATGTCAAGGCAAGGGTGAATCCTGCAAACCCCGAACCTGCGCCACCCGTAAAAAAGGCGGGGTTCGGATCATAAAACATGCAGTCTATCCGGAATACCAATCAGTCAACACCGTTTACCGGGCAGGTCACTCACGCCAGTCCGAACAAATGGCTGATCGCCATTACTGTAATGTTCGGCGCGTTTATGGCGGTCATGGACATCAGCGTTGTCAACGTTGCGCTGCCGCATATGATGGGGAGTTTCGGCCAGGATATATCGGCAATCACATGGATCGCGACCAGTTATTCCATTGCCGAAGTGATCATGGTTACCATGGCCGGCTGGTTGAGCACAGTTTTAGGGCGAAAAAGGCTTTACCTTATATCTTTCGCCGTCTTTACCATCGGGTCGATCATGTGCGGTACGGCGCAGACATACACCCAGATGCTGATCTACAGGACCTTCCAGGGAATCGGCGGAGGGGCATTGATCCCCGTGTCCCAGGCGATCCTGCGGGAGACATTCCCATCAGAGGAACAGGGGATGGCCATGGGGATTTTCGGCATGGGTGTGGTGCTTGCTCCGGCCATCGGGCCTGTTCTCGGCGGGTGGCTCACAGACCGCTACGGCTGGCCCTGGATTTTTTATATCAATATCCCGATCAGTGTCGCGGGTATCTTTATGGTATGGACATATGTACATGACCCGTCCTACCTGCGCCGCGGTATTCGTAAAATAGACTGGCAGGGTATCATCCTTTTGACAATCACGCTGACGTTAATGCAGATTGTACTGGAACGGGGACAATCGGAAAACTGGTTTGAATCCAACCTGATTGTTGCCGGTAGTGTAATTTGTACGATCGTTATGCTGGCGCTGATCTTCTGGGAGATGAAGATCCCGGAACCGGTCATCAATCTAAGGCTGTTACGCGATATCCCCCTGACTGTTGGGTCTTCAATGGGGATTGTTTTCGGTATCTCGCTGTTCGGCACAACGTTTATCCTCCCGCAGTTTACCCAGGAATTACTGGGATATTCGGCGTTTGATGCAGGGCTTGTTCTTGCGCCGCGGGCGTTCATGCTGGTTCTTTTCATGCCCATCGCCGGATGGCTGTACCGCCGCTCGGATGCCCGCCTGCTGGTTTTTGCAGGAATCATCCTCATTTACTGGTCTTATTACGATCTGGCCCATCTGTCGCTCGAAGCCGGTTTCTGGAACCTTGCACCCATGCTCGTGGTAATGGGTATCGGAATGCCTTTAATGTTTGTTACAACCAGCACGATTTCACTGAGTTCCATTCCTCAAGCGGATATGACCGATGCCTCTAGCCTCTATACTCTCTCCCGCCGCATCGGCGGAAATATAGGTTATGCGCTTGTAGCTACGCTGGTTTCACGCGAAACCCAGACCCACCACGCATATCTGGCAGGAAATATCAACCCCTATAACAACAACTTTTCACGGTTCCAGTCGGAGACAACGTCAAAGCTGCTCCATTCGGGATTAAACCCCAGTGAAGCTAAGACCGCGGTATATTCCATGATAAGCCTCATACTCAACCGCCAGGCAACCATGCTTGCGTATAATGATGTCTCCAGGATACTCGGTATTCTATTTTTACTCACTATTCCAATGGTTCTTCTTTTACCGGGCAGGGAAAAAATTCAGAAATCAGAACGCTGATACCAGAAAAATTGACGGGTGTTCATCCAAAAACTGACGTTTTTAGATGAAAGCGATCAGCGGTCAGCTTTCAGCAAAAGGCATTCAGAATAAAGGTCTGACTGATAGCTGATCGCTGCCTGCTGAAAACTCTATCTGGGACACTAACTGCTATTTTCACGAATCCAATCCCTTATTGCCGATTCGGTCCGAACACCGAGTTTGATTTCATAATTTGTAGTTGCCCTGAGCCTGAAGAGGTCATACTCGCTTAGAGGATCTTTAATCCAGGGGCAGAGGTGATAGATACAGGTCTTAAACCGGGCCTTTAACAGACAGCCATGTTCACCTGCAAATAAACAGTTTTTTTCCAGTATTCTTTGTTCAGGGATACTTACATCTATCAGGAGGTTTATCAAAAGAATCATGTCTGTGTAACATGTTTCAATACCAAAATAGCAGCACCCGCCCGGTTTTTCTTCTGCGCAGGCGGAACAGGTGTCAACGATTCCCAGTTCTTTCATAAGTTTCCAGGAATCCTCGATTGCGGACTTCAATTCCCCGAGCAGGGATGCGCATTTTTCATCCTTCAGTATATCTCTGGCATACAGGGAATAAAGCGCCTTTGCCTTTTGAGTTTGTTCTGTGACATTATAAAAAAAATAGACCATCTTGATTATGCAAATGTATTTTAATAAATTGATGTTCTCTATTTATCCTGGCCCCTGATATATCGCCCCATTCCCACACTCGCCTGCTATGCAAGCTCCTCGTGCGCCTTTTTAAGCCAGTCCGGAATCGCTATATGCTGTGGACATCGTTCGATACACTCGCCGCATTCAATGCAGTTTGACGCATTCTGTTCGGGTGTTACCCCCCAGGGGCCGTTATTATACCTCAACCTTGCCATGCGGGTATCATCATACATCTTCATCTGGCTGTATATACTGAAAATAACAGGGATCTCCACACCGTTCGGGCATGGCATGCAGTACCGGCAGCCCGTACAGGGTAAGGGGGATGAATCGATATATGCTCGGCGTACACGTTCAATAAGCGCAAGTTCATCAGGTTCCATGTGGCTGTTCCCGGCGCGATCTGCTATTTCTACGTTATCAATCGTCTGGGCAAAAGTACTCATCCCGCTTAAGACCATGCTTACCTGTGGGTGATTCCATATCCAGCGCAATGCCCATTCAACCGGGCTTCGTTTTACCGGGAAACTCTCCCATATCCCGGAAACCTTTTCGGATGGTACACGGGCAAGCTGCCCTCCTCTTAAAGGCTCCATTACTATCACACCGAGGCCTTTTTTTGCTGCATACTGTACCCCCCTGAGTCCTGCCTGATATTCGGTATCCATGTAATTGAACTGAACCTGGCAGAAGGTCCAGTTGTCATACGCGTCGGCCACTGTCTCAAAATAGTCATATTCATCATGGAATGAAAAGCCAAGATACCCGAGAATTCCGTCCTTTAACTTTTTTTCGAGCCAGGGGATAATTCCCATTTCCTGTAACTGCTCAAATACGGGCCTGTGCAGACCATGCAGGAGATAAAAATCTATCCTGTCCGTCCGGAGTCGTTTAAGCTGACGTTCCAGTGCCATGTCAAAATCCTTTGAGGATTTTACTTCCCAGGCAGGAAACTTTGTCGCCAGCTTAATCCTGTTGCGATAACCACCCTGAAGAGCATACCCCACTGCCGTTTCGGAGTTGCCACCATGGTAAAAATAGGCCGTATCGATATAGTTTACCCCGTTGTCTATCGCATACCTGATCATGCGTGCGGCCTCATCCATATCCACATTGCTTTGATCACCGCCTATTACGGGAAGACGCATTGCACCGAAACCAAGCGCAGAAGGTTTCCATTCCAGATCTGACAGTTTTCTGTATTTCATTTGTTGCCTCCGCCATGAAAATTACTAAAAGTGAAAAAAACAATTTTTCACTATTATCTTATTTATGTCAATGTGTGTTAATATCTATGTCCTTGCGGCTATTCGTTACTTTTGTTAATATGGATTAATTACTAATCGGATCAACATACGACAAAAATATACTACGGAAAAAAGATGCCAGATCATATCAGGAACATTATATACAGGCGCGTAGTTCCGGCAGCAGTTATTGTCCTGATCGGACTGCTGTTCTTCACATACTGGCACATAAGGTCACGTGGATCCGCCGACACCAATGCCATTAAATCCGATTCTTCTCCAGCAGACGGGGTATTCATTAAAACCGCCCTGCCCGTCCGGCATACTTTCATATCCAGAATTCCATGGATCGGGACTGTAAAAGCTCTGTCTTCCGTTGACCTTATTGCCCTCGTGGCAGGACGCGTAGAGGCTGTCTATGCAGGAGATCAAAGTCAAATAGAAAAGGGGCAGCCTGTTATCAGGCTGGGAGGACCACAGATTGAAGATGCACATGCTAAACTTCAGGCTGAGATTAAATCACTGGAAAGGCAACTGGACCTTACCCGTCAAACAGTAAAAAGGTACAAAGAAACTCTCAGTAACAGGATATCCACAAATGATCAGCTGGCCGCTGCACAGGAAGCGGAAGTCAGGCTGGAAACACAACTGAACAACGCGCGGCTGAATCTCAAGACACTGGAAAACCGGACCAATATAACTTCGCCTATTAAAGGGATGTTCACAAACAGGCAAATAAATCAGGGGCAGGATGTAAGTGCAGGACAGATCATAGGAGAAATAATCAACACTGGCCGGATGAGAGTCGAGGCCTCACTCTTCCCTCCTTCAGGCATTGAGATTCTGGGTAAAGGTGCAACCATCCGCCTGAACGAAAACCGGACTCTGTCAGGTATTGTCCGGAGCGTTCTGCCAAACGCATCGGGTACGGGCGCGACATCCGTATGGATTGAAGGCCCGGAGATTGACAAGCAGCTACATCCGGGTCAGATGGTCGAGGGGGATATTGTTACCGGTGTCGCCCCCGACGCGCTGGCAGTACCGGAATCCGCAGTTGTCTATGACTCTCAGGAACATCCTTACCTGTTCGTAAGCAAAGGCGGTTCATACGAGCCCGTCAGTATCAGGACCGGCCTCAAACAGGACGGCTGGATCGAGATCATTTCAGGCCTCAAACAGGATCAGCCCGTAGTTACCCGGGGCGCATACGAACTCTACTATAGAAATTTCAATGAGCAGTTCAAGGTTCAGGATTAACGCATGCGCAAGTTTATCCAGATGACCATAGAAAACCCGGTCGCGGTCATCCTGCTTCTGGGCCTCGCCGCGTGGGGCGGAGGCTTTTCCCTGCTGCATCTGCCTGTCGGCCTGTTTCCCGGCCTGGATGTTCCCGTAGTAAATATAATCTCCCATTATTCCGGCACGTCTTCGGAAGACATGGAGATGCTTGTCACACGCCCGATCGAAAACCGCATCAGGACAATCCCGGGCATCCGGAGGGTATCCTCCACTTCGGCTGAGGGAATCTCACAGATTACGGCCGAATTTGTATGGGGAACAGGGCTGATTGAGGCAAGGCAGCTTGTCCAGGCGGCATTGTCGTCCGTACAAACGGATCTGCCTTCCGGAGTAAATATTCGTCTGGAAAACATCGGGACCACACTTCAGGAGGTCGCGGGTTTCGTAGTATATGGTGCCGGAGATCCGGTGGACCTGCGCAGGATAGTGAAGACTGAACTGACAAACCGGTTAACGGGTGTGGAAGGTGTTTCACGGGTTGAGGTCCTGGGCGGCGATGAGCCGGCATTTATAGTCCGGCTCCTGCCCGATGCCCTGTCCCGCCAGCACCTGACCATAAATGATGTCTCAACCGCGCTGGCCGGATACAACAAAGTCGCGGCTACCAGTTTTATAATCAGGGGGGAGCGTGAGTATCTGATCCGGGGAGACAGCAGGATCCGGACGATTGAAGACCTGCTGGCGGTTCCGGTCATCCGGAACGGGGCCAGGTCGGTTTTTATCCGGGATATAGCTACAGTGAGGTCCGGACGCGTTCCCCGGCATTATTCGATTCACGGCAACGGCATGCCTGCGGTTTCCTTTGTCGTCTTCAAACAGCCTGATGCCAGTACAATAGATGTGGTCCGGGGGATCGACAGTGAAATGAAGGAAACCAAGGGTCTACTGCCTTCCGGTGCCCTTGTAAGGAAGTTTTATGATCAGTCCGACATAATTATTGAGGCCCGCAATTCGCTCTTTCAGGACCTGATCGCAGGCGCGGTATTTGCCATGGCAGTGCTCTTTTTCTTTATGGGAACATTTCGGGCAACCATGATTATAACAGGGACTATCCCGATAACACTGCTGGCAACCCTGGCAATGATGCAGGCCTTTGGTCAGACACTCAATGTGGTTACCCTGTCGGCCCTGACACTGGCAGTAGGCATGGTGGTCGACGATGCCATCGTGGTAGCTGAAAACGTGATACGGCATCTCCGGGTGAAAGGAGACCGGCAGGCTGCAAGCCTGGCCGGCACAGTTGAGATCGCGGGACCTGATATTTCAGGCACATTAACGACGGCAGCGGCATTTGCACCGCTTCTGTTTCTAGGAGGTATAGCAGGCCTCTTTGTACGGCCCTTCGGACTTACAGTCAGCGTCGCTCTGCTGATTTCGCTGATTGTCTCCCTGACCTTTGTGCCCATGATGCTGGGCCGTTTCGGCTCTGTCGAAAAAGCCCATCCAATCGGCTCACGGCTGTTGACCGGCCTCGACAATACGCTCAGGAAAATACTCCAATATACATTTTCTCACAAAAAAACAATATTGCTGTCTGGCGTAATAGTACTGGGATTCGGGGGACTTTCGGCGTGGCTTGGTCCGGTAAATGTCCTGCCGCCGATCGATGAGGGTGCGCTTTTGATCGAGTATGTTATGCCGCCGGGCACGTCTCTAGTGGAAAGTGACCGGGTAGGCAATATACTCGAACGGCTGGCCATGTCTCAAAAGGATGTTGACACTGTATACAGGAGGACCGGGTCCCCGGAACAGAGTTTCATGATCGAGGGCGTCAATCGCGGTGAACTAACAATCAAGCTGAAACCGCGTTCCGTTCGCACACGCACGGCAAGGCAGGTTATGGGTGACCTTCGTGAAAAATACGAAAAGCTGTCTGGCGTTGCATTCCTGTTTCATCAACCGACACAGGAGAAAATGGACGAAAGCCTGTCGGGGCTGCCTGCGATGTTCGGCGTTACCATATTCGGCGTTGATATCAACGAACTGGTATCACTGGCAGGGCAGGCCGAAAAAATAATGGCTGACGATCCATCCCTTTCAAACATTATCAACAATACAAAGATAAAAGTGCCACAGATAATTGTCCGGCCCGATCCTCTGGCCCTTGCCCGCTTCAACCTTTCACCGTCCGATATCTTCGAGACAATACAGGCGGGACGTTTTGGTGTTCCGGCAACAACCCTTATAAGACGGCAGCAACAGGTGCAGGTACTTGTCAGGAGCAACACTTCTTCTGATGCAACGATTGAATGGCTGAAGGGACTTTCTGTTGCCGCACCTTCGGGCGAGATGCTCCCGCTGGAACGGGTGGCTGATATTCACACCGCCCTTTTACCTGCTGCTGTAACCCGGTTAAATGGGCAGCGTGAGATTACAATCCTTGCCGAAGTTGAAGGAAGCATCCCTGCCGCTGTAAAACGTCTTCGTCAGGAGTTTTCCGGCATAACCCTGCCCGATGGATACAGCATCGCGTTCACAGGCCAGTACCAGGTAATGCAGCGTACCATAACGGATTTCGCCCTTGTCGGCCTGGCAGCCTTCATGTTGATATATCTTATCATGGCAGTACAATTTCGTTCCCTCATACAGCCATTTATCATTCTGGTAACCATCCCCTTTGCCCTGGTAGGTGCAATAGTATTTCTTGCATTAACCAGGGTCGGGCTGGATGTCTCTGCGGGAATGGGGGCATTGACGCTCATAGGCATAGCCGTAAACAATGCAATTATGCTGCTTGCCTACGCCAACCAGCAGGTTAGAGGCGGCCGGACGATATTTGATTCACTCCTTGATGCTGCCTCTATCCGCCTTAGACCGATCCTGATGACAGCGTTGACCACTATTTTCGCCCTTATACCGGTCGCCTTAAGCCAGTCGGCAGGTTCAAGGATATTCCAGCCGTTTGCAGTAACCTTAATCGGCGGACTCATTTCATCAACCATTGCAACACTTGTACTGGTTCCTGTCCTTGCAGCAGTTTCATTTCGCAGTAAATCAGTCAGGCCTTCCTGATATTACACAAAAGGCCCTTCCACTGGGGATAGCCCATTACAGGTTCGCGGCACTGGCAGTCTGTCAACCTGTTGCAGTTACCATCTTCCGGCCATCCGTGGGGAACCAGAACCACACCTTCCATTATCCTGTCACTGACCCTGGCCTTCATGTTGACAAAACCCATGTCTGTTTCAACCACAACATCATCGCCGTCCTTTATGTCATATTGTGTGGCGGTCTCAATTCCAAGCTCAGCATATGGATCGGGAGACCTTTTGTTCAGGGATTCCACATTATGAAGCATGCTCCCATTATAGTAAAGATCCCTGGTGCCGGTTGAAAGGACCAGCGGGTATCTTTCTCTCAAGTCATCCCACAACCTGCCCTGCGGGCTCTTGAATGGTTCCAGGTAGGTGGGGAGAGGGTCAAATCCGGCATCTGCAAAGGCCTGGCTGTATATCTCGATCCTGCCTGTCGGTGTTGCAAAATCGCCATCCTCAAGACCATACTTCATATCACTGTAATACTCGCCTCCGGGTCTGGCCTTGAGGGTCTCAATATCAAGAGAACATGGCGCCAGCTCATGGGCTACCAGTTCTTCACCTGACTTCCATGGGAACAGATCTCCGAATCCGCATTTTTCTGCAAGGTCCGTATAGAGTTCCCTTATTGACCTGCATTCGTAATATCGCGGGACAACTGGCCTTCTCAGCATAAGGTATGGGATGCAGTGGCAAACATTATAGTTATATGCAAGCCCCCAGAATTCAAACTGGTTTGCTGCCGGCAAAACATAGTGCGCAAGCTTCGCTGTCTCGGTCATGAACTGATCATAGACAACAAGCAGGTCGAGTTTTTTAAATGCCTCTGTAAGGGCATTTGTATCAGGCATGGTTACCAGGGGATTTCCGCCGGCCACTATAAAGCTCTTCAGTTTTTCCGGTATGCTTTCGGGCACCATGTTCATGACACCATAGGGACTTTTCCTGTTCCAAAGCTGATAAAACAGGGGATATTCGTCTGCACCAAGGGGTTTCCCGGGAAATGGCAGTGTAATATTTGCAAGCTTCAGCCTGGGGCTTATAACCCACCCGCCCGGCACATTGATATTCCCGGTAATGGCCTGGAGGATAGCCATTGCCCTGTCGGTCTGGCTTCCGTTGGCGCACTGGTCCTGTGTGCATGTACCGTGGTATATGGCCGCACCTTTTGTAGTGGCAAATCTCCTTGCAAGCATGCGGATATTCCTTGCCGGAATAGATGTGACAGGCTCCGCCCATTCCGGGGTGTACTTTTTGATATGCGGTACAAGTCTGTCAAAACCAAAGGTCCATTTTTCAACAAATTCCGCATCATAGAGATTTTCTTCTATAATGACATTTATGAGCGCGAGGGCAAGGGCGCCGTCCGTCCCCGGCCTTATGGGAATATACATCTCGGCCCTGTCTGCCACGGGGATTCTGCGGGGATCTACTACAATCACCCTTGATCCTTTCCTGATATTTTCTTCCATTGCAAGGGAAAGAGGGAAATCCGATGCATCGGGATTGTGCCCCCACAGGAGATACAGGCTGGAATTAAGCCCTTCAACAGGATATTTACCGAATGTAATCTGCCGTGCCCTTATCCTCATCCTGTAGCATATGCTTTCAACGGAAAAATAATTGGGTGTCTTAAGGGCAGCCTTGAAACGCTGGGTAAGGGAGACCATCTCGACATTTTCAACGCCGATGGAACCGCAGAAAAAGGCATTGACAGAGGGATCATAGGTATTACTCAGTCCGCCCAGTTTTTCTGCAATCTCTGTAAGGGCCTGATCCCACGAAACCCTTTCCCAGATCCCGTCTACCTTTTTCAGTGGGTATTTCAGACGGGCCGGATGGTAAAGGTGTTCTATGGCTGCCCTGCCCTTGGGGCAGAGATAACCCCTGTTAAGGGGATGATCTTTCTGGCCTTCGACCTGTATGACCTTACCATTATCCACTGTAACTTCCATACCGCAGCTATGATAACAGAGTGCACAACCGGTCAGGTACTTTTCCATTTCATCTCCTTCCGGCATCCTGAAAAAACAGCAGGAGCACCTAAAGGTGCTCCTGCCAGCGTGAGAGGGGGAGAGATGAAGGTCACTCTTCCCCTGAAAAAAGATAGTGGAACACCTTAAAATCAGGCGCCCAACTTTCCTTTCTTTTCCATTGTATCTGCGACCTTTTTGAGATTATACCCTTCGAGGGTCTTCCTTGTGGGCCAGCCGTTTTCCTTGTCCCAGCCTTCAAGTTTATAGAAATTGGTTTTAAAATCCTCTACTCCCTGTTTGTCCAGGTACATATCAGGGGCTTCATCATTACGCCATTTTCCATTTTCATATATCGGTACACCTCCCCAGAAGGTCATGCCGGAAGCACCGGGTTTGTACATGAAAGGGGCAAAGATTTCTGTTTTCCTGCTTCTTCCGGTCATTGTCCTGATGGCACGCTCCAGGGTCCAGATCTTCTGCCCCACCCTCATGGTATCGGCAAATGAATCGTTCTTTCCGGTTACAGCCTTGTAGTATCTCATTTCTGCCTCTGGTGTGACACCCTGGAACTGGGGCAGAAACATCTCACAGAAGGTCATGGATTCGTTCCAGAATGAGGCAAAATACCTGCTGAAAGCGACTTCCTTTGCCTTATGCATGGAATAGATACCGGTCTTCCATGCTTCTTTACCCTTCCACGCGTAATTGAACATGAAGATATCGTTAGTATAGGGCTCGGTCTTCTTTGCCAGTTTTTCCAGACTTTTCTCAATAGGAGAACCGTCACGAGGTTTACCCACAGCAGTAACCAGTCCATGCCAGCTCGGGTCACCTGCACCCATTAGATAGTTATAGGCCCATTCCACGCTTGGAAGCGTCCAGTGGCCCGTGGCTCCCCAGGCCGGGAAACGCAAAGCGCCGCTTTCCATGTCCTCTTCAAGGCGTCCCCATTTTTTCGCAGCATGGCATGTACCTTCTGCCAGCGCATCACCTATTCCGACTCTTCGGGAAACTGCGTCAAGCAGAGCCTTCCGGAACTGCAGGCTTCCCCATTCCTTCATTGGCAGGGGGGATGAATCGATTTTTTTACCGGGTCCGAGTTCGCCTATGTCATAAAGATATTTGATGTACCAGCCCATCCCGGTTTCAACAGGTACCCTTTTATTGAAGAACGCCGGGGCATTCGGAATATCCGAGAGAAAGAGACCTACAAAGTGGGCTGCCCATGCGCTGGCGCCATACCTCATTAACGCCTCGGCCGCCAGATCCTGTTCCGTCGGTCCCGCAGTCTCCAGCCAGAACTGGTCAACGCACATGGTTTCACCGCCATAATAGCTGTTTCTGCGTCGATCGGATCTGAGACACGGGTTGCAGGATGCTGCGCCGGGTTGTGCAGGCATTCCAAATGCGGAGCTCATCTGCCAGAGTCTTGTATCCAGGACCGCCTTGGGATCAGCAATTTTAACGCCGTTGGTCCCTATTACGCTTATGGCTTTCAGATTTTTGGCCCCGAACACACCACCATAACCGCCTACCCGTGCGCTGACACCACTACCCGTAATCAGGGCTGCGAGCCCTGATTTTGCTTCGCCAACAGGACCGATACAAACTATTTGAGGAATACCAGTGGTGTAATCCTTGCCAATATGCTGCCATTCTTCGCCATAACGTGTTCTTCCGCCTACCATTTCCGCTATCCGCTTCTGGGTTTCCCATGTATCCTTACCCCATAGCTCTTTGGCATCCTCAATCTTGATTTGATCGTTGATGATATTTATCCAGACAGGTTTTTCAGACATGCCTTCAATCACTATGCCATCCCAGCCTGCCTGTTTCAGCATGGTAGCAAAGCGTCCGCCGAAGTTTCCACGTGAGAATTCATTGGTAGGAAATGTTTCGGGAGAAATACCACAAAGACTGGTTCTCCCTACGCCGGGTACCCCGGTAGCTGCAAGAGGCCCTGTCATTAGTGGTATTACATGACGCGGATCATAGGGGTCCTTAAGATTCCATTCACCCGGTTCTACCGCAAGGTCCCAGAAAATCGCTGCACCTATACCGTATCCCCCGCCGAATTCTTCATATTTTTCAGTATCAATAGTGCTGATTTCTTTAGTCGTAAGATTGACTCGTGCTATTTTTCCTGTGTGTCCGATTGTCATTTTATCTCTCCTTTCCTATGATTTCACTGCCGGCTTTTTTGCGCCACGTCCAAATGGGAATTTGGGGGCGGGTGGTGCCATATCCACATCATATCCCATGGTATCCTCCTGGGTTGGAACTTCGTGAACCAGTTTGAGCGCCTTTGAAGGACAGATGGTCACACAGGCGGGTTCTCCATCCGGGCCGCCCTTTTTGCTCCAGTAAGGAGTATCAGTACACAGGTCACATTTTGATGATTTTTTAATATAGGGATTCCAGACCGTCCGGTGAGGCCTTTGAGGACACATTTTTATGCATGTTTTACAACCGATACATTTTTTCTGATCAATTACCCTGATATTTCCATTTTCCGTATCTATATGTGCAGCTCCAACAGGACAGTTTTCAACGCAAAGGGGTGTAACACACTGCCTGCATACGGCCATTACTACGTCTTCAGGATAGGTCGTAAATGATGGTGCATCACGGATGATCTGTATTCGCGACAGAGAGGGATTTGCCTCTCCGTAATGAGCTGTAGAACAGGCAAACATGCAGCTCTGACAGCCCCAGCAAACCCTGCTGTCCCAAACAATATATGCCTTTGATTTGGGATAGGCATTTTTTGAAGATGCCTTGGCAACGGCAGGTGTACCCGCTGCTATAGCCCCCGCTGCAAGAGCAGCTCCGCTGCCTACAAGGAATTCACGCCTGTTGAGTTTCTTTTTCTCCTTTTCTGGTTTTTCAGATTCAGCCATTTAGCATTCTCCTTTTCATTAATTGTTATCTTTAGCAATTTACTGCTTATATGCCTGTTTAATAACATTCATTTATTACTTATATCAGTTTCGACATAACTTATTTTAAAAAAATAAGAAAATACCGAATTTAAACAACAAGTATTTTCATTAGACCGTTACACCCTTATATCCTTCCCGACATAAGTGTCAATAAAAAAATGTATTATTCCAAAAACCGGTTATAAAATGCGATTTTAAATTATTTCCGCATCAAAATAATTTTTCTTTATATTTTTATTAACATATCAATCATTTTTTAAAATATAGAATTTCTCTCGTAAATACCTTATGTCAATTCTGATATATTTTAATTGACAGGAAAATATTCCTTAAGTTATGTACAGAATAAAGACTATTCAGGAGGATTCAAATGAAAGATTATAAAATGTTAATAAATGGAAAACTGGTCGATGCGGCATCAGGAAAGACATATCCTGTCATCAATCCAGCCACGGAAGAGATTGTAACGTATCTGCCCCTGGGCGGAGAAGAAGACGTCAATATGGCTATTGAGGCGGCTAAAAAGGCCTTTACCATATGGTCGAAGGTTCCAACTGCCGAAAGATGCAGGCTGGTGAAGGAACTGGCTCAGAGTATCAGAGAAAATGCAGAGGAGCTTGGAAAACTTGACGTACTGGACCATGGAACACCTGCAAGAACGGCATTTTTCATGGCAATGGGCTCGGCAGCAAATCTGGATTTCGCAGCCGATACGGCAAGAACCATGATGAATGAAATGATTCCCGCATCAGGTAACACCCTCACATACACAAAAAGAGAGCCTGTCGGTGTGGTTGCCCTTATTACCCCGTGGAATGCGCCTTTGATGATGATTTGCGACAAACTGGGCGCAATCCTGGCAACCGGGAATACATGCGTAATAAAACCCCCAAGCATTGATTCGCTTGAGGCCCTTAAACTGGCTGAGATTATTTCCGGACTGGACCTGCCGCCCGGTGCTGTAAACATAATAACCGGACCCGGAGGATTAGTCGGCAACATGCTCTCGTCCCATCCGGATGTCAATATGGTCGCTTTTACCGGCAGTTGTGAGACGGGAAAGGTTATTATAGAAAACGCGAGCAGGACAGTAAAAAGGATGGGGATGGAACTTGGCGGAAAAAACCCCTATATCGTGCTGGAAGATGCTGATATGGATGTGGCAGTGGAGAAGCTCGTAAGGTCCCAGTATATGAATACAGGGATGATATGCGCTGCGCCCGGCAGGATATATGTTCATGATAAAATATATGACCGGTTTGTAGATAAATTCATCGAAGGCTCTAAAAAAATAACAGCCGGTGATCCCAATGACGAGAAGACGTTCATGGGGCCTGTGGTAAGTGCGGAGCACAGGGACAAAGTTGAAAGCCTTATCAAATCGGGCATAGATGAAGGAGCAACCCTTCTGCTTGGCGGGAAAAGGCCCACGGAACCTCCTCTTGATAAAGGTTACTATGTTCTTCCTGCCGTGTTTACAGATGTAACACCTGAAATGACAATATACCGTGAAGAGATATTCGGTCCTGTCGCCTGTATTGTAAAATTCTCATCCGAAGAAGAAGTAATTAAGGCAGCCAACGACAATGTCTTTGGACTCTGCGCCGCAGTATATACAAAAGATGCGGCAAAGGGCATCAGGTTTGCGAACGAGCTTCAGGCCGGGACTGTCTGGATTAACGAAGGCCTTGCAGCATCAACCGATCTTCCATGGGGAGGTTACAAGGAAAGCGGATTCGGAAAGGTAAGCGGTGTTCACGGAGTCCATGAATTCACGCAGGAAAAACTCATATGGGTTGATCTGAATAATGGGAAAATGCAGCAGATGCCGGGTTAAGTTTTTATTTTATTTGCAGCACAAAACCATTAGTCATTACAGCCAAACAAGTGAAAGAGATGTAATTACACATGATGCAATGAGTAAGTAATGAACATAAGGTTTATTAAAGGAGAATAATATGGAATTTAAAGGGAAAACAGCCGTTGTAACAGGATCTTCAGGAGGAATAGGCCGCAGTATTGCAATTTTGCTTGCAAAGGAAGGCGTGGATATAGTCCTTGCCTCACGTGATGTGCCAAACATGGAAGAGGTTAAAGGTAAAATAGAGGAACTCGGTCTAAAAGGCCCTCATCGTTGCCTGTGACATGGCAAAGGATGAAGACGTTATTTCTATGAGGGATAAAGCAATTGCTGAATTCGGCAACATTGATATCCTGATTAATAATGCTGCAGTAGGAGTGCGCGGCACACTGGACAATGTATCCATTGAAGACTGGAAATTTATTATCAACACAAACCTTATGGGATACATTCGAAAAGTATGTGGGTACAGAAGAAGAAAAGAACAGGATGAAAAAAGATACTGAAGAGTTTTTTAAAATGCCATTTTTCCTTACGGCCGATCAACTGGCAGAAGGTTTCCTTGAAGGAATGAAAAGAGAAGAATACATCATACTTGTACCGGATATGTATGACAGGTGTAAAGAACAGGGAAGGGATATAAAGAAACTGAATGAATTCATGAGGAAATCACTTACGCACACTGGTGCGGATGCTCCTTGATGCAGGCATACGGAACCACTTTAAACCCGGATTTTGCAGTAGACATCTACTGCAAAATCCGGGTTTATTCCAATAACTCTTTTCAACTGAATTTCTAAAGAACGATACATCCTATGCAAAAAGTATTTGTAATTTTTTTGCACATTTTCATGTGCATCTACTATTTTTTTCGGTAAATTCATCTCATCACCTGACACCATATCATAAATTTAATTATACTAAAAGCCTTGCTATTATTGAGTTTCATATCCTCCAAGTGAAAAATCCAATATCCACGGCCATCTGACATGATGTTTGTAATAAGAAACAGGCTGGAGGGGGTTAGCCTGAAGACTATTAGGTTTTTACGGCTTTTCCTTCAGTCCTCAGCCAAAAAAGCTTCAGCCTATCTTATGATCAAGTCAAAATTGAAAGGAAACGACTATGAGCAAAGTGCAGTCAATAAAGATTGAAGACATTGTGATCGACGGCAGTATCTACCCGAGAATCAATATTGACCACAAAAGGGTCTCCATGAATTACAGTGGGGATGCCCATAAGATTATAAGTTGATTATGTTGCGGGGATTTATAGTTACAGGAACAATCATCGGCCATTTTTTCACCAGGCATCCTGCCCCATAAAATATGGAACAACCGGAGTCTGCACTTGTCATTGGACAAAAAAGAGAGATTCAAGTTAACGAAATAGGGCTGAGCCAGGACAACCGCTTGGTATAAAGGGATAAACTATTCCGCTATGAAACAGCCCTATATTAAGTTTGAAGGCAAAATGCCCAATTATTCTTCTCCAAAAGCATCTACCAGAGATATTTCAAGTTCATTGAATGCCTTTGTATTTCTGTAATCTTTTTCAAGATTATATAGCGCACGGATGACTTCTATATTTAATCTGATTTCATCACGTATCTTTACTGATGCTGTATCATAACCATGAAGCCCAAAACCTGCCCCGGAACCTCTGGAGAAACTCAGACAGAAAGATCCTTCGCCCTCTACTGACCTGCTGAAAGATAACTCCGGCGGCATTCCGGCAAAAGACTGGTTTTTTAGAAGCCGGGTTAATTTTGCAATACTGAAACTTTCCGGAAAATAAATATAAAAATCAAAGGAGATCATATAATCCTGCATTGAGCAGGAAATCTCTCCCCTGCAATACCATGGAACATTGCTGTGATAAGACATATGTCTTCTTGAATCCTCTAAAAGGAACATAGCTTTTCGCGTAGTGTACTCTCCTCTTTTATCTTCGATTTCAGATTTAGGAAAAGTGCCATCAAGCGATTTTATTCCAATCCCGCTCGTACCAACACCCTTAAGCACTCCGGGCCATAAATGATTTCGTATTATTTTATCAATTTCGCTTTTTTCTTTCGGGTTGGCAAGAAATAGTGTTTTTCTATAGTATTTTTCATCGTTTTTGTTTTTTTCCAGAGAATTTTTCAGTTCACGATATTGCCAGGTATCTCTAAGTTCGTTGTCTTCCAATTGTCTCTCCCTTCTGAATCTTAATTTTATTGTCAAAGAAATATTACATTAAGATGCATTTGTTACAAAAGGTTTTTTTTGGGTGGCAAATCTTAGGTGGAATCATCGTGTGATATAAGAATTCAGATATCACTTGTCCCGCCATTATTAATCTGATAGGAAATAGCAACTTATCGAATAAACCATTGTTTCATTTTGTATCACGATATCATTGAAAAGGTGGACGTTCGTGCAGAGCGTGAAACGAAATAGTAATGCACGTCCAGCACGAACTGCCTCTTACCATTAAAGGGCGGATTGCTTTCAAAATACGTACTCGTTAAATCATACAGCAGTACTTCAAAATGCGGGTCAAACAGATCTTCCCATTTCTTCCTGAGATGTTTGAAAAGTTCTTCCTTATGCTCAAGCACCTTGTCGTGGCAGCGATACAATGTGTCTTTTTCCGCTATACTGAAGTCCTCTCCAAGAATATCCCCCATTGCACTGTTCTCATACCAGTATCGATACAGCCGCCACTCACTTCCCGGATCGATCAGCCGGTATGTCACCAGAGTCTGCAATACATTACGCCACCTCGTACCTTTCCTGCTGTCTCCCAGTCTTTCCTCCCAGAATTCCTTTAACCCCAGCATCTCCCACAGTTCATTCACAAGAAAGCACGCTCCCCACTGTCTCGGACGTCTGAGTTCCAGGCCATAGGTCTTCACTACAACCGGTTTTCAGGCTTTTTCCTACTCCACTATTAGTAATTTCAAATGCTTACACTTTAAATTACACTCATTTTTCCTGGTTTTTGGGTCGAATAGCGAAAGTCGGGCTAAAACTATGGTGGTCAGTGAAGCTACGCCCCGACAGGTCCGTCTTCACATAAATATATGCCGGGATAAAATGGCGGGACAGGCGAAAAGTACGAAAATATAAACATAATAATTTTCTATATTTTAAAACTTCAGTTTGTTTCATGCATTTTCGAGGTCATATGGAATGAAATAGATGAATCTATCGACTTTGAAAAATGACGTGACGATATGGTATAGACTGGCCTGGTAAAAAGGAGTGCATGAAGCTGATCCAGCAGCCTTTAGTTGCCACTCTTAAGCCATGCAGGGAGGAATCGATTAGCAGTGGTTTTTTAGAAGAAACCTCTTTTGAGAACTTTGCTTGCTGTTGGGTCAGAGTCATTAGCCATTGTCTGAATTTTATCTATCATTCTTTGAAAAACATCTGAATGATACTTTGCCGCCTCGAGAAAATTTATATATTCTTCTCTATGTGTTTTGCGATCAGCGGTAGTTCTATATTCCTGCCGGATATTTGATGACATTCTTTTGGCTTTTCTGACTATAAGGACATCATCAATATGCGTGGAAGTTATTGAGACCGGTGTCATAACAAGAAATTCACAAACTAAAAAAAAAAGGGGTCACGTCTTCCCTTGACTCTTATTGTACTTGGCCAAGAGTCAAGAGAAGACTTGATACTTTTATTTCCCCTATAAAAAGAACGAACAGGAAGATTTGACACAGGATCAAATCAAACTGCTTAGAGAAATAGTCCCCATTTTTACCACGGAGACTAAGTTGAAAAATATTTAACCGAATGCCAGAGAAAATAAAATGACAGGAGGAGTAAGATGATTCCCATGCTGTAATAGATTTTTTTCATGGCCGAGTCGGAAACAAATTTTTTCGCCCAATATAAAACCATCGTCAATAACGAAATATATGAAGCCAAACCGAGTCCTCCGAATAACAGGAATAAAGCGGAAAGTCCTGGAGAAAATGAACGGACCAGAAAGTCCTTCGGGGTCGGACCAAGCTAACCTATTGGAACCAAAAAATATATGTTGAAAATCGCCTCGAACTTAAGGCTTAAATAGCTCTTTTTAGGCATGAAAATGGAGATATAATAAAACATAAACGAATAGGGCTTGCCCTGTTAAATGCTGTTTTACAGCCCGCTTCGCGGATTTAACTGTGTAAACCTTGATATCGGGCAAAAAGAGCGAGTTAGGGTATCAAATTTTTTTTAACTCTTATATGTTCCCGGAATCTTATACATCTTCCTTGATCCACCACTATTTATTTGATAGAAAATAACAACTTATCGAATAAAGAACACAGAGATCACGTCCCGGTTAAATAAATACTAAATGTGTTTAACTGGATAAATCTTGATATTCGACGGATTCTTAACTTCTGTACCTCTTCGTTTTAGGCAGCATCTGTCCTATGTCCGGACCTGATCCCTTTTGACTATGAAACATGATTTAAAGAGATGGAGATTATATAAATTGAAGAAGAAAAGCAGTGAAAGGAGAGAAAAGGTTTTTTTATTGCATGAAAAAGGTATGACTTTCCGCGAGATCGGTATTCACTTTGGATTTAACCCCGCGAGGGCCAGGCAGATTTATATAAAGGCCAAGGAGGAAAAGGAGTTGCTTAATCGCAGTCCTTTTTCCTCACACCTTTCAGCACGTTCCCGGAATGCGTTACAACTGTATTTCAATGATGAAAATATAATCGATGATCCTGACACTGTTGCTAAACTCGGAAGGAAAAAGCTTAGCACTATCAGGAATTTGGGTATTAAGTCTGTTGAAGAAATTTCAAAGATCCTGTATAAATTGGGTTGTATTAAAGATCCTGATTCTTGGTAGTATATATTTTCCGCCATTTATACTCAATGGGGACGTCCATGAATTAATTCCAAGAACATTTATAATCATTTTTTCATGGACGTCCCCATTGATTATCATTGATTATCATTGAGGATAAACCCTGTCAGGAAAACAATAAAAAGATACCCAAATATGAAAGAGTGGACATCCGCATCGGTTATAATGAGATCGAGCTAAGGAGCAGAATAAAAGCATGCGGGGGGAAATGGGAGCCAGAACGAAAAGTTTGGCAACTATCATATAAAAAGGTAAAAGAACTTGATTTATTAAATAGGATTGTTGATGATGAGTCTTGAAAAATAATTATATATAGACATTTATCAAACAGGAAAAAAATGAAAGTAAGACGAATCCTGCAGCCAGGGCAGCCTGGAACTAAAAAGCTCGTTAAAAGATATGGCGATAATATGCTCTGTGTACGATACAGGTATGATGAGGATAAAATGATGAAGTACAAGACAATAGAACTCATCATCGATGAGAAACCCATGCCGAGAAAAACCAAAAAAAAGCCAAAACCTAAAAAGATGAACATACACATTGGCTCAAAGAGATCGAGATAATGATCCTGATAAAAAAAAAGTGGAATATGTTATCCTCAAAGAAGAGTCTGGCGGCTCCCTTATGCAAAGGTGAAAGCACTTGATTTATTAGGGAGGATTGTTGATAATGAGCCCTGAAAAATGGGTATATATAGCTAATTTTCAAACAGGCAAAAAATGCAAAAATGGTTACACGTAACCATAATAAAATAGTTACATATAACCAATTTTTTTAAATCTGGTTACATATAACCATAAATGTTTATATGTAACCAGATTTTAAACCGGCCCTAAACCGCTTAATAACATGTTGGCTGTCAATAGAATCAGGGAAAAATGGCAAAGAAAAAGAATTTATCACCAAAATATCAAGTATGGATTGATGCAAGAAAACGGTTTCATCTTTCTCATACACATATTCAAATGGCACGGGAAATAGGATTGAATCCAAAGAAATTGGGGAAACTGGCAAACCATAAACAGGAACCTTGGAAATTGCCACTTCCGGAATATATTGAAGAATTGTATTTCAAACATTTTAAAAAGGAACCGCCGAAAGACTCATTATCCATAGAGCAACTTGTAAAATTAAAAAAACAAAAAAATGCGGAAAGAAAAGAACGCAAAAGACAGGAAAAAGATAAAGAAACAATTGAGCAAGTTTCGGCCTCTAATCCTGAATATGATGATATACCTTTTTAAGGAAGTTTTTTATTTAAAAACGTGTATTGAAAGTAAGCAGGCAAAAACAAACTAAACAGGTTGGCGGCAGCCAACAAGTCACTAAACAAGGACAGGCTGGTTTTTCTTGCCGAATCGAACCGCAAAGGTTCGCGAAGTTATATAATGCAACAAGCTTCAAAGGTATGCCCCGCCTGCCTGTTAGTGTCGTCGTTGGATGAAAGGAATCATAATGCTCGATGCATTTATCAAACTCACTGAAAAAATAATTGAATTGGGCAAGGAGAAGAGTAATAGACGTATTATGTTATTTGAAAAACACGCTGAGCCTATGTTTGGTTTATGTAGAGTGGTTCATGATGATTATATTGATGCATTTAAAGAAATTGAAACCTATTTAGTCTCTTCAACATCGGGTATTAACGAATCATTGGATTTTTTAAAGAAGAGACGAGAAGATTGCTTGAGTGTAAGGCGTGAAATATTTGAATATTGCTATCAGTTAGAACAGCAGCCACCAAAATGCCTCCTCCCTTTCGTTATAGCATGCCGTGCCCTTTTGAATGCGTCACCGGACTTAGTCGAAGGTGTACGTTGGCATCCTTCAGATTATACATGTTTAGCCCATAACCTTGAGTTGTTATCAAGAAAAGATGCGCATTTTAGCACTGATGTAAATTATCGCCTCGAGTTACTCAATAGATTCAGATTAGATGTGACCCAATCTTGGGAAAAAGTAAAAAGTGAATATTTCAAACTTAAAGTGGATTGTTACAAATGACAATAAAATAAACATCCAACAAAATGCTACACCAGACCCCGGAGGGTTCCTTGCTTCATATGAAACCTCACGGCGGGGCTGGTGAGCAATACGTTGTGTGTAGAATATGATGGAATCCAAAAAAGCTCTTCTAAAATTCAATGATGAAGGAATTATTATAGGGCGCCTTTTGGTGGCATATGCTGATTTGGAACTTAGTCTTTTTCACTGTGTAAATGTGACACGAGATGATTTTGATACAGTTTATAAGGCAATGTTCAAGGAAAGAGGTGAATCACGACGCATAACTATGGCTGACACCTTTGGAAGACAAAATTATCATACATTAGGGTTTGGCACTCAGTTTGAAATGGCCATAAGTTCAGTTCGTTTTTGTTTAAAAATAAGAAATCAATATGCACATTGCATTTGGTATGATGATTTTAGTGGAAAATTGGCTTTTGCAAATTTAGAGGAAGGTACTGAAAGCAATAAAGTTGTAACTGATTTTAAAGAATTGACTATTCGGCATATAGATATTGATACGTTGCATTTGCAGGAGAAATATTTTGAATATACCGATTCCTTTCTTGCATGGGTGAATTTTGAGGGGCGGCGGGTAGCAGGAAAGCCATCGATGCCTAAACAACAAGCTCCAAAGCATATCAATCAACCGCCGCTATATGCATGAGAGCACACAACCTGTGCCTTCAGGCGACTCGGTTCCCTCGCGCCTGAGGCTGGCGTTGGCATGGTATAAAAATGACAGATCTATTTACAGTTTTCATCGTTAAAGGAGTATTAGAGCCGTGGCTATCCTCTTCGGACATGGTGTATAGTTCGATTTTGTCTACACTGAAAAGTCTTCAACTCTCAGTCCCGTATTGTGTCGAGCTTTATGAATCATTCGATAATTTACCCTTGGGAAACAATCTAAATTGTGATGAAATTCGTGTTGTTATTTGTCATATAGACAAGAACGCTGAACAAGAAGTGCTGTCCCGAAGGGATGAGTTCCTTTGGGTACTTGTCTCTGGCGGACAACATGCTGTATCAAAGTCTTTCCGCAATAAAATGCAACATTGTCATGCCATCTGGTTCCAAGGAGCATACAAGCGGGAAGATAATTTTGCACATTGGATAAGACATTGGACAAAACAAAATTTTGACATTTCCAATTTTAGTACGAGTGAAGATGCGTTATTCTTTGGTGCATCTGGTCCGATGCTGCATCTGAAAAAATTGCAACAAGACCTGCAACCACTTATGATAATTATAGAAAGCTTTAATTCTCTTTGCCATATGGCTGATATGAAAATTGATGCTCCCATGATTAATGAATTATCTATGGGGATTTGTGAAGTAATCAAAACTCCTGCTATGCTTGACATTATAAGCTCAGAAGCCACACTGCTTGATGGTTGGTTAGCTTCCCAAGAGACCTTAGAACCTGAGCGAGTAAAGTTGATTAGAAATGCATTATATCCATTGATACCACATGATTATGGACATTTTGAAGTCTATAATCCTAAATTAGACATGGATTTAATCGCCCTCGCCGAGAACAGGCTAACACATGAAAAGATTTTTGAAGTTGTCGATAAATGGCAAGAACGCTTGGCAGTCCTCTCACAACCAAACAAAGACTTATTCCAGCAGTAATAAAATGGAGATTGAATAGATGGCTATTTATGAAAACCCTTTTACAACAGACACATCTAGAATCCCAATTAATAGGATTTTAGATCGTTCTGATGAGCTGAAAAGGATCGAAACAATAACCGTAGCACGTAGTGAAAATATATTACTAACCGGTGAGAATGGCATTGGCAAGACCTGTTTACTTAAAAAGTTCAGGTCGGCACTTTCAACTCAATATCCAGATGATTGCCTTCTAGTAGAAATTGAAATGCTTGGGATGGCGACGACTCCAGATCGATTTATTTCCGGCTTGTTGCTGAAGCTTTTTGAGGTTGTTTATACCTCTGTGACCAACAAACCATTTTCATCACTACTTGCATATTCATCTACCGCTCGGGACTTTCCAGTATCGTTAGTGCCAGCCGTAAAGCACATAATTCAGCTGTTCAGAATGGTCAAGGCTAGAGAGACTTCATCCAATGTCGAAGATAAACATAAAATTGGCGCATCACTTGGCCTTTCTGCTAACAAAGAGGAAAAACTCGGGAAAAGCTATAAATCTGGGGAATTAAGCCCTACGGAACTTCTTTCAATTTCCTACGAACTTCTTGTGCTACTAAATGATAAAGGCTTCTCTAGGGTAATAGTTTTCGGTGACGAGGCAAATCATATTTCTCCAGATATAGAGATTGACTTATATCGTAGTAATTTTGAAGCGTTCTCTTCACGCAACCTCCAGTTTGTTTTTACGGGTGCTCCAAGATTGTTTGAAAAAATACCGCATTTCCATGAGTTATTTCCTAATGCACTGAAAGTAACGGGTTTTAAAGACACTGCCGCACTTGATGAGCTTATTGACATTAATTGCAAGGAACTTGCTGAATATGGGATTTCTCTCAACTTTCCTTCTGAAATAAGAACGATAATTTGGAATATAACATCTGGAAATCCACAGGAAATTCAAAGGATCTGTCGCACTGTCACTGATATTGCAGTGGAAGAATCTCTGTCAGTTGTTACAACCGAGCTTATAATTAAGGGATGTTTGGATGTCTATTCTTTTATCCCAAAGAAACTATCGACATTATGATTATGCCAACAACCTACTGCACCTGATCGATGTTCCGCTGCGCTCCACACCGACAGGTGAGTAGTGCGTTGGGCTACAAAAGAATACAGCGATACAGGGTCGTAATATGCATACCATTTTAATAAAAGGGGTTAATTATGTCGCACATCATTTCTTTCAAAATTGAAGGTTTGGCTGGACGGAAAGATCCGTTGGAATTGGAATTGAATCGGGACACGAATATCTTCTTTGGCCCGAATGGAAGCGGCAAAACCTCCCTCCTCAAAATCTTGCATGCGGCCATGGCTAATAATACAGACATATTGGCACGCGTCCCGTTTGTTTCAGCAGAGGTACACATCTACTCGCTGACTTGGGATAAAGTATTCGTGCGTTCGCTTAAAAAGGCACAAAATATAAAAATTAGCCACTCCAAGGCAAGGAGGGTTGTTCACAGCGAAGTGCGAATAGGTAAAGATATCGTCCTTGTCGAAGAGCCATATACCGATAAGACGCTTAAATGGTCATGTAGTCCAAAGACTCCTAAAGAGGCATCCACAACTAGTTGGGCACACGAATATCTATCTACATCGCGACTCCATGTCAGTGACGAACCAATGCCTCCCTTTTTTGAGCCATCGGGTTCCTCACGCACTTGGCTAACCGAAGACCAGTTGGATACTTTCTTCGCCCGTTCAGTTGAGAGACTCTGGAATAGATACTCTGCCAAAATCCTTAGCGCTGTACGTGAAGCTCAAGAGCAAGGCCTTGCAAGTATTTTACGTGCAGTCCTAGCTTCCGAACGCACAAAGGGGAAGCGCAGAAATAGCAAACTCACCAGCGCTACGGCCTATGAGAGGGTTCATAATTTTTTAAAAAGACAAGGCTCAGCTTCTATTCTTGGATCACGCAAAGACTTTGAAAAGCGGTATGTCGCAGATAACACCTTGCAGGATGTAGTTCAGGACATTGATGTCGTGGAGAACAAGATTAGGAGTGCCATGAAGTCGCGTGACTCTTTGCAGGAGTTAATTTCCAAAATGTTCATGGCAAATAAGGAAATCCAATTTTCAGACGAATCCATCGAGGTTAAAACACCATCAGGTGAGAAAATTGGTCTCGCATCGCTTTCATCAGGTGAAAAACATCTGATCCGCATACTTGTTCAAGCACTCCTAGTTGGCGAAAGTTCACTTATGATCGATGAGCCAGAGATATCGATGCATGTCGACTGGCAGAAGATCCTTATTGGATCCATGCGAACACTGAACACCGATGCTCAGTTGATCCTCGCGACTCATTCTCCCGAGATCATGGCTGATGTTGAAGATGACAAGATCTTTCGAATCTAAAAGAAAGGACTTATGATGAACAGACTCCATCACTCATTCTCAGGCCATCTTCGACTAATGCAAATGTCGACAACCCAATTATTCATCTTCGTTGAAGGCAAACAGTGTGACCCATATTTTTTCGCAAGCATTTGCTCTGCAACATTGGACGATCGTTTGAAATACGAAATTGCCATAGCACGACAACTCCCAGGAGATACTGGCGGTAAACAGGCATTAATCTCGTTTTTCGAATTTCTCCGAATGCGAAAATCACTGTTTTCTGACTTAGGTGGCCAAAAAACTACTTGCTTGTTCTTTCTTGATAAAGATATTGACGATCTTCAACGAAGAAAACTTCGCTCTCGTCATGTTGTCTACACTCAGCACTACGATGTGCAGAACTATATCTTTAAACACGGAAATCTTGTAACGGGGACCTCGGCAGCGGCATCGATCGATCCAAGGAGGATCGATCGACAACTGACCGATGCTTCAGAGTGGTGCCGAAAAGCTGCTTCACTCTGGCGAGATTGGATTGCGCTCTGTCTCAGAATGCTGGAGGATGGAATTCCATGTGAAGCGAACTACAGAGTTTTATCTCCCATACAAACACGTTACTGTGGCCCAACAGATATAAATTTACATTTAGAAATCACCCGAAGGTTGGCTCGGCGAAATAGAATTCCCGTTTCTGATCTGAGACGTAGAATTGAATTATCAAGAAGGAAAGTAAGCAGGTATTTCGCGAAGGAGGAACATCACCGTATATTCAAAGGCAAGTGGTTTGCAATAATCCTTGCGGACGATGTCGACCGAATTATGGCTGGAGACCCATATGACAACAATGGTCTCCCTGGGCGGTTGCCATCTGCGATCGCTGCCACTCTAGACTTTACAGAAGCATGGACGGAATACTTCAAGCAACCTTTACGAGAAATCAGTATGGAACTTTGAAGTTAGTATATGGAAAGAGGGACGACCATAAAAATCTAAATAACTTAAAAAATCAGGTTTAACCGGTTGTTGAATATGTGTAATCTCAACTTTCATAATAAAATTAAGGTGATGTGAGGATTCTTGGGTAATCTATTTATTTTGAACAAAACCATCTTTATGTATAACATACAAAAAGTAATAATATCCAGAACAGGAGAATAACTTGTTGACCGGAGGGAACAATGAAAGGAAGGATAAAAGCAGGCGAAGGAACTTTGGTCGGTAACGCTGGGGAATTCTATGTTGTGGCAGAGCTTTTAAAACGAGGTGTAATCGCCGCTCTCGCCCCCCGAAATTCGCCAGCGTTCGACATCCTTGCCACAAAGGATGAGAAAACGTTTCGTATTCGTGTTAAGACAAAGTCTGAGCAATATGACAATTGGCAATGGGTTGCTAAAAAGGATGGCTCTCTTTTTCGAGAGCTCTCAGACCATGATGACTTTACTATTCTTGTTAACCTGACAATGGAGACGAAGGATCTCGCCTTTTTTATCGTTCCGACTTCAACTCTCAACAAGTGGCTGAATGATGATTTTGAAAATTGGAAGGCGACACCTGGGAAAAATGGGCGTCCGCATGATCCGACTAACAAAAAGCGTAATCTCCCATACTCGAAATACGCCGATAGGCTTAAAAATGAATGGGATATAATGTGGCAGGCACGCCAACCCGGCGTTCAAGCAGAGCGCTAACAGCTGCGCCTGCTTAACTTACAGTTCGGGCGAGAGAAATGAGTGGAACTAGGATAATTATAGGGTTTATTTGCGTTGTCATGGGAATTTTATCACCATATTACTATGCCATATCCATGAACGACGATCTCAATAAACTTGGCTTATTTGTAATGACAGCCATTGCTGGTGGGCTTGTGTTTCTCGTCTTCGTCTTCAGCCTAAAGCTATTTAAGTCATTAGCCAAGCAGATTATATTTGGCACAATTGGATGCTATGTATCCTTCTTTATGTTAATTTTCATTATTGCTGTTTTGACAGGAGATTTCCAAGAAACGATAAAGTGGTATATCCCAATTATGCTGATAGTTGGAATTCCCTACACGACTCCACTTGTGGGAGTGGTATGTTTAGGAACATTTTTAATATTTGGAAAAAGAAGTCAACCCGAACAAAATTAACTCAGACCGGGCGACTCTCTTGCCAGATCGGGGTTGAGTGCAACATAGAATCAATTGATGTTGGTAAACATCTAAAATTCTAAACCGCCCGGCTGGTTATTTAGGTGTTCTGAGTCAATTGAAAATTAATTGCGGCAAAGGAGAATTAAAGGCCATGAAAAGTGCTACTGTAAAAAAAGGGAATATGCCAGCCCACAAAGGACACACAGAGTATTTCGAGGGATTGTCCTTTGCGGAACAGGCAAAGTCAATAAATGCAACAATGGCTTATGCATCAAAGGCAATAAAGGCACATCTGAGGAAAGCCAAAATAGAAAAAAGAAACATACGTTCAGTCCATGATAAATGTATTGGGCAGGTCAGTAGGTTGCTTCAGCGCATAGAAGCAATCAAAATAAAAGAATAATAGTAAGGCCATAGCAGCCAAGGAAAAAATAGAAAAACCTCAGAACAAGTCGCTTAACTAAGACTGGCTACTATCTTGCCGAATCGACCTTTTGTGGTTTGCAGAAGAAGTTCTTTTAATAATCTTTTGTGGTTGGCACCGCCAGCTTGTTAGCGTGCCGTTCGGCAATATAAGGAAAATTTAATGAATCGGTCGATATGGTCGCCATCACCAATAAGAAAAGGTACTCTCTTTGGAACTCTAAATTATGAGCTTTCAAGGCTTGACCGAACATATGAGGATATTCTTCCTGATTTTAGTGATGCAAAAACTCTATTAATTGGGTCAGATTATAGTGGCGAATCATTTAATGCTCCTTATGTGGTATTTTCTTTTCTTTTAACTTCATTGGAATCGTGGGCGAGGTGGGAATCATACCGCCTTCAGATAAGGAAAAAGTTTTTTTCTGATTCACGGCGTATGTCCTTTAAAAAACTTTCAGATCGACAACGTAGTCAGGCACTGCCATATTTTTTGGAAGCAGCCAATTCTTTAGATGGCTTATTGATTTCTGTAGCTTTGAACAAAAAATGTAATCCTATTTTTGATAACAAACCTCCCATTGACTTAAGCAATCCTGATTTTAAAGCGGGACGCTCTTCATTATTACAGTTGACAGGCTGGTTGGATAGGAATAAATTGATCCAATGTCAAGGACAGCCAGATTAGACGCCCCAGGGGTATTACATCATGTAATGATCCGTGGGATAGAAGGAATGAAAATCTTTCGTAACAATAAAGATCGTGAAGACTTTATTTGAAAGACTTTTGCAGCTATGTCCTGAGATGAGTATAAAATGCTATGCATGGGCATTTATGTCCAACCATGCCCATTTTCTAATCCGTACAGGCGAAAACCCATTATCCAGATTTATGAGACGCCTTCTTACTGGTTATGTCATAGGGTTTAATTTCAGACATAAAAGAAGAGGGCAGTTATTTCAGAACCGGTACAAATCTATAGTATGCCAGGAAGATATATATCTAATTGAACTGGTCCGGTATATTCACCTGAACCCGGTTCGGGCAGGAATTGTTAATACCCTGGATGAATTGAAGAAATACAAATATTGCGGTCATGGGGCAATAATGAGTGGATTGAAATCTGACTGGCAGGATACAGATTATGTTCTGGGGCATTTTGGAAAGAATAAAAGAAGAGCCAGAGAAAGAATATGAAACTTTTGTTAAAAAGGGACTAAACCAGGGCCGAAATAATGAGTTGACCGGCGGTGGTCTTATAAGAAGTCTTGGGGGTTGGACAGAAGCAAAGGAAAAACTAAAAGCCGGCGCTCATATTATGAGCGATGAAAGGATACTCGGAGATTCTGATTTTGTTGATTCGATGATCACCCAATCTGAAGAAAACTATGAGAGGAGACACAGGTTAAAACAGCAAGGGTATGATCTGGAAGGTATATCGGAAAGGGTTGCTGAAGTATTAGAAATTGAACTGGATGAAGTGTTTTCCAAGGGGAGGCAGGAGAAGAAAGTAAAGGCAAGAAGTCTACTATGCTATTGGTCATCAAGGGAGTTGGGCATATCCCATACCTCACTGGCAAGAAGACTGGAAATGAGTATATCAAATATTGGCTTATCAGTTGAGCGCGGGGAGTTAATAGCCAGGGAAGGTAAATATACACTTGAAAAGCAAGATTAAGATAATGGAATAATGAAGAGCGTCCTTATTTACTATTTATATATAAAGGACGGGTTTACGTTCCTCGGGCAAAGTTTCCGGAAGCATGGCAGAGTATTGCACATTACGCCATCAAAGGAGGGAGTCCTCGCCCTCAAGCGGAAACTGGGAACCTTAATCCGGAAACACGTCGGAGCACCGATGCCGGTCCTGATCAAGAAGCTGAATGACGCGCTTCGTGGCTGGGGCAACTACCATAAACATATAGTGGCATCGGACGCATTTGATCATGTTGACAAATATGTATATGATCAATTATGGAACATGGTTAAACGCAGACACAGGAAGAAATCCAAAGACTGACTAAAGGAGCATTACTGGTCAGCCGCCGGAAATAAAGGTGTGTTTGCGGTTAAAGCCAAAAATGAGAAAAACGTCGAAAAGGTGTATAGAGTTTTTCAAGTTTGTTCCATTATAATCAGAAGATACATTAAGATCAAAGCTGATGCAAATCCTTACTTGTCAGAGTTTGCTAAGTATTATTATCGCAGAAGACATGATAAGGAAAGTAAGCTGCTTGGTGCCAGGAGTTCAAGAGAATATCTGGCTCTAAAAGCAGCCTAATGTTAACACAGCCTGGCCGCCCCACAAGGGTTGCCTTTGGGATGCTTGAGCCGTATGACGGGAAACTGTCACGTACGGTTCTTAGGGGGGAATGGGGTGGTAACACCCCTGACCTACCCGATCATCAATAGGATTACTCTAGTGGAAAAAGAGAAACAAACAAGTGGAGATTTATGGGCATGGTTCCCTGGAGGAAGTCCAGAACGCATAATTTTACAAAAAGCATTTGAGGAATCTAAAAACGACATACAGGCATTAAAGAACTTAGAAAATAAAGTGCTCGAAAAAGTAAGAGAACTAGAATCTCAGAGGAAATTCGCGTTTGCTGCGGACCTCTATTTGCTTGTCCAGGAAATAAGAGCGTCCTTGGGAATGGATGCCAGCCTAATAATGTGGGCTAGGGAGTGTGCTGCAGATTCCTTTTCGAAAGCTAAAGAATGGGGCTTAGCCCCTATTTATTACCGCGGTGTTGTTTACAAATCTCGCCGCTCTGGTGAATTTGATGATGAACTTATGCTTCAATATTTTAAGCTAAAGTCTGCTGAACGTAATTTCCTTCGGACATCCAAACGCTGGGGGAGATGGCTAACATACTGGATTTGGGGTATTACCTCAGGATTCGGCACCTCTTATAAAAGACTTATGTTTACAGTGCTCATGGTTTTGCTTATCTGCGCCCACTTATTTTTTCTTGGAACAACATTAACTGGAGGACACTTCATTTCTGGTAAATCTGCTATCACATATTTAGACCATATTTATTTTAGTGTCGTAGTATTTTCAAGCTTGGGTTTCGGGGACTTATGGCCTGTTCATCCAGTTGCAAAGTTATTAGTAGTGCTGGAAGTGTTACTTGGTTTGGTCATTCTAGGCTTATTCATATCTATTCTTTCTAGAAGAATCACACTCATAGGGACAGTTGACTTAAGCTTAAAAAATCGTTGGAAAGAGGCGCGCAAATTAATGAAGTACAGTAGTAAAACTAAGAAATAGGATTCATAGGAACAAAGGCGGATAAATTTTTTCAATGAAAGCGAATAAAGCAGAAAATTTTTGCCCAACAATTTTTTACAGCGGATCGCAAAAAACCGCGTCCGCTGAAAAACACGTTGGGCTTCCTGCGAGCCAAGCCTCTCTGAAGTTGCCAATGCTAAGGTGAAAAGCTATGAGCGAAGGTTGGATCTACATTGTAAGTACTCTTACATACGCTGAGAAAGATTTCTATAAGATTGGTAGGACGACTCAATCTCCAGAGGTGAGGGCGAAACAACTATCACAAGCCACGGGCGTTCCAGAGAAATTCATAGTCCATTTTGCCAAGGATGTTTCTGATTGTGAGCTGGCTGAACGAATGATCCATGAAAGGCTAAATTCCTGTCGATATAGAGCGGACAGGGAGTTCTTTGCCATTTCATTGGAGAATGCAAAGGCAGTTGTTAACGAGGTGGCGGAAGAAATTGGTGCAGCACTCGCATTCGATGAAGAAGTGAATTCTCCGAACCTCTCAAAATACTTGAGCCTCAAACATAAAGATAGAAAACCATCAAGTTCCGCCGATGTGTCCAAGTTGGCAGAAAATCTTCTTTCCAACCATTACACCAAAATCAGGGACTTGGAAAGAATTTTGGAAAGAAGCAGAAGCGCTCTACGCGAATATGAAAAGAAGGCTCGAAAGGGAATACTTCTATCTCAAGTAATGGCAACTCGAATCTCTCTGGAGTTGTGCGATGCAGGATTCCACGACCGAATCGGGGAACGATATCCCCTTCACGGTTTAAGAGTTGTAGACATGCTTGAGCAATTCCGAAAGCTTGTAACGGAGTAATGAATGTCTGGGCCACAAGCTTTATGGAATAGCCAGTCCGTGCCAGTTCGCGCGGTCATCTTAGCTAGTTGGGGTTTTAAAAATGGGAATTTTTGAGAAAATAACTTCTGAATATGGCGGTTTCAAAATCATCACTGAGAAAATTGGACGTGAGAGGCTTGATCTATACAGTGACAGAGTTTATCAGCAATATTGCAACCTATTTGATAGTGCCACGTACTTAAAAAATGTAGAACGGGACGCTCTACAGTAATTCAGTTGAGAATAAGATATTGAATTTTGAAAGTAATTTCCCATCCTGCATTTTAAAAATATGAAAAAAAAGAAAACTCTCCTGAAAAACTGGATCTAAATTCCATGGATATTGTTTCGGAAGACAGGAATAAACTCAGGGGATTTTTTCTTTAACCACGAACTACGTCCGTCTTCGTAAAAGACATTCATACTTCAGTCTTCGCTATGAAGCTACGCCCCGACAAGTCCGTCTTCACATAAATTTATGCCGGGATAAAATGGCGGGACAGGCGAAAAACACGAAATAAAAATAAAATATTTTTCCATATTTCAAAACTTCAGTTTGCTTCATCTATTTTCTGGGTCATATGGACTGAAATCGGAGTATCTATCGACTTTTATAACTCATGTGAAATTAACATAATATCCAGCTAAATACATTGATTGATATTGATAAACCTTTTACAATATGCTCATTAAAAGCATGTAAAAGAATTTATCATAATTAAAAAAACTAAAATAGAGAGGTTTAAAATGCTATCAGCAAAAGAGGAAACTATCCGACTCTTAAAGGAACTTCCGGACAATAGTACCTTTGAAGAAATCCAATATCATTTGTACGTTCGTCAGAAGATACAACGTGGTATCGAGGATATAGAAGATGGAAAAATATATTCTCAGGAAGATATGGAAAAACGGATGGGAAAATGGCGCGTAAAGTAATCTGGGCCTATGCCGCGGAAGAGGATCTTGTCTCCGCCGCCGAGTATATTCATAAAGATTCTCCGGCATATGCGGCTTCTTTCGTTGACAGAGCTCTGGATGCGGGCCGATCTCTGGATAAATTCGCAGAGCGGGGGCGTATTGTGCCGGAGCTTAATGAAGATAATATAAGGGAGATATTTGTATATAGCTATCGTCTTATTTATCGAATTGGAAATGATCAAATTTCCATCCTGGCATTAATTCACGGGCGTCGAGATTTTCAGCACGCCTGGGATGAAAAAGAACGTTAACGACACGAAAAGACTTGTTTCGGAAAACAGGGATAAACTCAGGAATCTTTTTTACCGCGAACCACACGGAATGCATAAAAGATATCTCCGCGATCCAGGTTATTTAAAAAACATCTGAAAACCGGTCGGGAATAAATCACGACCCTACGAAAGACAACTCGCCATCCGAAATTGTCAGCCGCCTTTCATAATGTGAAATCGGAAATGGGATAGGGCAAGATAACTGATTGATATAAACCATAAAACTTCTGTTTTCACCCTATAAAACAGCTCTATATTGTGTAAAAAGCTTAGTGTCAGACCAAATATCTTCTAAGGGGGATAGGTTTGTTGATTAACATGACAAATTATAGCATTGGTTGGCATAGTTTCATGACAGCATGCCAATCAGGTGACTTGCCTGTCCTTTTGTAATTCTTTTAGGCACATCAAGATTCCTGCTCCTTAAAATGGTAAATGGGGACGCTGTTCGGTTATACGGTTGATAGAGTTATGGTAAATGGGGACGCTGTTCGGTTATACGGTTGATAGAGTTATAGTATTCAGGTATTTATGACCCATGCCAAGACAATCTAGAATAGAGACGTCCGGCGCACTGCACAATATCATGGCCAGAGGGATAGAAGGCGGGAAAATATTCAGTCCTTCGAGGTCGGACCAAGCTAACCTATTGGAACCAAAAAATATATGTTGAAAATCGCCTCGAACTTAAGGCTTAAATAGCTCTTTTTAGGCATGAAAATGGAGATATAATAAAACATAAACGAATAGGGCTTGCCCTGTTAAATGCTGTTTTACAGCCCGCTTCGCGGATTTAACTATGTAAACCTTGATATCGGGCAAAAAGAGCGAGTTAGGGTATCAAATTTTTTTTAACTCTTATATGTTCCCGGAATCTTATACATCTTCCTTGATCCACCACTATTTATTTGATAGAAAATAACAACTTATCGAATAAAGAACACAGAGATCACGTCCCGGTTAAATAAATACTAAATGTGTTTAACTGGATAAATCTTGATATTCGACGGATTCTTAACTTCTGTACCTCTTCGTTTTAGGCAGCATCTGTCCTATGTCCGGACCTGATCCCTTTTGACTATGAAACATGATTTAAAGAGATGGAGATTATATAAATTGAAGAAGAAAAGCAGTGAAAGGAGAGAAAAGGTTTTTTTATTGCGTGAAAAAGGTATGACTTTCCGCGAGATCGGTATTCACTTTGGATTTAACCCCGCGAGGGCCAGGCAGATTTATATAAAAGCTAAGGAGGAAAAGGAGTTGCTTAATCGCAGTCCTTTTTCCTCACACCTTTCAGCACGTTCCCGGAATGCGTTACAACTGTATTTCAATGATGAAAATATAATTGATGATCCTGACACTGTTGCTAAACTCGGAAGGAAAAAGCTTAGCACTATCAGGAATATGGGTATTAAGTCTGTTGAAGAGATTTCAAAGATCCTGTATAAATTGGGTTGTATTAAAGATCCTGATTCTTGGTAGTATATATTTTCCGCCATTTATGTTACTGAAAAAAAGAAACCACTGAAAATCGGTCGGGAATAAATCTCGACCCTACTAAAGACAAACCGGTTGAAATCTTCCTGATGATACTGAAAAAGGGGACAACGTTCGTGCAGAGCGTGAAATGAAATAGTAATGCACGTCCAGCACGAACATCCCCCTCCATTTATATATACCTTTATCTTTGATACAAAAGAAAAACAGCCCGTGAACTTTTTTCACGGGCTGTCTTTTATTTTGACAACGCTCTATAAAGTGCTTCCAGGTTCATGTTAAAGATACCAGCCATTGGACCCTCTTTCGGAACATCGGCAAACTCCTTTGCGGCTACCACTTTTTTACGCACTTCTTCGATATCCAGCCCTTTATTTATTGCTCCGCCGACAAAATCCATCCACATTTGAATCATACCCTTCATGCGGTCAAAGGCGCTCTTATCAGTTACCTCACCATGCCCCGGAATAACATGATCAACATCCAGTTCACTCAAGCGATCAAGTGATTTTATCCACTCGTAAGGAACGGCATCTATAAATATTGGTATGGCAAGGTTTATATTATCGGAGGTAAAGAGGACCCTTTCTTCAGGGACATGTACTGCAAGCTGTTTTGGCGTATGACCGGGAGTAGAAAGTACTTTTATAGAATGATCACCGAGATATAAAACCACCTCTCCATCAATGGAAATCTCGGGCGGCCTGAAATAGAATGTATGATCAGGTTTGGGGCTGTCAGGCGCCATCCATGAAAGCTCTCCGATAAGATCTTCAATTTTAGCATTTCTGAGAGCCTTTACAGATTCTTCCGTGCCTATGACTGTACCTCCCAGATAACAGCTTCCGCAATAATGATCTGTATGAGCCTCATTTATAATTACATATTTGACAGGAGCATGAGCCTCAATCTTATGTTTCCAGTTCATGGCTTCTACCGGTACCATTGGAGTGTCAATTACTACTGCCCCTTCTTTTGTTACTACAAAGCTTGAATTGCAACCATGGAAAGCTGTTTCAACATAAACATTTTCTGTGATCTTCTGCATATGAAATTCTCTCCTGTTATAATATTATGGTCCGGGAATAAAAGACCGTATCCAGGTGCATGGTCTTTCATAGTTTTTCCTGCGCCTTGCGCCTTGCGCCCTGCGCCTGTCTTTTCACCTACATAACAATACTTACTGTCTTTACCTCTGTATGATAATCAATCGCGGACTTTCCATTTTCTCTTCCGATACCCGAATGTTTGAAACCTCCAAATGGCAGATTTGGATCGGGAGGAAGTGTTGCGCCGTTTATCGTTATCATCCCTGCATCAACCATTGCAGCTGTCTTTATAGCGTTATTGAGGTTCGATGTCCAGATATTGGCGGCAAGACCATAGTTTGTGTCATTGGCCTCCGGGATAAGGTCTTCAAGCGTGTCAAAGGGCGTGGCTATCAGGACCGGCCCGAATATCTCCTCCCTGTATATGGCTGCATTCTTATCAACATCCACAAATATGGTTGGTTTCACGAAATTACCCGGCCTGTCTATACCTTCACCGCCGGTTACCAGCCTGGCCCCGGAATCAATGCCCTTCTGCATATACTCTAGGACCTTTGCCTTCTGCGATGCGTTGATGAGCGGGCCCATTTCATTTTCAGGATCCATCCCGGGGCCTATTTTCATAGTCTCTGCCCTGCTCTGGATTGCGCTTACTACTTCATCAAATTTTTTCTTCTGAACAAACAGCCTTGAGCCTGCAACACAGATCTGGCCGCAGTTCATATACACGCACATTGAGGCCTCAAATGGAGCTGATTTCATGTCTGCATCATCAAATATGATGCTGGGCGATTTCCCGCCCAGTTCAAGAGATATCCTCGTGAGATTTTCCATTGCGGCCTTTGCAATGCTTTTTCCTACTTCTGTCGAACCCGTGAAGGTTATCTTGTTTACCCTCGGGTCTGCCACCAGTCTTGAACCTGCAGTACTACCCGGTCCCTGTAATAGGTTTACAACCCCGTCGGGGAGCCCTGCCTCCTGGAGCAGTTCCATGAGCTTTGCTGCTATCAGGGGGGTATCAGAAGCCGGTTTTATAACCATTGTACACCCTGTTGCAATGGCAGGTGCTACTTTGCTTACAAACATTGGCATTGGCGCATTCCATGGAATAACTGCAGCAACAACACCCACGGGCTGACGCAGGGTATATGAGAACACCCTGTCAACATGAGGCAAAAGGGTCATTGGCTCCAGTGTTTCGCCTGCAATCTTTGTTGCAAGGCCTGCATAATATTTTGCGAAATTAATACCCATCATGCAGTGTCCCGGATCTGCCGCAGGTCTTCCCAGGTCCAGACACTCAATCTGGCAGAGCTCTTCACGATATTTATCGATAAGATCGGCAAACCTGAGAAGAATATCCTGGCGTTCTGCTCCGGTCATCTTTTTCCAGGGTGAATTGTCAAAGGTCTCACGTGCTGCCGTAACAGCCATATCAACATCTATTATATCGCTCTTGGATACATGGGCTACAACCTCATTTGTGGCAGGATCTTTTTTTTCAAAGGTTTCACCGCTTGCTGCGCTCTGCCATTTTCCGTTGATACAATTTTTGAATTCCTTTGAAAGAAAATTCCGGACCTGGGGCAGCAGGTCATATTCTGATACTGATAAAAATTTTTGTGGCATCTAATATCCTCCTTATTTTTTAGTTAAATAGTTCTTCACCCGCTTTTAAATCCAGCAATATCAAGTTGATACACCTCACTCCTGTCTGAACAGGAATACCTGATTTCTTAAGATAAAAATGATTTTGCTATACGGAACCTTTTTTAATTTGAATCCTTGTATCAAATCCGATATAACAAGTAAAATTTTTTTTACTCTTTTTAGTGCAGGATAGAAAGATTATGACAAGTGCTCTTTTAAGAATGATTTTTCGGTTTATCCTCCCTTTAAGAATTCGTGTCAAAACAGAAAGGAAACAGGATTTAGATGGCTGATGATGGAATCATGAAAGTTCGTACTACAACATGGTCCGGCGGGCCGGGTTGTCATGGCGGATGCGGGGTTATCGCCCACATAAAGGATAATAAACTTATCAAGGTGGAAGGAGACCCGGAACATCCCATGAACAGGGGCAGGCTGTGTTCCAGATGTCTGGCAATGACACAGTTCGTGCATCACCCGGAAAGACTGACAAGGCCCCTCAAACGTGCCGGTGAGAGGGGAGAAAACAAGTGGCAGGAGATTTCCTGGGATGAGGCATTTGATTATATCGAAAAAAAGATGAATAAAATCAGGGATGAATACGGCCCTGAAAGCATGACCTTTTCAATGGGTACAGGCCGGGATGTAGGCGCCTGGATATGCATGCTTGCCTACGCCTATGGGAGCCCCAACGTATCATTCGCAATGAGCGGAAACGGATGCTATTCCCCAAGGATCGCAGCAACAGAAACAGTTATCGGTGATTACTGCGTTTTTGACGGGGGGCAGTGGCTTCCAAAGGGGCATGATGATCCGGGTTATGAAGTTCCCGAGTGCATAGTAGTGTGGGGATATAATATTCCCGCCTCGTGCCCTGACAATATATTCGGCCACTGGGTAACTGACCTGATGAAAAAGGGATCAAAACTTATAACCATTGACCCTCGTCTAAGTTTTTTTGCCTCACGCTCTGATAAATGGCTCCAGCTCAGGCCTGGCACGGACGGCGCCCTTGCTATGGGCTTTTTAAATATAATCATTAAAGAAAGACTCTATGATAAGGATTTTGTAGCAAAATGGACAAATGCCCCGCACCTGATAAGAATGGATACAGGAAAACTTATCAGGGAAAGCGATCTTGACCCAAATGGTGTGGTTGAAAATTTTGCAGTGTGGGATATAACAACCGGTAGACCTGTTATATGGGATTCAGGGCGTGCAGGTTATAAAAGCAATGTCGGTGAGGCTGCCCTTGAGGGGGTATTTGAAATTGAACTTGCTGATGGTACAAAAATAAAGGCCACCACAGTATGGAGCGAGTTTTGCGCAAGAGCTGCGGAATATCCGGTTAAAAAAGTGGCTGCGATAACCTGGCTAAAGGAAAAGGATATTATCGATGCCGCGCATCTCTACGCAAAAAGCAAGCCCGCTACCATCCAGTGGGGTCTTGCCATTGATTCTACACCTGCAGTAACACCTACTGCCACGGCCATTGCAGCATTATGGAGCATTACGGGCAACCTGGATGTCCCGGGTGGAAATCCCATTGCACGATATGCCTATAATGCTGTTGCCTATGCGCTTCCGGGCGCCAAGGGTGTTATCAGGCTTGCGTCAAAAGAGATGGATAAAAAGCGTATAGGCTACAATGATTACGGCCCCTTCAGGGAATTTATCTGGAGGACCCAGACCGATAAGATGCTCGACCAGATATTCTCGGAAGACCCGTACCCTGTTAAAGGCATGTGGCTCCAGTGCTGCAATCTTATCGGAGGGACGGGATATGACCCCAAGAAATGGGTGGAGGCACTGAAAAAACTGGACTTCGTGGCCGTCACTGATATCTTTATGACCCCCACATGCCAGATGGCCGACATTGTATTACCATCTACTTCATTCCTTGAAAAGGACAGCATCCGGAGCTGGTGGGTCCCCTTACAGACCATCAATAAGGCCATGACAGTGGATGAATGCAGGTCGCTGATAGAAATAAATTTTGAACTTGCAAAAAGGTTTGATCCTGATCTCAGGTGGAAAACCATCTATGACCTGTTTGATGAAATCCTTGCACCTTCAGGCATGACATTCAAAGAGCTTCAGGAAAAGGGCTGGTCAATACCTCCGGACGGCAATTCCAGCACACCATATCATCGCCATGAACGGGGCCTTTTAAGGCATGACAAAAATCCCGGTTTCCAGACACGTTCAGGAAAAGTAGAGCTTTATTCAACCCTGAGAGAGGAATGGGGCCTGGAACCGATACCCTGCTATGAAGAACCGCCCTTTACACCTGTCAGCAGGCCTGACCTTGCGAAAGAATATCCCCTGATCCTTTCAACAGGAAGGCGGTCGCCGGTCTTTTTTCTCTCGGAACATCGAAATATCCCGTGGCTGAGGGAAGCTGATCCTGACCCCGTGGTAGAAATACATCCGGATACGGCAAAATCCCTTGGTTTCGGAAACGGGGAATGGGTCTGGGTGGAAAACTGGATGGGAAGATGCAGGCTCAAGGCAAAGGTAACTCCCATTATTCCCAGATGGATGGTAATGGCTGCACACGGATGGTGGTTCCCTGAAAAGGACGGGGCCGAACCCTCGCTCTATGGCATGTGGGAGTCCAACATAAATCAACTGATGCCAATGGGTGCAAATGGAAAAGACGGCCTTGGGACGATTACAAAGCATCTGATGTGCAGGATTTACAAGGTTTGCGGGGAGGATAAATAATGGCAAAAAAACCGGAATACGGGCTTTTAATAGATTATGAATACTGCACAGGATGTTACGCCTGCCAGGTTGCCTGCGCCCAGGAATATAAATGGCCGGCAGGTATGGGCGGTATAAGGGTGATGGAAATAGTTGAAAACCTGCCCAATGACAAACACTATTTAAAGTTCATGCCCATGCCGACTGAATTATGCATCCTCTGCGCCGGAAGAACGAAAAGGGGCGAAAAGCCTGCCTGCGTACATACATGCATGTCTGCATGCATGAAATATGGAAGAATAGAAGATCTTGCGAAAGAGATAGACAAACCGAGGATGGTGCTCTGGGTTCCGAAGGGGGGATGATGGAAAAGACGCAAAGCGCATAGGGCATAGCGCATAGGGCATAGCGCATGGTGCATAGCGCAAAGGAATTCATTGTAACAGAAGGTTCCCCTTCCACACGGTGAATCCTGGATCATATATTACAAATAATAGTAGGGGCAACCCCCTGTGGTCAATGTTGTTGACTTAAGAAATAAGGTCTCAGAAAGTCCCCCTCCCCTGCCTGCCGGGGCGTAGCTTTAGCGAAGACTGGGCGGGAGGGGATAGGGAGGGGGAAGCGATAAGACATGGAACTGCTATTTTACCACCCTCTCCCAACCTCTCCCATCAAGGGAGAGGAGTCTGATTCAGCGCTTAATTCAACAACATTGCCCCCTGTGGTTGCCCAGTAAGAACCCCATTTAAAAGTCAGGACAGGCAACCGCCTCAGCTCAGCAAATGCTGCTGTCTGTCAGGCAGGGACCTGCCCACAGATTCTAACCATGCTGTTTTCCACATACGCTATGCGCTATACACTATGCTCTATGCGCTATGCGCTATGCGCTATGCGCTATGCGCTATGCGCTTTTTTCTTAAATCTTCTCTATCCGAACCGCACAGGCCTTATATTCTGCGGTCTGGGTCTCAGGGTCATATACCGGGTTTGTAAGCCAGTTTGCACAGCTTTCCCTGAAATGAAAGGCCATCCAGACCATTCCTTTAGGTACACGCGGAGTGACATTGGCCTTGACCTCGACACTGCCCCTTCGGGAAACAACACGAACCTTTTCATTATGACTGACTCCAAGAGGTTCCGCATCAAGAGGTGAAATATCCGCGGTTTCTTCTCCGAGTAGATCATTCAACCCCTTTGACCTCCCGGTCTGGGTCCTGGTGTGGTAATGGTACAGTCTGCGACCAGTACTGAGCACCATGGGATATTCCGCGTCAGGGACCTCTTTAGGCGGAGTCCACTCAACGGGCATGAACTGACCAAGACCGCATGCGAATTCTCCGTTCTGATGAAGGAAGCAGGTGCCCCCGTGTTCAATATCAGGGCACGGCCATTGAAGCCCGTCATTTTCAATCCTGTGAAATTTTATTCCTTTGAACTGGGGCGCGAGTTCGGATATTTCATCATCCCATATTTCCTTGCCGCTTTCCGACTTCCAGTCATGTCCGAACCGTCCGGCAATCTGTTTCATTATCCACCAGTTCGGTTTTGCCTGTCCAGGCGGCTCCGCGATCTTACGAACCCTGTTCACCCGCCTTTCGCTGTTTGTAAATGTGCCGTCATCTTCACACCAGGCAGCAGACGGAAAGATCACATCTGCAAATCGCGTAGTCTCATTGGGGAATATATCCTGACACACGAGAAACTCGGCACTTTCAAGGCAGTGTTCCACATGTTTGATATCGGGCTCCGTATTTGCCAGGTTCTCACCGAATATATAAAAGGCCTTAACCGACCCGTCAATCAACCCATCCATCATCTGGGGGATCATCAGCCCGTTTTTATCGGGCAGATTTTCGACACCCCAGGCCTTCTGAAACTTGTTTCGTGAAGCAAGGTCTATAACCTTCTGATACCCGTGATAAACATTGGGAAGGGCTCCCATATCACACGCACCCTGGACATTGTTCTGGCCCCGGAGAGGATTTACGCCCCCGCACTCGACCCCCATGTTGCCCAGAAGCATCTGGAGATTGGCAACAGACATTACATTGTTCTTTCCGCAGCTATGCTCTGTAATACCCAGCGTATAGCAGAGCATTGCAGGTTTTACACTCGCGAGTTTCCTTGCTGTTTCCTTTAAAAGATCAACACTTATTCCGGCGATCTCAGCCCCTCTTTCAGGCGGATACTCCATCACCTTTGCCTTGAGTTCTTCGAATCCGGTACAGCATGAGCCTACAAATTTCTTGTCGTACAGCTCTTCTGTTATAAGCACATACATAAGACTGTTAAGAAAAGCTATGTCACTCCCTACCTTTATGGGGACATACAGAGAGGCATGATCAGCAAGTACATGCCTGCGCGGATCGACCACTATAAGCTCGGCCCCGTCCATAACAGCGTTCTTTACAAAGGTTGCGGCAACGGGATGTGCCTCTGCCATATTTGAACCGATAACAAAGAACATCTTTGCCTTTTTGAATTCACTGAATGAATTGGTCATCGCGCCTGACCCGAAACTTGTCGCAAGACCTGCGACAGTAGGAGCGTGTCAAGTGCGCGCGCAGTGATCTATGTTATTTGTGCCGAAGACCGCCCTGAATAATTTCTGCATCTGGTATGAGTCTTCATTGATGCTCCTGGCACAACTTACACCCGCCACTGCATCAGGGCCGTGTTTTTTTATTATCTCCCTGAATTTATCAGCCACCAGGTCAAGCGCCTCATCCCATGAGGCCTCCCTGAATCCGTCCTTTTCTTTTATTAAAGGTGTTTTGAGCCTTTCTTCGGAATATATAAAGTCATAGCCGAACCTGCCCTTTACACACAATCTGCCCTTGTTCGGGGCCCCGTTTTCAACTGCCGTGATCTTTTTTATCCTGTCGCCGTCCATGTGAAGCCATAGCTGGCAGCCGACACCGCAGTAGGGGCATGTAGTCCTGACCTTTTTAATACCGGAGGCAGGGGCATACCCTGTTGACTTCTTTTCAGTGAGCGCCCCTACGGGGCAGACCTCCACGCACTGTCCGCAGAATACGCAATTACTCTCATGATAGGGAAGATCTCCCTTTGTAACAACCTTGTTTCTTCCATCCTTCTTCTCCATGCTTAAAACTCTGTTTACAACCAGTTCGTTACAAGCCTGGACACACCTTCCGCAGGAGATGCAGCGTGAAAAATCTCTTATGATCATGGGATTGATCGCTTCGGCAGGGAACCTGCATTTTTCCACATCAAACCTTAAATTCTTTACCCTGTATTCGATTGCCAGGTCCTGGAGGCGGCAGTCGCCATATGAAGGACATATGTCCTCATGCTCCTGACTGTCCATGGACCGGAGCTGAAAATCCGTCCATGAAGATACATCCGCCGTACCTGCAAGACAGTTATGGTCCCCTGATGCAAGCAGGAGCTCAATATTGAACCGCCTTGCTTCAATCATTTTTTCGGAGCCGGTATTGACAACCATCCCGTCAACCGCCGGGGTCGCACAGGATGCCACCAGCTCATTGCTGCCTTCCAGTTCAACCAGGCAGATCCTGCAGGCACCTGTAGGTGTGGTATCCTTTAAAAAACACAGGGTGGGAATATGTATCCCGTTGACCCGGCCACATCAAGGATGGTGGCTCCTTCGTTAAAAGTATACCGGTTCCCGTTTATTGTTATAGATTTATTATCCATCTTTTCTCCTTAATAAACTATTTCTGCTGTAGCGATCGATCTCGGTCATTGCCTCGATTGCCGAATCTACATGTTCATCAGTATTGAAAGGCCCGAAACTGAACCTCACAGCCCCCCTTGGAAATGTGCCTATATTTTCATGGACATGAGGAGCGCAATGCAGCCCGGTCCGGACTGCAATATTATAATCCGCGTCAAGTATGGAGCCTGCATCACCTGGATCCATGCCCTTTATGTTGATGCTCAAAAGAGCAACATGGCTTTCAATATTTTCCGCACAGTAATATTCCACTGTTTCCAGATTCGAGAGGCCATCCCGCAATTTTACAAACAGCTCTGTTTCCTTCCTGTGTATGGATTCCATACCTTTTTTTTCTATATATTCAAGCCCCTCCGAAAGACCGATGATGCCAATCAGATTGACAGTGCCAGCCTCAAGCCGGTACGGGTATGCCTGGTTATGGAGCGGGCTTTCGGAGTCAACGCCTGTACCGCCGAAACGCACCGGATCGATTTCAAGACCGGGGCTTACTGCAAGACCGCCCGTTCCGGTCGGCCCCAGCAGAGATTTATGCCCCGTGAAGGCTACTGCGCCTATGTTACATTCCTTCATATCTATCGGGATAACCCCCGCACTCTGGGCTGCGTCTATAACAAGAGGTATACCTTTTTTTGAGCACACATCCCCTATTTCCTTTAAGGGCTGGATGGTTCCAAGGACATTGGAAACATGATTGATAATTACCAGCCCGGTATTTTCTTTTATGGCCCGGGCAATATCATCAGGATCAACGAAACCAAGACTGTCGAAATTTACCAGATCATATGTAATAATGCCTTTTTCCCTGAGGTGATATAAGGGCCTTAAGACAGAATTGTGTTCCAGTCTCGTTGATACTACATGGTCATTTTTTTTGACTATGCCCTGAAGGGCAATATTAATGGAGTCAGTGGCGTTTGATGTAAAAACCACTCTTTCGGGATCAGGAGTATTGAACAGGCGCGCAAGTCTTTTCCTTGCATCAACGACAATATCCTCTGCCTCAAAGGCAAGGTCGTAGCTGCCCCTGCCCGGTGATACGCCTTTTTTTCTGTATATTTCAACCATGCGCTCAAGAGAGCCTTCAGGTTTGGGAAATGTGGTTGCAGCATTATCAAGATAAATAATATCGGAATTCATTTTAATAACCGGAGCACGACTTTGGATTGGGAAGTCCTGCAAAACGACGGGCGCCAAGCCGGATTCCGCCTGGAAAGAGCCCCTCCATCTCCATAAAGCTCAGTCCTGTTTCTTTCTTGATATCACGATTCATTGGCGCCCTGCCGTTGTAAAAATAAAAATCTCTTAAAAATCTGATTATTTTCCACTGGATTTCGTCGAACTTTTCTACTCCGCATTCTCTTCCGAGAATTTCAGCGATTTTCTTCTGTCCAGTCTTCGGGCTTCCACAGGAAACCCTCTCTGTCAAAGAGAATTGTCTTACCGGCAATCTCCCTGTATACCCTTGCGAGATCACCGGTAAGCGGTTCTGAGCCTTCAGTCTTGATCATTACTACTACTGTCCTGCCAGTGCCTTCTTTACCTTATCCGGGGTTGCCGGCAGATCCTTAATCCAGACACCGCAGGCATCTTTAATGGCGTTGATAATAGCCGGAGCCGTTGATACCATTGTCATTTCTCCAACGCCTATTGAACCGAGAGCCCCCTTCTTACGCGGTGTTTCAAGGGGTGGAATTATCTCCATATCAAAGCATGTCTTAAAGGTCGGGAACTTGAAAGTTTTCCAGTCCTTTGTTTCTCCATGGATATATTCTTCCCTGAGGGCATACCCGACGCCCTGGTCCATACCGCCTTCGAGCTGTCCTTCCAGGTTTATGGGATGAATGACCGGACCCGGGTCAACTGACGTGGTCATTTTGATGACGCGAACCTCACCTGTCTCGGTATTGACCTCAACCTCGGCCATCTGGATATTGTGCACCTGGGTTTCATAGGCCGCACCCTGCCCTGTTTTGGGATCGAGCTCGGCTTCGCGCGTTGTCTTCCTTCCGACATACCTGGTCGGTTTGCCTGCTTTCTTCAGACCTTCATAGGTACTGGTGCCGGCCTCTTTCATGGCAGCCTTCATCTCTTCAATACCATTGACCATGGCACCGCCTACCATGTATGTAATACGGCTGCTGGCGGCAGGACCGGTTTCGGATGTATTTTCCGTGGTTCTTGTTACAAGCCTGACCTTATCGAGAGGAATATCCAGGAGGTGTGCTGCAAGCTGTGTGAACATGGAGTCATTGCCTTCACCGGGGTCTGCTGCAGCAGTATAGATTGTGACACCATCATCCTCGTTAAGTTCAACGACTGCTACTCCCATGTCACTCGGCATTCCGATGCCGAATGAATGTGCGCCCAGCCCGACACCGCGCCTGATCTTACCTTCCTTGAAAGCCGCAGCTTCTTTTTTTGCCCTTTCATAATGGGGCTTTATCAATTCACAGACCTGGGGGAATGTTGAGTCGTCAATCAGAACTATACCCGTTGAAAGACTGTCACCGGGTTTGAGTGAATTCTTAATCCTGAATTCGAGCGGGTCCATGCCTATTTTTTCCGCCAGCATGTCCATTGCACATTCAAGGGCGAAATTTACCTGTGGTGGCCCTGCGCCGCGTGCTGCACCGCCTGCCGCGTCGTTTGTGTATACGAGTTTTGCCATTGCATCTATGTTGGGAATACTGTATGCACCGGAAAACATCTCGATGGCGCGGCCTACAACAATGATACCCAGCAGCATATAGGCGCCATTATTGACTATGAAATCATTAGCGTAGGCAGTCAGGTTGCCCTCTTTATCCGCTGCCAGCTTCACCTTCATTTTAAAGGGATGGCGTTTAGGACTCAACAGCATTGATTCATGTATGCCAGGTATATATCTGACAGGTCTCTTGAAATGCAGAGCCGCAGCACCGGATATACCTTCCGATGTGATCGAGGCCTTGATCCCGAATTGACCGCCTGAAAAGGGCTCTTCATATCTCATGTTCTCATATCCAAGTGCCCCCTGAAGTGAGCCCATATGTGTATGAATCATTATACTTCGGCCGGATACCACAAGAATAGGATCCTCATCACCTTCCAGCCAGGCAACAGTGGTCTCGGGCTCAAGGGGGGCCTGGTGATTCATCTGTGTTGAAAAATCGCATTCTACAACTGCGGCGGCTTCACTAAAGGCTTTGGCAGCATCACCTTTGATCTGGGGCTGCTGATAGACCAGATTGGGGAATTCATCATGAACCCTTACATCGTCGGTAGCCATTGCCTCTTCCACAGTCTTTAATGAAGGCAGTTTTTCATATTCGATCTTTACAGCCTCTGCTGCTGCACGGGCCTGTTTCTGGGTTTCGGCAGCCACAATCACAACTGGATCACCAAGGTTCCTGACCTTTGTATCACAGAGCACGACCTGGTCATTGAATATGAATTGTATCCTGTTGGTGCCCTTGATATCTTTGGCTGTCATTGTACCGGCTACACCCGGCATCTTATCTGCAACCGAGGTATCGATTGATATTATTTTAGCATGTTCTTCCGTGCTTCTTACAACCGCCAGTTCAAGAGCGTTATCAGGATAGATATCAGCACCAAACTGGGCAACACCGCATGCCTTGATCATTGCGGACGGCCTTGGGTGAGAAACGCCTAATTTTGGCCCGTCGGGATCCGGGCGCACCTGATCCGGGGTAAGTTCCCCTCTAAGAAATTTTGCTGAAAGTTTAACAGCATCTATAATCTTTTTATATCCTGTGCACCGGCAGAGATTTCCGGCAAGGGCCTTTTTTATCTCATCATCGTCAGGGTCGGGATTCTGATCCAGGAGGGACTTTGTGGCCATAATCATTCCCGGGGTACAGAATCCGCACTGGATTGCCCCGGACAGGACAAATGCCTCCTGAATAAGGTGAGGATTATCAGGAGTACCGAGCCCTTCAATCGTGATAACATCGGCACCCTCGAGTTTGGCGACCTTTGTGACGCAGGATTTTACCGCCTTTTTGTTGACTATTACAGTACATGCACCGCACTGTGCCTTGCGGTCGCAGGACTGCTTTGCACCGGTAAGATGCAGGTCTTCACGAAGAAGATCAAGAAGCACCTTATCAGGCTCGACAACAAACTGATATTGTCGTCCATTTACTTTTAACGAAACTTTTTGCATAAATTACCCTCCTTATTCATTGACTGTTTACATATCCGAATATAAATTTTGTTCAACAGACAGAAGCTTCTCAAAGAACGGATTTTATTTCTTTTCTTCTGTTATATTATTTGCAGGTCTTTCCTGCGTATTTCATGGCTGAGTTGATTTATCGCCTTTTCAAAGGACTTTACCGCAATTGTTTCAGGAGAGTTTCTCAGGACCTGCTTTGCAAGCGGGCATGACGTATTATGGAGAAAGTCTAAAATAATGTTGATTGCCGTATCATTCAGGTGATCTACCATACTGAAACAGCGTGTGAAAATTTCCTCTTCCTTCTCGGGCGTCACATCCAATGATTCCAGCCCTCGTTTACCTTCATCTCCCATTATTTCTCCTTTTTTGAATCTCAGCGCAGGATACCACAGTTTTATATCGATACTGATATAAGGCTTATATCAGTATCGATATAAGAAATCAAAATAAAATTCAAATCCTTTGTTAAAATTATGAATCTTGCAGGAAAGGAAGCGGTGAAATTTTTTCAGGTATTAAATTCTAAAATATAAAGGATTTAAAAGAATGTTTATCGGCGAGAGAGCCCTGCTGAAAGGATTGGGCCAAAGTATCCCAGGAGGGACGATACAAGGTCTCTTGTTTAAATTTAATACCTGAATTTTGCACCGGATTTCGTAGTGAAGTACCGAAAGCCTTGTTTTTAAAGGGAAGTTGGAACGATTTTAATCCGCAGGCATATTACCCATATGGTGAGGATTAAAATTGTGAAACGACCTTTAAATACAGGGCGCTTCAAGCCGTAATAGATATTTGGTGCAAAATTCAGGTAATAATCCGGATCAGGAACTATGCCTGCTGAAATTACAACTATTTTTTTCAACCTATGTGTTATCCGCTACAGGTTAAATTTTGCTCTCAGTTCTTCAAGCCCTTCTCTGACCTCGATTCGCGGCAGATTGCCTTTTTCAAGTTCTGTATCCGGCCGATCCAGTAAGGAAGTATAAAAAAATTTACCTATCAGTAAAGCATCCTCACATCCGAGCTCAGCAAGTTCAAATATGCAGTCTTCAGCCTTTCCGAATTCTCCTCTATCCCCATGATAGGAAATCAGCAGTTTATACATGTCTATTGAAAGATGCTGCTCCCCTGTCTTTGAAAGAATCCGGTCAATCCTTGCCTCAGCATCACTTTTGAGAGCTTCATCTATTCCAGGAAGACTCCTGAGGAACATCTCCAGGGATCGAACGTAAAATTCTCCGGAACTGATATCATTTTTTGTATCCCTGATATTGGCCTCAAAAAAGAGCATCTGGGCAATAATGTAGAATTTTTCGCTGTCGATTTCTCCATCTTTACTGAATATATTGATCAAATCCTGATTACTCAGATTCAGAAGAGGGTCGAGTTCCAGTCCAAGATATCGTTTACATGCCTCCTGCATGTCCAGCTGGGCCTCATCGATATTTTTGGCTTCTATCTTTTGAAATATGCGGATGATCATCTGGTTAAGCTGACGTATCATTCGCATTATAAAGTCATTTTCAAACATTTATCTAACACCTTACCGATAATTATTTAGGGACCTGTCCATTTTTACATAATTTCCATTAAGTCAATTTATCTGTGATAATATTGTCTTTTATAACAATTATCATGCAAAAATCAAAGAATAGGTGAGAAATGAAATTTTACTATCCTTATTGTTTACTCCGGAGGGATTTTTCGGCTCTGGGTCAGGGCTTCGAATGCCTTGAAAATTATTGGGACGCCGGCAGCGACTGCTGACAGAATCCGCAACGATTGCCCAAAGGCTTCTCTCTGTGTGATAAAAAAGAACGAACACAATGCAATGCCCATAAGTATAAGGGGTGTTTTTATTGTTCCCCATACACTAATTCCCTCTGCCTCTTCCCATTTCTGAAAAGATTGAGGATTTTCTGCCATAAGGACAAATTGTCGAAAACTTTCATTCATTAGACGGAAATTAGGAGCCATAACGACTATTCTTCTTTTTATCAGACTACGTAAGGCATTCTTCATCCGCCAGTTCACAAAACCCTGCTGCGCGAGCCTGAATAAAATTATCTTTTCATCCGTGCTGCAGCTCAGCCAGATCTTCCGATAGTGTGCATCAGCAAGATCCCTGAATTGGTCAACAATATCTTCAACTGAATATTTTTCCAGCATCTGTTGTCCGGCAAGTTTTTTTGCATATTCTTTAAGCCGCCTGTTCGGCCATCCTTCGTCAGCAAGGCATTGTCTGACCTTCTCAGGCATGAACTCGTATGGATAGATTTTACTGAGCTCATTATCCATAAAATCGTTCCTGAGCCTGTAATATCCGTTTTCCTCTGACAGGGATCGAAGCTTGGAATAATCCTGAAGCGCTACGGCCCACCTGGTGAGAAGGAGATCATTTTTATCGGTTTCATTAAATTTTTGTTCATTGCTGCGTGATGTCAGCAAAAACAGGGGATCAATAGCTGTCCTTATTATCACCCGTTTATCTTCAAGGGGTGCCAGTCCTTCCAGGAGTATAAGTTTCTTAAGCGCAACGGGTGCTTCATCCAGATCAGTGTCAAACCTGTCAAGAATGATTTCTTTAACTGCAGAAGTTCTGCATTGCTCCAGCAGCGGCTTTAAACTGACTGACTCCCGGATATCATTCGGGGCTATTATAAGCCGGCCTTCGGCTTCCACTGGCTCATCATCCTGCAGCCGAATCTGAATCTGATTTTTTATATCCTTATCATCGACCAGGACTTTCCCGTCAATTGACACGGGCGGTATAATATCGATGACAAATATCATTTTCATGAAAGCCTTTATCAGCAGATAAAGGATCAGAAATACGATCAGGACGCAGAGAGTAAGCCAGATTGTACTGATATGCGGTTTTTCATAGGATACTGTTGTTATCTGGATATCCATAGGACCCTGAACATCGCCTTTTAAGCCGTTGTCCGGTAGCCCCAGGTAAACGCTCTGCAGAAAATTTTTCTCCAGCATTACAATATACTTTTTCAGCCTGTGTTCATCGGGTTTCTTCGGATTTTTAGGCGCCTCCATGTATTCAATAAACCAATCAGTTTCAGGTTCTTCTTTTTTTTGAATTCCTCTGTTTTTTTCAACTTCTTTGTCTTTTTGAGCTTCTTTGTCTTTTTCTGTTTCTTTGCCTTCACCGGGCTTATTCTCTTCTGGATCAGTACCCAGGTCGGAAAACATCCTGGTTATTACAGCCATTTTATCAGAATTGTGAAGCATGGGAATATCGCTCAAAAAAGCTATCAATCTCTGCCTCAATTTCCATGGAAGCGCTTCAGGAATATTCCTTGCCAGAATGGTATCAAATCCCTTTGTATACATTTCAGGAAAATCTTTCCCGTCTTCCCTCGGAGGTGCAGGGTCATGAAACAAAATTCTTTTCATTTTTTCCCGGTTCGTATCACTGAGTTCAACTCCTTTATATTTTTCCTTCAGCATTTGCGCTTTTTTCCTTATAGACTGCGCAATTTCATATTGATGATACTTGATGAAAACAGCAGCCTCTTCCTTGTAAATGCCAAGATAGATGCCGACCGGGGGCAGAACAGCCAGGCTTAACAGTAATCCGAGAGCTCCGGTTGTGTAAATGATCTTTAACTTTTTCGGATAGATATGTCTGCTTTTACTTATTGATTTCCGCCCTGAATTACGCAGCATCATGACAATGGTTAAAAGGAGTAAAATCGGAGGAATAACGCTCATCAGGACAAGTATGAAGGGAGGCGTATTATATAGGATACAAATGCCCCAGATGATCCAGAGCCCGATCATAAAAATAATAAAAGCCAGGTATTTGTCTATTTGCTCCACATTTGGCCAGAGCCACATCCTGAAGGCCTCGCCCGGCTGATGTTCCGGTTTAAGCCACAGGAGCACCAGGCATATGATCACGAGCAACAGAAGATAGGCCCCATAAAGGGCTGCGGTAAATGTGATTGTTTCAGCTCCCAGGTGATAGGGTATTGATTTATCGGAAAATACTACAAGCGTCCATGGTGTCCCGGAAAAGGGCATAATATATGCCCTGATATCGCTCGCGCGGTATTCAAGATCCGTGTAGGCAGGGATTATGCTCTTTGAAATGGCTTCAAGATTCTCCCGCGGAGTAGCTTCAAGGAAGAAATTTTCACGAAGGTTCCGCTTGGAGGATGAATGAAACTGCACTGTCCCATCCTGATCGATAAGTGCAAAACCAAAACCGGGCGGCATAACCGGATCAACAAGACATAGCGGCATTGCCTGGATGACGAATACGATTGCGCCGTCAGACGTTTCATCCTTCAAGTTCTTCCTCAGGCTGAGCATTGCAAAGGATTCCCCTGTATTTTTTGAACGGATAGACTCGATATATCTGCCTTTCATGAAAATATCTTTACTGTCCTCTGGTCTATCACATTTTACCTTTTCAAAAAGGCCGAGTTCGAAATCTTTTGCATATTTGAAATATTTTCTTTGATTGAGTTTAAGCATCGGCGTTGTTGTTTTTCTTATGCTCCATTTCCATGCCTGATTTCCCAATTTATCCATTCCAGCTAAGAGCTCGAAAAACGGATACCCGGGATTAATTCCTTCCGAAGATAAAATATTTTCCTCACGTACATATTCAGGCTTCTTCTCCGAAAGTACCTGACGAATCAGTTCATTTTCCAGCAAGCTGAACTCGCTGCTGAAGCGGTTTCCTATATCCCCTGCGATTGCCTTAAGATAACTGTCTATCATGTTTATTTCCGTGTTCCTGATTAACAGGTTGACGGAGAGCAGTGATATCAGAGAACACCCCATCAGAAGAGCCGTCGAAAGAACAAAGACTCCGATGGCTTTAACACCCTCCCGTCGCCCGATCAGTCGTACGCGCAGAAAGGGCAATACCAGCAGGGCTGCACATAGAACACAAAAAATTATCAGGCCTAATGTTGGAGATATCTCCATTGCCTTGGACAGGAATGTCGATTGAGGTATAAACGCACCTACAAGCCAGACATCTTCATCCGTCTCGGCAGTTTCGGCTGTGCATGTTTTATCTCCGTTCCGGCCCGTAGATTCATTAAAATGCCAGCGGAACGGATGGAGAAACAGTTTGTATCTGTTGAGCCCTATTTCCACATCCCTGACCGGGAGAAACCCTGTATTGTCCTCCTCGGTCTTTGGCTCATTTTCTTTACCCGCTACCGGGGTTTCCCTTGGTAATGTAATAAGCTGCAGGCTGGAACCGGTTTCCAGGAGCACGTTCTCTTTTCTCTGCTGTGCAAGGACAATAGAGCCACTGAAGTTTTCAAATACATCATCCGGAAGAAGCGGAATCACCAGCTTTTCCAGCCCTGCATTTATTTCAAATAATTCCAGATCCGATTGACTGTCATCATTGCTTTTTTTCACATGGCTGACCTTTGCTTTAATGACATATCCGTCTTTCCCGAGTATCAATGAGAACCTGACGTTGACCATTTTACTGTCATTCAACAATTCTTCGGGAGGATATCCTTTCCATCGAAGCGAACCCGGGTCGAGAGATGGAATCAGGGATAATTGTTTTTGGATGTATTCTTTGCGTTTCTTTACTTTACGCCCCTCAATACTCATATCTTCTGTTTTTCGCGGACATTCAATCTGTTTCTCAGTGCCTTCAGAAGCATCTCCTGTTTTTTGCGATGTGTTCTGTTTTTCACAGACTTCGGAATAATCTTTTGTTTCAACATCACATATTCTTTTTTTAAAACAGTACTCAGTCTCGGGATCGTATTTATTGCTTATCAGGCAATTTGCCAGATTTGTGCGGAGGCCATTAATGGAATCCCTGATATTGGATCCCGTAGTGGAAAGCTGGCGAAGAAAATATCTTGAAAACTGTTCTTTCCGGTTCTCAATATGAAAATAGTATAAAGCCAGGAATGATAGAATTATGACAACAGGCAGGCAATATATTCCGCATAGAAGCGAAAAGGAACGCTTTCTTGGATAGTCCATAGCCAACCCTCATTAAGACGCCGGCCGCGTATTTATCCACCGGGCAGGTTTATCATTTTGAAAATTTAATAAAGGTTTATTGGCAAAAACCGGATCAATATTTCGTCTCAAAATGAGCAGTAAGTAATAGTCTGAATGTGTATAAATCCGATTGAACCGGACAGGTGAAAAGATATTAAATGAGATAGATTATCATACAGAGATCAATATAATTGTCTATTTTTAAAACTTGGGAGAGTAAAAAGCAAGAGAAAAAAAGCTGATTTTTCAGTTGCTGAAGACTGTTAGTACTTTCGCTTTTCCTTTAGCCTTCAGCCTGTTTTTTAAAACCAGTAAAGGGTAAAAAAAATGAACAGAGTACAGTCAGTAAAAATTGAAGACATTATCCTCGTAAAAAGCATCTGTCCGGGAATCAATAGCGCCACCTTACTTTACCTTTAACTGGCCTAAATATACAGCATGGACCCCATATTTTTGAAACAGACATAACACTATCATAATGCAGGGTGATCAAGAAAACACCTGTATCCGGACACTGAAGGGGGCTCAAAAAACAAATGGAAAAAAGGTACTCGAAATGGGGGCTTGCCCTGGGTGGCGGAGGCGCCCGCGGGATAGCGCATGTAGGAGTTTTAAAGGTTCTTCAGAGAGAGCAACTGATACCCGACGTGATTACAGGTACCAGCGTTGGTGCTTTGCTGGGGGGAGCTTTCGCCTGTCGACCGGATGCGGATGCCCTGGAGGCACGCCTTTATGAAGTCCTGGATTCTGACAGCGATGAAAACAAACCATTGAAACAGATCTCCCGGTTCAACTGGGCGGAAGAGAAGTCAGACTCCAGCTTATTCAACCGCCTGCTTCGCTCCCTGCAGAAGGAGATTTTCGTGGGAATGGCCTTATTCCGCAATGGTGTGTGGTCAATGGAAGAGTTTCGAAACAGCGTTTCGGCCTTTTTACCGGACGTGGATCTGACAGAAACCTCCATCAGGTTCGCTCCGCTGGCAGTGGATCTAGTGACCGGGGAATCCATTTTGCTCCAAAAAGGATCAATCATTGAAGCAGTGATGGCAAGTTGTGCAGTTCCGGGTTTTATGCCGCCGGTTCCCATTGGAGACGCACTTCTGATGGACGGGGGGCTGGCTGATCTTATCCCGGATCGGGCAGCCAGGTCATGCGGAGTAGATAAAGTCATCAGTGTGGACGTGGGTATGAAACTCTGTCGTCAGAACAGCATCAAAGATGGAATAGATGCCATCAAAAGGGCAACTGACATCATGGAATATCACCTGGGTGACGGCGCCCACAGCCGATCGGATTTAGTTATCCATCCCGCAGACAACCGTTGTTCCTGGACGGATTTTAAGGGGTATAAGGAACTGGTCCACCAAGGAGAGACGGCTACAGAAGCATGCATCGATGACATCATGAAGGTTCTCCGGAAAAGACCACGGATATGGCAGTTGCCGGCTGCTATCTGGACCCATGTAAAATCAGGGGCAACGCACTCAAGCTTTTAAGCTCCATCTGATCCTGGATAATGCTTTCATTTGATTTGTTATTATTCCTCATATTTACTCCCTATAACCTGATAGTGTCCCCATTTTTTCACGCACATGCCATATATTTCGAATAAAATTGAAAAATCTTTCTCTTGTATTGTATTATCCGATTGCTTATATCCAATTTGATATAGATATCAATAAAAAATATTAACAGCAGAAAGTATCTATCCACACTGATGAGGAATCTAAAAATGTTTAAAAAAATATCTTTATTGGCAGTAATTTTGTTTTTCACCTTAACAGCTACGTTGGCTTATTCAGGATATCATCACATGGGAGAGAAGGATTTATCCCGGTTTTTAAAAGTATACCCTGACAAAAAAAATACCAAGCTTGACAGCTGTGCACTATGTCATACTGGCGGAAAGTATTTTAAAAAGTCCGGAGTCAGTACTAGCCTTGGCAGCTGCCAGTGGTGTCATTATAGATATGGCTATGACATGAGCGGGGACATTACCTCCACTTTGAATCCTTATGGAAAGGATTACCTTTCTCACGGCAGAAATGAAAAAGCCATAACGAACATTAATGCAATAGATTCTGATGGAGATACCTTTTCTAATCAGGCGGAAATTGAATCCATAAGGTTCCCCGGTAACAGAGAGGATGATCCGGATAAAAGGATCGCTCCTTTTCGCGAGTATACAATGAAACAATTGGAATCTTTACCCCGGCATACCCAGTTTTTACTCATGAACAGTAATAAATCAGGTGATTTTTATGCAGAATACAAAGGTGTCGCCCTGACTGTTCTGCTTAGAGATGCCGGAATAAGTAAGGATGCAACGGGTATCTATGTGTATTCCCCTGATGGATGGTCTCAATATTATCCCCTGGAATATGATCCTGATCCCTCACTGTATCAAGTGTTTGGGACATATCCTTCATCTGTTTATCAATATAATCTTCAAGCTGACAAAACACATGGAGGATGGTGCGATTATAGTGCCCCCTCATGTTCAGGACGTGCTGACAATGACAAGATAACTGTTCAGGGAGGCCTAAAATTGATACTGGCATATGAGCGGGACGGGAAAAAGCTGCAACCGGGCGTATTGAACATCAACAATATACTGGATGGAGAGGGACCATACAGGATCATTGTTCCCCAAAAGAATCCGGGCCCGCCTGATCAATCCAGCAACGCCTCTAACCAAAATGTTATCTGGCCCTACAACTCCGGTTGGGATCACAATACCGGGGCATCATCCCGATCAGTTGCTATTATCAAGGTAGTTCCATTGCCTGAAGGGACTACGGATATTGATCTTCTCGAAGCAGGCTGGTCATCTGTTGAGCAGGGGAAAATTATAATTTACGGAGCGATAAAAAAATAGATTGAAATACCGGATGATTATATCAATTTTCCGCCAGCCATTAACAAAATAAATAAGCCGGGGCAGATGAATACCTTATTTACCCCATAGATTTTTAATGATTTTTACATGTATCATTGTTTCTAAAATCAATTTTATCCCGTAACATTTGGTGTACGGAAAAAGAAAGATAAATATATAAGACAGAAATATGGGGTTTCTAATGTTTAAAAAAGAAATTCGAGATTTGATTCTGGCTTTTTGTTTCTTATCATTCGGCGGCCTTATTCTGCATTTGCGTATTCATCCGCCATCCGAAAGCATCTTTTTCTGGATTCCGGTCTTATTCGCTGCTGTTAATACATTCATCCTGCCCTTCCTGTTCAACTGGCGCAAAACAGTGGCGTCTGCATATCTTTTTACCTGGGTTACAATGATTGCGGGCACAGTGGGAATGGCAGTTATATCCATTATCAGATGGGATAATCCTGTAACCGTTTTCAACATCATTTTTAAATCCACCTTTCCGGACATTATCATGATGTGGTCCAAGATTTTTATCGCCCACAGGATGTTACACTTTCACTGGCCGGACGGCGTGGTGACGGGTCGGCAAAATAAAGGTTCCTGAGAATCCAGGAAATTATCTGTCGCCAGACGCAGATGACTTTACAACTACCAACTGTAAAAGGGGTCAAAAAGGGTCTCTGCGATCGGTGGCAACCCAGTAGTCAACGTTATCAATACGATATGCTACCAGACGAACAGGCTTTTCTACGTGGAAAAAGGGACGCTGTTAAGATTTAAAGTTAAACAATGGTTAGCCCCTTTACCTCTGTAATCTTTTGCCCACGGATTACAGATCCACTTATTGCAGCAACCGATATGCCTATTTCCCGGGACAGCATCGTCATGGAAACTCCTAACTCCCTCACTGCCCAATAGCATAACACACTGCGAGCTTCCACTATCCTTCTGAATTTTCCGGGGGACCATATCTCTTTTTCCTTGACTCCAAATATTTTTGAAACCCTTTTAGTTAAACTGTCCAGATTAACTCCTTCCGCACTGAGCTTATATTTTCTCTCCATGGCTTCTTCTGCTGATGACATAACTTGTTCTACAAAATTACTGTCTCCAAGTATTCTCTCGTCATTTTTCTGATAAACCTTTTCCTCCCTTAATGCTTTTACTCCTTCCCAGCCTCCTGCGCTTCTCAAAAGTCCTCCCCCTGACAAATCCTGTCTCTTTCCTTCAGCTATACCTTTTTTAATAAAGGATCTGTATGAACGTCTAGCTGAACTTAGATAGTCTCCAAACATCCCTGTTACTTCCTCTGTATTCTGCCATTCAGCCTTTTTATTACGACCAAGAACTACACTATGACCGCTGTATTTATATCTATCAAGTTCCTCCAGGCTATCAACGATCTTTGCACGTAAAGGGTTCAGGTGGATATATCTTACAAGTTCAAGAAAGTAACTGTCTCTCTGACATAGTATTGATTTGAACCGGTTCTGAAAAAGATAGCCACGTCGCCTGTGTTTTTTATTGTAGTAAATGGCGTACCCTGTTAACAGGCGTCTCATAACTGTTGAGATGGGTACTGATCCTGTTTGCATGAGAAGATGAAAATGATTGGGTATAAGTGCCCACGCATAGCAGGAGGTATCAGATTCGAAAAGTATTTTACCCAGACGCTCGATAAAATTATCCCGGTCATCATCATTCCGGAAAATATTGCATCCTTCAATACCTCTTACCATAATATGGTGAAGGGCACCTGCAGTGTCTATCCTTGCTTTTCTTGGCATAAATACTTTTTAGGCATTTTTTCTCATATTGTCAACTTTAAATCTTAACAGCGTCCCCTTTTATTGGCTTCCAGAAGGTGGGTTGCATAGGCATGCCTGAATACATGGGGATGGACATGCTTTTTAAAATTAAGTTTCTGTAATGTGCTTCTTAATACTCCCTGCACACCGTTGTCACTTACAGTATCTTTTGCCGTTCCGGCATTCTTTCCATTATTATGCCCTAAAGCAGGAAAAATCCATTTGGGGTTACGGTGGGTCTTATAGTACTCCCTCAAGGCTGTGAGTGTTATCTTTGGCAAAGGAACTGTTCTGTCCATCCCTCCTTTTCCTCCTCGGATATGGACAAGTCCCCTGTCCGAAAGTATATCGCCCACCTGAAGGGTGGTTGCCTCTCTCAAACGCAATCCCATGGAATACAGGGTAAGATAAAATGTATGGCTTTGCTGGGTAGGAAGGGCATATATTATCTTTTTAACTTCCCGAAGGCTTAGAATAGTAGGGAGCTTTTCTTCACGTTGCCATTTGATATTACTGAATATTTTCCAGTCCTGCACTACAGTTTTAGTAAAAAAATGCTGGATGCCCGAATAGCTGATTCTGAGAGATGCAGGGCTCCATCCAAAGTCATCCTGGCAGCAAAGCCAGTATTGACGTAAATCCTCTTCAGTGATATCTTCCAGGGGTTTATTATAAAATCGTTGTAATCGTATTACTGAACTCGCATAGGAATCTATGCTCCTTTTTGCATAACCTGATAACTGTAAGTCTTCTTTGAATCTTTTGATTAAATTGTTCATGGTATCTTCCTTTCTTTGTTTAGTTTTATTACCTTGTCGGGTAGAAGATACCGACTCTGCTACAGCCGGTATGGAAGATACCATGTGCAATTTAATCAAACAAGTGCCTTAACTTAAGCTATAGTAATCTGCCGCGTAGCGGCTTTCTTGAACAAAGGTTTCAACGCCGACAAGGCGTTCCGCCTTGCCGGTTAAACCAAACGTTAGCAGCGAAAGGAGAAACTCATAATGGGAAATTTCTATGTTAATATTACTACTCGCGAAGCAAAGACTGAGGACATTTTAAACTACCTAAAATCAAATGAATTATCTGCATATTTAATAGAAGGACCAGAAGAATATTGTACAATTTATGAAGAGATATGTGATGATCAAGAGACAGGTCATATTTCAAACCTTCTTAAAGAAATATCCCAAGAATGTAATTGTTCAGCTATCGGGATGTTAAACCATGATGATGATATTCTTGCATATGAATTATGGTCAAATGGAAAGAAAGTCGATGAATATGACTCATGCCCTGGCTATTTTAGCGGCGATGATGATCGGTTCAATCCTGAGGGTGGGGATGCTAAATTGTTGTCAGACTTAATGGGAAATGGAGGGAATGTAGAAGCTATTGAAAAGGTACTAAAAGCAACTGACGACGAAGGGTATGTTTTTGCTGTGGAAAGACATGAGGCATTAGCAAAAGCCGTCGGCTTACCTGTTCACTCTGTCGGGTATGGTTTTAGGTATATATCTGGTGGAGATATCCCACAAGAAATAAAAGAAGAAAGCATAATCAAATGCTGCTATCGGGATAGGAACGCCCATCGCTGAGCGTCCCTCCCACACCACCACAGCATACGGGTCCGTACTGGGCGATTCGGCTGATCCAAAGCATAAATAGGTTGTGAGTACTCCCTCCTATTTTGCCGGGCTTTCAGAAAATAATGACGCTACAGACATTTCGACCACTGTCGCATTATGCCTGTAAGTACATACTCCTACTTACCTCTCTCATTTACCTCCTGCGACTCACAGGATGGCACCGTTCAGGCCTTCATCCTTTAATAATCAAAGGACTACTACGCCCTCTGCTGACTCCCACTACGCGATAGTCTCCCCTTGCGGTTTGCTCACTCAGAATGTCCTTATATTGGCGTATCCATTGTTTGTGTTCCTGAACCTATCAGGTCAGGTTCATTGGAATCCGGAATACGACTGATTCCAATGCCGGGGATTTTGTTTTACCGGTACTCCCTGTTAATCCGGTTACTTACCAATATACAAGCAATCTGAGACGCAGTGGACCTCCCGGGGTAAACATATGTCTTTCTGCACACGAGCGCCGAGTATACGTGACTGGCTTAAGGTAGTTAGGGGACTTAGTCCTGTGTTGCGGATTTGTCCCGCCAGCCCCGCCTCAAACTCGATTTCTGTACGTCGCCCCATGCGTTTGCAATACCCTTTATAAGGGCCACTTTCTTCACGGGAGCCACTGGAGTCCCGCTTGTGATATTGCTACACCCTTCGCCACTACCTGGCTGGGTCTGGGACTTGTCAAATATATCCATATAATGATATATTCGGCTCACCCTTAAGAACATATGCCGTACCCGGCACACAACAATCTAATCAACCGGATTTGGCGAAAGGCTTGCCAAACCGGTTATCAGCCGCGTTAAAGAGTGAGGTAATACAATGAAACAAAAGAATATCGATACTTGGAAAGGAATAAGATCAATGGGCAAATGGAGATTTGTTTTTGTCTTTTGTTGCGTTTTTTATTGCCTTGTATCTATAGTGTCTACACTTAGACGCCTCTGGCCAGATGGGGAATTTATAAATTTTGGTGGTTACCTTACCAAAGTTATTATTCTATTTGTAGGTGGTTTTTTAATAGCGTTACTTGCTTGGAATAATAATGAAAATAAATTCCGAAAAGCAATGGAAACAGAAACCAAAAATGTTTAACAATGCAATCAAGGTAATTGGCTGTTTTTCTTGCCCATCGAAACTCTATATGTCAACGGTCTTCATACTTAATCGACTATCGGCACCATTAATCCGCCAGCGGCTTATCGCCGCAGTTAACTTTTCATAGAAGAGGATTTGGAAAATGATACCTGTAGATGGTAATTTTATTCTGGCTGTTGCTCCACGTTTTTCAGGTGCCAAAGCTGAGGCTCAAATGCGCATCGTAGGTGCGATATCAGCTGTTTTCTCCCCTACACTCGATAGCTACGAAATCAATACCAGATTACGCATCGCACACTTCATGGGGCAGGTAACCCATGAATGTGCGGGATTCCGCACTACCGAAGAATTTGCTTCCGGCGCGGCTTATGAAGGCCGGAAAGATCTTGGAAATGTTCACACCGGAGATGGTAAACGTTATAAAGGCAGAGGTCTGATCCAGCTAACCGGACGATCCAATTATCGAAAGATCGGCGAAATACTGGGTTTGCAGTTAGAAGATAACCCGGAGCTTGCGGCCGAACCTGTTACATCTCTAAAAATCGCGTGTGAATACTGGAAAACACGGGGGATTAACATCGCGGCAGATCGGGATGATCTGGTAAATGCGACCAGGCTCGTCAATGGCGGTCTCAACGGCCTGGAAGATCGGCGGCTATACCTTCAAAAGGCAAAAACTGCTCTGGCTGACATAGAAGGCATCAGGGTTTCGCTAAATGAAGGAGGCAATACCATTGTACTGCATCGTGGATCTTTTGGCGATGCGGTCAGAGGATTGCAGGAATTATTGGTAACCAAAGGCTTTGATATATCAATAGATAGTGATTTTGGGCCAGCAACCGAACTTGCAGTGAAAATGTTTCAGAAAAATAACGATCTTGTCGCAGACGGGATTGTTGGGCGAAATACCTGGGCATCATTGAGGTCATAAACAGGCCACAGCTAACTTCAAATCCAGGCGACATAAAGAATGTCCGGTCTCTCAATCTATATATTTTGTGTGTATTTCAAATTGCGTGTCTTCTTTTTTTTGGCCGGCACCTTTTTGCACCATGGCATAAATACGATCGTCATTTATTTCATATTCTTGAGGAATGACAGCATCTTCTCATTTATCCCGGGAGACCGCAAAATACTCATATGACCGACATCGGGTATTATTTCCTTTTTTATATCTGGTGCTACCCTTTCGAGGCGGTCCATAGCCTTTTTAGGAGAGTATATTTTTTCTCTTTCACCTATTAAAAATAAAGCCGGGCATTTGATGCTTCTCAGTTCCTCATCAGTTAAAACAGTCGGACGAACTACTGAATAGTTGTGTTTATAACATTTTACAGTAGTTTCTAAAAAGTCGATCTGTTCTTTGAATCCCAGGTTATCATGTGATACAGCATCGACCCACGAGAAATAACTTTCTTTAAAAAACTTTACCGGAAGGTGCATAAGTATCTGGCGGATGTAAAACTGGAAAACAATCGGCCTGATAGTACCGGCCGGAGCAACCAGTATAATTTTGTTTAGTCTTTTCTGAAAATGAATGGCGTATTGACTCGCAATCCATCCCCCATAGGAATACCCGATAAGGTTGATATTGTCTTCGAGGCCGAGGCCAGTGAATAACTCATTCAACCATTTTGCGTGGTCGGATCTATTCTTCATCCGGACAGTATTAATACTCAGGCCATAGTCATCTATTGTATCTACCGCGTAGGTCCTGAATTCTTCAGACAGTTCTTTGATGTTTTTGCCCCAGTATAATGAATTACTGCCAATACCGTGCAGTAAAAAAAGAGGCAGTGCATGCTTTGGACCGCTTACGCGTACAAATGTTTTACCATAGGATGTATTAATATAGAGGCTTTCCGATTCAATAGGCCAGTGCAGCTTCTCCCAGGACCTGAACATGGCAAGGCACGTCTCCTCTGCCTCTTCTGACCTGAAACGGTTGTGTTCAGTCATTTTCAACTCCCTATCAGATACCGCAAGTAATAGGAATCTGTTATTTATCGATATTACAAGATGTTAGAGCTTTTTTAAGTTTTTTCCGCGTTATGATATCAAAGAAAAAATTAATTCTCCATTTTTTTATTGACACTTACGACACTATGTCGTACAGTAACGACTACCTATCGTATTTAGCCTTTCCAACAAATGGAGTCTTACTATGAAACGACAGCCGCTGGCAAACGCAGAACTTGCGATCATGAACCTGTTGTGGCAGCAGGACAGAATGACTGCCCGTCAGATTCGGGAAGAATTATACCCCGACAAAAAAAAGCCCCAGCACGGAACAGTTCAAAGGCTTCTCCAGCGCCTTGAAGACAAGGGGTATGTTAATCGTGACCGCAGCCTGAGTATTCATTTTTTTTCAGCAGCAATTGCCCGCCAGGCCTATGCAGGCACCCAGCTTGAGACGCTTGCCTCAAAATTAACCGGCGGTTCACTGGCTCCTCTTCTTACGCATCTTGTAGAAACGAATAAATTATCCCGTGATGATCTCGAGGAACTCCGGGAAATCCTTAACCAGGGGCTCAAGAAGGAGAAATAAAATGATTGATGCTCTTTTTCATATTGCATTGAACAATGTATCCATTTCTTTTGTCCTTGCAATTGTAGCGGCTGTTGTCGGGAGCACTCTAAAACGTCCTGTTGTTACACACCTGCTGTGGCTGCTGGTCTTTGTAAAATTATTGATACCGCCCATTATCATGGTCCCTGCCCATTCGGTTCCATTAATGAATAAAATCATACCGGCTGTTGATTTTAATATAAATAACCTGCCTGGACTAAGGAGTTCTGAAACAACAAATGATACAGGAGAAACAGGTTCTTCATCACGAGAATTAAAATCTAAGGTATTTAGTCATGGAAAACAAATCCTGTTTCTTCTATGGTTGACAGGGAGTATGGCTATTTTTTTATGGTCCATATTTCAGGCAATCCGGTTCCATAAACTGTTGAAAAAGGAATCTGAAGCAGCACCTCCTGCGATACAGTCAATCGCTGTCAGGGCTGCATCCTGCCTGGGATTAAAAAAACCTCCGAAAATACGCATGACACCTGCAAATATTTCTCCCATGGTATGGTGGACCGGAGGCAGGGTGTGGCTGGTTGTTCCGGCTTCTTTAATTGAGCAGATGGATGCCTTTCAACTCCAGTTGATTCTTTCCCATGAACTGGCACATATCAGCCGCTGGGATTATCTGTGCCGGTGGATAGAGTGGATGGCTTCTGTTTGTTTCTGGTGGAATCCAGTAGTCTGGTGGGCTCGTCACAACCTTCGCGCCAGTGAAGAAATATGCTGCGATCAACTGGTTCTTTCCAGCATGAAACCTGAGCCTTATGTTTATGGAAACACACTTTTAAAGGCAATTGACATCCTTCTGGCTGCACCACGTTTTCAGATGGTAATGGCAAGTAACTTCAACGGCGGAGATCTGTTAAAAAGAAGATTAAAGCTTATCATATCAAGAAATCAAAGCGGACCGAAGTTACGCTGGTTAAATGCATGCATCCTGCTTGCAGCCGTGGTTCTGCTGCCCTTTGGAATAATGCAGGCCAGAAACAGTGATAGCAATGAACTTGAATCCCACCTGAATGCCGTTGAAAATAAACTCGACAGGACAAATGAAAAACTGTCCGAGGAGCTATCCAAAAGGGCCGGGTTTAAGAAGGCCTATGAACAGTATTCAAAAAATATGGCATCAAATCCCGCTTATCAAAAAAACATGAGAGATTCACTGACAAAAAGTATGCTTAAAAACTACGATCCGCTGTTTAAAAAACTGGGCCTCTCAAAGGAAAATTTTGATGAATTCAAATCCATACTGGCTGACAGAATGATGGAGATTCAAAATACAGTTCTACCAAATACACTTACAGCCACGGATGAAGAAAAAACGGAAATGAATAAGAAGATCAGGGAGATTAACATCAAGTATAAAGACAGGGTGAATGATTTTCTGGGACCGGAAAAAAGTGCGATATACGTGTCATATCAGATGAGATTTGCGGAGAGAAGCAGCTTAAGATTCTTTATGGATTCAATGCCTCAGGAAAACAGGATAAGCGAAGACCAGACAGAGGCCCTTATAGATACCATGTATGCAGCAAGGAAAGCGATTTATGATGATATGGGTCCTGATATTGACATGAATTTTTCCACTAATCTAACCGAAGAAAACATAGCTCATGAGATAAAAAAAACCAGACTGGTTTACGATAAATGGGTAGAAGCAACACGCGGCGTATTTCCTGACGACCAGGTACGGCAGTATAAAAATTACCTCAACAGAATTCTTGAGAGTTCTGAATCAATGTATAAAACGCGTTTATTTATGAATAAAAGATAAAGGGTTATTATGGAGATAACTATGAAAACTCAAAAACTGTCTTTTAAAATCGTATATTGCCTGGCCGGCCTTATTATTATGGTATCACTCGGTTTCAATATTTACCAGCATCAGCGGAATAAGGAATTCTTCACAAAATCTGTTCCGGAAAAAACCGCGAATAATGTATTTATCAGTGAGTCGAGCAGTATTACCAATTCTGCACCGGCTAAAGCAGTTCAAAAAAATATTATCCCCGTAAGTAAAGCAGCCTCCCCCGCTTCAAGTGACATTAATAAACTTGAAGATAATCTGAATTCCACTGAACAGGATCTCGACAGTACAGGTGAAGAGCTATCCGAAGAACTTTCCAAAAGGGCCGAGTTTAAAAAGGCCTATAAACAGTTTTCAAAAAATATGGCATCGGACCCTGCCTATCAGAAAACCATGCGGGAGACACTCACAGAAAGTATGCTCAAAGAGTACGAGCCGCTGTTTAAAAAACTGGGCATCTCAAGGGAGGAATTTGATGAGTTCAAATCCATACTGGCCGACAGAATGATGGAGATTCAAAATGCAGTTCTACCCAATACACTTACTGCCTCGGATGAAGAAAAAGCGGAAATGGATAAGAAGATCAGAGAGATTAACAATAAGTACAAAGACAGGGTAAATAATTTTTTGGGACAGGAAAAAAGCGCGATATACGTGTCATATCAGATGAGATTTGCGGAAAGAAGCAGTTTAAACTTCTTTATGGATTCGTTGCCTCCGGACAACAGGATAAGCGAAGACCAGACAGAGGCCCTTATAGATACCATGTATGCAGCAAGGAAAACGATTTATGATGATATGGGTCCTGATATTGACATGAATTTTTCCACTAATCTAACCGAAGAAAACATAGCTCATGAGATAAAAAAAACCAGACTGGTTTACGATAGATGGGTAGAAGCAACACGTGGTATATTGTCTGACGCCCAGGTGGAACAGTATAAAAACTACCTCAAACGAATTATTGCGAGTACCGAATCAATGTATAAAACGCGTTTATTTATGAATAAAAATAACTGATAGTCTGTCACGGAGATAATTATGAAAACTCAAAAATTTGTATTGAAAACCTTGTATTGCCTTGCAGGTTTGCTGTTTCTTGCATCAATAGGGGTCAATATTATTCAATATCGGCAATTCAATAAATTATCCGGGAGACTTACTTCTGAAGATATCACAAAAAATGAACCGGTCATGTATCCGAACATAGGAGCTGAATCTGCACAGGTCAAAACGGTTAAAAACACCAGGATGAAAAACGCAGCCCCTGAAGGTAAAGCAGGAGATTCCGGCACAGGTGAAGTCAAAGAACTTTCATATCAGTTGAATGCTGCTCAGGAAGAACTCAATATGACAAATGATCAATTATCCGAAGAACTGCAAAAAAAAGCGGAATTTAAAAAAGCCTGGTACCGGCCAGGTACTAATAGATCGGACCCGGTCTATAAAAAGATGGTAAGGGATGTATCAACGAAACAAATAAGTGAAGATTATGATCCCCTGTTTAATAAGTTGAACATACCAGAAGAAGAATTCAATAAATTTAAAGCCATGCTTGTTGAGAAAAGGATTGAGATTGACAGCCTGTCACAGGAATACAGTGCGGCCAAATCTGCAGAGGAAAAAAAGAAGATCATACAGAAGGAAAAAGAGATAGATGATAGATACAGGGAAAAGATCAGTGACTTTTTAGGCCGGGGAAAAAATGAAATATACCAGGCTTATCTGGAGAGACTCTCGGAACGAAATGATTTAAATGATTTCATGAAAACACAGCCGCCTGACAGAAGAATTGATGATGTGCAAATGGATGAACTTATAGATTCCATGTATGAAGCAAGAAAAGTGGTTTATGACGAAATGGACACCGTTACAGATAAGGATTCTTCCCCTGAGCTGACAAAAGAAAAAATAACTAGGATTATAAAAAATCAGGCGCTGGTTAACGAAATAAAAGTGGAAGCCAGCCGTGGTATTATGACACCGGCGCAGGTGGAAAAATTTAAAGCCTTCCTCAAACAAAAACAGGATATGATGGATGCATCGCTTAAAATGAGTTTATATTTTAATGAGAATAAATAATAGCACACAAAATTATTAGAATCAGGCCAATTTTTTCTTTGGGTAATTTCATATTATCTTTACAGGCTGATCTTCCAATATCCGAATATTGACGAATATTTTTAATCAGCATCTAAAATAAATTGTTAATCCGGAATTTTTTATAATTTCAGAAAATATAAACTTAAAAACTTCATTAATTTCTCTTTACCCTCTTTAGCCCTGCATGTAAAATTTTTAGCATCGTTCGTGCTGCCTTTACCTGAATATACTGCTACCTCCGGATAAGGACAGAGTGGACGGGTCATATCCACGCGGTTGTCATTCACACGGTATGCATTTATCCTGTCAGGTGCAATACCTGCTTCCCGCCAGCGCTCCATTGCGCCCATATAATTGGCCTGGTCAGGGCAGTTTCCACCCCGGCAGTGCCCCATTCCCGGTACCATGAACAGCCTGATCCAGTCTTTTTGTCCTTGCCCCAAAAAGGAAAGAACACTGTCGTAATAATTAATGGTATTGTAGGGAGAAATCCCCGGATCATTCCATCCGTGATAAAGAATAAGCTTTCCGCCATGTTCCCTGAAGGCCTTGAGATCCGGATCTATCGCATTGATGAATCCTGTTTTTTCGTCTGCAAGCCTGGTATCACGGTCTTTATCAAAGGTCCTCCAGTCCCAGTCAGCATCCTGGTAGGTCAGGATAAAGGTCCCCATGGATAGAGGAGATGGCTGTTTACTGTTGAACATCATCCAGCCGGTTTCACTTCCCGGGGCCTTTCCCGGAAATATTATATCTCCCGAGCTGAATTTTACAGGTGAATAAACGCTCTTAACCGCATCGAGCTGAGGTTTTGTCAGACAATTAGCTGAGTCCATGCCTTTACAGAGCAATGCAGCAGGATCAAAATGGCATTGCTCCGGATCCGTTATAATCCCGTCTTTTACCGCGTCAAGTTTGTCACAGGCTTTCATTACTGCAGTATGGAGCATTTTCAGTTTTGCAGCAGAAACGTTCATTGCAGGATTTTTCAGGATAGGAACTGTAAGGGCCATATCAGAAGCATGCAGGTGACTGTGAAAATTGGCCGCTGCACCGGCAATAATACCGTCATAGTCTTTTGGATATCTCTGTGCTTCCATCAAACCCTGCCTGCCTCCGGTTGAGCAGCCGTTCCAGTAGGATAATTTTGGCCCTTTTCCATAGAATTTTCTTATAAGGGCTTTCGACTTTACTGTCATTTCATGAACCGAACGATATGCATAATCCACTACTTTCTCAGGATGGCCTATGCCAAACAAGGCGTTTCCCCCTTTATGACCCGTGTCCGTGGATGCGGTGGCATAACCCTCCCGCAAAGCAAGTGCCATGGCGTCGTAACTGATCGACCCGGCAAACCCGCCATTTCCTACAGCCTGGAATTTACCGTTCCACCCCTTTTCCGGAAGCCATAATTCCATTTCGATGTGTGAGTCGGGCGATGGATGTAAAACTGCTGCAACACGGCAGTATGATGGAAGATTTACAGCCGGTGATTGTTGAAGGGCCGCGTTTGCCGGGGGATGAAAAGGCCCTGGGTCTATCGACTCCGCGTTTGTGATCGTGGCATCAGGCAGGGATATCTTTTTCAGGGTCCGGCAACTATCCTGTGCCAAAGCATTTACTGAAAAGAGCAGAAATAAGAAAAAGAAAAATCCGGGGAGAGTATGTCTTATCTGGTATTGAATGTTAAAAAATAATGAACAGTCTCTGATCTTTTTATTTCCCGCCATGTCAGACTCCATTACTAAAGGTTTTGCCAATAGATATAACATTCACTATTTTATTTTTTTGTCCGGTTCACATGTCAGAGGCCTGTCAAAATCCGGGTCTGAGCAATCGTGCATAGTAACTCCCGGATGTGTAGAGAGCAGCAGCAGGGTTATGCCCTAAAAGTCTGTCCTTTGCGATCAGCACTGTGGTAAAAGCCCTGCTGTATTTAAAAAACAAAGAATCATGGCCGACACACAGCCCTACCAGGATATTGAAATCGGTTTTTTCTTCATTAAGAATGGCCGCCTGAATAACAGGATTGCACATGGGTTCAAAACCCCCTATGTTAATCTTGTGTTCATCAGACAATCCCACGGTTTCTTTTGGAACCCCTCCGCATTTGCACATTACTGACGCTACATCAAAGCCCTGGGCATTCAGAATATCCGATAAAACACGGGCTTCGGAATGAAGCCCGCCGCAAAAGGCAATCCCCAGTTTTTTATACTTCATCTTGTTTGCGAATTCACAGACTTCCTGTACCCTTGGTTTTGACGGATGCAGTATATAGGGTTTGGAATCACGGTTGATATAGCATTCGCCCTCCTGGATGGAGGCCATACGTGCGAATTCTCTTATCTCCGGTTTTTCATATTCCTTCAGTGCCTTTTTAATTACAGATCTGTAATTTTTGGTAGGACAAAAAGCAGGACCTTTTCCATTATCATCTGACTGGCATATCCTGATTTTTACAGAACACTCCGCGCATTGAGGCTGTTTTTTTTTCTTATCCTCCATAATTGACTCCTGTTATCTCAGCTTGCTTTCATAATATCAATTTTTTGCCGCCTTTTCTATCACCCAATCGGTCAGGATTTCTCCCGTTTCCTGGAGTAAGCTGTCCTTCTTGTCCTCCTGCTGATCATTATCTTCTTTTTTTTCTGCAGACTCCAGTTCAGCGTAATCTTTATAGGGCACCTGTCCCAGGGCCTGCCTGCGCCTGTTTTCCATGGCCAGCAGGCGCTGTTTCATTGATTCACGTTCCTGCCTTCGGACTGATTCATTGAGGGATACACTTGTTTTTTTCCTGTTTTTTTCCAGAATCTTCACACGCTCGTTAAGGTATCTGAAATCCGCGTTTCCCTTGATGCGCTGTTCATGTTTCTTTTCCAGGTAATTGATGACAGGTGTCAGCACAGCCACTTTTCTGTAGTCAACCGGTGGGATCTGGTCCCAGGCCATGTGCTGCGGTAATGAGCTTTCGCCGATTTCATCCTTATCCAGGACTGTCGGGAAGACAATATCCGGAATTACGCCCCTGTTCTGGGTGCTTTCACCACTAATCCGGTAATATTTGGCTTCCGTGTATTTCACCCGTCCAGGGCCAAGGGGTTCAATGCTTTGAACAGTACCCTTGCCGAAAGTCTGACTTCCAACGATGATTCCGCGGCCATAATCCTGGATAGCGCCTGCAAAGATTTCCGAGGCCGATGCGCTCAGCCGGTTCACCAGTACCGCCATGGGACCGGAATAGGCAATCTTCGGATTGAAGTCACTGCCGAGCATTACCTCATCATCGGCATTTCTGATCTGGACAACAGGACCAATACTTATAAACAGTCCTGTCATATCATTCGCTTCCTGCAGGGAACCTCCGCCGTTGTCCCGCAGATCAATAACCAGGCTGTCAATGTTCTCTTTGAGCAATTCCCTGATCAGCTTTTCTACATCATGGGTGCCGCTCCGATAATCGGGATTTCCTGCCATGGCGGTTTTAAAGTCAATATAAAAGGCGGGCAGCCTGATAACTCCTACCCTGTATGTCTTATCACCGCGCTTTACTTCGATTACCCTTTTCTTTGCAGATTCTTCTTCCAGTTTTACAGTATCGCGTGTAATGGATATGATACTGGTCTTACTTATATCGGTTTTGTCAGCGGGTATAACCTTCAATCGGACGACAGTGCCTTTTGGGCCGCGTATGAGGTCAACAACATCATCCAGCCGCCATCCTTCCACATCCACCAGTTCACCTTTTTCACCCTGGCCGACTGCCACAATCCGGTCTGCCGGCTTCAGTTCCTTGCCCCGGTCTGCCGGCCCCCCGGCAATAAGCTGAACAACCTTTACGTACATATCTTCACTCTGAAGCAGGGCACCGATTCCTTCCAGAGACAAACGCATGTGGATATCAAAATTGTCCGATTGCGCCGGCGGCAGATAATCGGTATGAGGATCATAACTGTGAGTGTAGGCAGTAATGAATGAGTCAAATACGTCGGCACTGTTGGTTTGATCAAGTATACGCAACTGATTGTTATAGCGTTTTTTAAGGGTTTTTAAAATTTCTTCATCCGGTGTGTCACCGAGTTTCAGATTCAGTATTTCGTTTTTAAGCAGGCGCCGCCATAAATCTTTTGCTGCATCCATATCAGCGAGCCATGGAAGGTTTTCGCGATCCAGCTCCAGAGACTCATCCTTTTTAAAATCAAAAGAACCGATTCCCCTGTCTAACAGTTTCAGCATGTAATCCAGCCTCTGCTTTCTTCTCTCATGGTATCGGTTGAATATTAAAAAGGCGGGTTTGAGCTCACCCTTTTTCAGATCGTCATCAAAGCTATGTCGATATTTTGAAAACTCCTTGATATCGGATGCCAGAAAGTGGGCCCGCGCGAAGTCGAGTATTTTCAGGTAGCCGTTGAATACCTTCTCGCTGAATGAATCATCAATAGGCTCGTTAAGGTAATGAGACTTTTTCAGTTTTTTTACCAATTCCCTGGTGGTTTTTCCCTCTTCTTTTGTCGGAGCCAGTAAATCTTGAGTAGTCTTTTTGTCATTTCTGATTCCGGCATCAGTCTGCCTGAAATTGTCTGCCAGCAGCAGGCAGGAAAGAATAAACAGGAGCAGTGCCAGAGTTTTAAAGGAAGCAAGAAACCGGGTTTTACTTTTCATAAATCTGTCTTCCAAAATACCGAATAGGTTAATAAAAAAGCAATCATTTTTACGCTCAAGCAGTCATCCTAAATAACAGGTAACGGCCTGTATGTCCAGTAGTTTCCTGACTGTAAGGCGTTTAGATCGCTGATATACGTGCTCACCGCATCCTGCTATATCTTTGTGAGATCAATGTTAAACCGTTTTATCTGGCCCCAGACACTTGTTCGTGAAATATTTAAAAGGCGTGCAGCCTTTGACTGGTTGCCTCCGGATTTTATCAGGGCATCCATCAGACGCTGCCTCTTGACCGCTTCCATATCCGGAAGGTTCGCTTCAGGCAGCGATGACGCCTTTTGAAATTTTTCCGACTGAATAATATTCGGCGGCAGGTGTTCCGGCCTTATCAACTGCGCCCTGCACGCCACAAAAGCATATTCAAAGGCACTTTTCAGCTCCCTGACATTTCCGGGCCATGGATATTTCATCAGATATTCCAGGGTTTCTCCCGAGATCCCCTCAATATTTTTATCCTGTTTCAGCTTGATCCGCCTGAAAAAGGATTCTGCCAGCAGGGGGATATCGCCTACTCTTTCCCTTAATGGCGGCACCCATATAGGGATTACATTGATTCGGTAAAAAAAATCTTCCCGAAAGCCGCCTGAGGATACCAGCTCTCTCAAATCACGATTGGTGGCAGTAATGACCCTGGCATTCACAGGCCGGGGTATGTTATCCCCTACCCGTTCCACTATTTTCTCCTCCAGTACCCGCAGCAGTTTGGTCTGAATAGTGAGCGGCAGATCACCGATTTCATCAAGAAAGATATCTCCGTCTGCTGCTGCCTCGAATCTTCCTTCGTGGTTCCGGACGGCACCGGTAAATGCCCCCCTGACATGCCCGAAGAGCTCGCTTTCCAGCAGCGATTCATTCAGTGCCGAACAATTGACCTTGATAAAGGAACGACCGCTTCTACCGCTGCTCTGATGGACAGCAGACGCTACCAGTTCTTTGCCAACGCCGCTTTCACCATAAATAATCACCGGTGCATCCGATTTGGCGGCATTACTGATGAGATCAAACACCCTGTGCATCGAGGCCGAAGCGCCTATCATACCATAAAACCTGTCCTCAGCCTGCAGTTCGCGCCTGTAGCTTTGAATCCTGGTCTCCTTTTCCATCAGGTCTGTAATATCGGTCAGGGTCTCCACCGCACCGGTTATTCTTCCGCTTTTATCTTTGAAGACCGAAGCATTTTTTATGACATTGATATATGTGCCGTCCTTATTCATAACAACACACTTTTTATCTTTGACTTCCTCCTTTTGAAACAGTTTGCAGTACTCACAATCCGTGCTATTGCGGATTTTACTGCAGGTACTGCATTTTAATATGGAACAGCTCTGCCCGACAACTTCCTCCCGGGTATAGCCGGTGATTGTTTCAAAAGCACGATTTACCGAAACGATGACTCCGTCGACATTTACGATCATGACTCCGTCCTGAATCGTATCTACGACAGTTTTCCAGTAATAATTCATTTCATCTTCATGCATACAACACCTATGTTTAATTTGTTAACATTTTTGATGTTCAATTAATTAACACTTTAACGCCAAAACAGCAATCAAATTTAACATTTTCTCTATAACTTACCAGTTAATGTCATAATTTTATCCCGGGTTGGTTTTATTTATTTACTTAATATCAACTACTTACAACATATTTTTAAATTTTGACAATCTGTTGGCATCGCTATTGCTTTATACATGAACCTGAAAACAAAAACGGCAATAAGAGCAAAGCATGCGAAAACTGGACATACGAGGAATTATCCAGCCATTCAGCTTTTTAACTGCCAGTATTGAGTTCAAGGAAATACCGGACAACGAAACGCTGGAAATATGGCTGAGCAGCCCTGAAGCTGTCGAAGATCTGGTTAAAATTTTACCGGCTTCTTCGTGTGTAATTCTATCAATAAAGGAAGATAAAAATAAGACCGGATTTCGATTGCAGTTGAAGAAAATCGGATGCAAAGGCGGTAATGCAAAATTCAATTGCCAGGAAATCCGGTAAATCAAAAACAAAAAAGGAGAATAAAATGACAGATATTGATTTAAACTCAATTGAGACAACAGCAACTGTAGACGCAAGGGGAAGCGCATGTCCCGGCCCGCTTCTGGAAGCAAAAAAAGGTATCGGCAAGGTCAAAGTGGGAGAAGTTCTGGAAATTTATTCCAGCGATGCAGGTACCCGCAACGATATACCCGCCTGGGCGAAAAAAGTCGGCCATGAATACATTGGTATGCTGGAAGCCGACGGCTATGACAAACATTTTGTTCGCAGAAAAAAATAGGCAGGCATGTGATGAAACCTGTGTCAAGTTGTGAAGAATCAGGAAAGATACTGATCCTGGCCACGGAAACCTGTGCCTATCCCGGCGCAAACGCGGTGGGGCAGGCACATTCGAGCTACCCGGCCAACAGCTTTATATTACGCGTCAGATCACCTGTGATGTTTCCCGAAAAGTTTTATATGGACTGTTTTGAAAAAGGCATCGGCGGCGTCATCATCATGACCTGTGGCGAGGAATGTCCTTATCCAGGGGCTTACCATGCCCTGGCAAAGCGAATCGACCGGGTTTACCAGACGATGAAAAGCAGGGGGCTCGACCTCCGCCGGCTGCGCCTAACCGCTATCTGTACAGTCTGTCATCAGGGCCTTTCTCAAGGAGGTCAACGATATGAACGGATTATTGCAGGAACTGGGGTCACCCACACTTGAAATGCAGATGCATGGATCAGTGGTATCTCCCCAGGCGACCTGATCGTTGACCGGACAAAAAACTAACTAAAAAAAATAAAATCAGGAAATATCCGAATAATGGAAACCTATAATGAAATGAATTTTGACGCGCTGATTGTAGGCGGCGGGATCGCCGGCCTGCAGGCCGCGCTGGATCTGGCCGACCAGAATTTCAAGGTGGCGGTGGTGGAAAAAGACGCTTCCATCGGAGGCAAAATGATCCGGCTGTCCAAGGTGTTTCCCACCCTGGACTGTGCAAGCTGCATCACCACTCCCAAAATGGCGGCTGCGGCTCATCACGAAAATATTACCCTTTTTACCTGCTGCGATTTGAATTCCCTGATCGCGGCAGAACAATGAAATTGTCGCCTCAGTAACCCAGCGCCCCCGCTACGTGGATCCGGACAAATGCATCGGCTGCCGCCAGTGCGAATACGGATGTCCGGTGTATGTTCCCGATCAGGAGCAGGGCGACCTGACCTTGCGAAAGGCCATTTACATTCCTTTTTCAAACGCCATTCCCCAGATCGCGCTGATGGACGTGGAAAACTGTTCGCTTTGCGGCAAATGCGCAAAGGTATGTCCGACAGACGCGGTCGATTACTTTCAGCAGCCCGAGGACATGATTATCCAGTGCCCGCACCGCGATTCTGGCGACCGGCTTTAAGCTGACGTCAATGGAGCAAAAAAAGGAATACGGCCAGGGAAGGATCGAAAATGTCATCACACTCGCTGCAGATGGAGACGACTGCTGGCGCCCCACGGCCCCTACCAGCGGGTGCTGCGTCCCTCCGACGGCAAGGAACCGGGTTCGATCGCCTGGGTCCAGTGCGCCGGCTCCCGTGATCAAAGCCTGGGGGTATCCTATTGTTCGAGGGTCTGCTGCATGTACGCCATCAAGCAGGCCATGCTGCTGTCCGGGGCGCTGCCGCTGGCGGACCTTACCATCTACTATATGGATATTCGTGCATTCGGTAAAAATTACGAGCAGTTCTACCAGAACGCCAAGGCCATGGGGATTGAATTCGTCAAGGCCAAAGTGGCCCGGATGGATCCGGCGGAAAACGGGAACGTCGGCCCTGCGCTACGAAGCCATGGAAAACGGCGGCGGCGCTGATGACGCGCGAGCATGATCTGGTGGTGCTTTCCCTGGGCATGCTTCCCGACTGGAACCCGGCCGGCATCTGTCCCGTGTCCACTGGCAAGGATGCCTTCATCCGCAGCGTCATGCCCAAGAGCGCACCGACACTGACAGAACTGGAAGGGGTCTTTGCGGCCGGTGCGGCGGCTGGGCCCAAAGACATTGTCGATACGATCACCGAAGCCGGCGCGGCGGCCATGGAAGCATCCAAATTATCTTAACCGGGCGGATAAAAAATAAGCAATCTGACAACAGGCATACCCTGATTATTGCCAGATGGATGGGTAGAAAAAATCATACAGAAAAGGTACAAGGCAAATGATCTCTGGAAATGATAAATCACCAAACGACCTGAAGCAGAAAAAGAAAAGGTCGGGGTATACATCTGTCATTGCGGCGGAAATATTTCCGATCATGTGGATGTGGAGCAGCTGGCGGACTAATGTCAGACAGATTCCAGGCGTAACGGCCGTTCACACCAACATGTTCATGTGCTCGGATCCGGGTCAGGAACTGATCCAGGCCGACATAAAAAACGGGACGATCAACCGGGTGGTAGTGGCATCCTGCGCCCCCAGCCTGCACGAAACAGACCTTTCGGGGAGCCATAAAACGGGCCGGCATGAACCCCTATCTTTACGAGCATGCCAATATCCGGGAGCAGGTCAGCTGGGTTCACGACGGTGAAAAGGCCACGGCAAAGCCGCACGTCTGGTGTCCGCCGCCATCGCCAAGGCAAAGGATCTTAGCGAACTGGAACCCATCCGGGTGGATGCCAGTAAACCATGCCACTGTGATCGGCGGCGGTGTGGCCGGTCTGCGGGCGCGCCATAGACCTTTCTCAGCGCGGGATCGAGGTGGCCCTGGTCGAAAAATCGCCCTTTCTTAGGGCGGCCAGGCGCCAAATCTCGACAAACTGGTCCCCACCGGTGAAAAGGCCGGCGATGTGATCCGCCAGCTGCCGCTCAGGTGCTGGCGGACGCCAACATAACCGTCCATACCTGCACCGAGGTTGTCAAATCGGAAGGATACGTCGGCAATTTTAAGATCACGCTGAACCACAGGCCGCCGCAGGACAGCACTGATCTTGAAAAACTGGACCGGTTGGCTTCCGGCAAGGGCAGCGGAATGATTTCATTCCGTTTGTGGGCGTTTATCCCCGCGCGATTCCTGAAAAATCCGATGAAATCGAAATGGAAACCGGAGCCATTATACTCGCCACCGGATTTAAGACCTACGCGCCCCGGGATGGGGAATACGGTTCGGCCTTTATCCGCAGGTGATAACCCTGCCGGAGCTGATCCGCCTCATGGCGCAAAATGAATCCCACACAGACTGCCTGGAAATAGACGGAAGAAACAGATCGAACGCGTGGCCTTGATTCACTGCGTGGGCAGCCGGCAGATCCCCGGCATCCACGAGCCGGACAGCGACGATCACCTGAACGAATACTGCTCCCGGACCTGCTGCAGCGCAACCCTGCAGGCGGCCGTCGAAATCCGCGAAAAACATCCCGGAACCCACGTGTTTGAATTTTACCGGGACATCCGCACCTATGGCCGCGGCCAGGAAGATTATTATGAACGGGCTTCAAAAAACAACGTGACTTTTTTCCGGTTTGAACCCGAAGACCAGCCGGTTGTATCAAAACGGCGGTAATTCGGGACACCCGCTTACAATAACAGTGAAGGATACATTGACCTTTGACGAGGAGCTTGAAAGTCGCGGTCGACCTGATCGTTCTTGCCGTGGGGATGGAGCCCGAAAACATCGCCGAACTGGTGGAAAAGATGAAGCTGCCGGTCGGCTCGGACCGGTTCTTGCTGGAAGTTCATCCCAAACTACGGCCGGTGGAGGTCGCCAACAACGGCATTCTGCTGGCCGGAACCTGCCAGGCCCCCATGGATATCGGTGAGGTCTGCAATGCGGCTCAGGCGGCCGCCGTCAAGGCTTCCATACTGCTGTCCAAAGGCTATGTCGAACTGGATCCATTTGTGGCCGAAGTCAACCTGGAGCGCTGTTCCGGCCAGGGTTTTTGTGAAAAGGAATGCCCGATAGAAGGCGCAATCCGGCTTATCGATACAGAGATAGACGGTCAAAAGGTGAAACGCGCCAGTGTCAATCCTGCCCTGTGTACGGGCTGCGGAATGTGCGTTGCGGTTTGCCCGGACAACGCGGTCGATGTAAAGGGATGGGCACTGAAAGAATATGAGGATATGGTGGATGCCATTGTTGCCGCTTAGTGTATCAATAAAAAGGAGAATATGCGGTCATGAATGAAAAGATGGAAAAAGACGCAATGAAAAAACTTCGGGAGTCACGCCGGGCAACCATCGAAAGGGCCAGGCAGACAATCAAAAAACAAAATAATGATATAAAGAAAATAACCCAGGCGCTAAAGTCATGTCCCAGGACCGTTCCGGAGATTTCCGAGAGCATTCAGATGCCGGCTTCACAGGTTATGCTTTATGTGGCAGGCCTTAAAAAATACGGACTCCTGGTTGAGGGGCCCAAGGCCGATGACTATTTCAAATACGAGCTTTCAAAAGAATCAATGGGAGAATGATAATGAGCACCCGAATAAACCCTGATATGTTATTGGATTTAAAAAAATTCGGCGTCACGGACGGGACTGCCTGCTTTAACTGTGGAAACTGTACGGCAGTATGCGAGCTTTCATCGGAAACCAGTTCCTTTCCACGCAAGATCATCAGATATCTCCAGCTAGGGCTGGATGATAAACTTTTACAGGCCCCTGAACCATGGATGTGTTACTACTGCGGGGACTGCAGCCAGACCTGCCCGCGCCAGGCCAATCCCGGAGAAGTCATGATGGGGATTCGCCGCTACCTGACATCCAGATATGACTGGACCGGAATTTCACGGCTATTTTACACCTCAAAACTCTTTGAGCTGTTTTCGATTGTCCTTATAGCGGCCCTGGTAGGGGTCGGTTTCTATCTCTTTCACGGGCCAATGCTTGTTGACCGTGTGGCCCTGAACGTATTTGCTCCCAACCGGGTTATGGAAATACTGGACCTTATTCTGCTTATTGTGCTAGCGCTGTTCCTGCTGAGTAACGCCTTCAGGCTGACCAAAGCCGTCATGAAAAACAGTGCCGGACAGGATGGAATTTTCGGAATACCGGCAGCCGTTTATATTCGTGAAGCCAAAGAATTTATCATACAATTTATAACGCAGAAAAAATTTACCTCCTGCGGAACCAGTTCTCAGCGCACCCAGTGGATCGTTCATCTCCTTATCATGACCGGATACTCCACGGTTTTTTTACTGGTAGTAGTTGGAATCCGGTGGTTTCAGCGTGATCAGATTTATCCCCTGTGGAGTCCTATCCGGCTGCTGGGCTATTACTCGACCTTTGCAATCCTGTATGGCGTTACTTATGCAGTTATAGGGAGATTGAAAAAGAGTAAACCTGTCTATGAACATACACACTCTTCGGACTGGGTGTTTTTGATCATGCTCTGGCTTACGGCATTTTCAGGGATACTGGTCCATATTGGACGCCTGCTGCATATGCCCCTGGGCACCTATTATATTTATGTGGTTCACCTGATGATCGCTGTTCCGATGCTGGTCATAGAGGTACCGTTTGCCAAATGGACTCACCAGTTGTACCGTCCCCTGATCCTGTACCTGATGAAGGTTAAACAGACCGCCGGCCTGGTTGAAAACAGATCTTAACAACTTAACAGGAGAAATAAATATGGCTGAAAATAGAGAAAAAACATTTAATTCCGGCGAAGTTATAAATACGAAAACAGAAGAACTTGAAATACGTCTGAAAGAACTTGAGGAACAGGTAGAGGCATTAAAGCTGAATGTTCCTGAAGATCAGCTTTCCATGGTCGTATTCAGTGGAGACCTCGACCGGTTGCTGGCGGCCTTTATTATTGCAACAGGAGCAGCCGCAATGTATGAGCGTGTTGTGATGTTTTTTACTTTCTGGGGCATTCCTGCCATGAGAGATGCAAAAAAGCATGTAAAGAAGGCGGATATAATGGCAAAGGCCTTTGGTAAGATGCTGCCGACCGGGCCAGGCAAACTCAAGCTCTCAAAGATGAACATGGGGGGAATGGGCACCATGATGATGAAAGGCCTGATGAATAAAAAAGGCGTTATGTCCCTTGAAGATTTGATGAAAACAGCGGCGGATTTTGGTGTCGAGATCGTGATCTGTGAAATGTCAATGGACCTGATGGGTTTTAAAAAGGAAGAGCTTATTGATTACCCGAATATCTCAATGGCAGGTGTGGCCAAGTTTCTGCAGGAAGCCGGCAGCAGTAAGGTTACTTTATTTATATAAACACCAGGTAATTTTCAGTTAAAAAATTAAACTGATTACTTCTGTTATATTTTTTATATCCTGTAATTGTATTCATTAGAATACAGTTAACAGTAATTTACATGAAATTTAATTGAAATAGAGATTCTACAATGCTATTCTTTGTCCCGATAATGAACTACCCCGCCTCAGAGCGGCGGGGTATCGAGTTGTTAAACAACGATAGTTGCCTATTACTGAGTTTTTCCTTATGCAACTGTTTATATTTTTCGTGTTTGCCCTGATTCTTGATATATTCTCGAATTACAGTCTCATCTGCATGTTCTCCAACGGTTGAAACATAGAAGCCGTCGTATCAAAATTCTCTACCCTGAAGTTCTTTTTTCACTGTGGGGAATTTGGTAGGTATTTGTTTTGCTGTTAGACTCTTTCATTAGTAATGATACATTGTTACTCTTTCGTATTAACTCTCCCATGAGAGTTATCGCAGTATTTAGTTACGCTGCAAGCGGCGAGGTATTAAACCCTGGTTTCGCAATAAATTTACACAAAGGTCAAAAAACCATGACCGCATCAAGAGATATTCCATCCAAAAACGAAACAAAACGTCCTGATATTTTTGACTATCTCGATTTCCGCACTCTTCTCAGAGATATATTTAATTATAAAAAACTTAAGAATCATCTTTATTCCTACAGGGTATTTGCAGGGAAAGCAGGTTTTTCATCACCCAACTTTCTTAAACTTGTAATCGACGGCAATAGGAATCTATCAAATGAGAGTATCGGTAAAATTGCAAAAGGCTTTGGTTTAGAAAAACAGGAAAGAGAATTTTTTGAAAATCTGGTTTTGATGAATCAGGCATCGACTAATGATGAAAAAAATCACTATTACAAAAAAATGATGTCAGTAAGCGGCTATCTTAAATCTCACAAATTAGATCAATCAAAGTATAAGTATTTTTCAAAATGGTATTACCCTGCAATAAGAGAAATCGCGGTCTTTGGAAATCGCGATTCTACTCCCGAACAGATAGCAAAATCATTAAATCCGAATGTATCAACCAGGGAAGTTGAGAGAGCCCTGGAGATATTACTGGAACTTCAACTCCTCAGAAAAGATAAAACCGGTAAATGGGAACAGGTTGACAAAATTCTTACAACCGGACCTGAAGTAAAGTCCTTTATAATATCGAACTACCACAAAGAGATGATAAAACTTGGCATGGGAGCCCTTGAACGCCATCCCAAAAACAAAAGGGATATAAGCGGAGTAACATTGAGTGTGAAAAAAGAAAAAATTGCAGAAATAAAAAAGAGAATTATCGAATTCAGGAAAGAGCTTCTAAAATTAGAAAGTGAAGATGAAAATCCCGAACAGGTTATACAAATAAATATCCAGGCATTCCCCTTAACAAAGTCAGACTAAGGAGAAAGAAATGGCCCGACTAATTGATATAAAACTCAAGACATACCTGATTTTAACCATTTTTCTGGGTGTGAGTTTCATAACAGGATGCAGGAATACCTTGGTTGGCACCGAAGTGGGTAACACCATCACTGCCGAGCAGGAACTGGAGAATTATATCAAGAATGAGTTCAGCGAGGCTGTTTTACCCTCTGATATATATACATCGGCGGGCGTGGTGCCTGTCGAATTCAGCGATGTTGCCACTGCCAACGTAGTCAGTGAATATTCACAGACCAATATCCAGGAGCCAGGTGTTGATGAAGCAGATAAGGTAAAAACAGACGGAACATATCTCTACATAGCAGGAGACAATGCCGTCCATATCGTGAATGCGGTTCCTTCAGATTCCATGAACATTTCAAGTACGGTCAATGTGAATGGGACTGTTGAATCTCTTTATCTAAACAATAATACTCTTATAATCCTCTACCGGTTCAGTGAAGGTAGAGGTTTGTCCTGGCTGGGCACATATCAATGCCTGAATGTGGGGCCCTCATACTGTACGCCTGTTGAAGCCCGGCTTGGAGTCATGATGATCGATGTATCAGACCCGTCTTCACCTGTGCGGGTCAGAGAATGGGTCATTGACGGCTGGATGGTATCCTCACGCTTAACCAACGGAAAGCTCCACATTGTTCAGAAGTTTCTCCCGGACCTTCCTCCGCTCAGGTTAACATACGATGGAACAGAAGAAGGAAGAGCCGAGGCTGTTGCCGCGAATAAATCGTCGTTGAAGCATGTAGCTCTCAATGAATTGATCCCCTACTATGATGTTTTAAATGAACAGGGCAATGTGACTTACAGCGCACCCCTTATAAGGCCTGAATACTTCTATTATCCTGACGAGTCAAACGGCGGAAGTATCCTGAGCATAGTAACAATTGACCTCGATAATCCATCCGGAGGATTTCAGAGTACCGGCCTTATTGCCGATGCACATACAGTCTATGCAACCACCGACGTATTATATGCAGCTTCTTCGCAATGGAACCACAACCCCGGAACACCGGGGCAAACAAATGAATACTACAGGACATTTCTTTACAAGTTTTCCCTCACGGGAGCAAAGGTTACCCTGGAAGGAACAGGAGATGTAAGAGGCAGGATACTTAACCAGTTCTCCCTGGGTGAATTCGATAACGTGCTGCGTATCGCTACGGCTTCGATGACTTCTGTTGATGGGGTCGAAAATGTTACAATTGAAAATAATATATACTGCCTTGAGACCAGAAATGGTAATCTGGATATTATTGGAAGCCTGGAAGGAATTGCTCCGGGTGAAGATCTCTATGCAGCACGGTTTATTGGAACTCACGGATTTCTTTCAACTTTTGTCAAGGTAGATCCCCTTTTTACCATCGATTTATCCGATCCGACCGATCCGATGGTGGCCGGAGAACTGCATGTCCCGGGATATTCGGACTATATACATCCACTGGGAAATGATCACCTCATAACAATCGGTAAAGACGCAATATCAGATGAATCCGGAACAGTATGGTATCAGGGGTTACAGCTCTCCATTTTCGATATCAGTGATTTTGCACATCCTCTGCTCTTGCATAAAGAATTGATAGGCGATCGAGGAACAGAATCCTTTGCCCTTGATGATCACAGGGCATTTACCTTCTGGGCTGAAAATGGTCTGTTAGCAATCCCTGTTCGCCTTTATGAGCATCAGGTTGAATCGGAACACCCTTACTCCTATGGAGAATTCACCTTCAACGGATTATATGTGTATCGGATCACCATTGAGGGAGGCTTTGAATATCTCGGTCGTATAAGTAACGATACAGCCTATAATTCCTGGCTCCGGGGAGTATTCATCGGAGAAGATGTCTATGCTGTTAATGAAGACGCTGTCCGATCTGCACAAGTTGAAGATATAGAGGGTTCTATAGAGACCTTGCTTTTACCGGCAGGCGATTAATCCTGTTAATTTTCATAAAATGGAGGTAAAAGACTCATGAAAAAAAATCATTTAATGTTTTTGATTATATCTTTAGGCTTTTTATTCAACTGCAATGATGGTGATCTTGTGGTCAGGGCACCGGTATCAAATTTTGAGACAACCCTTGATATCTTAAATGAGGACAGTGAAAATATAGCAATTGCTCCACAGGGCATACCCGTAACATTCAGCTTTAGTTTTAAAAATATTTCCGGGGAAACTCAAACGGTACAATTCAATGATGGCCAGAAATATGATCTGGAAGTTTACAACTCACAGGGCACTCTGGTCTGGAACTGGGCTAATGATAAAGTATTTCCACAAGCTTTGACAGAACTGGTCTTTGATCCCGGCGAGGAGAAAACATTTGAAGTGGTCTGGGATCAGACCTCAAATGAAGGTGTGCAGCTTCCTGCGGGTATATATGACGTATACGTGAACAGAAACTGGAATACCGATATGCCCGATATGTCCACCGTGCCCGTACAGATAGAAATTGATAAAAGCATTGTCGGGACCTGGAACTGGTATGAGACATCAGGCGGAATTGGTGGGATCATTGATACTCCTGAGTCCACGGGAGAAACCCGTAAGGTTGTATTTGAGGATAATGGTAACATTGCCTTTTATACAAATGACGAAGTAACCTTTTCATCGACATATCTGTTAGCAAGTAAAGACACAATCATTTCGGATGGTCCCCTGCCGGTTGTAATAATAGACGGCATTGATGCCTTCTATTATATATATTCGTTTCCGTACGAAGACGAACTTGAGCTTCAGGAAAATGTGTACGATGGTTTTATACATAACTACAGGAAGGAATAATATGACATATTTTTATTCTTACAAACACGGGGTAAAGCTGTTGACACTGCGTTGCAAAAGCGTCTTGTCTTAATCATTCAAGTTATACATGCCCAATCCAGGGCAGGTTATATATCTCCCCTCCCCTCTCTGCTCTGGATGGGCAGAAGTAAACGTAAAGGGAGTTAGGGTTGAAAACATAAAGGACTTTGGTGGTCCCTGGCTTGGTTTGGAGCTTATCCGCAAGTTAGGCCTTGATCGATTTTTTTCAGAACATTTTATGTCGTCAGGTAGGTTTAGGTGATGAGCCTAGAAAAATCTTTCACGAATTATCGCAGATCAAGCTCACAGACGTGATTTTGCCAATTCGTAACGGGAAAGAAATAAGATTAAAATGTGTTGGAACTCCAACACAACACCAAAGAATTCTATTACAAAAATTGAAGTTGAATTTACCTCAGAGATTTTCAAAACACAATTTGTAGTGCCGACTTTTTTGGTCAGATTGTGTAATTTCAATGGGTTAGACTAAAAATTACCTTCTAACTGGCGAAGTTGGGTTAGAAATCAAAACACTGCCTGCTACACAGGTTATGAACCCCTCTCCATATCAAATTCTTAAAATGGTAATTATTTTAGTCTGAAAAAGCTGATGCAGAGAAACACATCTTAAAGATTTTCAAAACAGTCTTGCCTGAAAAACAAAATGAATCTGCCATTTATCTTCAAGTCCATCCCTGTTTCCCAGCGGAATACCCAGGCTTAACCTCCCTGTAAGATATTTTGAATATTTTATAAGGAGACCAAGGCCTGTACCTGTGATCCGGCCATCGGTGTTCCCCCTGTTTGAAAATATCTCCCCATGATCGATAAAAAGAATGCCTTTCAGCCTCTGGTAAATAACTGTAGAAAGCCCCTCGCCCCCGGCTGAAACCACTGGAAAGTAGAATTCCATGTTGGCCACATATCCTTCATCTCCTATTAGAAATCCTTCGGGATATCCCCTTACTGACGTTGAACCTCCAACCTGGAACTGCTCCGAGGAAGGGAGCATACTGCTGCTTGAAAGTTGTGTCCTGCCGTTAAAAACCAGGAAAGAATTGTCTCCAAGGAGAAGCTGCCTTGAGAGTAAAAAGTTGTATTTAAGAAAATTGACATTTCCTCTCCAGAAAGTTACCCCCCTGTTCAGCCTGTGGCTTGTATACCAGCTGCCTATGCGGTCGAAAGCCTGAAAGTCAAATCCGATATTAAAATCTGTTATATCTGTTGTAAAAAGGGTCTCACCATCAAAATCCGTGGCAGACTCTGCAAAATGGACTCCAGTGAATAAGTTCACCCTGAGAGCCGGTTCCACGATCAGCGGATGGTTGACATCCGTACCAAAGTCATATGAGTCGCCACTGATATTCAGGGTCTCAAAAGGTCCTGAAATGACTTTGATCTGGTTCTTGTCATATGAAAGAGCCATCCTTGTTCCAAACCTGTTTAAAGGGTAACTGTAGGTCCCTGACCATGCAGTGGTACTCGAGTGGTCAGATCCAAGGGCGCTGATGTTTAACCGGTCTGCATACCCTAAAAGCCCGGGGGCAGTGAACATCATCCCCAGACGGTAGAGACCGACAGTATCTCGCCCCGCATTATCGGAGAATAAGGTCAGCTGATATCTGTCAGGCTCCTTTACCTTTATGACGCAGTCAGTTGTTCCAGCGGTTTCCCCTGCCGTAATTTGCACCCTTGCGCTGACATCATTGGTATTGTTCAGATAGAAGATGTCTTTTTCAAGCCTGTCTATCCTGATAAGATCCCCGCTTTTCAATGAAATGCGTTTTGTAAAGAAGGAATCCTTTATGTACCTGTTATCCTCTACTGTGATCTTCCCCGCATGACTTTCGATCAGCTTGATCCTTACTACGCCCTTTTCAACCTTTTGTTCCGGAAGCACCGCATGAGCGGAGATGAACTTTTCAGCTGCGTAGATCTCATTTATCTCTCTTACTGCCTTAAAAAGCTCAGTGATAGTGATATTTCTTCTTTCATATCTGTCTGTGATCTCTTTCAATTTTTCTTTTGAAATTATTTCCGAAGGGCCTGTTTCTATTCGGCTGATATATATAGTTCGCTTATCTTCATTAATGCCGGTATATTTTTGTTCTCCGGTTTTATCTTCTACAGCATTTTTTGTTGAATCGGTATCTTCAGGCTCCCTTATTTTTTTTTCAAGCCGATAGAAGTCTAAAGCATCCCTTGATCCTTCTCTTACTGCACCGGGATCCACTCCGGATACGTTCTGGCCGTAAAGATCTCCATTATTTATAATAACAACCTGCAATAACAGCAGTAACAGTAGTAACAGTAGTATTCTCATTTCTTTTTTAATGCCTCTAACTGACAATAACAGGATATAAATTTATCTGTCCAAAATTAATTCATCTTCAGCAGAAATGATATTTTTTTCATCGTCGCCGGACCGGTTCTGGCTGTAATCTATATTACCCGCATAACCTGAAAAATAAGTATTTGCCATATTAATAATACCGTTATTTTTCATCCGGTTACCCGAATAGCCTGCAACAGAAAGAAGTTTGGGGATCAACTTTGTTATACTGTTTTCAGAATCTGATGCATTCACAGTAAAAACATCATCATAATTAACAGCGTAGGCATTTGTGAAGTATCTCCTGTCCCCTTCAGGGAAATAGAGGTAAAACCTTTTACTGTCTGAATATAATTGCAGATCTGCATCAAACAGCGTCCTGTTCAGATTATCCAGAATGACCATGTATTGTCCGTTTTTGAACACCCCGTTCTGGCCGATGAAGGCATTATTGATCATAAGTCTGCCAGCGTCGGCGTTAATCTCAGCGATCTCTGCTGTAAGACGTTCGATGTATACAGAGTCAGGGGAGGAGGCTGTTATGGCTATATTGTTGGCGGTTTCCGAACTCCCTCCATCGGCACTGATATTGAAGGGTTGACCTGAACCTGTATCTACGGCGTTCAAAACCGAGATATTATCCGCGTTAAGATGCAGGCTTTCAGACAGGAAAGTGTTGTTTATCAACAGAGAACCTCCTGCCTTAAGTACAGATATCCCGGCAGAAGCGGACACAAGAGTATCTAAAAAGACATCTCCATCATTTGCCTTAAATACCGTATCACCGGCTGCTGACAGAGTTTGGATATCAGCTCCCCCCTCCCTGACAAGTATATCTATCCGTCCTCTAAAGCTTGAGACATGTTCAGATACAAAATCTCCTTCATACTCTTCAAGATATATATCATCATAGGCAGTCATATTGAACACTCCATCGGAATCAGCAACAAATCTTGTATTCCCGAAATCACCTATACCGCCGTCACGAGAATTAAGGATAATATTCCTTCCCGTGATATTTATGTTGTCTTCTGTAGCGGCATTTAAAATAGACCCGGCAGATGACAGAAATACATCTCCCCCGGAACTTACACGGTCCACCCTCATTGTCCCGCCGGTTTCATTGAGGTATGTCCCGTTCATCGCCATGGCGTTCAGGTTTCCGCCCAGGGTGTTTATATTTACAAAACTATCCATATTTCCAAGACTGCCTCCTAAAGCAGACAGGGTGATATTTCTTCCGCTAATATTTGCCTCATTGTCAGAGGCGGCATTTATTATAGACCCTTCGGATGCGAGTATAACATCACCTCCGGTACTGACCACATGATCCACATTCATTGTCCCGTCTGACTCACTGATATTTATGTCATCAGGCGCATCGGCCCTGAGAATACCTTCCGGCGAACTGACAGTTAATTCATTTCCAGTCTGTCCGATGGCGCCTTTTTGTGATGACAGGGTAATGTTTGCCGCAGTTATGCCGGTATTGCTTCCTGAAAAATCGAGTATAGATCTGTCCGCCGTGATTATTGCGTCTCCATGAGTGAGTATGTGCCCTATTGCCAGATCACCTTCTGTTTCAAAAATGTCAACCAGACCGGATGCCCTGGCATTTAACAGGCCGCCCCGGGTATTCACCCGGATGGTATCCACGGTGGTTCCAATGTCATCAGAAGCAGCCAGGGAAATGTTTCTCCCGGTGATGATTGCCCCATCTCCTGATGCTGCGTTTATTATAGAACCTGCGGATGAAAGCAGGATGTCGCCTCTGGAACTTGCCACACTGTCCACCCTCATGGTCCCGTCTGTCTCTGCTATATCGATATCAGAAACAGCATCGGCCGTAAGAACACCCTCCAGTGTATTAATTGTTAATGCGTTTCCGTCCTTCCCTATCTCTCCCTTTTCTGATTTAAGGGTAATATTTGCAGCAGTTACTCCGGCGTTATTTCCGGAAAGATCGAATATTGATCCGTCCGCCGTGATTATTGCGTCTCCATGAGTGAGTATGTTCTCTATTGCCAGGTCACCTTCTGTTTCAAAAATGTTAATCAGACCGGACGCCCGGGCATTTAACAGGCCGCTCCGGGTATCCACCCGGACGGGCCCCGGAAGCGTTCCAATATCCTCAGATGCAGCCAGGGAGATGTTTCTCCCGGTGATAATTGCCATATCCCCTGATGTTGCATTTACTATAGAACCTGCGGATGAAAGCAGGATGTCGCCTCCGGAACTTGCCACATGGTTAAACCTCATTGTCCCTTCGGTTTCCATGATATTGATATCGGAAGCAGCATCGGCCGCTAAAACACCTTCGAGTGAATCAACTGTTAACAAGTTGCTGCCCTGCCCTATCCCTCCATTTTCCGATTTAAGAGTAATATTCGCGGCTGTAATGCTGGCGTTATTTCCCGAAAGATCGAATATTGGCCCGTCTGCCGTGATAGTCACGCCTCCATGAGTGAGTATTTTTTCTATTGTCAGATCACCTTCCGTTTCAAAAACATTGACCAGGCCCGATGCATCCACTTTAAGCAGACCATCCATGGTATTTATCCGCAGGGCATGGTCTGCACTGCCTGTGTTACCTGCCAGGGTAGAGAGGGTGATATTCCTGCCCGTGATATTTACGTTATCTTCTGTAGCGGCATTTAAAATAGATCCGGCAGATGACAGGAACACATCTCCCCCGGAACTTACACGGTTCACCCTCATTGTCCCGCCGGTTTCATCGAGGTATGTCCCGTTCATCGCCATGGCGTTCAGGTTTCCGCCCAGGGTGTTTATATTTACAAAACTATCCATATTTCCAAGACTGCCTCCTAAAGCAGACAGGGTGATATTTCTTCCGCTAATATTTGCCTCATCGTCAGAGGCGGCATTTATTATAGACCCTTCGGATGCGAGTATAACATCACCTCCGGTACTGACCACATGATCCACATTCATTGTCCCGTCTGACTCACTGATATTTATGTCATCAGGCGCATCGGCCCTGAGAATACCTTCCGGCGAACTGACAGTTAATTCATTTCCGGTCTGTCCGATTGCGCCTTTTTGTGATGACAGGGTAATGTTTGCCGCAGTTATGCCGGTATTGCTTCCTGATAAATCGAGTATAGATCCGTCCGCCGTGATTATTGCGTCTCCATGAGTGAGTATGTGCCCTATTGCCAGATCACCTTCTGTTTCAAAAATGTCTATCAGACCGGATGCCCGGACAATTAACAGGCCGCTCCGGGTATTCACCCGGATGGTATCCACTGTGGTTCCAATGCCATCAGAAGCAGCCAGGGAAATGTTTCTCCCGGTGATGATTGCCCCATCTCCTGATGCTGCGTTTATTATAGAACCTGCGGATGAAAGCAGGATGTCGCCTCTGGAACTTGCCACACTGTCCACCCTCATGGTCCCGTCTGTCTCTGCTATATCGATATCAGAAACAGCATCGGCCGTAAGAACACCCTCCAGTGTATTAATTGTTAATGCGTTTCCGTCCTTCCCTATCTCTCCCTTTTCTGATTTAAGAGTAATATTTGCAGCAGTTACTCCGGCGTTATTTCCGGAAAGATCGAATACTGATCCGTCTGCTGTGATAATTGCATCTCCATGAGTGAGTATGTTCTCTATTGCCAGGTCACCTTCTGTTTCAAAAATGTTAATCAGACCGGATGCCCGGGCATTTAACAGGCCGCTCCGGGTATCCACCCGGACGGGCCCCGGAAGCGTTCCAATATCCTCAGATGCAGCCAGGGAGATGTTTCTCCCGGTGATAATTGCCATATCCCCTGATGTTGCATTTACTATAGAACCTGCGGATGAAAGCAGGATGTCGCCTCCGGAACTTGCCACATGGTTAAACCTCATTGTCCCTTCGGTTTCCATGATATTGATATCGGAAGCAGCATCGGCCGCTAAAACACCTTCGAGTGAATCAACTGTTAACAAGTTGCTGCCCTGCCCTATCCCTCCATTTTCCGATTTAAGAGTAATATTCGCGGCTGTAATGCTGGCGTTATTTCCCGAAAGATCGAATATTGATCCGTCTGCTGTGATAATTGCATCTCCATGAGTGAGTATTTTTTCTATTGTCAGGTCACCTTCCATTTCAAAAACATTAACCAGGCCCGATGCATCCACTTTAAGCAGGCCATCCATGGTATTTATCCGCAGGGCATGGTCTGCACTGCCTGTGTTACCTGCCAGGGTAGAGAGGGTGATATTCCTGCCCGAAAGATTTGATCTATTATCATCATAGGCATTTAATATTGATCCGCCTGATGACAGTTCTATATCTCCCGTACCTGCAGAGATATTTTCTATATTCATGTCGTTTTCTGAACCCAGGTATACATAGGTTCCGGCCTGTATATTGATGTTCCCTGTTGCCTCTATATTGAAATCCTTATCCATGGAGATAACTACGTTACCCTCGTCATCATAGGTTGCCTCGTTCTTTTCGGCTTGCACAAGCAGCAGTTTCTGGGCATCCGTGACATTCCCCGCTGCTATATCTTCATGGCTGATAATGGTTTTTCCTCCATATACCCCGACACTTCCATTAGTGATAAGGGTGACATTCTTTCCTGATACATTTGCTTCCTCGTACCCGGTATTATTTCCGGGCAGGGTAAGTATATTTTTTGCATTTACGAGATCATCTTCCGTCCATATACTTTGTGCAAAGGCATTCTCTTCATCGGCGGTCAAGGAATATTCCCAGGAAGGATCATAGGAATCATCATACTGGTCATCCCCCGGTTCAAAGGGTGTATTATTATCGGATATCCTGTGTTCACTCTGGTATTCCTCCTTTTTCTGCTGTTTGTAGGCCTCAATTGCCTCCTGCACCTTTGCTTCACTATCCAGACCCAGATCCTCCTTTGCCGAGGCAACCTGTTCAGAGGTATCGTCATCAGCGCCTTCAGAAAAATCATAATCAAGTATGGGTCCATCGGCTGTAAGTGTAACATCACCCTGTGTGCTTGCCACGCGGTCTACCCTTATTTCTCCCTCTGTCTCCGTGATAAATATATCCTTTAATGCCCCGGCATTTAGAACTCCGTCCACGGAATCGATTTTAAAAGCATTCCCGGCAGTTCCGATCCCGCCGTTTTCGGAAGTGAGAGTAATATTTGCGGCAGTTAATGTTGTGCTGTTATCTGATAGGCCCAGTATTGAGCCGTCTGCCGTAATGACCGCATCGCTATCCGTGATAATAGAATCAATGGTCAGGTCGCCTTCAGTCTCAGTGATGTTGACCAGCCCTGAAGCAGCGCCTTTAAACAGACCGCCAAGTGTATCGACACGAACCGACTTATCAGTACTGCCTATATCTCCTCCGGAAGAAAGCCTAATATTTTGACCGGATATCAACGCAGTCTGGTTGAGGTTATAAATATTTCCCTGCTCATTCAGGACAGATACATCTCCATACAGGCTACGGACATCCCCGTTGAACAGCAGATCGCCCGCGGAAGTACTCGTTATATCTATACCTGACTGGTCACTCCCGGTAAACTGAACACCTATTCCGAAATCAGCCTTCTTCCCAAGCAGGCCCAGAAGCCAGTATTCGGGAGTATACCATGGATATGACTCCTGATTGGTAATGACATAATCGTCTCCATAGGCGAAATATTCGGCCCCGCTTCTGGGGTTATACTGGGTGTCTCTTCCTGAAACCGGATCAGCATTCACGGTGCTGTCATCAATAACCTCGATCTTGCCGCTTTCTTCATTCCATCTTATACGGTACTGAACGGTATTGATCCGGCCGTTTGACCTGGATATCTCAGTTACCAGCGGGTTTCGATTCACATCAAGCTTACCCGTATCCGTGATCTTGATTTTACCGTTTATCCTGTTCCCTGTATCCAGTTTGTTGATAACCATGTCTTTGGAGGAATTGTTGGTTACATTGATCTCTCCATAACCGTCAATGACCTTCAGTGCCCCTCCTCCGGTACTTACTATTTCTCCGGCAAGTGTAATATTACCGCCCGTCACCTTCACGTCATAAAGTATTATGCATTGTTTGTCATCGTCCCAGTAGGCTTTAATATTGCTGTCCCCCGTGGTCGGTATGTATTTTCTGCCATATTTATCAGCAACAAGCGCGGATGGATCAAACTCCGGTATGGTAATGGCCCTGTATGCGGTTCCGCTCTGGATTGTTCCGTTTATATTCAGGACTTCACCGCTTATATTAATGCTTCCGCCTGAAATCAGGGGATTGGAACCCACCTGCCACAGACCATTTGTATAGGCCTGGGCGAATTCCTTTCGGGCATATATAGTCACGTCATCCCCGGTAACATCGGCAAGGCTCTCTATGCTGCCGCTGTTATTTGTGATATCTATAGACCCGGTGCGGTTGGTTATGTCACCCGTCAGGGTTATGTCCGATGCCGCGTTTTCATCTGCATCCGGGGCATCCGGATCATATGTGTTCTCTATGATTACCCGCTTTCCGGCATTCTTCCCCGGATCGATATCAAGCGTATTATGGGAGGTGATCACCCTGTTGTTCAGGATTATATTCCCGCTCAGATCATCAGGGATCTCCAGGCTGTTCAGATCAAGGTGGGCAAGGGAATCATTGCGGATACTTATAAGAAAATCGTTTCCGGGCACCTTTAAACTGCCGATACCGGTAAGGGTACCTGTTATATTGATATCGCCCGAGCCGACAGAGATATCACCAAGGGAATAAAGATCATAATAACCATACGTCGGGTCAGTCAGACGTCCATTATTTATTTCGGTCAACTGATCCGCGTATCTTGTTCTTTCCTGGGAAAGAATAATCTTTATGTTATTATCAGGCTCATTTGCTATTTTTTCATCCAGGGCATCGATCTTTTCCTGAAGCACAGTTGCCCCGTCTACATTTTCATTAAAAGTGATAAGATCGGGATTTATGTTGCTGTTACCATTAATGGTTCCATCGGCGTCTATCTCCAGGATCTTGCTGTGGTTTATCCCGCTCTCCAGGTTTCCGTTTACGGTTACTGTATCACTTTTATTCAGGTTACTTCCCCTTGTACCGTTGGAGTACCAGGTTATTGGGATCCCGAAAAGTGCATAGGTCCTGAGTTTTGCGCGCGCATAGGCATCCCTGTAGGCCGATCCTATATATGAACCTGCATTGATATCTCCTCCCGCTTTGATATCGGTCCCTGAGTTTATAAGTATGTCATTGTAATCATTAATGTAGGCATATGATTTCAAACTGCTGAAGGGGATGCCGCCCGCGGAAAATGACCGTGTTTCCGAACGGGCGCGCAGGTTATTCTGAAGACCATCTGAATCCTTTCCGGCCAAGATATTGATATTCCCCCCGGCATTCAATACACTGTTTGCGGCTATACTGGTGTCATTATCAGCAGTAACTGTCGTAGATGCAGTTCCGTCGGCAGATGCCCCAACTCCGAAACCTTCAGTATAGGTCACGGCTTCAACGTTTGCATTTGAGATTGAACTAAAATTTATGTCATTACCGGATTCAATCTTTGCATTTTCTCCGGTATAGGCCTTTGCAGTATTTGTATCTGTTATGGTGGAGTGTACATCAGCAACAGCTATGGCGCCACCTGCACTCAGTGTGGCCTTGTCATAGGCATATACGTCATTGGATGCTGAAATGGTGATATCATTACCGGTTTTTATATTATTATCCCCATCCCCTGTGCTGTTCCCTGCTACATAGGCCTCGGCTTTATCAGTTATGGTTGTTGTACTGTCCCCTGCGGGTCCGCCCCAGAACCCGCCGGCTCCTGCACTCAGGTTTGTTCCGATGTTGATTTTGTATATGATATTCCTGGCATTCACAAATATATCGTTACCGGCATCTATATTAGCATCCGTTCCTATGTATGACTTAGCGGTTGATGAAACAGTGTTGTTTAACCTTGCGCCGTTACTCCCCACAAATCCGTAGCCTGTTGTAGCAGCATGTGAATTGAAGATAATATCGGATAAAACCACCAGAGAAATATCCTTGTCCGCATATATAAGGGATGATGTATCTTTATTTCCTGCTATCCATGCATTTATTATATTGGTTTCATAGGTATTTGCCGAGGCAGACGCGCCTGCGATAATACCTCCTGCACCACCGTATGTAGTTGCATAGGTATCGCTTTTCCCATATCCGTATATATTTATATAATCTGAGGTGACAGAGCTGTCTTCTCCGATATAGGCCTTAACCGTATTATTTGAGGTTGAGGTGGATATATTGTTTCCAAGGGCTGCAAGCGAATAGGAATTACCGTCCACATCCGAATACACCTTGCCTGAATAACTCCTTGCAGTTATGCCCAGGTCTCCTTCCGATTCGATATCCGCATCATCTCCGATATAGGCATTAACAGTCCATTCGCTGTCCGCAGTTGAGGACGGACTGACATAACTTAAAAAAATGCTTCCTGCGGTGGCGTCATTTTCCGCTTTGATGGTTTTATCGGTTATTTCAATGCCGTCCCAGTCGTAATTACCATAGGCATTAATATGTATGTTCCCGGCCGATATATCGGTAAGATCTCCACCGGTAATATATGAACCCACAGTTGGCGTTGTCTTTGCCTCTGCCACACCCACCCCCACGCCTACTCCGCCGAAAGAGCCTCCCCTGGTATAGGCAGTGCTGTCTACCTCGGCGCGTGATATTACACTAAGGTCATCATTGAGGTGTATGTCAGCATCAGACCCGATATATGCCTTGACTGTAGGTGTGACGTCTGAATCGGATTCATTATAGCCCCCCGCAATTATACCTCCTGCCAGGTGTTTCGAATCGGTCTTTGCTTTATTTGATGAACCGGCCTTAACGCTGAGCTCCCTGACTGATTTATCATCTGATGTCCCTATATTTGCATCATCATCTACATATGACCGGGTTGTTCCAGTCGAGTCCACCTCTGCATATGACACCCCCACACCAAGGCCGAAGGATGCAGCAGCCTCACCGCTTTTTGATGTATCGTCCGTATCTGATTCTACAAGTAAAGAAATGGTGTCCGCCTTATCGATAACAACATCCTTACCAATATGGGCATCAACAAGATAATTGTCAGATGTGTATGAAACCGCCCCGGATACGGACAAAATATATGAAAGTCCACCGGCATATGCCCTGTTCAATGCCGTTTCATCCAGACTGGCATTGATATTGATATCGCCATCAGCATTGATCGAGGTGTCATCTTTTTCATTGTCATCTATGTATGCCCTGACACTGCTGTTAACATTTACTACGCCCACTCCGCCGCCCAGACCTGCAAAACCTGCTGCACCCGCACCTGAGGTAATATCCAGATCATACCGTTCTTTAGCCTTTATATTGATATCGTTTCCTGCCTGTACGGCCGCGCTCTCTCCTATAAATGCGCTTGTTCCTTCAGATACCGCGGTAGGAGAAACCGCAACAGAGGCTGTTTTACTGGCTGCCTTTGCCTTTACATCACTCATCCTGTTGGAATCACCTAAAACACCGCCCAGTATATCGTATCTTGCCTGGTTCTCGGCATAACCTGATGGATCCTCATATCCATCATTCCCTCCCTTTTGGGCCATCTCACCTGCTGATGATGCATCCGGTGTTTTACCTATCGTTATGACATTCACTCCTCCTGCCAGGCCGACCAGACCGCCTGCCGCGCTTATTGAATAGGTTTCGGCCTCTTTGTTTGAAAGTGCACTCAATTCCACATCCTGAAGGGCATTTGCACTGGTTTCATTTCTCAGGTAAGCGGATGTGTTATTGTTTATATTATGAAATCCGAGCCCGCCCGAGATACCTACTCCTCCAAGGGCAAGACTTCCTGAAACACCAAAGTCGCTTACATTGTTAACAGCCGAAATATTGACATCCTGCAGGTCATTTGCATCTTCATTATCCCGGTTTATCTGTGCAGATTCCCCGGTATATGCAAAGGTATTGGATTCAAGATCATTCACCACCACCGCCCCTGCGAGACCTGCGTAACCGCCCGCACCTGCCCCTGTTATAGTTGAAAAGTCTTCTGTTGATGAGGCCTGTATCGAGAGCCCTTTTATATTCTTTTTTGTGAAGTTACCATCATCGTCCATCTGGCCTGAAGAGGCTGATATCACATTTTCCGAGTTACCATCCGCATTAACAACAGCATTGTCACCGGCATAGGCCCTGGTGTCTTTATCGATCAATGTCACACCGACTGCCCCGCCTATTCCTACTGAACCGCCTGCAACGCTTCCTGCAATGATGTCGGTCTCTGTATTATCATCTGCGGATATAACTATATTGCCGCCTGCGCTTACATCTGTAGGAGCTTCATTATCTGTTGTGTCGGCCAGGTATGCAGAGGTATGATTATCTATGGATATGACAGAAACAGACCCTGCCAGGCCGACCGCCCCTACCCCGAGTGCGGCTGAACCGGTGATGGAAAGTATGTCCTGAGCTGATTCGGCCAACACCTCTATATCCGCATTTGCCTTTACCCCGGCAGATTTACCTACATATGCAGTTGTATTGTTATCAACCACCGTAACCTCGGCCGCAGGTCCAAGACCTACATTCCCTGAGAAGGCAGCTGCCGCGCCTATGCCCAGGTGGCGCAGGTCGGTTCCTGCTGCTACAAGGACAGACTGCTCATCCCCGGCGGAACCTGTATCACCGTTAATGACTGCACCGTCACCAATATAGGCGGATGTATTATTTCCTATGATATTGACAGAACCTGCAATATTTACGGCAAGGCCTCCCGAACCGCCACCGCTCGCAGCTATGCTTGAGATGTCGTCCCTGGAGATAGCGGTAACAGCAAGCCCTTTTAACTGTTTTGTCTCAGAAGAAGATACCTCGCTTGTATCCACATCATCCCCGTCAATACTCAGGTTCTCCGTGTCGGATGAATCAACGCCGTAATCATCCCCTGTGTTATCCACGGACTGGACGGTTAACCTGCCTGTGGCAACATCTATTGCATGCCTTTTTCCATCGGCTGTTACCTTTGCATTTTTGCCGATAAAGGATTCCGTGGTCTTGTCAATAACTGCCACGGTCGCTGAGGCGCCTACCCCTGCATTGGCGCCGCCGGAGATCGAACCGGCAATACTGTCTATTTCCGTGTTATTTTCAGCAGATACCAGTATATTTCCGTCCGCGTGCACATCAGTCGCTGAGACATCCCCGCCGTTGATATAGGCCTTTGTATTATTTTTTATATCATATACCGAGGCTGCCCCGCCAAGGGCCCAGCTCTTGCTTAAAGACACTGCTGCAGCAATTGAATTTATATCCTCACCGGACTTTGACCTTATAAGGATATCCTTTGTGGCATCCACATCCGCATTATTATCGATATAGGCATATGTGTTCTTTGTTATTATACCCACATCCGCACCGGCCCCGATACCGCCCGACATGCTGGCTGAGGCTGCTCCCGCTATACCCAGGATATCGGTAAAGTCAGATGCAAGCAGGTTTATGCTCTGCCCGGTACCGGTCAGGTCATTTTCTTCATCCGGATCACCTGAAATGACATTTGTATCACCGTCTATATGTGCTGATGTCGTCTCAGTGAGGTCATTTACAGTAGCACTTCCTTCAATTGCCAGTTTCTCAGCCCCTGTAAAACCTGCGGCAATACTCAGTATTTCCTCACCGGATGTGGCTGTTACGGATACGCCTTTCATGTTTTCCGTGAGATTATTTCCATCATCGTCCTTGTCACCCCTATAGACGGCAATATCATCACCAAGACCCTTTGCAGTAACATCACTGCCAGAGCCTATGTATGATTCGACAATATTATCTGTTGTAAGAACCGATGCAGATCCACCGAATCCGGTTCCGCTGACCCCACCTGATCCTTTGGCAAAGGCAATATTGCCCGCTATGGAAAGTATGTCTGCATCATCATTGGCTGATAGGGAGATATTATTATCAGCAATTACCCCTTCATCCTTTTTACCCTTAATGTAAGCCCTTGTGGTATTATCAAGATCGCTCACAGCAGCAGAGCCGGCAATGGCCATCCCGCTTTTGGCTGCGCCCACGGCTGCGGCTACGGTTTTAATCTCACTCAATTCATCCGAGGATATAACGATATCATCTCCGGATGAAAGGTCGGAATCCTTCGAATATGCCTCGGTTGTATCCTGAATACTGTTTATCGCTACGGATGCCCCTATTCCCGCCTTTCCGCCATAGCTCGCTGACCCGGCAATGGACCATATGGTTGGTTGATCGTTAGCTGAAATATCGATTTTACCGGTTGAATCAATTATTGACCTGCTGACATAGGAGTAGGTATCATCTTCTATATCGCTCACAGAAACAGACCCGGCAAGTGCGTAACCGCTGTCCTTTCTTGCCATGGAACCGCTCGCTGATATTGTCCTGATTGTATTTGTGGAATCTGCAGACAGATCCGCTGTCCCGGTGCTGGTTACATCCGAATCGGTTATATAGGCATTGGTGTCGGAATTTATGCTGTTATAGGTGACAGACCCGGCAAGTCCCACGGAAGTGCCATCGGAGCTTGAAATGGCGGCGGCACCCGCTATGGAATTTATACCGCTGTTGGTTATCGCGGAAAGGCCTATATCTGTGGAATTAGTGATATCAGCAGCCCTGATCCCTGCATCCGTCTTGTCCGTAATCATATTTATGGAGACATCGCCCGCTACTGAAAAGGATGCCTTTGGCTTTGTGGTTCCTGTATCACCACCCTCTTTTTTCTCATCAAATAATTTGGGTAATGACACACCGTCAAGGGGATCATCCTTATCAACCTTATCAGGTACAGGTGTCTTCTCCTCCTTGGTCTTGTCATCCTTCTTGCTCAATGCTATTGCTGCTGCAAGTGAATAGGAGCTTATCGAGCCGGTATTTTCTGTTGAAAGACCGATATCACCGCTAGATTTGAATGAGCCCTCCTTTTTCACCAGCATGTGGGATACACCCATATCAATGGAATCCGCGATATTTACGATCCGGGTACCTTCAGAATCCGTTGCAAGGCGTATAGTGGTGGGGTCAACTACAACCACATAATAGGTATCCCCGTCCGTAAGGCCGTCTATGCTCGTCCCTCCGCCGTTCCTGTATACAACCGCGTCTCCGGTAGTGTATCCGTGATCATATCCCAGGTTTATGGTATTACCTGATATGCAGGTTAAGGGATCAAAGACAGCGTGACCGATAAGTGCCTGCGTATCCCGGCTGATATTATTTATGGAAACAGAGGCGCCTATACCCAGGTTCTGGCCCTTCACTACACCCCCTGCCACGTTAAAAAGGATGGAATCATCCGTTGCAGATACTGTTGCATCCCCTGTGTCAACAGTAGAGCCGCTGTATATCAGTGCTGTGGTAGTATCATCCTGGTCAACATAGGAAAATGAGGCCCCTACCGCGAAGGTATCCGCGCTGGCGCCCGACTGGGCAAGTGCAATATTTGTAATATCCGTATCTGCATTAACCGTAAGGTCTCCGTCTGTCCCGGTATTGACTTCGGCCCCGTCTTCTATCTGTGCCACTGTTGTATTATTAATGAACATAAGCAGTGCTGCGCCGCCTATACCGCCATAAGATCCCGATGCACCCATGGTGATCCATTTTCCAAGTGAATCTCCCTTTTCTTTTAATTTATCAAGTGTTGAAGCCTGCAGGTCAAGATCAAAGATACCTGACATATCAACCAGTTTCATGTTTGTTTCGGCATTGAGTGATATGCTCTGGGCATCGGTCTGATAATCGGTGTCCTGATTGATCCGGGCATTTTTACCTATCACGGCCTCGGTATCATTGGTAAAACTCATATAATCCACTGAGCCTGATATACCGAATTTGCCTTCATCACCCTTGCCAACACTTCGCGCCCAGGAGTTAAAGAGCTTGCTCTGTATGCCCAGTTTCTGGTCCAGGAGTGTCCCAAGTTTTGCGGGGCTGGAAAAATCGTCCAGGGTGTATAATTCCGCAGGTTCTGTCAGGAAAGGGTAGGTTATGGATGAATCGATTCTGAGATCCTGTCCTGCATCTACGGACGCATTGTCATCTATTAACGCCTTTGCAGTATCGGTGTAGGAGCCTACAATCACAGCGGCACTGATCGCATTGTCATTTTCCTCATCGTTACTTATCACGCTTTCTGCCACTGTCTGTACCCTGTCTGACATGGCTGCCGTCACAGCCACATCCAATTTTGACTTAAGAACAGCGCTGCCTGCTATCTCGGATATCACTGTGTTGCCCGAATCGGCATAGGCAAGGCTCCCCGCAAGGCTCAGGTCAGAATCAGTACCGAACCATCCGGCAGTCTTCCTGAGATTTTCTAGAGTCCCGGTCATGATAAAGGGGAGAAAGGATGCGATCTCACCCTTTAAAAGGGCATCCTTGATAAGCGGATCACCCCTTAAACCGGCAACACCGCTGGATAGTTCACTTGCTTCAAGCCCTGCTTCGACCCCGATACCGGGCTGAAAAAACCTGTGCTCAGTGCCTGTTGCAGCGGTTGCGTCTATATCTTCTATAGCTGTCCCTGCCTCGGCATCCTCCTGGGTGAGTGCAAGCCTCAGTTTGGCCGGATTGGCATCATCGGCAATCACATAATAGGTCATCCCGTCTTCAAGTCCGCCTATACTGTTCCCTCCACCGGCCTCATATACAACCTTCTGTCCGGTTATCAATCCATGGGCACTGCCCAGATCTATTACATTACCTGAAACTGCGGATGACGGGTCAATATTTTTTAACATGGTCCCGTCCGAAGTCAGGTTTCCGCTTACCTTTGAGAGGATATCCGAGGTATTGAATCCCAATCCAACGGCAATACCCGCAAGCCCGTCATCATAGGTACCTGTCTCAGCGCTGGCATAGTTTGTACTCTCACCTGTGGCATTGACAGAGATCGAGCCCCCTGCATTGATTGAAGAGTTCTCTGCCACTGTGGCATGGGATGTTGTATTCGATTTGGCAATGGCCACTGATATGGCAATATTATCCTTATTGGTCGGAGATATCCCCAGGTTCTGGGATGTCCTGGATGTCACGCTCGCTGTGGCCGATGCGTCGGATGCAAGAGAAACATCCCCGCCTGCATTAATGGTTACATTTTTGCCGACCTCGACCTTGGCAGTCGCGTCCGCGTTGCTGTATCCTACACTAAATATGTTCAGGACCGGATTATTTGATATGGGGTCTGTCCCGCCGCTTATGGCCTTGACTGTACCATCTGCAGTTGAATGGGCGCTGATATTGATGTTCCCGCTGCCGGATATAACAGTGGGATTTGTGTCGACCTGATTTATATTTATTGTAGCGTCAGCACGCTTTATCATAACTGCAACCGGTATTGCGATATTTTCGGTAAGCAGGGTTTCCAGTTCCCCGATCGTCCAGTTCTCGAGCGCAGTAGGATCTCCGTCTTCAGGATTATTATCCCAGGCTGTTGAAGTGATGCTGATATTTCCTCCCCTGATGGTTGCCCCGGTAATCGAGATAGAGGCCGATTTACTGTCATTACCTGCAAGACGGACCAGGGATGTCTCCTCCGTGTTAACTGCTTTTAATGTGATATTTCCTGCCTTGTAGCTGCTCCCATCCTCTACCTGGGCCAGAAGCATGGAGCCCGATGAGAGGGTGATCTGCGGGGCCTCCAGTGTCAGGTCTCCCGAGTTCCCTGTGGAAACAGCAGTGAGATGGTCATCATTATCAACATCGGCCAGTATACGAGTGGAGATAATTACACCCGGATTAACCATGATGGACTGGTTGGCCTGCAGTGTGTAATCGCCTCCTTGAAAAAGGTTATCACTAACGATCTCTATATCTTCCGGATCAATCAGGATTGACCCGGCGCTGCCATTTTCTGCGTATGCCTTGAAGATTCCGCCATCCATAGTTACTTTTTTCGCTGCACTGAGTTCGACAAAACCCCCGTCCCCGGAGATATCCCCGCCCCTCACATCTATAAGGGTGTTCTTATTAAAAACGGCATCATGGCCTGCATAGATATTGATCTCCCCGCCATTGGAATTATCCCCCAACCCCCTTGCCGAAATGGTGGAATTCTCCATTAACTTTATGTCATTACCTGCCTGTATATCGATGATCCCTGCATTGAGATTACTATTTCCGTCTGATTTGATCGTTCCGCTGTTTTCAAGGTCCTTTTCAGCGCGGATATATATATCGCCGTTTTCTATGGAAAAGCCTGTACCGTTCTCAATGCCGTCAATATTCACGATGTTGGAGAAATCAGGCCTGCTTCCCGTAAAAACCGCCCCCGAGGTCACAAGACCGGAGTTTGCAAAGCTGCCCGCCGAAAGCCTTATGCCATTTATGGCATTGACCTTCCCCTGTATTGATATAAGCCCGCTTTCGGAAACAGGGACAGATCCGTCCAGGAGCATTTCAACCGATGACAGGGATGGCTCACCGTTGATATCAAAAAAATGGTCCATGTATTCGGTTGTCGGGGTCACTACATTTAATGCCCCGGTATTGACCGCGCCCTTTGCTCCCACCACAAACCCGTAGGGGTTGGCAAAAAAGATATTGCCGCCGATTTTTCCGTCCCTGCTAGAATTCAGTTTACCGTCAATAAAGGTTCCCCTGGAATTTACCAGGTTGATGAGGTTCGAGGCGCTGTCAGGCACATACAGGTTTACTACATTTCCATCATATACATCAAAGACCGAAAATGAATTAAAGGCATTTTTCCCGTGGACAGTCGATGTAGTAACATCCGTTACATTGTCATTGACAGTGAGCCGTGTCAGGGTCCTGCCGTCAGTAACGATCTGTTGAGCAAATGCAATATTGTAGGATAAAAAACAGTATGCAGTCAGAATTGAAATTATTGAACTGATGGAACGTGACTTACCATTAAGCCGGCACATGATCCCGCGCGAACATATCGTCCCCATTTTCCCCCTCCCCTTACTTTATTTCTGCACTATATAGATTATAGAGTAGATGCGACGTCAAGGATCTTGATTGTTAAAACCGGTTAAACTATGTCATATCATATTGATTTAACTACATATTTCTATTATTATATTACAGCGGTATGCAGGCAGCCAACAGCCCCGAATGATGCAGGGGAAATAACCTTCCGGCTATCGGCTGACCCGTAATTCCATGAGGAGTCTCTCCAGTCTGTTACGCAGAGCAGAAGGCTTTGTAGAGGTTCCAAGGACAAATTCTGCTGTCTTGAATATCTTGCCCCAGGCAGGTCTCTGTGGAAAGATGTCTTTATCCAGATACCGGTCAAGGGTCTGGGTTCTTTCCCATCCATCCTGATTTATATAGACCTTCCACAGTTTGGATTGATGGGCCAGGTCCGCCCTGGTGAGTCCGGTTGATTCAGTCCAGTATTCAAGGGCGCAGGACATTACCTCCACAGCAAGGTGCCGTCTGTTTTCAAATTTTTCTTCACTCAAAAGAGTAATGCCCGTGTTCTCCAGTGCCTCATCTATAGCATTCAGTTCCCTGAGCAATTCTGATTCCTTTCCAGGGATAAGGGGCATAAGGCTATCCAGCGAGGCCTGAACAGTTTTCAACCTCGACCTGTTCCTGTTCATTATCTCTATTATGCTTAAGTTTTGGGCGATCCTCTTTCCGTTCAGGTCTTCCCGCCTTTCACCTTCCTTTTTCCTGAGTATCATCAAGCAGATAAGCACATCATCCACATCAAGCATGGAAATGACAAGGCCGACCTCAAACAAAGTCCCGTCGGCTCGCCTGAAAGTTGTATCACCCAGATCCTGCTTTTTTTCACTGTCGGAACAATGCCGGATGGCATCTTTGATTTTTTGAGGTGGACCTTCTCCTTCAGTGAGGTGCAGTATATCCAAAACCGGTCTTCCTAAAAGATCTTCGGCCCTGAAACCCAGCTGTTCCTCGCAACCCCTGTTGCAGAAGGTTATCTCCATTTCTTCGTTCACAGCCAGAAGTGTCTCATCAAGCGAGTCAAGCATCCGTCCGAGGCTCTGATGCAGAGTTCTGAGTTCCTTTTCCACTTGCTTTCGCTCTTCCAGTTCTTTTCTCAGGGCCAGGTTCTCACGGAGGGTCAGATAGGCCTCCTTAAGTTTTAACTGAGAAACCACCCTTGCAAGAAGTTCATCCCGAAGAAAAGGTTTCACCAGATAGTCATTTGCTCCCTGTGAAAAACCCTTTGCCAGGTCGCCCTCGCCGTTTTTTGCGGTCAGAAGTATCACAGGAATTTCGGAGGCTGTGTAGCGTTGCCTCAACCAGAGTAACACCTCATTACCAGTCATCTTCGGCATCATGATATCAAGCAGAACCAGGTCAGGCATTAGTCCGCCTTCAATAGCCTGAAGGGCCTGTTTCCCGCTTACAGCAGTAATGACTTTTACGTTTTTAAAGGTCAGATGATTTGTCACAACCCTGAGATTAACCGGGTCATCGTCCACGGCAAGGATCTGTAACTCTCTGTTAAAACCGGATAATTCTCCGATTATCTCCATTCCCCCTTCGGTTGCCGCGAAAGATTCTTTACCGATGCCTTCCGGCGCCTTAGGCACAGGACCTGATACCTGTTGAGCCGGTTTTTTTAAGACCGGTATGGTAAAGTAAAAGGAGGTACCGGCGTCTGGTTTGGATTGAAAATCTATGCTGCCCCCATGGAATTCTATCAGCTGTTTGGTAATAGAGAGCCCCAGTCCCACCCCTCCTCCATGTGCCCTGCTTTCCATGGCATCGGCCTGCCCAAAGGGCTTAAATACTTCATCATGCTTGTCTTCAGGGATGCCTGTACCTGTATCCGAAACGGAAAATTCCATGAGGTCACCCTTAGGGGCAGCAGATATCCGTATTTCACCCTGGTCCGTAAACTTGACCGAGTTACCTATCAGATTATAGAGGATCTGCTGGAGACGGTTCTCGTCACCCCATACAGGCGGCAGGGTACCTGGAACATTGTTGATAAGCTTAAGTGGTTTACCGTCTGCGAGCGGCTTCATGACCGTCAGGACAGTGTCAGCCAGTGCCTTCATATACACCGCCTGTTTGTGGAGGTGCAGGTCACTATTTCTTAGCCTGGAAAGATCCATAATATCATTTATAAGCCAGGTTAATCTCCGTCCGCTTGCTACAATCAAAGAGAGATCATCCCTTGCCTCTTCAGGCAGGGTGCCTGCAAAGCCAGCCAGAAGGGATTCGGCTATACCCACTATACCGTTCAATGGTGTTCGCAGTTCATGGGATGTATTTGTTAAAAATTCGTCCCTCAGCCTGTCCAGCCTGGAAAGGGCAATATTCTTTTCAGCAAGTTCATTGGTAAGCGACTCAACCTCAGAAAACGACCGGGCAAACCGTTTGGCAAGGGCAAAAGACTGGAACAGGATCATGACCGCTATACCGGCAGAAATGAGATAAATACTGTATATCATAAGGTTCATATAAAGGATATCGTTGATTGCCGTCGCCAGAAAGATGATGAATCCGGTAAGCATCAAAGCGGATTCGCTTTTCCCGTGTCTTATGGCGAGGTACAGTCGCCAGCAGATATAAAAGGCTATAACGATGGTAAATATTTGATAGGGAATCTCTGTGAGGCCTGCCAGTCTGGAAGGGGCAAATAGAACAAAGATAAAAAAAATGGCAGCAATCAACTGTGCTGCTCGAATGACCAGGGATGAAAATTCCACAGGGAAGATAGAGGCAAAGAACATAAGGAAGAGTGGCACGCTAGGGAACCAGGTTAAAAGTTCCATGCGGCTCATGAGATACCAGGGCGTATCAGGTATTATAAGGGTTACAAATCTGCCCCCTGCTGCACCAAAGGGTATACCGGCGCACCAGCAAAGACAAAATAATCCGAAGTATGCCAATGAAGTATCTCTTCTCCTCAGGAGGTAGAACACCAGATGGTAAACCCCAAAGGCAGCAAGGAAGATAAAAAGAGCAAAATCAATGAGATAGAGATTATTCTGTCGACGAAGAATCTGCTGTTCAGTCCCAAGGGCTATACTTCTATAGGGGCCCCCCTGGAACATATTATAATTTGATACCTGAAGAATACAGTCAATGGACTTTTCTCCGGCCGGCAGTGTTGCGGTAAGAATTTTTTTGTAAGGCTTCCCGGCATCCGGATTTTCAGCGACAATCCCGTTTTGCATGACCAACGATCCATTTATCCAAAGCCTGTAGGCGGTGGACTGGTCCTCGATCCTCAGGGCGAGGTCTTTTTTTCCGTGAGGGAGGATAATCCTTAGCCTGAAGGTGGCACACCCGTCGCCTTTGAGGGGATTTTCATTAACCCTGAAGCCGTTCCAGAATCCCGGGATAAAGAAGTAGCCTGTTTTGACAGGGACATCTTCTCTCACGAAATCCTCTGGTTTAAGCAGCCTGCCCCAATAAAATTCCCACTGGCCGTCAAGATAGGTGATACCCTGCTCAGTAAAATTCCAGGAGGTGAGATCCAGAACACCATGGACTGCCTGAGGATTTGTTTTTACCTTACCGCATCCTGAAGCAAGGAATGAAAGTAGAAGTAAACAAAGAATCAAGTGATGTACTATAATAGTTGAGTATATCCTGATCATCTTTATCAATTATTTATAATTCACATTCATTAATATCCATTAGGGTCAGTTATTTTAAAGGTTCTTCAAACGATTCCCTGAAAAGATTGAGCCGGTAATATTTCCCCTTTGCGGCCATCAGTTCTTCATGGTTCCCCTGTTCAAGAATCTTTCCATGACCCATGACGATGATCCTGTCGGCCTTTTTTATCGTGGAAAGCCTGTGAGCAACAACCAGTGTTGTCCTGCTTGATGTTATCCTGTTGATTGCATCCTGGATCAGCCTCTCGGTTCCGGGATCGACACTCGATGTTGCCTCGTCAAGTATCAGTATATCAGTATCGTATGCAAGGGCTCTGGAAAAGGACAGCAACTGTCTCTCACCTCCGGACAGGGTATTGCCCCCTTCACTTATTTCCTGATTAAAATTATCCGGAAGCTTATCAATAAACCATTTGGCGTTTGCCTCAATGGTGGCGTCCTTTATGTCTTCGATAGTAATGCTTTCCTTTCCCAGTGAAATATTCTCCTTAAGGTCGCCGGAAAACAGAAAAACATCCTGCATTACAAGTGATATCCTGGATCTGAGATAGGACTTTTTTATCTTCCTTATGTCAACACCATCGAGAAGGACTGACCCTTCATCAGGATCATAGAATCGTTCAATCAGGTTCACGAGTGTACTCTTTCCGGCACCCGTGGCACCGACAACAGCTACCATCTCACCTGGCTCTATTTTAAAACTTATATTATTCAAAATCGGCCGTCCTTCTTCATATGAGAAGGTTACATCACGAAATTCAATCCGCCCCTTTCTTTCAGCAATATCTACTGGTTCTTCCGGATCAGGAATCTCTTCTCCCTTGTCCATGAACTCAAATATTCTTTCGGTCGACGCCATTGCATTCTGCATGATATTATATTTTTCCGATATATCCCTTATGGGCCGGAAAAACATCTGGATGTAACTGATAAATGCCACCAGAGATCCAAGACTGAGTTGCTCGGATATCACCTTTTCACCGCCATACCATATAATGATAGCGATCCCTGTGGCTGATAAAAGCTCCATTACAGGGACAAAAATCGCAAACAGATTTAACTGGTGCATACCGGCCAGGTAGTTTTCATGGTTAAGCCCTGAAAATACACGCATCTGGTACTTTTCTCTGGTCAATAACTGAATTATTCTCATACCGGCAAACTGTTCCTGCTGAAACGAGTTTAATTTTGAAACCTTTTCACGAAGAGATCTGAAAGCCTCTCTCATCAGCCTGCTGAATATAAGGGTAAAGATAAAGATAACAGGCAGTATGGTAAAACTTATCAGCGCAAGCCGCCAGTTGAGATAAAGCAGCATCACGAGTATGCCTGCCAGCATAAATACATCCTTGAAGAGTGTCACAAGTACGGACTTGAACATCTCGTTCAGGTTTTCAATATCATTTGTGACCCTTGTTACCAGACGCCCCACGGGGTTCCTGTTAAAAAATGAGAGTGCACGTCTTTGAATTTTTTCATATAAGGTTACACGCACGTCCTGCATTATATTCTGCCCGATATACTCGAGCAGGTAATAATCCGCATAATTCATTCCGAATGACAGAAAAAGTATGGAAACAAGAATAATTCCCACCTTAACAAGACCATCTATATCTGAAGCCCTGACCTTTAAGATCTCATCTGGCGGCAGCTTGTCGATTATACTCTTTGGCAGGGCAATACGTCCGCCTGACAGGACGACAGCATCTATCTGTGGGCCGATCTCATTTTTCATTAACAAATAATTGTCTCTTTTGATTAAATACCAGGATTTTTCTGATATGGAACCTTCTTTCCTGCAGTTATTCAGGGCAATCGGATCAATGTTCTTTACATTACTGTTGTGAAAAAAGGCGGTTCGGCCGTCTTTACTGTAAGTCAGTATATCTTTATATTTCAAAGAAAAATCAGTTGCAGCTTTTTTTTCGGGATTATCCAGCCTTATCTCCTGCCATGAAGACAGGATGAATCTATCGATAGCGACCTTTGAAAGATATGGTAAAACCAGGTCCATTAATGTAATGGCAACAGCCACGACAAGGGACAGGACAATAATCTTCCAGTATGGAACTGCGTATATGCCCAGCCGTTTCAGAAGCCTTAAATCATAAGGTTTCCCCAGTTTACCTTCTTCCATGTATCCGAAATCACCATGCATCTTTATATTACATCCTCTGCCAGTTCATGGGATATAATCTGCTTTTTATATAACCGGCTGAATTCATTTCCATTGTCTAATAATGTTTTATGGTCACCTGCTTCAATAATCCGTCCATCCTTCATAACCACTACAAGATCTGCCCTGCTTATTGTCGAAAGCCTGTGTGACACTATAATGTTTGTCCTGTCTTTTCGAAGATTTATTATCTCGTTTAATATCTCCTCTTCGGTCCTTGTATCAATCATTGAGAGGGAGTCATCAAGGATAAGTATGGGCGGATCAAGCACCATTGCCCTCGCAATTGTCAGGCGCTGCTTCTGACCTCCCGAAAGAGTAACACCCTTTTCGCCAAGGACCGTGTCCATTCCCTTTTCAAGTTCCATAACATCATCATAAAGCCGGGCGCAGCGCAGTGCCTTTTCTATCTGATCACCGGTTATATCCTCTCTTCCGAAAGTAATATTGTTTTGTATGGTATTCGAAAAAATAACAGGTTCCTGGGTAATAAAACCTATATTCTCCCTTAAAGATCTCAATGAGACATCACGTATATACACTCCATCAATAAATATGGTGCCTTCAGCAGGATCAATAAGACGCGGAATCAGGTGCAGCAAAGTGGATTTTCCTGACCCTACCATTCCAACAAGCGAAACAGTCTGTCCGCTACTGATTTCAAGGCTTACGCTTCTTAAGGCAGGCTCCGTCTTGCCGGGATAAACAAAACTCACACTGCTTAACGTTATGGCGCTTTTTTCTATTCTTATATTGTCGGCCCGGTCCTTTGACCGTATCTCAGGAATCTCATTCAGTATCCTGCTGATTCTGCGCATTGACGCTGCTCCACGCTGAAAGAGATTTGTTACCCATCCCATGGCCATCATAGGCCAGGTAAGAAGATTGAGGTAGCCGATGAAGGCAACGAAATCGCCGGTTGTGATATTACCCAGGATTGTCAGCCTGCCGCCAAAAACTATGACTATTCCAAGTCCCAGGTTAGTAAAAATTGTCATCACCGGGAAAAATAACGCAAGAGTCCGGGCCAGCCTGATATTTACAGAGACATAATTAAGACCTTCCTTTCTAACCTTTTCCGTTGCCCATTTTTCCCTCACAAAGGATTTTACAATCCTGATACCGGCAAATGCTTCTCTTGCGCTTTCAGTAAGATCCGAAAAGGTCTTCTGGATTGCCTCGTAGCCCTGGCCCATTTTTTTTGTGTAGACCCGTGCCATCAATATTATAAACGGCGCAGGTATAAGAGATAATGCAGCTAGAGGAGGGCTTATATATATCATAAAACATATTGCGGCGATACCTATCGTAAGCCCGTCAATAAGAGAAACCAGCCCCATCCCCGTAGCCATCCTGACGGCATTGATATCATTGATTGACCTGGCCATGATATCGCCTGTTTTTGTTCTTTGAAAAAAGGACATGGAAAGGGTCTGGAGGTGGCTGAAGAGCCTGTTTCTCAAACGCTCTTCCACTTTTCTGGAAAAGCCTATCACACAGACTCTCCATACATATCGTAAGATTGCGATTAAAAAAGAAATAATCAATACAGCCGCACTGTATTTAATAAGAATAGCCGGCGTAGCATGTTTATATGTAAGGTCGTCAACAACCCTTTTCAAAACAATGGGAATCAGCAACTGAAGGAAATCAACCGCCAGCAGGCAGATAACACCTGTGATCAGCCTGTACCTGTTATCGAAAAAATATTCTTTAAGGGGCAGAAAATCCTTTGCAGTTCTGACAAGAGGGAATTTTATTTTAGCCATTATATCTTTAATCCGCCAGAGGCGGATGAGGGTTTACTACCCCGCCGCTCGCGGCGGGGCAGTTTATTAATTAGTGTTCATTCGCGGTTAAATATAGCTCTACTATTTTTTATATCTGATAAGAGCCTCTATGACCTGCCTCATCTCCATTTCTTCCGCATACAGGTCGTCCTGCTGGAAATATCCTGTTCCGGCGCGATAATACATGCCTCCGAAATTGAAATACGGCGTACCGCTTTCAGGATTATTAAAATCGAATAATTTAAGAAATTTCTCCGGGATCTTTGTCTCGATCTGGGGCGTAAGTATATCATCCTTTGTATTATAATCATAGTGATGAGCTTCGATGAGCCCCTTTTTGACATACTCCATTACTACGTCGTCAAAGGTCCCTTCTACCCATTCACAAAAATGGCACCCCTGCCTGGTAAACATTATGATGATTGGCAAGCCTTTACTGTTTCTAAGGATAGGCTTACCTGTCGGCTTGAATGTCGCAAACTTTTTAACAGCCGGAACGGCATTATTCTTCGCCTGTTCCTGTGGTTTTGCAATAGTCGCTTTCCTTTCCGATGCCTTGTATTTCGTGATCTTCGCATCCTTTTTAAGCTGCTCCGCATATTTTAACAGCTTTGATGTAACTTTTTCTTCCTCGAGTGTGTTCTTGATTGAGTCCTTTGCCTCTTCAAATGATATGGAAAGTGCATCAGCCTTGTCCGTAACATATATTATATGAAAGCCGTAATTTGTCTCTACCACATTGGATATTTCACCTTTCTTGAGACTGAAAGCCGCTTTTTCAAAAGCAGGGGCTGCCGTGCCTTGTGTTATTACTCCCAGGCTGCCGCCGGCTTCGCCTGTTCTATCATAGGAATATTGCTCGGCAAGCTTTGCAAAGTTTTCCGGGGTTGCGATTTTACGAATTTTCTCGGCCATTTGCTTTGCTTCATCCCTTGTCAGCCTGCTTTCGCAGCCCTGGCTTGCCGTATGGCATATCAGGATATGACTCGCCTTTATTTTCGCAGGCCTGTTAAAGTATTCATTATTCTTCCTGTAATATGCCATGGCTTCTTCATCGGAAATACCATTGGCATCTGATATTTTTTTGTAGAGCCGCCTCAGGATCAGTCTGTTTTTTAAATACAGCTCGGCATCCTTCATGGTCAACCCCTTTGACTCCAGCCATTTTAACAATGTATCCTCTGAAATACGATATAATTTCAGGTATCTGTCTTTCTCCTTCTTAGCCTCATCATTGCTTACCCTGATTCCCATCTCATCTGCCTTATGAAGCAAAAGGAGATCTGAAATATATTCATCTAGGTATGAATTGACGGTCATTCCCTCTTTGTATGTTCGGGAAAACTTCGACATGATAAAATAAAGATTATACTGGTTTAAAATCTCACTGGTAGTAATGGTTTTTCCGTTAACCTCTGCTATGATATCCCATTCATTAACAGTATCCCCCTTCAGGCCCAAGCGGCATCTTTTTTTATATCATCCGCAGAAGCCGTTGCTGTAAAACCCTGAACGATAAAAAAAAGAAAAACAGCAATAAAGGTAATGAAGATATGCACTGTCCTGTTTCCTGAATAGTTTTTAAATGAATCCATCTATTTCCTCTTTTTTACTATATGATTATCGGAATGTTAATGGTTTATGATCAAACCGCCAATACTCTTTACTACACGCTAATTTTTTATGAATCAATATTCAACCTTTTTTTATCTATGAGGCTGGATGTGATGAAAAGGTAAGTAAAAAACCGTGAATACATGCTAATACACACTAATATTTCTTTATTTTAATTCATGTCCATTCGTGGTTTCTTATTTCAATCATCGCCAGGCAGAGCGGTTCTGATGCATATCTCGAACCCCAGGGACTCCAGCGCTTTTATCCACCAGAAGGCGTCGTCTATATTCTCATATTGGCCTGCAACCAGAAGGCAGTGATCATCTTCATCCCAGACCCACTGATATTCCAAAAATCTTATCCCCCCGGCCTCCAGTTTCTCCCGCATCTCTGTTCGTATGTCCTCACGGGCCTCAAAGTCAAGTGTTCCATAAGAAGGACCGCGGATAACGACATAGTGGATGGTCTTTTTTGGGGACATTAATGGAATATAAAGGGTTAAATATTGAACGTCAATGGGAAACAACCCCATATTCCTGACTGTAATGACAGGTTAAAAGGCTATTGAATTACTTGCTTTATCTGGCTCTTTCTCTTTTGAATTTTCTTTTTGGTCAGGCGAATTTAATTTTACGACTGTATCCATGTACTCACGTGCAGCTTTTCTGGCAAAATCTTTCAGGCCTTGTTTGTCTTTCAGCAGCTCACTAATCGTCTTCTCATCGATAGACATACCCTTAAGAAAACCATTGGTAAATGCCAGCGCAATTACATCGTACTGGAATTTGGATATTTCACCTGAAATATTCGTAGGGAGTATTATCGCATAGACACAAATGGAACAAATTATGATCTTTAACTTACTCATCGCAATCCCCCTCTATTCCAGCAGGTTGATCCGGAATATATTTTTTTATAGTCCCGTTTGTACTCATTAAGGTACTCCGCATAAAATGAAAAAACCCGCTTCCATCCATGGAGAACGGGTTTGCAGAATATCACTTTGCAACCCCGCTATCGTATCTGCTGCCAGCAGACTTAGACCGGAAGCTTTGCGCCCTATTCTTTCGAACAGTTTGCCCTTGATTCCGATATCGGCATATTATATGGCTGTCTTAAAATATTTATTTGCCATCTTATCATTCAGTTCCGGTTTTTAAAAAAGAAAGCTGTTAAAAGCAATTCTGATATGACAATAAACAGAAAAAGGTTTTTTAACTTCAGGTTCTGAAGCATTTTATTTTGCCGGTAAATTTAATCATTCTCACCCCATAATTTGTAATAGCGAATTTGTTTTAGTGGCGCCCCGGATCAGTTTTGTCTGATCGGATGTAGGGGCGTACAACCCTTCTCTCCAGAAACTCATACCAAAAGAATAACCGGGGACCCCACCTGCTACTACAATGCGAATATCTTCAGCCCTGCCTAGAATAGGCAGCCTGCCCCCCGGCCTGAGGGCATCCTTGAAAACAGAAACGCGATCTTCAGGAATCTCGCCCGAATCGATCCTTGGCTGAACATTCGCAATCTCTTCGGGAGTCAGATCTTCATAGGGGATAGTGGCACGCTCATACAGGAGTTTCTGCAGGCTCGCCCGTGAATACCCCTGCCTGTTCAATTCCGTAGCAAGTACGGGTTCGAAAAACAGTATGTATTTCATCGGGCCAGGATTCGAACTTCCCCGCTTCCAGGTTGCCATCCCCCATCTGGATTCCAGCATCATCTTGACAGCATTATTTAAAACATCCTCAGGTGTCCATGTTGCAACTGCACCTCCTCCGAGAAGCTTCATTGACAGGCCTATAACAGATGAAACGGTCACACAACTGTCTTCCGCCTTGAACCCCTGCGTAACATGGAAAGGAGGCCACGGACTGGAATCCTGATTCTCTGCAAAGACATAGCATTGCTTTGCCGGGCGGCCCACGAGGGCCATATCGTTTACACCTGGCCATAATCTGCCGATGTTGATAGTGGCAAGCTGTACGGCCCGCCCGATGGTGCTGTTGGCCTGCCACCCGTAGCCCAGAAATCCTATGCCCGAATTAATATTGAGCTCTTTTGTAATAGGCCCTGTCACCATTATAGCGAAGTTGAAAGAGCCGGTCGAGGCCAGGACGTGCAAATCGTCATAATCAGGATCGGTAATGCATTCAATTGCAGCAATGATCACCGACAGATATTCCGGCTTTGCTCCGGCCATCACGGCGTTAATGGCAATCTTTTCAATTGTGGCAATCCCGTTCTTGGGAGCTACTGTACCGATGACCTCATCAGGAGAACGGCCAGTTCCTTCAAGCATGGCCTGCACAGCTTCCTTTGTCGGAGGCACCAGCGGCAGACCGTCTCCCCATTGTCTCTCCAGGTAGATGTCATTGAATTTCTCAATGGCAAGAGCATATGTCTTAGCAGTAACAGTTGTGGGCCCCAGGTCTTCCTTTTTGGGTTCGGTCCCGGCTTCTTCCTCTGTTAAGGGGCGTTTCAATCCATCTATAAGTTCATCTATGACTGACTTTGCAACAGGCATGATGTCCTTATCCGTCCCTCTTAGCATGTAATAATCCGAAGCATGCACAGTTACAATACGCGCCCTGGGCATGCCGACATCTTCTGCTGCTGATCCCGCATCGTGTACAAAGTTGTCGGTGCATACGTAAACACCTGGTTTTCCGAGTTTTTCCAGTTTGTAAAAGCCGAACACGCCGGCCCATGTGCAGGAGCCTCAGTCTCCAACGCCGTAGATGAATGCATCTATCTCCTTTGCGATCTTTTCTGCAAGCTTATCACCAAGGTCAAAGGAGCCCGAGTAGCGTAAAACAGTAGTGCCAGGCAGCTTTTCCTTTAAAAGCTCCTCGACGCCATTGAGGAAATGATCCCCTCCTGGTTTTTCGATCCAGTAAAGCCCGATTTTTTTCCCTTTCAGATTGGGAATCCTCGTACTTGGCGGAGTAACAGGCGGAAGAACAAGATCACCGCGGGGATTGAGAACCTGCAGTGTAACTTCAGATACATCCGAATCGGAATCCGCAGGTTGCTGACATCCTGCAAGAATCATTGCTGTTGAAATCCATATGGTGTTTTTCATGGTAGGCGCCTCTGGTTTTGAATCGTTAATTTTAAATCAGTTGATTTCAGCACTTCATAACAGGGATGTACGAACCCCTTTCTTTGTTTGACTGTTTGGCAACAAGCTATTTTTTAAAAAACTATAGAGAAGTTGCAATTGAGTGTCAAGGCTATCCTGTGGCCGATTATTTCAGCTATACCGGTTCTCCATTTATCCGGCAATATTCAAGACACAGTAGATTTTCTTTAATCAATCAAATGTTCTTCCTTTATTCGAACAGCAAAGGGAAAACAGAATGATTGATCTTTTAAAGTTTATTTCTTAATGATATGAATACTTTTTTTATAAATGTATTCAGGAGAATAAAAATGCCCAGAGCGTGCGACTTAAAAAAAGGAAATGTGGTAGAAATTAACAATGAAATTTATATGGTTAAACAGATTGATGTAAAAACCCCGTCGGCAAGAGGTGCTGTAACCCTTTATAAAGTCAGGTTCAGCAATATCAGGACCAAACAGAAATATGAAGAGAGTTACAAGGGAAACGATATGCTCAATGATGTTGTCCTTGAAAAAAAACAGGTACAATATCTATATCCGGACGGCAACCTCCATGTTTTTATGGATACGGCCGAGTATTCACAGTACGAAATAGAGGGTGATGCAATTGAAGACGAACTTGTATGGATTTCAGATGGAATGGAAGGTATTGTTGGTTTAATCATTGATGGAAACATGGTGGCCATTGAAATACCAAACACCCTTGTTTTTGAAATAGTTCAAACAGTTCCCGGTATAAAAAGTGCAAGTGCATCCGCGAGGACCAAACCTGCAACCCTTTCAAACGGGGTTGAGATCCAGATCCCGGAATATCTTGAGGCCGGGGAAATGGTTAAGGTCAATACAGAAACAAGAAAATTCATTTCCAAGGCCTGATCAAGCTGTATGATTCATATAACTGTAACCATATTTTGCAAATTAACTTGGAATTGTGTTTTTTTGTAGCTACCTTCATTACAAGGTTAGAGTATCTAACGAATGATAACTCGCCATCCAGAATGTTTTCCGGAAAAGGGGTGCAAACGACGATCCTATTACCGGATATCCAGGGATGCATGATTTTTTATAATTAAGGGTTTAGATTAATGAAAACAAAAATAAGCCGGATCTGTTTAATAATTTTTCTTATTTTAATAATTGGGTTGGTTATCCAGATTGTCAGGCCGTTTAACGCGCCAAAAACAGAGATTTCCATGAATGAGAACCCCGTTATAGCTGGCAACTTAAATATTCAATGGCCTGCAAATGCCCAGGGTGCGGTATGCATTGCCAATGAGGGGGTAATTGATAAAACCCAGGACCAATCACCCCAACCGACAGCCAGCGTTGCAAAACTCATGACCGCCTATATTGTCCTGAAAGATCACCCGCTCTCAACGTTCCAGAACGGTCCGACTCTTGTGTTTACAGGCGAGGATGAGAGAATTTATGAGCATGACAAAAAAGATGGCCAATCTGTAGTAAAAGTAGTGGCAGGAGAAAGACTTACCGAACGACAAATGTTGGAAGCGTTACTTTTGCCATCTGCAAATAACATTGCAACCAAGATAGCCAAATGGGATAGCGGCAGCGTATCCGCTTTTGTTGATAAAATGAATAAAACTGCCCTGGAACTTGGGATGAAAAACACACACTATGAAGATCCTTCCGGCATTAATTTAAACACTCAAAGCAGCGCGTATGATCAGTTGCTGCTTGCTCAAAAAGCCATGGAAATCGAGACACTTAAAGAGATTGTAGCGATGCCCCAGACGACTTTACCGGTTGCCGGCACCGTTTACAATGTTAATTATGTGCTTGGCAAAGGCGGCATTGTAGGCATCAAGACAGGCTCCATGCCCAAAGCTGGAGGCAACTTTGTTTTCGCCTCCTACGATAATGTGGGTACCAAACAGGTATTGATCATCGGGGCGTTACTTGGCGTTGGAGGGAAAAAACCTATAATGGATGCCCTCTACGGTTCTATTGACGTTCTTAATAAAGTTAAAGGCGTTTTGCACATCACACCTCTTATAAAAAAAGATGAGATCATAGGAACTGTGCGATTCAGGCCCAATCATATTTTATCGCTAAAATGCGCTCAATCAATCGAAAGCCTTGCCTGGCCCCAAAAAGCATTTCACTTAAACGTTAAATTAAAGGATATGATCCTGCCCATACGGAAAGGAGATGTTGTCGGCAAGCTGACGCTGGAAGGTAAAAATACGCAAACGGCAGATATTGTCGCGGCAAAATCTATTTCAAAGCCCACTCTGCTTGAACGGCTCACAAGATTGTATTACTGATATAGATGTTCAATTTTTAGCTTGGAGCCCTTTCAGAAAATAAAAGGGGGCACTCACTGATTTCCAATTTTGATAAATCTATCGCTTCAACCGATAATTGATGGCGGCCTGATGTTCCAGCATCTCAAAATGATGCGCCTTCAAATTGAACTGTTTGAAAGTTATTAAGTTCTTTACCTTATCAGAAATTATCCATCCATTGTTATCTTTTCTGAAATATAATTCCATACGTTCTCCGGCCAGATTCATCAGTTTGTCTATCACAGGCCCACATTGAGCCGGATGGTTTCGGGGGGCTGCCGTTTTACCCTCTCTGGCGGGTTTTTGGGGAGACTGTTTCTTTAACCTTGGGATTTGAAGGTTTTTTCTCAAGAGGAGGCCAGTTTCCTGCGTTAATGAATCAAACTGTTCACGGGTAAAAACCATAATCTGCTCCTCAGGGATTCCCAGCACTGCTCCTATCAGGCCGAAATCCAGGGTTGACACAAAAATTTATGATGGGACGCATAGCCTGCCCGGGAAAAGGCTTCAGTGTCTAAAGCGTCAATATTTTGGCTTTCAAATGTGCCATATGAAATCCGAAAGATATTAAAATTCGTTTCTGGCAGTCAATTTCAACCGACCGGAATAGCTGGAGAAAAAGATATTGAGATATGGCACAATGTTTGCAACACCTTAAATATCCAATTCACATCACCGGAGTCTATTAAAATGAAAGATGAGGACAAAACAAAGGATCAACTCATAGTTGAATTGTTAGCCCTTCGGCAAAAACTTGCTGAGCTGGAATCATCAGAAACTGAAGAAGTACTGAGGGAGAGCGAAAGACGTTTACAACTTTTCGTAGAGCATTCAAAGGATGCCTTTTATCTGCATAAGCGCAGCGGTAAAATAATAGATGCAAATAAACATGCCTGTGAGATATTGGGATACACCAGGGAGGAGCTCTTAACCCTGTCAATACAGGATATTGATCAGGAAATCCATCTTGAAAAGCACCTGGAAAGATGGGAGCAGATGGTTCGGGGTGAGCCTGTCACGTTGGAAGGAATCCATCGACGCAAGGACAAAACAACCTTTCCGGTCGAGATTCGCCTCGTCTGGTTTGAATCAGGAGGAGGGCAATTAATGCTTGGCCTCGTGCGTGACATAACAGAACGAAAGCGCATGGAAGAGGCATTACGCGAACGAACCGAGTCGCTTGAGCGAAGCAACAAGGAGCTGGAGCAGTTTGCATATGTTGCCTCACACGATCTTCAGGAACCGCTACGCATGGTCGCCAGCTACACACAATTGTTATCGAAACGTTACAAGGGGAAACTGGATTCCGATGCAGATGATTTCATCAACTACGCAGTTGACGGCGCAAACCGGATGCAGATGCTTATCAATGATTTACTGAATTACTCTCGTGTCGGGACAAGAGGCAAGGATTTCATAACGACTGAATTCGACACTGTCCTGGAAAAAACCCTTGGTAATTTACAAAAAGCAATTGAAGAAAGTGGTGCGAAGTTGACTATCGATCCCATGCCATCCTTGATGGTCGATGCCGGACAAATCGGACAATTATTTCAAAACCTGATCAGCAATGCCATCAAATTCCGGGGCAATATTCCTCCACAAATTCAGATCTCATCCGAAAAAAATAAAAATAAATGGATCTTCTCTGTCCGCGACAACGGCATTGGTATTGATCCTGAATACTCGACCCGCATTTTTGAAATTTTTCAGCGCCTGCACAGCAAGGAAGAGTATCCCGGGTCAGGAATCGGACTTGCCATATGTAAAAAGATTGTCGAACGTCATGGCGGAAATATCTGGATTGAATCCGAGCCCGGAGAAGGAACGTCCTTCTATTTTTCTATTCCAATAAAAGGAGAAAATTAGTCATGCCGAATGAACTTAGTGCACCCATCGAAATTTTATTAGTGGAAGACAATCCGGGTGATGTACGTCTGACACAGGAAGCCCTGAAGGAACACAAGATAGTCAATAACCTTTACCTGGCAAAGGACGGAGTCGAGGCCATAAATTTTTTACGAAGAGAAGGCAAATTTGCGGATGCTGTGCGCCCTGACCTTATCCTTCTTGACCTTAATCTGCCTAAAAAGGATGGTCGTGAAGTACTCATGGAGATAAAGAAGGATGAAGAACTGAGGCGCATTCCGGTTGTAGTCCTGACGACCTCCAGGGCTGAAGAGGATATAATCAGGACCTATGATTGCTACGCCAACTGTTATATAACCAAGCCGGTTGACTTTGATCAGTTTATCAATGTTGTTAAATCAATTGAAGACTTCTGGTTGAGTGTTGTAAAGCTGCCTCACAATTAAAAGATATGAGTGATAACCCTATCAAAGTACTCCTGGTTGAGGATAACAGAGGAGACGCCCGGCTGATACAGGAGATCCTTTCCGAGGCAACCTGGAGAATGTTTGAAATAGTATGCGCAGAAAGGCTCTCTGCAGGACTTGAAGCCTTATCCACAGCCGAATTTGATGTTGTCCTGCTGGACCTCTCCCTTCCTGACAGCTCAGGCCTCGATACCCTGGCAGTAATACAGACCAATCACCCTCAAACACCAGTAGTTGTCCTGACCGGACTCGATGACGATATTCTTGCAGTTGAAGCGGTGCGAAGAGGGGCACAGGATTTTTTGGTAAAAGGTCATATCAACGCGGATTTATTATCCAGATCAATACGCTATTCTATCGAGCGAAAAAATACGGAAGAGGAGAAAGCTCAACTTCAGGACCAGCTTGCGCATGCTCAAAAAATGGAAGCGATCGGCACTTTAGCGGGAGGTGTAGCCCATGATCTCAACAACGTATTAACAGGGCTTATAAATTATCCTGACCTGTTATTAATGAAAATGGATAAGGACAATCCCTACAGGGAACATATTTTAAAGATCAAAAAATCAGGAGAAAAGGCCGCTTCAATTGTGCAGGATTTACTGACCTTGGCAAGAAGGGGAGTCTCGGTGGCAAAGGCAGCCAGCATAGAAAGTATTGTTTATGAATATCTGATCAGCCCCGAATGTGAAAAGTTAAGACAATTCCATCCTGATGTCCGGATTAAAACCGCTTTTGAAAAAAACCTGCCGAATATCCTGGGCTCTCCGGTTCATCTGTTTCAGACAGTAATGAACCTGGTATCCAATGCAGCTGAGTCTATGTCTGATGGTGGAGAAATCCTTATATCTACAAAAAATATCAGTATTGATTCTCCCGCTAAAGATCATGATGGTCTAAAGCAGGGGAACTATGCGGTCCTGACGGTTTCGGATACGGGGACAGGTATAACTTCCGACGATATAAAAAGGATATTTGAACCCTTTTATACCAAAAAGGTGATGGGGAGAAGTGGGACGGGCCTGGGTCTGGCCGTTGTATGGGGAACGATAAAAGACCATAATGGGCATATTGATGTTAAAAGTGCAGTTGGTGAAGGCACTACTTTCACGCTTTATTTTCCAGCCACGGAAAAAGAGCTAAAGAAAGATCAATACGATTCATCGGTCAAAGACTACATGGGCAGAGGGCAGTCAATCTTAGTGGTCGATGATGTAAAAGAGCAGAGAGAGGTTGCATCTGAGATATTGTCGGAATTATCCTATTCAGTGACGACAGTCTCGAGCGGAGAAGACGCGGTTGAATACCTCAAAAATAATAAAATTGATTTATTGTTTCTGGATATGATCATGGATCCAGGCATGAACGGGCTTGAGACATACAAAGAGATCCTTAAATTGCATCCCGGGCAAAAAGCAATAATTGTAAGCGGATTTTCAGTAACAGACCATGTCAGGGAGGCCAGGAGACTGGGAGCAGGTCAATATATCAGGAAACCTTATACCCTGGAAAAGATAGGCACAGCCATTAAGACCGAACTGGCAAAATAATTTAAACACGATTTAGTGCGCCTCATCCCAGTTCCTGCCATAACCGGCATCAACCTTGAGGGGGACGTCCAGTTTATATACATCCTCCATTTCTTTTTTAATGAGCCTCTGCATAATATATATTTCATCTTCCGGCACTTCAAATACAAGTTCATCATGAACCTGCAGAAGCATGCGTGTCTTGTATCCTTCCTTTATAAGCCTTGAGTGTATGTTAATCATGGCCATTTTAATGAGATCGGCGGCAGTCCCCTGGATGGGAGTATTTATGGCAATACGCTCTGCATCCGCTTTTATCCTGTTATTGTCGCTGTTGATTTCCGGAAGATACCTTTTTCTATTAAAGAGTGTTGTCACATACCCCTGGTTTCTGGCCTGCTCAACCATGGTTTCCCTGTATCTCACAACTCCCCTGTAGCGATTATAATATGATTCTATATATTCCTTTGCGGTTTTATTATCTATGTTCAGTTCATCCGCGAGCTTTTTTGCACCCATGCCATATATGATACCAAAATTGATGGCCTTGGCTATTCGCCTCATATCCTGAGTGACATCATTTAAGGCAACGCCGAGTATCTCTGACGCAGTGCGGGAATGTATATCCTGCCCCATCCTGAATGCCTCCAACAATGCACTGTCTCCTGAATAATGGGCAAAGAGCCTCAGTTCAACCTGACTGTAGTCGGCAGAAAGCAGATAATAACCATCCTCAGGAATAAATCCCTTTCTAATCTCTTTCCCCTCTTCTCCCCTTATGGGAATATTCTGCAGATTCGGATTACTGCTGCTCAGCCGCCCAGTTGCGGCGACCGTCTGATTAAATGATGTGTGTATCCTTCCGGTACGCTGGTTCACGATCTTGACCAGTGCATCAAGATAGGTCGATTTCAGCTTGGCCAGGGTTCTGTACTGCAGGATGAGTTCAGGGATCTTATGTCCTTCCAGGGCAAGCTTTTTAAGCACCTTTACATCTGTTGAATATGATTTTGTCTTAACGGTCTTTTTCTGTACAGGAAGTCCAAGTTTTTCAAAGAGCAGGTAGGCAAGCTGCTGGGACGAGTTCAGGTTAAAGTCATAACCGGCCTCTTCAAAGACCTTTTTTTCGAGATCCCTGATTCTTTTAGTAAAAGAGCCGGACATCTCCTTAAAAAAAGGAACATCTATTTTAATACCTGAAAGCTCCATATCCATAAGCACGGGAAGAAGCTGCATTTCAAGATTATGAAAGAGTTCCTGGTTCTGGTCTTCTTCGAGTTGTTTCTCAAGAACAGATTTAATCTTGAGAGTAATATCCGCATCTTCACAGGAATACTCCATTGCATTTTCAACCGTGACCCCTGAGAAATTTATCTCAGCCTTTCCCTTGCCGACCACATCGTTATATGAAATCATTTTGTGATTCAGATAATGCTGGGCAAGATAATCCAGGTTATGCTGCCTCAAACCCGGGTTTATCACATATGAGGCAACCATTGTGTCAAAATGGATTCCCCTCAGATCTATACCGTTGTGTTTAAAAATAATGGCATCATATTTTATGTTCTGGCCGATCTTGAGAATGTTCTCATCTTCAAGAACACCCTTAAGTATTCCCAGGGCCTTTTCTTTATCGACCTGTTTTGGTGCCCCGAGGTATATATGGTCTATCGGCAGGTAATACCCTTTATCAGGCTCCAGCGAGAAGGAAATTCCGACCAGTTCGGCTTTATGCGGATCGGTTCCGGTTGTTTCGGTATCAATCGAAACAAAGCCGTTACGCTTGATTTTTTCTGTCAGGTCTAAAAGATCCGACTCTGACATGCAGAGCCTGTAATCGGTTTTTGTACCTGTCTTTCTTGAAGCGAACTGCTCCCAAAGGCCCTTGAACTCCAGTTCACGAAAGAGTTCCGACAGTCTGGCTGATTCGGGCTCACTGATTTCCAGGTCCGTGTCATCACAGACCAGGGGGACATTACAGTCTATGGTTACAAGCCTTTTACTCAGCAGGGCGTTTTCATGAGAACTTTCCAGGTTTTCCTTTAACTTCTTTCTGGTAATTTCTTCAAGATGTTCATACACGTTTTCAAGAGATCCAAAGTCCTTTATCAGAGAGAGGGCTGTCTTTTCACCAACACCCCTTACACCCGGAACATTATCGGACGTATCGCCGGAAAGTCCCATAAGGTCGATGATCTGTTCCGGTTCCAGACCATACTCGTTATAAAGTGCATCCAGATCGGTTACCTTGTCCTTCATCGTATCCCAAAGAGATGTCCTGTTTGAGATGATCTGCCTGAAATCCTTATCTCCTGTAACTACAACTATATTATAACCTTTTTCTTCCCCCATTTTTGCAAGCGTACCTATGATGTCATCTGCCTCATATCCAGGCATTTCGATCATCTTTACTCCCAGCCATTCTATTATTGACTTGATATGAGGGAGTTGCTCAACGAGATCTTCCGGCATTGGCGGCCGCGTTGCCTTGTATTGATCGTATATCTTATGCCTGAAAGTAGGGCCTTTTGCATCCAGGGCAACTGCAGCATACTCCGGCTTTTTATCATCAAAAAGCTTGAGCAGCATTTTGGTAAACCCGAATATTGCGTTGGTTCTGAGTCCCTTGCTGTTGGACAGATACCCGATTGCGTGGTAGGCCCTGTAAATATAGGAGTTTCCGTCTACAAGGTAGATTGTGTTGTTTTGTTGTGACATTGATATACCTCTTTTCGGGGCCTGTTAAATTTCATAGGTTAGGGATGTTTCGTCTTCCGGTATAGGTATAACCATAACAGGTATCTTTGATTTTCTGATCACCTTCTCGGCTACACTGCCGAGAATTGCATGAGTCAGAATGCCCTTGCTGTGGGTTCCCATTACTATCAGGTCACAATGGTTATTCTCCGCATATTTCAGTATCGCATCTACAGGCTGACCTTCAATAACATCGATAGACGCGACCCGGAAAACACATTGAGGATCACCCTTTTGGACATTATCACAGAAGACAGATAGCCTCTCCCTTATGGTGCCCTTTAAATCGTCTTTCCTGTTCCTGAATTTTTCATACTGATCATCGGAAAGATAGCTCTTAAGTACTGTTTTGGCGCTTTCCGGAAGTTCTTCAAGAACATTGATAACATGGATCAAGGCATTATGTTTATCTGCGATGTCTGTTGCATACCGGAAGGCATATGCGGAATTTTTTGAAAGATCGGTGGCATACAGTATCTTATCTATACCGGGCATACTATTTTCTCCTGTTTTGTTTTTATAAAAAAAAGCATATTACAGTTTAACCTATGAATCGGCATCAAAAAAAGCAGCAGCTATTGTAACTGATTTGAATAAAAATGTAGAGATATAGTAATGGGTATTTTGAAAAAAACCCGGATAGAAAAAAATATTTTATACTAAACGATAAATAACTCTCTCAGTTATTTTTACCTATTTCATTAACTGCCAGGCCGACAAGGAAATGCCCTTTTATTCTGCCTTCACAGTCTTTTTTAATGTGCTTGATTTCCGTCCGCATTGTCACAGGATACCCGGAACAATCGGAAGGATAATACTTGATATCAAGGGTATTGCCAACCTCAAGGTATTTCAGTATGACCGAATTCCGGTTTACAAGGATGTTAATCCCGGGATTGGCTGATTCCCATATTTTAAATTGATAAATCGAATCAAGATTCTTAAGACTAAATTCAACGCTGGAATACTTGCTTTCCGTTGAACCCGAAAACTCATTCCTTATTGGAACATTCAAGATTACGGGATTACTCTTAAGGTCATTTAATATTCTTTCCGGCATTTTTGACCTCCAAATCTCTAATTAAATATGCAATTTTTAAGCCACTAACTACTATATCGACATAATCACAACATACTTTAAGAAAAAAGCTTTTATTTTCAGTTAAATAGAGATTTAAGCAGGGTAAATTTGCAGATAATTATAAAAAAGCAACCTGAAAAGCTAAAAGTTTGATCATCCAGGGCTTCTATTTTTTATTTGAGGTAATTCGACGGGGGTTATATGCCTGACCGCCCTTAAGAAAATCCGACAGATCTTCCTCTGCCATGAGAAATTGGAGCTTTGGGAAAGGGCTTTCTTTCCACCGTGCCTGTATTTTATCCTTAATACTCTTTTTTGCCTTGATCGGTTCCTTTGACGGCGCTACAGGACAGGCCACCGATATAAAACCTAGCCTTTTACCGGCATGGTTAAAGATAATGCCATCAACAAACCATCCCAGATGTTTTCCGTTTATACCAAAAATCAGACGGTCATTATACAAATATGCGACCTGTTGCCCGTCCCATAGATAGATGGTACTGTCGTAATCGTCAGATAGATATGCTACGGCATCGCCGCTCTTATTAAAAAAAGTTGTTTCCATAATCAACGTTGATCAATAAAGATGTTAACCTTATTTGGCGTATTCAACAGTTCTTGTTTCTCTGATTACAGTAACCTTGATCTGTCCAGGGTAAGTAAGTTCCTTTTCTATCTTACCGGCAATATCTTTACATATTACAGCGGACTGATCATCATTAACCTGATCGCCTTCAACCATTATCCTTATTTCTCTTCCTGCCTGGATAGCAAAGGATTTGCTGACGCCGGTGAAGGACATCGCTATTTTTTCCAGTTCTTCGAGTCTCTTTATATATGACTCGATCATTTCACGCCGTGCGCCGGGTCTCGCCCCGGAAAGAGTGTCCGCTGCCTGGGTAAGCACAGCGAGTATAGTATCAGGAGGGATATCCTCGTGATGCGCCTGGATGGCATGAACCACATCTGGCGGTTCACGGTATTTTTTAGCCAGATCCGCCCCGATCAAGGCATGCGGGCCTTCGACTTCGTGGTCTACAGCCTTGCCGATATCATGAAGCAGGCCGGCTCGTTTTGCTCTTTTGGAATTTATACCAAGCTCTGATGCCATAACCCCGCATATGAATGCCACTTCCCTCGAGTGTTGCAATACATTCTGGGCATAGCTTGATCGATATTTCAATCTCCCTATGAGCTTGATCAATTCCGGGTCAATGCCATGTACTCCGACATCGAATGTAGCCTGCTCTCCTGCCTCTTTAATGCTTGCCTCTATCTCTTTTTCGACCTTTTTTACAATTTCCTCGATCCTGGCAGGATGAATCCTGCCGTCTTCAATCAGCCGTTGCAGAGAAATTTTTGCTATCTCTCTTCGTACAGGATTAAATCCTGAAAGGATAACTGCCTCGGGTGTATCGTCAATAATCAGATTTATACCTGTTGCAGCCTCGATCGCCCTGATATTTCTACCTTCCCTTCCTATGATACGCCCCTTCATCTCTTCACTAGGTAAATCTACAACAGACACTGTATTTTCCGATACGTAGTCACCTGCGTATCGCTTAACTGCAAGGGCGATTATTTCCTGGGCCTTCTTCTTTGATGTCTCCTTTGCCTCTACCTCTATTTTTCTAAGCAACTTGGCAGCATCATGCTTTGCCTCAGATTCCATTGACATCACAAGAAGTTTTTTTGCATCTTCACTGGATATACCTGCAATTTTTTCAAGCTGGACTCTTTGTTCGGCTATCAGTTTGTCACATTCATCATTCTTCAGCTTAAGATCATCCTCCAGTTTATTGATGTTTTTTTCCCTCTTTAAAATGCTGTTTTCCCTGTTTTCATACTGACTGATTTTTTTATCAAGACTTTCTTCCTTGTGAACCAGCCTGTTTTCCTGGGCAAGGAGCAGGTCATATTTTTCTTTTGCCTCTCTATCAACGTCATTTTTCATTTGATAGATAGTATCTTTTGCCTTGAGCATCGCCTCTTTTTTTATGGTTTTTGCCTGTCTGTGGGCTTCATTTATAATTTTTTTGGAATAAACGGTAATTGACTCGAATTGCTTTTCAACTATTCGTTTTCTTATTAGAATCCCAATAAATATACCTAAAATGATTCCAGCACCTGCGCCAATAATCATTTGTAATGTAATCATATCGTTTCACCTTTGTTAGTATTCAAGCCAGGAACGGCCCTGTAATGATTTGACCGAAAGGGGGACAGGATGATTTAAATAACAGGTAGGATTGTATTATTTATATAATTAAATCCAATATTTAAAAAAGAAGGAAAATCTTTTTATACTATTTCCTGCTAATTTTACATTATTAAAACAATTTTTTAACCTTCTATTATTTATCCATCCTTAACGTGTTTTCAATAAGATATTTATATTTAAAACACTTCATTTCAGCCGTAAAAATTTGCCTTTCCTGCTTGGATTGATATTGTTCACATCAATTAATCTTTAGTCATTTATCTTACTATTAATAACTGAAATTAGTGATTGCGACCTTTCTTGTATCTCCTGTAACAATTTATCTCTTTCATCCAACAGATTAAAATAATCTCCGGCTATGTTCAGTGCAGTCAATATTGCAGCCTTTTTTTCTGAAATTCCTCTTGCATTCTCGTCTGCCTCTCTAAGCTTCTCATTGACATACTCTGCAATCTTGTAAACATTATCAGTATCATTTCCCTTGCTTTTTATAAGGTATTCATTACCCAATATCTTTATTTTTATGGGTCTGTCCACAAGACTGCTCCGGGGATCTAAACAGCCAGTTTATCAATTTTTTCTAATATGGTTGTTATTCTTTTCTTTGCCTGCTGCTTACTTTCTTTCAATTCTTCAAGCTCCGTTGTCATGGTATCTATCCTGACCTTCTGGTCATCAATCGTTTTTGTAAATGACTCTCGCTCGTCCTTCATTTCCTGCATTTTGATTATTAATTCACCAATTTTATCTTCAAGGAGTTTAAAATAGTCGGTTTCAGCATTAAATTCCATATTGCTCTCCTGTTTAATTCTGTTTTATGAATTTATGTATTGCTATTAAATAGATACAAATTAAATTTCAAGTTCGTATTTATAGTCTCTATATCAAAAAAAAGTCAATAAAAAAGGCAAGCTATGGGCTTGCCTTCTTTATTGATATATCAGATAAGACGGATCAACCGATTTTCTTTGCAACCTTTATCCTGGAAATTGCCCTTTGCAGTGCTGCTTCTGCCCTGGCAAAATCAACACTCTCAGTGTCTCTTTTCTGTGCAAGCCTTTCTTTTGCCCTCTCCATCGCCGAATTTGCTCTTTCAACATCTATTTCATTGGCCATTTCAGCAGAATCAACAAGAATAGAGACCTTGTCATTCGAAACCTCGGCAAAACCCGAAGTTACTGACAGATATTCGGTTTTATCGTCATTTTTATAGTGTAGTTCACCTGGTACGAGCCCGGACAGAAAGTTTATATGCCCTGGCAAGACTCCGAATTCTCCATCAATACCTGGGGCCACAACAATATCAGCCTGAACTCTTGCTGCAGTTCCTGCCGGCGTTACGATTTCAAGATCAACTTTTCCCATGATAATTAATACTCCTGCTAGTTTTGTCCAGCCATCTTTTCTGCTTTTTCCCTGGCTTCTTCGATGCTTCCAACCATATAAAAAGCGCCTTCGGGCAGGTCATCATGTTTTCCTTCGATGATTTCCTTAAAACCCTTTACCGTTTCTTTTACAGGTACATATTTACCCTTTGTGCCGGTAAATACTTCAGCCACATGGAAAGGCTGAGAAAGGAATCTCTGTATCCTTCTTGCCCTTGCAACAGTGACCTTATCTTCATCTGAAAGTTCATCCATGCCAAGGATAGCAATGATTTCCTGAAGGTCTTTGTATTTCTGTAGAATCTGCTGAACCTGCCTTGCTACAGTATAATGCTCTGCTCCGAGATAATTCGGATCAAGTATACGGGAAGAAGAATCAAGAGGGTTAACAGCCGGATAGATACCCAGTTCTGAAATAGCCCTGTCAAGAACAACCGTACCGTCCAGATGGGCAAATGTAGTCGCTGGAGCCGGGTCGGTAAGGTCATCAGCAGGAACATAAACACACTGAACCGAAGTAATTGAACCTTTTGTTGTGGATGTGATTCGTTCCTGAAGTGCACCCAGGTCGGTGCCCAGTGTGGGTTGATAACCAACCGCTGAAGGAATTCGACCGAGAAGAGCGGAAACCTCCGAGCCGGCCTGTGTAAACCTGAATATATTATCGACAAAGAGAAGAACATCCTGGCCTTTTTCATCCCTGTAATATTCCGCAGCAGTTAGAGCGGAAAGGGCTATTCTGGCACGGGCTCCCGGAGGCTCGGTCATCTGCCCGTAAATAAGAGCTGCTTTTTCAATAACTCCTGATTCCTTCATTTCCAGATACAGATCATTACCTTCTCTTGTCCGCTCGCCAACACCGGCAAAAACGCTTATTCCACCGTGCTCCATAGCAATGTTATGAATCATCTCCATCATAACAACGGTTTTACCTACACCGGCGCCACCGAACATCCCCATTTTCCCACCGCGGGGAAACGGTACCAGGAGGTCAATAACCTTTACACCAGTTTCAAGAACATTAACTGATGTATCCTGCTCTGTAAATGACGGGGCCGGCCTGTGTATCGGCATATACTCGTTTGCTTCAACAGGACCCTTTCCATCCACCGGCCTTCCAACTACATTAAGAACCCTTCCCAGTGTAGCATCTCCTACAGGCATCATTATCGGTTTGCCTGTATTTTTGGCTGGCATTCCCCTTACAAGACCATCGGTTATATCCATTGCTATACAACGCACCACATTATCACCAAGATGCAGGGCAACCTCAACTACAAGGTTATCCTCGGTATCATCAATAGCTGGATTTGTGATATGCAGAGCCGTTAATATTTCCGGCAACTCCCCTTCTTGAAATTCAACGTCCACAACTGGACCTGTAACCTGAATTACTTTGCCTTCGTTCATAATTAATCGAGACCTCCTTTTTTAACAGTGCTGTCAGCCTTCCGGTAGAGGAACTACCTGCCCCTGTGTTTTCATCCCTCACTAAAGTTTATGATGATACCGGTTAAATGAACAAAATAATTTTGCCAACCGCCCTTGTATTATCAAAATATTATCTTAGAGCCTCGGCACCACCGACAATGTCCATCAGTTCTGCTGTAATTGCCGCCTGCCTTGCCTTGTTGAATGTAAGTGTTAAATCCTGAACCATGTCTTTACAGTTTTTGGTAGCATTATCCATTGCTGCCATTCTTGCTGCATATTCGCTGACTTCATTCTGAAAAAATGCATTTAAAATCTGTACGCTTAAGTGCTTTGGTAAAAGCTCAATCAGTAATTCCTCTGCTCCCGGCTCGCACAGGTACTCGCTTGAACCTGAACCGGCTGCATCATCCTTTGAAGCCTTTGGTGGTTCAATGGGAAGAAGTTTAACCAGTGTTGGCACCTGCTTGGAGATGCTGACAAATTTTGAGTAAACCATATACAATTCATCTATTTCACCGTTCATGAATTTATTTATAAAATCAGTCGTCATTTTATTCACATAGGATATGTCGACAGATCCATATATTTGAACATGAGATGATGAAATAATATAATTTCTTTTTTTAAAATAATCGCGCCCCTTTCTTCCGACAAGATTTAGCTTATATTCATGGTTTTGATCTTTCTGTTCAGCTATCCATTTTTCACCGAGAACAATGTTATTCATATTGAAACTTCCGCACAAACCCCTGTCAGAAGTAAAGTGCAGGAGCTCAACATTGGTAACATTATCTCTTTTTACCATTAGAGGGTGAACATCGGAATCGATGCGGCTTGCCAGATTACCGAGGACATCTGCAAATTTCGTAGCGTACGGGGCAAATTTTTCCATCTTGCTCTGAGTGTTGCGCAGCTTAGCGCTGGCAACCATATTCATTGCCCTGGTAATCTGTTGAATCTTTTTGATTGCTTTTATTTTTAATTCAATATCTCTCAGTGTCGCCATTTATATTTTCTCTATATGCTTCATGAATGTTTGAGATTTTGTGTATCGGCCTTTAATAAAAAAGATTTTAAAGCCAACAGTTTAAACTGACGGATGAAATTTAGCCTGGAAATCATCCAGGAACGATTTCAGCTTACCACTCAGTTCATCGCTGATCTGACCTTTATCCTTAATCTCTTTCAGATACTCAGACTTTGTCGCCGATATCTCTTCAAGCATCTGTGACTCATATTCAGATACGGCTTTTTCAGGCCATTTATCAAGATACCCGTTTGCTGCCGCAAAAAGGATCATTACTTCCCTGTCCGCAGACATTGGCTGATATTGAGCCTGTTTCAATACTTCAACCAGCCTTCGACCTCTGTTGATCTGCTGCAGGGTAGCCTTGTCAAGATCGCTTCCGAACTGGGCAAAGGCCTCGAGTTCCCTGAACTGGGCCATCTCAGTACGCAGCGTACCGGCAACCTTCTTCATAGCCTTTGTCTGGGCAGCACCGCCAACCCTTGATACAGACAAACCTACGTTGATAGCAGGGCGTACACCTGAAAAGAACAGGTTCGGTTCAAGGTAAACCTGACCATCAGTAATAGATATAACGTTTGTGGGAATATATGCCGAAACGTCACCGGCCTGGGTTTCGATAATCGGAAGCGCAGTCAATGATCCGGCACCAAGGCTGTCATTAACCTTTGCAGCCCTTTCCAGCAGCCTTGAATGGTTGTAGAAAATATCTCCGGGGAAGGCCTCACGTCCTGGCGGTCTCCTGAGCAGCAGGGAGATCTGTCTGTATGCTACAGCCTGCTTTGAAAGGTCATCATAAATGATGAGGGCATGCTTGCCATTATCCCTGTAGTATTCACCTATTGAGCAACCTGCATATGGTGCCATGTACTGCTGTGTTGCAGGGTCGCTGGCACATGCTGCTACTACAGTTGTATATTCCATTGCCCCTTCTCTCTGAAGTATATCAACAACCTGTGCAACTGTAGATTTTTTCTGACCTATGGCAACATATATGCAGAATATGTCAGTGTCTTTTTGATTGAGGATAGCGTCAACGGCTATAGCGGTCTTGCCTATCTGTCTGTCACCAATAATCAACTCGCGCTGACCTCTTCCGACAGGTGTCATTGCGTCAATAGCCTTGATACCTGTATACATCGGCTCGGTAACCGGCTTACGCGCGATAACGCCTGGTGCAACCATTTCCAGCCTTCTGAATTCATCAGAGTTTATAGGCCCTTTGCCGTCAAGAGGATTTCCTACCGCATCGATAACCCTTCCGAGCACTGCGTCTCCTACAGGAATTTCAGCAATCCTTCCGGTACGCTTTACTAAATCCCCTTCTTTAATCTTGTAGTCCTCTCCCATGATGGCCACACCAACATTATCCTCTTCAAGGTTGAGGCACAGCCCGTATATTCCGCCGGGGAATTCAAGCATCTCCATTGCCATTGCCTTTTCTACCCCGTGTACACGTGCAACGCCGTCACCTACCGAGAGAACAACGCCGGTTTCACTGACTTCCATCTTTTTTTCGTAATCTTTAATCCGTCCCCTTATAACCTGACTAATTTCTTCAGCTCTTATATCCATGAGTCCTATTCACCCCTTCTAAAAGATTCTTTTAACCCCTCAAGCTGGGCTTTTACGCTACCATCCAGAACAAGATCCCCTATTTTTACAACTATGCCGCCTATTAGTTCAGGATCTTCCTTCACATCCGATTTAATATCTTTAGATGTCATTTCCTTAAGTGAATCGACTATTTTCTTTAAGGCGTCATCCTGTAAAGGCCTGGCAGTAATAATCTCGGCATGGGCAATATTAGAAGCTTCATCTGTCAACATGCCATACTTGTCAGCAATTGCTTCTATCGAACCTATCCTGTTCTTGTCCAGCAGGAGATTTAGAAAATTCTTTACCATATTTGAAAAGTTGCTTTTACCCAATACATACTTTAAAACTTCTTTTCTCTCTTCAAGTTTGTATATTGGATTTGAAATAGCGTTTCCAAAATCAGTATTCTTTAAAAAGAAATCCTTAAATTCTTCAAGTTCCTTTCCGTAGGTAGCAAAGGAACCGTCTTCCTGCCCAAGGCTGAAAAGAGCCCCGGCATATCTTTTGGAAATTCTTGAATCGCTCAATTTACGTTACCCACCTTTTCTACAAATTCAACCAACATATTTTCCTGATCTTTGTCATTGATCTCCTTGATCAGGATATCCTGTGCCTTTTGCGAAGCAATTTCTACAATATCCTGCTTTAACTGACTTCTTGCAGATTCTATTTCCTGTTGTATTGTAATCTCCGACTGTTCCAGTATCTGTTTTACCCGTTCTTTTGCATCGGAAATAATCCTGTCCTTCTCATGCATCCCTTCCTGCCGGTACTGTTCCAGGATGCCATTTCTTTTTTCCTCGAAATCCCTTAATTGTTTTTCGATTTCCTTATATTTTCTTTCTGCCTCTTCCTTGTCCCTCTTAAGGTCTTCAAGCTTTTTCTTTATTTCTTCACTCCTTGAGGCAAAGTAATTCAGTATCCTGGTCTTTTTAAATACTATTACCAGAATAATTATAAGAAGAGTAAAATTCATACATCTGTAGGCAAGATCCTTTAAATCACCGCTTCGGTCAGCGGAGGCACTCTCGCCATGACTCACGGCCTCCCCTGTTTCAGCGGCGTAAGTGCCTGCTGAATGCGTATCAGCCGCCGCAGAATGCTGAGCCTCTTCACTAAATACCGGCAATGTGAAGAGTATGGAAGCGATTAATGAAATGATGAAAACCACTGACAATTTTTTTTCGATAGACATCATCACAGGCTTCTCCCGAGTATCTTTTCCGCCAGGTCGCGAGAAAAACTATCCATCTCATCCTGTAATGATACTCTGGCGTTTTTTATTTTTTCTGTTATCTCATTTTTTGCTTTTACAAGGGCTTCTTCAACCTGGGAATAGGCATCCTGAAGGAGTTCCTTTTCAGCTGAAAGTCCTTTATTTCTAAGATCGGAGCGCTCTTTCAGCCCCTCTTTTGTGGTAGAATAAATATTGTCTTCTATTTCAGCGGAGTATTTTTCTATCTTCATCTTACATTCGTCGGTAATATTCGAAGTAGCATCCATATCTTCTTTACGCCTGTTTAATATTCCTCTGACAGGCCTGTAAACAATAATATTTAATAGAAAAAGAAGAATCAGAAAATTTACAATCTGGATCAATATTAAATAATGATTTATATCCGGCATAGTGCTCTCTGATATTTAAAAAAAATTTTAATCTATGGTAATAATAAAAAAGACAAGGGAAATAAGGATAGATACATCAAAACAAAATTGATATTAACTTAACTGATTACAGCAAGTTTTTTATCCTGATCCTTATCAATTTTTTGCATCCTGCAGTTACCTTCAAAAATAACGCCTTCTTCTATTATAACAGCAGGAGCCTGAATATTACCGAAAACTTTCCCGGGAGCGTGAATTTCAATCCTGTTGTCGGCTATTATATTGCCTCTGATTTCACCGCTGACTATTATGTGAGAAACATGAATATCAGAACGGATAATAGCCGGTTCTCCAACGATCAGTGTTCCTTCGGTAAATATTTCGCCCGTAAATCGACCGTCTATTCGAACTGTGCCCTTGAAGGTTAATTTACCTTCAAATTCCGTATCCTTACCCAGGAACGCATTTATCTCATCTCTGTTTTTCATGCTATTCCTCTGTAATTTTTTTTTGGGAGATATCATATCGTATTTTTGAATGCAAGAAAAAAGGCGAATATATTGAAGGTTAGGCTATTAAATTTTAATTATACGTTCCCTGGAACCGTACAAGAAGATTTTCCCAGTATTTTATCTGAGTTAAGCCTACTGATATCAGGGGAAACCTACTGAAACATGAATCGCCTCATGCTTATATTCATAAGCAATCCCATTCCGACCATAGTACTTATTATCGATGATCCTCCGGAACTGAAAAATACAAGCGGGATTCCCACCACCGGCATGAGTCCGATTGTCATACTTATATTAATGACCAGTTGCCAGAATACTATGGAAATTATTCCTACGGCCAATATTGACCCGAACATATCCTTTGAATTTTTTGCAATATTAAGGCTCCATAAGATCAGAAGCAGGTAGAGTGTTATCAGGATAAAAGATCCCATAAAACCCCACTCCTCTGCAAAGACCGAAAAGGCGAAGTCGGAATGCTGCTCCGGCAGGAAATGCAATCTCGTCTGAGTTCCTTTCAAATAGCCTTTTCCCCATAAGAGCCCGGATCCTACTGCTATCTTTGACTGAATAATGTGATAACCGGCGCCTAAAGGATCATTTTCAGGTCTGAGGAATGTAAGTATACGCTTCCGCTGGTATGTATTCAGTATTGGCCAGACAAAGGGTATACATACTAAAAAGGAAGACAATAATATCGCCAGGGATTTCCAGTTAATCTTCATAAACATGAAAATTGATCCGGCTATTATTACAAGCATAAGCGCGGTGCCTAGATCCGGCTCCTTATACACAAGTAAAAATGGAATTGCCAGAAGTATAATCGGCCGCCAGAGATCTCTGAGCCTGTATTCAGTGTATTCTCCCTGACTGGTAAAAAATTTTGAAAAAATAATTACCAGGGCTATCTTGGCAAATTCAGAGGGCTGAAAAGCCACTCCGCCCAGACTGATCCATCTCTGTGAACCGGAAAACACCTTTCCTATAACCAGAACCATGGCAAGGGAACCGACCGATAAAAAGTAGACCGGATAGGCAATCCGTTCAATGATATGGTAATCAAAGATGGTCATGGCAAAAAAGATGGCAAACCCTAGCAGAAACCAGTATATCTGCTTTATAAAGATCTGATATCCCCCGGCATCCCTGATAGCGTATGTGGCACTGTACAGATTTACAAGACTTATTGTGGCGATAAGGATCAGCAGGAGAAGCAAGATCCAGTCAAAATTCTGAAGAAGTCTTCTGTCAAACATCATTTTTTATTTTCCTGTTCCGGTTTTTGTTTCAGATATTCCTTAATAAGCCTGACGGCAGCTGGGGCTGAAGCACTACCGCCATGGCCCCCATGTTCAATGAGAACGGAAATAGCTATCTTGGGATCTTCAGCGGGCGCTACTGCAACGAACCATGCATGATCCCTATACTTCTCAGGTACCTCTCCGCCGGAATCAAGGTTTTTAAATGCCTCCATGTTGATTACCTGCGCAGTTCCAGTTTTGCCAGCAACGGTTATCCCCTTTATTTTTGCCATCGTGGCCGTACCATGCGGCTCATTCACAACAGCAACAAGGGCCTGTTTTACCAGTTCCATATTTTTCGGGCTGATGTTCACTTTCCCATGCACCACAGGTGAAACCTCAAAAATATCCCCGTCTTTGTTTCCTACCCTTTTTACAACCCTTGGCTGGTAAAGAACACCGCCATTGAAGACCGCTGATATCATGCAGGCCGCCTGTATAGGAGTAACCAGAACAAAGCTTTGTCCAATGGCGCTGGAAATCGTTTCTCCCTGTTGCCACGGGACTCCATATTTTTTCAATTTCCATTCACTGTCCGGTATTAGCCCGTCCGCTTCATAATCAAGGTCAATTCCTGTTTTTCTGCCGAGTCCAAACATCCTGGCGTATCTGGCAATCGTATCAATACCCAGTTTTTTGCCTACCTTGAAAAAATAAATATCGCACGATTCCCTTAAAGCCTTGTGAAGATTTACCTTCCCGTGCCCGCCCTTTTTCCAGCATCGAGAAACGCGGTTTCCCAATTTATATGAACCCGAGCAATACAGTTCTTCATCAGGATCTATGACACCCTCCTCAAGTCCGGCGAGCGCCACTATTATTTTGAATATCGATCCGGGAGCATACTGCCCTCTTATGGCCCTGTTTTGAAGAGGAGAATCCTTGCTGTTTACAAGCCTGTTCCATTCCTTTTGATTAATACCGTCTATGAATTTATTCGGATCAATATCAGGACTGCTGGCCAGGGCCAGCACCTCACCATTATTTGGGTCAAGAGCGACAATAGCGCCTGTCTTGCCCTTCAGGGAATCTTCGGCAATGAGCTGTAGATTTTTATCGATTGTCAGGTAAACATTATATCCCGGCACAGGCATCTTTTTTGAAATGGTTCTGAGTTTTCTTCCTGTAGCATCCACCTCAACCTGCATCCCGCCGGTTGTTCCGTTCAATTCATTCTGCCAGATACCTTCGATACCATATTGACCGATCAGGTCGCCCCCGCTGTTATGTATATATTTTCCGCTCCTGAGCTGTTTTTCACTAATTTCACCCAGGTATCCGATGATATGGGAAGCGAATGTATCATAGATATAATTTCGTCGGGGCCTGACCTCTATATATACACCAGGAAGGTTGAAAAGGTTCACCTCAACAACCGCCAGTTCTTCGCGGGAAATATTTTTTTTTATCAGTACCGGATTAAAGGGCTTGCCGTGATATAATTTTTTCAGTTTATGCTTTAGCTGCTTGGCGTCAATGGGTATCAGTCGTTTTATATTGGCGAACAGGCTTTCAGGGTCCTGAATATCTTCGGGAATTACATAGAGATCGTATGAAGGCCTGTTATCAACAAGCAATTCGCCATTTCTATCCATGATCAGGCCTCTGAAAGGAGGAATGCTTTGCAGATGAATCCTGTTATTTTCCGATTGAGCCCTGTACATCGGGCCCTTGATTATCTGCAGGAACCACAGTCTCAGCAGTAGAATCGAAACCATTACGACAACCACAACAGTTACGATCTTAAGACGTCTGCCTATTATTTCAGCCAAAGCCGGATCAAATCCTGAGGTTCTCACCTGATGCCCCTAAAAAAAAATAATCCAAATCCTTCTGTAGCCACCCTGCCATTATATTCTTATGCTTCCCCCTCTGCCGTTGACGCCATAGCAGGAGAAATTTTTAAAAAATGAAAAATAAAAATAGATAATACACTGGTTAATAGAGCGGAAAGGAAAAAATGAAATATAGAATCAACTGAAAATGTATATTGCAGAGAGAAGATATTTAATAATACCAGCATTAATAATTCTTTTGCAAAAACAGCAATAAAAACAACGGCGGCCCTTCCAACGGGTGAAAGCAGGTCAATCGGGTGAGAAGCCAATCTTATTACAAAATAAACAAACAGATACAGGAGAGTGAATAAACCCAGAACTCCCCCCGACAGGATATCCAGCAGGAAACCCTGACAGAACGCAAAAATACAGGGACTCGATTCATTGGAAGCTAAAAAATAAACAGTAAAAACAATGACGAGGTCAATATCAACACCTTTTACAAGAAACGCATGTAAAACGTTGCCTTTGATAAGAATAAATAAAACAGATACAGACCATACGAGCAGAATCCTTACTACTGCTCTTTGTTCAAAGGTTTTGATAACGGATCCTCCCTTAAAAGAACCAAGACCTCCTCCAGTTTTGAAAAATCAACCGAAGGTCTTACCTTTATATTTTTAAATAATTCCTCTGGCGTGTCCTTAACCTCAATAACTTCACCAACATGGATTCCCTTGGGAAAGACCCTGTCCAGCCCGGACGTAACAACCTGATCACCAACACGAACATCACTTGTTTTGAGAACATAATCAAGGGAGCATATCTTTGAAGACACGCCCTTGACAATACCGCTGTCTCTGGACCGCTCTATAATACAATCGACGGAACTGTTCTGGTCAATTACAAGCAATACCTTTGAATAATTGTAGGACACGGAAACAATCTGCCCGACAACACCCTTTGCATTTACAACCGGCATACTTTCTCTGATGCCGGAATTTTTGCCTTTATCAATAATGATTGACTTGAACCAACCGGTAGGATCACGTCCGATTACCTGAGCCGCTACAACAGGTACGTCGGTTGTATCCTTAAAATTTAAGAGCTGCTGGAGCCGGTTATAGGTCGAAAGCAGTTCCTTGTACCTGGTATTCTCCATAACAAGCCGGTTGACTTCGGATTTAAGCCTTATATTCTCATCATGGGTATTGATCAACCAAATGTATTTGCTCCACAATCCTGTTGTAAAATCCGCACTGCCTTTTACGATCTTCTGAACAGGAGACAGGATTTCAATCAAAACTCCTGCCACAGGATTCCATGATTTAGACCTCTCGATATTAGACGAAAGAAATATGAGGGCAAGGACAACCAAAAAAAACCATAACAAGATATGTTTTATCCGCTTATTTGAAAACAATTATAATGTAAGCCTCCCGAGCCCCTTCTAATTGTCATTCGATTCTGTTTCAAGTATATATTCGCCTACTTGATCATGACTTCTCGTAATACATTCATGTTATCAAGGGCCTTTCCCGAACCCAGAACAACAGTTGATAAAGGATCCTCCGTAATTGTAATAGGAAGCTTTGTTTCCTCTCTGAGCAAAATATCAAGGTCCTTCAGCATCGCCCCTCCTCCGGTCAGGACTATGCCTCTGTCAACAATATCCGCTGCGAGTTCAGGGGGTGTCTGTTCAAGGGCTATCCTCACCGTTTCGACAATGGTTTCAACCTGCTCCGAAATGGATTTTCTGACCTCGTCAGAATCTATTGTAAGTATCTTTGGTATTCCGGTAACAAGGTCGCGTCCTTTCACTTCAATGGTTTCAAGATGATCGCTCGGATAGGCATTGCCTATGGTTGTTTTGATAATTTCAGCCGTGGATGGACCGATAAGCAGATTATATTTCCTTTTTATATGCTGAAGGATAGATTCATCCATTTTATCCCCGCCTACCCTGACTGATTTACTGTATACGATACCGGCGAGCGATATTACTGCCACTTCGGTTGTTCCCCCACCGATATCGACAACCATATTGCTCGTAGGCTCGGTTATTGGCAAACCGGCCCCGATTGCCGCGGCCATAGGTTCTTCAATAAGAAAAACTTCCCTGGCGCCGGCCGATTCCGCCGACTCTCTGACCGCCCTCTTTTCTACCTGTGTTATTCCGGACGGAACACAGATAATTATTCTAGGACGTACTAAGGTCGTACGGTTGTGTACTTTTCTTATGAAATGCCTGAGCATGGCTTCGGTAATTTCAAAATCGGCGATAACACCATCCTTCATGGGCCTTATGGCAACGATATTGCCAGGTGTGCGCCCAAGCATCATTTTAGCCTCCTTGCCAACTGCCAGAACCTTGCTAGTTCCTTTTGCATCCTTTCTGACAGCTACAACAGAAGGCTCACTTAGTACTATTCCTCTCCCCTTTACATAAACAAGGGTATTGGCTGTCCCCAGATCAATAGCCAGATCATTGGAAAACAAACCGAGAATGGGGTCAAGCAACATATTCCGCTCCTTTCAGATATATTTAATATATACAAGATGTTACTTATAGAACTATATTATGCTTTAGTAAAATATTTTATGATCTTGACAAAAAATAACTATTCCTGTTAAATGCCTGTTTAACTTAACTTAAAAATTATAAAAAAAGGTAGAAAAAAATGAAACGAACTTTTCAACCAAGTAATATCAAAAAAGCCAGGACACATGGCTTCAGGGCAAGAATGAGCACCAATGGTGGCATTAAAGTATTAAAAAGAAGAAGAGCCAAAGGTCGAAAACGACTGTCTGCTTAATTATTTATGAGACAATACTCATTCCCTAAACGAGAAAGGTTATTGAACCGGGAAGATTTTGTCAATCTAAATCGCTTAGGGAAAAGATATCATTCAAAACACTTTTTAGTAATCGCTAAGGAAAACAAGACAGGCAGAAGCAGGCTTGGAATTACTGTAACCAGAAAGATAGGCAATGCAGTCAAACGGAACAAAGTTAAAAGGCTAGCAAGAGAATTCTTCAGGCTGAACAAACATCATATTTCCATGGACTGTGATATTGTTATAATCGGGAAAAAAGATTCCTTCCTTCTGAATTATACGGATATAAAAGAGGAACTGGGTGAAATCATCCTTAATAAAGGATTTAATTTATAATTTCAGGTATATACCCATAGGGATAATATATTTATACCAGAAGATTATTTCCCCTCTCATAGGACCGTCTTGCAGGTTTTATCCTACCTGCTCTGTATACGCCTGTCTTGCGTTTAAAAAATACGGGGTGTTCAAAGGAGCAGTATTAACTGCCATAAGATTAATCAAATGCAATCCGCTTCATCCCGGAGGTTATAACCCTTTACCTTAATTTGGCATTAGACAGCTCCATGTGTTATAAAGGCATGGCAGAAGCTGAATCATGCAATAAATTAATAATATGGTTTATCAATGGAAAAAAGAGCAATTCTGGCTTTTATTTTATCCTTCCTTGTCTTCATTATTTGGGCAAAATTTTTTATGCCGAAAACAGTAACACCTGTTGACAACAAGAATGTAATTGAAGAGCAAATTGAAAAAAAGTCAAAACCTGTAGAAAACACAAAGGTACAGCCTTCAGCAGAGCAAGACACAGCCCGGAATGCCGAAGAAGCAGCCGAAAATACTTCTTCTATAAAAGAGAAAGAAATTACAGTTGAAACCCCACTGTATTCAGCGACTTTTTCAAACAGAGGCCCCGCACTTACAGGTTTCAAATTAAAGAAGTATAGAGAGACAGTTGACCCTAACTCACCTCCGGTTGAGCTTTTCACCGCACAGAAATATATAAAAAATTATATTTCTTTTTACTTTAATAATCCCGACCTGAAAAATAGCGACCGGTTGATCTTCTCAACGGAAAAAGACTCTATCGTCCTCAAACCGGATCAAAAAAAAGAGGACCTGTCATTTGTATATGTCGCACCTGACGGCATACGTATAGAACAGGTCTTCAGTTTTTCTCCTGAAAAATATGATATTGGTGTAGATATAAAAATAACGAATAAGTCGGGGGAGCCGATCAAAGGTAATATCGAGTCAGTTATCAACGACCTGCCGCCGCAGGGAAAATCAAGGTATTACTCCTTTACGGGTGCGGCAGTTTATTTAAATAATAAAATGAAAGAATACAAAGCCAGCAAGCTGGAGGGCAAAAATAAACCGGATCTGACAGGAAATATCGACTGGTTTGCCTATGAAAGCGATTACTTTATCACTGCAGTTGCACCTGAAGAGACAAAGGAAACCAGATTCACTGGCCTGTTACAGCCATCCGGAGTAGTAACCGCAAATCTTTTTTCTGCACCGGTTGAGCTTCCGCCATCTTATGAGGCTTCAAAAAAATATTCCATGTTCGTAGGCCCCAGAGACACCCGGATTATAAAAAAATTCGGACATAATCTCTACGCCGCAATGGACTACGGCTTTTTTGATATAGTTGCAAAGCCCCTGCATGCTGCCCTTGTATTTTTCAACGGATTTGTACATAATTACGGCGTCTCGATCATACTACTGACCATACTTATAAAGATAATTTTCTGGCCCCTGACTCATAAAAGCCAGAAATCCATGAAACAGATGCAGAAACTCCAGCCGCTGATGAAAAAATTACGGGAGAAATATAAAGATAACAGGGAAATGATGAACAAGGAGCTGATGGGATTATACAGGACCTACAAAGTCAATCCCATGAGCGGATGCCTGCCAATGGTTATACAGATCCCGGTCTTTTTCGCACTGTACAGGGTTTTAGAGAATTCTATCGAACTCAGACACGCCCCGTTCTTCTTATGGATAAATGATCTGTCAGCCCCTGACAGACTCTTTACCCTTCCATCCTGGGTCCCATGGATACACCCTCCAGGAATACCGGTACTTACCCTTTTAATGGGCGTTTCAATGTTTATTCAACAGAAAATGCAGCCTATGATGGGCGACCCGTCCCAGGCGAAAATGATGATGTTTATGCCAGTTTTATTTACAGTAATGTTTATCAACTTTCCATCCGGACTTTCACTCTATTGGCTGACGCAAAATATCCTTTCCATAGGTCAGCAATATTATATCAATAAAAAGTCGGATTAAATTTCGGAGGATTATATGATCAGTTATGAATTTGAAGGAAAAACCGCGGAGGAAGCGATAAATAACGCATCGCGTGAATTAAATATCCCCGCGGAAAATCTGGAATTCGAGATAACAGAGCCCGGCTCAGCCGGCATCTTCGGACTGGTTGGAACCAGAAAAACAAAAATAAAGGTAACAATTAAAGATATTGAAAACGATGACGATGACTTTGATGATTACGATGACTTTGATCAGCGTGACACTGTTATTGAGGACAAAGAAAGTTTTGAAAGTATAGAAGAAGACAACGATGAATATCTCAATATCGCTAAAGATGCTCTTGATAATATTCTGGGGCTGATCCCGGTAGAAACAACAGTTAAGGGTAGTTATGCCGGTGGTAAAATATCACTTGTTATAGAAGGTGATACTTCAGGGCTGTTGATCGGCAGGAAGGGCAAGACCCTTGACGCCCTCCAGTACATTGTAAATAAAATAACCAATAAGGATACTGATAAAAAATTAAAGGTTATTATCGACTCTGAAAATTACCGCCAGAGACGTGTTGATTCGCTCACACAAATGGCAATAAAGATAGGAAACAAGGCAAAGAAATTTAAAAAACCTTTTTCAACAAGCCCTCTTAACCCTCATGACAGGCGGATTGTCCACCTGGCACTCAAGGATGTGGAGAAACTTGAAACAAGAAGCAGGGGCGAGGGGCTCCATAAAAGAGTCGTTGTTATACCAAAGAGATAAAAACATTTTCAGGAATTGTAAAACCAGGCATCAGTACCGATATCCGGTATTGATGCTTTTCTATCCCGGTCAATATTCATAATGCCAGACAATTTATCTGATAATGACACGATTGCAGCAATAGCGACCCCCTATGGCATGGCCGGGGTCGGGATTATAAGGATAAGCGGCCCCCTTGCCTATATAACCGCCCAAAAGTTCTTCCGCTCCTCAAAGGGCAAAAAAATAGAAAGCCATAAAATATATCATGGTCATTTTGTCGAACCGTCAGGAGATATCCTTGACGAAGTGCTCCTTTCCTATATGAAAGGACCATATTCATATACGCGGGAAGATATAATTGAAATAAACACCCATAGCGGCCCGGTGCTTCTCGCCAGGATACTTCAGTCAATACTGGACCAGGGCATAAGGCTCGCCAGGCCCGGTGAATTCACCTTCAGGGCATTTATAAACGGCAGGATCGATCTCCTTCAGGCAGAAGCGGTAATGGACCTTGTAAACGCAAAGTCCGAACGGGGCATAATCATATCAAACCGCCAGATAGATGGGGCGCCGGGCAGGCAGATAACTGTCCTTCGTGATAAAGTCCTGAATCTGCTCGCTGCGGCAGAGGTTGCAATCGACTATCCTGAGGAGAATCAGGGAAAAGGCGGAATAGATGATGCGATATATCAGCTTGAAAACGAAATTATCAAACCCATAGAAGAAATAGTGGCTTCACATTCCTCCAGAAAAATCTGGGTTGAGGGTATAGATACAGTTATTGTAGGCCGCGTCAATGCAGGCAAATCAAGCCTTTTAAACCGCCTTTTAAATGAAGAAAAGGCGATCGTCTCGTCAATACCGGGCACAACAAGAGATCTGATAGAAACAACATTTTACATAAAAGGTATCCCCTTAAAGATTACTGATACGGCTGGTCTTCGGGAAGGAAAAGGCGAAATTGAAAAACTCGGTATAAACTTAAGCAGGAAGAAATTCAAAGCGGCTGATCTCGCACTGGTGGTAATTGATCAAAGCAGGCCTCTGAATGATGATGACAAAAAGATTATATCGGGAATGAACAGAGATAACAGCATAGTTATTCTGAATAAAAATGATCTTCCGCCCAGATTTGATGAAAAAGAGCTTGCCGGACTGACAGAAAATACACCTGTTGTGAGGCTATCGGCGCTGACAGGGGAAGGGATCGACAATCTGCGTAATAAAATATCCGATAAAATAATAAGCTCGGATGCAGGCATTGAAAATCATCTTGTCCCTAATATCAGACAGAAAAATGCATTATCAGAGGCATTGGAGCATTTCAGAAGCGCTTCAACCAATCTCAGGCAGGACTATCCCATGGAAATCGTCGCCTTCGATCTGAAAGGCGGAATTGAAAAGCTTGAAGAGATAACAGGCAAAACCTCTGCTGATGACCTTTATGATAAAATATTCAGTCAATTCTGTCTGGGTAAATGATCGATATAAGAAAGAAACGCTGGCAATATGGGTGATCGAATAATGTTGAATGTTTGATTCAGGATATCGGAGTTCTGTCGTGTAAGCCTGACACTGATCGTCTTTACAGGGAGTTTTGAATTATCAAGGCCGATATATACTTTTATGTGCGAATAAATCTAGTTCAACATACACTATCCATTGAACGGTAAAAAATTAAACACAAGTTGCAGGCACTTGCATAATCCTGTCGGCGATCAATTCAGGATACTCACAATAATTCACAACGATACCCAGGGGCAGGTCATTTTTATAAACAAAATTTTTGATAGACTGTAACTGCCGTTGCTTAACAGCGCTGCCGAATTTGATCTCAACGGGCAATGTCCCGAAAGATCCTTCAAGTACAAGGTCAACCTCAGATCCGTTTCTTGTTCTGAAATAATGATAATGCCAATTTGTAATTTCGGTTGCTTGAAGCCCTTTTATAATTTCCTCTGATATGAAGGCTTCAAAACTCCTACCGACATTAGGGTGGCTCACCAACTGCTTTCTGTTTGCTATTCCCTGTAAAAATTGGCTTAATCCGCTGTCCCTGAGATTGCCCTTGGGCATTTTCACAACAGACTTGCTTATGCTTGTTTCGTAACTGGAGATATTTCTCCATATATAACTGCCCTCGGCTATTTCCAGATAATCCCTTATTGATTTTTCTGAAACATCAAGAGATCTTCCGACCTGAGACCTGTTTATTATTGTACCGGTTAGTGCGGAAAGCATTGAAATAAAACGTCGATATTTTACCAGATCCAACCGGGGAAACAATGTTCTGATATCTCTCTGCACATATGTCTGAACATAATTATCCATCCAGGCACTCCAGAATTTTTCATTCTGTTCAAGCACAGGTTCAGGATATCCTCCTTTTAAGAAGACATTCATTGACTGATCATGATTTATTTCCGGAGTAATCTGTTTTAAAAAATTTATTGTAGAATTATTTATTTCTTGTTCAAATATTTTATAAAATTCAGGAAGGCTAAGAGAATAAACCTCATTTACTTTAAATGTCCCCAGTTCAACTATTCCTACTCTGCCGGCAAGACTCTCGGAAACATTCTTTATCAGCTCTATTGAACTTGATCCGGTAAGTAAAAATCTGTCTTTGATTTTCCTGTCTTTATCAATTACACCTCTTAATTCCTGAAATAATTCAGGGAACCTTTGTGCCTCATCAATGATTAATGAACTTGGATTTTCCTTAATAAAAAATTCAAAATCATTTGAGATAAGATCATAGTCTCTGCTGCGTTCAAGGTCCAGATACCGCCAGTCAGGCCTGAGCATTTTCGCAAGAGTTGTTTTACCGCACTGCCTGACCCCGAGTATGATCACAACAGGGAAAAAACCAAGAAGTTCATTGATCTTAGATTGTATATTGCGTTTTTTATCGGCCATATTCGTATGATACGATCGAATTTTACTGATGTCAATTTAAAACATAAAATAATCCGATTAATTCTTCTAAGCCCGGTTTAATCTACAGTTTTCCACTTTCATGTATTTGGTGTGGTTATGGTCAGAAAAAAGATTCCGGGATTACATAATGAGCTAATAGGAGATTTGACCCCTCGCCCTTACATATCTGGACTGGCCTGCAGTGACAAGATAAACAGGCCTCGATAGTTCAGGAACCTTCAACTGTTCTTTACTGAATCTGATCATAGAAAGAAACCCCTGTATGTTATCAAATGCCGTAAATAATAAAAATCCTAAAGGCAGAAAAAGCTGTATCCCAGATTGTTGTTGACCGGCAGGATGGATCTTTATATAGTTTTATCAGATAATATACGGACCGGATAAGACCAATATTCATCCGGTATTAATCCTGGACATCGACTAACAGTATATCATATTTCTTTTCGTAGCTTACAAATTTCTCAGCCTGTATTCAGGAGTTATTATGGACTTTTCCATCCCGTCGGATTTGTCAAAGGATCTGGAACGATTCAAGGATTTCCTTCGCACCCGGGTGAAACCAGATGTCTCAAAGTGGTATACGGAAGGAACCATACCCCGAAGCTTTTTCCGTGCCCTGGGAGAGGGCGGATGGTTCGGCTTCAGGATAAGGGACAGGGACATTTTAAGGCTGCCTGTGCTGAGGGAAGCCCTCCTGACAGAGGAGCTGGCCTTTATGTGTCCAGGCCTGGCAATTGCCGCGCTGGTGCATGGAGAGCTGGGGATCACCGGACTGAGGCTGTTCGGATCGGAATTTCTCAAGGACAGATACGGGGTTTCTGCCGTAAGCGGAGAAAACATCCTCTGCCTTGGCAGCACGGAAAACAGCGCGGGAAGCGATGTTGCCGGCATTCTGACCCGGGCCGAAAAGGTGGCCGGGGGATGGCTGCTAAACGGTACCAAGTCATATGTTACCAACGGACTGGGTAGCGATCTGGCCCTGATCACGGCGGTTTCTCATCCAGGGGCTTCCAGGAATTACAGGCTGTCCATGTTCCTGTTGGACCTTAACAGCAGGGGAGTAACCAGAAAGAGGCTGAACAAACAGGTCTGGATTCCATCGGATCTTACGCGTATAAAACTCTCGGAAGTATTCGTGCCGGAGGATCATCTTCTGGGAGAACCCGGGAAGGGGCTTCAACAGGTGCTGACGATTTTTACCCACAGCAGAATTGCCGTCAGCGCCCTTACCCTGGGGACAGCCAGCGGGGCCTTCGAGCTGGCACTGGATCATGCTGGGAAAAGGAAAATCTTCGGAAAGAGGATTATTGATCACCAGGCAAAGGCATTTGAAATAGCCGATTTTCATGCCCGTATCGAGGCTGTCCGGCTCATGCTCATGAAGGCATGCTGGACCGCGGATAATGGAAAGGATTTTCGTCTGGAAGCATCGACAGCCAAGTATCTGGCTGTTGCAGTGGCGAAGGAGGTGACTTCATGGGCGGCTGATCTTTTCGGGGCATCATCGGTAATTTTTGAATCCCCTGTTCACCGGTTCCCCATGGACGCATGGGCTTCGTCTCTCGGGGAAGGAACACAGGATGTACAGAAGCTCGTGATTTTCAGGAAATTGATGGCAAAGCGCGGCATCGACCTTTAATCCGTGCCAGCGAAATTGCATAAAACAAACTGAAGTTTTGAAATATAAAAATATTGTGTTTTTATTTTCGTTTTTTTCGCGTGTTTTGCGGTTCAGGAAAAAAATCCCTGAGCCTGTTCCTTTTTTCCGAATCAATATCCATGGACTTTAGATCCAGTTTTTCAGGAGAGTCTTTCTTTCCCATTTTTAGAATGCAGGATGTGAAATTCCTTTCAAAATTCAATATCTTATTCTCAACTGAATTACTGAAGAGCGTCCCGCTCACGCTCATGTGCCCGAAAAGGAAAATGACCAAAAAAATCCGTGTCAGGTCTACATAGTTGACAGGTCATGTTCCAGTTTGTCAACTATGTAGGCCTGACACTCATTGTCTTTTTCAGCTTTTCTGCAGCCCAGAAACATAATATGCTCCTTGCCTCTGTTCTTTTCCTGTCCCGGGCATTGTCCAATATTTCTTTCGTGGTTAAAAGTGTTAATGCAGATACACGATCAATAAGCTTGTCCAGATTATAGCCTTTTGCCTTCAGAATGGTCTAATGCCGATCTCAATTCATACTTTCATGTACGTTATATATTAAAAAATTAAGAGGTTATACGACCGAACTTAGCAAAGAAAAAAAATTCTTAATATCTATGCAAAAAAGAAACCTCCTGTTAAGAAAAAGGTTACCAGACCAAAATCAAAACAAGGAGGTTTCAAATGAATGAGGAAGATCTTACAAGAATAAAGGAATATCGTCAAATAAGAAAAGAGATAAGGAGATCAGATAAGTATTTGGTTGTAGGCATAGATGTTGGGAAAGAAAAACATTATGCATATTATGGAACGTCAAACGGTAAGACCCTGCAAAGGAGGCTGATTTTTTGGAATACCTTCAGTGATATTGAGATGATGATGGACCATGCAAATGCGATAAAGGAAGGCAATGGTCTGGAAAAGGTAGTATATGGAATGGAACCCACAGCAAATTACCACAAACCCCTTGCAGAGTACCTGATCAAAAGTGGATGCAATGTAGTTCAGGTATCAGGAGTTTCAGTAGCAAGAAACCGTGAGTTATTGGATGGCAGATGGGATAAGCATGATGGTAAGTGTTCAGCCAATGTAGCAGACCTAATATCCCAGGGCAAATGCCAGTACTATGATTATCCTTCTATCGAAATAAGAGACCTGAGGAATTTGCTTTCATTGAAAAGGTTGCTCAGGAAGCAGGAACACAGGATGAGAGTGAGGATAAGAAACAATCTTATAGCCCAATACTTTCCTGAGTTTGACAGTCAGTTTGCAAAGGGATGTTCTGAAAGCCTGGCTGTAGTTAAATGGAGCATAAGGCCGAAAGATATTAACCTTATGGAGTATGAAGAATTTGAAGATCTGGTAGCGCCCCGTGTAAGGACAAGAACTCAGGCAGACAGAATAAAGTCGATATGGCTGGATGCCAATGAATCAATAGGGTGTGAAGCAGGAGAAGTATTGCAGTTTGGAGCAAGATTAATGGTTGAAGATTTGCAAAACATAAGAGGCTCCATAAAAGCAGTAGACGAACAGATAGCAAACATTAGCAGGGAGTTTCCAGAATACCATTATTTATTGACCATACCAGGCTTTGGTCCCGATGTTTCGTCAAAGATGCTTGGAGCCATTGGAAATCCCTTCAGGTTTGATAATGGTAAGAAGGTAATAAAACTTGTCGGATATGACCTTAGTGCCAGTAGGACCGGAATGACTGCTGGCAGAGCGATTCCCAGAATTTCCAAAAGAGGAAATGCCCATTTAAGGTATGCCCTATACCAGGCAGCCTTGATAGCATCGACACGTAATAAATACTTTAAGAGATATTATGCCAATCAGCTTCGTGGTAGGGAACGGGAGACAGGTATAAAAACCAAGATGAAGGTAAAGCTGGCGGCTAAGATGCTTATAATAGCCTGGACATTGATGAAGAAGAAGGAGCCCTTTGATCCGGCATATTTGAATATAGAATACTAATTAAATTTTATATCGGCGAGAGAGCCCGAGCATGTACGTTGGGGCCAATAGGACCTCTGGAGGGACAATACAGGGCCTCTCGTTAAAATTCAATAACCTGGATAAGGGATTATGGGTGATTGCCTAAAGTGCAATACACCGGATTTATAACGATCAGGTATAGGGTTTGAAGCAGCGAGAGACTCGCCGAATTTTTTTAAGCCTTAAGGCTAGAGGGGAAGTATGCTTAAAAAATAGCCCCTTCCCAACTAACTGGATTCACTTGTTTTATTTTTTACCTTGACAGGAGATTATAGGATTGTCCCCTAATCCATTATTATTATTCAAATATTCACTGATAAACACCATACTTGACAATCATAATGGGTACTAAATCCTTTAGCTATGAATTTTATGAATCAATAATTTCAATTAGTTAGGCAATGTCACATTAAGATGGTTTTAGAAAATATATATCTAAAGTCATATACTTTTAACCATGTGAAAGAGCTAAATTCCTCGATTTCATTGGGATATAACGGAAATATATAGTAAAAATTAACTGCGAAACTTTAGTGATTTAATATAAAAAAAGACTGAAGCAAAAGAAGTAGATCTAACAGCCTACAGGCTAAAACGCGTCAGCCTGCTTTCATTTTTTCCTCCCCACAATGACATTCCTGCACGTAACTCCCAGTATCCTTTTCTTCTGCATTGCGGAAACGATACCAGCCTGAAACCTCTCGGATGATATTGGCGCCTGCATAACATGTGAAACAGCCCACCCTGATTTTCTCATAAGATTACCGTAGTCAATTATAAGGATGGCTGCTTCTTCATCCTCTTCAAGAGCAGGAGTTCCCTGAAAATCCCTCCAGTCCGCATTTATCATTACAAGCCTTGTGCCTTTTTTACTGTTCTCAAGTGCCAGCCTGAAAAATCTTTCAAGAAAATCCAGATAAGCCTGTTTCGACAAATTCGATATACTGTCTTCTTCATATTCCTTTGCTTTTTTACTGAAATAAGGCGGATCAAAGATTATAAGATCCGGCTTCGTCTTTCAGTTGACAGGCCACTTCAGATTATCTTTATCCCAGAAATGATACTCAATCTCCGGTCTTTCATCAGTTCTATCAACCATATCAAAACTCCAGCATCGCCGGTTGAATGCCAGGCACGTATCGGCAGTAACACCGCCACCGGCCATGGGATCAATAACCAGATCACCCTGTTTTGAAAAGTAATAAAGTATATGCGCGATAAGCTGGGCAGGTATCCTTCCTGGCCATTCGTCACCGAACCTCTTATCGCCCCTGTGAAATCCGCTCTGCTGTCATTTACATGAATTTCACGAGGTAAACAATCGGTCCATTTCCAGTCATCCCAACTCCTGAGGCCCCACTGTAATTCCTGGTATTTATCGAGGTCATTTTTTCCGTCCAATTTAAGGGACCATACAAGAGATTCAGGCCAGCCGTGCTTCTCAGCGATTTGAGTCACTGTGAAGACCTTCTCGATTTCGCTATTTATCGGATTTGGCAATGTTGCCTTTTCCGATGAATAGCTGGAAATACCACTTTGAAGGATATTTAATCGTTTGGATATTCGCTCTTGTGGCACCCCCAGACGAGCCATTCTGAATATTTTCAAACTATGATTGGCCTTAACTGCTGCCCTTAGATCAGATATGTATGAGTCTACAGATCTTCTTGTACGGCCTACTACCCTTCCAATTTCCTCTGAACTTAATTTCGGGTTATTCTGATACGCCCTCCTGGCAGTATACCTTGCGTCTTCATCCTTAAGCTCTCTGGGGCCAATGGCCTGGCTTGCAGCATACAGCAGTGGATCTTCTCCATTGAGGTTAATGATTTCCGCCTTGACTTCTTTTGCCCCGATCCCTTTGTATGCCTTGTACCGGTGTGCACCGTCCAGGATGCGGTATTTTCCGGGCTCATCAGGGTGTTCCTGCAATTGAATGGGATCAAACTTAAAGCCATCCCGCATGTTCTCCTCAAACATGGAGACCCTTTTGTGGTCAATATTGACTCTTGGATAGATACTGCTGTCAATTACAATGTCTTCGATTCCAATAGATTGCACTTTGCTCATAATTTTCTCCTTTTAAAATAGGCTGCCGCCTTCGCTAAAGCTATGGCGTGCCAGGGAAGCAATTTAGTCTAAAGGCTGTTAGCAAAGCAGGCCAAGGCATTTCAGACTGAAAGCTGTAAGATTTTTTGTTTTTACTTTAGTCTTCCTTGGACCGGCGAAGCCTAAGCGAAGACGTCAGTCTAAAATGCTTCAGCCTATGTCTCTCTGGCAGGCTGGAAATCCCTATTACAAGCATCGTGCCATAAGTATGAAATTACCGCTCTGATTTAGAATAAATTGGGGAAACGCCCGAATAGCAAGCATCTTGAATCTATTAATTATTATGGATGAGAAAAGACCGGTTTTATTTTTATTAATAAAAATAAAGAAAATGCACATTTTTTAGTGCATATTTTCTTAAAATTCATAAGGCTGGCTCAGTAAAAACGGTTTTAATAAACACTATTGACCGGGGATAGCTTAAGAAGAGACACTGATGAAAAAAATGAATAAAGCCCTGAATTAAAAACGGCGGATATGAAGTATATCCTGAATCAGATCATATGAGCCCGAATCCCAGTCCAACGGCGATTCCCAGAAGCATGATGGAAACAAGAATCCGGATTGAGCGCATGGTCACCTTTTTCATATAACGGGCTCCGAGAAAGGCTCCGAAAAAGGCAGATGCAGTTGCGGTTACGAGCAAATCCAGGTTCTCGATTCCACTGGCCTCGAAAAAATGAGTTACATAGATGCTGAGACGGGTGATATCCACCAGGCATGAGATGACGGCGCCGGTCGCGATATAGCCCTCGCGTGAGAGTCCGGCTTTCAGGAGAAAAGGGCTCCTCAGAGCTCCCTGATTGCCTGAAAACCCTCCAAAAAATCCGCTCAGGATTCCTCCAACGGGTAGATATTTCCTTTTTAAAGAAATATTGGCAAGTCCCGGGGTAAGCTCGGTTATTGAAAACATCACCAGCAACACGGCGATCACCACCTTTACGGGGGTGACATCGAAGAAATATCCAAAGAGTTCATAGGCTGCTACAGGTCTTAACCCTGACAGGAGAAGCAGCATCTTTGCCCCGAGATAGGAAAAGATGATCGCAGGAATTCCAAACCTAAGCAAGACGTCCTTGTCGGTGAATTTCCCGACCAGAAAGAGTTTGAAGACATTGTTCAAGAAATGGACAATTGCCGTCAGGGCGATAGCCACTTCCACAGGGAAAAAGATTGCGAATACCGGCATGAGCAGGGTGCCAAGACCGAAACCGGAAAAAAGCGTCAGTCCGGAAGTGATCAAGGCTGCAAAACCGATAAAAAAATACTCCATAACGCTGTCAATCCTCACAGTCCTCAACAGGAGATAATTCCCTCTATATTCATTCCCGTTCCGGAAATCCGTTACATGATACTTGCATTAGCATATGAGATAAATGAGTTAGAAGTTGTATTTCTCCATTATGGATCATGTAGCTTCCATTTTCGACCTGGCAATATTTTCATGTAAGATATTGGCTATTATTTTTACGGGCATTTTCCAACTGATTTCCATACAAGTTCGAGGCCTCCAAAATACATTCTTTACCCCATTCTAATTTAAAATAGAGAACAGTAATCTAAAAAGAACATTTTCTGAGGGAGGCTGTGCTATATGATAATATCTGATCATTTGTCTTCCCGCAGAAATTTTTTTAAAAGGTGCTGCAATATCCTTTAGCCTTGCTGCCGGGCTCCATTCACTTACAGCCATTGCTCTCGGAGCGGAGAGTGTGGGAAAAGAAACTGGGCACCTTCGAGATTTCACAATTCACCCCAAAAGTATAAGTGCAGGAGAAAATCATGGTTTTGAAAGAAAAGACATGGATTGTATTCTCCATTGTGACGGTTCTCCTAATCATCTGTACGAGCTTTTTTTCCTATTTTCCCGGTGATGTGGCCGTGACCCGTTTTGTCCAATGGATTACACCTGTATCCACGGGATGGGCGCAGTGGATTTCCTCAACTGCCAAGTTTCCCTGGAATCTGTTTCTCATCGCCCTTACAGCAGGGCTTTCCTGGTGGCTTGCGGGATGGCGCGCCGCTTTACTCGCTTTGGCCAGTTTTGCAGGAATGTGGATTCTTGGAAAAGCGCTGGGTCCTGTTGTCGCCAGGCCCCGGCCGTCTCCTGAATTGGTGCATGTGGTGAAAAAGCTCTCAGGTTATTCATTCCCATCCATTTTTGGCCTGACATATGCCTCAACCATCGGATTCGTTGCGGTTCTATTTAATAAAAAAGCATCGGGTGTACCGCGAATAATCGTTATCATCATATGCAGCCTCTTGCTCCTCGCGGGCTGGACTGCCCGTATTACACTGGGCGCTCACTGGCCGAGCGATGTGCTTTTGTCTTATTTAATCGGCTTCCTATGGGCTTATTTTCTTATGCGTTTCACATAGAATATTTCCATGAAGAATCACTTCCGGAAAAGCCTGGTAAGGGTAAAAGACCGCATGGTGTTTTGATTTGAGGTGCCTTGGCAGGACTGACATCACCAATATCAATATGAGCCAGAAGAACATCATCCCGACGCCGCCTCCCCACACCATCATATGATGATCCCAGTACATAATATTTTTACTTTAGATTAACGACTATGATCTTTCTGCATTAAAGATTCATTATAGACAGTGCTCGCCCGGTGATGTGCCAGACTGTCCGCTATATTATTCTTCAGTTCTGTTAAATCAAATGATCTGACAACATAGAAATCAGCTTCAGCCGTTTTTATGTCACCTCTGAATGTATCATAGGCGGAACATATACCAACAGGAAGATCACTGAATCTGTCCTTTATAGCATGCAGGAGTTCGAGGCCGTTATAGTCCTTTATCCTGATATTGAGGACAACGAGATCGGGTTCTTCATTTTTAATTTTATCGATTATTTCGAACCCGGTTGACATAGTTACCACCTGGTATCCTTCTTCATCCAGTTCCTCTGTATATAATTTTCGGATATACTCTTCATCGTCTACTATCATTATTTTATTTTTCATTTTATCACCCGATCCGGCCTGAGTTGTTGACATACGATGCAAGGTCCTGGCTCTTCAAAAGATCTAATGAATCAGCCCCTGCAAACACATGGTAGAACTTTTCTTTAAACAGAATTTAATAAACCTTCTCTCCGCTTTTCTGTAGTCATCTTCGGAGTAAAAAGCCTCGTTTTCTTCTTGAAATTCCTTTTTAAGACGTCTAACAAGCAGTTGAACTCCCTTTTTCATTTCAAACCTCCGGTTGAATCATTTACAATTTTCAACGTTATCATGGTTAATGTTAGCGCAGCAGATACCAATTACACATAGGGTTTATCCTGTATTTTGGGAGTACAGTAAAATATATGATCTGACATTCACGAAAGAGCCGCAGTTCAGCGTCCGATATGAAACATTATTTATACAATGTTTGCTCTGTTTGAATCCAAACCTTTCCCTTTTAGTGGCAACAACTCGGCCCGGTGCTGCCGAACTCTTTCTTGTTTATTTTAGCCATCCGGTCCAGATATCGACCAAACCACCCTTTCTTTTTAGCCGGCTTTGGATCCAGGTATTTTTCCGGGTCAGCTTCAAAGGATTTAAGGCATCCTTCAGCACAAAAATAATATTTGTAGCCGCTATAAATTGAGAATAGCTTTCTGCCCTTCGGATCAACTGTCATCCCGCACACGGGGTCAACAATTTTTCCCTCTGAATTTTTGTAAACATCTTCGGACGTTGACATGATTGACACCTCCTTCGAGAAATGAGTCGGACAAATAAAATTCATCCTTTTTTAATAAAATAATCAGTAAAGCCGGACAGACAACCGAATCTATCCCGGATTTATTGCAGAATATTTATGCTTATGGATTTTGTACAATAGAGGCCTGCCTTCTCAAGTAATTTAACAGGATTTTAAAAAATACAGGATTGGTAGTATTTACGCTTTTGTCTGGGCTGTTTTAAAATATCAAGAAAAAATTCAGGACATCGACAGTTAACCGGCGGATTGAATCTTTTCCGTAAAAGAATAAAACATTCCCTCTTATTGCTATCATTATGGTTTCACCTCTGGCGGGACTGTTTTTATTAGGTTATTTTCCCCTGAAGACCTCACTGTTTGATAATAGCACGCGTTATCTCTTTTTAAGATGCATATTTTAACTTTAGTAGGAGGAAGACCCAATGTTCGATACTGTTTATCAGTTCCTGAATAGCATAGGCTATTCCCATCCGATCCACCCTACAGCGATCCACATGCCCATAGGCCTGGTGGTAGGAGCCTTTATATTTGCCATTGTTGCCCTGGTGTTTCGCAGGGAGAAACTTCTGTCTACACCTCATTACTGTATCATTCTTGCCTTTATCTGGGCCTTTCCTGCCATACTTTTCGGCATAATGGATTGGCAGCATTTTTATGGTGGCGCTTGGCTTTTTGAAATCAAGGTCAAATTGATTCTGGCATCTCTTCTTCTCGTGCTTCTCCTTTTAGCTATTATCCTGGGACACAGGCACGGGGCAGCTTCCATGACGGTTCTTCCCGTATATTTTCTTTGCTTTTGCGTTGTTATTTTACTTGGTTACTTTGGCGGTCAGCTGGTATATGAAGAAAGGCCGACCACGATTTCCTCCGAAAATTTCAATGAAGGAGAGAAGGTATTTGTAGCTAATTGCAGGGGTTGTCATCCCGGGGGAGGAAATATTCTGAAACCAAATCTCCCCTTAAAATCTTCGCCCAAATTAAAAGAGTTTGAGAGTTTTTCCAACTTTGTTCAAAATCCGAAGAGACCTGACGGTTCAAGAGGCACTATGCCCCCATTTCCTTTAACTAAGATCCCTGAGCCTGAAATGAGAGACTTATACAAATATATAGTCAATGTTTTGAAAGTGCGGAAGGGGTGATTGCCACACCCCTTCCAAATTCTGTCCAGAGTTTTTTTCTTGGAAGCCTCAGGCTTTTCATTATTTCTGTAACACTTGAAAAGGCCATTGCCCCTGCAGCTATGGCAGGGTGAAGGTTTCGTATTACATCAGGAACCCACGATACAGTGTGGAGCATGCCTGCTGCCAGAGGATTAAGGGCTACATTATAGACGCCTGTAGCCCTGACCCTCAAAAATCCCTGCTGGTTGGTTGTTGCACCGAAGACCTTTTTATATTCCTACTTTCACTGGATATTAGCCAGGATCAAAGGCCAGGGTTGATTTTGGCTGTAGGTGACGTATAATTGAAAAAAGGTGATCGTGATATGAGTTATATTTACAGTATATTTTATGAAGCATGGCGTCTTTTACTTGAGTCATCCCCGTATATTATTTTCGGTCTGATAGTAAGCGGAATTCTGAGGGTTTTTATTACTCCGGAGTCAATTGCGAGACATCTGGGAGAGGGCAGATTCATATCCGTTTTCAAGGCAGCGCTATTCGGAATACCTATCCCCCTGTGTTCATGTGGCACGCTTCCTGCGGCTGTATCCCTGAAAAAACAGGGGGCAAATAATGGTGCAACTACTGCATTTCTTATTTCAACCCCTGAGTCGGGAATAGACTCCATTGCAATAACATATGCCCTGCTGGACCCGATCATGACTGTTGCAAGGCCGGTGACGGCATTTTTTACGGCAGCCGTGGCAGGAATTCTTGAGAATCTGTTTTACTACCCTGAAAAAAATAAAAAAACGATTAACGACCTGGACAGCCCTGTTGATGGCTCCTGTGATTGCACATCATGTACTCCCGAACCACCCACGGCCCATCATTCATTTTTTTTAAAGACAGCAACAGGCCTGAAATATGCTGTTACCGAGGTCTGGAACGACATTGCCGGCTGGTTTTTTATCGGGCTTTTGCTTGCCGGATGCATTATGACCTTTATTCCCGGAGAAATATTCGCAAAATACCTTGATGGCGGGATCTCTTCAATGATCATTATGCTGGTGATAGGTATCCCATTGTATATATGTGCAACCGCTTCAACTCCCGTTGCCGCAGCACTGATACTTAAGGGGGTAAGCCCGGGTGCAGCACTTGTTTTTCTTATAGCAGGGCCTGCAACAAACATTACTTCCCTGACTGTATTATTCGGGGTGCTCGGTAAAAGGGCATCTGTAATTTATCTCGCTTCAATCTCACTGTTTTCAGTTCTCTTCGGGCTTATGCTCAATAAAATCTATCTTACTCTCGGAATAACGGCAAGCGCAAAGGCCGGCCATGCGACTGCTTTAATACCGCAGTGGGCAGAATTTGGCGGGGCTTTCCTGCTTATTTTACTTTCAATCAAACCTGTTTATCGCAATATATCATCCAAATTCAAAAAATCCGGGAAAAAGAATATATCCTTTGTATCTGATATTAAAATGAAACCGCCATCGTCATAAATGGACAACTTATATCCTGTATTTCATCCAACATATTAAAATTTGTAATGTATTGGTTTTTTAAATATGATATTTTTTATATGCTTCATCTTTTCTTCATCTTGACCTGATATATTTATGCGCAATTCACTAAATTTTCTTAAGAGGCTGGCATGAAAACTTTTTTTAAAAATACCAATCATTATTGTACCGCCACCGCTCTCTTTGTTCTTCTGCTCGGAGGCTGTGCAACATACCATCCCGGGATATTACCAGCGGATACCGATCTTGCACCCGGCGTTGAGCAACTCAATGGACAAAAAGCTGCATTGCATGAAATGCAGAATGGTTTAAGCCTTGACGATGTGGCTGTTTTTGCCGTATTCAACAATCCTGACCTGAAGGCGCGCCGAAAACAACTGGGTATAAAGCAGGCTGAGCTGTATGCCGAAGGTCTTTTACCTGACCCTCAAATATCTGCGAGCCTCGATCACCCTACTGATAATATACCGGATCTGTTCAACGGGTACGGCATAGGCCTTGGATATGATCTCATTCCATTGATCACCCGCAGGGCAAGGCTGGACAGTGCCAGGGGGGGGCAGGAACAGGCACGCCTGGAGATCCTCTGGCAGGAGTGGCAGGTCAGTCAGCGCGCCCGTATACTTGCTGTGAATATGGACAGCCAGAATAAACAGATTGCCCTGCTGGAAGGAATGCGAAAATTATATGAAGAGCGATATCATCGTTCCCATGCGGCAGTATCACGCGGCGATGTCACACTGGCAGTCGCAGGCACCGACCTGACAGCCCTGCTGGATACACTTAGCCGGATCAGCCAGTTACAGCAATCGGCCAACGATACACTCCATGAACTTAAACTACTGCTCGGGCTTTCACCGGATGCTCCTCTAAAAATCAGGCTTACACCCCTGTCAAATCTGCCGGATGTCAGTATATGGCGTAAAGAACTTCAAACGCTGCCACAACGCCGCCCGGATCTCCTTGCGCTTAAGGCAGGTTATCAGAGCCAGGAGGCAAAAGTACGTGCCGCCATTCTGTCACAATTTCCCTCTTTGAGCATCGGTATCAACCAGGCGCGTGATACGAGCAATGTACACACCACGGGATTCAGCATTGATCTCAATCTGCCCCTGTTTTCCGGAAACCGCGGAGGCATCGCCGTTGAGCGGGCAACCCGTGAACAGCTGACTGCCGAATATCAGGCACGCCTGGATGAAACCGCAACGGATATCGACCGCCTCATCCGGCTTCAGGGTCTTGTATCCGGGCAAATGACGAGCCTCAGTGAATATATGCCTGTACTTAAATCAATGGTAGATAATGGCCGGGCCGCTTACGGGCAGGGGGATATTGATGCCATTACCTTTTTAAATATGGAAAATACCTGGGTGGCTAAGCGACTGGAGCAGATAGACCTTGCAAAGACGCAGCGCACAAACCTGATTGCCCTTAGGACCCTGCTGGCCCTTCCCGCCGAAGGCAAAGCTATGCAAAATGAAACTCAAGGAGGCAAACGGCCATGAACAGATTAAATATGATTACATTTGTCCTTACACTGGTTCTGATCTCTTCGGTGACGATGGCTCAGGAATCGTCGGTACTTATTCAAACGGCTAAGGTTACAGAGCGGTCAATAGCTGAAAAACTTCAGGTATATGGACAGGTCCAGGCGGATCCCGATGCAGTCCAATCCATTTCCCTGCTGCATGATGCACTTGTTTCCCGGGTGTCAGTACGTCCCGGGCAGCGTGTTAAAGCCGGTGATACTCTTCTGGAAATAACAACATCGCCAGGCGCATATATGGAATATCTGAAAGCACGCACAGCCGTGGACTATGCACAAAATGAACTCACGCGTCAGAAACGCCTTCTTACTGAACATCTTACTACCAGTGCGCAACTGGAGGCTGCAAAGAATGTCCTGGCTGATGCCAGATCCAGCCTGAAGGCCCTGCAGGAGCAGGGGCAAAACAAGACCATGGAAAAAGTTACTTCTCCGGCCTCGGGGGTTATCACGGGAGTAAACGCCAAACAGGGCGACAGGCTGAATGCCGGAGCCACCCTTATGGAAATCGCAGTAGGAAACCGTCTGGTTGCGGTGCTTGGTGTAGAACCTGAAGATATACACCTGCTTGAACCAGGCACGCCGGCAACAATCCGGTCCGTATTTGTGCCCGACTACCATGCGGACAGCCAGTTGCGGGAGATTCACGCCATCATTAATCCATCGACAAACCTGGTGAATGTACTGGTTCCCATCCCACCCGATCAGACAGACAGGCTGGTGCTGGGCAGCAGTCTGTCAGCCGATATTATCCTTCATGCGCATACCGGCCTGACCGTGCCCCGCAATGCTGTTCTCCGGGATGAAAAGGGTGCATATGTGTTTCGCGTTGTCAATGGAACAGGACGGCGTGTAGCGGTTACCACAGGGCTGAAAAGCGACGAGTGGATAGAAATCACCAGCGGTCTGAACAAAGATGAAGTAATTGTCTCGGTCGGGAACTATGAACTCAGCGAGGGCATGCCGGTACGGGAGGCTCAATAAATGGATATTGCACACTGGGCAGCGGCTCATCGTCGCTCGATACTTTCATTATTCCTTTTTTTCGCCATCGCCGGGGTATTGACCGCAATACGCCTCCCGGTTTCCCTTTTTCCGCACACTAATTTCCCGCGGATCGCCATCAGCGTCGACGCCGGGGACATGCCTGCCGACCAGATGGTCATTTCCGCAACTCGCAAGATCGAGCAGGCGGTAAGACCGGTACCGGGCGTAAAATCGATTCGTTCTGCCAGCACCAGAGGCAGTGCCGATATTTCGGTTAATTTTGAATGGGGCAGCGACATGGAGGCATCTCTTTTACTGGTTGAGTCGGCCGTCAACCAGATTATGCCTGACCTGCCAGCCGGCACCACCTTCCTTGTACGCCGCATGGACCCCACAGTCTTTCCCGTAGCAGCTTACAGCCTGACATCCGACAGCATCTCACAGGTTAAATTGCGCGATGTAGGAGACCTGCAGCTGGTCCCATTGCTTTCCAGCATTAAAGGAATAGCCAGGGTGAAGGTAATGGGCGGTCAAACAATGGAATACAGGGTCGAAGTGGACCCTGTAAAATTAAATGCCTATGGCCTGTCTTTTGCCGATGTCGCCAATGCACTGAAAACGTCCAACGTACTGGAGGCAGTGGGACGCATCGAAGACCACTACAAACTCTACCTTTCAATGTCAGACACCCGTATCCGTGATATCGCTGACATCCGAAACACGATTTTACGAAGCGGCGATAACGGTGTGGTGCGTCTGGATGATATCGCACGGGTGTACGTGTCCGATAAACCCCAGTGGGTGAAGGTAACGGCTGACCGTAAACAGGCAGTACTTGTTATGATATATCAGCAACCCGATGCCAACACAGTTCAGATCGTTAAGGATATTAAAGCCCGCCTGTCCGAGTATCATAATAAACTTCCAAAAGGGATGAGTATTGCCAACTGGTATGATCAGAGCCAACTGGTGACAGCTGCTGCGGCCAGTGTACGCGATGCAATCCTGATCGGCGTACTGCTGGCGGCAGTGGTCCTTTTCATCTTCCTGCGCAGCGCTAAAATAACACTGGTGGCCATGCTTACAGTGCCGGCCGCACTGGCAACATCCGTTCTGTTGCTGTATATACTGGGCGACACTTTTAACATCATGACGTTGGGCGGCATGGCTGCGGCAGTGGCTCTGATCGTGGATGATGCCATTGTAATGATTGAACATATAGTTCGCCGGCTGCGTGAAAATATGGCGAATGAAAAGGTGATCGTGCTTTCCATTCGTGAGGCAGCCATCGAGTTCACCAAACCGTTGACAGGATCTTCCATGGCAACGGTGATTATTTTTGCCCCGCTTGCCTTTCTCACCGGTGTGACCGGTGCCTTTTTCAAGGCCCTGTCCTTGACCATGGCCAGTTCGCTGCTGGTTTCCTTCCTGCTGGCATGGCTTGCAGTACCGCTTCTCTCAGAGCATCTTCTTTCGCAGAAGGATGCTGAGAGGGAAGACAACGGACCTGTATTTTTGAGACTTCTGCAAGGATACCGGCGACTGATGCAGCGACTGGTGCGGCGACCTGCGTTGATACTGCTGGTAATCCTGCCATTTCTGATCGTGGCATATATTGCCTATCAGCGGGTAGGTTCCGGTTTCATGCCTCACATGGATGAAGGCGGGTTCGTTCTCGACTATGTGGGGCCACCCGGCACATCCCTGACTGAAAGCAACCGGATATTGAACCAGGTCGAAGATATTCTTAAAGCTAATCCGTCTGTTGAGACCTTCTCCAGACGTACAGGCGCCGCTTTAGGCGGTTACCTGACAGAAGCCAATGAGGGTGACTTCTTCGTTCGGCTCAAACCCATGCCCAGGCCCCCCATTGATCAGGTGATGGATGAAATCAGGACAGAAGTCGAAAAAAAGGTGCCAGGACTGGATATCGACCTGGCCCTCCCTATGGAGGATCTGATCGGTGATCTCACAGCCGTACCACAGCCGATCGAAGTAAAATTATACGGTGATGATTTCAATGAATTGATGAATCTGGCGCCAAAGGTAGCTGATGCGATCGGGCATATTCAGGGTGTTATCGATGTCAAAGACGGCATCGTATTCGCAGGCGATGCTCTTTCTATCCGGGTGGACCGTAAGAAAGCAGCCCTTGAAGGGGTAAATCCGGTTGATGTTACTGACCAGCTTAATGCCTGGCTCAGTGGCATAGTAACTACACAGGTGCAGAAAGGCGTCAAACTGGTCGGTGTGCGGGTCTGGACTCCGAGTATGGAACGCCGCAGTGTCACAGATCTGGAAAAATTGAAACTACGTGCACCCGATGGGCATTTATATCCGCTGAAACGAATTGCTACGATCGAAACCCTGACCGGACAGCCGCAGATCACGCGTGAAAATCTGAAACGCATGATCGCGGTGACAGGCCGTATAAGCGGCCGCGACATGGGGTCCACCATCCGTGATGTGAAAAAGGTGCTGGCTCAAAAGGGCCTCCTGCCAAAGACGGTTTATTATGAACTTGGCGGTTTGTACCAGCAGCAGCAAATCGCCTTTCGCGGGTTGATCGCGGTATTTGCCGCTGCACTTGGGCTGGTGTTTCTGCTCCTCCTGTACCTGTATGAAGAATTCGCCGCCGCCATTTCTATCCTGATGATGCCGTTGATCGCCACAGCAGCGGTTTTCATAGGCCTCTGGGTTACAGGTATAGAATTGAATATAACAGCCATGATGGGTATGACCATGATTGTCGGAATAGTTACGGAAGTATCGATTTTTTACTTTTCAGAATATAAAGATCTTGTGAAGCATGGAACAGAGAAGGGCCCTGCACTGATCAGTGCAGGGGTGAACCGGATGCGACCGATAACCATGACAACGCTCGCGGCCATACTGGCGCTCATGCCCCTTGCATTAGCATGGGGACAGGGATCCCAGATGCAGCAGCCGCTGGCAGTGGCAATTATCTCGGGTCTTCTTGTGCAAACGCCGCTGGTAACCCTTGTTATGCCGCTTGTTTACAAAACTCTGGCTCGTATTAAAACAGATTGACACGATCCTGATATAAATGATAGCCCGAATAAAAGTCTGATATTATCATATTGCCGAAACTTCCGGGATTGTTGGAAGCAGTTTTATAAAAAGGAGATTTCAAAGGATGCACCCATCAGAAGATACTCTGCCCACTACAAATGGTCTTGGTTCCGGGCATGAGGAACTCAAAAATAACTTATTCCTTTCAAGGAAACTGTGGCCTTTTGCCCTGATCGTCATCATACTTCTGGGGATTTTTCTGTACGGTGGTTTCTTTGTCAAACATTCCCTGTCCGACCCCGATGAAGGCCGCTATGCTGAGATCGCGCGGGAAATGCTCAAAACCGGGGATTTTATCACCCCGCACCTTAACTATGTTAAATATCTTGAAAAACCACCCCTTTTTTACTGGCTTACAGCAGGATCAATGGCCTTATTCGGCCAAAACGACATGGCAGCCCGGGCCATTCCTGCGTTATCAGGTTTTTTGACCCTATTGATCGTTATTTTTCTCGGTCGTGCCATGTTCGGGCCGTGGATCGGACTGGCAGCAGGCTGGATTTATCTCACAAGCATAATGCCTTTTGCTCTGGCGCGTTTTACCGTAATCGACATGCTTTTCAGTATGTTACTGACAGCCTCATGGTCGTCCTGGTGGATGGCATATACAGCCGGGTCTATTCGACAAAAAAGAGGCTGGATTACTTTGGCGTGGGTCTGCCTGGGGCTGGCAACCATGTCAAAAGGACCTGTAGCTATCGCTCTGACAGGTTTGATCATCCTGTTGTTTTGGGCATCAGTAAGAAAATGGGAGATTCTTAAACTGATCTTCTGGTGGCCTGGACCTCTTCTCTTCGGGATTATTGTAATACCATGGCATGTGGCCGTTGAATACCAGAACCCGGGATTTTTGCATTTTTATATTGTAGTTCAGCATTTTGAACGCCTGGTTGGAAATGAGCATGTCAAACCTTTCTGGTTCTTCGTGGCAATACTTCCTTTTGGCATGCTGTTCTGGGGCGCATTTCTTTTTCCTGCAGCAGCCAACACCATTAAAGCCGGCATTCAATTCCTGAAATCGGGACTGAAGCAATCTCCCGGGGCGATGGATAAAAAGCGATTCAGCTTTAACCTGAAAGAAACCGGGCCGGTTTTTTTTCTGGGAATCTGGATTTTTGCAGTAGTAGGTCTGTTCAGCCTGAGCAAATGCAAACTCGTCCCCTATGTGCTGCCGGCCTACCCTGCCATGGCCCTTCTGGTTGCATGGCACCTGAACAGGGCGATATACCGGCGCTCTACAGGCTGGTGTCTTATTATAACCATAGTCTTTCTGGCCGGCATGCTCTTTGCCATTCCATATGCAGCCAGGCATCAGGATACCATACCATATAACGAAATAGCCGGACTTGCACATGCTACCCAGGCAATCATTATAGTGGCAATCGGGCTTGTCTTCATGTCCATCTTCAAGAGACGGTTTGTGATCCCGGTCATGGGGCTTATCCTCATACTCCTGTTCCCTATCATGGGCGTTACTACACAGATGGTCACCCTGCACAGAAAAATCGGGGATCTGATAAAAGCCATGCCCCTCCCTTTACCGGCAGAGATAAAGATAGCCGAATGGCAGAACTACGACCGGAGTCTCGGTTTTTACACACAACGAAGGATCATCCTTATAGATGAATTTGATGATGAATTGGTGTACAGGGCTGATTCCAGGGATTTTAAACATTTTTTCCTGAAAGGAAAAGACAGTATCAGAGAACTGGCTGCCCAGGGCCCCCTTCTGCTCAATCTGCGTCCGGAAAAATGGGAAGATGTGCGCCAATGGGGAATACTTTTTCCAGTAGCCGCCAACACTACAAATTTACTGGTGGCAAATAAGGAGTTTTTCCGCTTAACCAAGCTTGAGCCCTGGCCGGAAACGGCCATAAAGACGCGCCCCGTCCTTCTCATGCCACGACGCGCCAAAACGAGATAAGGCATGTTACTAACCTATTTCAGGAGGAATCAAATGAAAAAATCAATTTTCATAATTGCCGGTGCGGTGATGTTTTTGTGTTTATGCACCTTTTCGGTTGCTGCAAGCGTTTCACAATACCGATTAGTTAAAAAGATACATCTCAAGGGTGAAGGCTTCTGGGATTACCTTACCGTAGATGATACTACAAACAGATTGTTCGTGTCACATAACACCATTGTACAAGTTATCGATACCGGATCGGGAAAGCTTATCGGAACAATCCCCCATACCAGCGGTGTTCATGGTATAGCATTGGCCCCGGATTACAACAAAGGATTTATCAGCGACGGCAGAGATTCATCCGTTACGATTTTTAACCTCAAGACTCTCAAGTTTATTGCAAAAACGGCTGTAACCGGTGTTGGCCCCGATGCAATTATTTATGACTCATTTTCACACCAGGTATTTGTGTTCAATGGCAGGAGTTCAAACGCAACCGTGATTAACGCGAAGACAAATAAAGTAACTGCAACTATTGCCCTGGATGGCAAACCTGAAGCCCCGGCGTCCGATGAGAAAGGGTTTGTATATGTAAATATAGAGGACAAGAGTGAAATCGATGTGATAAATGTTAAAACACTGAAAGTTGAGCGGAGCTTCTCCATCGCACCGGGTGAGGAGCCCAGCGGTCTGGCAATTGACACAGAAACCGGCCGTTTATTCAGTGTATGCAGAAACAAATTGATGGTCATCTCGGATACACAAACCGGTAAAGTAATTACTACGGTTCCGATTGGCGAACATGTCGATGGCGCGGCATTCGACCCGGTCCTGAAACGGGTCTATAGTTCAAACGGCGACGGCACCGTTACAGTGGTACAGGAGATAAATAAAGACACTTTCAAAGTCCTGGAAAATATTAAAACTCAAACTGGTGCCCGGACCATAGCCCTTGATGCTGCGAATCACCACCTTTATTTGCCGGCCGCTGAATTCGGCCCTCCATCGGCACCAACTAAAGGACATCGCTTCGCCAGGCCTTCCATAAAGCCGGGAAGCTTTGTTATCCTGGATTTAGCACCGGTAAAGAATTAATTTAATATGATTTGCAGTAAATTGTAGAGGTGAAAAATATTTCACCTCTACAATATTATTAACTATTCTACACTGCTTACCGAAAACGCATGGAGAACTAATTTGAAAAATCGATTATACATCGTAGCTTTGATACTGCTGTTATGTTCCATATTCGCTGCAACATCTCAAGGATCCCCTGAAAAAAATGCCGAGGGGATAGGTCCGAAGGAAATTACGCACCACCCAGGCCGTGATTTTGGGTGTTGTCGAAGGGGTCACGGAATATTTGCCGGTCAGCTCCACCGGCCATCTGCTGCTGGCGGAAAAGATCATGGGTATCGGCGATGATCCTTACCAATCGCCGGCCCAGCGGGAACAAACCAAAGAAGCCGTAGATGCCTACACCATCTGCATCCAGGCCGGGGCTATCCTGGCCGTGCTTTGGCTTTATTTCGGCCGGGTCAAACAAATTTTATGGGGAGTTGATGGGAAAGGATTCCGGCGGTCGTCGTTTACTGATCAACGTGGCGGCCGGGTTTCTGCCGGCGGCTGTTTTGGGATTACTGTTCAATAAGATTATCAAATCATACCTCTTCGGCCCGTGGCCGGTTGTGGTCGCATGGCTGCTCGGCGGCCTGGCCATATTGGCCGTGAGCTGGCGCAATCGCGCCAGGAATCAGGGGGCACGACCTGGCAGACCATTGGACGACATGACCTGGCGGATGGCACTGATCATAGGTTTTGCCCAGTGTATCGCCATGTGGCCCGGTGTCAGTCGCAGTCTGGTCACCATTGTGGGCGGTCTGCTGGTTGGCCTGACAATGGAGGCCGCCGTCGAATACAGCTTTTTGCTGGGGGTCGTGACACTTAGCGCGGCCACAGCCTACGACACGTTGAAGCATGGCCAGTTGATGCTGCAAACATTTGATCATTATTCGCTGATTATCGGCGTGGTGGTGGCTTTTATCGCTGCGGTCATTTCCGTGAAATGGATGGTGAGCTATCTGTCCCGGCATGGACTGGAGATCTTCGGCTATTATCGGGTGATTATTGCAGTAGCGACGGCACTATTCCTGCTGACGACAAAAATGACATGGATATAAATAACCACTGTTAAGGCGGAGTACAGCTCATAAGCCGGGATAAAACTGCACCCGGAGAATTATAAATCGGATATTCCTGGTTTAAAAAAACACCCGCTATCGCGGTAAAAAAAATATCACATATACCATGAATGAAGGTATGACCTGCATTGTCGTATTGTCCCATCCGTGTGGGGAAACGGCCTCAACCACTGCTGATACAATCCCAAGCAGGGGAATCAACAATAATGATCCACCAGTAAATCTCATCTCAGGCAGGATAAATGCTGCCGCGGTGATTGCCACAACCGACATGACAAAAACAGCCAGAGAACCCTCCCAGCTGCGAATCGCCCGAACCGAGGTGAGTGACGGCACTTTATACAGGTGTCTGCCGAATCTTGTCCCGAAGATCTCGCCTGTGGCATCTCCTATGCCAGCAACCAGATAACCTACAATCGCTGCACGGCTGAACAGAATATTGCTCATGAGACCTCCAATCAAAGTCGCTAAATACGGGACCATAATATAGTAGGTCCGGTGCGGTTCATCCTTTTTCTCTTGCCATTGCCTCGTAGAAAAGATTGCCTCTTCCCCGCACAATTGCATAAAGGATAACCAGCGTACACATTCCCCCGAAAAGGCATACAACAGGAGTCCCCCATACGGATTGGATAGCCACCACAGAGGTAAAAATCAGAAAATGGAACATTTTGCGTGTGTAACCGGTCCTCCAGGCCATATGCACCTTAAGGTATCCGGAAAAATACAGACACATGAAAGACCATAAAAGAGCAAGGGGACCGCAGATCAGGATAACCTTCCAGGACGGAAAATTATTTATAAAAAAAGAAAGTGTCCTTTCGGCGAACAGGTTCATTTTCTCTCCTGGGTCAAGGCAGAAACCGGGCTACCACTATGCTCTATGTGCATCTCCACCTTTTAAATTGATAAAAATATTCATTTCTTCTTCTACATTCATACTTTCTTCATTTTTCTCTGTTATAAATTAAATATACATTTTAAAAGCCAAACACAATAAACTATTTCTGATATTAGTTAATAATTATTGATAAATATAGCTCGAAGTTATAAATAAGTGATAAATATGTATCAGGAATTTATTGACAGATATTATTAACATTTGGTTTTAAACCACATAAAATAGAAAATGTCATATTCCGTAATAAAATGTAAAAAGGACGAATCATGAGAAGCAGTTTTTTACCTTTTTCAAAACCTTCAATATCAGAAGAGGATATCTCGGCGGTATCGGAGGTCCTTCGTTCCGGATGGATCACAACCGGATCAAAGGCCGCCGGGTTTGAAGGCGCATTTAAAGAATATTGTGATGCAGGAAATGCAGTAGCCTTATCCTCAGCCACTGCAGGTATGCACCTGGCCCTCATGGCCCTGGGCATAGGTCCAGGCGATGAGGTAATCACCCCTTCCATGACCTGGGTCTCGACAGTGAATCTAATTGTATTTTCGGGTGCAACACCGGTCTTTGCCGATATAGATGCTGATACCCTTATGGTTTCGAGAGACGACATTGAGCCTATTATTACCGACCGCACCAGACTTATAATTCCGGTGCATTTTGCAGGCGCACCTGTGGACATGGGGCCGATCAGACAACTGGCTTCGAAAAAAGAAATACATCTTCTGGAAGATGCCGCTCATGCTGCTGGAACTGAATATAAGGGAGAAAAGATTGGTAAACACGGCACTACGATTTTTTCATTTCATCCGATAAAAAATATAACATCAGGTGAAGGCGGGATGTTCTGCTCTGACGATACCGGACTCATAGATTGTATCCGCCGGTTAAAATTCCACGGACTTGGCGTGGATGCATTTGACAGGAACACCCAGGGACGCAGCCCCCAGGCCGAGGTCCTGGCGCCCGGATTCAAGTACAACCTGACTGACATGTCCGCAGTACTCGGATTGAGCCAGTTGCGACGGCTGGACGAATTTATTAAAAAAAGAGACCTTTTGGCCAGGCATTATCTGGAATTGCTTTCTGATATAGAAGAAATCCGGCCTCTCTCTCTACCGGTCTGGCCCATGAGACATGCCTGGCATCTGTTCATTGTAAGGCTGGATATTGAGCGGGCTGGTATGGACAGAGATACCTTCATGTTAAAATTAAAAGAAAAAAATATAGGAACAGGACTTCATTTTAAGGCGGTTCACATGCAAAAGTATTATCGTGAAACAATGAAATTGCCGGATGGAGCATTGCCTGCTACCGAATGGAATTCGGATCGGATCTGTTCGCTACCGCTGTTTCCCGATATGACCATCGAAGATGTGCATGATGTTGTAAATACAATCAAAGAGGTGCTCAAATGAATCCGGTAGAACTATCCGTTGTAATACCTGTCTACAATGAAAAGGAAAACCTGCCCGAACTCATCGATCGCTGTCTTTCGGCGTGCAGGAAAGCCCGGAAATCTTTTGAAATCATCCTTGTTGACGACGGAAGCCGAGATACGTCCGGAGATATTATCACCGAGGCCGCCGATATTCATAAAGAGGTGATTGCTGTTATTCTGAACAGAAACTATGGCCAGCATGCCGCGGTAGTTGCAGGCCTCAGACAGGCAAGGGGAGAGATAATAATTACCCTTGATGCGGATCTCCAGAATCCACCCGAGGAAATCCCCAACCTGGTTTATGAGATGGAACAGGGTGTGGATGTGGTTGGAACAGTACGTGAAAACCGTCAGGACTCCGTTTTTAGGAAGTTTGCATCATCCATAGTCAACCGGATGGTTCGAAGGGCAACCGGTGTTATGATGCATGACTACGGATGCATGCTGCGGGCCTACAGGCGCTCGGTAGTTGATGCCATGCTTCAGTGTCATGAGCATTCCATGTTTATTCCCATCCTTGCAAACAGCTTCGCCGGCAGTACCTCGGAAATCACAGTAACACACGCACCGCGTAAGAAGGGAGAATCAAAATATGATATCTTGAAACTGATTTCACTTCAGTTTGATCTGTTAACTTCAATGTCTACATTCCCGTTGCGTCTGCTTTCCTATATGGGAGCAATTATATCTTTCTGCGGTATAGGCTTCGGCATTATACTCATGCTGCTTCGCTTTGTTTATGGCGCAGAATGGGCGGCCCAGGGAGTGTTTACACTTTTTGCCCTGCTTTTTGTATTTATCGGAGCCCAGTTCGTTGGTCTCGGTCTTTTAGGAGAATATATCGGAAGGATATATCATGATGTCCGGTCCCGCCCGCGTTTTTTTATCAAGGAAATCCACGGGGAAAATGACCTGGCTGTTGATAACGAAAGCAGTATGGAAACACAAAACTCGGATGGTAAAATCCGTAAAATATAATTTTTTTATTCAGGAGCTATAAATGAAAGCAATTGTACTTGCATACCATAATATCGGATGTGCCGGGATAAAGGCGTTATTATCCAATGGATACGAGATCCAGGCGGTGTTCACACATAAAGATGATCCAACGGAGAACATCTGGTTTGATTCGGTGGCCGAGCTTGCAGCGGCCAATAATATCCCGGTCTATGCGCCGGAAAACATCAATCATCCCCTCTGGGTGGACAGGATCAGAAAACTTGCACCCGACATTATCTTTTCCTTTTATTACCGGGACATGGTTGGAAAACAAATCCTCGAGATACCGGAAGCCGGATGTTTAAACCTGCACGGTTCTCTCCTTCCAAGGTATCGGGGCAGATGCCCGGTCAACTGGGCGTTAATCAAAGGTGAAAAAGAGACAGGTATCACACTGCATTACATGACACACAGGCCGGATGATGGAGATATTGCAGGACAAAAACGTGTATCGGTAAATGACGATGATACCGCACTGAGCCTCTACAAAAAACTTACCATCGCAGCAGATGAACTTCTGGCAGAGCTTCTGCCCGCTATAAAGGAGAACAGGGTTGACCGCATCCCGCAGGATCAAAAACTCGCAAGCTATTTTGGCGGACGCAGGCCTGAAGATGGAGAAATAGACTGGAAAAAGGGAGCAGAAACTGTCCGGAACCTGGTGAGGGCAGTTACCAGGCCGTACCCGGGGGCCTTTTCCTATCTGGGAAACCGGAAGTGCTTTTTCTGGGAAGTAAACACTATTGAAGCTCCGAAAAACGAGGCGCCCGGAACCGTGCTTTCTGCAGATCCGCTGACCATTTCCTGTGGTGACAGGGCTGTGATCGTAAAATTCGGCCAGAGTGAAAACGGGGTTTATACAAGCGGAAGCCAGATGGCCATGGAACTCAACCTGGCACCGGGCATGGTCTTTGGCAGCCAGGCGGTTGTTATAACAGAGCAGCAGCGTAAAAAGGATGTCCTCATACTCGGCGCAAACGGGTTTATCGGAAATCATCTGAGTGAACGTCTGCTTCAGAGCGGCAAATACGCAGTGCACGGTATGGATTTATGTTCAAATACGCTTGAACGCCTGATGGGCAATCCTGACTTTCATTTCCAGGAAGGTGATATTTCAATAATGAGAGAATGGATCGAGTACCATGTCCGAAAGTGCGATATAATCCTCCCGCTTGTGGCCATTGCAACCCCTATAGAGTATGTCAGGAACCCCTTAAGGGTCTTTGAACTGGATTTCGAGGAAAACCTGAGAATTATAAGATACTGTGTCAAATATAAAAAACGCCTTATATTTCCGTCCACATCCGAGGTTTATGGCATGTGCCGCGACTCGGAGTTTGACGAGCAGGATTCGAACTTTGTACTTGGCCCTATCCATAAACAACGCTGGATCTATTCCTGCAGCAAGCAGATGCTGGACCGTGTAATCTGGGCCTATGGCAAACAGCAGGGTTTGAATTTCACACTCTTCAGACCCTTTAACTGGGTCGGTCCAAGGCTGGATTCTCTTGAATCAGCACGGATAGGCAGTTCCAGGGTAATCACACAGTTTATCCTTAACCTGGTGGAAGGGACGCCAATCCGCCTTGTCGACGGAGGAAAGCAGAAGCGGTGTTTCACGGATGTCAAAGACGGCATAGAATGCCTTTTCCGGATCATCGAAAATAAAAACGACTGCTGCAACGGACAGATCTTCAATGTTGGAAATCCGGACAATGAATACAGCATGCAGGATCTTGCCGATATACTCAGAAAGAAGTTTGAAGTACATCCGCTGCGTGATCACTTCCCCCCTGATGGAGGTATTCAAAATATCGAGGCGCATGTTTATTACGGATCGGGCTACCAGGACGTCCAGCACCGGCGGCCTTCCATCAAACAGGCGCGCAGAATCCTGGGATGGAACCCTGCAGTGCCTTTTGAACAATCGGTAAGTGAAACCCTGGATTTCTTTCTCAATGACTTTGTGAGTTGTGCAGCGGAGGAGTCATGCAGCACGTCGGCCTGCGAATAGATGTAGATACCCTAAGGGGTACAAGGATCGGGGTTCCAAACCTGATCGCACTTTTCGCGCGTCATAAAACAAGAGCGACATTTTTCTTTTCCGTCGGTCCGGACAATATGGGGCGGCACCTTTGGCGTATGATAAGGCCCGCGTTTTTAATCAAAATGATGAGGACAAAGGCCGCAAGTCTCTATGGCTGGGACATCCTGTTAAAAGGGACCATATGGCCCGGGCCGGTAATCGGAAAAAGATGTGCGGCACAGATCAGTGAAGCCGCCAAAGCAGGACACGAAATCGGGCTGCATGCCTGGGACCATCATCGATGGCAGATGATGATAGGACGGATGGATCAAACCGCTGTATATAATGACCTCCATAAAGGTTTTGACCTGCTTAAGAATATTCTGGGAAGGGACCCCGAATGTTTTGCTGCTCCTGCCTGGAAGGTTACACCGGAGGCCCTCCATATCCTGGACCGGTTTCCATTCAGGTTCGAATCGGACTGCCGGGGAAAAACCATATTTCGTCCTATTATTAAAGGGAGGAGCCTTAATCATGTTCAGATACCTACCACTCTCCCTACATATGATGAGCTTATCGGCAGAAAATGTACTAATGATACATACAACAGCTTTCTTTTAAACATGATTCAACCCGATTCGGTCAATGTATTGACAATCCATGCAGAGGCAGAAGGGATCGGGTGTCTTTCTCTGTTTGAGGATTTTTTAAACAGGGCAGATCAAAAAAATCTTCGATTTGTTCCCCTCGGAGATCTCATAAACAATATCGATAACACAGGCGCATCGACAATAAAACAGTGTGAAGCTGAAGGCCGGGATGGATGGATATCCTGCCAGAGCGATACGCATCCGGGGCTATAAACTTCAACAAGGTCTAAAAATGACGAATTCTATGAAAAGATACTTTTTACTTGCGGTTCTTTCCTTTTATATTCTGTGCTACATTATCCCTCTTGGAGCCATCGGCCTTTTTGTTCCTGACGAAACGCGTTATGCCGAGATCCCGCGGGAGATGATTGCAAGCGGTGACTGGGTGGTGCCGCACATAAATGGCCTTAGGTATTTTGAGAAACCGGTGTTTGGCTATTGGGTTCATGCGGCTTCGATCATGATTTTTGGTGAAAACAATTTTGCAGTACGCCTGCCGTCCGTAGTCTCTGTTGGCCTTTCTGCCCTTCTGCTGTTTTTTATGGTCGGCCGCATCAAAAACAGTGAAGACAAGGAAAAGGGTTATATCGCTGTTCTGGCTTCACTGATCTTTTTATCCTGTTTTGAAGTGTTCGGTGTCGGGAATGTTGCAGTGCTTGATAACCTGTTTTCGTTTTTTCTTACCGCAACAACAGGCGCACTTTTTTTTGCTACCGAAAAACAACCAGGTTCGTCCGGGGAGAAATGTTTTCTTATTCTATCGGGCATTGCCTGCGGCCTGGCGTTTCTTACCAAAGGTTTTCTTGCCTTTGCCATTCCTGTTCTGATCATTGTGCCGTATCTGATATGGGAACGCCGGTATCGGGATATCCTTCGTATGTGCTGGCTTCCGATTCTGATCGCTGTTCTGGTTATATTGCCATGGGGAATTCTGATTAATACGAGGGATGCGAACTTCTGGCATTTCTTTTTCTGGAATGAGCACATACGGCGCTTTATGGAGCATGACGCACAGCATAAACAATCATTCTGGTATTTCTTCATGGCTTCACCCGGTATGTTCATGCCATGGACATTCCTGGTTCCCGCAGCGATAACCGGGCTGATACCTCTTATGAAAACCGGTAACTCTCAGCAGGGCCGGTTGATCCGGTTTTCTCTCTGCTGGCTTTTATTGCCTTTTTTATTCTTTTCTTCTTCTAGCGGCAAACTGCTTACATATATACTTCCCTGCTTTCCTCCCTTTGCAATACTGATGCTATTCGGCCTTGAAAACGTGTTAAAAAAAGGACGCAGCAATATTTTCAAATGGGGCATTGCAGGTATAGGCATATTCTTCGGCGTGGTTTTTTTTGCACTGATATACGTTCAACTTTTTGGCTTCAATAATTTTCATCCCTTCAAACATCCATGGAAGGCAATTATGTTCGCCAACAGCATGATTGCTATCCTTATATTTTGTTTCTGGGCTGCCAAAAGCTCTAAAATGTTGAATAAAATCCTGCTGGTCGGTATTTCACCTCTTCTCTTTTTTTTCATGATCCATTTCATTGTTCCTGAGACGTCTCTGGTAAGAAAGGTACCGGGAATCCTGCTGGAAAATTATAAGAACATAAGCAATGACACAACAGTCATCTCGGATGGAAATACCATTACTGCCGCATGCTGGTATTTACACCGCAATAATATTTACGTACTTGAGGATGCAGGAGAGCTTGATTACGGACTTTCATATCCGGATGAGTCCCGGAGACTGATTCATATAGGCTCGGCTGCCGGTTTTATAAAGGGAACCAGGGGTAAGGTTGTACTGATAGGAAGAGTCAAAAATCTGGAGAAATGGAAGGATCAACTGCCTGTCCCTGTTTCCCGGGATTCAAGCGGCCCCGAAGGGTATGCATTATGGAAATATTGAGCAGCAATAACCAGGATGCCCCATGAGGATACTGATTGTCGATGATGAACGATCCCTTCTGGAGCAGTTACAGCAGATTTTATCCAGGGAGCGTTATATCGTGGAGACTGCTGCTGATGGCGAAAGTGCTCTGGACAAGCTGTTTGAGTCGTCATTTGATCTGATCATTCTGGACATCATGATGCCTAAAATCGATGGGCTGACCGTCCTGGAAAATGTGCGCAGGGCCGGGATTAATACCCCTGTTCTCATGCTGACTGCGAGGGGAGATATAGAAGACAGGATCAAGGGACTCGATCTGGGAGCAGATGACTATATGCCCAAGCCCTTTTCCCTGGATGAAGTGCTTGCACGTATCCGTGCCCTGTTGAGACGGTCAGGAAGCCAGGCCGAACCAGTGTTGAAAATCCTGGATCTTCGGCTTGATACTGTAAGCCGTGAAGTTACAAAGGGAGGCAAACCTGTTGTACTGACACCCAGGGAGTTTTCAATACTCGAATTTCTCCTTTACAACAAAAACAGGGCAGTGTCGCGTTTCAGTCTGGCAGAACATGTATGGGGAGATGATTACGATCCCTTCAGCATGTCCAATTTTATGGATGTTCATATTAAAAACCTGCGCCAGAAAATAGGAGACACTGGCAGGGGCAGCATCATCCGCACCATTCGGGGTGTAGGGTATATCATCGAGGACCCCAGATAATGTCCATCAAGTACAGAATCACTTTACTTGTTACTGCTGCCGGTTTTATTGCCAGCCTGCTTTTTTCAGTAGTAATCTTTTATGAGCTTATTGAGCAGCCTTTCGACCTTCTGGATATGGAGCTGGAAGAAGAGGCAACTCGTGCAGTAAAAATCATCGAAATGAATCAGGTGAAATCGGATTCGGCATTATTAAATCTTCCTGTATTTGGAAACTTTCCTTCCTGGATTAAGATTTATGAAAAGGGAGCCGATGGGACAGATAAGTTAATATATCAGTCTCAATTTTCAAAAGAGATTAATCTTCCACAGGTAAAACCGGGTTCTGCAGTCAACGTAAAGGCCGGTCTTTCTGCCGGTAAAATCAACTCAGGACAAAACAGCATTAAAAAGGTTCCATTCAGGATACGCACATTCGAATCTGTAACAGGGGGAAGAAAACTGAAGGTCCAGATCGCTCTTCCAATGGTAAAACTGGAGGATGAGATACAGGAACTGATCCTGGGCCTCATTACAGGGCTGATTTTTTCCACCCTTATTTTGATTGTTATCAGCTATTTTGTTGCGGGCAGGATATTGCGACCCATCGGAGCAATGAAGGATCTTGCCCATAATGTTAGCGAGAAAAACCTCAACCAGAGAATACCTGTTGAAAAAGAACACGATGAATTCAGCGAACTTGCAAGGACTATCAACAGGATGCTGGACAGGCTCCAATATTCATTTGTCAGACAGAGAGATTTTCTGTTTGATACTTCACATGAATTAAAAACGCCTCTGACAACGATACGGCTCGCTATAGATGACATCTGTTCATCCGAAACCATGGCTCATTTTCAGCCTCCGGCACAGGAAAATTTTTTAAGAATAAATGAGCAGATCATACGCATGGAAAGGCTTGTAAAGGACTTGTTGAACCTTTCGGCCCTTGAGATACTGACCGGCATAGATCCAAAACCGGTTGATTTATCAAAAATATTAATATCACTGATCGAAGACTATCGACTTCTTGCAGCAGCCAGAAACATCAATATGGAAATCAGCGCTCCCGAAAATCTTGTTATCCATGGAGATGAAAATAAATTAAAACGCGTGTTTTCTAATATTATCGATAATGCCATCAAGTATAACACTGATGGGGGCAGGGTTGAAGTAACCGCAGGGGAATCCGCTGGTAAATTGAGTGTCATTGTAACCAACACCGGTGAGGGAGTACCTGAAGACGCAATCCCCAGGGTCTTTGAACAATTTTACAGAGTGGAAAAATCCAGGTCAGCCGATCATGGCGGTTCAGGTCTCGGGCTGGCCATAGTGAAACGGATTATAGAGCTGCATGGCGGCGAGGTCGGTTTTGAAAGCCGGAAGGGCAGCTGGACAAGGGTAACAGTAATACTGCCTCAACACCATCATATTAAAACCTTAAAACAAAAAGGCTAAAATTATGTATGACAAGGTTGAATTTCCGGTAATGAAACGAAATAAATCATTATTCTTTCCATAAATGACATTTCTCTGAGTTTAATCCTTCGCTCTTAATAGTTTCTTCATATTGCGACTGTTAGAATTGCGGTACGCAACAGATGATTAAAACACTAAAACAGAAAGGATAAGATTATGTTTAATAAAGTAAATCGTCTAAATCGTTGTTTAGTGCCGGTTGTTACAATAGTGATGCTCTGCACTGGATGCTCATTCCTAGGATTTAAAGAATCATCCAAGGTTATCTCAATGAACGATCTGCCTCAGACAGTAAAACCGCTTGCAGAAAAGGAAACTGCCGGCTACAGAATCATTGAAGTTGAAAAAGAAATGAAAAATAGTGATGTCATTTATTCAATAACCTATGACCAGAACGGGACAGAAATGGAGATTGAATATAGTCCTGATGGTAAATTGATCTCCAAAGGAAAAGAATAAAATTAAGGTATGTCAGAAAATGGGCCACAAATCAGTAAATAGATCTAAAGGTAGATAGAAAAAGTACACCTCTTTGGGGATTGATAAATTTCAATCTGATTGGGTTAAATACATTATTATCATTTTTTTTGGAGGTGACATCAATGAATCACCGATTATTTTTTAAAATTTCAGAGGATAACACCTTGTTTCGGACTGGTAGTATTTATGTTTTTTTATTCATGGTGTTCATTACCATTCCGGTATTTAATGGATGTGCAACCCTTTCCAATAGCCGGAGATGGGGACAAAACGCCACGCTGACACCTGGATGGGATCGCATAAAGGAATCTGCGGCAAAGGCTGCCTTATCGCCTGAGACATGGGTGCCGGTTGCGGCATCACTGGCGTTACAGGTTGATAACATGGACAAAAGGATATCTGATTGGGCATCAACCAGAAATCCGGTTTTTGGATCCCAGGAAAATGCAAAAAACTGGAGCAACTATCTGGGATATAGTTCCGTTGCGGCCTATCTCACTACAGTTGTTGCCACACCAGGCGGAGATGACACTTCCGACTGGTTGACATCAAAAGCAAAGGGACTCACGATCGGACTGGCAACCGGTGTGGCTGCAATGGGAAGCACATCATTTCTGAAAACAATAACCAACAGGACACGCCCTAATGGCTCAAGCACTCGTGATAGCTTTCCGTCGGGTCATGCCTCTGGCTCATCAGCATTTACTAACCTCGCGAGGCGAAACCTGGAATCAATTCCTCTGTCTCCCGGTGAAAGGCTCTTTGCCGATATCGGGCTCGTTGGTATCTCAGCAGGAACAGGATGGGCAAGGGTAGAGGCAAAGAAGCACTATCCATCGGATGTCCTTGTAGGATATGCCCTGGGGCATTTTTTAAGCTCATTTATTAATGATGCCTTTCTCGGGCTGAACGATGAAAAAGCGCCTCAGTTGACTTTTGAGCCATCACGAAAAGACATATATGTCGGCTTCAATTGGAGATTTTAGTGAAGAGCAGGGATGTTTATATTTTATTTTCAGGAACAGGGATGCCGGCGCATAATATCATATATACAGCCCGGGATCCCATTCTCCAGACTTCGGCATTCTCGATTTTAAACCGGATTTTGCAACAGCCACCTGCTGAGGAGTAAAAATCCTCGCTGCGTTTTCTAATGCAGAATCCGGTTTAAAAAGTGATCAGCACCCTTTTTTAACTCCGAATTTTGCCAGTATATCCTCCATCAGGCACCACTTTGTGAAAGCGGATTGAAGCAGATTGAGCCCTACAAAGGCCGTAAACCAGTACCAGTAGTGACTGTACAGATATCCAAGTGCAAGAGAAATGAGAATAAAAGTCCCTGCGATTGCCCGTATAATCTGTTCCATTTTCATTGCCATTACCTCCAGATTATTTTAGGTTCTTTTCTAACAGGTATCCTGTGGTATCTGAACCGGGGATACCCTGCCATCATGGCGCCAAAACACCAGTGCCCTTCAGGAAGCGAAAGCGCCTCCATGAGAGGAGCATAATTTGCAGCCGCGGTCATGAAAAACCCTGCCCAGCAGCATCCCAGTCCGAGACACGTGGCTGCAAGCTCAAGGTTCGTAAGGGCTATTACACAATCATTCTGAGCAAAACGGTTTCCCCTGTCTCCATGGGTAATGATTAGTGCCGGGGCGTCGTTTAGTACAAAATCAATACCTGACTTCCATTCATCTATAAATTTGCCCAGGTGGGGATTAGGATCAATGCCCGGAACACCTTCATTCAATAAGACTCCGGAGAAATCAATTACAAGTTCCGAGTATTTCTTTAATTCAGTTTTATCAGTTATAACAAGCCATGATACCGCCTGAGAATTCCTTGCGGTTGGTGCATATCGGGCAATATCAATAAGCCTTGAAAGCTTATCTCTGGAGACGGGTTTTTCCTTGTATGCCCTGATGGAACGCCGGCTCTTAAAAAAATACTCACACTGTTCACCGGTCATTTTAAATTCTTCATCAAAGGTCTCAAACCTGTGAAAATCAAGATTCCTGTGCCTGAACGCTCCTGTCGGACATATGGCAACGCAATGTCCGCACCTGACACACATTTTTTCTATATCTTCGGCAGGCACGGGAAAACCGTCCGCATCATTTTCAATAACTCTTGACGGGCATGCGGCAACACATATACCGTCCTGGTTGCATTTATCTTTATCTATCTCTATAAAATCCATTATTTATTCCTTTATAATTTGCAAATGTATGTCTTTCGCTCTACGTCGATTCCGTAAACATATCCATTAATTTCTTCTGCATTTTTGCTGTGACCTGTTTTCTGTCATGGCCCCTGGACAATCTTTCACCCAGATGCTTTCCCGCCTCTTCAGCCGCCTTAATCAATTCAGGTTGTTTGGTGACGCTGGGGATGATATCAGGTGTTATCTTGACATTTTCTCCCATCAACATTCTCGGTATGCCAACATCGCAGGTTTCACCATAGCCACAGGTAAAGCAGGCGGCAGCCCCCTGCCCCGATACCTTGGAAACTGTCTCTATAAAACTATACATGAAAAATCTTTCAAGATCATGGACCGGGGAATCCCCGCTGGTTCCGCCTACACCTACTGCGACTGCCAGTTTTCCCCACAGCAAATCACCGGCCTGGTGCCTGAACTGATACCATCTCTCCATGAAGGCATGTGTAATCGCATTAAGGGCAGTATAAAAATTAGGAGCCCCGATCACGTATGCATCCGCTTCAATTATCAAATCCCTCACATCGTACATATCATCTTTTACTTTGCATACATTGTCCTTCGCACACTTGAGGCATGATATGCATCCTGAGATATTTTTTCCCCTCAGTGAAATCAACTCATATTCAATGCCGGTATTCTCCAGAACAGTATTTACAAGCTTATATGTTCCCGAAACCGACTCATCTCTTGAGCTTCCTGATATTCCTAGAATTTTCATTTATTTCTCTCCCATGATTTAAGTGAATTATATATTTATGTAATTTAGGCATCAAATATATTTTGTCATTAATTTCTATATCGTCCGAGGCTGTACAATGGCGTCAACCGGACAGGCAAGCACACAGGACCCGCACTCATCACATCTTTCGCCGATCATGGTGTAGGGGCTTCCCGGCTTGACAGCCTTGAATGTACAGACATCATAACAGGCTCCGCATTCTGTGCATTTTTCTGCAAGAATTACATTCCCCGGAGGATTATATTCAGCCCCGCCAAAGGAAAATCTTTTTCTCAGGAGCTTATGATCCCGGTTGACCATTTCATAATCAAAATCATATATTTCCCCCTTCCCTCTGTACATTACCAGGTTCCTGGTGGCGGGATATTTTTTCATATCAAAAAGGGCGACTTTAAACTGTTCATTTGCCTCCGCTTTTTCCCTTATCTCCTCTTCCGACAACTCTCTTACATCGCCGGTAACCCTGAGTGTAAATCCCGGCTCGAAGTGGGGGATTCCATTCTCATCGCTGCCTGAAATATGTGTGGAAGGATACATACCGCACACCGCCAGATTACCTGTTTTGATCATCTGTTTATAAAAGGGTTTAATGAACATTGTCCTGAGATAAAGCCCATCTTCATCGCAGGCATAAAAGTGGGCTATCCTGGAATGGACCATTCCATCCTCTATTGTTGAAAATGTAAGAAATCCGATTTTTTCAATGTTTTCAAAAATTTGTTTGAGTTCCATTCTATCTCCCTTCGTGCCAGCCTTTTAACCCTACACCTTAAACCATATTTTACTGGTAAGGTTGTTCGTTTTAAGTTATGTAATCATAACACAAATATGCATATAAATGGGAGGCCGAAAATGACTGAAAAAAAATACGAATACCTGATCAATAAAGAACTTAACAGAGAAAAGGACCATATAGGCACCCTGATGCTCCAATTCAATGAGGATATAATTAAAAACACCCCATTTTTTACTGATGTTGCGTGGATCTGGCCCAAACCGGAAAAGATTGTAATGGAGGGTGAATCTCACTCTCACGATTTTGATGAAATAGTCACACTTTTTGGAACCAATCCTGATGACACAAGAGACCTTGGCGGTGAGGTTGAATTCTGGATTGAGGATGAAAAATACGAACTTACAAACAGCAGTGTTATTTTTATACCAAAGGGTACCAAACACTGCCCTATAATTTTTCATAAAGTGGAAAGGCCGATATTCCATTTTATTGTCGGGCAGGCCGGCAAATACGGAAGATAATATGGAATCAAAAATCTCAGATTTTTAATTCCGAGCTGTCAGTTTTCAACGTTCAGCCTTTTTTCAAAACCCAATACATTTCTAATAAGTTATCCGCAAGTCCCTTCCCCCTTGAGGATAGGGGTTAGGGAGGGGGTATTAGATTGAGAAAGTAGATGGAATCATCTTATTACCCTGTTTCTATATCTATGGCTTTCAGGTTTTTTTAATTTTTCCATGCCTCTGACATTTTATGTCATACCCTGTGCGATAATATCATGGCAAATCAGGAAAAAGTTTCAGTAAAAAATGAATATAGTGCAAACTCCAGTACTGGAATAATAGAAAAAATTACTTATATTACAGGGAAATTTAATTAAAGCTGGCTGACAGCTGAATGCTAATCGCTGAAAGCTGATTTTATAACAGTGTAATGTGTCGTTTTTTATCATTTTTTTATTAGCAGACGGTAATTAAAATGTTTTTAGAAGATATACTTATTAAGGGTGCAAGAGAGCATAACCTTAAAAATATTGATGTAAAACTTCCAAGATTTAAACTGGTCGTTATTACCGGGGTTTCAGGCAGCGGAAAATCCAGCCTTGCCTTTGATACCCTCTACGCAGAGGGACAGAGACGGTATGTGGAGTCACTTTCTTCCTACGCACGCCAGTTTATAGATCAGACTGAAAAACCAAAGGTAGACTATATAGGCGGTCTGAGCCCGGCCATCGCTATTGAGCAGAAGGCAGTGAGTAAAAATCCCAGGTCAACAGTGGCTACTGTAACCGAAATCTATGACTATCTTCGTGTACTCTATTCAGGGATAGGGATACCTCATTGCCCGAAATGCGGTAAAAGGGTCCAGGCACAGTCAGCCCAGGAAATAGTGGAACAGGTGGCAGCACTTCCTCCAAGGACACGTTTACAGATTCTGGCACCGCTTGCCCGCAACCGAAAGGGTACATTCAAAGATACATTTATCAACGCACGTTCCGAAGGATTTACCCGCGTGCGTGTAAACGGGGAAGTAAAATCGCTTGATGAAGAGATAACCCTGGATAAAAAGAAAAAGCATAATATTGAACTGGTTGTTGACAGACTGGTTGTACCTGGTGAAGAAGAACCAAAAGGTTCATTTACCACAAGGCTTACTGATTCAGTTGAAACCGCGTTAAAGGCCGGTGACGGGCTTGTTTTGGTGGACAAGGATGATGGAAACGAGTGGCTTTTATCCGAACTTAACTCATGCGTGGATTGCGGGATGAGTTTTCCCGGTTGACACCGGCCATGTTCAGTTTTAATTCACCGATCGGCATGTGCCCCGAATGCAACGGTCTCGGAACAAGGCTCGAGGTTGATCCCGAACTTTTCTATGATCCTGATAAAACAATCAACCAGGGAGCGGTTCGAACATGGGGAGAGATTGCAAAAAAAACAGGTGGCGGAAGGTATAAGATAGCAAAACAGATTGTGGAGCAGTACGGACATAACCTTGATACAAAATGGAAAGACCTCTCTAAAAAATGCCAGGATGCCATTCTCTTTGGAGGAGCCAAAGTAGTGTGGAAATGGGACAACACCAGGAGCAGCGGAGAATATAAAGGATTGCACGAAGGAGAGGTAAATTCCATCCGCAGAAGGTATCATCAGACCAGATCCGAATTCACCCGCAAGTGGTATGCGTCATTTATGAGTACACAACCATGCGCTACATGCAATGGCAGGAGACTCAGGCCGGAGAGCAGCGCTGTTACAGTGGGAAACAAAAGTATTATTGAAGTAACCGAGATGTCCATTGGTGAATCATACGCGTGGATAGGACATCTTCTCCCTGAAATGTCTCAGGAAGAAAAGGAGATTTCGGAGGAGGTGTTGAAGGAGATCGGTGAACGGCTCCAGTTTTTACTGAATGTTGGCCTGCATTATCTTACCCTTGACCGCCCCGCATCAACCCTGTCCGGGGGAGAAGGCCAGCGTATCCGGCTGGCCAGCCAGATCGGGTGCGGGCTTTCGGGAGTGCTTTATGTGCTGGATGAACCGTCCATAGGCCTTCACCAGCGTGACAATCGCAGACTTCTGGATACACTCGTACGCCTCAGGGATCTTGGAAACACGGTTATTGTTGTCGAGCATGATGAAGAGACAATGACAACAGCCGACTGGATTGTCGATCTTGGTCCAGGAGCGGGCGTTAACGGCGGATGGGTGGTTGCGGAAGGTCCATTAAAGAAAATCATAAAAAATAAAAAATCACTGACGGGTAAATACCTGGACGGCACACTTAAGGTATCTTCACCAAATGGTAAAAGGCGGCCGTCAAACGGCAAATGGATAACTGTTGTCGATGCTGAACAGAACAATCTTAAAAAACTCAAGGCGAGTTTTCCCCTCGGGCTTTTCACGTGTGTTACAGGTGTCTCCGGGAGCGGGAAGTCATCCCTTGTCGCCCAGACGCTCTATCCTGCCCTGGCAAAGGCATTACACAACTCTGACAGTAAACCTGGTAAACACAAACGGATCAACGGGTTAAATAACATAAATAAAATCATCAATATTACACAATCGCCAATAGGACGAACACCCCGTTCAAACCCGGCGACCTATGTACAGCTCATGGGGCATATAAGAGACCTTTTCGCACAGCTCCCCGATTCAAGGGCAAGGGGTTATAAGCCCGGTCGTTTCAGCTTCAATGTAAAGGGCGGGCGGTGCGAGTCCTGCCAGGGGCACGGTAAAAAGAGGGTGGAGATGCATTTTCTTGCAGATGTGTGGGTAACATGCAATGTATGCAAGGGCACACGTTTTAACAAGGAGACCTGCAGGTACACTACAAGGGGAAAAATATCTCGGATATTCTGGACATGGATGTTGATGAAGCATTGAAGTTTTTTGAAAACATTCCGAAGATAAAAAAGATAATCCAGACCCTTTCTGACGTGGGGTTAGGGTACGTCAAACTCGGCCAGAGCGCCCTGACCTTATCCGGAGGTGAGGCCCAGAGGATAAAGCTGGCCAAGGAGTTGGCCAGGGTAGCTACGGGTGATACCGTTTATATACTTGATGAGCCCACAACAGGACTTCACTTCGCCGACATCCAGAAACTGCTGGACGTACTTCACAGACTTACAGACGCAGGGAATACGATTATCGTTATAGAACATAACCTTGATGTAATAAAAACAGCAGACTGGATAATAGACCTGGGTCCTGAAGGTGGCGACGAAGGAGGTAATATAGTAGCCCAGGGAACACCGGAGGATGTGGCAAAGTTCGAGGGCAGTCATACAGGACGGTTTCTCAGGGAGATGCTTGGAGATAAAATAAACACTACCGGAGCACCGTAATGAATAAGGTCCTGGATTTTTCAATAGAAATGACACGGTCAGTAAAGGAATACCTAAAAAACTTTGATAATCAGTAATTTCCGGATAAATATTGCACTGACTACTGTGGCAGGAAGATATATGCAACGTTCATGGGCGCTTACACGGCGAAGGCATCATTTTTCAGGATAGGATCGAACAGCTTTTGTACATGTGTTTTATTTTTAAGGATCAGACAGATATCAGAGGTGCGCATTATTTCTGTGCAATTGATCCTTAAAAATTAAAACACTGCGGACCTTGTTGCCGGTTATCAAACGATCCCATCCTGAAAAACAATGTCCTTTGCCTGCTGCGGGGTACATAATAGTCTGGAAGAATAATTATGCAATTCTCCGGGCTGATTTCTGCCTCAGGTGGAGGTGATGCCCTTTTTACGAAAATATATACGCATATAAGTTTGTACCAGGTGTGCGGTTTTGGATTTTTAAGGATTTTGTATTTACGTTATCAAAATGATAAGGTTATAATCCTTAAAAATCAAAACCATGGCAGGGCGAGGTTCGGATATATTTTCGTGAAAAGGGCAGTGCCGGAAACTTGGTTCGCCATGCAAACACAATTTCTTAACTTAAAGTTCAGGTCAAATACCAACGGAGGTGAGAATATTTTTATCTGTCAACAATAAGGAGTCGATAATGTACGGCTGGACAGGCAAGATTCTTGATGTGGACCTGAGCACGACACAAATCCGCCGGATTGAAACACGGAAATACAGCGATAAATATCTGGGCGGCAGGGGAATAGCATCGAGAATATACTGGGAAAGGGTGATGCCTCAAACAGGCGCATTTGACCCCGAAAATCATCTTATCCTCATGACCGGGCCTCTGGTCGCCACCGGTGCCCAGGGCGCAACACGCATGTCATTAGCCGCAAAATCCCCAATGACATACCCGGAACAATACTGTTATGGAAATCTCGGAGGCCTATTTCCAGCGGAACTGAAAAAAGCAGGCTGGGACGGTATAGTTATTTCCGGAAATGCATCCCGCCCGCAATATTTATGGATAGATAACGATCATGTCGAACTTTGCGATGGTACTTTTCTTTTGCATCATGGCGCCCTCGGTGCAGCAGAGGCGATCAGATCAAAGTGCGGCAGGAAGGCACGTTTTTTAACCACGGGTACAGCAGGAAAAAACCGTGTACGATCCGCGATAATCTTCGGATCCCACCAGTCAACTTCCACGGCAGGCTTCGGGGCCGTCATGGCCTCAAAAAACCTCATGGCTATAGTGGTGAGGGGGAGAGGCAGGCCTGATGTTGCCGATCCCGAAGGGCTCAGCGAACTTAACCGGGTCACTGTCAGACTGAGCAGGGGCCTCGACCTGAGTATTCCGCCGGATGTAACAATGAGCCGTCACGGCCATCTCCTGGAGCGCATTGGCAAGGGTGGCTGTTATCAGTGCGGCCTGGACTGCATCAGGAATCAGTACCGCTATGGAGAGCGCCAGGATCTTACGGCAACCCGGCGCTGTCAGGCAATGGAATATTACCTGCCATGGATATACAACCGGGAGACCGAGCCAGTGGATACCTTTTTTGATGCGCCTGATTTTGCCAATGACTACGGTATATGCACCTTTGAACTGCGCAATATAATCAACTGGCTTTATATGTGCCATCGAAAGGGGGTACTGACCGAGGAAGGGACAGGCCTTCCACTGTCAAAGACAGGAAGCCGGGAATTCCTTGAAAGACTCCTTAAAATCATTGCCATGCGTGAGGGCATCGGTGATATCCTTGCAGAAGGGCTGGTAAGGGCCGTAGAAAAGTTTCCGGAAGAGGCGCGCACCATGCTCGATCCAAATGTCCAACCGGTGGGCGAGGTGGATATAATCATGCCCCGGTCGGCGATTGTCCATGCCCTCCTCGATCCGATGGAACCCCGCATGAACCGGCCGCTTGTCCATGCAGGTTTTGCCAGGACAGCCTGGATGTTCAACAGGTTCAAACCGGAGGGCAATCCTGTCACATCCGTGGCATTCCGGGAAATCGCGCGGAAATTCTGGGGCAGCGCCGAGGCAGGAGATTTTTCCACCTATGACGGCAAGGCCCTCGCGGCAGTAAAGATTCAAAACCGCAACTATATGGAGGACAGCCTCGGCCTGTGCGATTTCGCTTTTCCCCTGACCTACACCTTCAGCAAGCCGGACGGCGTCGGAGACCCCGATCTGGAGGCAAAATATTTCACGGCAGTAACAGGGGTCGATAAAAAGGAAATCGCAATATGCGTCGAGCGGATCGCAAACCTTCAGCGGGCCATCCAGCTGAGGGAGGGGCGAAATGTACCGGGGGATGATTTTCCTCCCGAGGTCAACTTCACGACACCCCTTAAGTCAAAGAGGCCTGTGATTGTACCGGGTCCGGGTGACGAGCCAGTAGATATGACCGGCAATATCCTGGATCGGGACAGATTTAAAGGAATGCTGAGGGAATACTACTCCTTAAGGGGATGGGGCGAAAACACGGGGCAGCCCGGAGACGCGACCTTATCCGCGCTGGGACTGGAAGATCTGTCAATGTCATTATACACGGAGGAGACAAATGCCTTTTAAAGTAAAATGCACACTTGTATCTTTTACCGGTGACCCTGAAAGGTTTCCATGCCACTTTGACTATCATATCGGAGATTCCTTCACCTACAACGGCGAGAAATTCGAGGGCCGTATATGCAACGGGTTATTGAAGAGCATGGTGGGTGTAATATGGGACACGGTTTTTTACGGGTATGGTGACGAAACCCGTTTTCTGTATCTCTATACCGGCCTCAGCGCAAGGGATCCGGATATGAAAAAATATGACGGTATCGGCTTCCGCCCCCTGAAGGAAGCCCCCAGTGGGGCAGATCCCAGGCATGTGGCTGCTATCCCGGCTGAACTGCCTGAAACCCTTATCAGGCGACCAAGGAGTTTTATATGCGAGGATACAAGGACCGGGGCATGTTTTGATTGTAAACCCATTGAACTGGCGGATGGCGGTGATATGCTGACCCATTACAACAGGGAGATGAGTATACTGGAGAAGATCAGGGACAGACCCGGTATGACAATCGAAGGAATCCTGAACCGGTTCACCCGATTTGAACGTGAAGAGATATACCCTCCCATCTATCCCCTGAATGTATCCCTGATGCTCGGCGAAATGGCGACAGTAGGTTATATCGAACTAAGAGACGGCAGGGTATACCCCAGAAATCCGCCTTCCTGAAAACCGGGGGCCTTTTAATAACTTCCAATAAAACACAAGAAATTTTAATGTTTTTTCTTGATCTGCAATCTCATTTTCCCTATATTGCATCGCTTTTAAAAATAAGTTTTATAATTTTTTTAATTGGCTTAGAATATTTATTCCGGGTCAATCAAAAAGGATGTTTGTCCGATTTATTAAGAATAGACAGGGAGTAGATAAAATGCCCATACAACTTGAAGAATACATAGATCCTCAAATATTTGAGAAAATTATGGCCTTTTCCAAAAACAAGGAAACCCCTTTTCTGGTTATTGATACAGAAACAGTTTTACGCAAGCTGGAAGAGCTGGAAAACCTGTTTCCATATTCAAAAATATATTATGCAGTAAAGGCAAACCCGGCTATTGAAATACTTACCATGCTGAAGGATAAAAACATAAATTTCGATATTGCCTCCGTTTATGAACTGGACCGTGTCCTGTCTCTAGGCATCGGCCCGGACAGGATATGCTTTGGCAACACTATTAAAAAAAGCAAAGACGTCCGGTATTTTTATGAAAAAGGTGTCCGGATGTATGCCACGGATTCGGAAGCTGATATCAGGAGCATTGCCAAAGCCGCCCCGGGTTCCAGGGTTTATGTCCGGATATTGACCGAAGGTACATTTACAGCGGACTGGCCATTGTCCAGAAAATTCGGCTGCCAGTCTGATATGGCCATGGACCTGATTATCCTGGCTAAGGACCTGGGGCTGATTCCCTATGGGGTCTCTTTTCATGTGGGCTCCCAGCAGCGTGATATCGGAGCATGGGATGCTGCAATCGGAAAAGTAAAGGTCATTTATGAAAGGCTCATGGAAGAAGATGGTATCGAGCTTAAAATGATTAATCTGGGAGGTGGATTTCCCGCCAATTATATTACAAAAACCAATGAACTTGACCTCTATGCACAGGAAATCACACGTTTCCTCACAGAAAGTTTTGGTGAGACCTTACCGGAAATCATACTTGAACCGGGCCGGTCACTTGTAGCAAGTGCAGGAGTCCTGGTCAGCGAGATTGTATTGATTTCAAGAAAATCCCGGACAGCGCTAAACCGCTGGATATATACTGATGTTGGGAAATTCTCGGGCCTGATCGAAACACTGGATGAAGCCATCAAATATCCGATATATTCAGGAAGAAAAGGGGAGCTGGAAGAAGTGATCATTGCGGGGCCAACCTGTGACAGTATGGATATCTTATATGAAGATTATAAATACCCGCTGCCGTTAAATCTGGCCATCAGTGACAGGCTCTACTGGTTATCCACTGGTGCCTATACCAGCACCTACAGTTCCATTGAATTTAATGGTTTTCCGCCTCTAAAAACATACTGCATATAAGTATCTGAATGGGACATTGATTACTATAGAGAATAATAAAAAAACATCGATGAAACATAAAGGACGACCTGCCCTGATATCTGTTTCGAATCAAAAAGGAATATCCGATGTGGGCAGGAAAGGTCTTATACTCGGTAATGACGAGGATTGGAATTATATCTATTCGGGTGAAGCAGGCACGACACTTCCGGGAACAGGCTGGGCTGATACCTATATGTACGGCTCGGCCTCAATAACGATTTATTATGAACTGGGCACGAATCCCAAACAGGTGAAATGTGCTGTTTTTAAATGGCTGGATGCCGGATGGCTGGGTATTAATTTTGTCAAACCTGCTCACATCCGGAAAGGCCAGGAATGCCGTAGGACCGGATTATTTCCCGGCCTCGCCTGTTGAAGGAAAACCCTACCAGGAAGCTGTCCGGGAATAGTTCTGAAGTTTTATTAAGGCTGAGCTGGCCCTCGCTTCCGGATACTTTTTATCTATTGCCTGAATCTTCTGATATGTGCTATTTTTGACATAATCAAGGAGAACTACCAGTGCGCCACATCTCACCCCAGAGGTTTATTCTCTATGGCAGGACCTTTATTGTTCCGGCCCTCTGCATGCTGTTTGTCGCTGGCTTATTATACAAGAAAGCCGAATTTTCCCATGGCAGATTCATGGACCGCTTTATCCGCCTTGAAGGATCGGTCACAGCGCAGGAAGGTATCAGGGCTGTAAAGCATCTTCAGTATACATACGGTTATTGCCTTGAGATGGGGTTGTGGAACGACCTTTCGGATCTGTTTTCGGATGATGCGGCAGGCCGGTTTCAGGGAGTCACATTGAAGGGGAAGGAGGCCATTCGCAATCATTTAATGGCAGAAGCCGGGCGAAGGACCAACGGCATTTCCTATGGCAGACTCAATGTCCATCTTATGATGCAGCCAGTCATAACCCTTGGCCCGGATGGAAAACCGCAAAAGGAACGTGGCATGAAATGGCAATGCTGGGTGAATACAATGTTTCAGCAACCTGGCGCGGCGGTGTATATGAGAATGAATATGTGTTTGAAGATGGTGTCTGGAAGATCAGCAGGCTGAACTATATTGAACAGTATCATGGGAATTACGATGATCATGGTTTTAAGGCCCCTCCCCGCTGGAACATCCCATATCATTTTAAGGCCGGTCATGCAGGAGTGACAATCCCCGCCTCCGCTGTAAAGGCCCTGTCTCCCAAATCGTCATCAATTGCAGCAAACGAGTGCATAGTGAATCTTAAAGATCGTATCAGTAAAATGAAAGACGAAACCATGGTTCGCAACCTTCAGCACATCTATGGTTATTACTTCGATCGCAAAATGTGGGACGACATCATCGACCTCTTCACAGACAGTTGCACCTTCGAGACAGGACAGCGGGGAGTTTTTAAGGGAAAGCGAAGTATAAAGAAGGCCCTGGAGTTTTTTTACGGCCCCATCCCACTCCGACATGGAGAGCTCTTTGATCATATAAATTTTGAAACAGTGGTTACAGAATCACCGGACGGGATGAGCGCGCGGGCTCGCACGCGCCAGTTGTGCATGCTGGGAATCAATGGTGAATATTCGCAGTGGGAAACAGGAACATATGTAAACGATTTTGTAAAAGAAAAGAACGTCTGGAAAATCAAGGCCGTCAGGTATTATCCCCAAATGATAAGCAACTACAACGAAGGCCGGGCAATGAATGCCAGACCTGCCCCTTCCTACGACAGAGAGTTTTCACCTGACCATGCTCCTTCGAGCATCTATAAAATCTATCCTGACATATATTATCTGCGACTTGGCTTTCGCAACCCTGTCACCGGAAAAGTGTTTAACTATCCTGAAGGCAACGTCATATCGATAAGCAGTATGAAACAGTTGAGAATCGTATATTCGGAAATTACGCCTTCGGTTGTTTTGTCAAAACCTTCTGTAATGCCGCCGGAGCTGGAGCATGAACTGGACGCGGAAATTGCAGTGGATGCGGTTGAGAATCTGAACAGCGCCTATGGATATTATATTGATGAATCGGACTGGGACTCCGTGGCTGATATCTTTTCAAAGAAGGGATCAAAGGAAATCACCGGCGTGGGAGTGTATGTGGGAAGAGAATGCATCAGAAAGATACTCAAGCTGCGCGGACCGGCCGGAGGCAGACCGCCCGGCTTTTTCACCATTCATCAGCTTATCCAGCCGGTAATTTATATATCGGATGACTGTAAAAAGGCGAACGCGAGACTGAGGCTGTTCCAGTTCCGAGGAAGCGCTGACGGATCAACTGGCTCATGGACAGGCGGCATATATGAGAATACTGCGGTATGGGAAAAGGGAGAATGGAAATTTGGTGTGCAGCACCTAATCTCCAAGATTATAGTACCTGCTTTTCATTATAAAAACCCTGTATCAGGACGAATGCCCGGAGAGCTTGTCAATGTTTATCCTGGTAGATAGGTTATACCAGCCTGCCCCCGGTTTATCGAGGGCAGGCTGGGTTATTACAGTCTGTTAAGTCTTTTTCCTGAACGCATTAAAATGTGGTTTCACTTTACGCTGGATACCATTCACTTCATATGCTTACAAAACTCGTTTGGCATCGAATGATACCGGCACAGGCGTAGCATTTCTGGGCCCCGCATCGGATACATAAGAAAGTTTCAATGTATCTCCTAGAAAAAGGCCGGTGTAACTGACATGGCTTACATTTCCATTGAAATTCAATTTAATATTGAAGGAAATCTTATTTCCGTCAATTTTTCCATCTTTTATCTCTATTTCTTTATCGCCAAATCCTACGTATGTTCCTGTAAGGTTATCACCGTCTGCCTTGAAGTTGTAGGAAAGTTTCATAGGCCGCCCGCCCGGTCCCATGGAAGTCGACCCTTCCCATTTGCCATCAATACCCTTGGCATAGGCTTTCTTCAGGTTTTCCCAGTAGACTGCCTTCTCTTTATCAGGAGCAACACCGAACATACCGTCCGAATATATCTTTGCAAGTATCCTTACTGATTTTTCATGACCCAGCTTCGCGGAAGAATCAAACCAGCGCAGGCAGGTATCGTTATCATGTTTTCCGGCCCAATCGTTGAGGCACATGTATCCCACATTATACATTGCCGTCGCATCGCCCTGCTTGCCAAGCTCCATATTCAGCATAAACGCCTTTAACCTGGCGTCCTTATTACCCTTTACAGCAGCTTTCATTATCAATGCCAGACCTTTGGTAAAATCCTTTTCTACCCCCTGTCCATTGACGTACATAGCTCCCAGCATGCTCTTAGCTTCCAGATTATTCTGGTCAGCTAAAGGTTGAAGTAATTCGTATGCCTTCTTGAAATCTTCATTTTTAACTGCTGTCTTGGCATCCTCAAGCTGATCCGCATTTGCCATTAGCGGAAAAACAAAACAGATTAGTAAAGATAAAAATATAAGCCTGTGAAGTTTCATTTTCATTCTCCTGATTATAAAATTTGTAAAACGCAAAATAGAGCATTTTTCTAGCAGACCTGTTTTAAAAAAACAAGGATTTGTATTATAGTAGTTGTTATTTTCTTTTAGAAATGAAGAGTAAAAAATAAGGTTCAATATTCTGTTCATGAGTGAATATGAAAAAAGGGATGCCGCTTTTTGATATACACTGCATCCCTTTTAATAAATTTATTGAGTGATGTATTTAATTTACCTTAAATACGTTCAGGGTCTTTAGATCTAGAATTGATATATTTTTAATAATTATCACCTGCTTTTTTCTGGGCTTTTTTATCTTTCTTTTCTTTCCTTTTTTCCTTTAATGATTTTTCAGACTTCTTCTTGACCTCTTTCTGGGTGTCTTTTGACTTAGACATAAAACCTCCATCTATAAAGGTTGATAAAACCTGCTTTTTCAGCAGACCTCTAAATCCTTTGAACAAAATTCATTAAAAAATATATGTATTATACAACACCATACCTCGTATGGGGTAGAGAAAAAATTCATCTTACCCGCTGTAGTTTATACGGGATTGTCTGTAAAGCTCTTCCCTGAATGCAGGGGTCATTAATTTTGAACCCATGAAATTAAAATATGAAGGTTTCTCCGGCCTGCAGAATTTATCTGCATATTCTCTGGCCCTGCGCCTCTGTTCCTCTTCGGATGTGTTTTCTAAATCAAACATATCGGGAATAACGCCAATCAATATTCTATCACCATAGAGCTCGTATATCTTCTGGGTGTCATTCATTTCCTGACCACCCCACGCATCCCAGCCAGCGGCTATCATGTTGGGGACCTGCTTCATCAACTGGCCGCAACTGTGGAGCTCCGCAAATTTGCCCCTGGAATGTATAAAGTCCGTGACCTTTTTCATCGCAGGTACAATCAATTCTTCGGCAGTCGCAGGAGAGAAGAATGTCTCCTTCTGTGAACCCCAGTCATCATGTATATAGAAGCCGTCAATGTGTTCATAATGGATGAGATACTTTTCAAAAATACCGATATAAAGATCGGAAAGTTTATCAAAAAGCTCCTTGACCGCACCTTTCTGGTCTTCATCTATCATCGCCATAATGGCACCTTCAAAATCCATGAAGGATACGAGCCTCTCATACCAGCCGGTCTGGAACCAGGCTATATTAAAATTCTCTTCTGTCAGGTAAGTGCCATTATTGGCCCTGGCGCTCCCTTCCCAGTCCCAGTTCGCAATATCCGGCCAGACAAGCTTGTCATACCACTCGTTTGCATCGTCCATAAACGGCTTTCCCGGGCGGACCATTGAACCGCCGGCAACAGGAATAAACTCCCAGTCGATTCCAAAGATGTCTTTTCCGCCGCCTTCCCTGGCCATATCAAAGGGCCGGGCTTCCAGTACAAAGGCACGGGCGCAGTTATCGGGCAGAATCCTGGGGGTGAAGATGCGGTTATCAAGCCCTGTTACCTGCCAGACAGGCCTTCTTTTTGTCATGGCTGCATATGCTTCTCTGGAAGATACCGGGTAATTAAATACTTTCATCTCAGGAGAAAAGGGGGTGGCAGGAATTCGAGCCTGCTATTTCCATTTCCGAGGGATCGAATTTTGGTATTGTCATTATTTATGTCACTCCTTGTATTTCAAAATTTTTCTAGTATCTTTTGGCCGGATATTACATGAATACGTTGAAAAATCAAATAGTAATAATCAGAGTTCATCCGTCGTCACCAGGGTTATGGCGGGACAGGAGGATTCGTGGGTTTGAAGAGGAAAGTAAAAAACATTGATACTATTAAATAAAATGAACACCCTGATTTTTTAATCTTTCGATAACCGCCTCAGCAGCCTCTTCCTGGGAAATGCCGGTGCAATCGACTTCAATATGCGCATGCTTTTCATAAAGAGGCTGGCGCTCCATGAACAGGTCTCTGAATGACTGGTCTTTGGCCTTTGCAATCCCTCTCCTGTCAAAGTTGCGGATTCTTTTTTCTATCACATCAAAATCAGCTTTCAGAAAGACTATCGTGGATATTGAACTCAGATGGACCATAGCACTGTCACTGTATACTGCACTTCCTCCCGTCGCGATGACACATTTTTCAGGGGTTATTTTTAATATTTCCTCTTCTTCAACCTTTCTCAGATACAGAGGCCCTTCTTTATTTACTATATCCTGTAAAGATCTTTTCCGGTTTACCTGGATCAACAGGTCCGTATCCATAAAGCCGAAGGAAAAAAGTTTTGCCAGGATGACCCCGGTTGTGCTCTTTCCTGCACCAGGCATGCCTATAAGCGTTATATTTTTTCTCGTTTCGGATACCATTTTTGAACCTCCGGATTGTAATATGAGTAAAAATATAATAATAAGACCAATTATTTTTAATAAATGAATACTAATATGTCAAAATCTGAATTTGCCTAAAAAATGAAGAAATATATTATTACCGGCGGGCCACATTCCGGAAAATCAAGTGTTTTGAGGCTGATTGAAACACAGGGCATACAGGTCCTGCACGAGACCGCAAGACTGATTATCCGGGAAGATCAGGAAAAGAAAAAGCTGGACCCTTCATACAGCCATCTGTATCCATGGGAAGATCAGAGCATATTCTGCCGCCGCTGCCACGAGAGACAAATAGAGAGGGAAAAACAGCTTTCCGGCGGCATCGTGATTCTTGACAGGTCAATAATAGACAACCTGGCCTATGCGGCAGTCGCAGGTATCGAACTGGATAAAAAAATTTACCTAGACATAGATAAAGCAGTTTATGAGAAAGAAGTATTTTGCTTCGAACTGCTCAGAAGTTATAAAACAGACAGACAGAGAAAAGACAGCGAAGAACAGGTTAAGGCGGTTCACCGGGAATTGATAAGAGTCTACAGGAACCTTGGATTTGAAGTGATCTTAGTACCTGTTTTCTCCGAAGATAAAAACACAAATATCAAGAAACGTGCTGAAACGGTGCTTGAACATATTCAAAAAAACGAGCTATCTAACGATGAAAAAAAAAGATAAAAAACTTATACCACTTATAGGTGCAATCCTGTTAGCAGGTTTTTTAGCCACCAGTTTTGCAAGCTACTATGCTTCAAGAAAATCACTCCGTTTAGAGATATCGGAGAATCTGCTTCCCCTGACCAGCGACAATATCTATTCCGAAATCCAAAGAGATTTAATAAGGCCCATATTTATTTCGTCTCTGATGGCTTCCGACACCTTTTTAAGGGACTGGGTTATTCAGGGGGAAAAGGATAAAGGCCCAATAGCTAAATATTTGAAAGAAATAAAAGAAAAATATGGGACAGTAACAAGCTTTTTTGTTTCTGATATCAACAGGAATTATTATTACGCGGGCGGAATACTCAAGAAGGTTTCACCAAAGGAAGAGCGGGATAAATGGTATTTCAGAGTAAGACAAATGAAGAATGACTATGAGATAAATATCGACCCTGATATGGCTAACAGGGACGAAATGACAATATTTGTAAATTACCGTGTATACGATTACAACGGCAGGTATATTGGTGCGACCGGCGTAGGGCTTACTGAGAGTGCGGTAAAAAGTCTTATTGAAAAATACCAGAAAAAATATAACAGGAAAATCTATTTTGTTGATGAAAAAGGTAATATCAAACTCGCAACCATGAATTTTCCCAAAACCTATCTGAATATTTACAATGATCCATCTCTTAAAGAGTATAAAGAAAAAATAGAAAAATCGAACCAGATTTCTTTTTCATATAAAAAAGATAAAGAACTCATCCTTACAAACGCAAGAAAAATAAAAGAATTCGGCTGGACACTTATTGTTGAGCAGGCAGAGGGGAAAGCACTTAAATCGATATTTAGAACACTCCTTATAAACCTTTCCATTTGCACCGGGATAACAGCGATTATATTAATTCTGGTGATTCTGCTGATAAATGCGTACCAGGAAAAAATTGATACACTCACGGGGATAGTCCCCATATGCTCATATTGCAAACAGATACGGGATGACAAGGGATACTGGAATCAGGTGGAAGATTATGTATCAAAACATACTGAAGCCGAATTCAGTCATGGTATCTGCCCTGAGTGCGTGAAAAAATACTTCCCTAATCTGAAGAAATCCGGAGATGAAGATAAACGTACCGCTAACTGACTTTAATTACATCTTTTTTTAAAATCTGACAGCATACCTGTCAAATCCATATAATGTAAATATTACCCCAATTTGACATTTATTATGTGTATCTATATATATACGCGCTATTGTCATGTTTAACATTTTTAAAAATACGAAGAAAGCAAGGTACTCTCCTTCGAAAAAAAGAGTGAATTCAATAAAGGAGTACGGAATGTATGATGATAACACCATAAACCGGTTTACAGGCGCAACAGAGTATGTGCTGGATGATGAACTGGCTAAGATTGTAAATATTACAATGGCCCTTGAAATGCCGCTTTTGCTTAAAGGCGAACCGGGGACCGGAAAAACAATGCTGGCCCATGCCATATCAGATACGCTCAATATGGATCTTATTGTGCTCAATGTAAAATCGAGCATGAAGCTGGTGGACGCCCTTTACCAGTATGACACCCTTACCCGCCTGAATGACAGCAGGTTCGGCGATTCAAAAAGGGATGTAAGCAATATAGAAGAATATATAAAGATGGGCAAAATCGGTCAGGCGTTTACAGCGGACAAAAAGGTTGTATTGCTTATAGACGAGATAGACAAGGCTGATACTGATTTCCAGGATGATATGCTGGATGTCCTGGATCAGATGGAATTTGATATCATGGAAATCGACAAGACAGTCAGGGCCAAAAACCGCCCGGTAATAATTATTACATCAAATGCGAAAAAAGACCTTTCCGACCCGTTCCTGGGAAGATGTAATTTCCATCACATAGCCTTTCCCGAACCTGACATGATGGAAAAGATTATTGAAGTACACTTTCCGGATATTGAAAAGGACCTGCTGGAAAATGCAGTTACTTCATTCTATCGTCTGAGAGATATAAACGGCATTGAAAAAAAACCCGCAACAAGGGAACTTATTAACTGGTTAAGGGCGCTTCGTTCCGATCCTGACTTCAGGATCAAAGATCTTGCTAAAGGCCAGACGCCTTATCTTGGCATTTTGTTCAAAAAAAGCCCTGATTACGCAATGGCGAGGAATGTTACAGAAAGGTACAGGAAATAAGACAAGGCTCAAGGCGTAGGGCTCATGGCACAGGGCTAAAGACAGTTTTTCAAACCTTGCGCCCCCCTGTCCCGCCATAGCTTCTAGCGACGGCGGATGCACCCTGAGCCTTGCGCCAGTTCATCGAAGCATTAAATGATAATATTCCGAGACTTATCTCGAATAATATATATGAGGATAGAATAACCCCCAGTGTTCACCACCTTTTTCTATACACTAAAAAAAGCAGGAATCCCTGTTTCGCCCACTTCCTTTCTCAGGCTTCAAAAGGCGCTCAGTATCGGACTGATAAACTCGCTCAACGATTTCTACACTGCAGCGCGTACGATACTTGTAAAGAGTGAAAGATACTTTGACCTGTATGACCAGGTGTTTGCCCATCATTTTGAAGGTGCCGAATTGAAGGACCCTGATGAGGCAATAATATCGGACATGGCAAAGGCATTACTGGATGAATGGCTAAGGCATCCGCGGGAAATTGCCGATGCCCTCGGAGTGGATGAATCGAAATTAAAAGAAATGTCTCCGGATGAGTTGATCAAATATTTTATGGAGAGGTTGAAGGAACAATCCGGAGAACATCACGGGGGCAGCAAGTGGATCGGGACAGGCGGGACTTCGCCTGTAGGGCATTCGGGATATCATCCCGGAGGAATGAGAGTCGGGGGAGTTTCAAGGAATCAGTCTGCTGTCAAAGTAGCCATGGACAGGCGCTACAGAGACTATTCCCAGGAAGGGCCGCTTACCCAGTCACAGATAGGGGAGGCATTAAAAAGACTCAGGAATATGGTCCCGGCAGGTCCCAAGGATGAGATAAATATTGATGAAAGTATTTACAGGACCATGAAGAATGCCGGCGAAATCGAGATAGTATTTGACCGGAGCCTGAAGGACAGACTCAAGATCATACTTGCCATAGATAACGGCGGCTGGTCAATGGATCCATACATCCATATCGTCCAGACACTGTTCTATTACTCAAGGGCGCAGTTCAAGGACATCAGGACCTTCTTTTTTCATAACACTATATATGACTACCTGTGGAAAGATCCCTCCAGGATGAAAAAACCCTTTGCGGTAAATGATCTGACAAGGCTTGATCCTGAAACCAGGTTCATCATCGTAGGTGATGCAAGCATGGCGCCCTATGAACTCATGGCGACAGACGGATCGATTCACATTGAGGAACGTTCAGGCCTGCCGAGCTACAGGAGGCTCCATTTCATATCCGAAACCTTTCCCCACAGCATATGGCTGAATCCCAAAATGGAAGGTCAGTGGCCCTATACCCGAACCATCAGCATGATAAGGGAAATATTCCCCATGTTCGAACTCACGCTTGATGGGCTTGAAAATGCGGTAAGCTACATGATGCGAAAGAACTAATCTCCGGTTTGATTATTTGCTTATGAGAATTACCGTTTCTAGGATATACTCTCCTTTGAATGTGTATAGGCGGGGAGAATGGCAGGAACCCTCTCTCCTTTTAAGTTGTAATATGTTTCAAGGAATCATAGTTGCGGTTGATTCGGATTGGTCTCGATATGAAAAGAAGGTATAGGATTTTATTAAGTTTGTTATTTATTTTTTTGTTTAGTTTAAACGTTTTCGCCCAAACAGACGATGGTGAAAATATTATTATTGTTCTTCCGGCGCAGAGCCTTGCAAAGTTTCTGACCAGGTTGCTTCCCTATGAGATAAAAAAGGTCAAAAATTTTTCGGGATCATTTATGGATTAACTCTATAAAAAATATCAACCTTGAAAAAGATAGAATCTCACTTTCTTCGCATATTTATGGAAAAGACATCATATATAATGTGGAAATTGGTAAGTACATATCAAGTGTAGAGCTTGGAAACGTCGATATGCTTAATGATTGGGAAATATCCTTTCGATTTGATGCTGTTAATAAGGTTTTTTACATAAGGCCACACCTTAAAAATCAAGTTGTGACTGAAAATACGAGCTATAAAGAAATTGTTATAAATAGATTGTTTAAAGTTTTAAGTGATATTGAATATCCGATTGATCTTAAGGAGATAGATCCGGTAACCACAGAAGTTTCAGGTAATTTTATGACTATAAAGTTCGAGGTATCAGATATTTATGCAGCTGATAACAAATTGACTGTATCACTCAGACCAATCCCCCACTTAAGTGATAATGGCATGGGGGACATCCATAAGAAAACTAAATAACCCTTAAGATGCTGTAATATCATGGCGGTTGAAGATTCTTGACTTTAATGTCCTTTTGTTTTTATTGATTCACAGTATATTTATCATTTATCCCTGAGCCCGACGCTTTTAAGAACAAGATCGATAAACAAGCGTTACAGCAGGGTTTTGCGGACCGCAGATAGATATTAAAACCATCCAACCATAAAGAAGCAGGCAGTAAGTATTTCTCTATACCGGATAACAATGGATAAGCGACATATAATCAGGGGTAGAGTGACATGTCAGACGCCAGGGTCCTGGTGAATTTAAGTTTACTTATCTTCCATTCACCATTTATTTTTTTATATTCACACTCGTTCCTTCCCTGGACCCACTGTATCGTTGGTTTTGAAAACAGCATATAGATAAGCCAGGTCCCCTTTGCCGTATCACCACTCACAGTTATATCTGGCTGCACGGCCATGTGGCCATCGAACCTTTCGGTGCCGCGGTTTTTGGCAAGCACGTCTATATATATTTCCCTTAATCCCTTTTTGCCTCGTTTTATTCCCAGATTGCGGACCTCCACAGAAGCATCCTCTGTGAAAAGATCCAGCACCTCTTCATATTCGAGATTATCCATCAGGTTCATATAGTGCTGATGAAGTTTTTTAATCTCTTCGGCATCTTCCAGCGCCTGTATCCTTTTTTCAAGATTTTCGCGTGACATATTTATCCTTACTTAAACTGATCGAAAAAATCATTCCCCTTGTCATCAACTATAATAAAGGCCGGGAAATCCTTCACTGTAATCATGAAGATTGCCTCCATCCCGAGCTCAGGGTATTCAAGCACCTCGACATTGGTAATGCAGTCTTTTCCGAGCCTGGCCGCAACACCGCCTATTGACCCGAGATAGAATCCGCCGTATTTTTTACAGGCATCTGTAACGACTTTGGAACGGTTACCCTTGGCAAGCATAACCATTGATCCGCCCTGCTCCTGAAAAATCGGCACATAGGAATCCATGCGGCCTGCGGTCGTGGGACCGAATGAACCTGATGCAAAACCTTCGGGTGTTTTTGCCGGTCCGGCATAATAGATAATATGATCTTTCAGGTACTGTGGTAGCCCCTCACCTTTATCAAGTCTTTCCTTTAATTTTGCGTGCGCAATGTCTCTACCGACAATTATATTTCCTGACAGTAAAAGGCGGGTGGAAACAGGGTACTTTGAAAGGGCCGCACAAATTTCATCCATGGGTTTTTCAAGATCAATATGAACTGCATCATCCTCCGCTCCTGTCGGTTCAGGAAGATATACACTGGGATCCGTGACCAGCTTTTCCAGAAAGATGCCGTCTTTCGTGATCTTTGCCTTCATGTTCCTGTGTGCGGAGCAGCTTACACCCAGCCCCACAGGGCATGAGGCGCCATGCCTGGGAAGCCTTATGACCCTGACATCAAGGCAGAAATATTTTCCGCCGAACTGTGCTCCCAGCCCGATCTTTCGGGAACGCTCAAGCAGCCTTTCCTCCAGCTCCGTGTCCCTGAACGCCCTTCCGCCGGCACTTCCGGTTCGTGGGAGATGATCAAGATAGCCCGCCGAAGCGAGTTTTACTGTCTTAAGGTTTAATTCAGGCGACGTTCCACCGACAACAAAAGCAACATGATAAGGCGGGCATGCTGCAGTACCGAGGGTCTTCATCTTGTCAACCATATAATTAACAAGGACATCAGGATTTAAGACCGCTTTTGTCTCCTGGTACAGATATGTCTTGTTCGACGAACCGCCTCCCTTTGCTATGAACAGGAACTTGTATGCATCTCCCTGTGTGGCGTATATATCTATCTGGGCAGGAAGGTTGCATGCCGTGTTTTTTTCTTCATACACGGAAAGAGGTGCATTCTGGGAATAACGAAGATTGTTTTTCGTATAGGCGTTAAAAACACCCCTTGAAAGGGCTTCCTCATCGGAATAACCGGTCCATACCTTCTGGCCCTTTTTAGCGATTATTACAGCGGTGCCTGTATCCTGGCACATCGGGAAGACACCTTCGGCAGAAATTACAGCGTTTTTTATCATCTCAAGGGCCACGTACTTATCATTTGCCGATGCCTCGGGGTCGTTTAAAATTTCCGCTGTCTGCTCAAGGTGGGATTTTCTTAACAGATGCGCAACATCCCTGAAGGCCTTTTCAGCCAGAAACGTAAGGCCTTCGGGAGCGACCCTTATAATATCATCACCTTCTAAATTCGAGGTTGAAACATAATCCTTTGTAAGAAGGCGATACTCGGTGGTATCATTCCCCAGTTGAAACATATCTTCGTAAATAAATTCCGGTGGCATTAGTATCATCCAAGCCTTTTAATATCATTCACAAGACCCTGAACCGCAGCAGCCGAGGCATGCAATGCCTTCGACTCCTCTTCGGTCAGCTCAATCTCGAATTACCTGTTCCGCTCCCTTTTTACCCAGTTTGACAGGAACGCCTATGAACAGATCGTTTATACCATATTCTCCATTGAGATATACCGCGCATGGCAGTATTTTCTTCTTGTCCTTAAGGATGGCTTCCGCCATTTCCACTACTGCGGAAGCCGGGGCATAAAAGGCACTGCCGGTCTTCAGGAGACCGACTATTTCGGCACCACCGTTCCTGGTCCTTGCTACAAGGGATTCGATTCTTTCAGGAGAGATGAGTTCAGTTATGGGAATACCGGCTACTGTAGAGTACCTGGGCAGAGGCACCATTGTATCACCGTGTCCGCCCAGGACAAAGGCATGGGTATTTTCAACCGAGACATCCAGTTCCATCGCAATAAAAGCCCTGAATCTTGCTGAATCGAGTACTCCGGCCATACCTATTACTCTTTCCTTCGGGAAGCCGCTTACATCCTTTGCAACGTGGCACATGGCATCCAGAGGATTGCTTACGATAATAAGGATGGAATTTGGAGCCACTTTGGTTATTTCGGTAACAACAGCCTTCATGATACCCATATTGGTGGTGAGCAGGTCATCCCTGCTCATGCCCGGTTTTCTCGGGATTCCTGCTGTTATAATAACGATATCAGAATTCCTTGCAGCACTGTAGTCAGCCGTGATACCGGAAACCTTTGAATCATGCTTTTCAATAGGAGCAGCTTCTGTGAGGTCAAGCGCCTTTCCGGCAGGAACGCCATCAAGAACATCTATGAGCACCACATCAGCCAGTTCCTTTTCAGCAATGCGCATTGCAGTGGTTGCCCCTACATTACCCGCTCCTACGACAGTAACTTTTTTTCCCATTCCTTTTCTCCTCTTTTGTATGACTCTATTTTAAAGAGACCCGGCATATCTGCTCAATAGCAGCAGCCATGGCCTCATCTTCTGCTCTTATGTCATCAAGGGTTTTGGGTTTGACTGCATCAGGCCTTTCCTCAAGACCATATTTCCACTTCAGGTATTGTTCGCCTGTTGTGGGATAAAGGGCATAGATTATAAGATCAAAATCATTCTTTGCCAGATCCCCTATTTTCTCTTTTGCCTTTTCTAATTCCGGCTCAAGATGATTAGCGACCCTGTCTTCAATCAGGCCATCCGGCCTGCGATTCTTATTCCTTTTAGAGGCTATCTCTACTATCTCCGGATTAACAGGGATCGGTGTCTTCCCGTAATATCCCATGGCCAGATCCATGGATTCATAGTTCATAATCTTCCAGCGACCCTGCAGGACATTCAACACCGCCTGTGTTCCGACAATCTGGCTTGTAGGCGTGACAAGAGGGGGCATCCCTAGCTCTTTACGGGCAGCGGCAACTTCCTTATAAACCTCCGGGAGTCTGTCAAGGGCATTTGCAGTCTTTAGTTGACTCACCAGGTTGGATATCATCCCGCCGGGTACCTGGTGTTTCAGAACCCCTGTATCAATCACAGACATTCTGTTTTTAGCAAGGTAATCCCTGTATTTAGGAGCAACCTCTTCGATATAATCACCCAGTTCCAGCAGTTTATTAAGGTCAAAACCAGGATCTCTTGTAGTGCCATAGAGAGTCGCCACGATCGGTTCAACAGCCGGCTGAGAGGTCCTGAGTGCAAAAGGAGCAAGACATGTATCAATAATATCAATCCCGGCTTTTATTGCCTCAAGATATACCATTGAAGCCATGCCGCTTGTATAGTGGGTGTGGAGATGGATCGGGATTGTAATTATCTTCTTAAGCTCAGTAACAAGCTTGGCAATATCAAAGGGCGCCATTATACCGGCCATATCTTTCAGGCAGAGAGTATTGGCCCCCATATCCTGCAATTCCTTTGCCTTTTTCAGATAGTAATCTATATTAAAGACTTCACCACCCATGCGCCTTTCTGTAAGGCTGTAACAGATGGTGCCCTGAAAATGCTTTCCATTTTCCTTTATTCTTTCAACAACTGTCTCAAAATTCCTGAAATCATTAAGGGCATCAAATACCCTGAATACGTCCATTCCGGCTTCACATGATTTGTCGACAAAAAGCCTTGCCACGTCATCGGCATAGTTTCTGTAGCCCACAAGGTTCTGCCCTCGGAGCAGCATGGAAAAGGGGGTTTTTTTGATATATTTTTTAAGGGTCCTAATGCGATCAAAAGGGTCTTCACCCAGAAAACGATGCATTGTATCGAATGTTGCACCACCCCATACTTCCATCGCCCAGTAGCCTACCTCGTCCATTTTTTCGGCAATGGGGAGCATATCTTCGGTTCGCATCCTGGTTGCCAGGAGGGACTGATGTCCGTCTCTGAACGTGTTATCCTGTATTTTTATAGGATTTTTAGGTCCGTTTTCTAAAAAAGTATCCATATAATTTTCTCTCTTTCTTAATGGTTTGATTTCATGTTAAAAACATGATTATTAGTAAAAACAGTCCGGCAAGGGTAAGAAAACATGGATTTGCGGTGTTTCAACATGCTTTAAAAAATATCCTGCCGGGGTATAAACTAATTTAAAACGGTATCAACAGATTTATTTTAGCAAAACATCTGCCTGACCGGAAACAATTTTTATACATAGAAAATCAGACTGAGTCAATTATGTTGTTATTTTTCATTTACCGGGCGGACGCAGGGCCCGCCTCTACAAGATATCCTATTATATTGTCAGATTTGAATAATATTGTATGGGCGGGCCTTGCGTCCGCCCGTTTTTTGTCTGTTTGATTTTCTCAGCCAAATAAAATATAAAATTTTCATTATAAATTTAACAGGATCGAAGGAATGGCAAAAACAAAAAAAGCAGTGGTGTTATCAAGCGGAGGCATTGATTCAACTACCGCAATGGCAATCGCGGGACAGGAAGGTTTTTCAATATACAGCCTTTCATTCAATTACGGCCAGAGACATTCATTTGAACTTGAATCCGCCCGGAGAGTCGCAGACTTTTTTGACGTGGAAGATCATATGATAATAGATATTGATCTTCGTAAAATAGGCGGATCGTCATTGACCTCCGATATCGAGGTGCCAAAAGAACGACCTGAACAGGAAATAGCATCCGGTATTCCTGTAACATATGTGCCGGCCAGAAACACAATCTTCCTTTCATATGCCCTTGCCTGGGCAGAAGTTCTTCAATGCGGCGATATCTATATAGGCGTAAATGCAGTGGACTACAGCGGTTATCCCGACTGCCGGCCGGAATATATCCTTTCCTTTGAAAAAATGGCAAATCTTGCCACAAAGGCAGGAGTGGAAAACAGGATCAGGTTAACTATTCATACCCCGCTTATTTATATGACAAAGGCTGAGATAATCTCCTGCGGACACAAACTTGGCGTTGACTACTCAATGACCCACAGTTGCTATGATCCGTCACCCGAAGGCTATGCATGCGGTTCATGTGACAGTTGCATATTCAGGAAAAAAGGTTTTATGGAAGCAGGCATACCCGATCCCACAAAATACAAGGTCGAATAGCTGGGCATTCCTTTGACCAGTTTTTCATTCGGGCTGGCTAAATAAAACCCCTTCTACTGCTCCTTCATGCGATATTAATGCGCACTGCGTGCTCCGCTACGCCATTGTTGCCATATCCCAGGACGTTCCATTGGGCATGCATGGGCTGTTCTCTCCCTTCCGAATCAGTTGCACGCGCCATTATAGTATACTCACCCGGTGCGGAAGACTCCCAGAGAAACTGCCACTGACGCCAGGCATAGGGTTCATTGGGGCCGATGAACTCTGCGGCCTGCCATGTATTGCCGTTATCCAGGGAAACTTCTATCTTTTCTACCCTTTTTTCACCGGCGTATGCAGCACCCAGGATCACCACAGGTCCTGCCTTCAGCGTCACTCCGGCTTCAGGCTTTGTGATGATGGATTTCAGCTTTATATTGCTTATCGCCTCGCCTGTAGCAGGCACCTCGCCTTTCTGGAAGACACGGTAAACATTATCCATAAAAAAGCCTTCGAATGCACGATCCAGGACAGTAATACGATTAAGCCATTTAACGCAGTTGGCACCGGTCCAGCCCAGGGCCAGGGCCCGTATGGGGTAACCGTGTTTGAGCGGGAGCGGTTCACCGTTCATCTCATAGGCCAGTATGGTAGAGCCCATTGCCTTTTCGATAGGGATACTTCGGATGAATTTGATCCCGGAGGTCCCCAGCGGCTTATCAAAGCCCTCGAAGGAGACATGCCGGGCTTCCTGTTTCAGACCCGCACGTGTAAGAAGATCTCTCAGCCACACGCCTCCCCATACGGCATTGCCGACTCCGCCCACGGTCCATGGATTGCCCGAAGCCTTCTCAGGTAAAAGGGACCGGCTGTTTCCGGAACACTCAAGTGTGTTGGAAACGATGACCTTTGGCAGGTCCCCGAAATCATCAAAAGAGAGGGACAGAGGCGATTCGACTTCGCCTGCAATAGACAGGGACCACCGGTCTATTGGTATTCGTCGTGACGGAATGCCCCCCTGGTTTCTGTCGAAAAACACCTGGTTAGGGGTAATCCAGGAGCGAAGGTGCTCAACCGATGACTCTGCATTCAAGGGTTTTGAGTTCATGATACGCATCTTTTTCATGGTCGCCTCCTTTCAGTCTAAGCGGGTTTCATATTTTCTGTTTTTTTGTTCATTGTTTAATTTATTATACCATAGACATTAGAAAGACACGTAATAAAAATATGAGAAGTAATAACACTGACCTGCCTCAAAATATAAATCCGGGTCTTATTAGACCTGATAAAAAACCACAGTACAAAAACATGTATCCTGCAGAGCCCAAAAAGAAATATAAAACCATGATTAAATCGCTTGACTTATTCAATCGATTGATTATATTATTGCTCCATACTTGATAAGGAGCCGGATCATGACTGAACAAATACAATCCTCATCCCCGAATCCGGGGAATATTTCCAGGCAGCGCCTGTTGGAAGCAGCAGTGGACGTGTTTGGAAAACACGGATTCGAAGCGGCTACCACACGGATGATCGTAGGCGAGGCCGGTGTCAATATTGCCGCCATACCCTATTATTTCAACGGAAAAGAAGGCCTTTATCATGCGGTTGTAACATACATCGTGGATAAGATAGAGGAAAATGCAGGCACGACATTTCGGGAAATGTCCGTTCTCGCTTCGGAAAAAAACCTGAGCAGAAAAACAGCCCTGAATGCCCTGGAAACCCTGCTGGAGCCCATCATAAATTTCATGGTAGGCTCGCAGGAAGCACCAAGAATAGCCAGAATCATCCTGAGGGAACAGATTGACCCTTCCTCAGCATATGATATAATCTTCTCCCGTATCATGAAACCATTTATCAATAATATTGCCGCATTTCTGACCACGGCATCTGAGCATATCTCCACCCGTGAAGCCATGCTTCGCGCCATGGCTATCATGGGGCAGATAATGGTATTCCGTGTGGCCCGGGAAACGGCGGTCAGGTTAGTGGGGATTAAAGGATACACTCCGGATGAAACCAATGAGATCCGCAATATAATCCTGGAACACACCCGTGGGATCTTTAAATCCCTCAGTGACAAAAAAACAAACTGAATCTGCAGGAACGTTATGGCATTGAAACAAAGGCATTGTTTAGGAATTTATACTCTAGCGACCCTTTTCATTTTATTTCTGTCAGGCTGTATGGCCGGAACGAATTATAAACCTCCGGATATCTCCCCGCAAATGGCGGATCACTGGCAGGCATCCGGAAAAACCGGCGGTATTCTGGACACTCAGCGAAAACCTGCCGCAGACTGGTGGCGGCAGTTCAAAGATGACACGCTGACAGGTCTGGTGGAAAAATTATCAAAGTCCAGCCTGGCCCTGGCCGAGGCCCGTGAACGAATCACGGAGGCATATGCCAGGAGAGGAATCGCAGGAGCAGGCACAAAGCTTCAGGCTGACGCAAAAGCAGGTTATACGTACGCCAGTGCCGGAGATGAAGCCCTCTCTTTCCAGGGACCACCACCGGGGACCTCGGCAGACCTGTTCAGTACAGGCGTTGCTGCAAGCTGGGAGCTGGATCTGTGGGGCAGGACAAAACGGCTTGTGGCCGCAGCCGATGCTGACATCGACGCAGGTTACGCAGATTATCGAAGCATGATGGTGTCTCTTTCAGCGGAGCTGTCACTTGCGTATATAAATCTGCGTACCTTTCAGGCACGACTGGATTCGGTTTCTAAAAACATCGATCTCCAGGAAAAAACCCTTGAACTGGCCCGAACCCGCCTTAAATCGGGTATCGGAACAAAACTCGAAGTCGCCCAGACCAGCCGATTGCTGCAAAGCACCCGGGCGCAGCTTCCGGAATTAAAAAGGGCGGCAAACGCTGCTAAAAATCGCATAAATGTCATCCTTGGAGCACGCCCTAATGAAACAGTCATACCTGAAGGCCCCATGCCCAATGTTCCCAGGCTTATAGGAATAGGCATACCCATGGATCTAATGACACGGCGGCCCGATATAATGGGTGCAGTGAATCGCTACCGGGCTGCCGTAGAGCGAACCGGGGCCGCCGAAGCGGATAAATATCCGAGACTTTCCATTTCCGGCACTCTGAATCTGCAAAGCGGTACCCTGGACGGCATGGTCGATCCGGATTCTCTTATTTATTCACTGGGACCGGGCCTCTATTTTCCACTTTTTACAGGCGGGCGCATAGACAGCAGCATAAGGCAGTATGCCTCCCGAGCCGAACAGGCCAGACTCGCCCTTTCCCAAAAGATTCTTCAGGCACTTTCCGAAGTGGAAACCGCTGCATCCGGCGTGGTGCGAACACAGGAGCGTGTCAGGGATCTCGATGAAGCCGAGTCATCAGCCAAAAAAAGTGTTGAGCTTTCCGAGTCGCTCTTTCACTCTGGACTCGGGGATCTCTTTCAGGTACTCGATTCGGAAAAGCAGCTGGTCAATATTCAGGATTCACTTCTTCTGGCGCGCCAGCAGGCGCTTTCAGAAGTAGTTACATTGTACAGGTCTCTCGGGGGCGGATGGGAAAATATGCCAGCCAAAGGAGACGTGGGAAAGTAGTAAGAGTATAAGTTTGCTCTTTTCATCATGTTAAGGCGGACTTTGACCGGACAGCATTCAATTAACGACTTATAAACAAGATTGAGGCAATGATATGAAAAAACGGATTATCAGAATCCTTGCAGTGGTCATACTTATCGCAATAGTGATTTTTGGCGTAAGAATGTGGAAAAACCATGAGATCAGCGACACTGATGGAAATCTGAAACTGTACGGGACTATTGACATTCGTGACGCCAACCTTGCATTCCCCGAACAGGAGATCATCGATTCGATAATGGTGGAAGAAGGTGATAAGGTCGAAGCAGGTCAGGTCCTTGCGCAGCTCAGAACCAATCGGATCATGGCGCAGATCCAGGAGGCAAAGGCAAAGATAGCAGCGCAGCAGGAAGTTGTAAACCGGCTTAAGGCAGGCAGCCGCCCACAGGAAATTGCACAGGCTCGTGCAAAAGTGGCCTCCTCAAAGGCTGAGGTCAAAAATGCCGAAGATACTTACAAGCGTATTAAGGAGACATCCGGCACCGGCGCAACAAGCGATCAGGCCCTGGACGATACCAGATCCCGGCTGGCAGTGGCCGGGGCGAATCTCAAGGTATCTGAAAATGCCCTGGCCCTGGCCCTGGAAGGCCCGAGAAAGGAAGACATCCTCGCCGCAGAAAATACTTTAAAGGCAATGGAATCAGGCCTTTCCCTCATGAATATCAGGCTTTCCGAAATGACCATGAAGGCACCGGCTGCGGCCATTGTCCAGACCCGGATCATGGAACCTGGTGAAATGGCCGGTCCTGCAAAGCCTGTACTCTCACTCGCCCTCATCAACCCTAAATGGGCCAGGGTCTATGTAACAGAACCGGATCTGGGCCGCATTTCTTCAGGCATGAAAGCAGAGGTCTACAGTGATTCGTTTCCCGGAGAACCCATAGAAGGATGGATAGGATTTATTTCACCAACTGCCGAGTTCACTCCCAAAACCGTCCAGACCGAAGAACTCAGGACAAAACTGGTCTATGAAGTGCGGGTCTTCGTAAAGGATCCCGTGGATAAACTCCGCCTGGGTATGCCGGTGACAGTAATGGTGAAAGAAAAATAACCGGATCGGATCTTTGATGACATATCAATCCCCTATAGAACCATCGCCCAGGGCGGATGTTGTGCTGTCGGTAAAAAATCTGAGGAAGGATTTTACCGGAAAAAATAAAATGCCTACATCAGCCATTCGCGATGTCTCCTTTGATGTCCTGGCCGGCAGGATCACCGGGCTTGTGGGTGTAGACGGTGCCGGAAAAACTACATTGATCCGTATAGCCTCGGGTCTGCTGATACCCACCGGCGGCACAGTTACAGTGCTGGGGCTTGATTCGGTTATCGACAGCATAGAGATCCAGAGCCGCGTGGGTTACATGCCGCAAAAATTCGGCCTGTACCAGGACCTGACTGTTTCCGAAAACATGGATCTGTACGCGGACCTTCAGGGAGTCCCCGGCGCAAGCAGGAAGGAACGCTATGACCTGCTCCTTGAAATGACAGATCTCAAGTCATATACCCGAAGAAGGGCAGGAGACCTTTCAGGAGGAATGAAACAGAAACTGGGACTGGCATGTGCACTTATCAAGTCTCCCGGCATGCTGCTTCTTGACGAGCCCACAGTGGGAGTCGATCCGGTTTCCAGGCGGGAGCTGTGGAAAATCGTCTATGAACTGGTGGAAAAGGACGGCATCGGGGTACTGGTTTCCACTGCCTATCTGGACGAGGCCGAGCGGTGCGATCATGTTGTTGTACTCCATGAAGGTGAGCTTCTTGCCGAGGGAACCCCTGAAGACTTTCGGAGCCAAATAGGGGAAAAGGTTTATATAGTAGAGCCTGCGCATGGAATAAAACCCCGTAGAATTTATACAGGTCTTGTGGGAAAGTCCGGAATCCTGGACGCCACGGTTCGATCAGGCAGGATCCGCGTGGTAACCGACGATGGCGGATGCGATACAGTACTTAAAGTTTTACCCGACGGCATCACCAAAAGTGTTGAAACCGCTGTTCCTACCTTTGAAGATGCCTTTATGACATTGATCCCGCGAAAAAATACTTTTCATATCGACATTCCTGATGCCAGCATCGATAATACCGGTCCACGTGATGAGGAAGAGATAGTGAAGGCCAGGGACTTGCAGAAATTCTTCGGTAATTTTGAAGCTGTCAAAAAACTTTCATTTGATGTTCGCAGAGGTGAAATATTCGGCCTTCTGGGCCCAAATGGCGCAGGAAAGAGTACCACCTTTCGTATGCTCTGCGGACTACTTCCGGCCAGCGGCGGCGAAATCCGCGTGGCAGGAAACAATCTGCGGCGCGCCAGGGCCAGGACACGTGCCCGCCTCGGATACATGGCACAGCAGTTTTCACTCTACACTCAACTCACGGTGCTGGAAAACATGAAATTTTTTGGAAAGGCTTACGGCCTTGGAAACAGCCGTCTCAAAAACCGAATCGACTGGGCCTTCACCGAGTTTGGCCTGGCCGACTGGGCGGAAAAGCCTGCAGGCGCACTTCCGGGCGGGTATAAACAGCGCCTCGCCATGGCAACAGCCCTGCTTCACGAGCCTGATATACTCTTCCTGGACGAGCCCACCAGCGGGGTAGATCCATTTGCACGCCGGGAGTTCTGGCTCAGGATCAACGGGTTTGCCCAGCAGGGTGTCACTGTAATTGTAACCACTCACTTCATGGAAGAAGCCGAATACTGCGACCGGATGCTCATCATGCGCCAGGGGGATACGCTTGCCATGGGAACTCCTGCAGAAATCCGCGCCCTTGCCCGCACCAGTGAAAATCCTGAACCGACAATAGAGGACGCCTTTGTCTTCCTTGCAGAGGGAACGACTGTATGAAAGCAAACACGTTTAAACCGGGGAGAAGTTTTTAATGACTCCAAAGATAGATGACCCATTGCAGGAAAACAGGATGAATCGCGCTGCCCTTTTCTTTATGCGCATGCGGGGTATCCTTAAAAAAGAGATGTTTCAGATCATAAGGGACCCGAGCAGCATCGCCCTTGCGGTTGTGCTTCCAATGGTGCTTTTGTTCATCTTCGGATACGGGGTGACACTTGACGCGACAGACGTGCCAGTTGCGATTGTTAATGGTGATTCAGGTTCGGTTTCCAGGGATCTTGCGGCGCGCTTTGAACTGTCGCCCTATTTTAATGTAAACAGACTGAATTCCATGAAAGAGGCCGTGGACCGCCTGAACAACAATTCCATTGACGGCATTATCCGGATACAGGACAATTTCTCATCGAGTTTTCTGGCAGGTGGTCAGGCACCGGTCCAGTTGATCCTGAACGGTATGGACTCCAATCAGGCAAGATTGATCCAGGGATATGTGAACGGAGTCATTGAAAAATGGATAGCCCTGCGCCGTGCAAATGGTGAGGCAGCGCCAGATCTCCCGATAAAAATCGACAGCCGTATCTGGTTCAACGAGTCGGGAGAAAGCAGAAACTTCATGGTCCCGGGACTCATCACCCTGATCATGACATTGACCGGTATTCTCCTTACTGCCCTGGTGGTTGCCCGTGAATGGGAGCGGGGAACCATGGAGGCCCTGCTTGTTACCCCTCTCAGAAGACTCGATCTTCTGCTGGGCAAGATACTGCCCTATTATATTCTGGGAATGACAGGAATGGGGCTTTCAGTCATCCTTGCGGTCACCCTGTTTCAGGTCCCGTTCCGGGGATCAATTGCAGTGCTTCTCCTTTTGAGCTCCCTTTTCATGCTGGCATCTCTGGGATACGGCCTGTTTTTGTCATCAGCGATCCGCGTTCAGTTCGTTGCGGCCCAGATCTCCATTATTACAGGGTTTCTTCCGGCGTTATTTCTCTCGGGCCTTATCTTCGACCTGAAGAGTACACCGCTGCCCATCCGGATTATCAGCCATGTGGTGCCGGCACGGTATTTTGTCACCATCGGCCATACCCTGTTCATGGCAGGAAACATCTGGTCAGTACTGCTGCCCAATGCCCTCGTGCTGGCCCTCATGGCTGTTGTATTCATCACGCTGGCCTATAGAAAAATCACCAAGAGACTGGAGGGATAATGGGAGCCATACTTCGTATACTGGCACTTATGATTAAGGAATTTTCAATGGTCCTGAAGGACCCCAAAAGCCGGTTTGTGGTAATCGGTCCTCCGCTGATCCAGTTTTTCGTATTCGGATACGCAGCGACCTTTGACCTTAAGGATGTCAGTTATGCTGTCCTGGACGAATCAAGGACGATCGAATCGAGAGAGCTCCTGTCAAAGGTGGCTGGCTCTGAAAATTTCCAGCTGGTCCGCACCCTCCTGTCCGAACAGGAGATCGATAAAGTGATCGACGATGAATCAGCGCGGCTTGTTATTCATATTCCCCGCGACTTCAGCAGAAACCTGAAAACAACCGGCTCAGCCACAGTCCAGATTATTGCCGACGGCCGCAATCCGAATGTCGCCCTGGTTGCCCTGGGATATGTGGGAAATATCATCAAGCATGAAAACATGGAACTCATTAAAAAGGGCGTTGCCGGGCCGAGTAAAGGCGGGATCATTTTAGTGGAAAGATCCTGGTTCAATGACAATCTTCGGAGCAGGTGGTTCATTGTATCGGCCCTTGGAGGGGTAATAAGCATGGTGGTTGTAATGATCCTTACCAGCCTTTCAGTGGCCAGGGAACGAGAGTTCGGTACATTCGATCAGCTCCTGGTGGCGCCATTCACACCCGGAGAGATTCTCCTCGGGAAGTCGCTCCCGGGCATGGTCTTCGGTCTCATGGATGCCCTGCTGTTCTCGGCCGGTGCGGTATGGTGGTTCGGAGTGCCCTTTCGCGGGACAGTGCCTGCCCTCGTAATTGCTTTGTTATGTTTCATTATCACCATGGTGGGTGTCGGGTTGCTGGTCTCATCCCTGTCAATGACCATGCAGCAGGGGCTTCTTGGGGCCTTTGTCTTCATGATGCCGGCTGTCATCCTCTCGGGGCTTGCCACCCCTGTCGAGAACATGCCGCACTGGCTCCAGGTGATGGATCTCGCCAATCCGGTACGATATATCATTACATCTCTGCGCAGCGTCTTTCTTGAAGGAGCGGACGTGAAAATGTTGTGGCCCAATCTGTGGCCGCTTCTCATCATAGCGGCAATAGCGCTGCCCTCGGCAGCCTGGCTCTTCCGGCACAGGACACAGTAGAATATAAAAATACAAAAACCGGGCTCTCTGAAGGCCCGGTTTTCATTCTGATGTTATAAAATAAGCCGTCTTTTAAAAAGATCCCTCTTCCCAGGCAACCAGTCTTACAAAACCGCCGTCCGCCATTTCGCAGCGGAACGGGAATGCAGCAATAATCATGCGTTTTCCTGTAACCTCATCAATATCACCGCCGGCGTTTTCTACTGTGATACAGCCGGCCTGCATGTACATACGATGGCAGGGTTCATAATCAGGAAATTCAACATCAGGATCTTTGCCTGTTGCCTTGCGGTAGGCCTTATCGAGCCAGGGCATCTGGTCTTTGAGTGGGAAATGCCACATGGGAGAATCTGTTGCGCCCCAGGTCCCGGATATGGCTTTTATCTTTTTTTCGTGGATAAGGTATTCTGCAATTTCCGGCCCCTGTCCGGGATAATAATTGTAGTACTTGTCGTTGTTCTTTCTCCAGTAATGATGGAAACCGGTATTGATAACTACCCAGTCATTTTCCCTTATCTCAAGACCGTCTTTTTTGCATGCCTTATCAACATCTTCCGGCATTATGATTTTCCAGAGATTGGGCTCAAAACCCGATTTCCATTCTGCTTCGAACTCATCTCTCATATGACGCAAATCAAGGATAACGCCTGTTCCAACGCAGTATTCCAGCGGCAGCTCATCCAGCGAGTATCCGTTGCGCTCACGATCTACTTCTTCCTCATGCATAACATGGTTGGGGGCGTCCATGTGTGTACCGGCGTGGAGTGTTCCAGTATATGTCATGGTACGTTTATGAAAACGTCCCAGGTATTGCCCACGGGGGAAAGCCAGGTCCTGCCGAGGGCCAGGGAAAGGCCATAATGGTGTATCAACACCCCAGGGCTGTGAAAGGTCATAGATTTTTGTCATTTTAGTTCTGTCAAGGTACATCCTGTTTTTATCAAGCGGCATATATGCCATAATTCAATCCTCCTCTGGTAATTAAAATAACTTATTTTTTGATATTCTTCACAAAATAAAAAATAAAGTGAAGAACCTGATTTTTATGCAAAAAAACTATATAGAAAACCGGATTGCCGGTCAAGGTAAAACCTTAAAATGAGGGTTTTTCAGGTAAGAGAAAACGTATCTCCCTCATTTCATTCATCTCCAAATAATATTACTGATCCCATCTATTTATCATTCATCTCATCCCTTTTGTATCTATTTTATTGATCGTGCAATACTTATACGCAACAAAACGAAATGGAGGTTCCCATGGATATTATCAAGATAAGCAATGTAAGAAAGGATTATTCTTTAGGAAAAACAACAGTTCATGCGTTACGCGGAGTTGATTTAAATGTCCGGGAAGGTGATTTTCTTTCAATCGTTGGAGCATCCGGGAGTGGAAAAACAACACTGCTTAATATAATCGGCTGTGTTGATAATGCTACATCCGGAGGTTTAACCATAGGTGGTGAAGAAATTAACGGGATGAAAGACAAAAAACTTACAGATCTGAGGTTATATAAAATCGGTTTTATCTTTCAGACCTTTAACCTGATCCCGGTTTTGAATATCAAGGAAAACGTAGAGTTCCCTCTTCTGCTTATGAAAAACCTTAAAAGATCTGAAATAAACAAAAGAACCGAGAAGATGATTGAAGAAGTTGGCATCAAGGAATTTATAAAACACCGTCCATCCGAGCTTTCAGGCGGTCAGCGTCAGAGAGTGGCAATTGCAAGGGCACTTGTGACAAATCCCGAAATAGTACTGGCCGATGAACCTACGGCCAACCTTGATTCGGAAACCGGCAACACGATTCTGGAATTAATGAAAGAACTGAATGAAAAGGAGAATACGACCTTTGTTTTTTCCACCCATGATCCGGATGTCATAAAGTATGCCAGCAGGGTGGTCAGAATAAGAGACGGACTCGTCATAGATCAGGAGGCATAGGATATGCGACTGATATATAAAATAGCGGTAAGAAACCTGTTGCGCCATAAGAGGAGGAGTATTGCCGTGGGGATGGTAATTTTTATCGGCGCCTTTTTTATGACCCTGGGTAACGGGGCTATTGTCGGTATGGAAAAGGGAATGGAATTCAATATCATTAAAGGCTTGCTAGGTGATATTTCGATTATGTCCGCGGAAATAAAGGATGATAACCTGAATAATTCCCTTCCGGACCTGACGAGCATAGAAAGATACGAAGAGGTTAAAAAAATAATTTCAAGCCGGGATGATGTCCATAACCTTCTATTTGTTCTATTTGGCACTGCTGCAATGCTGGATATCTCTATGGAACAGGGATCATCTAATGACCTCGAGACTATTAATTTCTGGGGAGTAGATTTTGAGAAATACAGAGAGATGTATGGTGACAATATTGAGATTATAGAAGGCGAAGCACTTAAAAAAGGGGAAAAGGGTATTTTAATTAATACGACTCTAAGAGACCGGATATTTACTTTGCATAATATATGGTTATTGCCTGAGAACGGTTCGGTAGTAAAGGAAAATCTCACAAGCGAGGCACTGGCTGCATATGATAACCTGCGGACAAGAAACGACCTGGTTTTAATGGGAATAACCGGAACCACCACCTCCACAGACGTGAGGGTGCCTGTAAAAGGAATTTTTAAGTACAGACAAATAAATGAATTAATAGGATCAATAAATATTATCGACAGTGAAACGGCGCGTGAGTGCCTGGGATATATAACTGCAGCAGATATGATAACAGACCTGCCCGAAGAAGATCAAAAGCTGTTAAATACGGTTGATGATGAAGGAAACCTGTTCTCCGGAGAGATTGTATCTGAAAACGATTTATCCAAAAGTTCTGCATATAATTACGATGATAATTTTAAATCCAATGCAAAAGAAAAAATTATTGCTGATCAGGACAAAGGAGCATTCACCCTCGGGCAGGTCAATATTAAACAGGGTGCAAGTCCGGAAATCGTCTCTGATCGAATTAATCTCGCCTTTAAAGAGGCAAACCTCGACGAATCCGTGCGTGCTGTTCCATGGAGAAGATCATGGGCTGTGGTTTCAGGTTATGCGGGGATTATAGGAAGCGGGTTGATGATTTTTATCAACTGTATTTTCTTTGCCGCCATACTGATGATCGCAAATACCCTGAGTATGGCCGCCATGGAACGGACAGGTGAAATAGGAACCATGCGGGTTATAGGCGCTCAAAAAAGATTTACCTCGGGTATGTTTATAGCTGAAACATCGTTTCTTTCATTTTTTTTCGGAGGGCTTGGAATACTGTCAGGTATTGTCGCGATCATAGCCTTTACAGTGATGGGGATAAAGACCACATCACCTTATCTCCAGCTCGCTTTCGGTGGAAGTGTATTCCGCCCGATACTGGAAATCAACGGTATCATTACCGGCATTGTTCAACTTGCAGTAATAACAATCCTTGGATTGATCTATCCTGTACTGGTTGCCAGACGTATCAAACCTATTGACGCTATGAAGCGGAATTGAAAAAGGAGATCACTATGAAATTGATATTACTCATAGCTTTCAGAAATTTATTTCGCCAAAAGGCGCGCGGTCTGTTTATGGGGCTTGGGATCTGTCTTGGTGTAATGATTATGATCATAGGCTATTCCTTTTCAAAAGGACTGAGCCTGAATGTGGTAAACCAGGGCGTTGAGGCTAATTTATTCGGGCACTTTATGGTAAATATGGTGGAAAAAAACGGCCGTGAAGAAAGGACTATTCTCCGTGACAAAGATAAAATGGCCACTGCAATAAAAGATCGTCTGGAAAACATAAAAGATGTGCGGGAAGCTATAACAACCGCAGCTTTAGCTGTTGGAAACAGGCAGGGAAGGATATTGAGATTGACAGGATTTGCCGAACCCTATGACAACATGCTCAAAGGTTTAAAATTGCTTGAAGGTGATTTTACAAAATTTACGAACGGCGAGGTCGAAAATCCTTTGATACTGGCCCGTCACCTGGCAGAGTCCCTGAATGTAAAGGTTGGCGACATTGTAAGGATCAGGCTGAACACCATATACAACCAGGTCCAGACCGCGAGATTGAACCTGGTAGCGATTGTTGAAATGGAAAATCCGTTAATGAATGCAGCCGTTCCGGGAGCACTCCCATTAAACGACCTTAAAGAGATCCTCGGATATCAACCCCATGAGGCAAGTTACTTTAACATTGTTTTGAACAGGCTGGATAAAACATCGGATATTATCCATTACGCTGATGATCTGCATGATAAACTTTTACCGGACCCGGTTTCAATCAGCGGAGCATTCCATACAGAGGGGATCAGTGCGAATGGAGTAGTGACAGGTATTCAATCAAACAAAACCGCTATTGATTTATTTAAAAAATATTCAGGTCTCACGGATGCAGTTATTGAGGCATTTACGAGTAACAGCGGAAAAGCTGTTATAGGCAGGAGTCTTGCCGACAAGCTGAACACCTCCCCCGGTGATGAGATAACATTTTTATATAATCCGAAATTTGGTACTAAAAGAATAGAAATCGCCCTTGAGGTCGCCGGAATAATAGATGATACAGACGAAAGAATCCCATATATTGCCTTTATAAATGAAAAGGATTTTTACAGGACATATCTGAACAACCTTCCTGAAAAAATGGCAGATTCTTCCTATGCAGGTATATTTAACAGTGGCAGCCGGCTGTTGCCGGGCTTGACCCGTTCCTGGAAACTGGCGGACAGGACATATACGGATGTTGATCTGGTAAAAAAACAGAGAGAGCGAAGACAGAATAACACCTCCTCCACCCCCGTTATGGATGTTATCACCCTTCAGGAAACTAACACCGATTTTTTCAAACAGGAAGCAGCCATAAACATGATGTGCCTTGTTGCCATGATGATCATATTTTCTATTACGCTTATGGGTCTCTTGAATACCATTCGTATGAATATAAGAGAAAGGACACAGGAGATCGGAACAGTCAGGGCAGTGGGTATGCAGAAAAGAATGGTGGTTCTCACCCTTGTCACAGAGATTGGATTGCTGGCTGTCTTCGCGGCATTATTCGGGATTATTCTTTCCTATATAACGATGGATCTGCTTTCCATGATTACATTTCATCCTACTGATATCAATTTTACCATTATGCTTGATAGCGGCCACCTTAAATTCATACCGACTGTTAAAACCTATGCAGCAAACATATTCATTATAATCTTACTGACAATTCTTGCGGCCTGGCTTCCGTCAAGAAAGGCGGTTAAAAAACCTGTGGCTGAAGCCCTTGGACATTATGAATAAGCTATTTGGGAGAAAAAAATGAAATATTCAAAATTTGTATCGATGTGCATCTTTTTTTTATTGGTTCTTTCCGAAGCCTGCAGTGCACAGGGCCTGGTAACGGAAATACTTAAAGAAATGGAAAAGAGGCAGGAACTCGGTGTTGATGTGACGGTTAAGGTAAAGATGACTACTCAGCAGGTACGTCAGGGGACCCGGCAGCAGCAATTCATCTATTATCGAAGGGATTCGGATGACGCTTTTCTGCTTGTGGGTCTTTCTCCGGAAAATAATAAGGGTGTAGGATATCTTAGAGTTGAAGGCAACACCTGGTATTATCGACCAAACACCCGAACTTTTCAGCATTTAAGCCGGGGCGATAGAATAGCCGACACGAATATGACCGTTCAGGATATCGAAAGAAGGAAGTTTACAGAGATGTATGGTCCGGTTACAGATGAAAAAGGCAATGAAATTTATACAGAGGAAATGCTTGGGAAGATCCCTGTATATAAGTTTGAGGTAATGGCAAAAGTTAAAGATGTCAATTACGCCAAACAAATCTATTGGGTCAGAAGAGATAATTACCTTGAACTGAAAAGAAATGATTTTTCTTTATCAGGCACGCTGATGTACACAAATTATACCCTCGAATATACAAAGATCGAAGACAGGTATCTGCCAATAAAAGGCATGGTGGTCGATCAATTTGAAAAAGGGAATAAAACTATCTATGAACTCTCCGGTATATCCCTTAAACCCGTTGATGATACTGTTTTTACCAAAGCCCATCTGGAAAATTTGAGTAAGTAGTAAAATCTTTCTCCCAATAAATTGGGAGGAAATGTGCAATGCATTGGAGCAAGCAGTTAATAATCGTCACGCCCGTTTAGGTGTATTGGTGTCAAACTAAGGTGAATAATAATCAGAATGCTGACAATTGCACAAGAAATATGATGCAAATTTTTACGTAGGGTGGGGTTTTATACCCCACCATTTAGAGACAAGGTACACCTTGTCTCTAAATAAAAACCGGTCGGGAGTAAATCCCGACCCTACATTTAATCTTTGTGGAGATAATTGCCTTTGGCAGAAATTACGACACAGTCTGTTCACGGGCATGACGAACTAATATCCTTAATGCAATACTATTGGATTTAAACCATTACCACATTTGAGATACCAGATGATAATTAATCTTATTTCATATTTACGTAGTAAGAATATCTGTTATGCCCTTCTTTCAGTGGTCCTTTTCCTCATCTGTTCTTCATCTCTTTATGGGAATGAGCCTGATGCTATTAATGAAGATGATCTCTTTTCCGATTCCGAAACGGTTGTTGAAATGCATGAAATGGTTGACGATTCAGTGATGACGGAAACGAATAAACCGTCAGTGTCTCTTTCAGGCTCAATCTATAACCACAATTACTATTCAACAATGCGGGATGATTATATCCTGAAAAATCCATATTCGGATAATAGTGAGGAATATACCGGTAGTCTGACATCAAATCTTTTACTTGATATGCGTTATAAAGACGGAATAAAAGGATTTATAAACAGTGATTTTATATATTACTTCAGAGGATTTTACGAACCGGGCGAATCGGATAAGACCTTTGCAGATGTGGCCCTTCGTGAAATTTTTTTAGATTTTAATCTGAGTAGAAAAGTCTATTTTCGTGTTGGCAGACAGTATTTAAGATGGGGACGTAACTATTTCTGGAATCCTACGGATTTAATCAATGTGGATAAAAAGGATTTTCTGGATCCGAATAAGAACCTGCAGGGAACAAAAGGAATAAGAATTCATGTTCCCTTTGGGACAAAATATAATATCTATGGTTTTATCAATCTTGAGGATACGGACCACTTCAGGGATATATCCTGGGCAGCAAAATTTGAGTTTCTTGTAGGCGATACTGAAATGGCCTTTTCAGGCTGGTATAAAAAAGGATTCAAACCGGTTTTTGGCTATGACTTTTCAACCCGGTTTTTACGCATTGACTGGAGAGGTGAAATGAGTATCTCCCGTGGTGATAACCAGGTGTCTCTTTTACAGGTATTGGATGATAATGGAAATCCTTATTACACCACAATACGTGAAGGCGGCAAATGGTTTCCAAAGGTCTCCCTCGGGTTTACGAAGAATTATGATCTGCTGGATGTAAATGACCGCGTGACGATCATAGGAGAACTATATTATAACCGATCAGGTTACAGCTACAATGTATTTAATAACCAGAAAAGTGCGTTAAGCCTTTTATATTACGGGCTCTATGAACCTAACCATGTTTCAAGATACTATGGTGCTGTTTTTTCTTCGATTCAAAAATTTATTTTTCGTAATGCAACATTCAACTTCAATGTCATATCCAATTTAACTGATGGGTCGTGTATGATCTACAACTCATTAAGCTTTGTTTTTAAATATGATTTTTTTATTAACCTGACCATGTCATCAACTTTTGGTGACGGCAGGGATGAATATACCTTCGCAGGGAATGATAAAATGTATGGATTGGAATTCAGGTATAATTTCTAAAGGAACGATCATGTACAATAAATCGATTATATTAATATCCCTGATCTCACTTTTATTTATATTCGGATGCAGCAAGCCTGTAAGAAATGAGTTGGCTATAAATAAGGATGTTAATTTATTTCCTCCAAAATATCATGGCAATGAAAAAACCGGGTTTGATAATATAGATTTTAGAAAACCCCACGAAAAAGGATCACGCAAATACAGACTGTTAAGCGATCCTGATGGGGATATTGACAGGACAAAAGGCTATGATCCTGCCGAATACACAGTCACACCTGATTTTTCGAGAATTAATAATCCGGATCATGATATTCAGATTACATGGATCTATCATTCAACTTTTCTTATTCAACTGGGCGGAAAATACCAGATACTTACCGACCCTGTCCTTGCCCCTATCGATGGTTTTGCGGGGTGGTTTATAGGCCTTTTTGACGCCTTCAAACTACAGGCACAGCCTCCTGTCAAAATAAAAGACCTGCCCTTTAATAACATGGAAATGGTTAATCTTGTTGCTGTTTCTCACGACCATTATGATCACCTGAACTGGAACACCATAAAACAGTTGTCGTCGGATATTAATTACTTTGTACCCAAAAATATCAATGAAGACTTTCCTTCACGTTATTCAAAAGTAACAGGGATGAGCTGGTATGGTAAAAAGATGGTAGGAGATTTAACTGTAAACTTCCTTCCTGCCAACCACCGTTCGGGACGAGGTTTGATAACAGTTATGCCTGATTTATGGGGAGGATGGTTATTTGAATATAAAAATAAAAAAATCTATTTTGCAGGCGATACAGGCTACAGTGATCTCTTTAAAGAAATACGCAGACGTTATGGCAAAATAGATATCTGCCTTATGCCTGTTTCAGCATGGTTTCAGCGAAACTGGCACTTTGCACCGGAAGATGCGATCTGCGCGGCACAGGACCTTGGATGCAAGGTTTTCATCCCCTGGGGCTGGGGCACATGGATCATGAGCTATGAACATATTCTTGATCCTCCACGCAGACTTCAATACGCGTGGGATCAGATGAAACCGGAAAATATGGAGCTGCATATTCTTAAAATGGGTGAAATGTTTTCGCTTGATTAAAGATACTACTGTAGTCAGGAAAATAAAATTAATGTCTGTCACAATAAAAACATCTGAGTTATTAAAAAGAATTGCATATAGATACTATCCCATCTATTTAATCTTATCCCTGCCTTCACTTTACTTTTCGAAAATCTTATATTACCCGGAAGTAGAGTTATCTTCACTATGGCTTGTAGTGTTTATCAGTTCAATTTATTTATGGCTGATTATTATCCTGAGCCTTAAAATTATAAAGCCTGTCAGGTTTATTAACAGATTGTCAGTGATGATAATATCATATTTAATCGGCATCTTGATTCATCAGGCTGCAGCCTTCCTTTTTTTAAATCCTGTTGGTTCCATATTTTCCGGTTCTCCTTTATCAATCAGGTTATTGACGGCTTCCCTTACCACGGGTTTTTACATTGTCGGGTCTGTAATTCTGGCCGAACGATCATTGATTTCTGAGAAGACATATATTGAAGAAAAAACAGAACGCATGTTGAGTGAAAAACAATTAATGGAAAATCAACTCAACCTTTTGCAGGCAAAAGTAGAGCCCCGGTTTTTATTTACTATTATGGACAGGATATCGGACCTGTTTGACACTGCTCCTGAAAAGGCCAAGACTATACAGATGTATTTTATACAATACCTGAGGGCAACACTTGCAAGGACAAGAGAGTCTGTTACAACTGTTAAACAGGAAATAGAGCTTATAGTGTCATATCTGGATATCATCAGGACCAGCATGTGTGAACGACTTGAATATCAGATAGAAATTGACCCGCAGGCAGAGGATTTACCAATTCCTTCAATGCTTATTCAACCGGTTGTGGAAAATGCCGTTAATAATACTCTGGATAAGGATTCCAAAGGAGGCAGTATTTCATTATCCATTGATAAACTTGGGGACATGATTCGCATAACAACCTCAAATACCGGCAAAGGCTGCAAAGAAATGGAGAAGACAGAGAATATCATTTATGATGTTAAAGAACGAATAACTGGTCTGTTCGGGGATAAGGGAAAACTACATCTTGAAGAAAACATGCCTGATGGACTGACTGTTATAATTGAGGTGCCCTGTGGATAAAATTATAGAACCCGATGTATGGAGAATTTCCCGGCGATTTCTTATTTATTATTTCCCCATTTTCTTATGCTATATTCTATTTTCTATTATTCTGACAGTAACTATAATTAAAAAAACCGTAAATCTACCTGGGTTTGTTATTATAATGAATAATGTGCTTTCAGTCTTAATAATGTACCTGTTTATTATTCTGCCTGTTATTTTATTCAAACCAAAAAAACCATCTACCAGGCGAATAGTGATGTTATTTTTTACCCTCCTTTTTACAGCAATTATAATGTATATAGAAAAAAGTCTATTTCATATGTATGATTTCCTTGAAACAACCTCAATCTCAACATCACAAATTATATTCGCCGATGGTTATAGTATTTTCAGTTTAGGAATATTTATCTGCTTTTTTTATTACGTTGAAGAAAAGCAGTTTATTACTGAAAATAGAATTATTTCCGAACGAAATAAAAAATTAAAAAATGAAAAAATGAAAACAGAAACCCATTTAAAGCTTTTACAGGCGCAGATAGAACCCCACTTTTTATTCAACACATTAGCAAGTATATTCAGCCTTACGGATACGGATCTCCAAAAGGCAAAAAAAATGCATAATAATTTTAAGCAGTATCTTAAAACCACTTTAAACAAAACGCGATCAAATATCACAACTATTGGCCAGGAGATCGATTTGATAAAAGCTTATCTTGATATATTCAAGGTCAGGATGGGAAAGCGTCTGCAATATTCAGTGAAAGTGGATGATGAAGTAAACGACTTCCCCTTCCCTTCCATGCTGATACAACCTATCGTTGAAAACTCAATAAAGCATGGTCTTGAACCAAAAATTGATGGTGGAGAGGTTATAATACAGATAAAAAGAATAGAAGGAGACAAGGTACGCTGGATCATTGCGGATACCGGTTTTGGGATGTCTGATATGTCACATCTGGGCACAGGTCTTTCAAATGTGATGGAACGTATAGAAATGTTATATGGTAAAGAAGGAAACCTGGATATAAAAGAAAACCAGCCATCAGGCGTAAAGGTTATTCTGGAGGTTCCCTGTGTCTGATGATTCAAAAAAAATCCGTGCAATAATAGCAGAAGATGAAATCCCTTCACTAATTCTGTTAAAAAAACAACTTCTTACAACATGGCCGGAACTTGACATCATTGGAGAGGCTGAAAATGGAGTGGAAGCAAAACAGATGATTGAAGAGCTAAAGCCTGACTGCGCCTTTCTTGATATAAAAATGCCGGGACTATCCGGCATGGAAGTGGCGCGCCGGACAGCAGGCATATGCAGGATTGTGTTCATAACCGCCTACGACCAGTATGCAGTTGATGCCTTTGATCATGAAGCCGTTGACTATATTTTAAAGCCTGCAACCGGGGAAAGACTTGCCCGCACTGTGAACAGGTTAAAAGTCCAAATAGACTCAAAGTCACCCATAGGAAATATATCGGATACCCTTGAGAGATTAATGCAAAAAATGACCACACAAAAAACTGTTCCGCAATATCTGCAGTGGGTAAGGGCACAGGTTGGCGACAGTATATCACTGGTTCCTGTTGAAAAGATTTACTTCTTTCAGGCCAGGGATAAATACACAACAGTGATGACAAAAAATGAAGAATACCTGATAAGAAAATCCATCCAGGAGCTCGATGAAGAACTCAATCCGGATCTGTTCTTCAGAATCCACAGGGGAACAATAGTTAATGCCGGTTTTATAGATAAAATTTATACGCTGCCGGGCAGCCGCGGCCAGCTTAGATTAAAAGATCGGCCGGAGATACACCATATCAGCCGCTCATATTCGAACAGGTTTAAACAGATGTAAAAAGAAACAAAGGAGGAAATAAAAGGGGTCAGGTCTGCCGTTGACTCTTGCCTATTTTAAAACGGAAAATAAAAAACTCAGTTCATACTTTTATTTGCTCGATTTTTAGGATAAAGAATTCCATATATAAACTTTGTATTTCCATTCATGGGCTTTTCGCAGAAATATTGTAAGAAAAAAATGCCGGAACAAAATTCAGATTTTTATTTTTTCAGAGACACACATCCCAATATCCGCCTGGGCACGGCCTCCGACCGGTACGCGGGATGGATAGGTCAGATATATACTGAAGGCAAATACGAAATAGCCACCCGGAACCATAAGATCGGGAATAAATCATTTAAGGAAGAGATACTCCCCATAGAAAGTGTGGCCGAATACTTTGAACACTTCTCAGTGCTGGAGATAGATTTTACCTTCTACATGCCGCTGCTGGATAATAAACTGGAGCCTACTTCCAACTATAAACTCCTGCAGAGCTACAACAAATACCTGAGAGAAAGAGACTACTTATTTCTTAAGGTGCCACAGCTAATATTTGCCAGGACCCTTCGGCAGGGAGGAAAACAGGTTGAAAACAAAAATTACCTGAACCCAGAGATGTTCATAAACCGGTTCTATGACCCGGCCAATGCCATCCTGGGTGATAACATCGCGGGGTTTGTCTTTGAACAGGAGTATCACAGGAAAGCCGAACGCATCCCTCCAAAGCAGTATGTCGAAGACCTGGATAATTTTTTTGCATCACTGCCAAAGGATAAAAGATACCACCTGGAGACCAGGACGGATTATTATCATACCCACCAGTATTTCGATATGCTGTATAAACGGGGCATCGGCCATGTGCTGTCGCACTGGACCTGGCTGCCCACGTTGTGGAAACAGTTCACCAAGGCAGGGAAATCCTTTTATAACTCCGGGAGACAATCCATCATACGATTACTTACACCACTCAAAATGAGCTACAATGATTCCTATATCAGGACATTCCCGTTCAATAAGGTTGTCCCTGATATAATAAACCCTGAAATGGTTAAAGAGACTGTTGAGATCATAAAAGCGGGCAAAAAAGATGGGGTCACCACCAATGTGATACTGAATAACAGGATTAATGGGAATGCCCCGGCCCTGGCACAGGAAATATATAAACACTTTGGGAATTAGCCTGAAGCCTGTTAGACTGTAGACTGTTAGAAAAAGCGGGCTGAAGCTGTTTAGACTGACGTCTTCGCTTAGGCTTCGCCGGCCCAAGGAAGGCTGAAGGAAAAACAGAAAAACCTAACAGCCTATAGCCTAAACCACTTCAGTCTAATTTCAAAAGCTCCAGCAGCGCCGGCTGAATGCCAGGCACGTATCGGCAGTAACTCCGCCTCCGGCCATGTGGTCGATCACCAGATCGCCAGGTTTGGAGAAGTAATAAAGTAAATGTGCTATGAGCTGGGCAGGTATCCTTCCTGGCCATTCGTCACCGAACCTCTTATCGCCCCTGTGAAATCCGCTCTGCTGTCATTTACATGAATTTCACGAGGTAAACAATCGGTCCATTTCCAGTCATCCCAACTCCTGAGGCCCCACTGTAATTCCTGGTATTTATTGAGGTCATTTTTTCCGTCCAATTTAAGGGACCATACAAGAAATTCAGGCCAGCCGTGCTTCTCAGCGATTTGAGTCACTGTGAAGCCCTTCTCGATTTCGCTATTTATCGGATTTGGCAATGTTGCCTTTTCCGATAAATAGCTGGAAATACCACTTTGAAGGACATTTAATCGTTTGGATATTCGCTCTTGTGGCACCCCCAGGCGAGCCATTCTGAATATTTTCAAACTATGATTGGCCTTAACTGCTGCCCTTAGATCAGATATGTATGAGTCTACAGATCTTCTTGTACGGCCTACTACCCTTCCAATTTTCTCTGAACTTAAATTCGGATTATTCTGATATGCCCTCCTGGCAGTATACCTTGCATCTTCATCCTTGAGTTCTCTGGGGCCAATGGCCTGGCTTGCAGCATACAGCAGTGGATCTTCTCCATTGAGGTTAATGATTTCCGCCTTGACTTCTTTTGCCCCGATCCCTTTGTATGCCTTGTACCGGTGTGCACCATCCAGGATGCGGTATTTTCCCAGTTCATCCGGATGCGCCTGTAAATGAATGGGATCAAACTTAAAGCCATCCCGCATGTTTTCCTCAAACATGAAGACCCTTTTGTGATCAATACCGATTCTCGGATAAATTCTTTTGTCCAGAACAATGTCTTCAATTTTTATGGCTGCTCGGCGATTATTGAATAATTTGCACAAAAACATGTGCATGGTTGCACACAAAACAGTGCATTATCCTTAATAATTTATGGCAGCAAGTATTAAACCGGATTCTCTCCGACTGTTTTTTCGAGGGGATTGTTAAAGCGTTGGGGTAAACATATACCGAATAAAGAAAAAGCCGTTCCGGTAAATTCCGGAACGGCTTTTTTATCAGAACTATTTAAAACCTGTAAATAATCAACTGTTGAAATATTCCCTCACCTGCTTAATCGCACAGAATTTTCCGCACATTGTACAGACATCGCTCTCACCTGGGGGATTTTCGCCCCTTTTACGTCTTGCCTTTACCGGGTCGATGGCACACTGCATCTGGGTTTCCCAGTCAAGCTCTTTCCTGGCGACTGCCATCCTCCTGTCGCGTTCTATCGCTCGTTTATTTCCCCTTGCTATATCCGCCGCATGCGGCTATCTTTGTAACTATTACACCCTCTCGCACATCATCCACGGTGGGTAGAGACAGATGTTCCGAAGGTGTGACATAACACAGGAAATCCGCTCCCGCTTCACCTGCTATTGCACCGCCTATGGCGCAGGCAACATGGTCATAGCCTGCTGCAATATCGGTTACCAGGGGACCAAGAACATAAAAAGGTGCATTTTTACATAATTGTTTTTCAAGCAGTATGTTTGCCTTTATCTGGTTCATGGGAACATGTCCCGGTCCTTCAATCATGACCTGAACATCCTGTGCCCAGGCCTCTTCCGTAAGCTGCCCGAGGGTCATAAGTTCGTGTATCTGGGCCCTGTCAGTCGCATCTGCGAGGCATCCCGGACGCAGCCCGTCTCCGAGGCTCAGAGTAGCATCATACTTTTTCGCTATCTCCAGAAGCCTGTCATAATTTTCATACAGGGGATTTTCTTTGTCATGATGAAGCATCCAGGTTGTAAGCAATGCCCCTCCCCTGCTTACGATATCAGTAATTCTTCCCTGTTTTTTAAGCATCTCGAGTGCAGCCCTTGTCAAACCGCAGTGCACGGTAATAAAATCCACTCCCTCGGCTACCTGGTTTTCAATGACCTCAAATATCTTGTCAACAGTAAGGTGTATCACCCCTCCCCGGTTATTTACTGCCTCTACCACAGCCTGATATATAGGGACGGTTCCAATTGGAACTGTGGAGGCATCAATTATCCTTTTCCTGCACTCATTGATATCACCACCTGTTGAAAGATCCATAACCGCGTCTGCGCCCGCATCTATGGCGACTCTCATTTTTTCGAGCTCTTCATCCAATACAGCATGATCCGTGGATGTACCGATATTGGCATTTATCTTTATAGAGAGCCCCTCGCCAATTCCGCAGGGACTTAGGTTCCTGTGATTTATATTTGCCGGTATCACCACACGCCCCTGTGCAATCTTATCTCTCAAGAGAAGAACATCAATATCCTCCTTCTCAGCAACTTTTTTCATTTCAGGTGTAATGTTTCCGGCTCTTGCATCCGATAATTGTGTCATATGAAAACCTTTTTAACTTATTTAATTTTTTTGATTCATTATGTATTTATAAAAACTGGAAGCTAACAATATCAATATATTATGTCAATTGAATTCATTGTTTTTAATTGGGCGAACCTGTTATATTCTAGCCTTCTCAATATTATGAACCGGAATCATTCGGAGAGACAAATATGAAAAAATTCTTTAAATCATTTCTGTCCTTTAACCCTGTTTCCATTTCTACTTTAATCATTCTGATTGTATGTATAATGCTCAGTCATGGCATTGTGATCCTGAATCTGTTTGAGCTCAAAACCTATGATCAGCGTCTCAAGTGGAGGGGAGTAAAAAAGCCGCCGCCAGTTGTTGTTGCAGCCGCGATAGATGAAAAGAGCCTGGACAGAGAGGGCATGTGGCCATGGCCGCGGCGGAAAATAGCTGATCTTGTGAACATGCTTTCTGATGACGGCGCAAAGGTGATAGGCCTGGATGTTTTCTTTACCGAGCCCGATAAAAGTATAAACCTTGACATTATCAACCGTGTAGAAAAAAAGCTCGGCGAATCGAACATAAAAGACAGGGGCATTGACGAATATCTTAAAAAGGAAAAACAAAAGGCAGACAATGATGTTATACTTGCCAATGCCTTTAAAAATTCAAAGGCAAAAATAGTGCTTCCATATTTCTGGCATGGCGATAAAAAAGAGTCTCGGCCATGAGATAAACAAGGAAGAGTTTGATAAAAGATTTAAAATGATCAGCAATTCCATGTATTCCATGATTGATTATGATCAAAATCCCGGGAACGATTATGATCCCTTTGAAAGGCCCTATATCTATCCATATGCACCCGAAGTAAATCTTGAAATCCTGACTGATGCTGCTGCGGGATCAGGATACATCGATCCACCTCTGGGGGAAGACGGGATTATCCGCAGGATGCCGATGGCTGTTAAGTATAAAGATGAAGCCTTTGCGGCGTTCAGTGTCCAATGCGCGTGGCAGTATCTTGACTGTCCGCTTCTTGTATTACACATCGTAAAATACTATGGCGTTGCTGGAATAAGTATCGGAAAGCTCTTTGTGCCGACTGATGAAAAAGGGGGACTGCTTATTAATTATTACGGGCCGGGCGGAACTATTCCCGAGTATTCAGTAACCGATATCCTCCATGGAAATGTTCCGAAAGGTACGTTTAAGGGTAAGATTGTGATTGTAGGATCCACTGCACAGGGCGCCAACGATTTAAGAAATACCCCCTTTGATTCGGGTCAGCCCGGGCTGGAGGTGCATGCCTCGGTAATTGATAATATCATAAGTCAGGACTTCATAAAAAAGACAAAAACCGTGCCTGAGTATGATTATCTGGCTGTTATTATCCTGGGGCTGATTATTGCCTTTATCGTGCCAAGATCAGGAGCCATAACAGGCCTTGGTTCTACAGCCATGGTTATTGTTCTGTATACATATATCTGCATGTGGGCATTTTCCAAATACGGCCTGTGGATCAACATGGTGTATCCGCTTATCGGAGTATTCCTTTTATATACGACCCTTACAGCATATCATTTTCTTGTCGAAGAAAAAAACAAGAGATTCCTGCACTCTACCTTTGCAAGTTATCTTTCGCCTGAACTTATCGATGACATGGTCTCAAGTGAAACCATGCCCGAACTCGGTGGCGAAGCAAGGATAATAACCGCCTTTTTCACTGATATTCAGAGTTTTTCTGTGTTTTCCGAAAAACTGACAGCATCCCAGCTTGTTGAGCTGTTAAACGAATATCTATCGGCAATGACAGATATCCTGCTTGAACAGAAAGGAACTCTCGACAAATATGAGGGAGATGCGATCATCGCTTTTCTGGGGGCGCCGATGAATCTCCCTGATCATCCGCTCCGTGCGTGCAGGGTGGCGGTCGATATGCAGGGTGAACTTATTGATCTGCGCAATAGATGGAAATCGGAAAAGCAATTACAGGGCGAACCCGAAAGAAATATAAAGAACCTTCCGCCTGAAGAATGGGCGCCAGGTGATAAATGGCCAAAGGTCGTCCATGACATGATGATGCGTATCGGTATCAACAGCGGTGAGATTGTTGTAGGCAACATGGGAAGCACGATGCGTATGAATTACACCATGATGGGAGACTCGGTAAACCTTGCGGCCAGGCTCGAAGCAGGAGCAAAACAGTACGGCATATACACGGCTGTGAGTGAATATACGCTCAACATGGAGTTCATCAATGAAAAGGGAGAAAAAGACAGGGCAATTAATCACGTGGAAGCGCGTTTTATAGATAACATAACTGTAGTGGGCAAATCGGAACCCGTTAAAATTTATGAGTTATGCGCCATGAAAGGCGGGCTTACAGAACATGAAAAAGAACTTTTCAACCTGTTTGATCAGGGCATGGGGTATTATCTTAATATGCGCTGGGAGGCTGCTATAGAGTGTTTTAAGGAATCCTTGAAGTTTGAAAGATTCCCTGAAGGAAAAACAACTCCCAGTGAGGTCTATATAAAAAGATGTGAAGAGTTCATGGTAAATCCGCCCGTGCCTCCCGGTGAAAAATGGGATGGGGTTTACAGGCTTACTGAGAAATAGAGAAAGTCAGAAATTCTTTTCACTATCGATCAAAATGGTAACAGGGCCGTCATTGATCAGATGAACATCCATCGTCTCCTGAAATTTTCCCGTGGCAACAGCAACATTCTTATCTTTCAGCAATGTAATAAAGTGTTCATAGAGCTTATTTGCCTTTTCAGGACGCGCAGCTTCAATAAAGGATGGTCTTCGTCCCTTTTCTGCAGTCTCCCCAGAGGGTAAACTGGGACACGACCAGGGCAGACCCTTTTATATCCAGCATGGACAGATTCATCAGGTCATTTTCATCGGGGAATATCCTTAAGTTTATAATCTTATGGGCCATATATTCGCATTCTTTTTCAGTATCATTCTCGCCGACACCTAAAAAGATTAAAAGCCCCTTTGATATCTCCCCAACAACCTTTCCTTCAATCTCTACCTTTGCCTCTTTTACCCTTTGTACAACCGCTCGCATAGCAGCTCCATTCACTATCAAAAACTAAAAATAGATCATTGCAGATTATTTGTTATCCCCGAAAACAGGCTCAGATGTTTTACCTTTTACCATGTACCTTGCGCCTTGTGCCTTGTGCCATGAGCCATTATTATACCCTGCAATGAGAAGCGACTAAAAGCAACATAATTGATGACGCCTTGAAGGTGGATCAGGGTTGATTAAATAACATAAACCTATTATCTTACATTGCTATTTTCAAGAGAAAGGTTTAAGCCCGATGACTTCTGTCATTCTTATCAATCCGTGGATATATGATTTTGCCGCCTATGACTTGTGGTCAAAGCCTCTCGGGCTTCTTTACATCGCAGGATATCTTAGAAGCCTGGGGCTTTCTATAAATGTAATAGACTGCATGGATAAAAATAACCCTGATATGCTAAAAGGCCTTTCAGCCGCAAGACCCGTCAGCAGAAAATACGGAACAGGTAAATATTTCAGGGAAGAAATTGAAAAGCCCCTTTCGGTCAAACATTTTCCCCGCACCTACAGCAGATATGGTATCCGACCCGAAATATACGAGGACCAGTTAAAAAAAATAAAAAAACCTTCCGCCATCCTTGTAACGTCCCTCATGACTTACTGGTATCCCGGAGTGATTGATGCCATAGCCATTGCAAAAAAGATCCATCCCGGCGTTCCTGTCATCCTTGGAGGCATCTATGCCAGGCTGTGCAGGGATCATGCTGAAAGGTATTCAGGCGCCGATTATGTCGCGGATGAAGTAACCATGGACAATATTTCATCGCTACCCGATATCCTGGCCGGTTTCAGTATCCATGCGGAGAAAGGACATGCCTTTTCCCTGCATGAGGGTAATGCATTTTACCCTGCATTCGATACATACCCCCAAATAGACTATATCACCATTCTGACGTCAACAGGCTGCCCCTACAGCTGCAAATACTGTGCAAGCCGTTTTTTATATCCTTCCTTCAGCAGGCGTGACCCTGCCCGAATAACCGCTGAAATCGAACACTGGCATACCAGACATAAAGTAGATGACTTTGCCTTTTATGATGACGCCTTGCTTATTGACTCAGAGAGACACCTGGTTCCTGTTATTGAAAAACTGAAAACAAAAGGGATCAATAATATCAGGTTTCATACGCCCAATGCGCTTCATGTAAGGGAAATATCGCCTGGTATTGCAAGGCTGCTCTTTTCTTCAGGATTTAAGACGATCAGGCTTGGCCTTGAAACCTCTGACATGGAAATGCACAAAGACCTTGATAAAAAAGTCTCCCTTGGCGATTTCGATATGGCGGTAAAAAACCTCCTGGATGCCGGTTATACTAAAAAGGATATAGGCGCCTATATCCTGATGGGGCTTCCAGGCCAGTCCATTGAATCGGTAACCGAAACCGTCAAATTTGTGGATAAGGCAGGTGCAATGCCCTACCTGGCCGAATATTCGCCCCTTCCGGAAACCTCACTCTGGGAATCATCCGTTGCATGTTCCAGGTATGACCTCAAGCGTGATCCGATATTTCATAATAACTGCCTTTTATCATGCTGGAGCGAGGAACAGGTTCAAATGATATCCGGACTTAAGAGACTGGTTAAGGAGATAAGGCGAGGCTGATAATTATTTCTGTTCATTATTGACAAACAAAAAAGAATAATAAATTATCGAATCAACAAAAAAGACATACCCGAATAATTCATACGTCAATTCAACACCAGAAAATAGGGGGATTTAATGGAAAAGGAATGGGCAGAGCTTTCGCCAGAGGAAAAGAGAGAAGAGAGATTCAAAAGCTGGCTTTATCCTGAAAATATCACCTTTAATAATCCTGAAGCCGAAGATCTCTACAAGGCAAGGGTCAGCAGGATAATTGCAGCTGTAAAACTTGAAGAACCGGACAGAGTGCCCGTAATATGCCACCCCGGCTATGCGCCGGCCTTTTACTCAGGATATACAATCAAAGAGGTCATGCATGATTCTGAAAAGCTCAAAAAGGCATGGTTCAGATATATGGACGACTTTGATCTGGATGTCCTGCCCGACGCCAATCTTATTCGAAGCGGCAAGGCAATGGAAATCATCGGCGTAAAGACGAGTAAATGGGCAGGTAACGGCCTTCCTGATAATGTGGCTCCCCAGCATGTCGAGATTGAAATACTCAAGGCTGACGAATGGGACCATTTTGAAAATGATCGTTCCGATTTTACTCTAAGGGTAATGCTTCCCAGGACTCATAAGGCAGCAGAGCCCCTGGCAAAGCTGCCTCCGCTTTCAATGCTGGGTGGATTCGGAGGTGCAGGTGGACTGGCAGCTTTTGCAGATCCTGATGTCCAGGCAGTGTTCCAGGCATTTGCAGAAGCCAGGGAGATAGATACAGAGTGGCGAAAGGCAATAATGGCCATAGTGGATCGCGGGCTTAAAATGGGTTTCCCCAATTTTTTCAGGTTTGATATTGGAGGCGGTGCCCCGCTGGATGCCATAGGCGCCGGGTTGAGGGGCACCAGAGGCACGATTATGGACATGTTTCAGAAACCGGATAGACTGCTTGCCTGCATGGATAAAATGGCAGACATGAGTATAAAGATGGCAGGCAATATGCCTTTCAGGGCAGGCACCCCGATAGTATTCATTCCCCTGCACAGGGGCGCTGACGGATTCATGTCCGAGACACAATTCAAGACATTCTACTGGCCTTTTCTTAAAAAGGTGGTTGAGGGCTATATCAATGAAGGGCTTGTTCCATTGCTCTTTGCCGAAGGCGGGTATAACTCACGGCTTGAAATAATACAGGACCTGCCGGAAAAGGGAGTGATATGGTATTTTGACCAGACCGACATCTTCAGGGCAAAGGAGATCCTTGGAGACAGTGTATGTATTATGGGAAACGTGCCGACATCAATGATAGTTACAGGTACTTCCGATGATGTCAGGGCATACTCAAAGACGCTGATTGAAAAAGTGGGTAAAGGCGGAGGCTACATACTTGCACCGGGCGCAACAGCCGATGAAGCAAAGTTTGAGAATATAAAGGCCATGTATGCAGCAGCAAAGGAGTATGGCAGATATTAAAAACGTTCTACACTTCCAGATCTAAAGTTCACGATTTTTTTGCATGGGCGAATAATTACTCGTCCTTGAATTTCCAGTTAGTGTCCATCCAGAAACGAGAAATTTTGGACAAGGTCAAGAAACGCGAAGATTGTAACCACAGGAATACATTGAAGTATTTTGAGGATTACAATCTGAGTGTGACGCAGAGATTGTTCAAAAGGGCCGTTTCTGGATGGACACCAGTTAAGAAATCGTGGTTAACCAAGAAAGTTCCGGCGCTGCCCTTTTCACGAAAACATATCCGAACTACACCCTGCTATGGTTTTGATTTTTAAGGATTACAACCTTAGTCCTTTTAAGAACATAAATACATAATCCTTAAAAATTCAAAACCGCACACATTATACCAACCTATATGCGTATATGTTTTCGTGAAAAAGGCATCACCTCCACCTGAGGCAAAAAGCAGCCCCGGAAAATTGCATAGTTATTTTGTCTGCCTGTTTTGTCCCCCGCAGCAGGCAAAGGACATTGTTTTTCAGGATGGGATCGTTTGATAACCGGAAATAACTGGCGTGTATTAAAAAATGATAAATTATTCATATCCTACAATTATGAAGTTTCACCAAAATCTACATTTTTGAAATTTTTAGCATTTTTTTTTACACAATTGTATTTACCAAATTCAATGTACATTAATTAAATTATCTCATTTTAATAAAAATCCAGTTTAAATAATATTTTTTAATTAGGCCTCCCTTTTGCATTCAATTTTGTAGTTTATACTATTTATCGGAGGGAACACATGAACACAGGAGATACTGCCTTTATATTGGTCTCAGCAGCCCTTGTCCTGTTGATGACACCGGGATTGGCCCTTTTTTATGGCGGCATGGTGCGGAGCAAGAATGTTCTGGGCACCATAATGCAGAGTTTTATTTTGATCGGAGTAATCAGTCTTGAATGGATATTATGGGGATACAGTATGTCCTTCGGTCCCGACAAGTTCCACATTATAGGCGGGCTGGAATGGTTTGCGCTTAACGGGGTCGGCTCAGCGCCTAATGCAACCTATGCACCGACAATTCCGCATAATGTGTTTATGATCTTTCAATGCATGTTTGCGGTTATTACACCTGCACTTATCACTGGCGCCTTTGCCGAAAGGATGAAATTCGGGCCATTCCTGCTTTTCAGCCTCCTCTGGGCCACACTGGTCTATAATCCGCTCTGTCACTGGATTTGGGGCGATGGCGGATGGATGAAGGAACTCGGAGCCCTGGACTTTGCGGGTGGTGTAGCTGTACATCTGAGCTCGGGAGTTGCTGCTCTGGTCGCTGCAATAATGCTTGGAAAAAGAAGAGGGCACGGCTCCGAAGAGTTAAAACCTCACAACCTTCCCATGACCCTGCTTGGTGCAGGTATTTTATGGTTCGGATGGTTTGGTTTTAATGCAGGGAGCGCCCTTTCTGCAGGCGCCACCGCAGGAAACACATTTGTAGCCACGCATATTGCGGGCACCACCGGCGCACTTGCCTGGATAGCGATGGAATGGAAGCATATGGGGAAGGCAACAACCCTTGGCGTCGCCAGCGGGGCCGTCGCCGGTCTTGCAACAGTAACACCGGCGTCGGGTTTTATAGGACCAATCTCAGCGGCAATTATCGGCATCATGGCTGGGGTTATATGCTACTTCGGCATCATGGCTAAAAACCGCTTTGGTTATGATGACAGCCTGGATGTTGTAGGAGTTCACGGCGTTGGCGGTGTACTGGGCCTGTTTGCAACAGGGCTTTTTGCAAGCACTGCTGTCAATCCGGCCGGAGCCAACGGACTCTTTTTCGGCAACCCTGCCCAACTGGGAATACAGTGCCTGGTTATTGGCGTTACGATTGTCTACAGTTTTGTATTAACCTACATACTTTTCAAGGTTATAGATAAATTTTTCGGTCTGCGTGTTTCTGAAGAAGATGAGATCAGCGGTCTGGATTTAAGCCAGCATGATGAAACTGCTTATAATTAATAATATGTAGGGGCACGGCGCGCCGTGCCCCTACCATACCTGACTTTTTCAGGTAATTAATAATCTGCTATTGTTACCATAATATGCAGGTAAGTATCTCCTAATCCAATCCCTTCAAGTGACAGACTTATTTCACTCCCGTCACTTACATTGGGAGGTATACTCAAAGCAAATTTTCTTTCGGAAGATATCCTACTGAACCCATCACACCGGGGGCAATAGAACCCTTCCCAAAGGCCGGACCCTGAACACACCGGGCAGGTGGCCATTACAGGAACTGCAATTGGATAGAGCCCCCCTTTTGCTGCTTCGCCAGGTGTCAGTATCGCTTCAAAAAAGAGGTCCTTTTCATGTATACTCCCTTTATCTTTATCGAAAAAGCCAGGTATAAACCCTCCAAAAAAGTCATCTGTTTTTGTGAAAAACGCGGATTCCATATCTTTAAATCTCGAAATCCGCTCTCTCATTTGACCGGGAACCCGGCTGACCCGGTAAGAGGATTCGTGCTCTTCCAGATTGTTATCATATCTAATTTTTTTAGCCTGATCACTCAGCGTATCATAGGCTTCTTTTATTTCAAGAAACCTTAATTCACTTCCCTCCTCATTTGAGACATCCGGATGGTATCTCTTAACAATGGTGCGGTACGCCTTTTTTATTTTACTTAAATCTGCACTTCTACTGACTCCCAGAACCAGATAATAATCTTTCTGCATTGTATCCTCCATCTTCATACCTGAAGATCCATTATAAAAGATATTTATCTCAAGGAGATTAAAGGCATAAAAGGGATGGGATTACTGTATCTTCAATCCCATCCCTGATAACTTTATTATGACGATTTAATGGTGATTTTACGCGGTTTGGCGGCTTCTATCTTTGGAAGAGTAAGCCTTAACACACCGTCTGTCATTTTTGCTTCAATCTTTGACTGATCAATTATCTCAGACAGGTTAAATTGCCTGTAATACTTACCGGTTCCGTACTCGCTGAAAAGCTCAACCTCATTCTGTCTTTCCGGTTTATCTACATCACCATCCAGGGTCAGGACATTTTCTCTCAGATCTATATTAAGGTCCTCTGCCTTTACGCCTGGCATATCGGCAAGAAGCGTTAATCCCGTTTCCGTTTCGAAAATATCTACATCCGGAGTGAAAACCAGTCCCGGTTTTGTCTGTTCAGTCATGCTCGATACTTCTGCTTTCTCTTTGGCCTGTAATGCCTTTGTTTCGGATTCGGTCATGATTCATTCCTCCTTTCTGTTTTTTTATTTTATAGTAATCTGCCGTGGTTTTGCGGCTTCAGATTTAGGAAGTTTTATTGTCAGAACGCCATCCACACTTGATGCATCCACCTTTTCAACGTTAATCGGCCCGGGAAGATTAAGTATTCTATTGAACTTACCCGATTCCCTTTCTCTTCTGTGATACTTCGCATCAGAAGCTTCACTTGCTATTTTTCTTTCACCCGATATAGAAATACTGTCTCCTGTGACTGAAAGCTCAATTTCATCGGCCTTCATACCCGGAAGTTCGGCACGGAGGTAATATGCATCATTATCTTCAGTCAGGTTCATGAGCGGGAACACTCCGGCGCTCGCACCACGTGTAAAACCTCTTGTAATACCTTCGGTTAACCTTTCCATGTCCCTTCTCATACGGTTGAGTTCTTCAAAGGGACTCCAGTTGTTAATGTTTCTCAAATTAGGGTCTCTCCTTAGAAATAACATGGCTAAATCCTCCTCTCGTTAAATCGTTTTTTTATTTAATTTACCAGTTACTAATCAATTTAACCTAACTAACTGATTTAATAACAATAATTTCAAATATTGAATAAATTTCATTAATGTGGTAGACGTTAAAAAACCTTATGGGGAAGGCAATTCATTATTTACGGTTCTATACTGTCCGGGAAATGGTTTTTGATAATTATCTTAATGCTGATCAGCTTTGCTTTTTATATTGCCTTCCAAAATAAACTTAAAAACCCCGGAAGTATGCAGCATGCAATCAAATTTAGCCTGTATTATCAATACTATATACTCTTTTTTAAAATGAAATATAAGCATGGTTAATATTCAGTCAAGGGGTACTTAAAAAAATTTTTAATGTCCGGCGATCAGATATCATCAAAAAAAAGCTATCTTCAAAAAACCGGTCTTTTCCTCGGTCCGGTTTTGTTCATCCTTGTATTGGCAACCAACCCTGCCCCCGAAAATCCAATGGCACTAAAGATGGCGGCAGTTGCATCACTTATGGCCGTCTGGTGGATAACCGATGCCATACCTCTTGCTGCGACATCACTGATCCCCATAATACTCTTCCCTTTGATGGGAATTATGACCGGGAAGAAGACCGCGCCGATTTATATTAACAGCACAATCTTTCTGTTTATCGGCGGCTTTATCATTGCAATTGCAATGGAAAAATGGCGGCTCCATAAAAGAATAGCATTGTGGATAATAAAACTCATCGGAGGAAGCCCTTCTACAATTATACTAGGTTTCATGACAGCCTCCGCATTCCTTTCCATGTGGATTTCAAACACAGCCACAGCAGTAATGATGGTCCCTATAGGCCTGGCTATAATATCACGCATGGAAATGCGTTTTGGAGAGGACGATTCCCGTAATTTTTCAGTTGCACTTATGCTGGGCATTGCCTACGCCTGTTCAATGGGCGGAATAGCCACTCTTGTCGGAACACCCCCTAACCTTTCCTTTGCCCGTATTTTTGAGATCACATTTCCGAAGGCAGACCCCGTAACCTTTGGACAATGGCTTATTATGGCACTGCCTGTAACGATAGTCATGATTGCTGTGATATGGATACTGCTTACAAAAATGTTCTTTAAATTCCCTGATCATATCAGGACGGATAAAAAACTCATCGATGATGAGTACAAAGCACTCGGTCCAATGAGCTTTGAAGAAAAAACAGTGATGGCGGTTTTTATTTCGGCCGCAATTTTGTGGGTATTCAGGAAAGAGATCAATATCGGCACCATAACAATCCCTGGATGGTCCCAACTGCTGCCCTACCCTTCCCATATCGACGATGGAACAGTAGCGATATTCATGTCTATGATCCTCTTTATTGTTCCGACAAAAGAAAGGTCTTCAGGGAGCAACACGGTAATAGACATAAATGTCTTCAAGGCTATACCATGGCATATAGTTCTCCTGTTTGGAGGAGGATTTGCACTGGCAAAGGGTTTTCAGGTTACAGGGTTGTCAGGAATGATAGGGGCAAAATTCGAGGATCTTGCAGGAACGCCCCCCTTCATAATGATAGTTTTTACCTGTACCGCAATAACCTTTTTGACGGAGCTCACCTCTAATACCGCAACGACCGAAATGATCCTTCCGATCCTCTCATCCGTTGCAGTAGTCATGAAGACAAATCCGCTGCTGTTGATGATACCTGCGACTCTTTCCGCATCATGTGCATTCATGATGCCCGTAGCGACACCGCCGAATGCTATTATATTCGGGAGTGGTAAAATCCGGATAATAGATATGGTCAGGGTAGGTTTTTTTATCAACATAATAGGCATCTTCTGTATCGGATTAATCTTTTACTTTTTTGGTACGGTTATTTTCTCGATCGATCCGTCATCTATCCCTCAGTGGGCCTTTCTGAAATAATTACAGCGTTTAACGACTACAACAATTTTGTCCAAATATCTTAATTATTATACATTATTGTATATTAAAGCATCTCTCCTCGTGATCAAAAAAGATGCTAATTACCTGTTTTCATAAGCATATTCCATTATTAAAAGAAATGGCACATCTGTTGCTTAAGATAATAAAATCAAAAACAATCTACTTTCAAGGAGAGGAAGGAGAGAAACACTATGAACGCAGGAGATACTGTATTTGTATTGATGTCAGCGGCCCTGGTCATGCTTATGACACCGGGGCTTGCACTTTTTTATGGAGGTATGGTCCGGAACAAGAATGTGCTCGGGACCATAATGCAGAGTTTTATACTGCTTGGATTAATAACAATCGAATGGGTCCTTATAGGTTATTCAATGTCATTCGGACCTGATATCAAAGGTATTGTAGGCAACCTCGACTGGTTTGCCCTTAAAGGTGTGGGAATGACTCCCAGCGCCAGTTACGGAACCACAGTACCCCATCTGGCATTCATGATATTCCAGTGCATGTTTGCCATTATTACTCCGGCCCTTATTACCGGTGCCATTGCAGAGAGATTTAAATTCAGCGCCTTTCTGCTTTTTTCATTGCTCTGGGCAGTCCTGGTGTATAACCCGCTCTGCCACTGGGTCTGGGGTGGAGGCTGGATGGGTAAAATGGGTGCGCTTGATTTTGCAGGAGGAACTGTAGTGCATATAAGCTCGGGTTCGGCAGCGCTCATTGCAGCCCTCATGGTTGGAAAACGAAAGGGTTATGGAAATACAGCATATATACCCCACAATCTCCCGATGACCATAACCGGTGCGGCACTTCTCTGGTTCGGCTGGTTTGGATTCAACGCTGGAAGCGCGCTTGCATGTAACGGCCTTGCGGCAAATGCATTTGTCACAACGCATATTTCAGCTGCAGTAGCGGCACTGGCCTGGGTATTTGCTGAATGGGTACACAGCGGAAAACCAACCACCCTGGGTGCAGCGAGTGGTGCTGTAGCAGGTCTTGTAGCAATCACACCTGCCTGCGGTTTTGTCAGCCCGGTATCGGCTATAATAATAGGAGCAGTTGCAGGTGTGCTTTGTTTTGGAGGCGTTATGCTCAAGACCAGATTCGGGTATGATGACTCACTGGATGTTGTAGGAATACATTGCCTGGGTGGTATCTGGGGCGCGCTCGCTACAGGACTTTTTGCCAGCATTGCCATTAATCCGGCCGGGGCAAACGGCCTTTTCCTTGGAAATCCCAGGCAGCTCTGGATACAATTCGTATCGGTTGTGGGAACAATGGTATTTTCATTCATCGGGACTTTTATAATCCTGAAGGTTGTTAATTTAATCACCGGGTTAAAAGTCAGTGCCGAAGATGAAGAAAGAGGTCTGGACATCAGTCTGCATAATGAAACCGGTTACAACACGTAGCCGTTTTCATTAACATACTATAGAGTTAAATGGCGTATTTTCTTGCCCTGCATTCTAATATCGGTGTAATCTAAAAAAGATTATACGCCATTACTAAGGAAAGGAGTCTGATATATGAAAAAATTAGAAGTTATAATCAAGTCGTTTAAGCTGGATGATGTAAAGGAAGGACTCTCTGCTATAGGAGTCAAAGGACTTACAGTAAGCGAAGTCAAGGGATTCGGAAGACAGAGGGGTCACAAGGAAATATACAGGGGCGCAGAATACCAGGTAGATTTCGTACCCAAAATCAAGCTTGAAGTAGTAATGGAGAGCGAACTCGTTGACGAGGCCGTCAAGGTTATACTTGCAAAAGCCGCTACGGGTCAGATCGGCGACGGAAAGATATTTATACTCCCGGTTGAAGAGGTAATCCGCATAAGGACCGGAGAAAAAGGAAAAGACGCGATTTAAAACAGCAGGTGATCATGTCGGTAGAGAATTTAGCCGGAAAACCTGATTCCGGAACAACTTATCCCCTGGACACTGCGAGAAGGCAGGAAGCCCATATTGAACTCAAGGAGTCCAGGGATACTCTTTTTACAAAGTTTTCAAAAGGAGCTGTAAAAGAAAACTTCCAGGAAGAGTATTCCGAGATAATTGACAATTACTTCAGGATAAGCATACAGGAGAGCGGGACAGGCCAGGAACTCTTCAAGAAGAAGATTCCATTCGCCCTGGTAGCTGTAGGCGGTTATGGCAGAAGAGAGTTATGTCTCTTTTCAGATATAGACATCCTCGTTCTTTTCAATAAAAAAATACCATCCAATGCAAAACAACTGACAGGAGAGCTGTTTTATCCACTATGGGATCTTGGTTTTGAACTGGGCTATGGAGTAAGGACAACCAAGGACTGCGTAAAACTCGGGCACAGTGATTACGAAGTACTTACCTCTCTCATGGATGCCAGATTTCTCTGCGGTGATTCACTGCTTTACCTGAATATGGTTGAAAGCCTGCAGAAAAAGGTCATCGAAAAAGAATCCCCCAAATTTATAAGATGGCTCCAGGACAGAAACACCATACGGATGATAAACTTCGGCGATGCCAGTCATCAGCTTGAGCCAAACCTCAAGGACGGCATAGGGGGTTTAAGGGACTATCATCACATACTCTGGATGGCAAAGGCATTATACGACATAAGGAGCGCCAGGGACCTTGAGTATCTGGGAAAGCTTTCCTACCAGGAGTATCATGAACTAAGGCGGGAGGTTCATTTTATCTGCCACGTAAGGAATCATCTCCACAATCTTTCAAAAAGAAAAAATGACAGATTGAATTTCATTTACCAGGAAGAAATTGCCAGACAGCTCGGATATAAAAAGGAGGCCAAAACAGCCGCTGTCGAACTGTTCCTGGAAGACCTTCATGCCTCGATGGAAAACATCAAAATACTTCACCGGTCATTTCTTTACGGTCATGCGGTTAAGAGGCCGGCCAGAAAGGTAAATGTAGAACTGCAGGATTTAAAACAGGGGCTCCATCTTCATCAGGATGAAATCGCATATAATTCCGCCACTGCAATACTGGCTGATCCTACTATTCTCATGAGGATATTCGAAGTCAGCGCAAAGTACGGCATTACGCTGACAATGGATGCCCGGAGACTCACAAGGGAGTTCCGGTCCTTAATAGATGATGAATTCAGGAGTTCCGAAAAGATATTCGGCGGTTTCCTGAATATCCTTAACAGCCCCAATGCGGTCGAAACACTGGATCAGATGTTTGAAACAGGCTTTCTGGATGAATTCATTCCCGAGTTTGGCGAAGTAAGAGGCAGGGTACAGTTCGACGCCTACCATATTTATCCGGTTGGCAGACACATGCTTGAAGCCGTATCCTTTTTAAAAAACATTTCAAAGGAAAATGATCTTCTCCTGGTTGATACATATGCAGACCTGAAGGATAAAGAACATCTTCTCCTGGCTACATTTCTGCATGATATAGGTAAAACCGGTAAAGGGCATTCAAAAAGAGGAGTCAAGATTGCAAGGGGGCTGCTGGAGCGGATAAATTACCCGGCGGCCCTGACCGAAGAGATTCTCTTTCTTATAGAAAACCATCTCTTCCTTGCTGAAACTGCCACCAGAAGAGATCTTAACGACGAGAAGATAATTATACAGAGCGCGCGGACCATTGGGACAATCGACAGGCTTAAAGCCCTCTACCTGCTAACATGGGCCGATTCGAAGGCGACCGGTCCGGGTGTCTGGAATGACTGGACGAGCAACCTGATTCAGGAGATGTTCTTCAAGGTACTCCACATCCTGGAACGCGGTGAACTGGCAACCCCGGACACCTCCCAAAAGATTGCAAAACTAAAAAGACAGATAAAAAGGCTGACAGTCGATTCCATTGGCAAGCAGGATTTTGAAAATTACTTTGATGCAATGTCCCCGCGATACAAGCTCAGCACACCAGCTGCAGAAATAGTCCACCACATTGAGATAGTAGAAGAGCTTAAAAAAAGGATAGCCGGAGGAGAGAATAATGCCTTCGTATTCGAGTTCAAGGAAAATACAATCGGCGGCTACTGGGAGGTGAGTTTCGTTGCCAGGGACAGGCCGGGACTTTTCTCCGATATAGCAGGAATAATGGCGCTTAATAACATTAATATCCTTAATGCGAACATATACACCTGGCGGGACGGTACAGCAGTTGATATTTTTTCTGTCACCAAGCCGCTTGATGATATAAATCCTCATGCGACATGGCGAAGAATTGAAAGGGATTTTAATAACAGGATAGACGGGAAACTCTCCCTGTCCTACAGGTTAAGTGAAAAGACGACACAGGGTGTCGGAACGATAAAAAAGCCGGCAAAACCCGCTCAAATTAATATCGACAATACATCATCGGACTTTTTCACGCTTATCGAAGTATTTTCAACAGACAAGGTTGGCCTGCTTTTCCAGATCACAAGAACATTGTTTGATCTTCATCTTGATATAAGGATCGCCAAGATAGGCAACAAGGGTGATCAAAGCGCAGATATCTTCTATGTAACCGATTTTGAAGGACAGAAGCTTGAGGATGATGCCCGGATTGCCGAGATCAAAAACGCCCTGCTTCATCATCTAGAGAAAGATCACATCTCATCGCCTCAATCAGCCGCATGAACGATAGGATCATTGCTGTCATTATTATCAGCTATAACATATATTACTCCCCCGACAACTATAGCTGCGCCTACAGCATACAGAACTTTTTTCCTGGTAGTAAGCTTTGAAGATTTACTTCCGGAATTTTCATAAAATGCTCTTTGTTTTGGGCTGACGATTTCAGCCCACTGTTCAGTGGTACACCCCTGTATCTTGATTTCATATTTCTGAAAATGTTTTTTTATCTTAGTCCAGCTTTCTCCGGCAAAGGTGAGAGAAGAGGTGATTATTAATGACAAAACACACAGTACCGCAACAATCCTTTTTTTACAGGAATTTCCTTATTTTTAATCAGGAATTTCCTGATTTCCGGCTGTAATTCACGGCATTTAGAAATGTTTTTGCGTCCGCCCGTGTTTTACAAAATATAATTCAATCTGCCTGATAAACTTTTTTAAAAATGCTTTGGTATCCGGCACCTTGCCTTTGTATACATCCATAAAATGAACCCAAATGCGCTCAGCACAACATTCATTAAACCGATCACCATTATCCGGTTGCTCCAGTCAAATGAAATAAACATCATTCCGATTGAACCTGTCAGCACAAATGTTGCCTGAATAAGCGAAGATGCGGAACCGGTGTCCGAGTCCTGCTGTTCCAGAAGCAGACTGTTTGAGGGTGGCCGGCTTATACTTACGCACAGATATCCCAGCGCAACCGATATAGCAAATAACAGGGGACTTTTCTCTCCAATTAGCAGCATAAGGGCTCCGCTTACAATAGAGCCGATGTAGGATATTGTTATAATGGTCATTGGCCTGAGATATCCTGAAGGAAAAGATATATTGGCCCACCTATAATATAATTCGCGGCTATGGCGCCGAAATATATGCTGTAGACTTCGGTACTGAGCCCGAACCCCTGAACAAAGATAAAGGATGATATACTTATAAAAGCAAGCAGAGGTATGGATACTATTGAGAAGACTATCAGCAGCCTGTAGAAATTGGGATTTTTTAAAACGACGAACAGCCTCAAGGTTGTCTTAAATGTGCTTTCGACAGAGTATTCTGTATTTGTCTCTTTCAGGAAAAGGACAAATAAAAATACCAGGATGCCTATAATGACAAGCAGACCAAATATTCCATGCCAGGAGAAAAACCTGATTATCTGGGATCCGATCGAAGGCGCTATCACAGGAATCATGCCGTTTAATACCGCTGCCAGTGCAAGTGTTTTTTCCCTTTTTCTACCCGGAAAAACATCCTTGACGATTGCAAGGTTAACGGCCATTGCCGCCCCCGCGCCAATTGCCTGGACAATCCTCGCGGCAATCAGTTGAAAGACATTCTGACTCAGCATGCAGAAAACACTGGAAAGTATGAAGAGCGGAACACCTATCAGAAGCATTCTCTTACGACCGTATTTATCCGACAAAGGCCCCCATAAAAATGAACTGGCGCTTACAAATATAAAAAAAACAACTATTGACAGGTTAACTTCCCATACTGTGCAATTGAGTTGTTTACTCATTGTCGGCAAAGCAGGCAGATAAAGGTCTGTTGATAATGGAGGAAAGGATGCAATAAGTGCCACAAACACCATTATCATGAAATTCGAGAGTTGTTTCGGATTATTCTGTGTTTTTTTTATTCTTCTGTTTTCGGATACTGTTACATCTTGATTTGACATAAAGTTTATAATAAAAAGCCGTTTTTTTTCGCTAAGGCTTTCCCTTTCATTTTTACATTAATTCGGATTTAAAATTAAATAATCAGGAGATAATAAATGAGAGGTAATGTCAATTGTTTTTATTTACATCGCAGTATCCATCCGGAAAGAGGCAAATTCTGGATGGATACTAATTGGCAGGTCATACCTGCACAGTATTCAGAGGTTCTGGTCGCGATCTCTTTTTCATTGACTCAAAAGGAAATTTTCTTTACATTTTTATCTTGAAAAATAAGAGCTTATCAATAATTAAGGGGGTCAAACCATAAGAATCTTATTAGTAGAAGACGATTCGAAGATAGCTTCTTTTGTCGTAAAGGGACTAAGGGAAGCAGGTTTTGCCGTGGACCATGTTTCCGACGGTGAGGCGGGCCTTCATATGGCTTTCCACGAACCATATGATGCCGCGATCATCGATATCATGCTGCCTAAACTTGACGGTTTAACGCTCATTGAAAAGCTGAGGAGCCAGGATGTCAGGACACCGGTCCTGATCCTGAGCGCCAGGCGCACTGTAGACGACCGGGTAAAGGGCCTCCAGACGGGAAGTGATGACTATTTGACCAAACCTTTTGCCTTCTCCGAACTTCTCGCCCGTGTTCGCGCCCTGATACGAAGGGCCAGCGGCATTTCCGAATCCACTCGGTTTACAGTAGGGGACTTATCAATAGACCTTATTTCTCACAGAGCGACTCGTGCAGCCAGGAATATCGATCTGCAGCCGCGCGAGTTTGCACTTCTCGAATACCTTATGCGCAATGCGGGAAAGATCGTCTCAAAGACCATGATCATGGAACATGTCTGGGATCACAACTTTGATCCTCAGACAAATGTGGTTGAGACACGGATATGCAGACTGAGGGACAAGATTGATCGTGACTTTGATAAAACCCTTATTCAGACTGTTCGAGGGGTGGGATATGCAATTAAAGAAGCTTCTTAGATTTAGACATACCCTTGTTTTCAGGTTGACTCTCCTTTATTCCTTAAGCGTTATTATTTTCCTGGGGGCATTTGTGGTTTACCGCGTCCATAGAGACTCCAACCACTACAGGAACATTGATAAGGGGCTCCTTGCGGATGCAATAGCCACCAATCAACTCCTGGAGTCTATGCAGGGTATGGATGCGGAAGACATAACAAGGTTTTTAGATCATGAGACAAAAAATTCCTGGAAACTGTTTGCACGTATTCTTGGACCAAAGGGAAAAGTAATTGCCTCCTCTGACATATCCCGCCTGAATATGGACTTGAACCCGAGATTAAGAGAAATTCCCGACCTTAAAACCGGTCATATTTTCAGCACACTGCCCCTGCCTCAGAGCCGTTACACGGCGCGTGTCATTTCATATGCGATCGGACCCGACAGGGTTCTCCAGATAGGAACTTCCCAGGAGGGCCTGCAGCAGATAATAGAAAAGCGATGGAGAGAATTCGGCATGGTAATGGCGCTCCTGATTATTTTTTCCACTTTTGTAGGGTGGTTCGTGGCAAAATGTGCCCTGGTGGGAGTGAAGGAGATAACCGGTACAGCGATTCAAATATCCAAAGGTGACTTCAGCAGCAGGGTTCCTGTAAAAGGAAGGGGTGAAGAGATAGACAGGCTTGCAACTACTTTTAATAATATGGTTGAGCGGATAGAAGCGCTGATCAGGGGAATGAAAGAAATCACCGATAACATGGCCCACGATCTGAGAAGCCCTATAACAAGAATTAGAGGCTCTGCCGAAATGACGATAACAAGCGCCGGGGACAAACAGGATTATGAACTTATGGCCGGAAATATTGTTGAGGAATGCGACCGGCTGCTCGGCATGATCAACACGATGATGGATATTTCGGAAGCAGAGGCAGGGCTCTCAAAACTGAACATGTCTCATATCGATATCTCACGGATAACAGAGGAAACCTGTGAGCTCTTTCGACCGGTAGCCGAGGATAAAAACATTCAAGTCGTAATGAATTTAGCCAAAAATACAGTTATTTACGCGGACAAACAAAAACTTCAAAGAGTAGTATCCAATCTTCTTGATAATGCACTGAAATACACGTCGAAGGGAGGGACAGTCACTGTCACTGTAAATGGAGATGCGGATCAGGTCATGGTGACTGTAAATGACAATGGAATAGGAATATCCCGTGAGGATCTACCCAATATCTTCAGACGGTTTTACCGGTGCGACCGTAGCCGGTCACTACCTGGCAGCGGTCTGGGACTGAGCTGGGCGCAAGCCGTTATCCGGGCCCATGGCGGGCACATCTCTGTCACAAGCATACTGAATGAGAAAAGCACATTCACCTTTACTTTACCAAAAACACCCATCCCGGCATAGCCTCTGGTTTTCCTTCAAATCCCAACATTGCCAAATGGTAATTTTGAGGCAATCTTCCGGTTATCTTGCTTATGTTATAAGTCACTTTTCCTGAATTTTTCCACTTGAAAAAATAAACAGGATTTCTTCTGCAATTTACCCCGCTGCCTTGTAGCGGAATCCGAAATGACATTCGATACATGACATGACGCTGTTTTTTCATAACCGGGTATTCAGTCATTCATGCAGCATTGATTTACCTGGAGGATTGGCACCCGTACTGATCAACTTAAAGAGGGTGAATAGACATGATCTGAATTTATACATAAGGAGGTGATGAAATTAAAAAGTCTTTTTTTGGCGAGGCTGATTTTCAAGATCTATGCACGGACAGAAACCCATTTCAAATTATAAGGAGGGGGAGATATGACAAAACAGGTTTTAAAAAACAACCAGTCTAAAAAATGGAAAATCGCGATAAGATCACTGCTGGCCGCCATGATTCTGTCGCTGGTTTTCACATCAATTTCTTTTGCCGAAGGCGGAGGCAGATATGAAGTTGATGCATGGTCCTTCGGTGTCCATGGGGATACACAGTGGACATTGAGTGAGGACCCGACCGGAAAGAATCCTAATTACGTCAGCGCAGCCATAGCCGGAGCGCTCAACAAACAGTTCATAAATACCGGCGTTAAGTTTGTTATACAGGTAGGAGATCTGACAGACAGGGCAGGAGATGCGGCCATGTATACTCGTGCGGAAGTTGCGCAAACTCTGTATAATAAGGGAATCGGTTTTTTCCCTCTGCGCGGCAACCATGAGGAATATGGGAATCTGTACAGCCTGGACCCGGATCATAACCTGAACATTCCGGCCTATCTTGATGCCTTTCCCCAGACACAGGGAACCGCAAACACCTTTGGCACAACAAATTTCAGCAGCCCCAGCGATATCATGACTGGAGTAGACATCCTGGATGGCTTGAGCTACTCTTTTGATTATGGTGCTCAGGGCAACAACGCCAGGTTTGTCATTGTCGATGTTGAGCAGACATCCGCAGTGAATAAAATGCCACCCCAATTTCAGGGTGCTGCACCTTACGACTACATATTTTTTGTTGTTTACAGACTTGATTACCCAATTGACGGAATTACAACTATATATGATTCAGCTGCCAATGCAGTAGAGGTGGATAAAGCGATTACAATTCCTGCCGGAACCTGGTTTCGCATAGACAGCCACGGAAAGCCATCGACCAATTTTTATGCATGGGATATGGCAAATCCTGACCAGACAACAGGAACTGACTACAACTGGCCAATCGATGACTTGGCTACACCATCGCAGGAAAAATGGGATTCATCAAAAACTGAATTCTGGCCCGGAATGCAGCAGGGCTGGATCAGCGAACGGCTGGACAAGACTGCTCGCGGCACTGAACATGCATTCGTGTTTTCACATAGAGGCATAATGGGCGGAGATCATGTGGATTGTTTTTTTGGCGAAGATCCGAGTGTGACACCTGAAGACCAGAACGCCTTTTACGCCAGTCTTGCGAACAACGACGTAAAATACATGATTTCAGGTCACGACCACTTTTACAACCGTGCCCAGGTTGCCAGCCCCGACGGGTTATCACATGTTGAACAACTTATTTCCATTGGAGCAAGCACAAAATTCTATGGCCCTGCCAGTCTAAACAGCTTTCCCGGAGGTGTAAAAAATCGGGAGGCCCAGATTTCCCAGGAAGCAGATAATAACATCGGCTACTATATCTATACTGTAGACGGCCCCCGTGTAACAGTGGATTATTATTCTGATTCAGTCGGTAATTTTGGAGATGGAGAATACTATCCGGACGGTAATCCCAATGCGGAATCCCCTGTTTTAGGCTCACTTTCCCTTCCTGACTTTGACTTTGTGAGAAAGGAAACCTGGGGTTACAGCCAGAACGGACAACAATTTTTAATTGCTCAGGGTGAGTCATACAAAATAGTAAAGGACAGGTTTTATGGCACAACCGCAAAAATTCTTGACGGCACAAATAACAGCACTGCAACTGACGCTACACCAACAGTCATAGATGATAACGGCACACCTGATGATCCCGGTGATGACATCGTTCTCAGTGCACCCCGGCCATTAAGCAAAACTGTCAATACAGGCTGGGTTGCCAGATCCGAGGCTGACAAGTCCTGCTGTTATAACCACCATTGGAAAAAGAAATGTAAAAAACACCATAACTGCAAATCCTGCAAAAACATCAAAAGTAATATTCTTTCCCTGTGGGGAATGTCGGAGTTAGGCGCAAACGGCAAAACCGACACATATGTGCTTTCCATGTCCTTTGATTTCAATAGAATGGTACATCTTGGAAATGGCGGAATTGGCATTGCCACATTTGTCGACGGCGAATGGGTGAATGCGGTAGATGAAAATTACGGCAATGGGAAGAGAAAATTTGTAGTTGGCAAATATAAACCCCAATATGGTCTCGGCACCTATGGTATAGATCCGAAAACAAAGACGGCCTGGGCAGTGCTCGACTACAATGCTGATTTTGCCGTAGTTGATGATATAAAACCCGTCCCGGGTCACAGAAGATGATTTTATGCAGTGAAGAATTAATATCCATGCCTTTAAGATGCATGGACATTAATAATTGATCTAAGCTTGGTATTGAAGTGCGGGGTACGAGCTAAAATTTAATTTATCTGTTTTCATTTTAGCTCTGCCCCGATTTTTTTTATGAGACCATGTCTTTTATTGATTATCAGCGCATATTAATATACAAAATTGCGAATGTCTTTATAAGACTTTCGGGTCATTTGGGCTGGACCCGAACCTGTGCAGAGATAAAGCCAGGATCAATTTTTTAACAGCAGAATAATCTTTTCTATTAACAGGAAAATAACGCAAATTAAATGTATTAGGAAGTAAGCATATGACAGACAGGAAATTCAAACATACAGAAGGTAAAATCAGGGTACCCGGAATCTTTGCAAAAAAAAGAACTGCAACCTGTTCTCTGCTGATCGGCATAATTATACTGCTGGCATTTTCAACCATTGCCCTGGCAGAAGGAGGGGGAAGATATAAGTCACCGGAGGCATGGTCATTTGGTGTATATGGTGACACACAGTGGACAATAAAGAGTGATAAGGCCGACCCTAACTATATTTCAGGCTCTATCCTGAATCAGGTTATTGACAGGTTCATCAACCACGGTGTCAAATTTGTTATATCATTGGGAGACATGTCCGACAGGGCACAGCCCGGGGCAATGGTCAGCCTGGCAAAGTTTATGACACCTTTATATGATGCCGGGATAGGTTTTTTTCCAATGAGGGGTAATCATGAGACATATGGCTGGTTTTTCGGTTATGCCTCTGTTGAAACGGAAATATCGGAGATGCTTGAAAATTTCCCTCAAACCCGAAAGGCGATGTTCGGGGTCACTAATATTTCAAGCCCTGCAAAACTGGATGGAAAAGAAAATACAGCACTGAAGGGATTGAGCTACTCCTTTGATTATGGCCCAAAGGAAAGCAATGCCAGGTTTGTTATCCTTGACGCCGAGGATGTCGAATGTGAAACAACAGAGATTACACGTAACGGCGTCACCAATCCATACTGGCCAAAAAAATGTGTTAACTATCCTATTCCTTCTCAACAGAAATGGATATCCGATCGGCTAAACAAGAGCACCAGGAACACCACACATGCCTTTGTCCTGGCACATCGTCCACCGATGGCAGAGAATCATATAGACTCTCCTTTTAATCCCACTTCCATGCCCGGGCAAACACTTTACTATCCTGATCATAACCTTGAAGGACAGAATGCATTTTTCAAGAGCATGGATAAAAATGGCGCCAGGTTCTATTTCGGGGCACATGATCACATGCACCAGCGCTCAATCATAAAGAGCCCTGACGGCAGATCACGAATAGAGGAAATAATAGCCGCAGGCTTAAGTACCAAATTTTATCAGCCTTCTCCTATTCCCTACCCGAAATATGGCAAGGATGGAAAGGTCACAGTTAAGGATCAGTGGGCAGGGCAAAAGATACGTGAAACATCCCTTTCACAGGAAACGAATAATATCGGCTATTATGTGTACACTGTAGATGGACCACGTGTAACAGCGAACTATTATTCGGATTCAAAGGGGAATTTCCAGTCCAATAAAAATTATCCCTATGGATCAGATAACCCGGATTATCCGGCAGGAGTTACTCCCCATCTTAATTTTTTAAAAAAAGAGACCTTTGGTTACAGTCTCAATGGCAAAGAATTTCTGATAGCAGAGGGGGCTTCATATACAGTTGTTAAGAACAGGTTTGAGAAAACAACCGCAAAGATACTCAATGGCGTCAACAACAGCTCCAAGGTTGATGAAGACAATCGCAGGCTTACAAAGGCAGTTGATACTGGCTGGCTTAAAAACCCCGACCCTGATAAATTGATAAGCAACGTCCTTTCTTTATGGGGGATGTCAGATCTAGGATCAAACGGGCATTCTGATACCTACGTACTTTCAATGTCCTTTGATTCCGGCAGGATCAAACACCTTAAAAAGGCCAGAGTTGCTATTGCCACATTTGTTAATGGAAAATGGATAAACGCGGTTGACGAAAACTTCGGAGGCACCAGTAAGTTTGTGGAAGGAAAATACAGGCCCGGATATGGTATCGGGACATATGGCTATGACCTGCCCAGTAAAACAGCATGGGCAGTTTTAAATTATGATGCAGATTTTGCAGTAGCAGGAAATATTGGTGATGTCCCGGTAAGCGCGAAATAATGAAGACCGCTGTCCAAAACAAAAAATATTAGAGGTTTATCAGGCATAACTCTTTTGATTTGATTAGACCTGATATGAGAATATAAAAACAGGTTCACCACCCGTTCTCTGTGCCTCTGTGGTAAATCGTTTTGGACAAGAATCGTTGACAGTTACTAATGCTGCGCCGGTTTCGGATATTATTTTTTAAAATCCGGCCTACGCTTTTCCATAAAGGCATATACGCCTTCTTTCAGGGCATCCGTACAGGCTATCTCACCTATGTACCGGTATGAGATCTCCATTGCCTCCTTAAAGCTGTCTGCTGCCGCTCCCCTGTTGATGGCATTTGCCAGTATTCCCATGGCTTCCATGCTCAATGGCAGATCACCGGCCATGGGTTCGTGAGGCACCTTGAATTCGGGAATATCCGCCGGCCCATCAGGAATTCTAGGAATCCGTCCAGTAAGCCTTTCCACCTCATCAACAGCGGCTTTTATCATATCGGGGTACCCGTCAGTAATCCCGTAAACGATTTCCAGTTCTTCTGCCTCATAACTGGTAAGTCTTTCTGCCTGTGTTATCACTGAGGTTATTTTTTTACCGGCTTTCGGCCATTTTCTGTAGGGGACAACTGCCCCGCCCATGCCCGGGAAGATGCCCAGGGTAATCTCCGGAAGCTGAAAGAATGCCTTTTTATCGGCTACAATGCTGTGACAGCCCATGGCAAGCTCAAAACCTCCGCCCATGGCCAGACCGTTTACACCGGCAACAACAGGTTTATTCATCCCGTTTATATACTCTATGACACTGCCGTTCCTTCGGCTCAGGTCCATAGCGGCAGAGTAATTACCTATTACAGGGATAAATCCATTAATATCAGCACCTGCACAGAACGCCTTTGTACCATAACCGGTTATTATAAAACCCTTAATTGAAGGGTCCTTCTCGCCTTTTTTCAATTCAGCAAGTATTTCATCACATGTATGGATACTCATTGAGTTAAGAGCCTGGGGCCTTCGAATACTTATGATCCTGATACCATTCATGTCATCCACAAGTATGTCCCTGGGAAAATCGGCATATTGTTCAATATCATGTTTCGGCAGCGGGAACCCGGGCCTTTCATATTCAAATTTTTTAACAATACGTTCGACTTCCTGCCTGCCCAGATCCGCTATTATCTCATATACGCCCTTTTTAAAGGCAAGACCCACAATACTCCCCAGGTTCAGGTCCGACCTGGTGCCTATCGACCTGTCCGCGATATCAAAACACTGTGAGAATACAAGGCCCAAAAGCCTGTCCCTTATCCATCCCCGGACATCTTCGGGGACATCGACTTTTGTTCCGGGCCGGTTTACTTTCCATGTATCAACCGACATAAGCATGGGAGATGGTCTGTAACAGGCATGCTCCGCCATCCTGCGTTTCTGGGATTCATATACTATTGAGTTACCTCCCGTAAAATTCAGGACAAAAAAGGGGCCTGATGCAACTATCTCCTCGGCAACATAATCAACCTGCACACTTGTTGCCTTTTCAAGAAGAAATGTCGCTTCATTTGACCAGTTTTCAAAAATTCTGTTCAGCAGAAATGAGTAGACGTTGGCAGTCATCATCGGGATTTTACCGGTGCCGGCAAAAAACCATAGCAGGTAATTCAATATTTCGGGAGACGCGCCTTCCCAGTTGATTACTTCAACAGGCAGGCTGCGCCAGGCAGGGGCAAAAAAATGGGTGATGGTAGTCCGCTCCGGGTGCCTTAAGCCGCCAAAGATTTCATTGGCAGGAATACCGCTTGTATTTGATGTCAGGATGGTATCTTCGGCAGTAATATCCTCAAGTATATTGAATATCTTCCGCTTGAGCCCGGGGTTTTCCGTTGCGGCCTCGATAACCATGCTGCAGTTTTTTATATCATTATAGTCTGTGGTATATACAATATTGCCCAGGATTTTTTCAGCCGTTTCCGGGGTTAATTTTTTCTTCTGTATCCCCTTTTCCGTATACTTCTTAAAACGCTCCTCGGCCTTCTTAACCTGTTCTTCGACAACATCTACAAGATACAGTTTTTTATCCGGCAGGCCTGTTCGCAGGAAATATGCGATATCAGGACCGATATGACCGGCACCGATTACAGCCATTTCATCAGGCAGGCCACGATCAGGTTCAATCAGATAAGGGTTACGATAGGATGGATAAAGATCATTTTTTATCACTGACAGTTCTCCTGAATTTTACGTGGATAACCAATAAGGCACTTAGTGAAAATTATCCTCCGTGAATGATATAGACCAGATCTATCTTGTCTCCATCGTTCACCGGAGTATCAATACCGGAACGGTACGTACTTTCACCATTGAGATATACCTCGAAATTGTTCTGCATCCTGCCTTGATCATCTATAAACATTTTTTTTGTCATGGGGTATTTATCGGAAAGGTATTTGAGGCACTCACCGACTGTCTTTCCCTCGGCAGTCACTATTTTTTGCCCGTTAAAGTAGGATCTGAAAACGCCTGGGATTTCGACTTCGATACTCATACCTTTTCTCCAAATAAAATAGCCGCATTAATTTTATCCAATGCGGCCATTCAAGTCAATATGGTTGAATTGATTTACTTGTACAGTTCCTCAGCAACAAAATCCATACCAAGATCCTGCAGGGTTTCCTTTTTGGGTTTTCCTGTTTTTGTATCCCAGCCCATTGCTTCATAATACTCTGTATAAATATCTTCAAGTTCCCATGTAATGCCTGCCCTCGGGCCTACTTTCTTGGCCGGTTTTCCAAGCATCCTGTCCGGGAATTTCCACGGAGTGGTAATACCTTCACGGATATTGAACGCCTGACGCATGGTGTTTATTCTCTGACCTGCCCTGATTATTTCTTCACGGTCCACGTCCCATCCTGTAATGGTCCGGATTGCCTCTATAAAGTATTCGGCCTTACCATACCCGTCACCATAACAAATCATGCAAAGCCCGGCTGCGTTGTAATACTGGGCAAAGCAGGCGCCGATTTTATGCGGCTCTCCGCGGCCCTTGAAGGTTGTGGGATCATATTCGGGCATGGTTCCCGGAGGATGAGGGGCCTCACCGCTCATCGTATGACGCGCGGGAGTAGGTTCGGAACAATAGCCGATAGCAAAACCGTGACCGCCCCTGGAGTCATGGGCCGGGAATTCCTGACCGCCTGCATGCATTGCATACTTTTCAGATCCCTTTCCTATCTTCGCGGATGCCACTTTTGTCCCGTCAGCAAGGATATCGCCAAAGCCTTCACGTTTGCATAATTTCTCAAGCATTGCTAATGCGGCCTTGTGGTCTCCCCACTTTAATTCTATTCCATCTGTGTCATCTTTAGAGATGAGCCCTTTTTCGTAGCATTCCATTGCAAAACCAACGGATGAACCAGCACCTATGGTATCAATACCATAGCGGTTACAGATATCATTGGCCATTATTATCGAATCTACATCACCTACAAGAAGATTGGTCCCGAACATTGCCTGCGTCTCATATTCAGGCTTGTGGGCATGCTCTCCCCATTTATATTCCCCTGTGCTCGGTTTCATTATACCGCCGCATGCGATAGGGCAGCGGTAACACCCATACCTTCTTTCCTGCTGGGCTATTATATGCGGGCCGCCTATTTTGGCATAATCGGGCATATCGCCCTCGCCCGTACCGGCCCAGTTTTTAAATGGGGCATCATCGACTTTTGCACACATCTCGAGCATACCGCAGGTACCGAATTCCTGCATGAATTTCACCATCGGGGCCCATGTCGCCCAGATGTTTTTTACGCATCGCCTTTGAGGCCTCTTTATCAGCGACAGGAATCTCCAGTCTCCATTTATGGCAATGGCTTTAAGCTTCTTGGAACCCATTACCGCTCCAAGGCCGGAACGACCTGCTGCACGGCCTTTGTTATTCATAACAGCTGCTATGAGTGAAAGTTTCTCGCCGGAAGGCCCGATACACGCAACCTCCAGCTTCTTGCCATGTGCTTCTCTCAGGATATCCTCGGTGTCGAAGGTATCTTTGCCCCAGAGATGCGAAGCGTCTTTAAGTTCTGCCTTGCCGTTTTCTATATAGAGATAGACGGGCTTTTCGGATATCCCGGTGAAGAATACCGCGTCGTATCCGCCGAACTTCAGAAAAGGGCCTACGTTACCACCTGAGTTGGCATCACCCCATCCGCCTGTAAGAGGAGATTTTCCAACCATAACATATCGTGAACCGCCGATGGCGTCCGTCCCGGTAAGCATACCGGTTACAATGCCCAGCATTGCCTCGGGACCAAGGGGGTCCACGCCGGGTTTTTGTCTTTCAAAAAGGATCTTTGCGCCAAGACCGTAACCGCCGATATATTCTCTGACTGTCTTGTCGTCCAGCGTCTCTTCTTTCAGCTGTCCCGTGCCCAGATCAACAAACAGCATTTTTCCCATAACTCCATGTGCCATATAAAAGCCTCCTTATAGATATAGTAAGAGCCTGTGCTCTATTTTTCAGCTCCGGGCAGATATTTAAATTGGATTTTTTAAACGAACTCAACATCTTTTGTCATTTAAAATAATTCAGCCCGGACCTTGCGTTTTTTTCAATATAACTGAAGCAGTATACACATCTTACACATCTATTAAAAGTATTTTTTTAGGTTTAATTAATATCAATTTAGACATAACGATATTTAAAAAGGATTCAGGAAGTCCAAAAATTAAGTCATAACTCAAGAAAAAAAACTTGACAAAGACAAATACCTAGTCATATACTAGCTCATCTGCTACAAATTAGCAGCTTCGCTAACCTTACAATGCCAGGTAAACAAAAATGAAAGACAAAGAACCATTTCCGGATTTAACAAAAACCGAATTTGACTTACTGCGAATTCTTTGGAAATCGGGAAAACTTAGCGTAAGAGAGGTTCACAACCAGATAGTCGAGAATTATTCCTGGGCCTATTCTACAACCAAAACAATGATGGAAAGAATGGTGAAAAAAGGACTATTGGATCGGAAACAATTCCATGGCATATACCTTTACAGCCCGTTAATCTCCAGACCAAAAGGCTTTGTCCGGCTTATACAATTTATTTCCGACCGGGTGCTGGAACTGGATCATTGTGCGCTGGTATCCCTGTTCTCCCGAAGTAAGGCGCTTACGCCCGAAGAGATCGAGGAACTATCGCAAATACTGAACGAGGAAAAAGATAAAGCGAAATAGGGAGGATTTGCCATGTATAGTGCATTCGAGAAATCCTGTTTGTTTATTATCACTACTTTATATCACCAGACGATTTTTTGTATCATTCTTTTCATATTGATTTCCGGACTCACTTTTATCTTAAAAAAGAAATCTCCACTCTGGCAACTTGGGTTATGGTTTTTGATCCTGATAAGACTTATCCTGCCGACCGACTTGAACAATTCATTCAGCGCCCGTAACATTGCAGGCCACTTTCTTTCTGCGGAGAGCTTTAATACCTCTCTGGACAAAGTTTCCGGTGTGCTGGCAGTGAAATATCAGCCGAATCAAAATTCCGAATTAAGAACTCCGGCACAGGCATATGGACGGGATAATATAAATGTGCCCACTGCAGAAAAATTTTCCAGAAACGGCCATGCGTATCTTTTATGGCCGGTTATTTTATCTGTCATCTGGTTTCTCGGATCACTGACCTATCTATTCCTGTTTATAAATAGAATTGGATTTATCAGGCGTGTGCTGGATCATTCATCATTAGTCCGGGATGATAAGATAATTACCATTAAAAATTACTGGCGGCAAATATTCGGGATAACGCGACCTGTTTTGATCTATAGTTCAGATAGATTCCTGTCTCCTTTTACCACTGATATATTTCGTCCCAAAATATTTATCCCCGAACCTTTCCTTGAAAATATGGATAATGAAACAATTAATTCTATCATTGCTCATGAAATGGTTCATATCAAACACTTTGACCATCTATGGATCAGGTTACAGAATGCATTACAGATAATTTATTTTTTTAATCCGATTGTCTGGTACGCAAACGGGCAAATCAATATAGCAAGAGAACGTTTATGCGACCATGTGGTTCTGGGAAAGCATGTCATTCATCCCAGGGCATTCGGGAAAAGTATAATAGATGTCCTGCAATTTAATTTATCAGGATATCGCCTTATTGAGCCATTACTTGGTTTCAGTAACCACAAAAAAATATTTGAATATCGGATCAGGAATATTCTCAAGGAAAACACTACGTCAAAACAAAGATCGTTATACACACTTCTTATAATATGTTTGTTAGGGCTTTTTCTTTTGCCAATGTCAAACGCTAAAACAGAAGTTAAAAATTCCGAAATACCAGATAGCCCTCTCCCCTTAACCGTGGAGAAATCCGCGGCCCCAATAAGACCTGACAGGATTATACCTGAAATGCAGCCTGAATTACAGGGCGATGTTACTGCGCTTCGTGAACCGGATAACAGGAGGGAGAAAATCAGCGATCAAAAAAACGAAGCAACTTCAAGTAAAATTGTACAGCAGGATATCACAACAAAAAAAAGGACTCCGGATACACTGATCGATAAGAAGCCCGCCGTGAAGAATGAGATTGAGGGCAAGTTCGTTCAGAATTCAACTGTAAAAAATAAAAACAGTGAAGAGTCGTTGAAATTGGATTCATACAATAAGGAATTGAACTCACTTGATAACAATACTGAATTAAACTCTTCTGATAATAAGATTCCTGAGCTTGCTGAAACAGAACCTGAACAGGGTTCAGTGACTTCTGAGGCCGTTCAGCAGCCGCATGTTTCCCCTGTTGATTATACTGCCCTGGGAAGGTCTCTTTTTAAAAAAGGGGAGTTTGATGACGCCATTTCTGATTTTAATAAGGCTATTCGAGCTCAACCCCGAAGACGCCGCAGCTTACTACTTCAGAGGGTGTGCCTATTTTTTAAAAACCCGTCATGAAAAAGCCATTTCCGATTTTAACAGGGCAATAGAGATAAATCCTGGCTTTACTAATGTTTATATCAGTCGGGGTTATTGTTTCTTTGCTCTAGGAAACGATTACGAGAGTGCCCTTGCTGATTATGGAACGGCCCTGGAACTCAACCCCGGGGCTGCTGTCGCCAGAAGATTGAGGAATGATGTCTTAAATCGCATAAACGGGGGATTGAGCTATGATTCCGATTTCAGAAGTTTAAGGGCGGAATATCAGGGACGAGAGCTTTTTAATTCCCTGATCCAATAAAAAAAGAAGTACTTTTCTCCAATAACCAGGCTCGCATTTTAATACCTGAATTTTGCACCGGGTGTCGCAGTAAGGTGCCGAATTCAGTAATGGATATCTGTTGCCAAATTCAGGGAATAATTCATCTTTTTTAAAATATTATTTTTATTGATAAAGCATGGGACTGACGATGTCATCGACCAAATCATCCAACCAGCTGCTACGAGTGTTAATTCTTGTTTCGTTATTTTTCCATACGTTTCTGCTCATGTATATCACCGGTATATACCGGCCAAAGGCGACAAAGTATATCGAACTGACCCTTAAAGAATACAAAATAACACCGGAGCGCGTGATCCCTAAAATGTCTGATCTGATTCAGAGCGAATCGATTCGCAGCACAGGCAAAGTATCCCGAATGGCACCTGCAGAACAATCACCCGGGGACAATCAATCACTGCAGGCAGACGCCAAGCCCGTTACAGCAGGCATTTCCGATATCGCGACCGAACAGGGTTCCGGAGACACCCGGATTAAGAATGCAGTGAACATCGGGCATATTGCTCATGACTCTTATTTTTCTCCCGGAAAGACAGGAGGCGGAACAGGCATGGCAACAAGAGAAGGTTATCTGGAAATGGTTCGCAAAAAATTGGATGAAAATTATAGATACCCGGATGTATCTGATACCAGGGCGGTAGAATGTGTGGTTATCGTAAGCTTTATAATAAACCTTGACGGAACCATACGTAATTTGAAAATTTTAAAACCCGGCCCATATCCGGAGTTTGACAGACAGGCGCTCCAGACGGTTAAAAACAGTGCTCCGTTTTTAAAACCTCCGCCATATATTTTTACCGGCGACATTCCTTATCTGCTCACGTTGTACTTCAATGTAAACACTAAAACCACGAATTTATTACTCAAAGGAAATTATTAATTCACTGACTTCAATTATGGAATAAAGGGACTATGGAAAATATAAACTGTAAAAAAATACTTCTCGTTTCTATTGCCTTGCTGACATCCCTGGCAAGTCTGTGTGTGCCGTTAAGCAGCGTTGCCAGTGATAATAAGGCAGGTCAACCAAAAGTAGAATTGCTGGACAGGAACAAGGACGGTGAGCCCGATCTTATTCGTCACGTTATGATAATCGATGAATCGGGCAGCCGGCCTCCTGTGACCTACATGGTTGAAGAGGATACCAACTCCGATACCAGAATGGACACCTTTACCTACAGACCGGACGGCAGATTGGTAAAGATAGAAAAAGACAGCGATTTCAACCGGAAAATAGACACAAAAATTTATTTTTTTAAAGACCAGGTTGTTCGCAAGGAACGTTACGATAAAAAAGGACAGTTGACCATGGTCGTTGACTATGACGACGAGGGATATCCGTCACAGCAACGGGTTGATACCAATGGAGACGGCCGGTTTAATCTGGTTATCAGTTTTATTGATGGAAAACGCTCAACTTCTACAGAGGATACGAACAATGACGGCAAAGTAGACCTGTGGGAAAGATATGAAAACGATAAACTCGTTGAGAAGACATGGGATGAGAATGGAGACGGCCTTCCGGACAGCATTACATGGTTTGATGCGGAAGGACGCCCCCTTATCCGCAGTCTGGACAAAAACGGGGACGGGGTCATGGACACCTTTCAATCCTATGTCAAAGGAAAGCTTTCAGAAGAAAGGCTGGATAAAGATCAGGACGGCCGAAATGAGACCATAACCTCTGCCAGAGATCCTGTCTGGGTGCTTCAGAGAAAAGATACAAATTCAGATGGTATTTTTGATGATTTCAATACCTTTAAAAATAATATCCTTGTCTTCCAAAAGGCAGATACCAATTTTGACGGGGTAATTGACAGGCTTTCTTTTTACGATGACAAAGGATTTCTAAAGGAGATACGCGATGATTCCGGCCATACAGGTCACTTTGATCAATTCCGGTATTTTAAAAGGAGCTCGAGGCCGTATCTTTTAGTCCGGGATAAAAACAGGGATGGGAAACCCGACATCAGGGTTTACTTTAACAGTGAAGGCAAAAGAACAAAGGTTGAAACCGATTCAAACCTGGATGGAAGATTCGACACATGGGAAACCTATGGATCCCAAGGCCTCGCCAGGATTGAAAAGGATGAGGATGAAAATGGAAAAGTGGATTTTGTGGGGATCTATGATGCCGGGAAACTGGTAAAAAGCATGGAAGATAAAAACGGCGACGGTCGTTTTGAGATCACGAAATGGTTTAACAGGCCCGGATGGTACATGGTAATGGAACTGGATGCTGACCAGGACGGTCATCCGGAAGAACGGTCTTATTTTAAAGCAGCGCAAATGAAGACAAAGGCGACGGATAAAAACAGCGGCAGCAGGGCCGGCAGGAGTAATGCAGATAAAGAAACAGGAAGACTTGTCAAAGTCGAAAAGTATGATGAATCTACCGGCAAAATTAACCTTACCATGTATTATAATTCGGACGAAAAACTGATAAGGGCTGAAAAGGACACAAACCTGGACGGAAAAACAGATGTCTGGTTCCACTACAATAATGGTGTTCTTTCATCCGTTGAGCAAGACACCAACCTTGATGGAAGACCTGACATCTGGGAAACATATGACAAATCAGGAAAACTGATTCAAAGAAAAAAGGATCTGGATTTTGACGGCACCCCCGATATCATTGAAGACGGCCGGCATGATTCAAACCCTTCAAAATAAGATATTATCTGCACACATGCGGATAAAAATCAGGAGTGTAACAACAAGGAGGAATAAAGATGTTTGATTTTATAGCTAAAGGCGGTGTTCTGGTTGTGCCGATTTTACTTTGCTCCGTGGTGGCACTGGCTATTTTTGTGGAACGCATTATAAGGTTTGCAAAAATAAAAAGCCGTGGTGTCGGTCTGGCAGAAAAAACAGTTCGGATGCTGAAGGAAGGCAAGGAAAAAGATGCCTGTGTAATGCTCGAAAACAGCAACTCCCCTATGGGAAGGGTCCTCCTGCAGGCAATAGATGTTATGGACCAGGACAGGGACACGCTGGAAACAGTTATTGCAAATTCCACTGATGAAGAGGTGAGAGACCTTTCATCCTATCTGCAGACCCTTGCAACCATGGGCAATATTGCTCCTCTTCTGGGACTTCTGGGAACAGTAATGGGAATGATTAAGGCCTTCATGGTTATTCAGCAGATGGGAGGCAAAGTCAATGCGGCTGTTCTTGCAGGAGGCATCTGGGAGGCCATGCTGACAACCGCTTTAGGCCTTGCCGTAGCTCTTCCTACAATGGTTGCCCACAGCTACCTGCTGGCAAGGGTTGATAAATATGAAGCAAGACTGCAGTCAGGCGCAGTTGCTTTTATAAAGAGCCTGGGAAAACAGGAAGCTTAAGGGGAATATATGTCATTAAAGCCAAGAAAAAGAAAACATTATGGGATCCAGGCACCCCTGACCTCACTTATAGACATAGTTTTTATGCTCCTTATTTATTTTCTTCTTACAACCAATTTCATGGTTGATGAAGGCATAAAGGTAAAACTGCCCCAGGCAAAGGCAGCCGCGCCCCAGACACAACAGGAAATTACCATATATGTTGACAGGGAAGGCAGGACTTTTCTCATGAACAAAGAGGTTCCTCTCAACATTTTGTTTTCGGATTTGAAAAAGATGATCGGCGGACAAAAGGACCGGCTGGTAGTTATAAAAGCCGACAGGTCAATTATCTTAAACAAAGCTGTCAGGGTGATGGATCTTGCGAAGGCCGCAGGTGCCGGAAGGCTGGGCCTAGCAACTGAGAAATAATTTTAACGTTCAACAGGCATGCGGGTTTAAATCGCCGGTCATTTCCGGGTGGTTCATCCATATATTTTAAAACACAGGAGCATCTTAATGGACAGGGAAACAGCAAAATACATGAGTAGATATGTCACGCTTGTAACCATTTTCCTTCTTATTTCGTCTGCCGGGGCTGTAAACAGCTGGGGCCGGAACGTGGATTCAACTCCGGTTCTGATCGAAAGACTCAAAAGTATGGTATCCTTCTGAACGCAAGAGTGCAGCGGATGATCTGGGTGATATGGGTGAGGCGGCAAAAAATGCGGTACCGAACCTGGTTACTGTACTCAGGGATAAGGTGGATTTCGTGCGCTGGAGTACAGCAGATGCCCTGGGAAAGATAGGACCTGCAGCAGCAGATGCAGTGCCGGGTCTTGTTGAAGCACTCAAGGACCGGAATATTGTTGTCTGCAAGAGAGCGGCATTCGCCCTGGGTGAAATGGGTCTGTCAGCAAAAGATGCGGTGCCCTCGCTCATCAGGATAATTGAAGACAGAGATCAGGATTTTGTCCTTCGTAAAAGGGCGCTGGATGCCCTTGGTAAGATGGGACCGGCAGCAAAAGACGCGGTGCCGTCTCTGATTACGCTGCTTAAAGACAAGAACCATGACCTTGCCTGCAGAGCTGCCGACGTCCTGGTCAGGATAGGTCCGGAAGCAAAGGATGCAGTGCCGGACCTGATAGAGATGCTTAAAAGCCAGGATGCCGTCCTTCGCGAGTATGCGGCAAGGACCCTGGGCAATATAGGGCCGGCAGCAAAAGACGCAGTACCGGCCCTGATCGGGACACTCAAAGGAAAAGACGATTTCGTTTCCCGGTGCGCTTCAAATGCGTTGGAACAGATAGGGATATCTGCTTTACCGGCCCTGATCGAGGAACTCAAGGACGAGAACGGACCCATTCTCTGGAGTGATAAAAGTGCTGCATACGTTCTGGGACAGATCGGTCCTGAAGCCATGCCATCCCTGATAACAGCCCTTAAAGAGAATGATCCTTCACTTCGCAGGAATGCTGCAACCACACTGGGAGAGATGGGACCGGAAGCAAAAAATTCTGTACCAGCCCTGATAGAGAACTTCAAAGACCCGGATCAATCGGTTCGCTGGAGCGCGGCCGAAGCACTGGATAATATCGGCCGTGCAGCTATACCGAATCTGATCAGGGCGCTTAACAGCCGGGATGATTCCATGCGCAGGATGGCTGCACATACCCTTTCACAGATCGGTCCGGAGGTGATATCGCCTCTTATGAATGCGTTAAAGAAAGAAGGTCCGGATATACAATCTGGTGTCCCGGAAATTTTGAGTTCTATAGGCCCGGAATCACGAGATGCAGTGCCGGTTTTGATTGAGATATCAAAACTACGGGATAGCCCCCTTCGAAGCACGGCAATAGATGCCCTGGGTGATGCCGGCCCGGCAGCTAAAGACGCTTTACCTGTACTGATCGATGCGCTTAAAGATCGATCCGTTCGCTGGAGCGCCGAAGATGCCCTGGGAAAGATAGGACCCGAAACAGTACCATATTTAATAAAGGTATTAAAAGGCAGGGATGAAAATCTTACCAGGTATGCAATGGATGTACTGGGCAGGATTGGCCCGGCAGCTAAAGATGCTGTGCCGGTCCTGACTGCGGCACTTAATGAGCATAATGATGATATTCGCAAAAGGGCTATATATGCCCTTGGTCAGATTGGTCCGGGAGCCAAAGACGCTGTACCTGCAATAGTCAGGTCCCTTAGAGACCGGAATGATGACATCCGCGCGGCCTCTGAAGATGCACTCGGTAAAATGAGTATGACAGCGATACCGGATCTGATCAAATTGCTGAAGGGAAAGGATGACTCACTTCGCAGGATAGCTGAAGATGACCTGGGAAATCTGGGAAGCAAAGCCAAAGTCGCGTTACCTGAACTGATCAGGGCCCTCGACAGCCGGAATAAATCAGTCCGCGTGAGCGCTGCGAACGTCCTTGGCAGGATCGGTCCGGAAGCCAGAGGAGCGATACCGGCCCTTGCCAGGGCTCTCAAAGATGAGGATGCTGCACTTCGTGTGAGTGCTGCAAATGCCCTGGGCGAGATGGGCCAGGAGGCCAAAGCCGCGGTGCCGGCCCTGATTGAAGCCCTTAATGCCCGGGATAATTCTCTACGCATTAGTGCTGCGGGCGCACTGGGTAAGATCGGTCCGGAAGCCAGCGCAGCAGTACCCGTCCTGATCAAAGTCCTTGAAGACGGGGTTAATCCTGTTCGAATAAGCGCCGCAAATGCCCTGGGCGAAATAGGTACAGAAGCCGGGGCTTCGGTACCTGCCCTGATCAAGGTCCTTAATACCCGGGATAATCCTCTTCGTATAAGCGCTTCAGATGCCCTGGGCAGGATAGGCCCGGAAGCCAGCACCGCAGTCCCTGCCCTTACCGTGGCACTTAAAGACAGGGATAATTTTCTTCGCATAAATGCTGCAGATGCCCTTGGTGAGATAGGTACAGAAGCCGGGGCTTCGGTACCTGCCCTGATCCAGGCGCTCAAAGATCCTGAAGATCCTGTTCGTATGAGTGCTGCAGATGCCCTGGGCAAGATAGGTCCGGCGGCAAAGGAAGCCATACGGCCACTGATCGAGGCCTTCAAAGACCCCTATGCGCCGGTTAGACGAAGTGCAGCAGGTGCTCTGGTCAAAATCGGTCCTGCAACTGAAGATTCAGTACCGTCACTGACCAAAGCCCTTAAGGACCCGAATACATCTGTCAGGCTTAGAGCGGCAGATGCCCTGGGGGATATTAAGCCACCGGCCAAAAGCGCCGTACTGTCATTAATCGAGGCCCTCAGAGATCCTGATAAAACAGTTCGTTCAAACGCTGCAAAGGCCCTGGGCAAAACAGGTCAGGTAGCAAAAGATGCCGTGCCAATCCTGATGGAGATGCTGAAGGAACAGGATTACTCCGGATCCGAAGCCGCTAATGCCCTTGCTGATATCGGCCCGGCAGCAATACCGGCCCTGAGTGCGGTACTCAAAGGTAATGATGACGGGCTTTACTGGAGCGCAGCAGATGTTCTGGGAAAAACAGGTCCGAAAGCCATGCCAATATTAATCGAATCACTCAAAAAACGAAACTCGACTGTTCAATTCAGTGCTGCCCGTGCCCTTGAAGATATCGGACCGGCGGCAGTGCCGGCCCTGATAGACACCCTTAAGGATGAGGACTATCAATACTGGTGGGACGCTGAAAATGCGGCACATGTTCTTGGAAGGATAGGTCCGGCAGCAGTACCTGCTCTCGTTAATGCGCTTAAAAGCCGCAATGAAAATGTTCAGTTCGGTGCCGCACGTGCCCTTGGTGATATAGGCCCGGCAGCCGGAGATGCCGTACCGGCCCTTACCGGAATAGCAGAAGGCCGTCATGGCGGTTATCTTCGCTGGTGCGCAATAAACGCCCTGGGCAGGATAGGTCCGGCAGCAAAAGATGCTGCCCCCATTCTCGTCAGGGATATCAGTCACCCGAATAAAAAAACAATAGATTTTGTTCAGTTTGGCGCTGCCTATTCTCTCCGAAACATAGGCCCTGCCGCCAGGGATGTTGTACCTGATTTAATCAAAGTGCTTAAAAAAGAGGCCAATATATCTTCTACAGATTTTAAGGCTACAACGGATATAGATAGTTACATGGTATGGAGCATTGAGCAGATCCTTGGCAGGATAGGCCCTGCAGCAGTACCCCCGTTGACAGATATACTTAAAGATCCTGATTCAAAAGATATTCTGATATCTTCTGCTCTTCATGCCCTTGGTAATATAGGTCCTGTTTCAAAAGATGCTGTACCATACATGATCGAAAGGCTGAAAAGCAGGAACAGCACCGTTTGCTGGAGTGCTGCAGATGCACTGGGTGATATAGGCCCTGCAGCAAAAGATTCTGCCTATGCCCTGCTGGAACTGTCATTAAAAGACCGGAATGATATCGTGCAGCATAAAGCCGCCTATGCCCTTGACAGGATCGGTCCTGCGGCCATACCTGTTTATATCGATATTCTCAAAGACAAAGATTCGACCTGGTATATGAAGGCCGGTGCAGCAGAGATCCTGGGAAAACAGGGTCCGAAGGCAAAAGATGCTGTCCCGGCCCTGATCGAGGCACTCAAAAGCCGTAACAGCAATATACGTGAAAAGGCCGTTGTTGCCCTTGGGAGGATAGGTGCCTGGGCTGAAGATGCCACGCCGGCTCTCACGGAACTGCTGAAGGACGATAATATTTTGATGCGGAACAATGCTGAATGGGCCCTTTCCGAGATTAAAAGGCAAACATCCGCCAATGGGAAAGAAACTGCCCGGGTATTGAAAAAAGGCAGGGCCAATGGCAAAAAAGATATAGAATGCCGCATCATGGTACCTGTAGGATCACATTTTAAACACGAAGTTTGTGCAACAAAGGCGGAGTGGGCCAAGTTTGACAGAGAAAACAGTAGAAGGGTGGAACGATTTGAGCACACTTTGAGAGAGCACACTGACAGGGATCCTTCTAAGAGCAAGCCTACTGGGTCCATGCCACGTTAGCACCAGGTTTTAGAGGTGCTAAACAATCCTGATTGTGGAGTCAACTCAAAAACAACAGGGCGTAGCCATGCAACATCCCACGCCCTGCACCAGAAGGTTGTATTCTATTTTCTTGGCGGAAACGGTATCTGCTCAAAACTGGGCCGCTCGTTGAGTTTTGCTATCCAGTGCGATACGTTTTTATAGGCAGTGTGGAACAATTTGGCCTATTCATTTGACACAAACATATAAAACCAAAGGTGCATTCTGACAACTGTGTAGGTTTGACACCTATCACATGCAAACCAAATAATCTGTATGGCATAAAGCCCACCCTATGTTTTAAAATGTTTTTCGTAGGGTGGCATTTTATATGCCACCGCAGCTTAATGAACAGCATCCGACTCTATTTCCCAAATCCCCAAATAGAAAAATAAAATTAAAATAATTCCATATTAACAGCCAATTAGAACAGCAGCCATTAGAAGTGCCCCCTACCAATACCCAGTGGCCCCTCACCTTTTTTAGTCCTCCGCACCTTATCCCAGGCGCTTGTCTACCAGTTGTCGCTCCTGCTCGCATCGGATATCTATGGAGGAAGATCGATGTGCAGATATCGTGAAAGGGCATACACATATTAAGTATGAAGAGGCAAGGGACACTGCAAGGAGAGCATATCAGAAAAATCCGAAATTGAGTTTAGAAAAAATAGGTAAAGATGTTGGGCGGTCAAGCAGGATGGTCAATATTTATATTTCTGATCTTAGAGCTGTTATCCAGTCAGATTTGGAACTCAATATTTTTCAGCTGGACAGGCTTGGGATTCCACAGAAAAGAATTTCAGAAAGGTTGGGCCAAACCAGAGACATTATGAGAACCTATTTGGGGAAAAAGGAAATATTTCCTGAATCCCCAAATATCGATCTTAAAAAGGGTTTCACTGTAGCCAAGGTAGCTGAAAAGCACGACTAGCCTGAATATATGGTCTGGGCAATCAATCTGGACGGAAAAAATGACCTCCCCAAATGCCAGGAATTACAATGAGGAGTCCGAACCTGGGACGAACGGAAATGGACTGATTGTTTACCTCGTTAAATTCATGTAGATGAAAGCAGCGCGGATTTCCAACCAGGTGATCTGACGCCTTTCCAAGTTGTTTTGGAACCAACTTCCTGTCTTATGTGATTTACAATCTATATGGGATTTCTATAAAAGTATGTCTGCGGGGGTCAAAGTCCTTGGTGTTGCGTGTACATAGTCTCAAATTATAATATATTGCCAATGCAGCCTGAAAAGCGTCAGGCAGCTTCCAGCCGTATTCCTTTCTGAGATCAGCGGCTATATCAGCAATCTTTGTATCTATGGGAAAAGTGGTATACTGATCAAGCAGTGCTAATACTTTGCTCTTGTCTTCCTTTTTGATTCCTACTATGTCGGAAGGAAGGGTAAGTCAGAAAGAAATATACTTTATTCCTGAAGTTACAGAAAAAAGTTTTTATAAAATATTTTTCTTTTCGATTACGAAAATACCAAATGCGTGCAAGATTCAGGGATTAACTTAATTCTCTTAACTGCAATTTTTTGCGTCTGCTTCCGACACCAATAATACCTGCTAAACCAGTACCTAAGAGAAGTATTGTGGCTGGTTCCGGGACTGGAGATGGCGTAAGCTCTAACGCGATATAGTCAATTCCGATCCAGCTTGATGCAGAAGTATTGTTAGTCATTTGAACAAATAAAGAATTGGCTCCATCTAGTGCAATCGGATCAAATGATACAATTTTCCAGTTTGTGAACGGCCCGCTATGAGGTGAACCATGGACAAGTCCAATTGTATCTGTGAGGTTTGCAAATACGTCTGTTCCTAATAAATTAATGGCCATCGAATATTTACTAGAAGGAATAGAATTATCATCTAAAACTAATGACGCTGTTAGTGAAGCTTTTGAAAAATCAGAATACGATAGCCCCAAGCTTGAGAGATTAAACACCCAAGACCCAGTGTCACCATTATACAAGATATCTGAAGCTCCATCAGCGCTGCCATATTTTTCATAACCGTTTAGTTCTTTATGCAAAGTTACTATATCTCCAGAGAAGGAAATAGCGGGAGTAGGGTCTGACAGCAAAGGGCCTGCATTAACCAGAGCAACGATACCAAACGTAAGCAGTATAGTTGTCAACCCTGTTAAAAGTTTCTTCTTCATTTTTCAATTCCTCCTTTTTAGGATTCTAATATTTTTATATGGTAATGAAAGTGCCGTATTTTAATTTTTATCCAGTCTATCATCTGCCTGATTTTTAGCTGGGTAAGCCTGTAAAATAAACTTTAGATTTTATTTAAACGTGCAACTAACACGCCAGTTTAGGGTTTAAAAAATATTTAAATTGATATCATATTGATATTATATATGAATTTAGCAGCAACATAATTAGGGCTTAAGAATATTCTCTTTGAAAATGATAGTTAGCGTGTAATATATTACCACTAATTCATGTAAAACATCACCAGAATATGGAATTAATTTACATATTTTTATTTTATCCTGATTGAATCCGGCAAGGCTTTTCAATGTTACCAGGCGAGCTGGTAAAATAAGGGCTTGGACTAGAATTCAAGAGATCAAATCTCCGTTTAGCTCTTTTGATTATTAGCTCTGAACAACATTTAAAAACAACCGGATTCCCCGATCAAGTCAGAGAATAACGATAAAAATACTTTGTTTGGATAACACAAAAGACAGTGTGCCTGAGGCGCTTTAAGACAGTAATTCATTGTACTTGAAATGATACAATATATTAGATTTAAAGAAACAACAGGGTCAGAGCTTCACGGGTTGTTGCCCAAAGGGTGTTTTCACCGGCTGTACAGTTTTGCATAAAGAGCTTGCTATTTTTCATTAGGTAGCCGGAAAGCACAGAAGGTTAATAAACCGTAAAACATATATAAGAGAAAAAAAGCTGCTCATAGCAGTAAATTATGAACCTTTGAGTGCTATTTACAGGCTCTTTTCTGACCCCTTGGACACTACTCTTGGATTTTTTATCCTTTGGCATGTTGACCAGTATCAATATATTCTGTATGGCGGCAATCAGATAATCCTGTATTTCCATACGCCAGAGATTACGCCACCTTGCCCTTTTAAAACCATATCATGTTGACCTGGCAAAAGAACGCTCTGATAAGTGCTGCCTGGTCCTTAAATCCTTCTTACATTCATATCCAAGAAACCATAACCAATCGAGTCTTAAAGGTAGGGTTGTCATTAATTCACGTTCGGACCTTACATTAAAAAGAAAGGGGAGAAGCATTAACCTGAGTATGACAGGAGGAGGGACAGATACATTAGCCGAAGGAAAAAGGCAGGATCTGACAGGCGGAGGACTTTTGAGAAGCGCAGGAGGATGGGAAGAAGTTAGGGATTTCCATGACAATGCTGTCGGGAGAAATAGGCATATCAGTTGCGGCTGTAAGCGGGTCTGTAATCCGTGGGCAAAAGATTGCAGAGGTGAAGGGACTGAGCATTAATTAACTTTGTATCTTAACAGCGCCCCTCTTTACTACCACTAAAGATAAAGATGTTTCTCCGCTGCTTTTAGGTGATATAATATCTTCTGATATGAATGGGCCAGAACGGAAGCAGCAAAAATGGTGGAACGGTCTGTATCCAGAAAATCATTAGACTTTTGATGCCAATATTGTTCGAATTTCATGGCCATGGGGATTAATGTTTTTACACATGTGTTTTCATCCATCCCCAAGCGTTCACCGCATGATGTCCCGTATTCACCCGTAACCGAAAGAAGTTGATCGGCTTCATCATTTGAAAATTTAACTTTCCCCTGATAGTAGCTTTGTAATATCTGAAATTCCTGAAAGGCCATTTGTTTACTCTCAAATGCCTCAAACTGACCGTTGATCTCATCGATAATCTTTCGTTCGGAGTCGGGAAGTTTTTGAAACGCCTTAAAACAAGCATCCCTGACGCGCTTGAAACAGGTATTAAGCTTGATCAAAAAGGAGCGGTTTCCAAAATGGGATTCAATGCATTTGATAAGTTCCTGAAATCCGCTTAACTCCAACAGCGCCTCAGACAGATCTTCCATGGTATCAATTCCCGACTGAATCAATCTGTAAGCTTCGCTGACCCCGTATTGTCCCAGTCTTGCCAAAAGGGCCTGCCGCAGTTGGGGGGAGACCGGCACATCCTGGTATTCCCTGGAAGCAAATCTTTCACTGTTTTTCACAAGCCTTGCGAATCGATCAGGAGGCAATTTGGAAAGCTCCCTGAGGACCATATATTCTTCTTCGGTTAAAGTTTTTGAGCCAAATGCCAGAAGACCGCACACCGGATAGATCCCGTAAAAGACGTTCTTAACATCTTCATGGTCCTCCATCAATCGGTTGGCAATCTTTTTTCCGGCCAGCGTCGGTGATTCCACACTCGGCCAATAGGCATCCACTTTATTGAGAACACCAATGGCATTGATGGGGGAAGTCCCTTGTAACAATCCCCCATGAAACTCTTCCATGAGATTGTGATCCGTCATGGCAAGACTTTGATTAAATAAATAAAGAACCGCATCGGCACCACTAGCGGCTGATTGGGTGTCATCATTTACTGCTGTATGAAGACCTAAAAATTCCAAGGTATTTTTTGAGTCATCGACAAAAAATGATTCCAATCCAGGGGTATCGATAAGGTGGAACAATTTGAGGACATCACTGGGATAAAATACTTCAATAAATTTAATTCTAAGCAGGTACTCCTGCTTCTCTTTATTTCTGCCTGTTAGGGCTTCCAACTCTTCCAGAGAATAAGTTTCAGAAGGAGAGTCATCCTTAAAATTAACCCTGAGACCGGGTTTTTCGGCGTACTTCAGCCAGTTGATGTTGAAAGTGAGTTCCCTGTTTCCGGTAGCCACCATCTCCTCTCCCAGGAGTGCGTTCATCAATGTTGATTTCCCGGTCTTGATTTTTCCTACAATAGCCACACGCATGGGTTGATAAAGCTGTTCATGAAATTTAAAAAACTCATGTTTGAGTTCCTGGAGACGCCCGGTCTCACCCATCCACATATAGGCGAATTGAAAGATTTTTTCTATCTCCTCTTTTAATTGAATCTCACGCATCGGCCCAATCTCCCGGATCGTCCGCATCATTTCCCGATATAGTGGACTCAGGGGATGTTTCCCTGAGTATCCCTTTTGAAAGAGACTCCAGTTTTTGAATAAGGGTGTCGATCTTACGAATGGACACCTTCAATGCAGACGCTCTCTTTTCCGCCTCCTTGCGGGTGAGCGTGCTGGTTTGTTGAACCCTATTCAAGGCATCTTCAATAGTGCTCTTTTCCTGTTTTAATTTACAGGAAAAATCATCACGAATTGAACGCTCCAACTGGGTAATCGTTTCGGTAACTGCTTTCAAACAGGCATTTTGACTGACTTCAATAAATTGATTAAGCACTGTGGTTATTTTTTGCTGGGCCTGTTTTTTATCCTTCTCATCGATTTGTAAAAGTCCCTCTTTCGCACCGGAAGCAAAGCCCCCTACAGCCCCTAACCCCGCTCCCACCTGAGCTCCTGCAATAGCGCCGGGGACAATCCCTATCCCGCTGGAAAAAAGGCCCAATCCGCCACCAACTACGAGACCTACAAAACCGCAAATAACCGCTCCGGCATTAATATTAAACAAACCGCCCCTGACAGCTGATCGTGACTTATTCCACAATACCGCCCTATCCTCAACCGAAGCCCCGGCCTGACTATTTGAGTTTTCTTGAACTTGGGGGAGAAGATCGGAGGGACTTATTTTATGTGGCTTAAGGACTTCAGTATCATGACGAGTAAGGCTTAATTGACTTAAGTCTTCGATAGTACAATATAGAGTTTCGGCGCTTTGACATAGTTTTTTACCAAGACCAGCCAATAGAGAATCTATTTGATGCTCACAGTGTTGCAGAATTTTTTGGGGTGTCCCAATCAGATCGAGGTCTTCCAGGTCCATGCGTGTCGTGTGACGAATCTTTACAAAGCCTTCTTGATAATCGGAGGTTATATACCTTCGAATGTCCTGGAGGCCGTCACTCAGCCGAATTCTCCAATCTGCGCTGTTTTCCAGAAGGTCGTTGAGTCGATCCCTTGAGGTCGTAAACTGCTGTTTGAGGCTCTCCAGATCCGCTTTATTCGAGTTCCTGCAACTTTCCCATTCCGCCTCGAACGGCTGCTTCAGGTTGGACAATGCGCCACCCACTCGATCCAATGCTCCCATCAGCATCATGGCACCTTTTTGCCTGCTGATAATATCCCACAACATATTTTCCAGCTCGGCAAAATTACTGTCTTCCAGATCTTCCGGGTCATCGGATTCAAGATAATCCAGCTTCGACATTGCTGATACCGGAATGATCATCAACTCTTGTTCATTTACTCCAAGAACCTTTGTCAGCTTGTTACGACTGTTTTCGATCATGGATTCGACATCGGTAACCCGATCGATCTTTGTCATTACAAATATAATATTTTTACAATGCTGATGGATATTTTTGATGGCCTCCAGTTCAACAGCTGATAAAGGTGCCATAGCATCACTTACGAAAATTATGGCATCAGCGTTGGGAAGAAAGGCAAAGGTGAGATCAGTGTGATCAGCGTTCAACCCACCCACGCCTGGTGTGTCTACCAAAATGAGGTTCTGTTTCAGGCGAGGATTGGGGATTTCCATACTGATAAGCCGGGCATTCTTAATGTTGCCTTGATTTTTTTGTTCGGTTCCGAAATCAGCGATCTCATTGCGCGTGATTTCCCTGGCCGATCCCTCTCCTCTTTTACCCTGAAAAACCGTGATCCTTTCCCTTTCCCCATAACAGATTGTAGCAATCATATTTGTAGCAATGTCAATATCCACCGGGCAGAGATCCGGTTCCTCAAGGAATGCGTTGATCAGGCTGGATTTCCCCTGTTTGAACTCACCGCAAATCACTAAAAAAAGCTTCTCGGCAGCGAGTTGATCCCTGGTTTCAGAGAGGCCGCCTGCCATCTCCTCCTGTTTAAACTCGATGGCCAACTTTTCAGTCTGTTCAATAACCTCCAAAAGGGATCGTTTTTGTTCGATGAATACAGACATGGTTATTCTCCTGATTTTTCAGGCAGGAAATGATTAAAAAATTTAGGCGCAAGCATGCGATAATATTTTTCAAGGCACGGTTCCATCAGGAGTTGCAACAATTCGCTGAACTCTTCATTAAACCCGGATTCAAAGGGCCTGTTGTCTGCAAGAAGATTAAACATTTCATCGTAAATATTCAGTATTTTTTCCCGCTTGTCCTTATATTCCCCGACAGTCATAGTGGATGTTTCAGAGGCAGGAAAATATCCTGCCGGTTTTTCCCATATCTCCTTTGGCCAGTTCGTACGAAAGCGAAGATCAACATACTCCACGAGGTTTTGGGTTTTCCATTCCAGGGTAATCGTGGCAAAAGGAGGGTAAAGAGCTGTTTTAGTCCGATCTTTTGCCGGGTGTACGCCAAAAAGGGGCAAAATAACATAGACCTGGCCATCTTTCCTCAAGGGGATGGGCCATCCGATACCTGTTTCCATGGGTACGATTTGTCGGTAAAAAGCGGTTTTCCGGAGCCCGTCCATTATAGACTTTATTTTTGAGGGTTTAAGATCACTTACCTGTGTAGCAGATGCTGATGTATCCATTGCGTTCTCCTTATTCTTTGATGAGCCTTTATATTCACAATTTTAAGATTCAGATTATTTGGAGATATTAATAACCCCAATTTAGGCATACCACCCGGCTTCCCAGTCCCAACCTGATTCAACATCACCATTATCATAGTAGTAGGAGCCCCACTTGTCATAGTAGTTTCCCACGGATTGAATCGTATTACCTGTGGTAGATACCATATAGTTGTTGCTGTCTTCCCATGCCCCTAAAAAGTCAGTCGAAGAAACCATAACTCCTTTTCCATTCGGAGTTCCCGGATCATTGATAATTACCTGGGGATTATCAGTATCAGTATTATCAATACCTATGACCTGGACAGCATGATTTGCACCTTGCCCCGGGATCCCATAAAAAGATGCAAGGATCTCATCCTCTCCCATGCCGGGATTCATGATTTCATCGGAATCAAGTGCCACAATAATTTTCTCGTCATTTTCAAGCTTGTCACTCAAATCCTCCAGTGAACAATTTTCCTTATAATCCACCTCCAGATTAAAATGCTCCATGACACGACCCATATTAGGCAGAGTTGTGCCTCCTCCCGGCGTATACCATCCATTTTCAATCGCAAGATCCACAAGCTCCTGTTCTGAAAAATCATGATCAAGGACCGAGTCAAGAATAAATTCCTGGGAAACGATAGCACAGGTGTCGTCATGGGCCTGCATATGCCATTGTGCCATATCCTCAGCCGGATCACCAAGGACCGCATTAGAATCAACCGCTCCTGAATCCCAATGGGGAGGATCATATGGCGTTCCCCAAGAAGCTCCCCAATCATCACTTCCATCGATTTGATCATCACTCTCTCCAAACAACTCCTCATCACTTTCCAATAAATCATCACCACTGGCCATTTCCGGGGCACCCTCTATCTCTGATGAAACGGCATTTGTATCAAGATAGCTTGATTCCCATTCATCATCACTAAAAAGATCGTCCTCATCAAATCCGTCCTCGTGATCATAATAATCATACATACCTTATCCTCCTTTTTTGGATGAAACCACTTGTTGCAACGTGCCGGTAACTGATTGTTGTTTTTCTTTATAAATAATTTTTATCTGACGTTTGATTTTTTTTAAAGTCTGAACCAGAGGTTCAATATCAATATAGCATTTATAAAATCTGAGTTTATTGTTAAATTCAATATGGTCATCCTTTATGAGGAATTTTTCAGATGGAAAATCGTTATAATCAAGTTTGCCTGTCATGGGTACTGATACGCGTATTTCTTCCTCTCCCTGTATTTCAATCACATCACTATGGAAATAGATCCCCTTTTCGCCAAATACCATTGCGTCAGTGGCAGACCCCCAAAATGTACAATCTATAATTCCAATAATTTTTTCATTTTCCGGCACCATGCAGGATTTGGTTGCATTGGTAATTTTTTTTGGTGGAATACCGGGACTGGAATATAAGGACTGGGCTTTACTTTCTTTCAATATATCCAATACGATTGATCGAAACAAGGGTTCGGAATTTTTAGCTGCTCCAACCCTGCCATCATCCGCCAGGCCCCCTTCTTTTTGGTCTAACCGAAGGACTATTTTTCTAATATCATCCAGTATTGCTACAACCCAATCCCCGCCAACCTTCTCCCAATTGAATTTAGGCCTGCCATCCAGGTGAAGGTACACACCAACCGCTTCAAATGTGCTCTCGGGAAACCGGTCATATTTCAACGAGTCTGCGACTTCATTGATCTTTGTTTCCGGCGTATCTTTATGCGGAATTGTTTCGACTACAATGCTGTGGAAATAAATCCCTTTCTCACCAAATACCAAGGCATTTTTAGCGGACCCGAAAAAGGTACAGTCGATCAATCCCAGGATCTCTTCCGATTTTGGAATTTTACAGGATTGTCTGGAATTTATTAATTTACCCGGGGGAATAGCAGGACTGATGAAGAGAGGTACACTATTAATATTATATCTTCCCAATAATTTTATAATTACTTCGCTCAAGATTTTATAATCAAGAATGATGGTTTCACCTGGCCGTTCCAAGCTGCTTTGACTGGATAAGTCAGTTGCTGAAACCACGTCTCCGGTTTCAGAAGCAGAAACAGGCTCTTTGGCTTTTTCAACAGGTTCAGGTTTTGATATAGGTTTGTTTTTATTGGTACCCGGGGAAGATGTTTTTTCAGAGGCCTTTACAGTCTGTTTTTGAAAATTCAGTCCATGGAGTGCCGCCCCCTGGCAGACAGCAAACTCGGGATCATCAACAAGTGAGAGTGGTCTTCCCGTATGAGTTGTAAGCAGGTCCTGAATATGGGGTATCCGGCAACTTCCACCAACAAGGAGTATCCTGCCCACTTTACCCCAGCCAAGACCTGATTTTTTAACCAGTGATTCACAAAGATGGATGGCTTCCATAACCATAGGTTCAATCATGACATTAAACGCTTCACGGGTGAGACTGTAATTTTCCATATCCCCGATGGGAATGAGGATTTCCGCTTCTTTGGCTTCACTGAGTTGGTGTTTTATATCCTGACACCACTCTGCAATCATAAAACGAGACCTCATGGCCTTATCATCCCTGGTGTCCAGGATATTCCGCAATTGAGGACTGCAACGGTTTTTCAGATCTTCATAAATCTTTCGGTCAAAATCCAGGCCACCACAATGCTCAAGTCCGGCAGGCATTGTTAGAAGCTCATAATGAGCACCTTTTTTTGCACCAGGGCGACGTCAAATGTTCCTCCTCCCAAATCAAAGACTAGAATAATTTCCTCATCAGACGAGCAGTGATTCCCATTTGATTGCCAGTTATAGTAGGTCGCTGCGGCGACCGGTTCTTCCAGAAGAGTTACTTCAAAACCCGCGGCTTTTCCAGCCGTTTCCATTAATTTCTTTTTATATTGTGCATACATGGCCGGGACCGTGATAACTGCATCCCGCACCTCGCCGCCATCTAACAGCATCGCTTCTTCTTTTAGTTTTTTCAGGACTTCAGCGATGATTTCTTCCACTCGAAAACTTCTGTCTCCCAAAATGACAGGTATATCCTGCCCAAGTTCACGTTTAAACTCACGCCTGTAACGGGATAAATCCTTGAGACGTTGGTTTTCAGCCGCCTGTCCCACCAGGACCTCCCCCTGTTTGGTGATAAATACACTTGAAGGAAAAGCATACCCATGCCTCACAGGATCTTTGACCAATTTCAGGGTATCCCCGATCATGACTGCTGCACTAGAATAAAAGGTTCCGAAATCGATACCTATTTTCATAGGAAACAACCTCATTCCAATAAGGAAATATTTTAAATTTTCATTGACATACAAAATGATAGTTTTTAGACATGAAACAAGTAATTCATTAGTTCCATGTCTCATCTTATATAGAATAATACACAGAATGATTCCATGTATTTTTCGGTTTTTCATTAATAAAAACCTTTTTTTACCTTATTCCAAAAAATTATTAAAATGTCAAAGCAGATCAGTTTATGAAGAAAAAGGGTTACGTATGCCCTGCGAGAACAGGAACGACCATAAATAAGCGTAAAAGGGGGACTATAATTAAGGAAACAACTATTGCTGATTCATGTATTAATTCCTGAATTTTGCACCATTTTTATGAAATCTCGTGCAAGATTTTTTTTACACGTCAATAATATGATGTTTTATCAATAAGTTAAGCACGCTTAAAAACACAGTATTTTGAGAACCCTTATTTTGCCGGCTTTCCGGGCGGATGTGAAAGCCCTATCAGGCAAACTTTTAAGATTCGTAAAATGGAACTTCATGACCTATATGGTAAAATGTGGAGAAAAATAAATCCTCCCGAACACGTTGATAATAAGGATTATAGAAACCTATATGTCTTTCAGGCCAATTTCATGCAAAATTCAGGTAATAATTTAAATGTAAAAGATACTGAATTATGAAAGAACGCTCCAATGTCGGAGATCGGAGGTCACAATAGTCGCCTATCGACCTATGTTTTCAAAGAAACTTTAAATCTTAACAGCGTCACCTTTTACTGCATATTCCATAGCTACAGCATCGTAAACTTTCGCAACTTTGTCAGGATTCTGTTCCATAGCCTTAATGTCCTGGTTCAGCCATTTTCCCATTTGGATAATATCTGTTCACAATCTCAGAAACTTCAGAAAGCCAACCGATACGTTGTTCTTCACTACTTGTAACAACTATATTGAACATTATTCTGAAAAAATTATGGACTCCACAAAGATCAAAAATACAGTTTTTCCAAATTGTTTCGAGAGGGTCTTTAAATACATCTTTTTCGCGATTGGACTCAGTATTTGATGTATTAAAAACCAAGGCTGATTTTGCTTTAAGCAATCCAACAGGAACGCCTTCTCCTGAATCACCCTCAATAAATTCATATGCTACTCCGGGCCTAAAGACTCTGTCAATCCAACCTTTTAAAATTGCAGGAGGTTGCCCCCACCAATTTGGATGAACAACAATAATCCCATCCGCTGAAGAAATTTCATCACAGTGTTTTTCCAACTCAGATGGCAATTTGGTGGTTCGTGGAATTTCGTTAGCAGGAAGTAACGCATCGAATTTTTCCGCATATAAGTCATGAAAACAAACTGTATGACCGTTTGCTAAAAGAGTATCCAGACAGCATTTTGCAATTGCAGAGTTGAAACTGAGTTTATCAGGATGGGCTACGATTAATGATATTTTCATTTGTTACCTTTCCATTTTTGTGAGCCTATAGGGATGCCCATAAGTTAATAAGATTTAGAATCCAAAAGCTTAAGTTCCATTTCTTTTATTATTTTCTCACCTCTTTCAACTGCATGAGTTACTGCGGGCTGAGATATACCTATCTTTCTGGCCAGGTTTGTAGCCGTCTCACCAAGTTCACGAATTGCCCAATAACAGAACACACTCCTTGCCTTGACCCTTATTTTATATTTCCCTTGAGAAAAAATCTCTTCCGGGGTTACATTAAATATCCCGGCCACTTTTTGACTGAGCTTTTCCAGGGTATAGCCGCGGGCAGTCAGCTCATATTTTCGTTCAAATTGTTCTTGTGCTTCTTTCAGCACTTCAAGAACATACTCACTATCTCCCAGAATCCTTTCGTCACTTTTCAAGCGGATATCTGATCCTTTAAGTTTCTTTACTTCAGTCCATCCCCCCATACTTCGTATAAAACCGCCTCCTGTCAGGTCTGGCCTCTTACCAATTTCTATGCCTTTCTTCACATGTTCAAGATACCTTTTTATCGCAGTCTTTTTTCTTTTTGCAAATAAACTCAAAACATAATCAACATCCTGCCAGTCATTTTCTCTATTCCCTGAAATAAAACTATGTCCGCAATATTTGAAGTTGCCAAGTTTTGCATAATCGTTTATTAAACCGGCTCTGAGAGGGTTTAGATGGATATACCTTACAAGTTCAAGAAGGTATGGATCTTCCTGACACAGGATGGATTTATACCTGTTTTGAAAAAGTTTTCCGGTGCGTCGGTGCCTGCGATTTAATTTAACTGCATACCCGGTCAGCAGTCTCCTCATTACCTGAGCTACAGGAACTGAGCCAGTTCTCAATAATAGATGAACATGGTTAGACATCAAAGCAAATGCATAGCATGGAGTTGATGTATCAAGCAGTATTTTCTCAAGCCGATCCATAAAATCATCACGATCTTTATTGTCTTTGAAAATATTCTTACCTTCAAGCCCTCTGATCATAATGTGATGCAGAGCTCCGGGTGTGTCTATTCTGGATTGCCTTGGCATTGGATAATGTTAAATTATAATACAATTATTGTCAACTTATTATCTTATGGGCGTCCCCCTTTACACATATATCAGTAAGTTATGGCAGTGACCAGTATGTCCCGGTCCCTATCTTTACCTGTTGCAATGATATTGCCATTTTTATCGGAAGCCATACTCGAACCCCCATATAACATACCCGTCCATGGGCCATGAGTGATTTCTCCGACCGGGTTTGTTCCGATTATGGGCGCGCCGATTACCTTTGCAGATTTTATTATGGTATCTTTTAATCTTTCTGCATGCTCGGGCCAGTTTTTTTCCGCCTGCACCCAGCCATAGGGTATAATTACGAAATCCGGTTTCAATTTCTTCATTCTAATCAATACCTGATCCAGGTAGGAGTCTGCACAAATTAAAATCCCGATTTTACCAAATTTTGTATCTATGGTTTTTACAGATTTTCCAGGTGTGTACGGTCGAGTCATCAATCCTGGAACAATAATAATTTTTCTATGCTTTAAAAGGATATTTCCGCTGTTATCAATCAGTACTGCGGAATCATATAATTTATCGTTATCTTTTTCGACAAGTCCTATACTTAAAAATACGTTGTGCTTCTTTGCCAGTTCACACAATCTATTTGAATCTTCACCGGGTATTGGATATGCCCTCTTGTACGCATCCGGGTTTATCCAACCTAAAATAGAGGCTTCAGCAAAGCAGACTATTTCAGCACCTTTTTCTTTAGCCTCGATTATGGCATTTTCTATACGAACAAAATTTCCTGCGCGGTCTCCATCAAGACAGCATATTTGCGCCAAGGCAACTTTGACCTGCTTTTGTTGTCCATATACATTATTCAAATTAATAATGATAAGAAGTGGAAGTAATAGTAAAACTATCAAGTATTTAAAGCTCATCACTTGAAAATATATTGAATTAATTCCTGAAAAGATTTTATGCTTTATGCCCATTCGTGCCTCCATAGGTTAACCTTTTTGGTATGTATAACCCCCAAACCCCTCGGTGAGGGAAAGGAGGCATATATAAGGTATTGAAAATATAGTAAAAGAATAGGAGACTCCCAAACGATAAGTTTTAACTTTTTCTCCCCAAAAAAAAAGGAGCCCCCTATGCTAGAGAAATTTTTAAGGGATTTTCTAGATTACAGAAGGATAACAAAATTTGCTGATAAATCAATTGAAAGTTACAGGATCAGGCTTAGAGAGTTTAACAAATATCTAAAGACAACCCCGGCCAAGTCTATTAAGATATAATCTACCTTCACATAAGAGAGTTTGTGCGGAATTACAACAGAAAAAATTAGTGCCAGGCCTGTAAAGCAGCAGGGTAAATTCTGGTTCGACCCCGATTCACAGTACAGGAAAAAGGCGGAGAAAATTTATCTTGACATACTACTATAATAAAAGTATTAATTACTATATAAGTAGTAAATAAAGCTTGGTATGTAGTAGCTTAATAAAATAACCAAAATTAACAAAGCTGTAACTTAATGGAAGTATTATGGAGTAACTGCACATCCTCAATTCAGTAAGCTCAAGAAGTAAGCCGGACATCTCCTGCTCCATAGTACTTCATTACTAAATGCCTTAAACAAATCTAATATCTGAATTTTATGCCATCTGTCTATTATGTCTTAATGTGTCTCCCTGCAGATACCTGGCACAAAATTCAGATCTGTAGATAAACAGAAACTATTTAACACTTTTTAGCGGATGATCCGAAAGATGAGGTTTACGAGAGTTAAAGCAGGTAATAACCATAGCAAATTTAAAAGGAGGATTGAAAATGTCTTACTTTTCTATCAATCGAAATTTTTGGCATCTGATAATTGGTTTTTGTACAATTCTTTTATGCGTTAGTTCATGTGCATTAAAAGAGCAGCAAAAAATATCGGTTTCACCAGACATACTTAAACAGTATGCAGGCAATTATCAACGAACTCCTAATTTGCGTGAACGATTTCCTTTATTGATGGTTACATTAAGGGGCAATCAGTTGATACTTCAGGCCATGGGCCGGCAGAAGATCCCTTTATATGCTAGGTCAGAAACAGAATTCGCTGCAAAGTTCATTCCAGTCCGAGTCGAGTTTTTTAAAAATGACAAAGGCGAAGTAACTCATCTCGTCCTGCACGAGAGTGGACAAACATTCAAAGTCCCGCGAATCGGAACAGTTAAAAAATAATCTGGAAGAAATACGAATGTGAAAAGAACTGATGTCATAGGCCAGCCGTCTTCGCTTGCAGCTAGGCCTTGCGAGGGAAGCAAGAGAAACCAGGGACCTCATGCTTTTCTTTTGAAATTGGTTCAGTAGTATGTGTAAAACATGGGACGCCCATTACTTTATAAGTTTGGAACAATGATCAATAAATAGTTTTCAGTAAACAATAAATACGATTCAAGGTTCAAGATTTAAAATTCAAAATTCAACACCACCTATGAATACAAGTTATGCCAAAGAAAAAAATAAATCGATAAGCCTTGTAAGGCAGTACGTCTTTATGCTGAAATGATAAGATTGATTGAGTGTAGTGGGACGCCCATAATTTCATAAGTTTGACAGACTTTGATTTATTATTAAGAAAGATTTTAATCCACCATAGGCGGACAAGATGCAGTAATTCATTATACCCGAAAAGATATAATGGGTTAGATTTAAGACTTTTTTGTAATAAATGCAAGAAAAGAAAAGCCAGAGGTCGGATATCAGAGGCCGGAGGTCAGGAAAACTTAAGGGTCGGAAATCGGAAGTCGGAGGTCAGAAAAAAACAGAAGTCAGATACCAGAGGTCAGAGGTCAGGAAAACTTAAGGGTCGGAAATCGGAAGTCGGAGGTCAGAGAGAAGAGCAGGCTGCTGTCGTCGCCAAGGCTTCAGTCTCCGCATAAAGCTACGCCATGACAAGATGCCGGGCCAGGGAAGCTTTTTCGGCTGAAGACTGTTAGCGCTTTTCACTTCTCCTTCAGACTTTAGCCAAAACTCCTTCAGTCTACCTTTCTTTTTCGCACTGTAATTCCCGGTATTTGGTGGGATCGTTTTTCCCATCCAGCTTGAATGCCCAAATCAGAGGTTCAGGCTATTCGTGCTTTTCAGCAGCTTGAGATTCAGTGAAGCCCCGTTGAAGATCGCTATTTGGTGATTTTGGCAAAGTTGCCTTTTTCACCAAATAGTCTCTTATACGCCGGGACAAGATGTAAAGACAGAGGTCAGCCGCTTTCCCCAAGGCTTCAGTGTCCAGGGAGGAGGTCGGGAGTCAGAGTATTCCGGATTAACGCACTCCCTGTGTGTGGGTTTATACAAAACAATGATAAGCACAGGGCTGAAATCCTGTTATTCATGCCCTGTGCTCATCAACCAGTATTCTACTTTCTGGGCGGAAATGGAATCTGCTCAAAACTGGGTCTTTTGTTGAGCTTTGCTATCCAGCGCGATACATTTTTATAGGCGGAAATGTCATATTTCGCAAAGTCAGCCACCATTACACAGCTTGCCACGTTTATATCCGCAAGTGTGAACCTGTCACCAAGGATATATTCTTTTCCTTCAAGCTGTTTATCCAGTATTTTTAACACCTTGGGCAATTCATCCATTGCCTTTTTCAGGGCCTTTTCATCCTTCTCCCCCTCCGGCACCCTGAACTTCTGGAAGGCTATGGTATAAAGGTTAGGCTGTATCTCGAGGATCGCCCAGTAGCTCCACTGGTCAACAAGGGCCTTTTCTTCAGGGCTGTCGCCAAGCAGATCCGTATGATATTTTGTGGCAAGATAATTGTTAATGGCCATTGATTCCCAGAGGACAAAATCTCCGTCTACTATACATGGAATCTTGCCGTTGGGATTAAGTTTAAGGTATTCCGGCTTAAACTGGTCTCCCTTTTCAAAATCCACCTTTACCTCTTCATACTCAATACCCATTTCAAGCATTAACACATGGCACTTGAAGGCGCTTCCGAGTTTTGGACCATAGATCTTTATCATATTCATACCTCCTGATAAAATTGTTTTCTTATATTATAAATACATAAAACCTAATGTCTATGCCTGTAAAGTATTAAACTTTTGAAATCTACCTGCACCTCGAAAAGGCCTTTCAATATATCCGCATATTGAGCTTCTGCGGCAGGCCCATGGTTAATGGTCTCAATCTTAATATTTTTTAGCGGACTGAACTCCCTTTCAAGCATGAAATCAAGAACCGAGAAGCATAACTCTATGTCCGGATCTTCAGGCGGTATCATTACAGTAAGCACCCTGCCATTGTTTTCGGAAAACAATATTGGTTCAGGCCCCCTGTATACAATATGGTTTCCAGGCATACGCCTGGGTAATGTTCCTTTAAAATAATCCACCTGGATACCGCACATTGATACAGGGTCCATGGCATTGACGCAGTAAATATCATTTCCGGGCTCAAAATCAGTAAGCATCCGAAATGCCCTGCGTGAAATAAACTGGGGGCCGGGCAGTCCCCTGAAAAAATATCCTGACAATATCTCGCCCGAAAGTTCCATGAGGCGCAGGGAGCGGAACAATGCCTTCCAGCCGAATTCGGGTAATTCTTTTGAAAGCAGCTCTTTAAAGATAATCCCATACCTGTCAAACAAAAGCCTTACCCTGTCCTTCTTAATCTCTTCCTCTTCAATGAGATCCGGTTCCTGCCCGGGTACGGGCAGCCTGAACCAGTTTCCGGAATATGACAGCGCGCCTTTCCATCTGCTGAACCCTGACCTTCTGCCAATTCCCCTGCCCCTCCTGCCTGATGTTTTTCTGTCAGGAAGCTCCGAAGCCTTAAACCTGTTTTCAATCCCCCTCCTGAGTGCTGCATAGCTGTCGTTTGAAATCACCCCGTTCCAGACGCCGTTCCACAACCTCTTTGTCAATTGCCCTGAACTGCTCTTTGACATCTCCATCAGATGAAAAAACTCGAATTTCGCCTTCGGGTCAGGAAAGAGCTCACTTAAGTTGTCCGCATCATTGTTTACGCCTGCCTGTGCCAGAAGGTCCAGTTCGGGTTCAAAACAGAATGCCGTCCTCTGTTTTTCATATCCTTTCCAGATCAGGTCGCTTTCACGGATAATACTGTCCAGATAGAGTCCCTGATATTCCTTGACCCGCACCGGGAGTACGGCGGATTCCCAGAGCCCGGCAGGCAGCGGCAGGCATACAAGCTGTTCAAGGCACCTGAAGAGGCCATCGATATCATTGGCAGGGTTAACCAGTCCCTGATACCCTGCAAGAAACAGGGGCAGACAGTTTGTCTCCAGAGGCTCGAACACGGGTACTGCCCTTGCCCTTTTTATGCGGAGCAGGGTTTCATAGTTTTCACTGTCACAGAAAAAGGTTTCGGGTCTCTCGGAAACAAGCTTTCCGCAAATAACATCATTTGAATCAACCAGGCCCGTAAGGAACGGCTCAAGCCCTGCAGGGCCGATTCCAAACAGTTGAGAGATCCTTTCCATTGTGACGGGACCATAGAACCTGAGCCATTCGGCCAGAAGATTCATAAATATTTCATCGGCGGATCTGTCCCCGGTTAATTTCTGTTCATATGCAGGATAAATACCGGGTTCATCTCCTGTGAGCAGTTTTATCTGCAGATTATCACCAAACAGGCTGTATGCCTTTTTGAGCAATGGAGAGGTTTCAAGGGCTGCAACAATTTGCTGAGCCGCTCCCGATACCCGAATAAATACAAGTTTATTTCTCACAGGATCGACAGTTTCGCCTGATTTACCTTCAGTATCCCGTTCAATGGCGGATAGGAGATCCTCCCACTCGGCCATGGGAATCAGTATGCGCTCCTTGACCCAGTCCAGCAGTTCGGCCGGTTCCTGTGGTGAATAGCCGGGGCTTAACCTCTGCCTCTTCAGTTCGAATTCGGATATGATTCCGGAACCTATGGCAGGGCGCTGGTCAGGGCTTGCGATAACATCCCGTAGAAGATCGCCCTTAAGGGCCGACTGCGCTGATGCCGGCTGATCGAGCTCATACATATATTGGTTTATCTGGTTCCAGGCTATGTTGGAGGCAAAGGGGCTGGGTCTCGAGGTTTGCGCGACAGAATACCTTATCTCCCCTGAAGCCAGTTCGCCCAGCATCAGCCTGAGGTTTTCAAGATCAAATTCATCCGCAAGGCAGGTTCTCCAAGTTTCTATCAATATCGGGAAATCATCATATCCGATAACCTTTTCAAGGAGCTTTTTTGACCGGAGTCTTGTCATCCACAGGGGCATTCTTTCATTGATCCTGTTCCTGGTTATGAGTAATGCCCTTCCCGCGCATTCTCTGAACCTGGCGCCGAAAAATCCAGATTTCTCCAGCTGTTTTTTAAGATAATATTCAACAGTGGATACTGTTATCAAAGACAATATCTCATCAGGTTCAACACTGCTGTTGAGCTGGAACACGATGTAATCATTACCTGGAAATATTTCCAGATACTCGCCGTATTTTTCCATCCATGCGGCGTTTATTGCCATTGCGTATGGCCGGTTCAGCCTCCCTCCCCACATGGTATGTATTACAAGCTGGTTGCCCGGTACGCCGGCAGGACCCGAGTTTACAAGCTCGAAAAGGACATGGTGCCTGTGGGGAAGTCCGGCATTCGTATACTCTTTTTGTCTTTTAAGAAAACTCCTGAGTTCTCCGGATGATGTTTCATCCATGAAATGATTCTCTCTCAGGAATTCTTCAAAATCCATGTCATCAATGCGCTCATCTGCCATTTCAAGGAAGGAGGATATCTTTTCAGAAAAGTAAAAATCACGGTTCAGTTCATTGCTTCTCCAGAAAGGTGTATCAATTATCTGCGAACCCGAAGGAGTTACATATACATCGTTATGGGTTATTTTCTGTATCTTCCAGTTTCCTGTGCCGAATGTTACAAGCTGACCCGGCCTGGCCTCCCACACGTATTCCTCGTCAAGTTCCCCGATAAGGGCGTCTGTTTCATGGTGCCTCAACTTATAGTATCCCCGGTCAGGGATGGTCCCGCCGGACATGAAAACGGAGAGCACAGCGCCCTTTTTTGCCTTTACACTGTTGTCTATCCTGTCTATGGAGATACGGGGATTGAGTTCCCTTATCCTGCTTTCGCTGTACCTGCCTGCGAGCATATCAAGCACCAGGTCAAACTGTATCCTCGAAAGCCATCTGTAGGGATAACTGCTCCTGAGCCACATATACAGTTCATCGATTGCCCAGGTCTCCACTGCTGTCATGGAAATAATTACCTGCGAGAGCACATCCAGCGGACAATTTACAGGCTCAACAGCTTCAATGTCCTGGGAGACAACGGATCTTGCAAGGACTGCCCCCTCGATAAAATCATGGTCATGGGTGGGGAAAAGCGTGCATCTGCTTGCCTCGCCGACCCTGTGGCCTGCCCTTCCAATCCTCTGTATGGCAGAAGAGATGGAGTGAGGCGACTGTATGAGGACAACTTCATCCAGCGCACCTATGTCAATCCCCATCTCAAGAGAGCTTGTTGCCACTATGGCCCTGAGATTACCGCTCTTTAGCTTCTGCTCCACCTCGGCCCGGAGTTCGCGCGACAGGGAACCGTGATGCGCATATGCAACAGTATGATTCTCCCCCTGGTTTATCAAGTAAGTTATCTTTTCACATAAACGCCGGCTGTTGGTAAAAATCAGGGTGGACCTGTTTTTTGCGATTACTTTTCTGCATTCATCAGCCAGAAAATTCCAGATAGAATCCTGAGGCCCCCTGTTTATTGCTTCCTCGGGAAAGGAAACAAGGACCCTGTATTCCTTTATATCACCGGACCTTATGACTGTAACCTTCCGGGGAGAATACCCTGGCTCTGGTAACCCCTCTCTTATTTTGTACCCGCCAACAAATTCCGCCACTTTTTCAACCGGTCTTACAGTCGCAGACAGGGATATTCTCTGGAACTCGCCTGCAAGCCTCACGATCCTGTCAACGGCAGTAATGAGGTGAGTGCCCCTTTTTTCACCCACTACGGAATGAATCTCATCCAGTATTACTGTTTTTATCCCCGTAAGTATTCCCATACCGCTCTTTGTACTCAATATGATATTGAGGCTTTCCGGGGTTGTTATAAGTATCTCGGGAGGATGCCTTAGCATACGCCTGCGGTCCGGCTGGGTCGTATCACCGCTCCTGGTCATTACATTTATGGGAGGGAAAGCCTCCTTTTCAGAATCAAAAAGGCGGTTAATCTCCTCCAGGGGTTGAATCAGGTTTCTTTTGATATCATTATTCAGGGCCTTGAGGGGAGATACATACAGAATCCGGGTGGTACCGGTCTTCCATTCACCCGTAACAAGCCGGTTGATTGCCCATAAAAAGGCTGTAAGGGTCTTGCCGCTGCCCGTCGGGGCGGTTACAAGCACATTATTGCCCGATGCTATTTCAGGCCATGCTTTTTTCTGTACATCCGTCGGTTCCCCGATATTTTTCCTGAACCATTTTACAATGAGTGGATGGAAAAGATTTTCCATGGTTGCCATAAATAAATGGATAAGATTTGGATCTAACCAGACTCGTTAAAAGAATGAAAAGTTTACCACCCGTTCGCTTTGCTCACTAGAGACACGGAGAGCACAGAGATGGAAATATATTTTTTTTTGTCGGGAGATACCGACAAATAAAATAAACTCTTCAGTTTGCTACTAGTTCTTACTGAATTATTCCCGAAGGGATGATTCTTTTTATCCAACAGGTATCTCCCTGTTGGATAAAAAAATTCTCTGTGACCTCTGTGCCTCTGTGGTAAATAGGTTTTTGATAAAATAATCTTCTATCAATTATTAAAATATTTTACTCACCTGTCTCGAACCGGAATTCCTGGTCAGGATCAACAATGGCGAGCACCCTTACTATACATCCGTCACCACCGGGCCAACGCCACGGAAAGGCCATAAAGAAACACCTTTTTCCAGTGACCTTGTCCAGGTCTCCGCCGATGTTCTCTATACCCGGTACACCGCCTTTGACCATGAGGGTCTTGTGGCCTGCTTCCCAGTCAGGAAAATCCTCTTTGGGGTCCCTGCCATATTCCTTTTTCCATTCATCAATGAGGTGGGGCTGGGATGGTCCAAGACCATGGTCAACCAGTTTGGTGGCAATGGGATGGTCGTTTGCCTGGTGACCGTAACCCACAAGCTTGATCTTTTTATCTACAAGCCACTGTGCCCCGTCACGATAGATGCCGCAGCCATAGGCAAAATACTCGTCAGTGTCTGCCCATTTATGGTGGAAGCCTGTGTTGATCATTACGATATCGCCTTCCTGGATCTTCGGGCGGGCATTTTCCAGGTCTTCCGCGGTTATAACTCCCCATTTTCCCTTTGGTATGGAAACCGCGACACCTGTTCCTGCCAGGCGCCACATCGGATAATCAGCGATGCTGGGTGTGTTTTCAGTAACATGGATAGGGGCATCCATATGGGTGCACCTGTGCATGATACCTTCCCATCTTACCTGGTAGATACCGTCCTTTGCATGGAATTTATCAACTGTAACATTAACACCCGGAGATGAAGGCCATTCCGGCATATGCTGGTGGAAGGAATGGCTTAAATTATATATCTGAAGACTCATATTTTTATTCCTCTTTTTCTAAATTGTTTGCCGTTGGCCCCTGCACTTTGCCTGCATCAATCCGGGTTTTTCCATCAGGATCTGTCATCGCAACAAACCTGACAGGACATGCATCACCATATTTGAACTTCCATGGTGTGGCAACAAAGGTTGCCCTTTTACCAATCAGCATATCGACATCGCCGCCGACCTGTTCGATTGTGGGTATGCCGGCACCAAGAAGGGTCTTATGGGCGATATTCCATTCACCATGCTCTTTTTTGGCATCAAGACCTGTTTCGGCTTCATAGGCCGGGGCAAGCCGTTTCATGGTGGGTCCGCCCCTGTGGGGGCCGAGGGAAGTAGCCAGCGGGCAGTCAACCTGCTGCGTATCCACTGCAACCATCTTACATTCCTTCTTAACAAGCCATTCTGCAGCATCCTTTGACAGTCCCGGACATCCCCCGAAATACTCGATGGAATCGGAGTATTTATGGTGCCATCCTGTAACTATTACAACGATATCGCCATTTTTCACCCCGGGTTTTGCTGCTTCAAGATCCTTTGCAGTAATGACCTCATATTTGCCTTTGGGTATGCCCAGAACAACGCCGTTTCCGAAAAACCTGTCTGCCGGCACCTCGGAAAGGTCAGCCCCCCTCTGTATCATATGGATGGGAGCGTTCATGTGAGTACCCGTATGCATCACGGTATTGATCTTCCAGGCCAGTACACCGTGCTGTGCGTGTTTTACAGAACGGAACATCTTCACGTCATCCTGCCCCGGGTAGGAAGGGACACCATGCCCCCAGGGATGACTGAGGTCAAGAAACTGAAGACCTGAATAAGGGTCAGAAACAAATGACATAATAACCTCTCTTTTTATAACTAAATTGAACTTTATTTTAATAACTTATCAAAAGTATAACCTATTGATAAGAATCCATTAACCAGTTGGGAGTTTATGGAGTTTCCTCTTTCATGTCAATGAATAAGTCCGTGAATATGGGTGAAAAATTATAAATGAAATGACATAACTGCCTGAAAGTCAGACAGAACTTAAGGGAATATCCCCGATTTCGTCCCAGGTTCCGCATCTTTGAATCCCCTCCGGCAGTATACCGCTGTTCCGGTTCCATGGTCTGTCAAACAGAATCACGCTGTTATTCATTCTTTGACTGATAAAATACGCCATATCAACGGAATCATCAATGGCGAGAATAAATTCCATTCCGGAAAACTGTTCGAGCGTAATGGCAATATTTTTATCTACTACCGGTCTCGAATATTTATCCACCATTATAAAGGAATCAAATGGTATGTGATTGGCACTGAGCCACTCGAGGCTGGATTCATATGTGGAAGTCAACCTGCCTGTAATAACCGAAATCTCGTATCCCTGCCCGGACCATTTATTGAGCACATCTATTGCATCCTCAAAGGGTTCCAGATCGAGGATTATTTCAGGTTCATGAACCAGCCTGAAAAACTCCTCAAACTCCCGGTCCGAGAGCGAGAATGATTTCTGCAAATTAAACGATGAGATGCCTTCAAAATCAACGGTTTTACCAAACTGCTGCTTTAAGACATCTACATAACGGCACGTGGTTTTTGCGATTACATCATCAAGATCTACATATATGGCAGGCAAAACAGAACCCCGTTTTATTGATCTTCTTCTATCACCTTGACACCTTCAGGCACCTTGAAATCAAAGAAGCTGTCATTCAGATCGTTCTTTTTCTCAAACTTTCCAAGCCTGAACCTTGTAAGGTTACCAACCATATCAATTATCTCAATCCTGGTTATGCTGTAATCAGCGGCCGAAACATGGACCTTGATATCGTCGATATCCTCCCATGCTTCATTGGGAGTGAGAGTAAGCAGGTACTCATCTTTTGATTTTGACCCGGCCATTGTTATGGTAAAGGTATCCTCGGGATTTTTTATCCCCATGAATATCGTGGACAGAACAGTCAGTTCTTTCCCTATATCATTGAAACTGTAGGCAGTCTTTTTTTCGGGGACATACCACCAGACAGTCTTTCCGTTCGATATTACATCTTCCACATCCGGTTTTTCCTGCTGTATCTTTAACAGATCGGGACCTCTGAAAAAGAATGTGCCCGAAGCCTTATCAAGCCCTACACCATCGAGCATAGCCATGGATTTTGTTAAAATCTCCCGCTCGTAGGGAACTGACATACCTGTTGAAAACGGCTTATATTTTTCAACAACCTTTTCCAGCACATCACTGACCTTCGTGTCCGCATGAACAACCGGGCAAATCAGTATGAAGCAAAATATCAGCGATATAAAAAACTTCAATTTTATATTAGAATGATTACTCATTTGAATACCTTTATTAATCCCTTCTGCCTCTTACATCCCTTGCCTTTACACCGTCTGACGGGCCTACAATACCTTCCTTTTCCATTATCTCTATCATCCTTGCGGCCCTGTTATACCCGACCCTGAGCTTTCTCTGGAGCATGGAAATAGACGCCTGGCCTGTCTGGATTACAACCTCCACAGCCATATCATATTTTTCATCCTTTTCAAGCTTTTTTCTATTTCAGCCTCATCCTTCGACACGTGCTCTACAATGCTCGAATCATAATCCGGCTTCATCTGCGCCCTGAGAAAATCCGTGACCCTTTTAACCTCTTCTTCGGAAATATAGGCACCATGAATCCTCGTGAGTTCCACGCCGGGCGGCATGAAAAGCATATCTCCTTCACCCAGAAGGTGCTCGGCACCATTTGTATCGAGAATGGTCCTGGAATCGACCTTTGAACTTACCTGGAATGATATCCTGGTAGGAAAATTTGCCTTGATGATGCCTGTAAGTACATCCACCGAAGGCCTCTGTGTTGCTATGATCAGATGTATCCCGGCAGCCCTGGCCATCTGCGCCAGGCGCGTGATCGATTCTTCAACATCTCTTGATGAAACCATCATAAGATCGGCCAGCTCGTCTATGATGAGGATTATATATGGAAGCGGATTTCCTATACCCTCATCCCCTCCCACGGCAGTTGCCGCCTTCTGTTTGATTATTTTCTTGTTATAGGCGTCAATATTTCTCACCCCTCTGTCGGAAAGAAGCATGTAACGTCTTTCCATTTCCTGCACTGCCCACCTGAGTGCCCTTGTTGCCTCCTTGGGCTCTGTTACAACCGGGTGGAGAAGGTGAGGAATATCCTTGTATACTGAAAGTTCTATCCTCTTCGGGTCTATCATAAGAAGTTTTACTGCATCGGGTGACAGTTTGAACAGCAGGCTGTTTATCATGGCATTGAGTGAAACGCTCTTACCTGTTCCGGTTGCTCCCGCAACAAGGAGATGGGGCATCCTGACCAGATCGGTAATAACAGGTGTCCCTGTAATGTCCATACCCAGTGCAATAGTGAGCTTGTTGTTTGAATCCCTGAAATCGTTTGATGAAAGGACCTCTTTCAGGTAAACATGATCCCGCTTGTTATTGGCGATCTCAATACCGATTGCAGCCTTTCCCGGAAGAGGTGCAACAATACGTACACTCGGGGCCCTCAGGGCAAGGGTCAGATCATCGGCCAGGCTCGCTACCTTGCTTATCTTTATACCCGGGGCGGGCTTGTACTCATACATAGTAATTACTGGACCGGGAGATATTTCAACAACCTCGCCGCTGACACCAAAATCCGACAGTTTCTTTTCAAGCCTCCTTGCGTTCATCTCAAGGCTTTCCTTCTGAATGTCGACCCATTTTTCAGCGGGAGGGTCATCAAGAAGATCAGTGGAGGGCAGCTTGAATCCTCCGGAATCCATAAAGGCAAAGGTCTCCTGCTCCGGTTTTTTGAAGATCTCTTTTTTGGGTTCAACAATTTTGACCTTCGCCCTGGGTTTTTTCTTTTCCTCTTCCAGGATCTGTTTCCTTACACGGCTTTTACGGCTCTTTTCTACCTTTTTGGTGCGATATTCCTTTATCTTCCTGAAGGTGAAAACAAACCAGAGCCAAATCCTGGAAAACACCCAGCCAAGTGACATCCTGGTACACAGCATTAATGAGATGACGAATATGGTAAAGAGCAGGACGCCGGCACCGAAATTATTCAGTATCCCGGCAAAAAAGTCGGCAATAAAAAAGCCCAACAGTCCCCCGCTTCTGAGTTCGCCGCCACGGTATTCGACCATACCCGGAAATTGGAGGCCCATAATGCCTGAAAATGATGAAAGAAGTAAAATCACGGCAATAATATATCCGACAGGCGGAATAACCGATCTGCCCGTAAAAGACAGAAATGCCATGATCAAAAACACTGCGATAAGCCAGAAGGAAGAAAAACCTATCAAATGAAATAGATAGCCTGAGATATGCGAACCTACAGTACCGAACAGGTTATGCACATCTCCGCCGTTGCTGGTCCTTATCCAGAAAAGGGGATCGCCGGGAGAGAAGGTTAAGAGACTTACTCCCAGGACAATTGCAATAAGTAAAAAAACTAGTCCTCTGATCTCTTTTCTTATTGGTTCGTTGCCTGCTGCCATGATTTCTGTTTTTTTTGTCTTTTTTTCCAATTTTCTTTATACGGGAATTATTATGGGAAGTATTAAAGGCCCGCTTTCAATGACCTTGTAAAAAAATCGTTTCAATCGTCTTTTTATATCCGAACCGATATCGGACCATTCCATATGTTCGAGGTGCTCGACCTCTGACAGGACTTCAAGTATCTGCCCCTTTGCTTCCTCGATGATGGTCCCCCGGTCGTCTTCAAATATAAAACCCCTTGAGATGATGTCGGGGCCGTATATTATTTCTCCTGTCTGATCGTCAATTACCAGAAGGACTATTACGACTCCATCGCCGGAAAGCTTTATCCTGTCTCTCAGGATAATATCTCCGACACCGCCGAGCCCTTTTCCATCGACAAGGAGCCTTCCTGTATGCTGTTTTTCATCCAGCCATGCATTACCGTCTTGGAAACATATTGTATCGCCGTTTTCTGCCAGTATGGTGTTTTCTCTGGGGATACAGGTCTCTTCCGCCAGTTCTATATGCTTAACAAGGTGCCTGAATTCACCATGAACAGGAATGAAATATTTCGGCTTTACCAGATTTATAATCAGCTTCAGTTCTTCCTGGTATGCATGCCCTGATGAATGAATGGCCGACACCTTTTCATATACAACCCTGGCACCCCTCCTGTAAAGGCCGTTTATAATTGAAGTTATGGCCTTTTCATTCCCCGGAATAAACCTTGACGAAAGAATGATCGTATCACCGTGTTTAATGACTACATCCTTGTGGTTGCCATTGGCCATCCTGGTAAGGGATGACATCGGCTCTCCCTGGCTGCCTGTAGTTATAACTGCTATTTCATTGTCAGGATAGTTTTTTATAGCCTTTTCCGTGATCTCGACACCGTCCGGGACAGTCATGAGATCCTGTCTTGAAGCCAGGCTGACTGTTGCCTTCATGCTTTTTCCGCTAAGAGCAACCTTCCTGCCATATTGTACTGCCAGGTTTATTATCTGCTGTATTCTCGCTATGTTTGATGAAAAAACCGCAATAATTATCCGGCCTTCGGAATGCCGGAAAAAGCCCTCAAGTGTTTCCTTGACATCCGATTCGCTCAGTGTATAACCTTCCCTTTCTACATTTGTTGAATCCGAAAAAAGGGCAAGGACATTTTTCTCTCCATAAAAGGAAAATCTGTTGAGATCTGTATGATATCCGTCAACAGGTGTATGATCTATTTTAAAATCACCTGAATGAACCAGTATACCCTCGGGGGTTTCAATCGCCAGGCCGACACAGTCAATTATGCTGTGATTTACCCTTATATATTCCAGTTTGAAGGGCCCTATACCTGAAATATCCCCGGCAGATACCTTGTTCAGGCTGACTTTTTCAGGCAATTCATATTCACTGAGCTTGGCCTTTAACAACTCTATGGTAAAATTGGTGCCATAGACCGGGACATTGATTTCCTTGAGCAAAAAAGGCATTGCACCGATATGATCTTCATGCCCGTGAGTAAGGACGACGGCACATACCTTCTCTTTGTTCAGTGTAAGGTAACTGAAATCGGGGATTACCATATCTATGCCGGGCATATAATCCTCGGGGAACATCAGGCCGGCATCAATCACAAGAATGTGCTGGTCATATTCTATGACCATCATATTCAGACCGATCTCACCCAGCCCCCCCACAGGTATTACCCTCAGCATCAAAACCCCCATTATATTGTGAATGGGTAATACATTAATCCGAATGGCATTTTGAGTCAATACGATTTATGCCATATAAAATGGCTTGATTTGAACAGGGGCTATATGCTAGGTTTTTGTATTAAAAATATCAACCTCTGCTGAATCAGATATCATAATCTTATACTTTGAAGGGACAAATCATATGGCTAGCATAAACAAGGTTATATTAATCGGAAATCTCGGGGCAGATCCGGAAGTAAGATATGCCCCCTCGGGAACGGCGGTCGCCAGCTTCCGCCTCGCAACTACCGAACAGTGGACGGGCAAGGATGGAAGCAAGGAGGAAAAAACCGAATGGCACCGGATAGTTGCATTCGGACGTCTTGGCGAAGTCTGCGGTGAATACCTTCATAAGGGAAAACAGGTTTACATAGAGGGGAGAATCCAGACCAAGGCATGGGAAGACAAGGAAGGAGTAAAAAGATACACAACGGAGATCATTGCAACCACGATGCAGATGCTTAGCTCGGGTAGGCGTGATGGAGATGCCTCAGATAGAATGAATGAACGCCCGCCGGTCGAAGAACCGTTGTCTATTCCTGATGATGAAATTCCTTTTTAGGCAGTGTCCAATCAGAAACGAGAAATTTTGGACAAGGTCAAGGAACGCGAAGATTGTAACCAAAGGAATACATTGAAGTATTTCTAGGATTACAATCTGAGTATGACGCAGAGATTGTTCAAAAGGGCCGTTTCTGGATGGGCACTAGGTAAATATATGGAAAACCCGGATATACATCGAACTCAGATATAATCCGGGTTACTGTTAATCATCGTTTTTAGTTTTTTTATCTTTTCTGTCTTCTTCGTCGTCATAGGAAATCTCTTCAGGCTTATCATGTGTTGCCTTTTTGAAATTTCTTATGCCTTTTCCGATTCCTGCGCCTATTTCAGGAAGTTTACCAGCCCCGAAAATAATCAGGATTATTATCAGGATAATTATAAGTTCAGGCATGCCGATACCAAACATCTTTTCCTCCGATTAAAGCGGCCCTAAACAGGGCCTTACATGGATAAACTTCCCAATATTATGGAAGTTGAAGTTCAAAATATGAATAAAAATAACACTATAATACATACAAGTCAAGGAACCCATCGCCTAGTTTTTCCTGACCTTGTCAAGCATGGTATGCCCCAGCTTCCCGAGATTATTTGCTACTGAAATGCCCGCCTCTTCCAGTGCCTTTATCTTGTCTCCCGCTTTTCCCTTTCCACCGGAAATGATAGCGCCTGCATGGCCCATTCTCTTTCCCGGAGGCGCAGTCTGGCCGGCTATAAACGCGACAACAGGTTTATTGAATTCGGCCCTGATAAAGGCAGCAGCCTCTTCTTCGGCAGATCCGCCGATTTCACCTATAAGGACAACACCCTCGGTATCCGGGTCTTCCCTGAATCTTTTCAGGTGGTCGATATAGGACGTTCCGACAATGGGATCGCCTCCTATCCCTATGCATGTTGACTGCCCCAGGCCGACCTTTGTCAATTGATCCACTACTTCATAGGTAAGGGTGCCGCTCCTGGATATAACCCCGATAGATCCCTCTCTGTGTATATGAGCCGGCATAATGCCTACTTTTGTCTTACCGGGCGATATAATACCGGGGCAGTTGGGGCCGATCAGGACAATATCCTTTCCCTTTATAAAGGCCGCGACCTTTACCATGTCTATAACAGGGATTCCTTCGGTTATACAGATTATCAGCCTGATACCGGCTGCCGCTGCTTCGAGAATGGTGTCCGCTGCAAACGGGGGAGGAACGAATATACACGAGACATTGGCGCCTTCCTTTTCTTTGGCTTCGCGGATGGAATTAAATACAGGAACCTCCTCTACACTCTGACCGCCCTTCCCCGGTGTAACACCGGCAACCACCTTTGTACCATAGGAGAGCATCTGTTTTGTGTGGAATGTTCCTTCTCGTCCGGTAATGCCTGAAACAACAACCCTTGTTTTTTCATCTACGAGTATGCTCATACGAAATCCTTATAATTTTTCCATGAACATGATTCTCATGAAGACCACATTCAATTTTAGTTTACTCCCGGATACTCAAAATATCAGGCAACCTGCTGTTTAACCAGTTCGGCGGCCTCTGTCATATCCGACGCAACCAGAAATTTAAGGCCTGATCCTTCAAGGATCCTGCGCCCTTCTTCAACATTGGTTCCCTCCAGCCTGACAATGAGCGGCACGGTTATATCCTGTTTTTCTGCGGCTGCAAGGACCCCCCTAGCAAGTACGTCACACCTTAAAATACCGCCGAATATGTTGATGAGAATGGCCTTTACCTTTTCATCCTCAAGGATTATCTTAAAGCCGTTTTCGATCATTTCCTCATCGGCCCCGCCGCCTACATCAAGAAAATTTGCAGGTTCCGCCCCTGCCATCTTGATGACGTCCATTGTTGCCATTGCAAGGCCCGCACCGTTTACCATCGCACCAATGTTGCCATCAAGCCGTATATAATTAAGATGGTATTTACCCGCCTTTCTCTCCAGCGGATCTTTTTCCCTCTCATCATCAAGGCCGATAAGATCCTTGTGCCTGAACAGGGCATTATCATCCACGTCCATCTTCGCATCCACCGCAAGGACCTTCCCCCGTTTTGTAACAACAAGGGGATTGATCTCGGTAAGGGAGCAGTCAAGACAGATAAATACGTTATAGAGGTTTTCCATTACAGACATGAGTTCCTTGATGGTCCCAGGTTCAGGCAGCGGATCAAGTGCATAAACGAGGTTACGGCCGTTATATGCGGACCACCCTACTGCCGGATCGATGTGTTCCTTAAGGACCAGTTCAGGAGTCTTCTCGGCCACTTCCTCTATATCCATTCCGCCGGACTGACTGAAAATCATTACCGGTTTTGCAGCCTGCCTGTCTATTGTGACAGCAAGGTACAGCTCTCTTGCAATCTCCACACCTTCTTCGACAATGACCTGGTATACCTTTTTCCCTTCAGGACCTGTCTGATTCGTTACAAGCGGTGTACTTAATATTTTCTCTGCAGCTTTTTTTACATCGGAATGGCTTTTAACTACCTTGACGCCTCCGCCCTTGCCACGCCCGCCTGCATGGACCTGGGCCTTGACCACCCAGGGAGGACCGCTCAAACTCTCGGACGCCGATTCAGCGGCCTTTGAAGTAAGCGCCAGTATCCCGTCCGGCACAGGAATACCTGATTTTTTAAAAATTTCTTTAGCCTGATATTCGTGCAGTTTCATCAGTACCCTCTTAATATTGCGTTAAGATTTCAATGATTTGTTTATTTCCTATTGCTTGAGAAATGTCAAGCTATTACCTGAAGTTTGCACCGGATGTCCCGTGCTCTAAAAGTTAAAATACAGGTAAGAGATTATGCACAAAGACCGGTAACATATCCGTTCTTTATTTTATATCTTTACAAACCTGTGCATTTATTTCATGTTTAAAAATTTTCAGTTCCATTAAAAAAATTATGATGGATATGAAAAAGTAATTATATTGAACCGATAATTGTTGAAAGGATTTAAAATGTGCGGGGTTCACGGGATAATAACCCGTTCTCTTTCTGAAATCGAGATATCTAAAAGGCTCGAGGATATGGGGCGTCTCCAGGCCCATCGCGGTCCGGATGATAAAAAAGAAGCGGTTTTCGCCTTAAAAACCGGATCCCTGGGGTTTGGATTCAGGCGGCTTTCCATCCTCGATCTTACGACAGGCATGCAACCGATCATATCACCTGCGGATAAATCAGCAATAATCTGCAATGGTCAGATATACAATTACCTTGAATTAAAGGCTGAAAACCCGGAAATGGTCTATTTGACCAAAGGAGACATAGAAGTTGCACTCAACATGTACAGGAAATACGGCCTTGATTTTCTTCAAAAACTGAACGGGATGTACGCCGGTGCAATCTATGATCATGTAAATTCCAAAATAATACTTTTCCGGGACAGATTCGGCATAAAACCCATCTATTACACGGAATGGGAAAACAACTTCTTTTTTTCCTCGGAGATAAAACCCCTGTTAAAGGGCAGTGACAGACCGGTTGAACTGAATCACAAAAGGATTCCGACATATTTCACATATCGATATCTTCCGGGGACCGAAACCATGTTCACCGGCATCAAAAAGCTGCCACCCGGGTCATACCTCGAATATGATCTGAACGAAAAAAAATACTCAGTAAAAAGATACTGGGAATACAAACTTGACCGGATCATCCCGGACATGGATTTTGACGAGGCATCGGAGCAGTTTATCAGCCTGTTCAGGGATGCTGTTAAAATAAGGATGAGATCGGATGTTGAGGTGGGGACACTTTTAAGCGGAGGTATAGATTCCTCGGCAGTTTCCTCACAGGCTACAGTCACCAAGCCTGATATCAGGCTCTTTTCCATATCATTCAATGAAGACAAATATAACGAACTGCCCCTCATCAAAAACTTTATCAGGGTAAATGACGCCCGCTTTAAAGATACCAGGCACCATACAAGGCTCTGCGGTTCGGAGACGCTCGATGGACTTCCCGGGATAATCAAATCCATAGAGGAGCCTATATCGCTCGGTACAATACTGCCCACGGACCAGGTATGCAGGATGGCAAGCGAGAAGGTCAAAGTAGTATTAACCGGCGAGGGTGCGGATGAGATATTTGCCGGCTACCGGAAGTTCCTTATCGAGGCTGCAGCCAGCGAATATAATAACCTTACCGATTCCGGACGGAGACAGCTTGATGATATATACCCCGAGCTGAAACCCTATATGAAGGTAAGGCATGAAAATCCGATTAAAAGATATATCCAGAGTGAGTCCCTCTTTACTCTGGATGAACTGGCACAACTGACAGGAAAGGAAAATATAGATAATTCATTTCCCGAAGATGCCATCCCGTATTTAACCGGTAATGAGCACCCCCTTAACGCCGCCCTTGCAATGGAGAGCAGGGCGAGACTGCCTGATTATGTGATACTGAGACTTGATAAACTATCCATGAGGCATTCACTCGAGACACGAACTCCGTTTCTGGACTACAGGCTTGCGGAATTTGCAGCCACACTGCCCGTATCATTCAAGGCAAATCTGGAATATAATCGTGAAAAATATATATGCGGAAATTCCTTCAACAGGTACTCCATACTGGATAGCGGCACCGCCTTTAGAAGAAAGCAGCCCTTTACCATTCCTCTGGCGGACTGGCTCTCAACCCCGTCAGTACTCCCCGAATGCATCAGAGACGTGATGTTTGGAGATATAATAAAAAAGCAGGGAATTTTAGACCATGAAACATTGAAAAAGCATATCGCAATGATATCAAAGGAAGATGTAGGCCCCCAGACACTGGTTTCTGAAGCGGACAGGGTTTTTTCTATTATTATTTTTTCTTTGTGGTATGACCTTTTCTTTTCATAATCAATGACTATAATTAACAAAAAATAAATTAACAGGTAAAAAATAATGCTATCTTCTTGTGAATTACATAAAAATAACTGTTACTTGAACGCTATTCACTCTGATGAGATGTGTCTATTTCACAGAAAAGAGAGAATAGAATATGCTAGTAAACTGCTCGATCTTCTAAAAGAAAAAATTGTCCCCGGACGACGGACCTTCGGGTTTGAATATGAGTTAATTTCCAAAACTCCCCTCAATCTGGAAATAATGAGTCAGATCTACAGGTTTTTGCCGGATACAGGCTTTAAGAGATATAATACTTCCTTTGTCCATGAATCAGGAATGTATATAGATTTCGAGCCTGGCGGCCAGATAGAATTTCATTCTCCACCCCTGCTTAACGACGAAGATGAAAGGTTTGACAGGTATCTCTCCCTTATAAAAGGAGTTGTTGAGGCTTTAAACCTGAAGCTTGGTATAGAATATATCGCGCAGGGTTATATACCTGGCCGTGAGGACTCTCCTCTCTGTCTTGATGCGGAAAGATATTATAATCTTCATAACAGGCTGGCTGTGACCGGGACAAGGGGACTTGAGATGATGAAGGGTACTGCATCCATACATTTCCATGCGGGTATAAAAGATTTAGATGAAGTACCCGGTCTTTTTGCCACCCTTATCCGGATGTCGGAAATGGATGATTTTAAAATGGGATACGATAGAAGAGAAATATGGGACAACACTGACCCGGGTCGTTGCGGTCAGCCCTTCCATGCAGATGACAGAAATACGACCTTTGAAGCAATTGAAAAAATAGTTGATCATGCAATTCATGCCGGGCATATCGGCGAAAATAAGCCATTTACAGAGACAGAAGATCTATCCTTTGATGCATTCCTGTATCATCTGACAACGATCTTTACTGATATCCGGCTGAATATTAAAGGCCCGTCTTTTGAACTGAGGACAATTGACAGTGTTCCCTTTGACCAGTTTAAAATGAAATGGCACAAATTTATCTCAACACTTGAAAACAAAACACATTCTGACACAGAGATTTAATATGAAAAATGTAACAATCTACACCACACTGGTATGCCCATACTGTGTAAGAGCTAAAAAACTCCTCGAAAAAAAGGGAGTCGATTATATTGAACTAAGGGTTGACCTCAACCCTGAACTTGTGGAAGAGGCCATTGAAAAGAGCGGGGGGCTCAGGACCGTGCCCCAGATTTTTATCGAGGATTTTCATGTGGGCGGATGCGATGATTTATATGCCCTTGAGGGAAAAAATAAACTGGATAGCCTGCTGGGGTTGCTGTAGAGACAAGGTATGCCTCGTTTCTATCTATTTTTCAGTTTGAAGGAGTATTCAGTTTTTCATGCTCCATCTTGATGCACCTGTCCATTACGACTGTTGCACCTGAACTTACTGCCTTTTCACCTGCTTCGCGGTGATAAATTCCGAGTTGCATCCATATCACTTTGATACCTTTTTTAAGGGCCTGGTCAACTGCATCTGGGACACGGCTGGCATTCAGGAACAGGTCAGCCACATCCACATCAAAGGGGATTTCGGCAATCGAAGGGTAACATTTTTTTCCGAGTATCTCTTGCTGCCCCGGATTTACAGGAACGATTTCATATCCATGTTCCATCAGATATCTTGCAACCTTTTTGCTCGGCCTGTCCTCCTTCGGTGAAAGACCTACAACCGCTATTTTTTTTGCATTTCGGAGTATTTTCCCGATCTCTTCAGGCGAAGGATTGATATCTTCTATAAAAGTTTTATCATCATCGGTCATTTCAGGATCTCGTTTACTTTTTTTACCTTGTCGGAAATTTCCACAGCCTTTTTTACACCCGGCACATGGTTTATCACCTGTTTTTTCAGGCCTTTTTCAAGCATCCCCGGGGTTTTTTCTTCTTTCTTTGCATCTTCCGATTTTTTTTCGGGGGTGCTGTTTATCTCTTTTTTAATATTCTTGAATTCACGCATGGCACCGCCAAGCCCCTTACCGATTTCGGGGATTTTTCTTGCGCCAAAAAGGAGCAAGATAATGACAGCAATAATAATTAATTCTGATGGTCCCAGTCCAAACATTTTTTCACCATTTAACCTAATTTATAAATTCAATAGGAGGATCATCTTCCTGCCTTGCTTCAACTTCCCCTATGTGATAGGCAGTTTCCCCCATGGCCTTCAGCCTCAGCAGGACCTCATTGCAGTCCTCTTCACTTACAACTATGACAAGGCCAAGACCGTTATTAAAGGTCCTCAGCATGTCTTCATCGCTAATATTACCAGCCTTTTTCAGATATTGGAAAACCGGCTGGGGTGTCCATCTGGATGTATTGATAACCGCCTTGCACTGAGAAGGAAGTATTCTTGGCAGGTTTTCAGTAAGGCCTCCGCCTGTAATATGAGAGATACCAAATAAACGGAATCCTCTCCTGAGATTGCTTATGGTCTTGACATAGATTTTAGTCGGTGCAAGAAGTTCTTCCCCGAGCGTCCTGCCGAATTCCTCCACATGGTCTTCAACCTTCATCTTCAATTCTTCAAAGAATATCTTTCTTACAAGGCTGTAGCCATTACTGTGAAGCCCGCTGGAAGATATGCCAATGAGCTGATTTCCAAAGGCTATCTCCGACCCGTCAAGGAGAAGATCATTATCGGCAATACCGGTTACAAACCCTACAAGGTCATACTCCCCTTCCGCATAGAAGCCCGGCATCTCGGCGGTTTCTCCGCCGATGAGTGAACAGTTTGCTTCAATACAGCCGGCGGAAACTCCCTTGACGATATCTACGCACTTGTCTATTTCAAGCCTGCTCATTGATATGTAATCGAGCATATAAAGCGGAGAAGCCCCCTGGACGACAATATCGTTTACACACATTGCCACAAGGTCAATACCAATGGTATCATGTTTGTCCATCAGAAAGGCAATCTTCAGCTTTGTGCCCACACCATCGGTTGAAGATACAAGGACCGGATTTTTCATATCCTGGGACTGGAGAGAAAAGAGCCCGGCAAAACCACCTATGTCTGTGATAACATTCGATTTAAAGGTCTTGGCCACAACCGGCTTGATAAGTTCTACAAACCTGTTACCGGCATCTATGTCAACACCGGCTTCCGAATATCTGTCTTTTTTCTTTTTTACTGTCATTAATTATATCCTGTAATCTGGATTTTTTACTTACTTTTTATAGAAGGCCGATAAAGCCCTGACGATATGATTAAAATCCAAAAAAATGTTGTTAAATACTGTGTCAGATACCCTGTTTTGTCAACAGTTTTCTTATTCAATTTCATTCCCGAACAAGCACCTTAAGGAGCATATCTCCTTTCACATCATAGGGCATTGCCTTTCCCATTCCTCTTAGCCTGAGAACTGCCCCGTCAGTAATTCCAGAAGGCACATTGACCCTTAAAAGCCTTCGCTTAAATCCCCAGGGGATATTTACCAGCTTTCGGGTCCCATATTTTGCTTCAGAAGGGCTGATTACCATATCGCCATTCAGGTTGGGATCGTCAGGTGTGCTGAAGGTGCGGATCATTTGCAGGCCGGGTGTTTTCTTCTTTGAGGTAGCGGCCCTCAGCTTCTGGCTTAAGCCGGATCTTGGAATCTTCAGGAACATCTTTAATAAAATAATCCCCGCAATAAAACCGCCTATATGGGCCCACCATGCTATCCCGCCCCCATGTGCCGATGAACCCGCTGCACTGAAAAACTGAATCAGAAACCATAATCCCAGGAATATAAAAGCCGGTATTTCTATTAAATAGGGGATAATAATTATAAGGATTAAAGTAAGGACCTTTGAATTGGGATATGAGATCATATAGGCGCCCATTACCCCGGCTATGGCTCCGCTTGCGCCTATCGTGGGAACCGGTGAATGAAGGTTCAGGGCTATTTGACAAAGGCCTGATGTAATACCGCAAAGCAGGTAAAAAAACAGGTATCTCACATGCCCCAGTCTGTCTTCTACGTTATCTCCAAATATATACAGAAACCACATGTTACCAAGAATATGCCAAAAGCCGCCATGTAGAAACATGAATGTAATAAGAGAGGTTGCTTTATCTCCAAGGCTGTAATAACTGCTTGTAAAATAGGCCGGTACAAGTCCATAGGTCATGATAAAACGGTCGAATCCGCTGCCCTGGGCGAGTTGAACGAGAAAAAAAAATATATTTACAGCTATGATGCTGTTATTTACTACAGGATAATTTTTTGATCTTATTGTGTCTCTCAAGGGGAACATAATGATTTCCAGTATAATAAATTTTCAAGATAAATATCAGAAACCTGATTATTCGCCAACAGAATTTCTCCTTAATAATATCCGTAGCAATCCTGTCGTTTTATTTTATTAAGCGGCTTTTCAACATGAATTTACTGATTTTTTTAATGTTATTTATGTTACTATTAAAAACCGGTCGTGATTGGACTAAATCGGGTAAATTCCGTTGACATTTTTTATGCTTATTTTAAAACATTTATTCTATTTTTTTTATCAAAGGACCTCTCATATAGAATTACTTTGACGCTATATGCAGAATGCCTGATAAATTATCGGGGGATAATGGAAGACACCTCAATTGACCCGGGTTTTCTTGAAAGCCTTTCAGGGATTAAAAATATCGGCAGGTACAGCATAACCCAAAAACTCGGCCGCGGCGGAACAGGCATAGTATTTCTTGCCAAAGACCCGTATATCAAAAGGAACGTGGCTATCAAGGTTGCCCGGACCGCTACGGACAAATCAAGAGAGAGATTTCTTGTTGAAGCGCAATCAGCAGGGCAGTTTAATCATCCGAATATAGTATCTGTTTATGATGTGGGTGTGCAGGCAGATTTCTGCTACATTGCAATGGAATATATCGAAGGACACACCCTTGAAACATACTGCAAAAAAAACAATCCCCTGCCTCTGCAAAAAATAATTGAAATAATCTTAAGCGTATGCAGCGCCCTTGATTACAGCCATAAAAGAGGAGTTATCCACAGGGATATCAAACCTGCCAATATAATGCTGGATGATGAAGGGGTTACAAAAATTACCGACTTCGGTGTTGCCCAGATGATTGGAGACAGCCACACTGTCGGTTTTTACGGCACACCAAGCTATATGTCCCCCGAACAGGTTACCGAAAAACCGGTCGGTTTTCAGAGTGATATATTTTCACTGGGATGTGTGCTCTATGAACTCCTTGCAGGAGAACAGGCATTTCCAGGTGACAACAATTTTTCTGTCATATATAAAATATCAAATACTGAGCCAGAATCCGTTCTGTCTCTAAGGTCAGATCTTCCTGAGATAATCGATGACATTTTAAAAAGGGCAATTGCAAAGGATCTTTCCGGTCGATATCAGACATGCACCGAATTTGCCTATGATCTGAGGGTAGCAGTCAGGGGCATATCAGGGTCGGCTGTCAGCGATGACAAGGTAAAGGATGTAGCGGATTACATATCACATCTGAAATTTTTCCACAGCTTTCCACCTGAAGAAGTAAAGGAGATAGTTTCATTAAGCCAGATTATAAAGATCGGTAAAGGCAATACAATAGTAGCCGAAGGAGAGATAGACGATACGTTCTATATCCTCATGAGCGGTAAGGCCAGGGTCAGGAAAAGCAGCAATGTATTGGCCTCTATAGAAACCGGTGACTGTATAGGCGAAATGGCACTCATAGGCACTCAGAAAAGAATGGCGGATGTGACAGCCGATACGGACTGCATACTCCTGAAAATAAGCTCCTCGCTGCTGGATAATGCATCCGATTCCCTCAAGCACCTGTTCTTTAAAAACTTCGCTGTAACACTTGTCCGGAGATTGTCTGTATCGTCCGGAAACAGGTAGATTTACTTTTTAAATTTCTCCAGTTGTTTCCTGTAATATGGATCTTTCGTTTTATCCAGCCTGATAGCCTCTTTTATAACACTTACAGCCATTTCGCTGTTTCCATTTACCCAGTAGGCTTCGGCAAGCGTATCCAGAAAGACAGGTGACTTCTCCAGGGAAACAGCCTCTTTTGCAAGCGTCAGCCCTCTCTCCGGATCTCTGATCCTGGGATCATCGGTCGTAACAAGCAGCCATGCAAGGTTGTTTAAGGCATCAGGCTGCTCTCTATTCACTGCAAGTATACTTTCATAAAATTCCACTGCCTTTTCAGGTTTTTTTTCGATCTGTTCTATAAAAAAGCGGCGGTTCAGAGCGGTGTTTATATGTTCTTTGAGCGGGGTCATATATAAAAGATATACCAGAAACAGAACGACACCCAGGTAAATGATGAAAGAAGACAGTATAAGCCGCCTGTGCTTTTTTATCAGGCCTGGATCTTCGTGGCTTTTCATCAGAAATTCCACACGCTGTCTGATGCTGAAATGATGCCAGCTGGGGACGTCCCTGATCTTTCCGCTTAACAGGGCAATCTTTTCAAGAGAGCTTATTATCGGGGCAGGATCACCAACCGTGAGAGCAGCATAGGTATCTGCCTGTCTTTCAAAATGGCGCATAAAAAAACCCAGGACAAAGCGGAAATAGACAATCATTGCAGCGAGCATGGGAACGGCAATAAATACATAATATACACTGCCGGATATCAGATCCTTGGAGATTATTGAAGCCACGTATCCCATCACGGTAGGATAAAATTCAGGAAATACACCCATCATCAGGACAAAATAGCAGAGAAATAAAAATGCAAGCCTCAACTGGTGATTATATTTTGCATGACCCGCCTCATGGGCCATTACGGCATTAAGTTCCGCGGGACTAAGTATCTCCATGAGAGACTCGGTTATCATAATATAGCGGAATCTTGGAACGATGCCCATTATTCCCGCTGTCATCATCTTCCCCCCCAGAACAGGCCAGTTTACAAGAGCCCTGTATCTGACGTCCACTCCTTTCAAAAAGTTTCTTATGCTTTCCGATTTAAATGATTTTTCAACCGGTCGGCATCCCCAGAAATACATGACCACTAAGGGTAAAAAAACCATTGCAATAAAAAGGAAGAATAAAAAAAATAAAAACTGGCCAGTATCAGTGTCAAGAAAGGCATTAAATCCGGGCCATGGACTGAAGGATGCCAGGTCAAAAACAATTGCAAGCATCAACCACGGAAAGATGACAGGAACATTAAGCCTTATATTCCAGAGAACAAAGGTCTTTCTATCAGTGTCAGTACCGAAGATAACATTATGGGCGGGATACGCGAAATACCATATGGTACTCAGGTATAATGTAAACAGGAATATCGCCAAAAGGCTCTGTAGAGTATATACATTCCCCGCTATGGGGATATTTTCAATCCAGTATTTCAGGTTAAAAGCAAAGACATCCAGGCTGAAAATAAAAAGGGAGATGATCGATAGTTTCAGGACAAGCCGGTTATATCTGACAGCATAACCCGAAACCGAAGCATTTTCATATAGGCTTACAAGCCGTTTAAAACCTGCTCTTGCATATATGGCCAGAAAAATCCATAAAACAAGCACCATGGATATGCAGTAGAGCAGAGAATCGGGATTTTTACTGTTACTCTGTCCTAATTCGAAAACAAGAAGGACGATAATAAAATAGATGATATTATTGAACATGCGCTATCATTTATTTCCATTATCTTCCGTAGTAAAATCAATGTTTCCGCCACCGGGAGGAAGAGATGCATTGCTTTTAATCTGTATGGAAATATTGTATCTTTTTTCCAGCTCAACCAGTTCATTCCTTTTTTTATTCTGCATGTACTCGGCCACCTCCGGCGGAAGGCTTGCTATTACCCCTGACATACCCCCCTTTAAAACACCCTTTTGTATTCTTCTCAGGAATGAAACTGCGGCCGCACCCGGGCCTATGACTACCCCTCTTCCCTGGCAGTGACTGCATGTCAGATATGTCTTTGATTCAATGGATGGCCTGAGTCTCTGCCTGGAAAGCTCAAGCAGTCCGAACTTGGACATGCTGGCAACATCTGTTTTTGCCCTGTCTTTTTTGAGCTCGTCACGCAGCGTTTTTTCGATGGTCCTGATATGCTTTTTGTCCTTCATATCGATAAAATCAATTACGACCAGCCCCCCGAGGTCGCGCAGTCTGAGCTGTCTGACAGCCTCTACTGCAGCCTCAAGGTTTGTGCTGAAGGCCATGCTTTCAACATCCTTGCTGCTTTTGGCCCTGCCTGAATTCACATCGATAGAGATCAGGGCCTCGGTAACTCCGAAAATTAATGAGCCGCCTGACTTCAGCTTCACACGATTTACGTAAATACTCTCAATATGTTCTTCAATACCGTAATTGTCGAATATGGGCCGCTTCTCCTTATACAGCTTAACCTTGCTTGAATCCCTGGGAGAAACGATCTTCATATATTCTTTGATCTTGGAATAGGTTTCCTTGTCGTCCACTATAACCTCAGTAACCTCACTGTTGTAATAGTCTCTTAAGGTTTTCAGGCAAAGGTCATCCTCTTTGTGTACAAGGGTATAGGGAGGTATTTTTGCCACTTCTTTTTTTATATTCTTCCACAACCTCAACAATCTGTTCAGGTCTTTTGAAAGGTCTTTTTTATTCTGTTCTGCCGCAACTGTCCTTATTATATATCCGACACCTTCCGGATATTTCATTTTACCCATTATATCTTTCAGGCGCTGCCGTTCTTCTTCACTCTCGATCTTCCTGGAAACACCGTTTATTGTCCTTCCGGGAGTCAATACGATATATCTTCCGGCAAGCGAAATATAGGTGGTTAAATGGGCGCCCTTTTTGCCCGGCATTTCCTTTAATACTTCGACAAGAAGCTCCTGTCCCTTGTCTATCACCTTCTCGATCGGAGGATATGGCCTGTCTTTACTGGTTTCAACTACCTGGTTGTAATATTCCGGATGAATACTGTCTATCGGTAAAAACCCGTTTTTATCACAACCGAAATTCACAAAACATGCCTGAAGACTTGGCTCGACACGTTCCACAACCCCCTTATAGATATTTCCCTCCATCTGTTCTCCGCTTGAGGTGTCAATATGAAACCCCTCGAGCATACCATCGGATATAAATGCGATCCTTAGCTCTTCTGCCTGAACCGCATTAATCAGCATTATATTTTTCATAAGTTTTCTCTTCCCTGTATTTTAATATGAACAGCTTTTAAAAAAGCCGATTATTTTAATGATTTTAAGTTATTAATAATCCCAAAGAGCAGTTTAAAAGTCAACATTACACGCGCTTGAAACTGCCATACTTTATCTGTGGACAGATAAAAGCACCCCTCTTACTGTTTTTACGAATTCATAAAATATTTCAGTTCTTCCGCCCTTTGATAAATACTCACCGCACTCGAACATCTTTTGCCTCAACCCCAGGGAGATTTCGAGCTGAACACCCCTTCCACTTCTGCCCCTGTTGCAGAGGTTGTAATCACTTCTCCCCTTTAATGCATTGTCCTGGCTGCTTTTGACATTGAATCCGGCATATGTAAGATGTTTGGATATTTTCAGCTCTAATCCACGATCCTTTCCGCCTGTGTAGATAATCTCATTCTTGTCCCGGCATCCGTGTATTGTTACTACAGTATAAACATTGCAGGCTATCTCGATCGCTTTAACTTCATCAAACCTGGTGCTTCCTATGTGGAGTACATTGTTTCCATTTTTTTTGATACCAAAAAATGAATAAAATAAAAAATCCTTTCCGGCTATCTCATCAGCCAGATCAAGGGTGCCAGGTTCAATACCTCCTCCGTGGGGCGCCATAACTGCTATATCTGAATCGGTATTTCGGTATAGAATAGTATAATCCTTTTCTTTCTCCTCATTTTTTTCCAGCTCAGCAAAATTTTTATATTTATCCACATGCAGCCTGTCGATCACAGATTAAAACCTATTCCGGTTGATTATGCTCGCGGCATATCCAGCGCCAAAGCCGTTATCTATATTAACCACCGTTACGCCCGAAGCACATGAATTCAGCATGCCAAGAAGGGCCGCAATACCTCCAAAACTGGCGCCATAGCCTACGCTTGTCGGAACGGCTATTACCGGCCTGTCGACAAGGCCTCCGATTACGCTTGGAAGGGCACCCTCCATACCGGCTACGACAATCAGAACCGCGGCCTTCATCAGTGTTTCCTTTCTTGCAAGTATCCTGTGAAGGCCTGCGACACCTATATCATTGACTGTCTCTACTTCATTGCCCATAAATTCGGCTGTAACAGCAGCTTCTTCCGCAACAGGGATATCTGAAGTGCCAGCGCATATCACGAGTATGGTTCCCCTGCCGGTAATCTCCACAGGCCTCTTGCTTAATGTAAGGGCCTTTGATCTTTCATGGTATCTACTCTCGGGAAATTCTTTGAGTATCTTTTCGGCCTTTTCATCCGAAAGCCGTGTAACCAGGATACGCTCATCCTTTTCATACATTCTTTCCATAATGGCTATGATATCTTCGGGTTTTTTGCCCTGCCCGAATATTACTTCCGGCGCGCCTTTCCTTAATTCTCTGTGATGATCAATATTGGCGAATCCAATATCTTCAAAGGGAAGATCTTTTAATTTATCCATTGTCGTATCAACCGAAAGCTTTTTGTCTCTTAGATCGGTCAATAATTTTTTGAGTTTTTTCTTATCCAAGCAAAGTCTCCCAGTCCTGTTTAAATCTGTGATTTCTCAACCTTCCACATTGATTGCTTCAACCTTCACCCTTGCAGTCCCTTTTTTAAAATAACCCAGTTTTTTCGCAGCACCTGCACTCAGATCAATAATCCTGTCATCAACAAAAGGCCCTCTGTCGTTTACCCTGAGGATTATCGATTTGCCGTTTTCAAGGTTTGTGACCTTCACATAAGATGGAATCGGCAAGTACTTATGGGCGGCACTTAATCCATCGGGGTCAAAGGCTTCGCCGTCTGCGGTCATGTGGCCGCCATCCTTCTTTCTGGTTTCCTCTCCATACCATGAAGCAATTCCCTTTTCTTCATATTTTTTTGCCTCATCCAGCGACATGGGCACGTATCTTTTCCCATTAACAACATAAGGAGCCATTTTTACCTTGCCCAGTCGAATTGCCTCTTTGGGAGGAAGCCCGTCTATTGTTTCAAGATCATCATGCGTCAAAGGCCATGTAACAGGAGCCATTACAACCTTAAAAGTATATTTCCCAATCTTATATATTATTTTACCTGTGCCATACGCCCCTTTTACTACTGTTTTTGTTACCAGGTAGGCCCCTTTTCCGACCAGATAGGTGGCAGTAAAAAGTCCGCAGGAAGCAGATGACACAGTAAGAACAGCTATAAGGGCTATAAAAATTGAATTTCTTAATACGGATTTTATTATCACTGAACTCCACTATCTGAATTAAACAGGGTCACCTTCATTATTGACAGATCTTCCTCTATCTTATTTACAATCCCAGCAGGCGAGTTATCCCCCATTATCCTTTTGGATGCCAGTCTGCCCGCCTGGCAGATACCGGATCCGCCCATAGCAAAATGCTGTCCTATATCATACAGCCTCTTTCCTGTATATTTCCAGTATTAATACATCGTTATATTTCGGGAAAAATTATCTGTCAATAATGAAGACCTGCCCCGTTGCCCTTTAGTTTTTTTCTTGAATGGATAATCCGCATTTGGTACTCTACTCGTTTGATATTCGAAATATTCAGTTAACCTAATTTCCCAGCATAGTCTGGTTTTTTTTATTATGTACCATATATCAAAGTTAAAAAAAAATAGATTCATCGGATATACCCTCAATAAATCAGGGCTATCGAAGATCAGTTTTAGCGATACCAATATTGAACTGGTCCTGTCTTGCTTTGTAGGAATCGGCGCAGGATTTTTATCCGTTTTCTTCAGATTTGTTCTTCACCACTTTCAAACGCTGTTTTTCGGGATCATTTATCCCGAGCTGTCTGTGATTTCCAGGTATCTGTTGCCCGTAGTACCGGTGATCGGTGCCTGCCTGTTGATTCCTTTTTCCCTGCTGTACAGAGATGAGGTTCATGGCTACGGGATGCCCCGCTTTTTGATCAGCGTTCATTTAAAAGGCGGCCTGATCAAGACCCGGCAGATCTTTATCAAAATTATTACTGCCTCTATCACCATTGCTTCAGGCGGCTCAGCAGGCGTGGAAGGCCCTATTGCGCTGATAGGAGGAGCGATAGGATCATCCCTTGGTCGTTTTTTTGAAATCGGCAGTAAACGACTCAAAGTCCTGGTTGCCTGCGGAGCAGCCGGCGGAATTGCCGCACAGTTCAATGCACCAATTGCCGGGGTATTGTTTGCCCAGGAAATAGTCATGGTAGGCGAATTTCAGGTACAAACCTTTGGGGTGATTGTTATCGCATCAGGACTCGCAACAGCCATCGCCCGGGCCTATTATTCCTCGGCTCCGCAATTCGGTTTATTGAATTATAATTTTATCAGTTACTGGGAACTGGTATTTTATATCGGCATGGGAATCCTTATCGGCCTGCTCGCCTATCTCTTTATTAAAATCTATTTTCTGATCCATGATAAATTTGCAAAACTGGATCTGAGTATCCACCTGAAACCGATTATTGGTGCATTTATTGTCGGCCTGATGGGGCTGATCCATTTTGGCGTACTGGGCGACGGTTATGAATACATAAATAAAGCTATCCAGTCCCCGGCAGCCATGCCGATCGCGGAAATCGCTCTTCTGATATTTCTCAAGATGTTTGCGACATCAGTGACACTTGGATCAGGAAACGTGGGCGGTGTCTATGCACCAGCTCTGTTTATAGGAGCAATGACAGGCGCTGTATTCGGCTGGATGTTGAATTTACTATTTCCCGGGTTCGGCATTCAGCCAGGGTCCTATGCCATGGTTGGAATGGGCGCGTTTCTTGCCGCTTCCACTCATGCCCCGATGACAGCAATATTCCTTCTGTTTGAATTGACCGGAAATTATCAGGTTATCATACCCATTATGTTTGCCTCGGTTCTGGGTGTGATGGTCGAAAGACGCCTTTGTCATGATTCACTGGATGACGGGGAACTGGCCCGCTATGGAGTCAATCTGCATCGAGGTGTAGAACAAAACATCCTTAACTCGATAAAGGTCAGTACCGTGATGGTAACTGAATTTGAGACATTAAAGGAAACAATGAGTTTTGCCGAATTCCGGTATCACTTCCCGACCAGCAAGGCCCAGTACTATCCCGTACTGAATGCTGAAGGCCAGTTGACCGGTGTGGTTTCATTTCAGGATATCAGAGAAATCATGCTGGAGGAAGGGCTGGAAAATCTGATCGTTATGAAAGAACTGGCAGAAACAGATGTCATTACCCTGACACCGGATGATAATCTTAATATGGCAATGAAAAAGTTCGGTTACAAGGATATTGAAGCGATACCGGTTGTTTCCCCGGATGACAATAAAAAACTGCTGGGTGTAGTAAAAAGAAAAGACGTTATAGACACCTACAACAAGGCGGTTTTAATGCAGGATATGGAGCTCAGTAAATAACTTAAATAAAAAAAACGCCATTTGAAAATAATTTAAAATGGCGTTTTTTATTACTCTGTTTTTTCTTTTAACCAGGTTTAAACCTGCAGCCGGACATGGAAGTTTCCGGCTGCGTTTAAAATTAGAATACGCCCTGCACCTTGCCTGTTTCAGTATCAACATCAATGCGCCTGAAGGCCGGGTTGGAACTTGTTCCCGGCATGAGTGAGATTGTACCTGCGACCGGAACGACAAAACCGGCACCGCCATAGGTGAGGACTTCGCGTACTGTGAGTCTCCAGCCCTTTGGCACACCTTTGAGAGCAGGATTGTCGGAAAGTGACAGGTGGGTCTTAACCATGCAGAGGCCGAGTTTTGAGAGTTCAGGATCTGCCTGTATTCTCTTGAGCTGTGCCTGTGCTTCGCCTGAGAAATCAACACCGTCAGCACCATAAACTTCCGTGGCAACCTTTTCGATTCTCTCTTTGACAGGCATCTCAAGATCATAGAGGAATTTGAAATCGCTCTTTTCTTCACATGCTTCGATAACAGCGTCTGCAAACTCGATGGCACCCTCTCCGCCCCTGAGCCAGTGTTCTGACACTGCAACCTTGGCGCCTGCAGCTTCTGCCATTTCACGGACCTTATTGATTTCGTTCTTGGTATCGGTATAGAAGGAATTGATACATACAACCGGGCTGATTCCGGCTTTTCTGACATTATTAATATGATGTATCAGGTTTGCACAGCCCTTTTCTACCCATTCTACGTTTTCACCTGAATATTCTTGGGGCATTGCCTTTCCTGGAACAGGAACAGGTGCGCCGCCATGACACTTGAGTGCCCTGATTGTTGCAACTACAACTGCCGCATCAGGTTTCATGCCACTGTAACGGCATTTCAGGTTCCAGAATTTTTCAAAACCTATATCAGCACCAAAACCTGATTCTGTTATATGATAATCAGCAAGTTTGAGGCCGACCTGGTCAGCAATAATTGAACTCTGACCGATAGCTATATTTGCGAAAGGACCTGCATGAACCAGAACGGGCTGTCCTTCCAGCGTCTGCATCAGGTTAGGATTAAGGGCGTTTACCATCCATGCAGTCATAGCACCGGCAACTTCCAGGTCTTCAGTTGTAATAGCTTTGCCTTTCTTGTCATATGCAACAACTATTTTGCCCATGCGGTCACGCATGTCTTTGAGGCTTGTGGCAACAGCGAGGATAGCCATAACTTCCGAAGAAACAGCAATGCCGAATTTTGACTTCATCATGAAGCCGTCACGTTTGCCGTTGACGCCGTCAATACCTATTATGATATTTCTGAGGGCCTGACAGCAGTAATCAATGATCCAGCCCATTTCTATGTTTGTAGGGTCTATATCCAGACGTGGCATTTTTGAAAGCCTTAACAACTGTTCGTCTGTATAGTTTCTTTCGTGCTGCAGACGTGAGGTAAGGGCAACCATTGCAAGGTTATGGGCATTCATAATCGCATTGATATCACCGGTGAATCCAAGAGAAAACTCGGTAAGAGGAATACACTGTGCAAGACCGCCTCCTGCTGCTGAACCCTTGATATTCATTGTTGGACCGCCTGATGGCTGACGAATAGCGGCTGATACGCTCTTTCCTTTTTTCCCAAGACCTTCAACAAGCCCCATTGTTGAGGTGGACTTTCCTTCACCAAGGGGTGTGGGGGTAATGGCTGTAACATCAATATATTTTCCGTTAGGTTTGTCACCCAGCCTGTCAAGTACTGCCCTGTAATTGACTTTGCCAAAGTAATGCCCCTGAGGAAGAAGCTCATCCTTTGTAAGACCAAAAGTCTCAGCAATTTCATAAACAGTTTTCATGTCCTTTTCTGCATCCTGGGCAATTTCCCAATCAGCATGTTTGGTTGGATCTAATGCCATAATTATTTTGCTCCTTTCGTTTTTTTACTCACATGTGAGTCTTAAAATGTGTTGTTACTGCACCGAAAAATCCGGTTATTCATTTTTTATGTATCGCATAAAAGCCGAAAACCTACTTCAGACAAATTTTTTTCCTATAAATACAGATTGAAGAGCTATGAATCAAGCAAAATTTTGTTTTATGCTGTCAAAACAGCATTTTCGGAGATACCCGCTGCTACATTCTTGAGATTTCCAGACTCAGATCAACAGCTTTTACCGAATGGGTCAATGCCCCGATCGAGATCATATCCACTCCTGTATCTGCAACTTCTTTAATATTATCAAGGGTTATCCCCCCGGAGGCCTCCAGAAGGATCCGCCCGCCAACAAAATCAACGGCTTGTTTCATCCGGTCAGGCGGCATATTATCAAGCAGGATAATATCGGCCCCGGCTTCAATAGCTGTCCTGACCCCATCCAGATCTTCAACCTCCACTTCGATCTTGATCCCGTGGGGGGCATTTTTTCTGGCAGCCTTGACCGCCTTTTTTATGGACCCTGCAACGGCTATATGATTGTCCTTTATAAGGATGCCGTCAAAAAGACCAAAACGGTGATTGCAGCCGCCCCCCATCGGAACAGCATATTTATCAAGTAATCTGAGACCCGGGATGGTTTTCCTTGTATCCAGGATTTTAACCTTATCGGAATCGGCCTCTGCGACATATTTACTGGTAAGCGTAGCAATACCGCTCATTCTCTGTATCAGGTTCAGGGCAGTTCTTTCTGCCTTTAAAATGGAAGCCATTGATCCATTTATGCTGCAGATAATCTGTCCCGCGGAGACCTTCCGGCCGTCTTCATAAAAGGTTTCAAATGATATATCGGGGTCAAGAATTGAAAACACCCTCATAAATACGGGAAGCCCTGCCAGCACAATATTCTCCCTTGTCTCGAGGACTGCCTTCCCGACGATATCGCTGCCAATAATGGAATCGGTTGTGAGATCCCCAAACCCAAGGTCCTCTGCAAGGGCATTTGTTATAATTTTATCAAGCAGGATAGGGTTCTTAACCATCGATTCCCTCGAAAAACGACAGGTTTTCTTCCAGTTTGTTCAACCGGGTCTGCAATGCTGAAACCTTTTCCTTTACCTTTTCAATAACATCATCAGGCGCCTTTTCAAGAAATCCCTTATTTGAAAGCTTCTTTTCCGATCCGTCTATCTCCTTTTCAACCTTGGCGATTTCTTTTTTTATCCGGCCTTTTTCTTCGTCAAAATCAATAATTCCCTTTAACAGGATATGGATCTGATTGCCTTCAAAAACCGCTGTTGCCGATGCCTCGGGTTTTGGGAGCTCCTTTTCAACAATGGCATTTTCCACCCGTGCCAGGTTTTTAACATAGCTGAGGTTGGCCAGCAGGGTTTCTCTCAGGGAGTCTTCGGGAATTTCGATATGGATATCCACTTTCTTTGAAGGATGAATATTCATCTCGCCACGTATGTTTCTGATCCCGTTTATAACCCCCATTAAACCGGCCATATCCCTGACGGCACCGGCATCATCCGGGTATTCGAGAGATTCCGGAAAATTCGCCTTCATTATGCTTCCTTCGGCACCTGGCAACCTGTGCCAGATCTCTTCAGTGATAAACGGCATAAAGGGATGGAGAATTCTTAAAATGCCTGACAGCAGCTTCTTAAGTGTACACCTTACCGAATAGTTAATTTTTTCGTCATCGCTGTACAACCACTCTTTTGCCATCTCAAGATACCAGTCGCAGAACTCATGCCATACAAACTGGTAGGCAATCCCGGCGGCATCATTGAAACGGTATTCATCAAGCGCAGCGGCAACTTCTTTACTTACTGCACCTATCCTGGTCAGTATCCAACTGTCAGGCAGTGAAAGTAACGAATTATTTTCTCCGTCTATCTCATCTCCCTTCAGGTTCGAAAGAACAAGCCTGGCGGAATTCCATATCTTGTTTGCAAAATGCCTGTACCCTTCTATCCTTTCTTCAGAAAGTTTGATATCACGGCCCTGGGCTGCAAATGCGGCCAGCGTAAACCTGAAGGAATCTGTTCCGTACTGATCAATGACTATCAGGGGATCGATAACATTTCCCTTTGACTTGCTCATCTTTTTGCCCTCGGCATCCCTTACAAGGGCGTGGATATAAACATCCGAGAACGGAATATCATCCATAAAATGAAGCCCCATCATCATCATCCTGGCAACCCAGAAAAAGAGTATGTCAAACCCGGTAACCAGTGCAGAAGTCGGATAAAACATCTTAAGGGCCTCGGTATTATCAGGCCAGCCGAGGGTTGAAAACGGCCATAAAGCGGAACTGAACCATGTATCCAGAACATCGGTCTCCTGCCTGAGACTGGAACTTTTACAGGCAGGGCATTCAGTTGGCTCATCCTTTTTAACTATTATCTCGCCGCACCCGTCACAGAACCAGGCAGGTATGCGATGTCCCCACCAGATCTGCCTTGAGATGCACCAGTCCCTGATATTGTTCATCCAGTCAAAATAGACATTTTCCCATGTTCCGGGAAGTATTTTTGTTTTCCCCGATTTGACCGCCTCAATGGCCTTTTCTGCCAGCGGAGCTGTTTTTACAAACCATTGTTTGGAAAGCAGCGGTTCGATCATTGTTTTACAGCGGTAGCAATGCCCTGTGGCATGCCTGTAGGGTTCCTTTTTTTCAAGCAGGCCTTCCTTCTCCAGATCTTCCAGTATTCTTTCGCGGCATTCAAACCTGTCCATGCCCTGATATTTACCGGCCAGTTCGTTCATCCTGCCGTCTTCGTCAATAACCTTGACCCTTTCCAGATTATGCTGATTTCCGATATTAAAGTCGTTGGCATCATGGGCCGGAGTAATTTTGAGGGCGCCTGTACCGAACTCCATATCAACATATTTATCAAACAATACAGGAACAGGTTTATTAAGAACAGGCAGTAGAACGTGTGTACCGGGCAGGTTTGAATATCTGTCATCTTCGGGATTTACCGCAACGGCCGTATCTCCAAGCAATGTTTCAGGTCTGGTGGTTGCAACCACCAGATATTTGTCACTGTTTTCGAACCTGTAACGAAGGTGATAAAGGAAGCTGTCCCGGTCCTCATGTTCCACTTCAAGATCAGCCAGTGCAGTATGGCACCTCGGACACCAGTTTATTATATAGTCACCCCGGTATATGAGACCTTCTTCGTAAAGCCTTACAAAGACCTCCTTTACAGCCCTTGAAAGGCCTTCGTCCATGGTAAACCTTTCCCGGCTCCAGTCACAGGAACTGCCCAGCTTTTTAAGCTGGTTGATTATCAGGCCGCCATACTTTTCACGCCATTCCCAGACCAGGTCTATAAATTTTTCCCTTCCAACATCATGCCGGCTTATGTTTTTTTTCATAAGATCCTTTTCAACAACATTCTGTGTTGCAATCCCGGCGTGATCAGTTCCCGGCTGCCAGAGGACGTTAAAGCCCTTCATCCTTTTATAGCGGCACAATATATCCTGGAGGGTATTATTCAGGGCATGCCCCATATGGAGCGTACCCGTTACATTTGGCGGGGGTATAACTATACAGAACGGCTCTTTTTCAGAAGGGACTTCGGCTTTAAAAAGCTCCTCCTCCAGCCAGTATTCATACCATTTATCTTCCACTTCTTTCGGTTCATAACCTTTTGCCATTGTTTCTTCAGGCATAGTAGCGCTCCTAAAATTTTAAAAAATAAACTGTAATTGATAAAAAAGGGGTCGCGACAGCAGCAACCCCTTTTTTAAATATAATCATCAGGATTCAAGAAATATTATGAATCTTATTCAAGGCTTTCCTTTAAACTGTCAATAGCCTGGGTAATTACTTTCTCAGCGACTTCCGTGAATACTTCCCTTGCAATTCTTTCCACAACCTCGCCTACAACACTTCTCACTATTTCCTCAATTTTTTCTTCCGATATCAACGGCTGAGGTGAAACGGCTGCAGATATATCCATTTTTAGCCCGGGATCATCCGGAACAGAAGTCTCTCTAACATCAGCTTCAGCATATATCTCTGTTTCGGTCCCCTCATCGGTTATTTCTATCTGATCCTCTTCTGATGAAAACATATCAGGTATATCAACGGACAGAGATTCATCCTCAATGTCTTCTTCATCCTGTAAACCCTCATCCGAGAACAGTTCATCAACAGATTCATCATCCGGGAGAATATCATCTATAGCTTCAAGTTGATTTTCATCTAAAGCAATCTCTCCATCGATATCCTCTGATTCAAGCTCGTTACTGCGCATCTGGTCCTGATCATCCATTCCCCAAAGGGATTCTTCACCGGAAACATTATCCTCTGATGAAACTATTGTTTTTTCAAATTCATTATCGGATGAACCAAGTATCTCATCATCAACTTCAATTACCTCATCTTCGCTGTCATTTTCCAGATCAATATCTTCAAAAAGGCTATCCTGATTATTTTCATCGGCTGAAACATCGGATATTCCATCATCCAAAAGCCCTTCCTCATCCAGGACAGCGTCAAGATCCGAAAAATCTTCCATCTCCAGATTAAGATCCTCCGCTTCATCAGAGAGAGTTTCAGCATCATCGGAACCACTTTCGGGTTCGGTCTCACCCAGCAACCCTTCCAGCACATCGCCGACCGTGCCGGCATCTCCAGTTCCAATGTCCTGAATATCCATTGAATCTTCCGTGAGGAGTTGATCAAACTCCTCTGTTGATTGCTCGGATTCCAGATCTTCACCCAGGTCGGACAGGCCTGAATCACTCAATATTTCATCCGGTTCAATATCTGGCAGGGAGGCTGTATCTATATCAGGTGTTTCAGCGGTATCATCAAATGACATTTTATCTTCTGAAACCGTATCAATATCATCAATACCAAGAAGACTATCATCCCCCTTTTCCAGAAGATCCATGAGTTCGATAATATCTTCATCAGGCTCTTCATCAACAGCTTCTTCGATTTCATCAGTCGACAGGTCATCGAGACTGATATTCAGTAAATCATCTTCTTCGATCTGATCTTCAAACAGATTGTCTTCCTTATCCATAATTGAAGCTCCTATAAAGGTAGGCGTATAAAAAGTTAATATTTACGGCAGCCCTGTAAAAAACCCAAAACATGAGTGAAAACAACTAGAACCAGCAGGTTTTGTTAACATATATCAAACGATACTGTCAAGATCATTAAACGATTTAAAGGCCTTAAACAGGGAAGAATAAGCACCTGGAATGAACGGGCTCAGGAATTTAAAGGCAAATCATCGCTATAACATTATTTTTTTACATAAATAAAACCTATTTAAAGGTCAATAGATGCATAAAATACTTTAATATTTGTTCCAAAATCTGTTATAATTAATAAAATTTTTCAATAAGTGATCTTCAACAAATATCTTTTCTACTTCATATGGAAGCATAATATGCCGTCCAAAGCCCTTGAAGTGAATATTAAAACAAGCAAGGTTGATGTAATTATAAGTGAGGAATATATCGTCCTTAAGGAGGTTATGTCCAAATATTCGGGAATTTTGGAAAACCTTAACGTTTTTATCACGGAATTATGTCATCCATATAAAAACTGGGAATTCATTCTAAAGGAAGCAAAAAATTATTCCCTTGATTACTTTCATCTTCTTAAAGAACACGCAAGAGGCCCGAGGCAGCAGACTCTTTGTCAAAATCTTTCTTGATACGATTACAGAATCACAAAAAATAAATGTAAAACAGGATGGCGCTGACAATCTTCTAATATATATACAAAAAATAATAAAAGACTCAAAAGCAGATCTGTCAAGATTTATTCAGGTCCTTGAGTACTCTTTTAAAAAGATATACTCTTTTGGCGACGAAGAATTTTCGCTGTTTGTTAAGAGCTATTACCAGATAAATAAAATTGCCGCATCACTGGCTCCACTGAATATTCCGGAAAGCCTGACTGCCAGCATCAATAAACTGCTTGCGAAATACCTCAGAGAATCCTATGAATTCTGGTCAGGTCATAAGGATCCAATGGAATGGTTCGTCAATGAAGCGGCTATTCCTGACCCGGATAAAGAGGAGTTTAAAGAAATATTCGGTTCAGTCTCGCACCAGGATCTTCAAAGATCTCAGTCCACACTTGGAAATATAATACAAGAGTACAAAGACAATGGGAACGGCCTGCTTAATGCATTGATCAATCTTCCCGGGTACAGGCAGATCGCGGATCAATACAGGAAAATACCCCGCATCCTCTTTAAAAAAGGCGAAGAGGTCGGACACGGGCAATACTGGAAACTGATCTTTCTCTTTCACATCATGAATATGGACGGCCTTTCTGTAATTCATGAAGAAACCTTGAGAGAAGTTAACAGGACGCTGACTCAGCTTATTGATACAGAGAAACCAAAAAATCTTCAGACTCTTATCTTGAGGACCTTCAGGATTTTAAAAGAAAGCGTGCTACTCTATCCGGGAACAGCGCTTAGCTGTATAGGTAATATGGGCACGGCTATTTACAGAACCGATGAAAGCGAGCTGGTTGATTTCTTTCTTGAGTCAGTCATGGATCTTGGTTTTCAGACGCCTGATTTCAAAGGTGTTGGAAATGACTGGCAGGCAAAGGTGAACAGGGCTCATATCCAAAACATAAGGACATGGCTTGAGATTATCGAGCTAAATCCCACATGGTCAAAAAAATTATTATCATCCCTGATCATTTATCTTTCTGTTGCAGGAGTGTATATCAGGGACACTGACCTGTTTCCGCGCGATATCACAAACCTGTTGAACTGTAATATCAGTAATGTCTACAATCTGATCAAACAGCTTACCCGGTTATTTCCGGCTTATTTCAATGAAATAGGCGCAGAAGGTCAACTGAGAGATATTTCAACAAGGCTGGATGAAATCAGTTATAGAAAGGATGCATTGGTCCATTTCCTGCGCAAGCAGAGCCATGTTGAAAGCAGCAACAGGATTATAGGTCTAATGGAGGCTTTGCTTTATTTCTGGCTCACAAAGGAAAAAGAGGGATTAAAAGAATATCTGCCACCTGATATTCATGAGCGGATAAAATCCGCAGGCCCTTACTTTAATGGTGTCCACGTCCTGATAAAGGACCTGTTTAAACGTAAAGAACTCAAGGATATTAAAGGACTGCTGGATATTGACAAAGGCACTTTAAAGGATATCTATAACAAAAACACGGATGTCACGTCCACTGACCTGGAACGGATTGAACTCTCTGTCGTATTTTATAAATTACTCGTACAAAAATATTCAATCGATTTTCTTGAGCTTGATAATTATGTAAATCAATTACAGCCAGGATATTTCCCTGATATAAATCTTTTAAAGGATGCGCTCAAACAGAAAGACACCTACCATAAAATATCGGGGCTTTTATCCTATCTTGAAAAGCTCAAGGAAATAATCCTCTCGCCGGACCGGTACGACATCAGGGAGGATATATATCACAAACGACATTTTACAGTTGACATACCATCCATGTACGGGAGTTACCACGAAAGGAAATTCGATACGCTGGGACTGACCTTCAGGATCGAATCCCTGGTGAATACGCTTTTTGATGATCTTGTTGAAAACATAGACCTGGGATTGATCACGCGGGATACCTTCTTCAGAATAAACGACTACCTTGTGCTTTTCGATAAGGCAATGAGACTGGACGAAATACTTTCATCGGAGATAGAAAAACAGCTGGAACTCCTCAATCGATCGCTTGAAGTACGAGGGTTCACATTTACACAGTTTATAGATATATTCAGAGGGTTTTCCGAGGCGGTAAGTAATGTTGTAAATGATTATTTCAATGCGATTCACGAACAGAACCTTGTAAAGATACTGAACAATATACCCGAAGGGTCATTGATCTCCAAATACCGCACAAACGGACATGCCTACGGCAGGGATAAGTTGGCGCACATGGTATCGGAGGTTTTTTTGAGAGAAAGAATCGCCTTTGCACTCGGGCTCCAGCAGCTTGATCTTTTTTTAAGCAGAATAATGAATACACTTTTCAGGCAGTCGGATGAACTTCCCAAGGACAAACTTCACCTGCTTCTCAATTATGACCCTCAGAAGGCCATCTCATCCATAGCATCCTCAAACCGTCTTGTTTCAGGCGTAGTGCATCTCGGCAATAAAGGATTAAACCTCGTAAGCCTGCATAATAGCGGTTTCAGAGTCCCTCCCGGTTTCATTATCACGACTGAAGTTTATAGATACTGGGATGTAATTCAGGGCTACAGTCCGGCAGAAAAAAATTTCAAGGCACAGACTGATAACGAAATCGCAGGCCTAGAAAGGCTGACAGGCAAGCTGTTCGGCAATCCCAAAAATCCTCTTCTCCTGTCGGTAAGAAGCGGTGCGCCTATTTCTCAACCCGGCATGATGGATACATTCCTTAATGTAGGAATAAATGAGGATATTGTACAGGGTATAATAGATATAACAGGAGAGGTCTGGTTCGCATGGGACTGCTACAGAAGATTCCTCCAGTCATATGGTATGGCATTCGGCCTGGACAGGAATGACTTTGATGATATCATTGCAAATGTGAAGGAAAGACTGAATGTCCAGCATAAAATAAACCTTACCGGCGAACAGATGAGGGAAATCACCCTTGACTATAAGAGTTTCATAATCGGTCATGGTATAGATGTTGAAGAATCACCAATCAAACAGCTTTATATCACCATAGGTAAAGTCCTGGAATCATGGAATACAACCAAGGCAAAGGCCTACAGGAAAATCATGAAGATTTCAGATGACTGGGGTACATCAGTTACAGTCCAGTCAATGGTATTCGGGAATATGCATAAATATTCCGGCTCAGGAGTAGTATTTACACATAACCCGAGACTCTCAGGGGATCTTATAACTCTCTGGGGAGACTATGCCATTGGCAACCAGGGTGAGGATGTTGTGTCAGGGCTTGTCAATACAATGCCAATCTCCAACCGACAGGCGGAAACAGAAAACAGGGATATCAACGGCACATTGCAGAATTCTTTCCCGAACATTTACAATGCAATCAAGAACTGCGCAAAGGAACTCATATACGACAGAAACTGGAGTCCGCAGGAAATGGAATTTACATTTGAATCAGGTGAAGAAGAGGACCTGTATTTTTTGCAGACGAGGGATATGGCGATAAGGCAGGGCAAGAAAGTTCTGTCTTTTGTTGCAGGAACAAAAGAGGAAACAAGGTTTTTAGGACACGGCATAGGTGTCAGCGGAGGTGCCATGGCAGGTAAAGTGGTATTTAATCTTGAAGAAATAAGAGCTTTCAGAACAAAAGAGCCCGATACATCGCTGATACTGGTCAGGGGAGATACAGTACCGGATGATATTCAGGAGATATTTGAGAGCGACGGCCTGCTTACCGCCAGAGGGGGGTCTACCTCACATGCAGCCATTGTTGCACACAGGCTTGGAAAAACATGTGTTGTCGGAAGCCCCAACCTTGTATGTATGGAAAGAGACAGTTCCTGCTCGCTTGATCAGATTCATCTCAATGCAGGTGACTGGCTCAGTATTGACGGCAGAGAAGGATCTATATATTCGGGGAAGATGGAAATCGAAGAAGTTGCAAGGAGGTAAAAAATGCAAAACGAAAATGTGCATGGAAATCAAAGTGATCTTATACTGGGTATAAATGGATTGGGAAGGATTGGGAAACTGGCTCTATGGCATCATGTCGGAAGAAAGTTTTTTAAAGAGATAGTAATCAACATGGGCAGAGCGGTAGGCACCTCAATGAATGATCTTGCCCATTATATCGAACGGGATTCCACCTACGGCTGGCTGCATGGGCATTTGCATGGATATAATGCGCAAAGTGTAATTTCAGACATTAATGAATCCAATGGATCCATGATTATTGATGGAATAAAGGTTACTGTTTTAAGAGACACAAGGAACCCAAGAGAGATCAAATGGGAGGACCATGACGTTCGTATTGTCGTTGATGCTACAGGGAAATTCCTTGACCCCACAAAACCGGGCGACAGCCCTGGCGGATCTGTAAGAGGTCATCTGGAAGCAGGTGCCCATAAGGTTATTGTATCGGCACCTTTCAAGATAAAGGATAAAAGCCTTCCGATGCCTGAGGATGCAGTAACAACGGTCATGGGAATAAACGGAAATGTTTATGACCCGAGACGCCATAATATTATCTCGAATGCATCATGTACCACCACATGTCTCGCGCATATGATCAAGCCTCTGATCGACAGTTACGGACCCAAACGGATACTGTCTGCATCAATGGCAACAATCCATGCAATGACTGGATCTCAGGAAGTTCTTGATAAGCCGGCAAAAACAGGCGCAACTGATCTTAGAAAAACCCGCAGCGTAATGAATAATATTATTCTTACAACAACCGGTGCAGCTAACACCCTCGGACTTGTGATACCTGAAATGAAACAGATAGGATTCATTGCAGAGTCTGTACGTGTTCCTACCACAACAGGATCTTTAATAATTCTGGTAATCAACCTGCAGGAGGATTCTTCGGGAGACCCCATAAGAAGGGATACAATAAACAAGATTTACAGGGATACGGCATCAAGTGATCCTCATAAATATCTTCAATATACGGACCAGCAGAACGTTTCAAGTGACATCATCGGTATGCCGAAAGCGGCCGCAATTATTGAAGCTCATGAAACCCATACACGCACTGCCGATGTGGCCATTGATCTTAACAAGGTATCAGGAATCTCGGAAGAAATACTCAAAAAGATGGAACAAACATATGCAAAGGTGTCGATTACCCAGGCAGTTATTTATGGCTGGTATGATAATGAGTCAGGGAGTTATGTGAACATGCTGGGTGACAGGGTCGTATCCATTGCGGAAAATTTATAACGTATAAAGGGCAATTTTCAATTAAATTATTGACTTTAATCTATATATTCATATAATTACTTTTTCTGGTGATCTGTCAGTCGATTTCACCATATTTTAATTAATATTATCAGATAGTTATTTACTATCTTGCTATCTGCTAAAAACCATAAAAAGGGGGTGATTCCAATTAATATTATATGCGGCATAAAACTATCGGTTTTTTTTCGCATAATATCGGGATTTCCCTGCGTTGATATGCAGTTTAACAATGCTTTCAATGGGTTAACAGGCAGAGGTGAGGTAATATCAATATAAGTGAATATTACTGTTCAAATATAATCTGGCTTTAACAATATTGTAAGCATTCCAAATTATTACTGGAATGCTTTTTTTTTGAGAAAAGGCAGATATTTCAAATTTATAAAAAAAAGAGAGAAAATATGAAAGTAATCGTACAGAACAATCAGATTGAAAGAGCAATAAAGGATTTAAAGAAAAAACTGACAAAAGAAGGGTTTTTCTCTGAAATCAAAGAACGTCGTTTCTATGATAAGCCAAGCGTTCAGAAAAAGAAAAAACAGGCAAAGGCTGCAAAAAGACGCAGAAAAAGGATGAGGAAATTTCCTCGTTTTTAACCGGGTTCTATCTGTTAACCAACCGGGTCTGTAGGAATTCTCTTCTGTTTTTCAGGAGAATTCCTTTCCGACCAGGGGCTGGGTCCGCATGGGTTTTTAAGGTCGTCTGTTAATCATCAAATAAGCATTTATCTGATTTTATCTTCACACGGATGAACACATTGATGAGAGGTTATTACAGGGCTTTTCCCTTGACAAAATATTGATGAGCAGGTAAATACGCACGAATTATTAAACTCTTTCTTAAGAAAGCTTTTAACTAAACCCAAAGAGGATTAATAGATGGCTAATCAAGAACATTCCTCCGGAAATTCATCCGGTGATGGATGGATTCAATCTCTTATACACTCGGCATTATCCTACTACGCAGGTCTGATTTCCAATCCTTTTAAAAGTGGACTCGCCTACTTTGCTGGCGGACTTATCGTTGCCCTGATTGTAGGGTGGGTGATTTTCCCAATGGTCCTGTATTCAAAACAGCAGCAGCCTGTCGATTTCAATCATGCACTGCATATGGATCCGAATATCGTCAGCAAGATAAAGGGAGTTAATATAAATTTTGGCAACACTGAGGCTGAAAGATGCCTTTTCTGCCATTCCTTCCGCGCTGATGGCAGTTTTGCAGGTATTCCCAAACTGGCCTTATGTGAAAAATGCCATGATGGCTCACTTCCTCCGCTGGGTGAATCCCCCGAAGAGGCGTTGTTTTTAAAGGACTACGTTAGAAAAGGGAAAGAAGTTCCATGGCTTATCTATTCAAAGCAACCTGACTGTGTTTATTTCTCTCACATTGCTCATGTAAAAAAGGGAGAAATGAAATGCAGGACATGTCACGGAGACCATGGTAAAACAATGACCCTGCCAACATATGAAAAGAACCGGATATCGGGTTACAGCATAAACATCTGGGGGAAAAATATAGCAGGAATTAAAACAAACAGCTGGGACAGCATGAAAATGGATGACTGTGCAGCCTGCCATACTGAAAAAGGGCATGAAGAAGACAATGCCTGTTTTGTCTGTCATAAATAGTGAGGTTTATAAATATGAAATCTAATGGAAAAAACATTACCGAACTATTAGCCATAAATCGTAGAAATTTCGTAAAACTTGCCGTTGGTGCTGCCGTTGGTACAGGACTCTCGCCGCTTCCATGGAAACTGTTGGATGATAGTTCAATATTCTCCCAGAATTTTCCATGGGTACCGGTCCCTGAAACCGGTGAGTTCACCAATGTAAAATCTAACTGTTCATTGTGCCCGGGTGGTTGTGGTATTGAAGTAAGGAAAGTCGGGAATAGAGCGGTTAAGATAGAAGGCCGAACCGATTCTCCTGTTAATCCTGGAGGGATATGCCCTCTGGGCGTGGGAGGCCTGCAACTCCTCTACGATGAAAACAACCGTTTTACAGGACCTATGAAGAGAAAAGGATCAAGAGGATCCGGAATATTTGAGCCAATCAGCTGGGATGAAGCCCTTAAGATACTGGCACATAGGATTCTTGAGTTGAGAAACAAGGGAAAGGCATCCTCCATTGTTGCGGTTGACGGGAACCGGAACGGATCGACAATGTCTGTTATGATCGAAAGATTTCTCAAGACCATAGGAAGCAATAATTATATGACTATCCCGACAGCTGAGGATACCGCTTCTATTGCCTCCGGTCTTATGTATGGCTCGGACAACCCTGTAAGCTATGATCTCGAAAATTCGGATTTCATCCTTAGTTTCGGATGCGGTCTTCTCGAAGGCTGGGGGGCCCCCGGGCGTATCCTCAACGCATGGGGCATATGGAAATCAGTCGAAGACAGAGGTAAAGTAACAATTATGCAGGTAGAATCAAGGGCTTCCAATACTGCTTCAAAGGCAGATAAATGGATACCTGCAAAACCCGGAACCGAGACAGCCCTTGCCCTTGGAATAGCAAATGTAATTATCAGAGAAAATCTCTACGACAAGGAATTTATAAATAACAAAACGTTCGGATTTGAGGATCATGGCAAATATAAAGGTTTCAGGGACCTTGTTCTGAATGCCTATACGCCGGAAAAAGTATCGGTAATTACAGGCGTAAAACCAGACGAAATAATTGCAGTAGCAAGGGCCTTTGCCAGGGCAAAATCACCTGTAGCCATATGCGGAAAGGGGAAAGGCCGGTTAAATGGGGATGTTTTCGAGTTCATGGCAGTCTATGCGCTCAATGCCCTTACAGGAAACATTAATAAGCCGGGCGGTGTGTTAATCAGTAATCCTCTCCCGCTCAGCCCGCTTCCAGAGGCTGAAATTGATGATCTTGCAGCCGAATCATTAAAGGCACCCTGCCTGACAAACGTAGGAATTAAACTAGGCACAAGCTGCAACCGGTTCAATGCACTTACAGACAGCATTCTATCTGAAAAAACACAGACTGTTGACACTTTGCTGGTATTCTCTTCAAATCCTGCCTATACACTGCCGGATGGAGGAGACTTCTACCAGAGCCTTACAGAATTACCGTTCATAGTCAGTTTCTCACCATACCATGATGAAACGGCTTTCATGGCAGACCTCATTCTCCCGGATCATACATATCTGGAAAAGACTGATGATATTCCATGTCCGGCATCTCTTCAGTATAATTTCTACGGCATGACTCAGCCTGTTATAGCGCCCCTCTATGACACGAAAAACAGTGGGGATGTGTTGCTTCGCCTGGCCGGCATAATAGGCGGATCGGTCGAGAAGTCGTTTCCCTGGAAAAACTATGAAGAGGTATTAAAGGTTAGGGCTCGGGGCCTTTTTGACAGCGGCGAAGGCACATTAAACTATAATCCTTCGGCCACGCCTTGGAAGCTTATAAAAAACGACACAAAAGTTAAGCCCGATTATTCAAGCTTCGACAATATGTGGGGAAGGCTTAAAAAAGGTGGAATTTGGTACAACCCCACATCCGGCATAAAACCGGGTAAGGACCTGTTCACAACTGAGAGCGGAAAATTTGAATTCTTCAGCAACAGATTGAAATCGGCTTTTGAGACATCGTCGGAAAAACCTGAGCTTTCCGCCCCGGAAGAAATACTTTTCCTTCCCCATTTTGAACCAGGGGAAAAGGCTGAAGGTATATACCCCCTGAAAATGATACCTTATGAATTAATAAACCTTTCAAGCGGATGGCTTCCGGATCCGCCATATCTTTACAAGACTCTGTTTGATGATCAGCTTCGGAAGGATGACTCTTTTGTAGAGATAAATCCGGCGACAGCCCGTAAATATGAATTAAAAGAGGGTGATAAAATAACAATCGCCTCCGAAAAAGGAAGTGTTGAAGCAAAGGTGCGCCTATTTGAAGGTGCAATGCCTGATGTAGTATATATGCCGATGGGATTCGGTCACACCGCGTTTGATGATTTTGTCAGAGGCAAGGGTTGCAATCCGAACAGTCTTATGGGCGCATACACAGATCCATTAAGCGGCCAAACCGCATGGTGGAATACTCCAGTAAGAATTAAAAAAGTATAGATGTGAGGCAGAACATGGAAAAAACAGAAACCCATGGACACAAATATGGAATGGCAATTGATCTGGACAAATGTACCGGATGCAGTACATGCATGGTCGCCTGTGCTTCTGAGAACAATGTTACAGTACGCCGCGATGAATCCGACAAGGAACGCAGTATTGCCTGGATGACACTTTATAAGATTAACAACGGTAAACCTTTTCCTGATACGGAAGTAAGCTACTTCCCAAGGCCATGTATGCAATGCGATGAAGACGGGCACGGTGGAGAACATTCGCCATGTGTATCTGTGTGTCCCGTCACCGCCACAAAGCTTGATCATCATACAGGGATTGTCTCCCAGATATACACAAGATGCGTGGGATGCAGATACTGTCAGGCAGCGTGCCCTTACCATGCGAGATACTTTAACTGGTGGGATGGTTATTCGCTGGTCCAGCCTTTTGCGAAAGGAATGGAGAGGTCCCTTTCCCCGGAGGTATCTGTCCGCATGAGAGGTGTTGTGGAAAAATGTACTTTCTGCCATCACCGCCTGATGAGGGCAAAAAACAAGGCATATGCTGAAGGCAGAAAAGAACTCAGAGAAGAAGATTATATTACTGCCTGCACCGAGGCCTGTCCGGCACAGGCCATCACATTCGGTGACCTTAGTAACCCTGAACATCAGGTTTCAAAACTGGCTAAAAGTGACAGGGCGTTCAGGCTTCTTGAACGATTGAACTCAAAACCAAAAGTGTACTACCTTTCATCAAAAGACTGGGTAAGAAAATTCGCGGATAATTATTTACCTGAACAATTCAAGCCTGTCACAGAGAAAGTTATCTAATGAGGAGGATATAGAATGGATTCCGCTTTCATCCCGGAAGGAACAAAAAGATGCTCTACATCGAGTTTTTTCTTCTGGACTCTTCCATGGGTTCTGCTTCTTGCCTTTGGGGGTTTTTGTGCAGCACTGTGTCTGATCCTTGGGCTGAATCAAACCCATATGAGCAATATCTTCGCATTCGCTCTCTGGATAGTATTCGACCTTGCGGTAATAGCCCTTGGTGCCGGTGCCTTTTTTACCGGGTTTCTTACCTATATCATTAAAAAAGATGAACTGAAAGATATTATCAACGCCGCAGTAATAATAGGTTTTATATGCTATTCAGGCGCAATGGGCCTGTTGGGCATTGATATTGGACAACCTCTCAGGGGCTGGTTTTTCTTCTGGCATTCGAATATTCATTCCATGCTGGTTGAAGTCTCATTCTGTATTTCCTGTTATCTCAGTGTCCTTGCAATAGAATATATCCCTATAATACTGGAAAACCGCAAGCTTGATAAGGTAAAGGATTTTCACTTTTTCGGGCACCATCTTCATCATATAATGGCAATTTTTGCCGCCACAGGTACATTCCTTTCATTCTTTCATCAGGGTTCACTGGGTGGTATGTTCGGTGTCATATATGTAAGGCCCTTTGTGGCACGCGGTGGTTTCTATATCTGGCCATGGACTTTCTTTCTCTTCGTGCTCTCAGCCATTGCGGCAGGTCCCTGCTTTACAATCCTTTGCACAAAACTGACCGAGGCAATATCAAGGAAAAAGCTTGTCCCCGATAGTGCCACACAATTACTCGCAAAGATATCAGGCGGTCTGCTTGCCCTGTACATGGTATTGAAGATAGCGGATACAATTGGGTGGATATATGGCCTGCCACAGGCGGGTCAAGGCCTTACCGAATTCCTGAGGACCGGATATTATGGTAAGATGTTGCTTATCTTCGAGATAGGGATATTTGGAATAATTCCGATGATTCTACTGTTGATTCCTGCGATCAGAAAAAATAAATTATGGCTGATAATTGCCTGTCTTATGAACTGTACAGGAATAATTCTTAATCGATATATTGTTATAATTGGATCAGCGGCAATACCTGTAATGCCCTTTGACAGGTTATGGACTTATATGCCAACATGGCAGGAATGGGGAATATCACTGGGCATGATAGGATATGGAGTTCTTATATTTTCCATTTCATACAGATATCTGCCGGTTTTTCCGAAGGAAAAAGTATTGAATTCTTTAAAGGCTTAGTTACAGTTTAACAAGCAATGATTTATAGGAGATAGATAATGACTCCCTTTTCATTTGAATGGCAATGGAACGTTGAATATTTTATTTTTTTTGGCTTTCTCTACCTTGCTCTTACAATAGTAGGTTGCGGACTGCTATATTCTTTTATTAGAACATGGCTTGATTTAATGAAGGATAAAGAAGAAAAATCTTCATCCCAGAAAATCGATCAAAGGGTAAAATATACCGATTATTAATTAAATACCGCTCTTATAAAAGAAAACCCGATACCGGATTTCCGATATCGGGTTTTCTTTTTTTTTATTTTATATTTTCTAATTCCAGATAACCGTGTCGCGCTTCCAGTTTTCATCATCTTTTTCAGGGCAGTCCAGATTATAATGCAGCCCCCTGCTCTCCTTTCTGAGTATGGCGCATGAAATTATCAATTCACCGACAAGTGCAAGGTTGCGGAGTTCGAGCAGATCTCTTGTAACTGTAAAGTTCCAGTAGTACTCCTTAATCTCGGATTGAATATTTTCAATCCTTGCTCTTGCCCTTGCCAGCCTGCGGTTTGTTCGTACTATCCCTACATAGTTCCACATCAGGCGCCTTATTTCATCCCAGTTATGGGTAACGACAACCATTTCTTCGCTGTCTATAGCTATCCCCTTCTCCCAGGCCGGCGCTTTTGAAAATGGTATCTCCCTGTTGTTTTCCAGATCCCGTTTTGATCTTATTGCTGCCTTCCGGGCAAAAACAAGCGCCTCAAGCAATGAATTACTTGCAAGTCTGTTTGCACCATGAAGCCCGGTACAGGCAACTTCGCCGATCGCATAAAGATTACTTATGTTAGTCATACCATTTTCATCTGTAACCAATCCTCCGCACATATAATGGGCAGCAGGGACCACCGGTATTGGTTGTTGAGTTATGTCTATCTGATATTTTAAACAATTCTCATAAATATTTGGAAAACGTTCCCTGACAAAATCCTTATGTTTATGACTTATATCCAGGTATACACACTCGTCACCGCTCTTTTTCAGCTCCATATCAATGGATCTTGCCACAATATCCCGGAAGGCAAGATCCTTCAGAGGGTGATATTTTTCCATAAAACGTTCACCCCTGCTGTTTAACAGTATTCCGCCTTCGCCTCTTACTGCCTCGGATATCAGAAAGTTTTTTGCAAGGGGATGGAAAAGACAGGTAGGATGAAACTGCACAAACTCCATATTTGCCGCCTTTACACCGGCACGATATCCCATTGCTATTCCGTCACCCGATGCAATATCCGAATTGCTTGTATACAGGTATATCTTCCCGACACCTCCGGCAGCAAGAACAGTAACCTTGGCCTGAAATGTGATTACTTCATCATTTTTTACATCCAGGACATATGCACCCCAGCAGGACTCCCTTGATTCGGATTTAACGATCCCGCGTCTTATAAGTTTTGAGATTGTTATCAGATCGATTGCCATGAAATCTTCATAGATTGTTATATTTTCATTTTCTTCGGCCCTTTCAAGGAGCGCCCGCTCCACCTCATTGCCGGTTTTATCCTTTGTATGAACAATCCTTCTTTTTGAATGGCCACCTTCCATCCCGAGTTCAAGATCATCTGTTCCATCATTTTGTCTGGAAAAATTTACTCCCATGGAGATAAGCTCCCTGATCATTTCCGGACCATTTTTTACTACCATTTCAACAATTTTTTTATTGCACAGGCCATCACCCGACTTTAAAGTATCCTCGATATGTAAATCAAAACTGTCGTCGAGATTAAAAACAGAGGCAATTCCGCCCTGTGCATAGTTGGATGAGGCCTCCATTTTTTCTTTTTTCGTAACTATTGCCACCTTTCCTGATTTTGCTGCCTCAAGGGCAAAACTCAAACCGGCAATGCCCGTACCAATAACCAGATAGTCGGTTTTAATTTCCATTTTTACTCCTGAAATTATGCGTTCTATACTTATTATTTCATGGGGTGGAATTATTACACTATTCTTGTATAAATGTATATTTATTAATAGCGAAGATTACTGAGAAAAAATTATTATTCGTAGATGGGACTTATTCCTTTAGCTCAATACTGTCCAGTATTTTCGAAGCCTCTTTTGCATATTGATCTCTGGGGTTTGTGCTTATGATGAGATTTAATTCTTTTATTGCTTCCTGTCTCAGGCCCATCTTTAAGTATAATCTGCTTAAACTCAAATGAATATCCCAGGCTTGAGGTGCAATTGCAACTGCCGCCTTATAGGTAGCAAGGGCTTTATCCTGCTGTCCGATAGAATCATAAAGAACCGCGAGATCTTTATAGACTGCAACATAGTTTGGGGCTATTTTTATAGCCTTTTCATAATTTTCAATTGCCTTTGGATAATCGCCAGTACGAAAATAGACAGACCCGATATTGTGATATGCAAATTCCGGGGTATTGTATAATACATCCGCAGCAGCCTTTTTAAAACAATCCAGGGCCTTGTTCCATTCCTTTTTTTTGGTATAAAGAATCCCCATATTGTTATAGGCTTCCGGATATTCCGGTTTCAGATGTATGGCTTTCTGAAAATGATTCAGGGAAAGATCGTATTCCCCTATTTCCTCATATATAAGTGCCAGTTTATGCTGAAGGTCAGGATTTGACGGATTTATTTTCTCTGCCTTAAGAAGATAAGCAAGCCCTTCTCTTGGTTTTCCATCAAGAGCCAGAGAACTGCCCATATCTTCCTGTATCTGTGCCCTTTTATTTTTGGAAAGCATCGTTCCGGCACAGCATGTAATAATAAAAGAGGAAAGAATTATCAAGGCCGACAGATATAATGCCTTTTTATTCACAGAAATACCGCTCCCGGGACTTGCCCCTGGTGAAAATTCAAACCCGTTTTTATTAAAATTCATTTCAACAATTTTGTTTAGTTAAAAGTTTTTACCGGAGATGGAATTACATTGGGTGTCAGGAATATCAACAGTTCGGTTTTACTATGCTGTTTTCTCTTGGCTTTAAACAACCACCCAAGACCAGGAATATCCTTGAGCACAGGTACACCTTCGACCGTATCATTTTCCTTCTCCTTGATGATGCCGCCTATTACAACAGTTTCACCACTTTTAACCATAAGAGTTGTAGAAACCGTTTTAGTAGTCTTTCTGTTATCAGTAACTCTTTGGTCATCCGATACATTAACTGTAAGTGTAATATAGTTATTAAAACTTACTGAAGCAGGTGTTACGCTTAATGACAGTTCAGCCGGGAAGTCTTGTGCCGCCACATTTTCAGTCGCCGCTATCTTTATAATTTCACCGCTGCTTATTGTGGCTTCCGACCCTTCCTGCGCAATGACCTTTGGGGCTGAGAGTGTTTTTGCTTTGCCGGTACTTTCGGCTAAAGCCAGCGTTGCATTTAAAGAGGTGAGGCCAAAAGTGCTGGGTGATATCTTCGAAAAATTCAAACCAATATTCCCCCAGTTTGTGGCCGGTGAATTAGTTGAAAATGAACCGCCATATTTTTCCCCATTATTATTATCATGGGCAAAGATAGTGCCGTCATCATATGTCCAGGTAGCAGTGGTAACGCCTGTTGTTGGATCGGTTGTTTCTGTCCTTACAGGGTTTCCTCCTGCATTCCACTTGAGTCCCAGGTCTCTCGTAAAGTCATCGGAGGCTTCAACAATTTTCGCCTCTATCATGATCTGCTTAACCGGCGTATCAAATTGCTTTACTATCTTTTTTGCCTCTTCAATACTCGCGGCAGTATCCTTTATAATAATCGTATTCGTTCTTGAATCGATGCTCATACTACCCCGTTTAGAGAGAATTATGTGATCCTTTATTTTATCAGCTTTTGCAAAATCAACAGGCAGATATTCAGTTACAAGTGGGGCGTTATCCTCGACTCTTTTCGCCTGTTCTTCCAGTTTAAGCCGCTCATCCTCAAGTTTCTGTTCCATCTTCTTTGACTCGGATTCCTCCTCAGCAAGTATCTGAGCCATCTTCTGTTTTGTAGTTATCCATACTATGTTCCTACCTACATAACGCTCGGCAAGATCATTGTTTTTTAGAATCAGATCAAGGGCTTCATCCCAGGGTACATCATGGAGTATCATAGAGACCTTTTTCCCCTTAATTGCAGGGTCCCAGATAATATTCTCCTTACTGACCTCATTTATAAGTTTCAGAATATTTGTAACATCGGCGTTTACAAAATCCAGATATAAAGGCTGACCGGTATATTTTTTCTTTGCTGAAGGGGAAAAGGCCTGTATTTCACCCTGTTGCCCTGTATTTGGTTCGTAAGCAGCTGGAGGGTTCTTCGCTTCAGACTTCTTGAGACTAAGCGGAACTATCTTATCCTCTGCTATCTTTGTTGTTATTTTTCCGAAATCTATTACTATACCGCTATCGGACTGTTTGACGTGGAATGGCACAACCTCGCGCATCGTAATGCCCAGCTTGACTTCTTTATTCTTTTTATCAAATACAGGCTGTACATTCTCCAATGCCGTCTGAAACTGTGTGGTATCTATATCCTTCAGCAGCAGTTCTCCAATCTGACTGTCATGTATGTTTAAAGATAACCTTTTCCGATCAACACGATCAAGGTCATAACTGACTTTTTTATTGGTGGTAACTGTCAATCTTGATTTGCCCTGGGGTAACATTGAAAAATCGATGCCCAGCACCTGCCCGAGTTTGGAGCCGGAAGGTTTAATGAAAATACGAGGTTCCGATTCGGTATATTTCTCTGTTTCCTGAGCCTTTTGTAATGCTACGGCGGAATCGGATGCCTTATCTTCTGCTGGAGTTACCGACTCAACGGCCTTTTTAACCGGCGCCTGGTTAACAGCTACATTCTCCTTTGCAGGTTGTGAATCAGCCTTTGCTTCATTCATCTCAACGGATGATTTGGCCGCACATCCGCTCATGAGCCAGATGGCAATCAAAATATATAATAAAAAAGAGTTAAATCTTCTTTTATCGAAACCGTGCATTTTACTCATGGAATATCTCCTTAACAATTAATGCGGAAATTGAGTATAAATAGTTAAATAAAACTGTCAAATATACATAGGACCTAATACCACCGCTATCATCTATCGGAAGGCGCCTTTTTTTCTATCAATCTGGGTTCTTTTTCACCTTTAAAATTTGTTACTTCTTCCTTTATTATAACCTCACCTGGCTCAATCTTATAGACAACTCCGCCATTGGTGCCTATTGGGGTGCCTACCTTTATGACATGTCCATCGCCTTTTGAATCAGTTACCATTGCCCATCTATTCGTTTTACCTATTATAATGACAGAAAGACTCAACTGAGAAAGCTCAAGTGTTTCAAGATATGTCTTTGGTTTTCCCTTATCTTTTTCGGCCTTTTCCTCCCGGACAACAATGAACGACTTAAATGGATCAGTCTTTCCGGTCGGGTCATATATATATTTTTTCTCTTCTTTTTCCGTATCAGTCGGTATCTGAGGAGCTTGCTTATCACCCTGTATAGTCTGTTTGCTATCTTCCGTTTTCGCCTGCACTGAAAATACTGATGAGGACAAGAGTGCACAGAATATAATAATATTTAGATTTTTACAGTAGATGTCTTTCAGCTTCTGCATTTTTATTTCCCTTTGACAAAGGTATATGTGATTGCATCACACGTTACATTCAGGATAGTAGATCGTTCCTTTTCGGGTTTCATGGTAACATTCTGAATATTCATAATACGCTTCATGTTGCCTACTTTTTCAAAAAAGACGGCCACATCTTGGTACGTTCCTTTGATCCGAAGGGATATCGGAATCTCTTCATAAAAGCCTTTCTTCCTGTTGCTTTGAGGCCGGAAGGTAGATATATCAAGATTGGCATTGACACCAAGTTCGGTTATCTTTGTCAGTAGTTCCGGGATTTCCATATTATTCGGAAGCATCTTTAATGCCACTGCAAATTCCTGATCAACTTTTTTCTTTTCTTCCCTGGTCTCGGGAAGCTTTTTTCTCTGTACTCTTGCCTGGTTCAACTTACCATTTAAAGCTTCTATGCTTTGCTGGGTTGTTTCGATCTGTTCCGTTTTCGGCATATAGCCCCAAATGATAAAAACGGCAATAAGTAAAATCAATGTACCGGCAAGGATGGCGATCCTTACAGGCATCTTGATTACTTCTACTCTTTCAATGAAGGATTTTTTTTCCATTATATATCAACCCGGGAAATTATTATTACTATTTCTTTTGCGCCTTCTTTTTTGTTTTCTTTTTTGCCGCTGCATATGTTTTACACTGCAAAACAAAATCCGAAACAGTCAATCTGAATTTAGGTAAATCCCTCCTTGTGGCACTCTTAAGTACGGGGTCAGCAATTATCTGATCAGCACTTTTAAGGTTTTTCATAAACAATGATACGGTCTCATTATCCATTGCCGTGCCACTTAAGTACAGATTGCCGTTTTTTTCAGAGAGGGAAGTGAGCCATAATTTATCCTTGGGAACAGCGTCTGAAATATCTGCAAGCAAACGAACAGGCCCTGTTTTTCCTTTCTCGAGATCATTGATGACAGCAAGTTTACTCTTTATCTGCTTAATCTTGTTTTCAAGGTCTTTAATTTCCTTTAATTCTTTCTGATAGCCGGCCAACTCCTGATTTAACCTGCTCTCTTCATCTTTTAACCCGGAAAGTTGACTGCTCTTTTGAAAGAATAAAACACCCACCAATGCCAGAGTTAAGCAGACAGCAGCAATATAAATAAATATTTGCCGTTTTACATTCTCCCGTTTACGAGCTGCCCTGAAGGGCAAAAGGTTAATTCTTATCATTTGTCACCAACACTCCTTAATGCCAGGCCTACTGCAACACCAGCCTGGGGAGCTATATCGCTCAGGTATTTGGGGTCAAATATCTTTTCATTAATCTGTAAGCCTGCGAATGGATTCATTTCTTCAACCGGAATACCGGTTTCCATTTCAAGATACTTGATAAAATCCGGAATCTTGCATGCCCCTCCACTTACAAAAATCTTTTCTATTTTTTCATCAGGGTATGTTGTTGACAGAAAATCCAGCGCCCTGCTTGTTTCCTGTACCCATCCGGATACCATTGAAGTAAATATTTCCTCCAGAGCTGCTTTATCTTCTAATTCCAGACCACCCAGCTTTATCTTTTCGGCATCTTCATAAGACACATCAAGCTGAGCGGCTATTGCTTCAGAGATCTGTGCACCGCCATATGATGAATCCCTGGTAAACATGGATACGCCATTTTTTATCGCATTTATACCTAACTCTTCAGCGCCAATGTTTATTATAGCATAGCATCCTGAAATATCACCGGCACCTGCTTCAAAGGCATTTTGAAGCGCGAAGGCATCTACATCCATAACAACGGGATTAAGCCCTGCGAGGTGAATAAGGCTTTCATATTCTTCGATTATATCTTTTTTTGCTGCAACCAGCATTACATCCATCAACTCGGAATCATTTCCGTTTTCTTTTTCACCATTCTCTTCCTCAACATCCTCATCAGAGTGTTTGAGGATTTCATAATCAAGATTAACATCGCTGATATCAAAGGGAATGTACTGCTCTGCTTCTTCCTGGATACTCGAGTCCAGCGCGGCTTCGTTTCTTTTTGCAATGCTTATTTTCTTAACAATAACAGAAAAACCGGAAATTGAAGTTGCAACATTTTTATTCTTTACGTTCAGGTTTTTAAGGAGGTTCTTAATAGCAGTGGCGGCTACTTCCATTTCTTTGATACTGCCTTCAATAATAGTATCTTTGGGTAAATGAACGATTCCAAAACTTTTTAAAATCATTCCTTTTTTACTATCATCGATTTCAACCAGCTTTATAGAGTGGGAACCGATATCCAGACCCACCAACTGATTCTTTTTAGGTACAGGCATAAATATCCTCGTTATTAAACGTCAAGAAAAACCTTGCTTTTATCGGCCAGGTCATACCCAAGAGCAAGGATGATTTTTCTCTTGGTTTCCATCCGGCAGCTTTTGCCTTTCTCTATCCGGTCTATGGTCAGCGATGAGACCCCAGCCTTTCTTGCCAGTTCTGCTTTGCTCATTAAAAGCTCTTCACGGATTTTTTTTACTATGTTACGGCCCAATTTTGCCTCCGATTTACTTTGTTAACCACTACAGTCTTATCGTATTAGGCAAATATCATATATATATTGTATATTTTGTCAAGAATTTTTTATTAAATTTACCTAATTTAATATAATTTCTATATATATCGTACATATTAATATAAATTAATACCATATATTGTATCGAATTTATCACACAATACCACTATTACAAATAGGCACAATTTACAAATTGCGTATTCACTATTAATACCCATTGTATATTTTAAAGCAAAAACCATGCCTCCGGAACTTTTCAGAAGTAATAAAATAAAAAATAATACAGGAAAAAAACCTTTACAGTAAATAATAATTTTATTAAAAGACAAAAATCTTACTCCATTAAGCTGAATATCGGCAGAAATGTGTTTCACGTTAACTTAATAATATGTCCGGAGGCCATTTGGAAAAGAAGAAGAAAACAGAAGCAACTGAAATAAATAAAAAAAGCACCGTAAGAGAATATGCAGAGGCACTCGCCATTGCTATCCTCCTTGCATTATTTATACGCACATTCGTAATCCAGGCATTCAAGATCCCATCGGGTTCAATGAAGCCAACCCTTCTTGTAGGTGACCACCTGCTTGTTAACAAATTCATATATGGCATTAGGATACCAATCATTGATAAATTTTTAATAGAATTTAAAGGGCCCGAAAGAGGAGATGTTGTTGTTTTTAAATGGCCTAAAGATGAGAGTCTTGATTTTATCAAGAGAGTTATCGGAGTTGAAGGAGACACAATTGAGATTAAAAATAGGCAACTTTACGTCAACAATAAAAAAGTAAAAGAACAACTCCTGGATAAAAAAGTAAAAAATGAACTTTTCGGCAGATATGATGATGATGAAATAACAAACGCAGAAGCCTATAAGGAAACGATTGGCAACAGGAAACATGTAATCCTTTATCAACCTGCCCTTGAGCAACTTGAAAATAATAAAACCGTTAATTTCGGTCCCGAAACTGTACCAAAGGACTCTATATTTGTTATGGGGGACAATAGAGATAACAGCGACGACAGCCGATACTGGGGTTGTGTCAAACTTGATAAGATAAAAGGTGAAGCCCTGATAATTTACTGGTCATGGCCCCACTGGAAACGGTTCTTAAAAATAATCAGGTAGATATTTTTTATCATAGCAACCTTACCCGCTATTATTAAAGATACAAAGATTCAGATAACAGGAACATTCCTATAAATCCTTATATTTTTTTACACACCTGTGTCTTTATTAATTTACATATCTGTAAAAATTATATAAACTAATCATTTTTCTTTAAATACGAAATAAATCCATATGAAGGGAGAGTCATATGAGCTCTAAAAAGATGACAATTGAAGGCAATGAGGCCGCAGCATACGTGGCATACGCTATGAGTGATGTTGCAGCTATCTATCCTATTACACCATCAAGCACGATGGGAGAATACTGTGATGAGTGGGCAGCTCACGACAGAAAGAATATTTATGATCAGACATTGAAGGTTGTTGAAATGCAATCAGAGGCGGGAGCAGCCGGTGCCGTTCACGGATCACTGTCAGCAGGAAGTCTTTCTACAACATTCACTGCATCACAGGGACTTCTCCTGATGATACCGAACATGTATAAAATTTCCGGAGAAATGATGCCGGCGGTTTTTCATGTTTCTGCCAGGGCTGTTTCTTCACATGCCCTTTCTATTTTTGGCGACCATTCCGACGTTAATGCGGTAAAACAGACCGGCTTCAGCCTTCTTGCTTCCGCATCGGTACAGGAGGTTATGGACCTTTCCCTGGTCGCTCATCTTGCAAGCATAAGGTCAAGCCTGCCTTTTGTACATTTTTTTGACGGTTTCAGGACTTCCATGGAAATACAGAAGATCGAAATGATTGATTATGCTGATATGGCAAAACTTGTTGACCGGGATGCTATCGAAGACTTCAGAAGCAGATGTCTGAATCCTGAATATCCTCAAATGCGGGGGACAGCACAGAATCCTGATATATTTTTTCAAAACAGGGAAGCAGTAAGCCCCTACTATGAAATGATTCCCCATATTGTCCAGGAAGAAATGCAGAAGGTATCGGAGCTTACCGGCCGCAAATACAATCTTTTCGATTATGTCGGTGATCCGGAAGCTGACCGGGTGATTGTCTCGATGGCTTCGAGCTGCGATGTTATTGAAGAAACAGTCAACTACCTGAACGGGTTAGGTGAAAGGGTCGGCCTTTTAAAGGTTAGATTATACAACCCCTTTTCAAGAGAACATTTTTTCAGGGCAATGCCAGCTACAGCGTCGAGTATTGCTGTTCTTGACAGGCTGAAGGTTCCCGGAGGCCTGGGTGAACCACTTTATCAGGATGTGTGCACAGTATATCAGGAAAGAGATTTCACTCCTGTTATAGTTGGTGGAAGGTATGGCCTCGGAAGCAAAGACTTCACTCCCGCTATGGCAAAGGCTGTTTTTGACAACCTGCGGTCAAGCGTACCTAAAAACCATTTTACAGTTGGAATCAATGATGATGTAAGCCATTCATCCCTTGAAGTAGGCGAAAATATAGACAGCTCCCCGGAAGGAACAGTAAGATGCAAATTCTGGGGACTGGGGGCTGACGGAACTGTAGGCGCAAATAAGAACGCGATAAAGATTATTGGTGAAAATACCGACATGTATGCCCAGGCATATTTTGCATACGATGCAAAAAAATCGGGAGGAAGCACAATATCTCACTTGAGATTTTCCCCGGAGCCTATACAGTCCGCATATTTTTTAACACAGGCTGATTTTATTGCATGCCATAACCCTTCTTATGTAACAGAATTTGACCTGCTTGATGGAATAATTGACGGTGGATCTTTTCTCCTTAATTCTCCGTGGACATTAGAAGATATGGAAGAGCGGTTGCCTGACCGCCTTAAAAGAATTATAGCCTCGAAAAATATCAACTTCTATAATATTGATGCTGTTAAGATCGCCGGAGAAGTAGGCCTGGGAGGCAGGATCAACATGATAATGCAGGCTGCATTTTTCAAGATAGCCAATGTCATCCCTCCGGATGAAGCAATTGGTTATATGAAAGGTGCCATAAAGAAGACCTACGGCAAAAAGGGTGACAAGATCGTTAACATGAATATAGATGCGGTTGACAAATCCCTTGGATTTCTTGAAAAAATAGATTACCCGGAGTCCTGGAAAAATGCGGGACATGAAGATTATATGGCAGGAGACACTGACGAACCCGAATTTGTATCAGACGTTATGAGACCCATGCTTGCCCAGAGGGGTGACAAACTTCCTGTCAGCGCCTTCAGCCCGGATGGAATTTTTCCGAGCGGGACTGCAAAATATGAAAAAAGAGGGATTGCAATCAATGTCCCCGAATGGATACCTGAAAACTGCATACAATGTAATCAGTGCTCCTTTGTATGCCCGCACGCAGTAATAAGACCGGTCCTTGCTGACCCTGAGGACCTGACTGATGCTCCTCCCGAATTCAAGACAGTAGATGCAACAGGAAAAGAGCTCTCAGGGCTTAAATACCGAATACAGATAAGCCCGCTTGACTGTACAGGCTGCGGAAACTGCGCCCAGGTGTGTCCTGCAAAGAATAAAGCCCTTGTAATGAAACCACTGAATCCTCAGAAAGGCATTCAGGTAAAAAATCATATTTTTTCTACCACCCTTCCGGCTAGAGATGATCTCATGCCGGTAACCTCGGTAAAGGGAAGTCAGTTCAGAAAGCCTCTTTTTGAATTTTCCGGTGCCTGCGGCGGTTGCGGTGAAACCCCCTATATCAAGGTTATCACGCAGCTCTATGGTGACAGGATGATGGTTGCAAATGCAACGGGCTGTTCTTCCATATACGGTGGATCTGCACCCAGTTGCCCCTATACCGTGAATGAAGAAGGTCATGGCCCGGCATGGGCAAGCTCCCTGTTTGAAGACAATGCAGAATACGGTTTTGGTATGGAGCTCTCTGTAAGCCAGAGAAGAAGCAAACTGGCGGACCTGGTTAAGAAAGCAATGGAAGGCAATATTTCCGATGATTTGAAAAAGGCCCTGGAAGGCTGGCTCGAAAACATGAACGATGGAGTAAAATCCAAAGAATTCGGTCTCAAGATCATCGAATATATTGAGATAGAAATGACAACACCGGGCAGGGAGTACAACCCTGTACTCGTCGAAATACTTAACAGCTCAGATTATCTTACAAAGAAATCCATATGGATATTCGGAGGAGACGGCTGGGCCTATGACATCGGCTATGGCGGTCTTGACCATGTCATAGCAATGGCGCATGATGTCAACATTCTTGTTCTCGACACTGAACTGTACTCAAACACAGGAGGGCAGTCATCAAAATCAACACCTACAGGCGCAGTCGCCAAGTTTGCTGCAAGCGGGAAAACGACCCGGAAGAAAGATCTTGGCAGGATGGCAATGACCTATGGCTATGTTTATGTTGCCTCGGTAGCAATGGGGGCAAATAAAAACCAGTTCATGAAGGCTATTGTTGAAGCCGAGTCATATCCTGGGTCATCACTTATCATTGCATATGCACCATGCATCAACCATGGTATCAATATGGGAATGAGTCAGGAAGAGGAGAAAAGGGCTGTTGAGTGCGGTTACTGGCCTTTATATCGCTATAACCCGCTGCTTGCCAGTGAAGGCAAAAATCCTTTCATACTTGATTCAAAAGAGCCTGCAGGAAGTGTTAAGGATTTCCTTATGGGAGAAGTAAGGTACTCCAGCCTTACCAGAACATTCCCTGAAAATGCCGATAGGCTTTTTGAAACTGCTGAGAAGGATGTAAAGGAGAGGTATCAGATATATAAACGAATGGCCGAGGAATAGATAAAATTACTTTTCCCTCACATTTATAATTGACAAGATGAAGGATAATTGGTACGAGATATCCTTCATTGAATGCGCCCGTAGCTCAGCTGGATAGAGCGCCGGGCTTCGAACCCGTAGGCCGCAGGTTCGAATCCTGCCGGGCGCGCTTGGTATGATAAATAAATCAGGGCCTGTAGCTCAGTTGGTAGAGCAGTTGACTCTTAATCAATTGGTCGAGTGTTCGAGTCACTCCAGGCCCACCAGAAATAAGCAATTAAGTTAAGGGGTTACGTCAAAAGCGTAATCCCTTTTCTTTTACCTTGGGATTACATAGTATTTATAGGGCTTTCAATGCCCTGCCCTACCCTAAACCCTTATCAATAAAGGTTATACAGTCGGGATTAAATAAAATAAATAATTTGCACAATATCACGTGCATGGTGCACATTTTTTTTACAAATTATCTACCTCTATCCTGCCATCTGATTCGGATTTGGTTTTCTAAGGTGGCTTTATCAGTTAATATTAAGAAAACCTGGTCAGAAAGGAAGAAGCCTGATTTCAGTTTCATCGGCACCTTTTTTTTGTCCCATCTCAAACTCGCCGATTTTCGTGACTGTGAAATTCCTTTCCATTGCCTCTTCATTCAGCTTGCTTTCTATTTTTTCGGCAGCCGCTTCTTCGCAATCCACATTAAAATACAAATTCATGTTTTTTTTATTTTTATCATCAAACTGTATAATAACCGGGTTGTCTTCTATGAACACCAGGTCGTCATACGTGTATGTTACGCTTAATCCTGAAGCCAGTATGATCTCTTTTACTATTCCTAATGGTCTGGATTTCATTTTAGGTAATTCCTTTTTTTATGACATTAAATTTGGTATGAAAAGAACAATCTGAGGGAACATTACAAGAAAAGCCACCAATGCCAGATCAGCTATGAAAAAGGGAATAATTCCCCTGAAGATGGTGCTGATGGACACATCGGAAATGCCCTTTATGACAAAGACGTTCATACCTACAGGCGGAGTGATCAGCCCCATCTCTGTCACCATTACAACCAGTATCCCGAACCATATTGGGTCAAACCCCAGATTGACGATCAGGGGATAAAATACGGGTATGGTTAAAAGCACAATGGCCATTGAGTCCATGATGCATCCCAGTGCCAGGGTGATGATCAGGATTACAGACAGGACAATATACCTGTTTAAAGAGAGATCCCCGACAAGGTTTGCGAGCTCAAAGGGAAGCTGGGAGATGGAAAGAAAATAGCCGAAGATCATTGCGCCCATCATGATAAGGAACAGCATCCCGGTTGTCCGCAGTGTGTTTACCAGGCTTTTGTTAAACACCTTCCATGATAGTCTTTTCCGCACCAGTGCAAAAAAGAAGGTCCCGAATGCACCTACTCCTGCGGCTTCAGTCGGGGTAAACATCCCGGCATAAATGCCGCCTATCACAACGATAAAAAGAAGCAGCACCTCCCAGGTCTGTTTGAGCGCCTTTGCCTTTTCCCTGAAAGTTGTCTTTGGCCCCTTAGGCCCTTTATCAGGATTTAAGGTGGTCAGCAGCCACACAGTCAGCATGTAAAAAAGCATTTCCAGCACACCGGGTATAAACCCTGCCAGGAAAAGCTTACCGATGGATTGTTCGGTTATTATGCCATAGATGATCAGTATTACACTTGGCGGGATCAGGATACCCAAACAGCCGCCTGCAGCAACTGCCCCGGTGGCGAGGCTGTCATCGTAACTGTATTTCCGCATCTCGGGGAGCGCCACCGCTCCGAGCGTAGCCGCAGTAGCGAGGCTTGACCCGCTTATGGCCGCAAAACAGGCGCAGGCCGCAATAGTCGCCTGCGCGACCCCGCCCCTGAGATTCCCCAGCCATTTATAGACAGCGTTGAAAAGGTTTTCACTCATCCCTGCTGCAAATGCAAAGGACCCCATGAGGATAAACAGCGGTATAACACTCAGATTATTGCTGGCAAAGGTAGTATAGGGGACAGTTCTCAGGAGCCCGAGGGCGGCATCCATATCTGCAAGGTATGCAAAACCCAAAAAACCAACCAGGGACATCCCCACACCAATGGAAAGTCCTGCAAACAACAGGAAGATGAGGACCACTATGCCGATAACGCCTACTGTGATTGGTTCCATTTAAATATTACACGGATGATATATGTTAAAATTTCGGCCAGAAGCAGAAAGCACAGGACCACAAATGCCGCCGCCATTACCCCGATAAAGGGATATACAGGGATATACAGAACCGCTGATGTAACTCCGGATTTATACTCTTCGGCAACATAAATAATTGCCTGCCATGCTATCAGGACAAAGAGGAATAATGAAAGGATGTTACCGATAAATACGAAAAACGACCTTACCCCCGGGCTGAAATGTTCAAGCATAATATCAACCTGAACATGCCCGTTTTCACTTGCGCAGAATACGATACTGAAGGGCACTATAAGGGCCATCATCAGTTCAACCAGCTCAAAACTTCCTGTAATGGGGCTGTTGAAGACATAACGAAGACAGACACCAATGGCAGTAAGAAGCATCATGGCCGTGAGGGTCCATATGCCTAGATGCTTGAGGATAAGCACAAGTAAACTATTTAATTTGTTTATAAAGTTGATGATCCGCATTCGTTTTTAACCTTTTAGAGCTGAACGTTCATCTTTTTCTCACTCCTGTAAAAGCTTCAGCGTTGTATCCAGAATCTCCCTGGCATTTTTATACCCTTCTTTTTCCATTCTCTTCACCCATTCATTCCAGATGGGCTTTCCGCCTATTTCAAGCCATCTTTTTCTTTCGGCTTCAGGGAGGACATAGTAGTCTATTTTTTTGCCGCTTTCTTTCGCTAATTCAGAAACACCTTCCCTGGCCTTGTCATAATTTTGCCCCCAGAATTTTGATCCTTCGAGTCCGCTGACACTCATGATGGCCTTTTTTACATCATCGGGGAGTGAATTCCATTTTCTCTTGTTGATCGCTATTGAAAAATATACGGCAGGAAACGGTGTCTGGGTATAATAATTTGCCACCTCGTAGAGCCTGTAAGTGTTGATTGCTTCCCAGCAGGTCCCCATCCCGTCAATAACTCCCTGTTTAAGGGCCAGATAGACATCGGGCATGGGAATTGACATGGGAACGCCTCCAAGGGCCTTCATCTGGTCTGTTGGAGGCCCTCCGGTCATTCTTATCTTCATGCCCTTCAGGTCTTCAAGGGTCCTGACCTGCTTTTGAGTTGTAATCAGGGAATATGGCTCAGTGGTATAAAGGAGTAAAATGTGATTATCATCAAACTCTTTTCTTATTTCCGGGAATTTTTCATAGAGTTTCCAGAGTACTTCACTCCCCTTTTCCCCGGTCTTAAAGGGCAAAGCAGGCAGGCTTATGACATCTGCAAGAGGCGTCATCCCGGGCCAGTAACCGTGAAAACACCATCCCATGTCTGCAATACCGGTCTTTATAGCGTTCCAGTTGTCCTTGCCCTTGGCCAGGGTCTGGTTGGGATAAATGTTTATCTTCAGTTCATTTCCTGTATTTTTTTTTACGGCATCCTCTAGCATCTTCACCCACGGCTGGAGGGCATGGACAGGCCCCCATCCGATCCGGGAATTCTGGTCTGAAAATCTGAGTGTTATTTTCTTCGCACCCGCAGGGAGCGAAAATAAAAAAGTCAGGCAAAACAATACGACAGAAGTGATAGCAAAATTCTTTTTCATACCCTACCTCCTTTTTACTGCACATGCATTAACATATTCGGACAAAAATATAAAGAGGCTGATATAAATAGTGTCAATCCGGAAAAAGGCAAATTCCGGATGGGCACTAAATAGAAAACCATTGTCTTTAATCAGAGCCAGTCTATTTACTTTTTAAGATTAATCAGGTATTTATAGAGAATTCCATGCCAGTGACACAGTGATTCATGGAAATTGTTTTTTATTTCCTGCTAAGGGAGGCATTAATGACTATAAAATCCATATCCCCGCTTGACGGGCGCTACAGCAAGAACCTTGAGCCCCTGACAGCATATTTTTCAGAATGGGGGTTAATAAAATACAGGATACATGTTGAAATCGAATGGCTGATCATGATGTCAGAGCGGCCTGAAATAACCCATGTAAGAGAACTGTCTAATTCCGAAAAAGCCTGTTTGAGAAGTATTGTTACAGACTTTGATGACCTTAAGGCCTTAGAGGTAAAGGAAATCGAAGACAGGACAAGACATGACGTAAAGGCGGTTGAATACTATATTAAAAACGCGGTCAGGGGTACATCCGTCGAAGACCTTGGAGAATCCATCCATTTCTGCTGTACATCGGAGGACATAAACAACCTTTCCCATGCCCTTATGCTGAAGGAAGGTATAACCCGTGAATGGCTTCCATTGGCCTCCGACATGCTTAACAAACTTGGCGTGGTCGCGGAAGAGGCAAAGGACCTACCCATGCTTGCAAGGACCCATGGGCAGGCAGCCACTCCAACTACCACAGGAAAGGAGCTTGCTGTTTTTATCCACAGATGGAAAAGACAGCTCAGCCGGATCATGAAACAGGAATATCTCGGCAAGTTCAATGGCGCTGTGGGTTGCTACAATGCCCATTGTGCTGCCTATCCTGACGCCCCGTGGGAGGAGATATCAAAGGCATTCATCGAAAAGCTGGGATTGACATTCAATCCCCTTACAACCCAGATAGAATCCCATGACTACATGGCAGAGCTTTTTCATGCACTCATAAGGTTCAACAATATCCTCATGGATTTTGACAGGGATATGTGGGCATACATCTCTCTTGGATATTTCAAACAGAAAGTGGTGAGTACAGAGGTAGGTTCATCAGTTATGCCTCACAAGGTAAATCCTATAGATTTTGAAAATTCCGAGGCAAACCTGGGTATAAGCAATGCCCTCCTGGATCATCTTGCATCCAAGCTCCCCATATCCAGGCTTCAGAGAGACCTGACGGATTCATCCGCCATCCGCAATGTGGGTAATGCAGTGGGACATTCCTATCTGGCAATAAAATCTGCCATAAGGGGTATAAGCCGCGTATCTGTTGACAGGGAAATTATAAGAAGGGATCTTGAAAATGCCTGGGAGGTCCTGGCTGAACCAGTACAGACTGTAATGAGAAAGGCCGGGATTGAAAATCCCTATGAAAAAATGAAAGAACTTTCCAGAGGGAAAAAAATTTCACAGGGTGATCTCCAACGATTTATCAACAGCCTTGAACTGGCTGAGGAAGATAAGGCCAGGCTTCTTGCACTCACGCCAGTGGATTATGTAGGGAATGCATGTGCGCTGCTGAAACATATAAAAAGTTAAAGAGAATAAAATGGATAAAGAAAAAATATTAAAAGACAAGAAAATCCTTATCGTGGATGATGAGAAGGATATACTCGACACGCTTAATGACATGCTGTCCATGTGCCGCATTAAAAAGGCATCCAGCTTTAAGGACGCAGTAGAACTCATTGAAACGGATTATTTTGATATTGCCATTCTTGACATCATGGGAGTTGACGGATTTAAGCTCCTCGAAAAGGCAGTGGAAAGAAAAATCCCCGCTGCCATGCTCACCGCCAACGCCCTGAGCCCCGAAAACACTGTTAAATCATTCAGGAAAGGGGCAGTTTACTATATCCCCAAGGAAAAAATGCCTGAAATCAAGTCCTGCCTGATCGATATATTTGGATCCATTGAAAAGGTAAAGTCATTCTGGGAAAGGTGGCTTGACAGATTTGCAGGTTATTATGATGAAAAATTCGGAAAGAACTGGAAGGACGATGATAAAGACTTCTGGGACAATTTCCCCAATTATATCTAGAAAGAAGACAGATGACAGATTTTGTATTCACGCTTCCAAAGGACGAAGCGGCTTTAAGAGAAAGACTGGCACCACGCAAAAAACTCCTCGACAGTTCCCTCATAGCTGATATTACAGCACTCTTCAATAATGTTGCCGAATCAGGAGACAACGCAGTCAAAGAGGCAACGGAAAGGTTTGACAGGATCAAAATCGATGAAGTCAGGGTATCGAACACGTATATTTCACAGTGTATGAATAACCTTTCACCCCTGCTCAAAAAGGCTGTTGAGAAGGCCATAAATAACATCAGGGAAGTAAATGAGGCATTGATGCCTCCGGCAGACTGGAGAAAGGAGATACGCCCCGGAACTGTAATAGGTGAAAAAATCAGTCCCCTTGATTCGGTCGGGCTCTATATCCCGGCAAGGAAAGGGCCTCTCATATCCACAGCACTCATGCTGGTAACGGCTGCAAAGGTGGCAGGTGTAGAAAATATAGTTGTCGGCATGCCCCCGCAGGAAAACGGTTTGGCAAATCCTTCCACAGTAGCGGCAGCCCATATTGCAGGCGCTGACAGCATTGTTATGGGAAACGGTGTGGCAATATTGGCAGGCATGACTGTAGGAACGGAATCCATCCCCGAAGTTTCCGGTATGTTCGGGCCTGGACCTGCCGGGATTGCCGCGGCAATGAGTGTCGCCTTTTCATACGGGAAAAAGACAGTTGTGGGAATCGGCCCCACTGACTGTGCTGTTATTGCGGATGACAGTGCGGACCCGGATTGGATCGCACGCAATCTGATGTGCGAGGCGGAGCATGGGCCTGACTCTTCGGTCCTTCTGGCGACAACATCCGAAGCATTAGCAAAAAAGGTTGCAGAGGCGCTTATCAAGCGGATTCCCCGAATAGATGAAAAAAGAAGAACGATCCTTTCAAAGGTATTCGGTAGAGAGGGCATGGGTGCTGTTGCGATTCTTTCGGATATTAAAGAAGCAGTGAGAATAATCGATGAATTCGCACCTGAGCATCTCATGGTTGCATGCAGGGAAGATATGCAGGAAGAAATCCTGTCCATGATACGCAATTCAGGCGAAATACTTTTAGGTCACAATACCCCCTTTTCCGCAGCGAATTATGCCATAGGGATTACGGCGGTATTACCCACAAACGGCTTTGCGAGCGCCTTCAGCGGGATCACCTGTAAGGACATGATCAAGACATCAACCATAGGATCATTATCCGAAGAAGCCCTTAAGGAACTTAAAGATACAATCCGAGCGCTTGGCGAACAGGAAGGACTTCCCTGCCACATTGGAGCGGCAGAAAAGTAAACTTCAATGTCAAAACAATGAGGAGATAGGAAGTTTCGCTTTTTATAGAGAAGCAGGGTAAACACTGGATGAAAGAAGACAAAATTCCCCCATGCATGATATACATTGATAAGGAAGGCAAATGGTTTCATAAAGGAATCGAGATGATACACAGGGGTATTGTCAATGAATTCTACAGGAATCTGACAACGGATTCCAGTGGCGGATACCTGATAGTAATGGGCAACGAAAAATGCCTCGTTGAGGTGGAGGACACACCGTTCATAATTACAAGGGTGGAATTCGATGGTACCAAAGGGGATGAGGGGGAAGGGGTAGTCCTGTGTTTAATTGATGATACTACAGAATCCCTTGAACCTGACACCCTCAGTGTGGGGGACGAAAACGTCCTCTACTGCCGAATAAAAAACAACACTTTTAAGGCCCGGTTCAGCAGGGCCGCCTATTATCAACTTGCTTCACACATAAAAGAAGAGGGAGATAAATTTTATCTCCCTCTTAAAAACAAAAAATACTTTATAGCAATCTGAACATCTGTTTATTTTATCCTATCGAAATAACTCGTATCTATATCCGATTTAGCCTTCATTTTATTGAGCCAGTCATTGAAAACCTCCTGCCGTTTTGTCCTTAACAGGGATTCCGCATACCTATCCTTTTCTTCTTTATACTTGGTAATATCTATATCCTGTTTTGCTTCCCATTTGATAACATATGCACCCTCATCATTTTTAAACACCTTATCGGGAAATGGTTTATCTGCGGTCAGTCTGAAGGCCGCGTCCTGAATACCGGGGACTATGCCGATTTTTCCCGGGGTACCGTTCCTGGTAAAGAAACCGGTTGACTCGATCGTCCTGTTTTTCTCCTTGGCGAGCCCTTCCCAGTCGCCTTTTTTCCTGAGTTCCTCCAGATATTTTTCAGCTGCTGTACCGGCATCCTTTAGCGCCTTATCTTCAATATAGTCTGACTCAACCTTTGTATACACTTCATCAAGTTTGGGCAGGTATGAATTCTTTTTATCAATCAACTGCATGATATAGTATTCATCATTTTGCTCAATCAGATCCGTTGTCTCTCCCTTTTCAAGACTGAAAAGCGTTTCAATCAGTTTGCTGTTACCGCTGACCAGTGGAGCCGGCTCCGATCTTGAGAATAATTCGGTGCTGTCGTAGGGCACATCATGATCGGTAGCAAATTGTTTGAGATTAACATCATAGGGCAACTGATCGATGAGCGACAGTCCCTTTTCATTTGCCATATCCATGGCACGGTTATGTCTCATGATGCCGTCTATCTGTGCCCTGACTTCATCGAATTGTTTTACCTTTTTTTCCTTTATATCATCGACCTTGATAATGTGATAGCCATAGGATGTCTTTACCAGACCGCTTATTTCGCCTTTTTTGAGACTGAAGGCCGCATCTTCGAATGGCTTTATCATCCTGCCTCTTTTAAAATATCCGAGATCACCGCCGTTTTCTTTTGACGGATCGTCCGAATATTCCTTTGCCAGCTTGGCAAAGTCTTCACCCTTTTTGGCCATTTCAAGCACTGATTCCGCTTTTTTCTTTATTTTTTCCTGTTCTTCAGGTGTGGCATTCGGCGGAACTCTAAACAGTATATGACTTGCCTTTACCTCTTTTTCCTGAGTGAACATGTCGATGTTGTCTTCATAATATTCTTTAAGGTCGTCCTCACTCAGTTTGACCTTATCATTGAAGCTCTCCGGGCTGATTTTTATGTAGGCGATCTTTATCTTCTCGGGAACCCTGTAATTTTCCTTCCTTTCTTCGAAGAAGACCTTTATAGCTTCCTTGTCTTTTTTTACAGAGGCCTTGAATTCATCAGGTGAAAATTTGATAAAATCCAGATTTATCTTTTCATTTACATATTTGTAATTATCGAGTATCTCCTGATCGGTCAGCACCAGGAAGGTCGAGAGAAATTGAATCAGCTTCTGTCGCAGAAGATCCTGTGAATAACTTTTTTCAAATTCCGCGGGGGTTGAATGGTTGTTTGCGAGTACATAGCGGTATCTGCTTTCATCAAATCTTCCGTCAGTCAGAAAAGCGGGGATTTCAAGGATTTTTTCGCGAACCTCTTTTTTTGTAACAGTGAGACCTATTTTCCCGGCTTCCTGGGCGATCAGTTTCTGTTCAATCAATCCTTCAAGTGCCCTGTTTTTTAAATCAAAGACCTTTATCAGATTATCGTTCCATACACTCTTGTACTCATTCTGGAGATTAGTGAGCATAGTCCTGTAGGCATTATCATATTCCACCCGGCCTATTGATTCACCGTTTACCTCTGCTACCTTTACACCTTCATCCGAATTGAAGGAATATCCGAAGTAAAAGATAAAAACCAGAGCAATCATAAATATCAGGAATTTAATCATCCATGACTGGGCGTGTTTTCGCATCAAACTGAGCATATTTTTAAAGTCCTCCAATAGAATCTTCATACAAAAAGTGATTTTATTAACATTATCTATGGGTTCTGTCCATAATATTCTGGGCGCAATCTTGAAAAGGTATAAAGTAAATCAATAAACCAAAAATTACTTGACATTTCGGCATGCTCAACTCAAAATGCACCTATAAAATTCATGGCAGAAGCCATGCCAAATTTAAATTATATTTAGTATAAAGCTTGAATTATCGCTGTAAACCGGCGATTTAAATTATTGAAAAAGGCCACGAAGGTCATTGTCCTCGAAACAGGGACGTGATGTCGTGGCCTTTTTTTTATTTTTAAAAGCCCAAAAATTACACAATATGGATGATTGTTATTAAAAAATTGACTGATAAATAAAAATGTTGGAGGACGGCGTGCACCGGCCAGGGTTTCCACCGTCCTCCGTGTGAAGTGCTCCTGGGAAAGGAATACTTCAAAGTGATTGATACCACTGCTTTCCTTTCCCGTCAAGGTGCCTCTCATTACTATTGTGAGAGGCACCGCGAGCACCTTATGAGGTTTTAACAATAGGGTTGAAGATAAAAGGGAGAAATTTATTCGATGCGAATGTGGAAATGGAAACAGTGGAAGACAAGTGTTTTATTAATATTAATTATGCTTTCAATTCCGGCTATTGCCATGGCCGAACAGAGGGATATGAGTGAAGCAATCCAGAAACATCTGACTTCGGAAGAAATTGCACTGGAAGAGATCGTTGTGACTGCTGATGCGGGAATCAACCAGATGGACACCAAAGTGGGTATCAAGAAAATCGAAAAGGGCAAAAACATAAATATACCGGATGTACTGAAATCCGAACCGGACATAGACCTGAAACGAAGGTCTCTGGTGGGTGATACGACCGACAGCCTTGCCATAAGAGGTTTTACGGGTAACCGCATTATGCTTGATATCAACGGCAGGCCGGTAAACGCTTCGGGTGTTGTTGGCGGTTATTATATCGACTGGAGTACGATCCCCCTTGATAACATAGAAAAAATAGAACTGATCCGGGGCGGAAGCTCAGTCAGGTATGGAAACAATGCCCTGGGCGGTGTTGTAAACGTGATTACAAAAAAGCCCACGGAAAAACCCACATTGACATTCTACGGAACCTACAGTGTCGGGGACGGTATTGATTCCATACAGAACTATCGCCTGACCCACACCTATAAAATCGGCCCCTTGGGCTATTCCCTGGCTGGCAGCTACCAGAAGGCCGATCCTTTTCTCTGGAATAATGATTTTAAGGGTAAAGATTTTTCAGCTTTCTTCGATCTTGATATGCCCCTGGACGGAGAATTTACCTTCGGTTTTCAGTATGCCGATTCCGATCGGGGATTTATCCGGGAAAACAGGGTTTCAGATGATCCCGGTAATCCCGGCTTCTATCAAAAAAAGGACGATAACTATCCCCTTGCCTTCGGGGAGACCTTCAGCCCCTATTCGGGCACTGCCTTTATTCCGGGGCCAGGGGCGAGATGGAATAAAACCAAATACTATTTTGACGCCGGTTATTCGCAGCCCATTGGTGACGCGTTCATTGATTTCAAGGTCTACAAAAATATTGAAGACCGGAAAGAGAAAAATTATTCATCCGCTGATATCAACCCGGCATACCAGGATGGCCAGCTTGTGCTGGACAGGGATGTGGCATCGGATCGCTCCTATGGCGGAAATATTGAACTTAAAAAGCCTTTTAGTGACCATGAACTGCTCCTGGGCGCTCAGCACAAGGTCCTTGCTTATGGAGACATAACCACCAATTATATAGATATGACCTATAATAACGCCCCCTGGGTGACCATGGCGAGCCTTTCAAACAAGCCGTCATCCGAAGGTGTGACCTGGGGATATTATATGCAGGACACCTGGACGCTTTCGGATCGTTTGACCCTGACCGGAGGACTCAGGTATGACGATTACAGGAACAGAGCCATCAACGGCAGCACATCGCCTGAACTGAAAGACAATGCCCTCACTCCCAAGCTCACCGGTACTTATATTATAAACGACAAAGATACCATTACCGCCTCGGCATACCAGGCACTGAGGACACCGGGATTACCGGAAACCTACTGGTGGGCCAACGGAGCAACCAAAGGCAATCCTGTCCTGACGCCTGAAAAGAATAATGCAATAGAGCTTTTTTACCGGCATAGATTCAACGGGTCAGGGCTTATAAGGCTGTCTTCCTATTATTATGATGTAAAGGACTATATCATATTCCGCTTCGACCCCACATGGCGAGGTGTATACAATATTGACAAGGCTGAGATCTACGGTGCATCTCTGGATGGCATGACAGTTTTCAATGACCGGCTTTCAGGAAGGGCATCCGTGACCTTTCAGAAATCAAAGAAGAAAGGGGATATGTACGATACTGCCGGCCTGTCGGATGAAATAGACTATCTGCCCGAATGGAAGGCCAGCGGAGGGCTTGATATTAACCTGCCAAGACGTTCTGCCCTGAATATTTCTCTAAAGTATGTAGGAGAACGCAGTGCAATCTATGCATACAGCAGTGGATATCCGGCACAGGAGTTCTTCAAACGCGTTGAACTTGACTCCTACTTAACTGCGGATATCAACCTTAAAATCCCCGTCAGTAAACACGCGGAATTCAACTGTTACATAGAAAACCTTTTTAACAAAGAATACGAAGAGCAGTTTGGCTATCCCATGTCCGGCCGTATTATCGGCGCAGCATTTAAACTGTCAATATAACAGGAGGTTTTCAAGATGAGTGATATACATGGGACATATTTTCGGCAGGAAAAATACAACGCCTTCTGGAACAGAATGGCGCTTCATTATCCTGATCCCTTTAATTCAAAGACACTTTCGGATACCAGCGAAGTTCTTTCTGTTGTTAAAGGCAAAGGGGTGGAAATATACGGGGCAGCCATACTGGATATCGGGTGCGGTACAGGGACCTATACGCTGCCCCTTGCCAGGGATGCAGCAATGGTTACAGGGCTTGATGATTCCACTCGAATGATCGAACGCCTTACTGCTTCCATATCCAATTCCTGTTTACAGAATGTCCGCACTGTAATGGCCTCATGGAAGGATATAGACATCTTGCAGGCGGGCTTTGAGAAGGCCTTTGATATCGTATGGGCTTCTATGACCCCTGCTGTGAGGACTCCGGAGGATTTCATAAAACTGGAGAAATGTTCAAAGAACTGGTGTGTTTATATAGGCTGGGGTGGAAAAAGAGAAGACAGCTTAATGAAAGAGGTATTTGATCTGCACGGTCTTAAGTTTGGTCCACCGCCGGGTGTGACGGAGGCGTACAATATCCTGCTGCAATCAGGGAAAACACCGACTCTTGATTATTTTGAAACCTCATGGGACTGGACCGGAAGTGTCGATGAGGCAATGGAGTATATGGAGTTCTTTATCGAAATGCAGGGCGGAAATCCGGATCGTGGCTTGATTGAAACGGCTCTTGGCAGGCATGAACGGCAGGGCATGGTTTCACACACAACCTATGCAAAGGAAGGTATAATGGTATGGCAGGTACCATAAGAACTGTCCATGTAGCTTTGGGATAAAATTCAGGGATGACAGTGAAATATTTATTACATAAAACAGGCCATGGCACCATCACAGCAGCCTATCTGAAACAGGTAAGACACAAACTGTCTCTCCTGGGGTTGCTTATGTGTGTAATAGCACTTGTTTCGGTTTATGCGATTGCAGCGGGATCCTATTATATTCCATTTAGAGAGGTTATGAGTACTCTGATTGGATTCAGTGATAATACCACTCGCGTGGTGATTACCAACATAAGGATGCCAAGGATTGTTGCGGCGCTTTTTTGCGGATGGGGTCTTTCTCTTTCCGGATTGACCATACAGTCCCTTTTAAAAAATCCCCTCGGCTCTCCCATAACACTCGGCATAAGTCAGGGTGCTGCCTTCGGGGCTGCTGTTGCAATCGTTGTGTTTGGCGCAGGGATGGTCTCGGTAACTGCTTCAGCTTTTGCAGGAGGAATGTCTGCCACAATTATCATTCTTGCACTTGCAAAATTTAAACGGCTTTCTCCCCTTGCAATTATTCTGTCAGGCACTGCACTTCATTCCCTGTTTCTTTCGGGAACTTATTTGATTCAATATCTTGCAAATGAGGCCGATCTTGCCAGGGTAGTGTTCTGGAGCTTCGGAGATGTCGCCCGTTCAAGCTGGATGGAGATATGGATTATGGCAGGGGGTGTCTTTATTCTTTCCCTGTTTCTTGGAGCATTCAGGTGGGATCTGAACGCCCTTGCTTCGGGAGAAGAGACTGCAAAGGGGCTGGGAGTGAGGGTCGAACAAATAAGGTTATCCGGAATGTTTATTGCCACACTTGTAGCTGCACTGGCAACGGCCTTTCATGGGATTATAGGATTTCTTGGGTTGATTGCTCCTCACATGGCAAGACGTATTGTAGGTGAAGATCATTCGATTTTAATTCTCTTTTCTGCTGTTCTGGGTGCCCTGCTGCTCCTTGTGGCCGATACACTGGGGCGCGTGTTTATCGGCTCAGGGTCATTACCGGTTGGTGTGATCACATCATTCTTAGGCGCACCAATGTTTCTTTTTCTTTTAGCCAGGGAGGTGAAATGAATCTTGAAGTGACAAATATCCGGTTCTCCTATAACGGTCACCAGGTATTAACCGATGTTACATTTTCTATCGAACCGGGGCAGGTGGTATGTGTCCTTGGCGTAAACGGGGCTGGCAAATCCACCTTGCTTAAATGTCTTAACCGCATACTGAAGCCCCAAACAGGGGTTGTACTGGCTGATGGTGATGATTTATTCCATATGGGTTCCAACAGAATAGCCCGCCTTATGGGGTATGTCCCCCAGCGACACCCTGAAACACAATCTACAGTCTTTGAAACAGTACTTATGGGGAGGAAACCTTATATTCAATGGTCTCTCGGGCAGGAGGATTATGCCATTGTAGAAGAGACTATAGAGCAGATGCATATAGCTCATCTGGCTATGCGAAAGGTTTGTGATCTGAGCGGAGGTGAAATCCAGAAGGTAATAATAGCCAGGGCTCTTGCTCAGTCACCGGAGGTCCTGCTCCTGGATGAACCTACAAGTAATCTTGACCTTAAAAACCAGCTTGAAGTCATGAGGCTGGTTCGCAGTGTGGTTAAATCGAAGGGGCTGTCCGCAGTCATTGCCATTCATGACCTGAATATCGCCCTGCGGTTTGCTGACAGCTTTGTCTTTTTAAAAGAAGGGCAGATCCATGAAATATGCAAAAAGAACGAGTTGTGTCCTGAGATGATCCACCAGGTTTATGGTGTGGATGTGGCATTGAGTGAAGTAAACGGGCACACCCTTGTGGTTCCTTTATAAGAACACACTGCATGGAGAAGCATCATGAAGAAGTTCATTATATTTGTATGTTGTTTCATTTTAGGCATCCCATTGATATCCGGTGCCGCTGCATCAATAGATGTAACCGATATGGCTGGCCGTCATGTGACAACCCAGGTTAATCCGGGCCGAATCCTGTGCCTGGGTCCGGGTACCTTGCGTCTTATCGTATATCTTCAGGCAGAATCCAGGTTAGTGGGTGTCGAAGATATGGAAAAGATGAATCCGGGCGGAAGGCCATATTGGATTGCACATCCGGAGCTTCATAAACTCCCCCGGTGCGGCCCCGGAGGACCGGCGGGTATAGGTAAAAAACCGGACCTGGAAACAGTTCTTTCATTAAGGCCGGATATTATATTTACCACCTATATGGAAGGAACAATGGCCGATGATATACAGAAGACACTCGGTATTCCGGTAATTGTATTGAGTTATGGAGAATTTGCGACTTTCGATGAGACGGTCTACAAATCATTGCTTGTCGCAGGCAGTATCCTGGACAGGGAAAAACGTGCCAGTGATGTTGTCGCATATATCGAATCCCTGAGAAAAGACATGCTGAACCGAACCAGCGAAGTACCTGATGGGGCAAGGCCATTAGTGTATGTGGGCGGCATAGGTTACAAGGGGTCATACGGCATAGAAAGTACAGAGCAGAGTTATATCCCCTTTAAATGGCTCAACGCGGATAATGTATCCGAGCGTGTTAAGGCCACCACAGGCAGCCACGTATTCATGGATAAGGAAATACTCTTAAAATTGAATCCCGATGTCATATTCATCGATGGCGGCGGTATAGATCTGGTAAAAGATGATTTCAGAAAAAAGCCAGAATACTACCGCACCCTGCGCGCCTTTTCCCGGCAGCAGGTATATACCCTGTTGCCATTCAACTGGTATGCAACCAACATCGGGACTGCCCTGGCAGATGCCTATGCCATAGGCAGGATCATTTATCCGAAGCGATTTAAAGATATCGATCCGGAGATCATGGCTGATGAGATATATAAGTTTTTACTTGGGACGCCTGTGTATAAGGATATGAAAAAAGCTTATGGCACTATAGGGCAAAAAGCACAGTTTAAATCACTGACTAATTAATAATGGAGGAAACTATCATGGATGCAAAACAAATAATGGAAGGCGATAAGTTTAAAAAATGCGCTGACTTTCACGGCCATATCTGCCCCGGTCTTTCAATAGGATACAGGGCTGCCGAAACTGCCATGGGATGGCTCAGGGAAAATCGTTCTGAGGATGAGGAGATCGTTGCCATTGTAGAGACTGACGCCTGTTCTGCTGATGCGGTACAGGTCCTTACCGGCTGCACATTTGGCAAGGGCAACTTTATTTATAAGGATTACGGAAAGATGGTGCTTACTCTCATGAGCCGAAATAGCGGTCAGGGCGTTCGTGTGGCAATGAAGGCCGGGACCTTTTCTCCCGATGATATCCATCAAATGCTTCTCAGGAAGGTAATGAACGGGTCAGCCAGTGAGGAAGAAAGAAAGCAGTTTCAGGACCTCCATTTCAAACGGAGTTGTGACATTCTTGAGAAGCCTGAAGAAGATCTGTTTACCATCAAGCCTGTTCAAATGGCACTGCCTTCAAAAGCACAGATAGCGCCATCCGAACCCTGTGCGCTTTGCGGGGAACCAACCATGCGCACAAAGCTGCAAGAATCTGTCCACGGCCTGATCTGTAGAGGTTGCGCGGAACAGTCTACAGCATGGTATAACACATTGTAAAACTATTTTAGAGAGTGTAGTGAGTTGCCAAAACGAATTTGTATTATAGATGGACAGGGAGGTGGAATCGGAGCAGCTGTGATCCGGTCCATAAAGAGCAACTTTGAAGAATCAATTACGCTGATTGCTCTGGGTACAAACACCATAGCAAGCGCCAATATGTCGAAGGCTGGAGCCAACCTTGTTGCAACAGGTGAAAATTCCATATGCAGGACAGTGCCCGAAGCTGACATAATAATAGGTCCTGTGGGGATAGCATGGCCTAATGCCATGATGGGGGAGGTGACTACTGAAATTGCCGAGGCGGTTGTATCAAGCCCTGCATATAAAGTGTTACTGCCTTTCACTCAGGAGCCTGTTGAGATAATAGGCGTAGTAAAAGAACCACTACCCCACATGATTGAAAAAGCTGTAAACCTGATTAAGGAGGTTTTAAAAAATGTGTGAAGCAAACGCATATCTTATTAAAGACGGTGAGGAGATTCTTATAATGGAATCTGTAGACATGGTCACGCCTGAAGAAGAGGAGAGTTGGCATCTGGTAAATATTTTCGGCGAGCAGAAAGACGTAAAAGCCAAAATCAGGGAAATGAACCTGGTTGATCACAGAATCTTGTTTGAAGCGTAATAAATCCAGGAATATATCTGCAGAAGCTGATTATTTTTGATTTCGGGGCGAAGTCCGAATAGTTTTTAAATATTTAACCATCATTTCATTGCAATCTGAATAAAAGGCCACGAAGGTCTGTTGTATCAGTCATGATACACGCCCTTGCGGCCTTTTTTATGAACACCGATAAAAGGAAAACCATACATGGATAAAACCGAAGTCCTGCGCTCTATTAAGTATGACCTGGTAGAGTATATCCAGGCAAAGGTTTCGGTAGACTTTGGCAATGCCGGACAAATTCCCATTTCCTTTATCTATAATAAAAAGACCTATGTAATCAAAGAAGTACTGGGCAGGTTTTTAAAGAGAGATGTTTTTTTATCCAACGGATTTCTGGTGACAGTCAATGATGGTGATGTTTTTTATATTTATTTCCATACCCGGAATTTTGCTCAACATATGCAAATATGTGAAGGAAACTGGATTTTATGTTTCAGGATACTTAATGACCATGAGTTGATGGCTTTTTACAGGGAGGATCGAAAGGTGCTTTTAAATATGACAATGAAGATGCTCGTGGATTTCCACGGACATATTTGCCCTGATCTGGTTATAGGTGCAAAACTCAGCGAGTATATCCAGCAACTGGTCTCTGAAACCAGTGGGTTGGATGTCGGTATATCGATTCTGGCACAGAATTGTACTTCTGCCATTGATGCTATCCAGGTCCTGCTGGGTACAACCTTTGGAAACCAACGCCTGCAGGTCCTGGATTTTGGGAAACACATCTATTCCCGCTTAATCATCGATGCTGAAAAAAGTTACATGTTTTCCATGAGGAAGCAGTATTATGGCGATGAAGATGAATTCGAAAACCTGGAACAGAAGATTTTAAACAGCCAGATAACACTGGAGGAAGCAGTCAATTTTCAAAAATTAATGGACAGACGTATAGAGACGCTTTTTTCTCTGACACCTGCGGAGCTTTTTGGCTGTGACAGCATTGAAAGGGGACAGCCATTCTATGAAATACCAAGTATTTACCTGACATGCAGCGAGTGCGGACATCAGGTGGTAAAAAATCGATCAATAAATTACCACAATAAAATCTATTGCGTCTCATGTTTTCAAGATGTCTGTAAAGAATGTAAACACTACAACGTTCAATGGAAGGAAAAAAACAATGGATAATAACACAAAGGCAAGGATACAGATTGAACACTGGCTGAAACACAACAATTCTCATATTCAGGAATATGAGGCTTTTGCCTCCTACCTTGAAAAAGCCGGAAAAGAGGAGAGTGCTTTGTATATCCGGGAAATGGCTACCCTGGTTATCCAAAGCAATGAAAAACTGGAAATGGCTCTTGAGAAACTGGTGGATTAAATATGAGAGAGATTGTTTTGTCATGAAGAGCGTTATTGTTACCGGTGGCGCGGGTTTTATCGGAAGCTGCTTTGTCCAGAAGCTCAACAAAGAAGAAATAGATGATATCCTTATTGTTGATGATCTAAAGGAAAGCGATAAATGGAAAAATCTTTCAGGCCTTCGTTTTTCAGATTACCTTCATAAAAACACATTTCTGGAAGCTGTCAATTCCGATAGTCTGAAATTTGAACCCCAGGCTGTTGTATAGATGGGTGCATGTTCAGACACTACCGAAAATAACGCAGAGTATCTGATGGAAAACAATTACAGGTTCAGCAGTATACTCGCAGAATGGACAGTAAATAGGGATATACGATTTCTCTATGCAAGCAGCGCCGCCACCTATGGCGGCGGTAAAAAAGGTTTTTCCGATGAAATTGACCTGTATTCGCTCCGCCCGCTCAATATGTACGGATACTCAAAACATCTTTTTGATCTCTATGCAGATCAGAGCGGGCTTCTTGATAAAATTATCGGCCTTAAATATTTTAATGTTTTCGGACCGAATGAATACCACAAGGGTAAGATGGCAAGTGTAGTGTTTAAAGAATTTCACCAAATTAAAGAAACCGGACGAGTAAATCTGTTCAAATCTCATCGTGATGATTACTACGATGGGGAACAGATGCGTGATTTTATTTATGTCAAGAATTGTGTAGATGTAATGTGGTGGCTCTTAATGTATTCAAAAGCAAACGGGCTTTTCAACCTGGGCACAGGACGTGCCAGGTCGTGGAATGACCTCATAAATGCAGTTTTTTCAGCAATGGGACGAGAGCCCCAAATCAATTACATTGACATGCCACCAACAATCCGTGACAACTATCAGTATTTTACACAGGCTGATATGAGCAGACTCAGGAAAACAGGCTGTCCTCTGGATTTTCGATCTTTGGAAGAATCGGTACAGGATTATATTGTGAACTATTTGCAGACCAATCAACCACAAATAAGCAAACCGGATAAATAGGATATAGGCTGTGATTTGGAGGATGATGCCTTTACTATTTTTTTTATCAGATAGTTTTTTCAATCGCTTTATTAAAGCTATTCCAACCATTATAAGTAATTCAGGATCAAGAGATACCTCGGCCTGCCTTTGAAACAGAATGGAGCACGTAGCCAGAAATTCATCATCGCAATCATTAAAAAGCAGCAGTATATTTATCTTGGGCAGGGCCTTGAATTTCATGGCAAGATCATAGGATGCACTCAATTCACAGGGAATGCCGCCCAGCCTTTGAGATGCATCAGTCAATGTATCAAGGCGGCCCGAAAATCTTTCAACAATGGGCCGCTCTGCATCACTGGTAAAAACATTGAGGTTTGTGAACTGGGACAACCTGTGAAAATCTTTAAGTGCCGACCACTCGTTGTTCACAACTGGAGTTTCATTGCACAGTAACAAGTACTTGGAGAGTATCACGCAAACCATATAATCGGGGCGGTTACCGAGATTATCTGAAATTCCCTCACTGGAAGCAATATGCTCCTCACCGAAAAAGGGAATAACAGCATTTTTGTCCCTTGCTTCTATACCGAGTATGTGTTTTATGGATGGAAGATACAGCTCAGCAATCTGCCGGCAGTAATCTTTGTAATGGGTTTCAAAAATAATGGTTTCCATATTTCAATAAGCTCCCTAATATAGCAAATGCCATCCCCTCGGTGGCTCGGTCAATGGGTACAGTCTTTTCATACTATCTGACAATTCCATTAGCAATCCTTCATATTCGATCAAATTAATAATGCAAATTTTTGCAAAATTAACAATTTACTCTCCTTGGAGAAAAATAGAGAAATGTTTACTGATTGAATTTAAGATTAGCCACAGGGTGGAAAAAGAGGGTGTTATATAATAGTATCTATCTGGCTGAGTCATGATAAAAAAACCGGAGAATTACACACAAGAGGGACAATAATCAGCGATGGCCATACATATCCCGATTCGCATAACCATTTGGCCGATCCGGCAATATTGCCGGATCGGCCAAATAATGATCTGAAGAAGGATTTCACAGTCTACCATGTCGTTGAAAAGCACGGCTGGCTTTGGATCTCTGTTGTTGGCAGTTAAACTGGATAGGAATAATGACTTTCCCAGATACAATGAATTACAATGGAGGATCAGGAACAAAAAGCGTTTTAGTAAAAGCAAGTTTTCTTGATAACTCTATGATTATTACTATGATTATTATGTTATCAAATTTAATACACATAGAAAAAGGACATAAACGATGGATGACATACGTAATTTTTTGCGTAAAGCAGTTTTGCTTGTGCTGCCTGGCATTCTTTTATTGGCCGCGTGCGCGAGTTATAAAAAGCAAAGCAATTTAGGAATTCCGCAAGGATACTTGCCTTTTGAGGCGCTTCCCGACAGTCTGGTACTATTACCACCTCCTCCTGCCGAAGGCACGCCTGCTTTCACTCTCGACGAGGATATAAGCCAGAAAAGCCTTGCTCTGCGCGGTACATGGCGCTGGAAGTTGGCTAGTGAGGACGCAAACCTGATGTTTCCCCATGCAGCGGGCACATTTTCCTGTGCAATAAATGCACCAATCACGGAGCAGGATACACCGCATCTTTACAGGTTACTGCTTCGCACTCTTGCCGATGCAGGCCTTGCTACTGACAAGGCCAAGATAAAATATATGCGCATCCGCCCCTTTGTTGCAAACAAAACCCAAACCTGTGCACCGGATCAGGAGCCGGTCCTGAAAGATAACGGCTCTTATCCTTCGGGCCATGCCGCCGTTGGTTGGGCATGGGCGCTCATTCTGAGTGAAATTGCGCCTGAGCAGACTGATGCAATAATTGCCAGAGGGCGGGCTTTTGGCCAGAGCCGGGTTATTTGTAATGTCCACTGGCAGAGCGATGTCATTGAGGGGCGTTTCATAGGAGCTGCCGTGGTTGCCCGGTTGCATGCCGATCCAGAGTTCAGGGCTGAATTAAAATCGGCTAAGGCCGAACTTGCATTCGTTCGGAAAAAAGGCTTGCCGCCCCAACGTGATTGTAAGGCTGAAACTGAGGCCTTATCTCAATATCCACCGTCGGCACCCTGGCCAGCCAACAAATAGAAAACCAAGTATAGAAGGCAGGATTTTATCTATTTAAATAAATTTCAAACTGAAATATCAACAGGAATATTGTATATGTTAATGCAATAAATAAAAGATGACAAATAGCAAGGAAAAGAAAGGAGGTATATTATGCCGGAATTTTGTAGTCCCTTTTCAGTATTGAAAAGCGATAGAAAATTAACAAAGGAAGAATTGGTTCGTGCAATACGATTTATGGTCGCCGCTGAATATGAAGCCATACAGCTTTATCAGCAGACTGCTGAAAGCACGAATGATAAGCTTGCAAAAACGGTTCTCATAGACATTGCCAACGAGGAAAAAGAGCATGCCGGGGAATTTCTTCGCTTGTTGCGTGAGTTGGACCCGAAGGAAGAAGACTACTATAAAGAAGGTTATGAAGAAGTTGAGGAGATGATTGAAAAACTAAAGAAGTAATCATTTATTACCCTGCCTGGGACAGCAAAAAAGCTGTCCCAGACAGGGTAATTTTAACTTTAATCAAATGCCATATCAGTTTTCCAAACTTCCCAGACTTTTCCAACAAGATCAGGTCCGGGGTTAAGGGTTTGCTTGCCCGGTTTCCAGCCTGCGGGCGTGGCTTCAGTGCCTTCACTTTTCCTGACATATTGAAACGCCTGGATTTGCCTTATACTCTCCATTACATTTCTTCCGACAGGGTCAGTAAGAATTTCATATGCCTGCACAACACCGTCAGGATCGATGATGAATCTTCCTCTGGTATTAACACCTATCTCACCATTATATACTCCGTATATATTTCCCACTTTTCCACCTGCATCGGATAGCATGGGGAATGGAATGCCTTGAGGGACCATCTTAGATAGTTCATTATCTACCCACATCTTGTGAACATACATGCTATCAACGCTCATGGTCAGCACTTCTACTCCGAGATTTTTGTATTCAGGGTATTTTGCAGCAACTGCTGCAACCTCGGTTGCTCATACAAAAGTAAAATCTCCAGGGTAAAAACATAAGACAACCCATCTTCCCAGGTATTCTGATAACTGGATGCTAAAAAATTTACCATCTTGATATGCTGGAGCAATAAAATCCGGAGCTTTTTTCCCTACCTGAATCATGGCCTTTACCTCCCTAACTGTATTTTCATTTTTTTTCTTTTGAATCATTTGGCGCCTGTGATTCTCCCACTGGTCCGCCAGTTGGTCTTGCACATTTTACCTTTAATTCTTCACCCATAGGCATACCTCCTTGTTTAATATTATGCAGGATTAACGATATCTACGTGCGGAATTTCTGCATTAAATTATACCATAAATCTCCTAATCTAATCGAAATAATAGGGGCGTAAGACAACTATGCTAATGGTTCTGATTAGTTAAATAGGTTTTATGAGCAGGATATCTCTGCAGACAGATTCCTGATCGGTTATTTCTTATCACAATAAATAGTCTTTGAGAAAAGCCATAAAGAACACTTGACATTTTAGAATTGCAAAATTAAAGTATGAGCTATTAATAATATTAGATCATTCTAATAAACAGGCCTTTAAATAAGGAAGGTTAAATGTCCGAAAATCAGATAACATCAACCATGGAAGATTACCTTGAGACAATATTCCAGCTCAATAAAGAAAAGGGCGGAATCCGTGTAAAGAATATTGCCAAAAAAATGGGGGTTAAAATGCCCACTGTTACCAACATGCTTAAAATTCTCAATGATAAAGGCCTGGTTGACTATGAAAAACATGAATATCTGGAGCTTACAGATAAAGGTCAAAGAATTGGTGGGGAAATTCAAAAAAGACATGATGTAATCAGGGATTTTCTTACTGATATATTAAAACTGGATCTTGTTTCGGCTGATGAAGAGGCGTGCAAGATGGAGCATGGCATAAGCACAGAAACGCTCAACCGGCTTATCAAATTTATTGAATTTGTGCAGACGTGCCCCAGAACCGGTGAAAGCTGGCTTAATTATTTTGAAGAATATTGCGAGAATGGCTTTAAACCCGAAAAATGTAAAGAACACATGAAAAACTTTACCGCAGATTGTGAAGCAGAATTAATCACTATTAAACAGTAAAAAATTTTTACCCCGATAGTTAGAGAGAACTAACAGAGTTAGTCATGCCTAAAAATAATATTGACGACAGTAATATATTGGAAAAACTCCGGAGCAGCACCGAAGAAATCCATAGACGGCTGGATGTTCAATGCGCTTTGATGGAGAGTATCCTTAATAAAGAGAAGGATGCTGATAATTATCAGACTTCGGTTTTTAAGAAGAATAATGAGCAAGAAAAAAAATTAATCAGCGCTATAAGGGATACTATTGATGTTCTGGAGCAGACAAAAAAGTCCTTTAAATCCAAACGGCTGGAAATGTTGCGGAAAAAACTTACAGATGTGCTGATAGGAGCCTGATACATAAAACCTCCAACCATAAATTATCAATTTATGGTTGTTAAATCGGAATGTCTTACGGTCTTTGGCCTAAAGGCGCAAAGAAAGTGAAGGCGTAACTGACGGTAAAGTTATTACCGGCCGGTTACGCCTTTTTTATATTTAAAGGAGGATAATATGATTATGACAATAGGAAGCCTGGAAATGAACGAAATAGCAAAAATTTCAGGCTATGCAAAAGAAGCCAGGCCTTTGATGAGCAGGCTGTTATCCATGGGACTCACAAAGGGAACGGAAATAAAGGTGGTGCGTGTGGCGCCTCTTGGTGACCCCATAGAGATAAATATAAGGGGATTTAACTTGAGTCTCAGGAAGGCTGAGGCTGAAGCTGTCCTCGTGGAAAGGAGTTAATAAGATGAGTTCAATAACAATTAGCCTTGCAGGCAATCCCAATTGCGGAAAGACCACTTTATTCAACTGTCTTACAGGGGCAAAGCAAAGAGTGGGAAACTGGCCGGGGGTAACGGTTGAGAGAAAAACCGGTGTTTATAGTCATAAGGGTAAGGAAATAGAGGTTGTTGACCTTCCGGGAATATATTCCCTTTCTGCAACTTCCCTGGATGAAAAAATATCCAGAGACTTTGTTATATCCAGAGAGCCCGGTCTCATCCTGAATATAATAGATGCCTCAAACCTTGAAAGAAATTTGTATCTTACTGTTCAACTCCTTGAAATGAAGGTCCCCATGGTTGTGGCCCTCAATATGATGGATATTGCTGAGCAACACAAGATCAGGGTAAATATTGAAAAACTTGGAAAATATCTGGACTGCCCGGTAATTCCCATTGTTGCAAGCAGGAACCAGGGAATAGATAACCTCAGGGATGCTGTAAACAATACAGCAGTATCCGGAAAGATCCCCGAAGCAGGCTTTAGATATCCAGCCAAGATTGAACAGACAATAGAGTCCTTTAAAACTCTCCTAAAAGAACAGGCCGTGGCCAGGAATCTGGACAGCAGGTGGCTGGCAATTAAACTCCTTGAAGAAGATGAAATGGCAGAGGAACTTGCCGAAAAAATATCTTCATCCGAACTGGAAGAAGCAAGGAAAAAGATGGACAAGATCCTTGATGATGATCCTGACATAATCATTGCGGACGCCCGGTACGGTTTTATCAACGGTGCATGCAGGGATGCGGTCGAAAAAAAATACGAGGTCAGAAGAACCGTTTCGGATGACATTGATAATATTCTACTGAACCGGATTCTGGGCATCCCCGTATTTCTCGTGGCAATGTATGCGACATTCATGGTAACTATTAATATCGGGGGATGCTTTATAAATTTTTTTGATATTCTCTTCGGGACTGTGTTTGTTGAAGGTTTAGGCGCTGTTCTTAAAACTCTCCATTTTCCTGCATGGCTTGTTACCTTTCTTGCCGGAGGAATAGGCGGCGGTATACAGACGATGTCTACATTTATTCCACCCATAGGATTCATGTTTTTGTGCCTGGCAGTACTTGAAGACTCCGGTTATATGTCCCGTGCAGCCTTTGTAATGGACAGGTTTATGCGCTATGTAGGACTTCCGGGAAAATCATTTGTTCCCATGCTTGTGGGTTTCGGTTGTAATGTACCGGCTATTATGGCTACAAGGACACTTGATAATGAAAGGGACAGGACTCTGACCATAATGATGAATCCCTTCATGTCCTGCGGCGCAAGGCTTCCGGTTTATGCACTCTTTGCTGCGGCTTTCTTTCCTACATCAGGAAGTGCGCTTGTTTTCGGACTTTACATCGCTGGAATACTCCTTGCCATTATGACGGGCTTTATCCTCAAAAGCACTGTTCTTAAAGGGGAAATATCCCATTTTATAATGGAACTTCCTCCCTATCATTTCCCAACAGTCAGAGGTATTCTATATCATGCATATGAAAGGCTTAAAACCTTTATGTTCCGTGCCGGAAGAGTGTTGATACCCATCTTCGTGATACTTGCCTTTCTTAATGCACTGGGCAGCAACGGCAGTTTCGGCAATGAAAACAGTAAAAACTCGATACTGAGTGCAGCAGGCCGTGCTATTACACCCGTATTCGAACCTATGGGACTAACCGAAAAGAACTGGCCGGCTACAGTGGGGATCTTTACAGGGATCTTTGCAAAGGAAGCGATAGTGGGAACACTTGATGCGTTATATACCTCCATGGCCAAAGAAGATAGTGGCAAAGAGATGGAAAATTTTGATTTCATCGGCAATGTTGCTGAGGCATTCGGATCCATACCTGCCGCATTCTCTAAACTTGGCAGGACCGTGACAGATCCCCTTGGCATAAGTGTTGGTGATGTTTCGAATGTTGATACTGCTGCCGGAGAGCAGGGGGTAAGCAAAACAACATTTGGCACAATGGTGGCAAGTTTTGACGGAAGGATCGGGGCAATCGCTTATCTCTTATTTATCCTTATTTATTATCCATGTCTGGCCGCCATTTCGGCTATATACCGTGAAACCAATATAAAGTGGACCATCTTTGCAGGGACTTATTTAACTCTGCTTGCCTGGGTGGTTGCAACGTTGTTTTATCAACTCGGAACATTCATAAGACACCCCGGTACTTCGATGATGTGGGTTGTCATCCTGGGGGCGGTCTTTGGGGCATTTGTGTTCGGCATGAAAAAGGCTGCCGGAACAACCCCGGACAGGAAAAGTCGTTTTCATAAACTTAAAACTGTATAGATACAATTGGAGATTAAATAAAATGATACTCTCAGATATAAAAGAATATTTTGCAAAGCATCCTGCTGCATCTCTTTCTGACCTTTCCATCCGCTTCAATGTTGAGCCGGAGGCTATGAGGGGAATGCTGGAGCACTGGATACGAAAAGAAAAACTGCGCAAGCTGGATCACGCCCCTTCATGTCCAAACTGCTGTTCAAACTGCAATTCGCATCACCTGGAAATATATGAGTGGACTGGTAAAAGGAGCGGAACATGTTAAATGATCTTCAGTGTGAAAAGGACAAATTCCGGGCGCTGATTGAAGAAGACATTATCGGCAATGTGGTAGAAAGGCTCAATATAAAGCATAGAAAGCCTCTCATGTCTCTGGCCATGGGCAGGCCGGGTGAAAGACTGATTATTGTTGAGGTGAGAGCAGGAAGGCATGCCAGGGAAAGACTCACCTCTCTCGGGCTTAATCCCGGAGACCTGGTAGAAATAATCAATAACAGCAAAGATGGCAGGCTGGTGATCGGCCATAACAATACACGTGTAGCCATAGGCAGGGGAATCGGAGAGAAAATTCTTGTTACAGTATCCGATAATATCAAAAGTTAGATTTTTGGCTTATTTACAATAAACGAGTAAGGAATAAAGAAATAGTATAAAGAAAATAAATAAAGGATCTCAGTTGTGAAAATAGATATTATCAAGATTACTTTTGTTACACTTTTTTTCTTAATCGCAGGTTTTGTGTCTGCACCGGTTGCAAGTTCAGGTGTATCAGGTAATTCGGACATAAAACCGGAAACCACAAATCCTGATAACGGATTATTTCAATCGGCTCTGGATGGGATTAATATAACCGGAGGAATCAGCGCGGGTTATTTTTATGCATCCCATCCAGGGGAAGATACATCCGACGATGAATTTCTCCTTTCCAACTTTCTTATAGATATCTCGTCATCAGATGAGGACCTCCCCGTGGAATTTGTAGGGGCATTCGGCGAGACTTCTACACCATCGCTCCTGGACACTCCTGAAAACAATTCCAAATTCAGGGTAGAGTATGCATCCCTGAAATTAAAACCTGTCATCGGGTTAAGCCTGGAGGCCGGTCTGCTCCAGCCGAATGCCGGTTATGAAAACACATATACCTTCAACAACAAAAACATCATCCTGGGTGCGGTCGCTTCCCAGCAACCCTATAATGCCTATGGTGCCAGGATCGGATATGATGTGAACGGACTTTGTTTATGGGGCGGATATTTCAAGGAAAGACTTGCTGATGAGGAATACAATTCCCCTGATGCTGCCTGGGAAATCGGTTTAAGTACCTCCACCGGTGGTAATAACGTCACCCTGTATCATTATTACATCAAGGGGCAGAGGAATCTGTCAGGAGCAGTTATTGAGCGCTCCATAGGTGATATTGACCTTGCATTTGTAATCGATTACTGGAGATGGGACAGTTCCGTGAAGAATTTATACGGAAGCAGGTCGTCCGTCGGTGGGGCGTTCTATATCTGTCCTAATTTTGGCAGGTTCTCGATCCCGCTGCGGCTTGAATACATCGACCAGAATAAAAGCCTGATTTATATTGAAAGTCCGAACACAAAATATATATACACGGTAACAGTAAGCCCTACCTGGCATTTTAAAGAGAATGCCTATATCAGGGAGGAATCAGCCTATGTAAAGGCTGATAAAGCATTTGCCGATGAAGATGGACACATCAGAGATAACAGAATAAATCTGGCAATAGAGTTGGGGTTCAAATTTTAAACAGGTGCGTCCTTCCCTTAATTTACACTGGAAAAAATACCTGTTAAATTTTATCTTGAATTACGGACATGGCAACTATAAAAATAATGAGGAAAAGGATCTAATTACAGCGCAGTTTGCTTTTGAATTTTAATTATTGCCCATCCAATAAAATTTTTTCAAGTATGATATTGATCATTTTCTGATAAAGTTATATTAAGTCATAATGTTTTCTGAGTTTTAATTCAAAGCGTGTTTGTATGTTTCTGCTGTGGCTGATGTTGTTATTTCTGCCTGCTGTTGCGTTCTCGCAACCCAGTGTGATAGTGGAGGCAGACGTTCTCAATGTTCGCAGCAAACCCTGGGGTGAGAGAATCGGACGTGTCTATGATGGTCAGCAGTTTCTGGTTGAAGAGCGTCAGGGAGAATGGGGACTCATTATTTATAAGACCGGGGAAAAAGGATGGATTTCCCTGGATTATACCCGGCAATATGTCGCCCCAGTTCCTACAGTTTCCAAAGCTAAATATTGTACCGAATTGAATGCCGAATTCGATCTCCTTGGCTGGAAGGATATCCGCTGCCGACCGGAGGACTGGAAGTCGGGCGGCGCTTCGGTACAGGGCAGGCCCCTGCTGTATACCGAGATCAAGGGCGCAAGCCCCTCGTTAACCCTCATGATCTGCAGTGTCCATTCCGATGAAAATACATGCTATCAGTGCTTCAGACTAAACGACATGCTGCGGAAAAATCCGGGTCTGCTCATAAACCGGCTTATTATCGTTCCCCTGCTCAATCCGGACGGATTCCTGCGGAAGCAAAAGACGCGCACCAATGCTCATGGCGTGGATCTCAACAGGAATCTGCCATCCAGCGACTGGCAAAAACTCGCAGTCAACGCCTGGGTTCAACGTTATGGCCGTGACCCACGTCGTAATCCAGGGCCGAATGCCAACAGCGAGCCCGAAAACCACTTTCTGCTTGATCTCATCGAGCATATGCAGCCCGATAAGATCATTTCCATCCACTCTCCGCTTAACTTTCTGGATCTTGATTTTCTGGAACAGCCCTCCGACGATCAGAATCTCCGGCAAGTTTCAGAAAAGGCAACGGCCCTCGCTGCGGACATTTCGAAAAACAGCAACTTTCACTTCCGCAGTTATAACACCTTCCCGGGTTCGCTCGGGCGTTACGGCAGCGAATGGCGCATTCCTATATTTACCCTTGAACTGCCCGACGTAAATCCATCACTTTCCGCCTCGTTCTTCACCCGTGTCAGAGACAGTCTGGTCCATTCCTTCAATGTCATTCTCGATGAACATAAAACCGCCATGTCCAAAGGCAATAGCCATGATTTGAACCGAAAATAATGATGCTCTTTTAATTTTCTTGACACAAAAGGTTTGCCTCATATACTCTTTCATAAAAAGGGATTTCTTATCAATCAGGCTAAAATTTTAATCCCTTTGATTTTAGAGATATAACATGGTCAAACGCTTTTCCATTTTTTTAGTCGGCATTTTTTTCCTGGCCACTCTAATAGGGGCATTCCATAGCCATAAAGATGGCTTAGAACATCACGACTGCCCCATCTGCATGACTATCTACCATCAGTCTAATTCAGTCTTTACTCCCCCTGCTACCTGTGAAATCCCTGCTGCAATTTCAGGATGTGTATATATCAAGACTGATTCAGCTTTTATCAATAAAATCTATTTTGGTCCGGCACAGGGCCGGGCACCTCCAGCCTAAGTACATTAAAAATCCTGTAATCCATTAAATGGACCCTCGACCCATGGAGTATAATATTTGTACACCCGCAGGGTGATGTGCAGCTTTATGGGTATCTGTACTATTTACAATTTGAATATACGGAGGTGTTATTGTGAGAATCATGAAATCAATTGCTATCCTCTGCGTGCTGTCTTTGTTTCCAACAGTGGTGTTTGCTCAGAATATGGAAGACCGGCTGAAACATCTCGAAGAAACACTGAAACAACAGCAGCAGACCATAGATCAACAGCAAAAAACAATTGAACAGTTACAAACTAAACTCAATCAAATTCAGCCCGCTGCTGCCACAGGCGCCGGGACCGGCCAGATCACTTCATCCGGACAGGTGCAAGAGCAAATGAAAGAATTGAACGAAAAGGTGGATAATGTTGTTGAAGCGCAGCGTAAGGTTCTGCCGAGCGAATTCAACCCTTCCATAGGGTTGGTAGGTGAAACAGTCTTTTCCTATCGAAACCGGAACAGCGATGAGACAGGAAGCGAACGGCCCGGGGGATGGGACGCTTTCCAGCGCTCGGTGGAGCTGAATGCAGCCGCCACAGTCGATCCATTCGCCACTGCGTATGTGGTGGCCAACGCCACTGCGGACGCTACGACCAGGGAATCAACATTTGGCATCGAGGAAGCGGCCTTGGAAACCAATTCCCTTCCCTGGAACCTTACCGTGAAAGCCGGACGCTTTTTCGGTGAATTCGGCCGTCTGTCTGACATCCACGATCATGAACTCCCCTTTGTGAACCGTCCCCTCGCACTCGACCAGTATATCGGCGGAGAATCGAGGACTGACGGCCTGCAGCTTAACTGGCTGCTGCCGACTGAACATTACGTGAGTATTACAATGGGTGCAGGAGACCAGTTCGGCGGGGACGCGCCCCCGAATAACGTCGATGGATTCCGCCATGGCAGTGGACTTAATTACTGGGGTCGTCTCTCTACATATTTCGATCTGACCCCGGATATCTCCTTTGAACCCGGTGTTTCGGCCCTGTGGAACCCGAGCACTATTGACCGGGGAGGATCGTTTCTCCAGCCTGACGGCAGTTCGCTGACTGAACGGGAGCGCCGTTTGTTTGGCCTGGATATGGTGTTAAGCTACAAGCCGCTGCGAAATAATCAGTTCAAAAGCCTCACGTGGGGGACTGAACTGCTTTACAGCGACAACCGCTATGATGCCGATACGGAAGATACGCTAACCGGCCGAACCGTCGGCTCCCTCGGACTCTATTCATATATTACCTATAAATTTCACAGGCAGTGGTCGACCGGTTTCCTCTTCGATTATGTGGAGGACGCTACGGACAGCCATGCCAGGACCATTGCCTATTCGCCGTATATTACATGGGCCTTGAGCCACTGGAACCAGCTCCGGCTTCAATATACCTATACCGATTACAACGCTGAATCAGCGGCCACCGGCCTGCGTCCGGATAGCGCTGTTTATCTGCAATGGGCCTGGATCATCGGTTCACACTCTCACGGCTGGCAGCAACGATGATAATAAAAGGAGAAATACCTATGAAATCTAAAACAATTCGTTTGTTCATGATACTTATGTTTACCTGGTCGTTGTGCTTGGCTGGTGTTCCTGCACAGGCAGCAAAAATCCGGGTTGTCACAACACTCACGGATCTTGCGGACCTCACCCGCGCCGTGGGCGGAGACCTGGTTGATGTCAAAAGTCTGGCCACCGGTGTAGAAGATACACACGGGGTCCCGATGAAGCCAAGCTTCGTGCCGTTGATGAACCGGGCTGATCTGCTGATGCTGGTAGGGTTCGATTGCGAGCATGCCTTTCTTCCGGCCTTGATCGAGGCGAGCAAAAACCCGCGCATCCGGTACGGATCGCCCGGGTATATCGATTGCTCCCAGGGAATCGTGCCGCTCAATGTCCCCAAATCGACCGGTCACTTCGAAGGGGACGTACACCCCTACGGCAACCCGCATTATATGCTAGACCCCGTCCTCGCTGAGACCGCACTTGAGAACATCTACAACGCCCTTTCGGAATTCGCACCGGAGCACAAAGCCGAATTTACGCGGAATCGGGATGCTTATCTCGCCAGGCTCAACGCAAAGATCATCGAGTGGCATGCGGCTCTGGCGCCGTTCAAAGGGACTGCGTTCGTGTCGTATCACGAGCACTGGCCCTATTTTGCAGCGCGGTTTGGCCTGGTATATTTCGGCACAATTGAACTGAAGCCGGGTATTGACCCGACTCCGCGGCATATTGAGGAGTTGATTACGGCAATGAAGGAAAATCATGTTCCCATCGTCGTACGCGAACCGCAGTTTCCTGAAAAAGTACCAAGGCTTATCGCCCAACAGACCGATGCAACCATGATAACACTCCCCATCATGCCTGGCGGAGTACCCAACACTAAAACCTATATCAGGATGATGGATTATATCGTACATACAATTGCTTCCGCTATGAAATCAAGAAGATAGATATGGAAAGGATGCCCGCCCTTTCGGGCGGGTATATAAAACAAACTATGAATGCACCACTTATCACATTAGACAATCTTAGCATCGGTTATAACAGCCAGCCCGTGTGTTCAGGGATTTCACTCTCCATTGCCCGTGCCGGCTATACAGCCATACTTGGCGCCAATGGTTCGGGCAAATCCACCCTGCTCAAGACACTTCTCGGCCTGCTTCCGCCTGTCGCAGGAAGAGTTGAAAGCTCATTAAGGGACAGAGCAATCATATTCGGTTATGTGCCGCAATCGGCACAATTCGACCCTATGTATCTGCTTACTGGCTTCGACGTGGCCCTGATGGGGGTGTATGGACGTATCAGGCCTGGCAGGTTTGTTCCTCAACATGAGCGCGAGTTTACAAAAGAATGCATGAATGCCACAGGAGCCGCTGATCTTTCCCGGAAGTGTTTCGCAGAACTCTCAGGCGGCCAGAAACAGCGCGTACTTATTGCCAGAGCCCTTGCCACGCGTCCGGATGTTCTTGTGCTGGATGAACCGACTGCCGGTATTGACCGGGAAACCACAAAATCGGTACTTGCGTTCATTGACCGGATAAACAAGGAACAGAAAATTACAATTCTGCTCGTCACCCATGACTTCGCAGCCGTGCGCCGCCACGCGCAATACGTCATCTGGTTTTATGAAGGTAAGCTATTTCACGGTGAAACATCTACGCTTCTCACTGCCGACCGGATGGCGGAAATATTTGAGACAGGAGTTGAATAAATATGGAAATACTGCATCAAATCCTATCGCCTGATTTTCTTCTGCGAAACTCGCTGTATACAAGCGTATTTATCGGTTTTGTGTGCCCTCTTCTCGGAGTATTCCTCGTATTGCGCCGGCTGGTGTTTCTAGGGGTTGCTCTCCCTCAGATATCTTCGACAGGTGTTGCTGTTGTGCTCTCACTCCCAATGTGGCTGGGGTTCAGTCTTTCAGGCAGCACGCACAGCATGCATGCGTTTGCCTTTGCCGGATCGATAACCTTTTCGCTGATCGCTATCCTGATACTTGCATTTCTGGAACGGCGCGGGAGCGGACAGCCCGAAGGGCGGCTTGGTACTGCATATGTGGTAGCCGCCGCACTGAGTATCCTGCTTCTATCGAAGAATCCCTATGGCGAGATCGGATGGCTCAATATGCTGAAAGGAGAAGTCATCACCATCTCCAATTTTGATCTCCTGCTGACAGCGACAACTCTTGCCCTTGTTATTGCCATTCTGGCAATATTCCGCAAAGAGTTTCTCTTGGTTTCCTTTGACAGGGAGATGGCATTGACGCTGCATAGAAATGTCGTCCTTTGGGATGTGTTGCTATATATGCTGATCGGCATTACAGTTTCCATGGCCGTACTCAGCGTGGGCCCGCTCATCTCCTTCGGATTTCTTTTGATTCCTGCTATGACTGCCCACACGATCGCCCGCAACATGCGTCTATTTACGGTGTTGGCATCTTTGATCGGTGGTATAGCCGCCTTTTTAGGCTTTTGTGTTGCATATGCGTGGGATCTGCCTGTCGGACCAACTGATGTCGTTCTCCTCGGTGTGCTGTACTCAATAACATGGGTAGTCGTGAGGATTCTTCCCGGAGGTTTTCGGTCCTCAGTGCGAAAAGGGAGAGCACCTGACTAGCGCATGTAAAAATACAGATATAAATAGGAAAAGTGTTAGCAACTTCGACTTTTCTTTGGCATCCCATCTGCGGTTGAGAGCCCGAAATATTGGATCCTCATTCTTCATCGGGACAGATTCCTCACTTCTTCAGAATGATCGGTAGTAAAAGTGCTAGCACCAGTCCGAGAAAAAGAAATAAAAAGAAGGTAAAACCGCCAGTCCTGAGAGATGCTTTTTTAATATTCCTCTTGTCGGGATAATGGCGACTGTATTCCTGGTATGTGACAATATAGGCCATAACCGCTGCTATAATACTAAAAATTACAGAGATGAAAAACAGTGCTACAACCATATTGTTTATCCATATATGGTTATCTCAAGATACCAGCGGATTGCCGAATACGGCCGTTTTCCCCAGTTCGAGATCTATCTCAAGCAGCCTGTTATACTTTGAAATGCGCTCGCTGCGGCATAGAGAACCTGTCTTGATCTGCCCTCCGCCCATTGCAACGGAAAAGTCGGCAATAAAGGGGTCTTCCGTTTCGCCTGAACGATGTGAGACAACAAACCTCCAGCCCGCTTGGCGACAGAGATTAATTGCCTCAATTGTTTCAGTGACCGTGCCGATCTGGTTCAGCTTTATGAGAACAGCATTGGTTGTTTTTTCCTTAATACCTCGCTCAATAAATCGTGTGTTGGTCACATAGAGGTCATCTCCGACGATCTGAATCTTTTCACCCAGTGCGACTGTTTGCTCTCGAAATCCTTCCCAGTCATTTTCATCAAGACCGTCCTCGATGGAAACAATCGGGTATTTTTCGACCCAGACTCGAATAGAGATCCGTGAGCTCAGGACTTTTCTTCTTGCCTTGTCCTGATTTACTCAGATTGTAGATCCCATGGTCAAAAAAAGAGCTTGCAGCCGGGTCAAGGGCGATAGCTATATCTTTTCCGGGTATGTAGCCGCAGGTGTCTATGGCTTCAACAATGACCTCACAGGCTTCATCATTGCTTTTCAGGTTTGGCGCGAATCCGCCTTCATCGCCTACATTCGTGTTATAACCTTTCTTTTTAAGGATTGATTTGAGGGCGTGAAATGTTTCGGTTCCGTAGCGCAGGGCTTCCGCAAAAGTTGGAGCCCCGATGGGCATCACCATGAATTCTTGAAAATCCACGCTGTTATCGGCATGTTTACCTCCATTTAGTATATTCATCATGGGCATTGGGACGCGAAAGGCTCCTGATCCACCAAGGTAGTGATACAGTGGCAACCCCGCGGCCTCCGCCGCTGCACGGGCAACAGCCATGGAAACCCCCAGAATGGCATTAGCACCGAGTTTTCCCTTGTTGGAAGTCCTGTCCAGGTCTATCATCATGCGATCGACTTCAGTCTGGCGGGACGCGTCCATTCCTATCAGATGGGGAGCAATTAGTTCATTGACATTCCTTACTGCCTTTAAAACTCCTTTTCCTCCATACCGCCCTTTATCACCGTCGCGTAGTTCAACTGCCTCGTGCTCGCCGGTCGATGCCCCGGAAGGCACGGAAGCAGAAACGGTCAAGCAGTTATCCAGTGTAAGGAACACACGGATGGTCGGATTACCGCGTGAGTCCAAAATCTCCATAGCACGTATAGCGGTTATTTTAGAGTTCATAGTACATACTCCATTTTTAAATTGGATTTTGATCCGGTCATAAAACTGTTTTCAGGGCGCGGCCTGGCAGAAGCTTATTATCGGTAATTCCCGGCGGACATCGAAGAGCAGAGCCTGGGCTGGAAAAGCAGGTTTGGCACTGGCAAAGGCGACGATACAATCACCAGTGGTCCGGAAGTCACATGGACCAATACGCCAACTAGTCTCTTACAGTCTGCTGGTCACAGAATCAAAATTAAAAGCCGGTATCAGACTTATTTTTGTACTCATTACTCAAGTTTTTACACGATATGTTCAATCCAATGTTGTATACGTTATCTTTTAGTCATATCCTTTCCGCAACACTGCAAAGGAACCGAACATGCATCCTTTCCTTCGGAACCACATGAGCACGTCTTCTTCACCTGGAGCTCAAGGCCACAAGATTTACAAAGATAAATATCACCTTTTTTCATGTCTCCGCAATTTGCCATGATCTTTCTCCTCTTAAAATTGGTTATTGTATAATTTTAACATGATTATTTCCGAAACCAAATAAATTTTAATGGATATGCAAAAAATGTCATTAGTATCATTATGATCCCTTTTTTTATTTTCCCATTCCGCGTTCCTGTTATTTCATTTCCTTAAATTCGACCCACATAACCGCACCTATCTCCACATCTTTATCCTCTCCATTGTGTTTTATTTTTTTATCTGATGTGTTTAACCCGGCAAATCCCCACCATCCGGCCTTTGGAACTGCATATGTAAAAACACCATTTTTGTCTGTCTTGACCACCTGGGTGACAAAATAGTCATTTGGCGCCTTAAATTTCCTGTCTTTATTGTAGTACTCTATTTCAACATCCGTTCCGGGTGAAGGCCTGCCGTCCACAAGCACTGTCCCCTGAAAGACATTTCCTGCATAGAGCCCGAAGGGTCTTGTAAGCGGCACAATCTCGGTTTTTAATCCTAGCGGCTCATCCCAGCCGGCGTCTTCGCCAAAGGCTGCAACGACTGTTTTTGTATAGTGAATGATATAGCAATCCTCGGTAGGTTCCCAATAGGGTTTGGGCTCCATATAGAACCAGTACACACCGGGTCTGTTTATTTTGTGGGTGGCTTTCCATGCCTTCCTGTTCATGACCTTTATTTCCTTTAGAGAAGGGATGAGATCGGTCTTTTTACCATTGAGAACAAATCCGAATTTTGCAGGTTTTTCCATATCCATGCCCTCCATTTCAAAGGGATGCGAAAAGGATAATGTCAGGGAAATATCCCTTGCATCTCCCTGCATTACCATGCTGTTTGAGGGAATCAGCATGCCGAAATGGGCAAAGCTGTTGCTGCTTATCATTAAAAACAGAATTGACAACAGGGTTGTGATACTAATTTTTTTCATAGTTACTTTCTCCTTTTTATAAAAAAATATAAAAGCCACAAAAGCAGTGCAGGCATACTTCATGTCTGTAAAAGCCTTCGTGGCTGATGGTCCTGTAATTTCTGATTGATATTTTTAAAACGTTTGTGAATCAGGACTTCATGTCCCGATCCATAAATAAAAAAGCCCCTTTAACCCCTGAACTTTGTGTCCCCCGTGGCAAGAAACAGATACAAAAAAAAACCACAAAATCTTTTTTGGAATTTAGAGTTTCAAAAAAGCCTTCGTGGCTGGATTTTCATTATTTGATAGTACGTTTTAAAAGGCTTCATGCCTTTTGACGCAGAATATAACAGTATATTTTGTTATGTCAATAATATTTTATTTCCGATCTGAAATCCATACAGGGAATAACAGACAGGAAGCCACCTTCTTCTGGCTTCTTCGGCCCGGATATCAGACCCAATGTTGTTAACTTAAGGAATTCTCCATACAAAAGTATGTGAAGTAAATAGAAAAATAGTAAAAATAGCGACTGCATTAGTAGTAGGAAAACTGATACCTATTAAGAGAATTGATACGATAAGATCTCTTACCATGTATGAGGCTCAAAAATACATTCTCAAACCCATAACATTTTTTGGTGAAAAAGTTGAAAATAATAAGAATTCGTGATTCTGAAATAATTACAGACAAAAAGGAGTACAGGGTGATGAAACGCTTGACTGGCTTTTTTATGCTAATGATTACAAAAATCTTGTTTGCGGGCTGCATGTCACCAGTTAAAATATAATTCAACAAATAATTTTTCGGCATGAATCTGACAATATTAAAAATCATCTTTTCTGTTGCTGTTTTTTTTACAGGCGCTTTTGGAGCACTTTTTCCCTGGAGTATGAAAAAGGCATCTTCCGGAGGCCGCTTCATGATCTGGGGAGATACTCTTGCGGGGGGTGCGCTCTTGGGCGCCGGGCTTATACACCTGCTCAGCGGCAGTGTCGAAGGTTTCCAAAATCTGGCCCCCGGATTGGGCTATCCGCTGGCATACCTCCTTACAGGAGCCGGATTTCTTCTGATCCTGTTGATCGAAGCTGTGCTTATGGCCGACCACGATCCCAATAATTCCCCCCTCCACTGCGGTATCGGAGGCGCCGGCCATGAGGTCGGTGCAGGGCCTCAGACGCAAGAACGACACCCCTATACATTCATTCTTCTTTTAGTGCTATCAGTGCATTCAGTTATACTCGGCCTGGCGTTGGGGGCACAGACCTCCCTGACGAGCGCACTTGCTGTTTTTATCGCCATTCTCTCCCACAAGGCAATGGCGGGCTTCGCGCTTGGGGTCAGCTACAGGCGGGTAAATTCTCCGCTAAGTAAAACAGTACCTATTGCAGCGCTTTTTGCCAGTATGACACCACTGGGGATTCTGACGGGCACGGCCGTCAACATGATGATCTCTCCTGCCAATCGTTTGTGGTTCGAGGTGATCTTTAATGCCAGTTGGAGCCGGAACTTTCATCTACATTGCCACGCTGGATATCATCCGGACGGAGTTTGAACTTCCGGGAGACAACTGGCAAAAATGGCTGCTGGCCACCTCAGGATTCGGATTCATGTCGATTCTCGCCATATGGATTTAGTGCTCTTAAAGGTTAATTTCCGTTCCAGCTAAAGTCATTTCTTCATGTCCCGATCCATAAATAAAAAAAGTTCCTTTAACCTTGAGCCCTGGGTCCTGCGCCTTTAGCCATGTTCTTCTTTGATTTCATATAGGCAATAACCCCCATCAGCCCAAAAATATAACCTATCCCGCCAATGACCTCTGTAACAGTGGGACCTTTGTCCTCCCTGAGCAATGCCAGTTCTTTTACAACCGGTTCAAGTTTTGCATCAAGGGCCTTATCCAGCTCCTTCCGCAGTCGATCCTGCCCGTATGCTACCCGGGCCGGGCTTTCCGACTTAACATTGGTATCAGTATCAGCATTCGCTTCTGCCGCCGGGACCTTGTCTGATACAAACTCCGATTTCTTAAACAGATACTCGGCACCATGCCCCATGGATGCATCCAGGACAATCCTGAGGTCAGCTATTTTCGGTATTTTAAATGAAAAATCCCCGTTCTCATCGGTCTTACCGCTCACAAGCTCTTTTCCTTGCATGTCAAAGACCTTTACAGTTCCATTCTTGACCTTTATATTTCCGGGAAAATAACTTTCAGTATGGATCATATCCCCTTCGGCCCATGCGAACAGGTAGACCTTGTGGGCATAGGCCGTGGAAACATAAAAAAAGAAAACAAACATAAATGTGAGTGCAGTAAAAAGCCTGTATTTTTTATTTCTCTTTGATCTTTTTTCACTGGTTTTCATAAACCGCCTCCAGAATATCCGGTTTTACTTTTTTCAGGAACCTTATGCAGAAAAAGGTAATTATCCCTTCGATCAGCATTATTGGAAGATTGGCCAGCACAATGAGTTTGGCGACCGTCAGGAATTGCTCCCCTGTAAAATAAAGAGAAAACGCGACCATAATAGCGCTTAAAAACACCGCTCCGAATCCGCATAAAAAGGATGCAATAGATGATGCTATAACATTATTACCTTTGACCGCCCGCCCGAACACAAGGTAGCACACAACTGCCGGAAGGGCCATGTTCAGCGTATTAACGCCAAGAGTAGTAAATCCACCATACTGAAACAGTATGGCCTGGAGCAACAAGCCTACCAGGATAGCAGGAAAGGCGGCCCAGCCCAGAAATATGCCCACGAGCCCGTTCAAAACAAGGTGTATGCTGCTTGGCCCCACAGGCACATGAATAAGTGATGCGACGAAAAATCCTGCCGAGAGTATGGCAACCTGCGGAATGCTGTCGTAATCTATCTTTTTGAGACCGATCGTTGTTCCGGCAACTGTAAGGGCTGCCCCTGAAAGCAGCACGGGTGCAGTAAGAATTCCTTCAGAGATATGCAATTCATTAATCCTTTCGCTTAAAATAACCCGGCTTCGTTCTTACGAGCTATGCCATGGTTTATTTTGTATTCATACTGAAGTAAGGCGCAGTGCTGAATATAAAAATAAAAAAGCCACAAAAACTTTTTCTGGAATCATAAATTCCTAAAAGCCTTCGTGGCTGAATTTTTCATTATTTGATGCTACGATTTTTAATAAGGCTTCGTGCCTTTTTTGTGAAGAATATAACAGTATATTTTTTTATGTCAATAATATTTCTACATATCAAAGATATAGGGCAGGGTCTTCGGATATTTTTCCCTTTCCTTTCCCCTTGTAAGTGTTTCGGGCATTACCCGGGAGAATTCCTCGGGGGTCCAGCGGCCGTCCTTCCAGAGGACCTGCTCAAGGGGTTGAGGTTCTGTGAATATGCCCACCCTGTTCCTGAATACCTCAAAGATACAGCCGTTTATGTTTCCGGCCTGTTCACTGGCCAGGTAGGTAACAAAGGCGGCAACATCTTCAGGCCTGTTTTCTTCCATGATACCCTGTTTATCTTCTATGCCCCGCCAGGCTGCGAGGGGGCGTATGATGTTACATGTTGTTCCGAACTGTCCCATGTCCCTTGCCACTGTCCTCGCAAAACCTACTATACCTTCCTTTACGCATGAGTATGCTGCCTGCCCGAAAAAGCCAAACCCTATATGGGAAGATGTACAGACAATCCTTCCATAACCCTGTTTCTTCATTGTTGCAGTCGCAGACCTTGTGCAGAAAAATGTCCCGTAAAGGTGTGTCTTTATCATGGCATCCCAGTCCTCGGTTTTTATTGCCCAGATCACTTCATTGCGTATAATTCCCGCATTGTTTACAAGAATATCCAGGCGGCCGTAGTTATCAATGGCTGTTTGAATGATGTTTTTTGCCCCTTCCTCCGAAATAACACTGTTATAGTTTGCGATCGCTTCTCCGCCGGCCTTTTTAATGGTATCTACAACCCTGTCCGCGTCTTCTGATGATGCACCCCTGCCGTCGTGGCTGGTCCCCAGATCGTTTACAACCACTTTAGCCCCCTGGGCAGCCATGGCTATTGCCTCGGCACGGCCAAGGCCGTTGCCTGCTCCTGTTATAACTGCCACCCTGTTTTTCAACATGTCTCCCATTTTTTTCACCTTATATCTTCAGGTTTTGGTATTTATGTGTAAGTCATGATTGACCGAGAATAAAACTGGTTTTGTATATAGTGTTTATCCTTACGCCTTGAGCCCTGTGTCTTGCGCCTATTTTATTCGCTCCTCATATTTTTTTGCATAACAATAAAAGATCTATCTTTATTTCCTGATCAGGAATTGTAATTTTAGCAGGGGTTTTATAGTTTGAAAAGAGATGTCTTTCATAAAGTAGGGGTCATAACAAGAAACCCTCCCCGAAATTGGGGAGGGTTTCATTAGGAGAGGTACTAGAACACAAAACAAAATTACTTTTTAAGTTTCCGCGTTTTGCGGATAAATTGAGTTAAATTAACGACCTCCTTTCTTTATTAAGTTAAAAGTTACTTTTCACCAATCCTGGCAATAGTCCTTACAGAAACAATGCCACCACAGTCATAATAGGTATTAATTGTATTATTTTTATCATTAAATCAGTGTGTTTAATAACTGGTATTTGCAATATGCATACCAAAGATGAATAAGGGCGGGTGAAAGGCGGTTTCGAAGATATGGAACTGATATGTCATGACAGGCCTTATGATTCCAAAAACCTTGCTGCACAAATAACTTAACTGTATTGATTATTTTTTAAAAAAATACATTTTTCAGTTTGAGATAAAAAAATCACGATTTAATCACAGGCTAATAAAATGAAAAATTATCTACCGATCGGTAGGATTCGGGTCTCTTTCCTACCATTTGGCAGGATGAATAATTTTTTCGTCAGGAAACCTGTTACAGGTTATAAGAACTCTACTTCCGGCATGGATGATTACGATGATAGCGGGTTAAATACAGTTTGATTATTTTCATCTTTTTCTCATCTTTTAATAATGTCCGGCTAACATCGGGAGTGTTAATTAGTGCCAATCCAGAAACGGCCCTTTTGAAGAATCTCTGCGTCGCACTCAGATTGTAATCCTCGAAATACTTCTATGTATTCCTGTGGTTACAATCTTCGCGTTCCTTGACCTTCTCCAAAATTTCTCGTTTCTGGATAGGCACTAAAACCGCAATGTTTCTCGAATGTACGTGCATCTTTTCACTGTGGGATCCTGAATAATTACGGCTGTCCTCAGGAATTATCAACGGCATTCGGGAAACTCCCTGATCATTTCTTTTACATCTTGAATCCATGCTTTTGACCTGATGCAATTTAAATCAATACTATTTACAACTTATTGTATATGATATTTTTTTATGGTACAAGATATCTCCTATCGGCTTCTAATATTCGACTAACAATCATTTTTTAATAAAATATCAGGTTTGGAATTTATTGTCTAAAGATAGAATATGTAATAAAGGAAATTGAATGATTAAAAGGAAAAAGAAGTTATTTGTTCTGGACACCAACGTAATCCTTCACGACAGCTCCTGTATCTATAATTTTGAAGAAAATGATATTGTTATTCCCATAACAGTTCTTGAGGAACTGGATCAGTTTAAAAAAGGCAATTCCTCACTTAACTATCATGCGCGTGAATTCCTTCGCAACCTTGACGGCCTTAGCGGTGATCAGATGTTTGAAACCGGTGTCGAGATCGGGGACGGACACGGTAAAATAATGATAAAACTGGAACAGGAATTTCATCCGGATCTTAAACTCAATTTCTCCCCGCAGAAACCGGATCATCATATCCTTAATATCTGCTATCATCTTTCAAAAAAGACCCCGTCAAAGCAGGTTATACTTGTCTCAAAGGACGTAAATCTCCGCATGAAGGCCAAAGCAGTCGATCTGATGGCACAGGATTATACGACAGACCATGTAAAGGATGTTTCTGCGCTCTATGAAGGACTGAGAGTCGAAGAGAAAATATCATCTGCACTCATTGATCAGATGTATCAGAAACCCTATGAAATTGATCCTGCCTCCCTCGACCTTAAAACAGGTCTTATGCCCAATGAGTTTCTTATCCTTAAGAACGGAAGGAAATCCGCGCTAGGTGTATATGATCCGTCTCTTGAGAAAATCAGGCGTGTTGATAAGCGGACAGTGTACGGTATTACCCCCAGGAATGCGGAACAGATCTTTGCCCTTGATGCCCTGTTAAACAGGGACATTAAACTTGTCTCCCTCTCGGGAAAAGCCGGAACAGGCAAGACACTTCTAACGCTGGCAGCGGGACTTGAAAACCACCGCCAATACAGGCAGATGTTCCTGGCCCGGCCCGTGGTTCCTTTGAGTAATAAGGATTTAGGCTATCTGCCGGGAGACATCAGATCAAAACTGGACCCGTACATGCAGCCGCTTTATGATAACCTGGGGGTTATCCAGAACCAGTTTGACCTGACCGATAAAGACAACAAGAGGATAAAGGAATATCTTGAATCCGAAAAGCTTGTGATATCCCCGCTTTCATATATCAGGGGAAGAAGCCTCGTTAAGATATTTTTTATTGTGGATGAGGCGCAGAACCTCACCCCCCATGAGGTAAAGACCATTATCACCCGTGCAGGGGAAGGCACAAAGATAGTATTTACCGGTGATATCTTCCAGATAGACCACCCCTACCTTGACAGGCATTCCAATGGCCTGAGTTATCTCATAGAAAAGATGCAGGGCCAGAAGATCTATTCACACATCACCCTCCAAAAGGGCGAGAGGTCCGAACTGGCAGATCTTGCAAGTGATCTGCTTTAGGGCTGCTGTTGAAAAGGGAATGTGCCACTGCTACCCGGCCTTTTCTCCAATGTTCCCTGAGGCAAGAAGGGCTATGGATGAAATCTGTGAATTTCTCAAACAATAACACCTTCACTTTCCCAATTTTTCTATATCAATTTTATACAATGGCGCCGGAAGCTGTTCTGTTGTGATATAGATACTTGACCCGTCCCTGCTGAAACAGATTGACTCGGCCTGCTGCATATGGGGAACTATTATTTCCTTAGGGCTGGTTTTAAAAACATCCTGCCATTCTTCAGCCGGTTTTCTTGTGTAATAAAACGCATTGCCATAGGTTAATACAACAGCAGACAAACCATCAGCCGAAATATCCATGCCCGTGGGCTGGTTTGTCTTTATTCCAAAATCCATTATTTCATCATTTCTTTGCGGAAGAGGAACTATTTCCGTAAGTCTTTTTGCCACAGCATGTTTATCTTTTTTTAAGGGCAGTTCATAAAGAACAGGCGGAACATTTCTTTTACTCAGCAGTAATATTTTCTCATTCACAGTATCAACTGCAACAGACTCGCAATCCCTTGGACCGTCCTCATATGTATAGGTGATACTCCACGAAGGGGCTATGGACAGGGAAGAATTCTCCTTAAAGTTTTTGAGATCAGGCTCCTCGACAAAGTGTAAAAAACATTTACTCCGCTTTGCGAAATTATCGCCAATATCAGCAATAAGGATATACGGCTTTCCCCCATACTCGAAGGATGCTATATCTTCCCAGTCGTTATTTGATACACCCTTGATATCCACAGTGCAAATAAGTTTTCCTGCCGGATTAAGCGCATAAACAGAGGGGCTGTTCCCGCTGTCATTAAGAACCCAGAGTATGTCTTTATTGATGCGGGAAACAGCTATCCCGCTGATTTCTTCGAGATGCCTGTCAGAGATTCTTCCTGAACCTGCTATCGTGGGCTTCATTATCTGAAGATTATTTTTAGCATACGATACTGTAACAGTAATTAAAAAGAGAATCAAAAACAGGCAGTTCAGTTTAATAATGGTTTTCATATTCATTCCTCAATGTATCTTTTTTTCATTTTCAATGTTAAATCCTTCATGGAAAGCTACGCTCCCCTGTGGAGTAGGCCCGTCAAAAGATAGTGCGAAGAAGAATTCCTGCGGCACTCCCTCGTAGACAAACCCCGGCGTGTTTTTGAATCCGAATTTTCTATAGTAATCAGGATGTCCCACAAGACAGCATCCCCGTGCATTCATATCTTTCAGCCGTGCCAGCCCTTCACGTATCAGGGCTTTGCCAATGCCCTGCCGCTGATACTCCGGCAGCACGGAGACAGGTCCAAGACCGTACCAGTTCCTGGTGTTGTCCGAGATGGTCACCGGAGAAAAGGCAACATGGCCTATTACGCGGCCATCCAGTTCTGCTACGAGCGATACAGTGAGGGCACGGGCTGCGCGTAGTGCCTCGATGATGAGCTGCTCAGTGTGCCTGCTGATCTTCAAAGTTTTAAAGGCTGCCACTGTCACCCCGGTTATCGCACTCACATCGGCTTCGGTTTCGTTCCTTATAATTACCTTACGATTCATCTGCTTTTTGTTTCTCTTTACTGCTGGTAGCTATTATTCACCGCAATATTTTATTATGCTCTCGCAGTGGATGGCAGTAGTGCTTAAAAAAGGGATGCCATGCCAGTTCATTTTCCCCCTGAATCAATAAATTTGGATATTATACAGATATCATTCCTGTATGACCAGCCTATTGATTCCCAGAACTTTAATGCGGTACAGTTATTATTGAACATAAGTATATGGCATTTTAATATGCCACTATCTTTAAGTTCTTCCAGGCACCGGTTTACAAGCATCCTGCCAATCCCCTGATTACGATAATTTGGGGAAACAGCTAAATGATGTAAATAACCTCTTCGACCATCATGGCCGGACAGAGCAGCTCCGACCAATTGATTGTTTAGTTCCGCAATGAAACTCATTCCGGGATTTCTATCCAGATAAAGTTGGATATTTTCCTTTGAATCGGAATCACTCAGACCTATACCTTCACACTGTTCCCATAAGCCCAGAACTTTTTCATATGATTCTATTTTAAATTTCGAGATGTTGATTTCCATATTTTTTTCAACAGCGAGTTCAGTGCCCAAGTTTTAGTGAGAGTCCGGCTGAAACGATTTGTTTTCCGGGTCGGTTGGTTTAATTTCTGGCGTCAATTTGAATACACGAGCAAGTCTTGTCGCTGTTTCGAGGTCTCCCCTGCGCAATGCATCTCGCACATCATCGAGTTTATAAGCATCCTCAAATGAAAGATATGGAGACCATCCTTCATCTGTTTCAATTAGCTTTACGTCAACTTCAGCAGCAAATTGACCTTCACAAACCATTTTTGTACGATTTCTTTTTTTCATTTTCTTCTCCTACCAAAATCTCCCGAACTGTAAGACCATCCTCTGCAAGTTCATCGTAGCAGTGTTCGGAAATCCTTAACTCCTCTTGCTATCAAATTTCTTATGTTATTCCAAATAGTTTGCATATTTGTACCATAGCCTATCATGGTTTTTTTGTCAAAATAGTCTATTTAAACTACTTATAGGTTAGACGTGCCAGATATTCCCCATCTTTACCCTGGTATAATATTTCGGTTTCCCAGTTTTTAATTTCCGCCTGTCTTTGCAGAGTCTGAGGGTCAATATGGAGCCAGCCAAAAAATGGCCCCTTTTCACCTTTATATTCAAATTGCAGGACTATTTCCCCGATATAACGGCCCTTGCTTTTATTTGTTTCGTGATATTTCAGGTTGCGATATATTACCTGTCGTGCTAGTATTACCGTATTACAATATTACATAAAAGGAGATATTATGCAAACAGCTGTCAGTAAACTTACTAAAAAATATCAGGCTACTGTTCCTGAAGCTGTGAGAAAAAAACTTAATCTCAAAGCAGGTGATGTAATCGCCTTTGATATAGAAAATGAAGCAGTTAAAGTACGTAAAGCACGATCAATTGACATTGAGTTTAGTTCTGCTCTTGTTCCTACTCTAAGCGAATGGAACTCCCAAAATGATGAGGACGCATACAATGATCTATGAACCATTTGATGTTGTAGTTGTTCCATTCCCATTTACCGATTCTTCCGGAACTAAAAGACGGCCAGCGCTTGTATTGTCACAGAAAACAGATTTTAATGCTGTCATTGAACATTCAGTTCTTTCAATGATAACAAGTCAAAAAAATGATCCATGGCCGCTGGATATACCTATTAAAGATAAAAAACAATCCGGCTTAACTGCACCCTCAGTTGTAAGAATGAAAATATTTACTCTCGATAATAGATTCATTATTAGAAAAATCGGGCAACTCTCTAAATCCGACCAAATGAATGTAAAACAAAGTCTTAAAAAGATATTTACCTATCTGTAATTTCGAAACTTATTCTGGGCTGGTTTATTAAAAGGCTAGCGCAATTTATTACGTTCAGACAATATGTAATTTCGAAGTTTACGCTCTCCACGCATTACGTAGAGAACGAAAACAGATTCCTTTCCATACGATAAAAATGCGACAAGGTTCAACAATTTTTTCTCGATATTATGTTCGTTTCAACTCAGGAGGCCTCCTTCCGGAATCAGGAAATTTTTCAAGCTTTTCCATGGCTTCAAAAACTTTTGAAACAGGCCTCCTGGCAGCGGAAATATCATCTAAAGCAATATATTCTGCAATCTCTTCTAAATCTTTAAGGGCTGGTTCGGCCCAGATTAATCGAGCCATTTCCCCATGAGTTTTCTGGCGTTGGTTTTTGAAATTGTTTTATTTTCCAGAACAGCACGTTCGCCGCGAGCAACCCCTTCAAGAATTTGCATTCGATTTTGCATCAATTCATAGTCTTCAGCGTCTACGAGATAAGCGGAGGGTTTCCCATGTTCCGTAATTAAAATCGGTTCACGAGTTTCACGAAGATCTGATAAGATTCGCGTTGCTTCTCTTTTTAGTGTTGTTACGATTTCTGTTCTCATAATAGTGATACTGTAGTGTTGCTTTTATTATTCGTCAAGCGATTTAGCAGTCCCTGGCGCTCGTACACGCGCTGCTCAGGGGCAGTCTGGTTCCAGGCTTTCGCCTGTAGCAGATTGTTAAAAGGTAAATCTCCGGCATCCCAGATAATCAGGATCGGATATATATTTTTCACCTCTAATCCGATGGCAGGAACAAATCCGGAAAAGCCTTTTTGTATTTTGAACAAGCCGACACAGTCTTTTCCATGATTACATAAGGCCGGGTCGAATTTTTGTTTTTCGTAACATGGTAGCCCGCAGCCCATTTTATCAAAGACTATGGCAGTATCCAGCTCAATACCACCTTTCCATTTGGATAGGGTTAATTCATTTGCTTTTCTGCATGTGTTATCATTGGGTGCAAACCCGGGATGTAATATAAGGCCGAGATCAATATCCGAATCCGGGCGGAATCCACCCAACAGTCCTCTTGATCCCATGAGAGCAATTTTGCATACTGAGTCGTCAACTACAAGATTACCATCTTTTAAAATCTTCTCTGTCTCAGAAAGATTATTTGTCGCCAGATTTTTAAATTCCATGATATGTTTCATTGATTTCCTTTTAATGGCTAACTCACAAGCCCTACCGAAGTTTTCGTAACAAGCACCTATGGGGAACACCCCGTAGTCTTGAGAAGCGAATGATTAGAAACCTATTTCGATTGATATTTGGGGACCATGCAATTTCAATAACCTGCTATTATTACAAATCAATTTTGATTTTATTTTTCTATTTGGGGATTTTGCCAGCATTGGCATATTCCCCAAATAGGAATTATTTCAGCCCGGCTTTTTATTTCTGATGCTGCTATTTATCCATTTAGGAAACATTTCCTAAATGGATAAATAGCATATGCCACCTATTCCATTTCAGATTTTAACGACAGCAATAACGTTGAGAATCTCTTTCCAGGCGGCATTTGCCTGGTCACTGTAGATGATAATCCGACATCTATACACAACGAATTTATTATTTGCGTTAAATCAGAGCTTTTATCCTTGGTGGCATATAAAATGCTACCCTACAAAAATCCTTGAAAGCAGTAGGGTGGGGTTTTATACCCAATGTTGTTGAGTTAAGCTTTATAGTGCGTCATTCCTGCGAAGGCGGGAATCTATTTGCTTTTGTTTTCAAATACATAAAATGGATCCCCGCCTTCGCGGGGATGACGATTGAGTCGACATATCTGCCTGTTTTTCTTAAGTCAACAGTATTGGATTTTATACCCCACCGAATTTTGGAATCACGTGTCCTGCATGACAGCCTATTTTATTCGCAATTATTTAAACCTCTAAGTATATCTTGTATATCACTGCTTCCTTTTATAAATAACAGCCAAATCAGCTTTTTCAAAACCCAGCCTTTTATAGAAATTAATATTGTCAGGATCTGCTCTTAAAATATATGTGACTTTGTCAGTGCTTTCCAGAATTTTACGGATGAGTTTTTTGCCAATGCCTTGCCCTCTGTATTCTTTATCAACTACGACATTATTTATTTGTCCATTAAATGTATAATCTGTTGTGCCCCTGGCGAAACCAATCATCTCATCATTGCCCCAGGCAGTGACAATGATATCTGAGTTTTGGACCATTAATTTGATTCTGGCCATATCGGTTTTATCATGCCAGCCGGCTTGTTGAAATAAAAGAATGAGCTTTTCAATATCCGGGGACCTGTTGATTGATATTTCTATTTCCATAATGTTTTGTGCAACCCGCCTTGTATAAGCGGCTTGGTGGTTTTTTGCCAAGTCGGCTTGATATAGATGTTATGGCAATTCTTTGTATATACTGATTAAATGTTTTTGGATTATAGGTTTCGCAACTTTAAAGCCTTCAATTATAGCACCAAGTTCTGACATATTGATATATTTCGATTTATCCTCAAATGTTTTTATGTTTTCCTTCATGATGAGCAAATCGAAGTTACCTGAGCCATTTGTAATATCGACAGCAAAATAGGGCGCTGCCTCATGTATAAAAAAATTTCTATGGCTGACTAGATTTTGAAACCAAATACTAGAATTACCAGTAGCCTCAATGATTTCTTTAATTTTTTTCCCGACATCGTTCCTTTTTATTTGCCTGCCAACATTAGTATAAAGCTCATAAAAAAGATTTGTCATTATTTCGCAAACCGAATTTAGCTCAAAAAATAAAGAGTCAATATCAGTCAGTAAATTGTATATTAGGTTATTGTCTATATTGAATGCATATCCTTCTGAATATGACGTTGAAACATTTTCACCATCGTGATTTTTCACCAATGTATAGATCTCATTTACTTCGCTGTTTATTCTGCGAACTATCCTTGGAAGCATATCTAAACGTGTAGATATCGATAAACCAAGTTGTGATCTAATTCCATTTTGTAATGGAGAAACTTTTCCAGATTCGACTGCATCGTGAACAGCAGACCAAATTGGTAAAATCCATGGGTCACCCAAAGAGTCAGTTATATGAATCCATTTTTTTACCATTTTATCTCCATTCCCATAACATCATAATCACGCGGCACGGTGTTTGGGCTCCCGTGTTTGTTATGCCTAAACAGTTTCAATCTGAGTTTTGTCCTCAGGAATCTCAGGTAATAAATTACAGACTATTTTCCCAAAATCAGTCCACACATATAAAGGTATTTGTTTTTCATTGTGAATACCATAATATCTTAATATTCCTTTTTCGAGTAGACGTGGCAAGCCATTATTAATTGTAAAACTTACCTTTCCTTCTTCCCATCCGATCAAACTATTTTTCTTGTTAGCTCTGATAATTCTTATTTCACTTTGCGACAATGAAGATAATGCAATTTGCAGGCGTATTGATTTTGTCAAATCTCTTTCGTTTATGCGGTCTCGTATCGCCATTGAAAGCTGAGCTTTGGAATTTTCAGGTTCGGAAAAGTCTATTAGCAAATGGGGGATTGTCGATACATCGAATAGTACTCTTCCTTTATCTTTAATGTCTTTTATTAATAACACCTCAGTTTGATTCCTACACGATAGGGCGAGTCCAACTTCGTACATAACATTACCATTTGGTGTAGTCCGAAGATTACCTTCCTCATCCGCCCAACGACCATATTCTGAAATGTCAGCTAAAATAATGGTAGAATGTGCGACCCCATCCATTATTTCCGTAAGTATTGAGTCTCCTGTTTTATTATTATCTACCCGATAAGCCTTTAATTTTTGTTTTCTGATAGGATTTGTTTTAGAATGCGAAATCAACTCAACTGCGCAGATGGCCGGCTCATAAATGGTTTTGAATCTAGTATCAAATTTTCCACCAAACGGCATAGCAACAAAAACCTGATTTTTAATATCTGGCCTCCAAAAGCTATCTAAAAACACATGTGGATGCATAGGTTATCACTTTCATACTGGCATAACAAGTTATTCACTAGATCCGGCTATCTTTACATTTTTAATGTTATACTGAAAGATAGCCGGTGGTATATATGAAAATATTCAAAGATAATTGTTTTGTTTGAGTGAAGCGGCACGATTTTAACTATTAATTCAAAAACAATCAAGGATAAGCTGCCCGAAACCATGATAAAAATTCCCCTTAAAAAAAGTTTTTACCAGGATCAGATTTAACGAGATCAGCTTTCATTGATTTATCAAGTAAAGCAATCTGCATAGGAACGAATGTAATGCCATTTCGCCCTGGCTTCAGCTTTCAAGTTATATATTCATCAGACAATAAAGAAGGCCCGGCCTGAGCAAATGCCATGGCACTGCATGATTTTTATATTTAATGTTGTGATATGAGGGCGCGGAGTGCTTTATTTACCGATTCCGAAGTAGGAAAGTGGGCTCTTAGATCCGGGTCGAGCATAACAGCCCCATCCTCTTCTTTGAAATACTGAATCGATTTGGTGCCATCGTCTTTATTTACAATGACTGCATGTCCCTCACGATAGGCCTTATAATGTTTTCCTCTAACTCCTTTTGAAAAATCGTATTCATCTTTCATGTTATTTTCGTTAAATTCTTTTTTATTGTTTTTCATATTGTTCTATCTCAAATCGAGTTGCCTTTCGACATCCAATTATTCGAATATTATAATTCCGTTCAGTATACCTACAGCTAAAATCCGCCCTTTCACCGAGATGCCGATATCAATATATCGTTCTTCTATATCCGAATGATTCGGATCATCGATTGTAATGGTAAATGGATCGTTAAAAACTGTTTTACCTTCCCTGAAATCAATACCATGCTTTCTTAGATTAAGTATGGATTTATTTTCATTCCACTCAAATTTTAATGACATTTATCAGATCCGATTAACTGTTTCCCTTCAACTAACTTATTTAAAGCTACATGAGTTACTTCTTTAACGATGCTGGATAAATTACAATTTTTTCCATATCGCATCCTTTGACAGAAAAATAGCAGGTAGTATATTTGAAATTATTTAAAGATAATTGTTTTGTTTGAGTGAAGCTGCCCGATTTTAAATATTAATTCAAAAACAATCAAGGATAAGCATAAATAATGCTAATAATAATTTATAGGTATTCGTCCAAAAATTGTTTTGGTCTTAGGACATCAATACCATCATATCCGGTAAGCTTTAATAAATGCTTATCACCACTGATTATAATTTTGCATTTACTGGCGACAGCACATTCAATAAATTTATCATCATCCTGGTCCTCGCATACTGAAATATTGACGCCATGGGTATCGACGAATTCACAGTGAACAGTAAATAATTCAATGATTGGAAGAATATCGATTGAAGGAAATTTATAGGAAAGAGATTCTGCAACACGCTGGTATTCAGCAAGAATATTTTTGGAAATTACAATTTGAAAATAACGATTCTCCCAGGCTTTGAGAATTTGTGATGGAGGACCAGTAAAAAAATCCCTGATATGAACACATTCGTATCAAGGATAACTTTCATTTTTTCTTGCCCCTGACCTTTAATATGGCATCATTGATATCATTTTTTTGAATGCCTGCTTTTTTCCCTTTCTTTCTCGCCTCTGCAATAAGACTGCTAAACTCATCAAGAGATGGAGGTGCAATGTTTTTAAGAATGATAACATCCTTTTCACCGACTACAATAAATTTAGAACCAGTCTTTAGGTTCAATTGCTTTCTTATATTTTCCGGGATAACAACTTGCCCCTTTGAGGACATTTTTGTAGTTGAAATATTATCCAATTTTACCTCCAGTTAATTGTCTTACTGGTAAGATTTTATTGCACCTCTGAATAAAAAGCAAGTTCATAGTTCACAGAATGAAAAGCGAATGATAATTTTGATGGAGATTATAAATTTTTTAAATCAGACATTTTCTTTTTAAAGAAAACATTTAAATCCACCGGACCATTTATTCCTTTAATCCGGTCATGACTGGAGTGTTGCCAGAATGTCCACTTTTTATCTTCACGTATGGCGGGCGTGGAAAATATATCTCTGATCCATATATAACAGTCTAAAACTTCGCCTCTTAAAAACCGATTATAAGAATCATATGTGACGTATATTATAGGGAGTTTTTTATATTTTTCTTTCACCTCTCTGATGAAGATAAGAAGTTCTTTCACTACCATAGCCTTTTCAGGCGGTTTTTCACAGTTCCCATCAAATTCAAAATCAACAACAGGGGGTAAGGAATCATAATCAAAAGGTACTGTATTTATAAAATTTTGTGATTGTTCAATTCCTGATTTGCAAAATGTAAAAAAATGGTACGCGCCTTTTAATAAACCGGCATTTGACGCCCCTTTCCAGTTTCGATTGAATGCAGGATCTTTATAATCCCCTCCCTCTGTGGCTTTTATGAATACAAAACTAATGCCCTCTTCCTTTATTTTCTTCCAGTCAATTTCACCCTGATGACGAGAAACATCAATGCCTCGAACTGGATATTCACTGCTATCGGGGTAATTAAAACGCCAGTATCCATGAAAATATAAAACCGCTCCTACCGCTGGCAATACAACAAAGACAGTCGCTGTTATTATTATTTTTTTTATCATTTTATCCAAATTTACGACTTAAGTCTCACAGCTTTTTTAGGAGCCATATAGTAACAATTATGAAATATTGCTTTTAAATAGACCTATTCAATAATTTGATATTTTTCCCGAGCCACATCCTTTGGCATTCCATTGAAATGCCACCATTCGTAACTCAAAGGGAGAAACCCTGCCTTCTTCATCACACTTAATAAAAGGTTTCTATTCTCTTTTTGTCTTTGACTGAGACCAAATATTTTGAGGTTTGCGTACCCCAGATAAATTGAAAAATCGCTTTTGTAAAAAGGAGTGAACCCCATATCTATTTCTTTTCCGGTATTGTCCACGATAGTTACATCAACAGCTATACCATAATTATGCATTGATCCTCTGTCCGGGTTGGCGACAAATTTTTCAAATTTAGTCCCCTTCATTCTATCATACATACGCCGAGAAACAGCTCTTGGACGAGCAGCATCCATAACTAAAATGGAATATTCAGGGAACTCGGATTTGAGATACTTTTGTGCCGATGATAATTTTTCGGCAACTTCCCTGCGAAGATAGGCTTTATTCAGGCCATTGTAATAATTCTCCCGGAAAAAGTTTTTATCAGGGTCAGAATTTACGAGGTCTACTTTTATTGATTTATCAATAGTATGAATATCGACAAGTCCTGCATATATAAATTTTTCTTCTATTTCATTTGCGTGGCAATATGTGTGTAAAACAAAAATAAGTAAAAAAATCAGGACGGTTTGATGGCGTTTTGAAATTTTCATTTTATATGGAGATGTTTTAATTAAGGCTGTAGCTGCTTATTGAAAAATTATTAATGATTAATACTACGATCTAAAACAACTGGATTCCCCGGTCCAGCCGGGGAATGACGAATAAAGTATCTATGCGCTTTACTATTTTAAAATAATTGAACCCTGGTACCTGAACAGATCCTGGATGGTTTCAATATCCGCCTCATTTATTTCCGGTAAATTATTTAAAGAGAAAAAACCCATATCGGATATTTCGCCGGTTGATTTCAGAAGCCCTCCCGAATAGTCTTCTGTTAAAAATGCCATTGTATACTGCTGAACCTTTTCTCCATCGGAGGATACCAATTGATATATGGGGTCCGAATAATAGGCAAAAGGTTTTAATGAGCCGACACTCAGGCCTGTTATGTCGAATACCTCACGCCTTGCTGCTTCAGTAATGCTTTCATCCGGCTCTACACGGCCTGCAGGTATTTCCCATGCTTTTTCATCAACCCTTTTCACCAGCAGTATTCTTCCGGCAGAATCCCTTACAACAATTCTTACGCCAGGGACAATCAGCATGTCAGGACCATATTTGACTTGAATTTGACCGATATATGACTCGTTGAGTGTATTCATTATCTTCATAGCATTCTCCCTTGTCTGAGTGTTTGAGACAATAATAAAGCCTGCATATGAAAATAATATGAATATAGAATGAAATAAGTGAGAAAAATGATTTTTCGGAAGATAGAGGTATTCTTGCCCGGCAGTGTAGAGACAGGGAATGCCTTGTCTCTACGATACAGATGATGCAAATACCGGTCGGGAATAAATCCCGACCCTACTTCACTAAAAACGCAACAGCCTGAGTTTTTGATTCCTGTTTTTCATCTGCAGAAAATATCTTTGCCATTACATTATGATTTCCCTTGCTCATCGGCCATAGATAATCTCCCGACTTTGTTATCGCTTTCAGCTTGTTATCCACATACCATTCAATCCTTGATTTACCCTTAACATCCGACAGCCTGAATAAAAATGATTCGTGATCATCAGGTATGCGCGGGTCCATAGCAAGCCTTAACCCTGGGGATGGCTGGAGCATTTCTATCTTTTCTTTCGAGGTGGTCGAATTATCTGCAACAGTGACAGGTTTAGATCCGGGAACAAACCATTCGCTGTATGAGAGGCATTTTCCATCTGCGGGCCGGCCTGTATCCCTGCATACATCCTCCTGAACAAGTTTAGGGCTCAGGTAAAGGGGCTTTGTGTCATGATTTCTGTTGAGTTCGGCAAATATTGACCGGAGCACAATCCCTGGACCTTTGGCACCGGTGATCCTGTCCATGGCCGTACGGTCAAGGTTTCCCATCCACACCCCCACTGTATAGTCATTGTTGTATCCCACGGCCCAGGCATCCCTGTAGTCATTTGAAGTACCGGTCTTTACAGCAGTCTGGACAGGAAAATTAAGCACCCCTCCGGAACCGAACTCAAGCCTTCTTGCGCTTGAATCGGACAGGATATTTCCTGTAAGCGAGGTTACTTCAGGGGAAAAAATCCTGACAGGGTATTCTTCTATGCCCGGGGTTTTATTCAGGATGACCTTAAGGGGAGAATAAACTCCCCTGTCGGCGAGTGTTGAATATGCCTGCACGAGTTCAAACAGGGTAATCTCCCCGTTTCCAAGTACAAGCCCGTCACCATAAAAATCCGGTTCCTGCCGAAGGCTCTGCATTCCAAGGCCGTGCAGTGTTGAAAGGAAATTCTCAACACCGACAAACTGGAGCGCCTTCACAGCAGGTATATTAAGAGAATTTCCAAGGCATTGTCTCAATGGAAGTTTCCCGTAGTTTACCCTGCTGTAGTTGTTATATGTATGCAGCCCTGTTCCCACAGGCTCCGAAAGTGGCGAGTCATCGATAATAGTAGCAGCGGACCATCCCTTTTCTATAGCCAGGGCATATACAAAGGGTTTAAGTGTGGAGCCGGGCTGGCGTGGTGTTGTTACTGCATCGATCCAGCTTCCTGGTATATCTGCGGACCTTTTTCCGCTTACAGCCCATGCCATGACTTCCCGCGTCCTGTTGTCAACAACCAGGACTGCGCCGTTATCTATTCCCTTTTTAGAAAGGGTTTTCACCTGGTTATCCAGGATGGTCTTTGCCTTTTTTTGTATGGATGAATCAAGGGTTGTGACTATCTCTCCATCTGCATTATTAAATGATCCGCTGTTTTTACTGAAGATAAAATCCACAAAATGACCTGCATCAACAGGAAGATCCGAATTCCTGAGATGTATTTTCTCCTTCATGATCTCTTCGGATGTATTTTTATCTATCAGCCCCTGTTCAAGAAAAAGCCCGGCCAGCCATGTTATACGCCCGTTTACCCTGTTTCTGTTTTTCCGGAGATCAAATTTTGAAGGCGCCCTGACCATGACAGCAAGTGAAAGGATCTCTTTTCTGCTCAGGGTATCAAGGTCACGGTCAAAATAAAACCTGGCAGCCTGAACAACACCCCGCCTGTTCGATGCGTAGGGGACTTCGTTGAGGTAAAATTCCAGTATTTCGGATTTTGAGAAAAACCTTTCCAGTATCCGGGCTTCAAAACCCTCCAGCCAGCGGGACCAGAGGGTCCTTTTCCTGGGATGCATCATCTTGACCACCTGTTCCGTGATTGTACTTGCGCCCCTGATCCCGTCCATTGCCTTCAGGTTCTGCCATACCGCGTTAAAACGCGCCAGCCAGTCAACTCCCGAGTGGCTGTAAAATCTTTTATCCTCCGATATTATAAAGGCCTGCTGCAGGAATTCAGGGATTTCATAAAGAGGAACGTAGTCATGCGTGTTCCATTGATTCTGATAGGTTATATTCAGCGGAATATAATTGCGATCGAGCACGCGCATCCTGCTGATATCCGTGGCATCTGGGACAAGTCTCTCTGGTATGAGTTTGAGGTCAGCCATGGTTTTCCAGATAATGACGAATGCAAGCAGGGAGAAAATGACAGCCGCGGTCTTTATAGACCTGTTATTAAAAAAACCAGTGATGTATTTCATATATATCCCTCAATGATATTCGGTGGGGTGTAAAACCCAATGTTGTTGACTTAATAAATCTGTCTGCAAAAATTTCCCTCCCCTTGCGGGAGGGATTAAGGGAGGGGGAGAAAACAGTGACAATGTATGGAGCTTCTATATTGCCACCCTCACCCAACCTCTCCCATCAAGGGAGAGGAGCTGTATTGTGTCTTAAGTCAACAGTATTGGGTGTAAAACCCCACCCTACTTTTATCAGTCCCTCTCAAGACGCCAAGGAAAATATCTAAAGTTTTTAAACAAAAAAACCTTCGCGTCCTTTGCGTCTTTGTTTACCCCGTGAAACATGTATTGACTTTATTTCACCGGGGCGGTTCAGTCTTTTTATCTTTCCACATCCAGCATTGCCGGTGCACTCTTTCCGAATACATCAGGATCATACATCTCTTCCGAATGAGTCGCCATGACAGTAAACTCTCCTGATGCAATGGCCTGTGCAGTATATGACAGATGATAGTTGCCCGGAGGCAGATATTCCGAATAAAAAACCGCTGCATTGTGACGAAGTTCCTTATGGTAAAAGCTCCATCTGGACATCCCGTACCATGACCATTCTCCATAGTGGAAGAACCACGAATCCTGAGCATAATCCGATCCGGCTTTTTCAGCATCAACAGTCGAGGCTGTTGCCAGATTCCTGTTTACCGGTTCAAGCCCTCCCGGTACAGGATCATCCACCACCAGAAAGTTCCTGGCCGCCGGGATGGAAGCATACAGGTCCACTCTCACAAGTTCGCCCCTTTTGATCTTCATGGGGCTTTTTAAAAGAATCCACACGCCGTCGCGTTCCAGGCTGTATTCTCTTCTCATGTCGATACCTGCATTTATACTGTCTTTTCTCAACTCCTTCGGGGCAAATGATATCCCCGTGCTGTAATAATATCTTCCACGTCCTTCCTTTTTTATAATCGCTTCTGTATGCCTCCCCGGGTCATCCTTTCCGACAGGTTTTTTTAGTATAACCGGAGGATCGGTCAAATTTTTGAATCCGGCAGTTCCGATTGGTTCATCTCCTATTGATGCAGAGATCGTCATGTCCGGGTTCACTGATTCATATATTTTGCTGTATTCAACCAGGGCATTCATGCAGAAGACATTTTCCTGGGTATTTTCCCACCGCCCGGTCTGCTTTCTTGTCCGGGTGATATATCGCACCATCCTGAAGGGGATATCCTTTATCAGCGCCTTTCCCTCTTCCGTATTTCCAAAGGCAAGAAAGGCACTCAATACTGCCGCATTGGTCCTTATCGATGATGTTAGTATCCTTGAGTAGCTGTCGTCCAGCGTATCATTTATTATAAATTTTCCTCCCGTCTGATCCCCGTGAGAAAGAATCATCTTGAACACATCCCTTCTCATTTCTTCGGCGCCATCTGTCAATGATGCGGCAATAAGGAAATGCGCCTTTCCGAATGTATCCATTTCCTTTACATGAGGATAATACCGGCGCAGGTCATCCAGGGTTATCCCGCCCTTTTTTGCCAGTGCTGCGAGGGCAACCGCCCTGACAGTCGAGGCCATTCCCCTGCTATAGAAATCCGGCACAATATCCTTCCTGAGCATGGTTTCCAGATATTCATCAAGCCTTTTTTCGACGCTAACAGGCACATTATAGCCCCGCTCCCTGAGCCAGTCGAAAGCCAGCGCTGTATATGCACTTAAGTATGGCGACACATAATGGTCATCAGGGACATAATAGGCCATTCCCCCGCCTGGGGCCTGGTAGTCCGCGGCCTGTTTCAGCAGTTTATCCGGTATTTCACCTGCGTCTTTCCATTCAAAGTCAGGAGGCATGTATTTTTTCAGGTTAATATAATGCGATGCCATTACCGCCCTGGTTATTTTCTGTTCCCAGCATGTGTAAGGGTAATCCTTCAGGTATTCAAATGCGCCTTCAAGGTTTCCTATTACAGTAGGAGACAGATTTATGAACACGTTTCCCACATCTGTCCGTATTCCATCCGGGATACTGAGAGGTTCGGTAATTGTTTCGGAATCTGTTGAACCATATGTAGCCGAAGTCTCAAGACTTGCCATTTTGCGTACTTCAAGTTCATATACTGTTCCGTCCCTGTCAAACCTGTCTCCTCCCATGGCAGTAAATTTTATCTTCCCGCTTCCCCTGCTCTTTAATGGCAGCCATATGGTAACACGTTTGTACGGCTTAACATTTACCTTCCTGGTTATCTCCTGCCGGCTGCTTCCGGCCCCGGTCTCTATGGCCCCCTCTGCTGTAATTGTAATCTCCAGGTCACGTTCATGACCGGTTCTGTTCATGATACTGAAACCGGCGTCAAAGCTGTCGCCTTCGGTAATCTGGTTGGGCATGACAGGCCTTATCTCTGTCGGCCTGTTCACGTTAAAGCGTCCCTCGCCAAGACCCATCCTGTCTCCCGGTGTTACGGCCATTGCAAGAACACGCCATCCGGTAAGGTTGTCCGGGACCTTAAATTCAAAAGCCGCGTTTCCCTTTGCATCCGCCTTGATGGACGGGTTCCAGTAACTCACAAACTTGAACAGGTTCCTTAAGCCCAGGTCCCCTCCCCCGTCGCCCGCGGGATCGGCCCCCTTCTTTTCAAATTTCTGACGTCCTACAAGCTGCATAAGAAGGCTGTAATTGAGCATATCGAGATTACCCAGTTCATAGAACCCTTTATATGGATCAAAGTAGGTTGTGCCCCCGCTCAAGAGATCCAGTACTGACTCATCAAGTACTGCCACTGCAAATTCCACGGGTTTTTCGGTTGTGTTTTTACGTAAAGACGCATGAAGGCTGACATGCACCCTGTCTCCCGGTTTAAAGGTTTCTTTTTCCGGTGTCACCTTTACTGATATCTGCTTGTATGGATCGGATACCGTGCCCTGCACATACCCCATGCGAAATGCCGGTTTTCCAAGATCGAGATCACCGTCTCCGGGCGGTGACTCCACCCTCGGGGACATTACTAATACGGAAAGGTAGTAGCCCGGTATAAAATCCTTTTCGACCTTGAATTCTACTACAGGGGTAGCAGTATCAAGCGTCTGCACCCAGTGTTTCAGGATTCCGTATCTTTCAACAGTGATAAGGGCTTTTGCTCCTGGAAATGGGTTTTTGACCAGGTACCTTGCTGTCTCGCCGACCCTGTACTCATTTTTCTCAGGGACAATATCCAGGCTGTTATTATGGTTATCCTCCCATAAAACCATTTTTTTCCCTGCAACCCATTTTGAAAGCCGGGTGCAGTGCTCCCTGCCTTTGGAGTCTTTTATCAGTGCAGTAATTCTGTATGCACCTGTATTTCCGGGAGTAAAGGTATACTGGACAGCTCCATCACCGGATTTTATCACCTGTTTTTCAACTTCCACCCATTTCGTGTTCAGTTGAGTCAGGTATGCGTTTCCGGCACCCTTGACCCTCGATGCCGTTGTTTCACGGCGTTCAACCTTTATTGAGATCGGTACTCCCCCGATGGGTCTTCCCTGCGGATTGACAACAATCGCGTCGACAGTGGCAGGGTTACCTTCTTTAAATATCCACGAGTCTGACCTCAGGCCTGTAAACCTGTCTCTTGCTGCATAGCCTGCAGAGGTTCTCCCTGAGATATATTTTCCCCTGTCGTCCCTGACAGCGCTTTCTATCTCTAGTTTCCCGAAATATATACCGCTTTCCGGAATCTTAAGCGTGGTTAAAAAATTACCTTTATCGTCAATTTTGCCCTCTTTCTGAACAAGCGTCTGTGCATCCCTGGTATCAGGGGTATTCGTCTCAAAATAAAAGCCCCTGGCAGAAGGATCATTTGATGTGAAATCCTTTTTTCGCAATGTAACAGTTACCCTTGCTGAGGCATCAGTGTATGGTCCGCCCCCATGAAGCCTTGCCTGCGTTGTTATATCGATCATATCTCCGGGCTGAAAATCCCTGCCGTTTACATCAGTTGTTACCTTGAAAGGTGCCGGGGTAAAATCACTTACCAGCACCCTCATCGGTTCCCATGTTGTGCGGGTAAAGGAGGCAGACAGCTCAAACCGGTACCATCCGACTGCTCCGGTTTCAGGGACTGTGAACTCCCCATCAAAGGCGCCGAAATCCGACAGCTCAATGTCCCTGACCTCATGAACTGTTTTGTTCATGGGATCAATTACCTTTAATGTGTAAGTTTTCTTTGGAGCTGAAACAATTTTTTCATTATCCTGATTTCTCACATATATCTTGTACTGGATATTGTCCCCTGCCCTGTACACACCCTGGGCAGTGGTGCCCCAAGAGCGGACGTACCCGTATTGATCCCTATTTACTGCATATATGGTGTTGTGGGATGCATCGTATGTGCTCATAAGAAAATTGTAATCCATAGGCAGTAAAGCCATGTCGCCGGCTTTTTCTACCTTTGTAAACAGGATCGGGTGATTCCTGTCATACCGGTATACATGTTTCATATCAGGATCCAGTTTTTCCAGTCCCGCAAGATCAACGACGCCGCTGGAATCAGTTGTGCCCCGGGTCATGATTTCGGGTGTCTCCGGAAGACTCCCGGGAATGGCCTCATAGATACTGACGCTGGCGTTCTCCACTGGCTCTCCTGTTGCAAGATCAGTCACCCATACCAGTGTGTTAAAATGCCCCAGCTTCACATGGACCTCGAACGGCGTTACCTCGGCAAAAAACATATTCCGGTCACCCCATTTCTTTACATAGGGTGTGGATGCGACAGAGCCCTCAACCACTCCGGATTCATTCTCAAGCATATCCCTGACATGCATCGGTATCCTCATTGCCACATCCTTCGCGTCCGGCAAAATCAGATCCCGATGGAGCCCTGCATCATGCTTTTCGGAAGTCATTCGAGCATATGAAATGGTAAATTTATCAAGATTCGTGACCACTACGGGCATATCAGTATCCACATTCTTTTCAAGTATTGATATGGGATTGGTCAGTTTATAGTCGGGCGGCCGGTGATCAGTGGCAAAGCTGATATCAATGGATGTCGTAAGCCTGCGCCCGAACTCGTCCAGAAGACCTTTTTTACTTGTGACCTGATAAACCTGATCCGCCTTTAATACCCGGGGCAGATATGAATAATATTTCTGATGTTTCCTGTGGGGCGAGTTCAGCCTGCTATAGTCCCTCGCGTTATCCCAGGGGTTAAACCCTGCGTCTCCATCCGAAAGCGAAGGATCAAATTTTATGTTCTTTTCAACCTCGGAATTGATAACAGGTGAAGAAAATACCAGCATAACCGATCCTATCGGGTTGCACAGGTTTTTATAGGCAAGGTCCTTGTCGCCGTTGATGAATATTCTGTTATTATTGTTGTCATAGCATTCTATGCCGTCAAAGTAGAAGGCAGGGAATGTTGCAAATGAAAGAAGTTCACGTTTTCCCACACTCTTTTCGGCGCCAAGAGCAGACTCAATGCCCGGTTCCACCCTGAGTGATACCTCGACATCTCCTGGCAGCTCTTTTTCAGGAGATACAAGCCATACTCGCCTTGCCTCTAAACTGTTTTGAGCAGATCTGGCGGTGTTTGATTTATGAGATTTTCCGGTAAAAAACCCTGCAATGGAATTTAAAATTCTCCTGAACAAAGTTTTTTCAGGTGGTGCTTCCGGTTCTTTTTTCTGCTGAAGATTGACAAGGGCCATATTTTCACCGGGGAGAGGCATAAATACAGGCACTTCCTTGTCCTTTTTATCCGGCTCGGCCTTTAGCTTTACCCTTGCATCACCCATCCGGCTTGTCTGTAAAAATACATGATCTTCAACCGAAGCCCTTGAAACCGGCTGATTGAACGTTACCATGACGACTGGCAGGGTCGGTGACTGCCATGACCTGAACCATGAATGAACAACCTTTGGACGCTCTGTTATAAAGCTGTGCCTGACAGGTTCGCTCAGGGTTGTTCCATCTTCTGTCATGATACCAGGGTTTACCAGTATCTCATATCGGGTTGCGGGTTTCAGGGCGGAGTTGTCATCAAGGATATATGCCAGTGCGGAGGTATTCAGCCAGCGCCAACTGCCTTTCACCGCAGGATTAATTGTTATGGGTATTTCGGAGGCCTTCCTGTCCATTGCCCCCACGGGGACTACCGGCCTGTTGAACTGAAACACAATCTGTTTGCCTGCAGGTACGTCATCACCGTCCGGCGTAATGTTCAATATCTTAAGAGGCTGATAGGAGCGGCCTGATTCGGCCGTAAGATTACGGCCCGGCAGGAAAGCCAAAAAAATACAAAGTATAGAAAAAAGACTTAACCTGATATATGCCGACATACGCCCTCCTGATATGAACCGGTTGAAATGCATAGTATACCTAAAAACCCAACACGCTGTTAAACTGATCCTTTTTTATTATTAAGTCTTTGAATGAATTCTAATTTCTGCCTGTGAAATGAATATGAACACAAAATGAAATAAGTGTGAAAAATTTCAAGTTGAGGCGGCATTATAACCCGGATTTGTTAAGAGATAAAGTATTGAGGTGTTTTTATCCGGCAAGGCAAATCCAGCTGTTCAGAAGGTTTTTCCGGAGGTATTCCGGTTACTTTCATATGCAATCAAAAAATTGATTTTAATATTTTGATTTTTAGTTTTTTTTTATATAGGGTATCCCCGCCTTAAGCCTTGATTGGTTAAGACTGTTTTAGACAGGATATTATAACATGGGTCTTGCACCGGATATCTAATAAGGCTTAAAGCGCTTCACTGTGACATTATGCGCAGAATTCAGGAATTATCCTGAGCGCAAAAAATATTATATAAACACAGGAAAAGGAGAAGATCTTCAATAAATACAGTTGGAGTATATCCTTTTTTCTGTCAATAAAATAAAAATTGAATATATTGAAATACAGCTAAAGGCTTACAATGAAATACACTGGAAAGATATTCCGAAACAGATATAAATCAAGGTCATTGATGCTTATCTATGTATCATTGCTCATCATCGCATGGTTGTTCGTTTTTTTCAGGTCATCCCCCATATTCAGTGCCGATACGGCAGCAGAAAACGATTCAAAACAGGTCGACGAAGGCAAAAAAATGGAGATGGAAATCCCGTCGAGAACACCAGGTTATGTTTCAGCGGTTCTTAAAAATTCTTCCAGACCACTGGTGGCGAGTGACAGCGGGTACCTTGAAATTGATGTCATGCCGAATAAAACCGGAAATGCACTCAGTCAAAAGGTAATGTGGGACAGATCGTCTGCCACTCCGCTGACCATATGGATTTCCACCCCGCCCGAGAGCGGGATCAGGTTTATAGACAGAGACCGCCCTGACAGACCTTATCACCACCTTCTCGTGAAGTGTGCCGCACCTGCCGATAGCAGTGACCAGATAATTAAAAAGAAGATTGAATATACTGTCGCATCTGACACAAAAACAGGCAAACACTCGTTCTGGCTGGATATATCCGCTGACCTGACAGATCAGGCAGGAAATAAAATAAACGATACTGGCGTTGAAACACTTGCATTCGAGGTAGATACACACCTGAAGACCAAGATCCTTATGATTGCGGTCATCGGCATAGTTGTTCTGCTTTTCATTATGGAATGGGTGCGTGTCGATGTGGTAGCCATTCTGATGATGGTCCTCCTGCCTGAACTGGGCCTGTTAAACGCGCAGGATGCCTTTCGGGGTTTAAGCAGTAATGCGGTCATAGCGATAATAGGAGTAATGATTATAAGCTATGGCCTGAACAGGACAGGCCTTGTAAACCGTGTGCTTCAGCCCCTGATGAAGTTTGTGATTAAAAGCCCCGGACGTCTTGTAGTGATCTTTTCATCCCTTATAGCATGCATATCATCGGTCATGCAGAATACAGGTGCAGCGGTTTTGTTTTTACCTGCCATCAGGATAACATCGGCGCGCGGCCTTAAAGTCCCCGTTTCACGCGTACTTATGCCGATAGGTATGGCGGCTATCCTGGGAGGGACCATGACCATGATAGGGACCAGCCCACTCATTCTTTTAAACGATATACTGCCAAAGGGCATGCCCAAATTCGGTTTTCTTGAATTGACACCCATCGGTGCGGCAATTGTCCTGGGAGGTATAATATACCTCTCAACTGCCGGTATGGGTATGCTTAAAAAAATATCCGCTTCAATCAGTGCCCAGACGCAAAACACTGAGGCGCTGTCAGGAGATAAATTACTCAATTCCTATCCTCTTATAAGCGGCCCCTATGAAATCCATGTCCCGGATAATTATACTGCGGACGAGAAGGCCCAGGAGATAGTCAATATACGGATTCGTTACCTTGTCAACATCGTTGCCATCGCGGGTGACAGCGATGTTCAGGACACGGCGCCCCTGCCGGGTATAGGCTTGAGGGCCGGGCTGGCACTTTGTGCCTACGGGCCGGAAAAAAACATACACAACTTTGTAAGGGACTACGGGCTTGTACTGATGGATGAGCCGCAGGCTTTTAAAAACAGTATGTTCAACCCGTCCATTGCAGGTATTGTCGAAGGTGTTGTTTCCCCGCGTTCAAGCATGATAGGCAAGACGATAAAAGAGATAAGATTCAGGGAAACCTTTGGCGTTACCGCGCTTGCCTTGCATAAGAAGGGCAAGACATATTACAGGCGGCTGGCTGAAATGCCGCTGGAGCCGGGTGACATGGTACTCGTGCACGGGATCTGGGAACAGTTTCATGCGCTGCAGAACTTTCACCGGAATTTTATAATTATATCATCATTTGAAAAAGAGTTTCACAAACCGGAAAAAGCAGGATGGGCATTATTCTGGTTTGCAGCCGCCCTTGTACTTATGTTCATCTCCAGCTTTTATTTCCAGAAACAGCCGTATAATCCTATCCCGCTATCTGTCTGCCTGATGATAGGTGCAGTCGGCATGATCCTGAGCCGTGTCATGACAATAAATGACGCCTATCGCTCAGTTGACTGGAGGACTGTTTTCCTGCTGGGAGGGCTTATCCCACTCGGGATGGCTGTCGATCAGACAGGCACTGCGCAATGGCTGGCAAAGGGGATTATCTTCAGCCTTGGAAGCTATATGTCGCCTCTTTTGCTGCTGATTGTCCTCGCATGTCTTTCATGCTGCTTTACAATGGTTATCTCGAACGTGGGTGCGTGCGCTCTGCTTGTTCCCCTGGGGATATCACTGGCAACCCAGATAGGGATCGATCCCAGGGTTTCTGCAATAGTAGTCGGTATCGGGGTTTCAAACTCATTTATCCTTCCCACACACCAGGTAAATGCGCTCTACATGGGGCCGGGAGAATACAGGACAAAGGATTATATCAGGATAGGGGGGATACTGACATTGATCTATATAACAGTCCTAGTTACCATGGTTTATCTTTTCTATCTCTAAACCGGCATCATGTATGTTTATGTCGAGCGGAATTAACGCCCTGTAGTTCAGCAATCACTCCCTTCCATAATGTGATGTAAGCATTATCTCCACCCATGTAACGGGCTTTCCGATTCTCCTGAAGATCAGGGGACAGTGAGTCACCCCTGCCGGGACAGTCACAAATGAGGGTTTGGTGATTAACTGTTTTTCCCCTTCCATATAAAACTCTATATCAGCATCAAAATCATACTTGTCTTTCGGGTTGCTTCCGAAAAAGCACATCACATGAGAAAAATCATGAACATGGGGTTCTGTTTCATCCCCCTCATCGTTGGACTCTGTTATCACCGAGTACAAGATCATGCAGTCAACGCCCAGCATATCCGGGCTGGCAAGAAATCCCTCAAATACTTCACCTGTATGTAATTTCCCTTTTGGCGTCTCTAATATGTATTTTGAATATTCTGATTCGGCCATTTCCTTTTTACCCTCCTTTTTTTAATCAGGATAAAACATCGCGTTATATTTATCAATATATCTGTCTGATCATTAAAAATAAAAAATATGTACTGATGCTGTTCGATCCTATCCTGAAAAAGATGCCTTTGCCGGTTTTACGCTTCCTGACATTTATCTCCTTATTTTCATGTCCTTAAGTAAGTTATTTACTATGCGGCGAACTTCCGGCGATGCCTCTTTTCCCAAAAACATATACGAAACTCTCCCTGCACTGGTTTTGATTTTTTAAGGATTACAGGCTTTGTCATTTTGAGAACCTTAAGCACATAATCCTTAAAAAATTCAAAACCACACACCTGGTACGAAACTATAAGCGTATATGTTTTCGTGAAAAGGACATCACCTCCACATAGGCAAAAAGCAACCACGGAAAGTTGCCCAGTTTTATTTTAGCTATTTTGTGCCCCGGAGCAGGCAAAGGACATTGTTTTTCAGGATGGGATCGTCTGATAACCGGCAATCACGTTCGCAGTGTTTCGATTTTTAAGGATCAATTGCACCTGAGCAATATGTACCTATGATATTTCTATGATCCTTAAAAATGAAACACATGTACCAAGGTTGTTCGATCCTATCCTGAAAAATGATGCCTTTGCCGGATTTATGCCCATGAAGGTTGTATATTTCTCTACAGCAAAAGAGGCAGGGCGGTATATTACATCTCATCATCCTTTGTGATGTTTGTAAAATATTGATTTACCGGATATCTTTGATATTTTTTCAATTTTAAAGTAAATATATTATCTGCCATTATCGTAATACATTTTTTTAACAAAAAATAAAAAGGAGCTGAAAATGGGATCAATCTACAGGCATGTATTTGCACCGATACGCGTCAGGGGAGTCAGTTTTAAAAACCGCATCGAGATGGCTCCGCCTTCACCCAACCTGGCTGATCCGGACGGCAGGGTAACTCCCGAATTTGTGGAATGCTTCAGGTCTGTTGCAAAGGGGGGTGCGGCTATAATAACTGTCGGAAATTCCATAATTGATCTCAGGGAGGCCCGTGATGAGGAACGTCAGCTTGACCTTGGAAGAGATGATTTTATTCTTCCCCTTACCCGATATGCCGAGATGTGTCTCGGATACGGCGTTCAGCCTTCGCTTGAGATAAACCATATGGGTATGGATGCGCCGTACGATAAATACAGGACACCCGCCATAGCCCCTTCGTCATATATCAGGCCCTTTGAAAGAATGCTCGCAAAGAGGGCCGGCAGAGAACCTGTTCCTACACAGGAGATGAGCCATGCAAAGATAAGCGAGACCGTTGAAAAATTTGCAATGGCAACCTTCAGATGCAAAAGGGCAGGCTTTAATACGGCCATGCTCCATGGTGGACACGGAAACCTGCTTTCCCAGTTTGCGAGCAGCATGTACAATTTTCGTACGGATGAATACGGCGGTTCACTCGAAAACAGGGCACGCTTTGCCATTGAAGTGCTCGACAGGACGCGTGCGCTCGTGGGTGACAACTTTGTTATTGAATACAGGATTTCAGCGGATGAGATACATCCCGACGGAATGCACTTTGAGGAGACCCTGCAGTTTATTGAACTTATAAAGGACAAAATAGATATCCTGCATGTGTCGGCAGGCCTCCACGCTGAGCTGGAACTTATGCGTGAATGGTGGCAGAACTATATAATGCCCCGGAATTACAATGTCCACTGGGCCGAAAAAATCAAGAAGGCGTTCCCGGACCTGCTTGTATGCACTGTAGGCTCAATCATGAACATCAGGGATGCAGATGAGATCATCGAAAGCGGGAAGGCGGATTTTGTTGCAATGTGCCGGCCACTCCTGGCAGACCCTGAATTACCTCGTAAATATGCACTGGGGAGGGAAGAGGATCACCGCCCCTGTCTCAGGTGCCAGTATTGCGGAACCAGGCTCATGATTCCCGCGGTGATCAACTGTGCTGTAAACCCTTACCTGGGTAATGAAGTGGAGTTTCCGAATAACAGAGTGCCAAGGGCTGAAACAAGGAAAAGGATAGCGGTAATAGGCGGAGGCCCGGCTGGTATTCAGGCCGCACTCACACTCTGTGAACGGGGGCACGATGTCACCCTGTATGAAAAAAGCGATCAACTGGGAGGAAATCTTGTACTTGGCGCTGCGCACTCCTTTAAACAGGATTTAAGGGATTATATAAAATACCTGTTGTGCCAGATCCATAAATCATCCGCAAAGATCATGCTCAAAACAGAGGCAACAAAGGAGCTGCTCGACAAAGAAAATTATGACGGACTTATAATAGCAGTGGGCGCAAGGCCCGTAATACCTGAACTTCCCGGAATAGATAAACCCCATGTTCACTGGGCACCTGAAGCCGATATAGAAAAAATGAAGGAGGCGAGTAAAATAGTCATAACAGGGGCAGGTTCAGTGGGGGTTGAATGTGCCACTGAACTTAAAAAAAATGGAAAGGATGTCAAACTTATAGAGATGGCGCCTGACCTTTCACATCTCTTCAAATCTGCCGGAGGTGTATCAATGGAACTGATAAGGCTGATAAAGGAGCTTAATATCCCGGTATACAACAATTACAGGCTCACGGAAATCACTGACAGCACTGTGATATGTAAACACACAGGCACGGGGGAAAACCTGGAGATGCCTGCTGACATGGTACTCCTGGCCCCTGGTATGGTTCCGCGGCACGATATGGCTGATGAACTCCGCAGAAGCGCGCCTGAAACAGAGGTGTATGTTGTGGGTGATGCAATAGAGCCTGGAACTGTAGGTCCGGCGATAATGTCGGCATTCAAGGCTGCCGCATATATTTAACCCAGATTTTGCAGTAGACATCTGCTGCGGTCTGAAAAACCATGCTGCAACGCTTGTTTCACGATTTTGATCCTCACCATATTGTGCATATGCTTCCGGGTCAAAATCGTTCCAACTTCGTGTTTCGCTATGGTTTTTCAACCCTCGCGACAATCCCTACTGCAAAATATGGGTTTAATCGTGATCTTCTTCCTCCTGTGGAGGAACATAATCACTGTACAGCGTTTTGATCCTATGGTTAATATAATAGATTTCCATTCTTATAAGAAAGATCCCCGCAGTAAATGGGATGAGCATCATAATAAAATTTTTTGACCTGAAATAGGCTACACCGGCGATCAGAAAAGAGAACCCGATTATTACCGACCCGATAAAATCAAAGACTTTTGTATCAATTTTTACGGTCTTTTTAATAAAGTAGATAAAACGCATTAATGGCCTGTGCCTTGCCAAAACAATGATTAAGGCACCTGTCAGCATAAATATTACAGATACAGCCTTCACTATTTCTGCTCTTCCGGTCATCATCAGAGGAATAACAATCCCGATGATTCCTACAAAAATAATAAGGACCATTATGATGCTGATCAAAAAGCTTATAAGTTTTGACAACAAAGGGTGTTTAATGAAGTTTGTCATATCGTATTAATAAATATTTATCTGCTAATTATCCGTAGTTTTCCATGAATGTACTGCACATTATCAAAAAGTCTCATACCTAAGTCAATAGCTTTTAATTTATTATCTCGGCAGCATGCTTTTTGGAATCTTGCATCTTTTTTTTGCATAAACCCAGAATATTGTACTCAAGATGCCAAGTGTCAGGTTAATAACTCCCAGAACGAGAATCCTGTTGCTCCAGTTGAAAGATATAATTACAAGCCCGAGGCTTCCAAAAGAACCCATAAAACAATTCATCAGAGAAGTTGCTGATCCTATATTTTTATCCTGCTGTTCAAGTAAAAGGTTCATGGACGGGGGACGCTGAAGCGCGAACGCAGCGCTTCCTATAGCTATGGAACCAAGGAACAGCATTGGATGCAGTCCACCAAACAGGATAGTTAGAAGGCCACCCAGAATACTCATGGCGAAACTCACAGTGACTATTATCAAAGGTTTGATGATCTGAGAAATCCGTATATAGGCAAGGGCAGCAATAACACTTATCCCTGCATTTACCGAAAAATAAATACTGTATTGAAGTTCACTGAGTCCGAAGGTCTTCTGAAATATAAAAGATGATATGCCGACAAAGGCCATCATGCCGAGAGGAGCCATTGAAAACAGGAATACAAGCCTTGTAAAAGCGAGATTCTTGAGCACAACACCCAGTTTTAACATCGATGCGGGGATACTCTCATCCGACAGATCATGATTGGTTTCCTTGAACATAAAGGCAAATATCAGGGTAATAAAACCAAGAAAGGCTAAAAAGAAAAAAATCCCCCTCCATGAAGTATACTGCAGTATCTTGGCTCCGAAGATCGGGGCGATCATAGGTACAAATCCGGTTAATGCCCCGATTATGGCAAAGGCCTTCTCCTTTTTTTCGGCAGGAAAATAATCCTTGACCACGGCTGCCGGAACGGCCATGCCCGATCCGCATCCTACTGCCTGGAAAACCCTGGAAACCAGCAGTATATATATATTAGGGCTCAATGCACATGCCAGGCTTGCCAGGACATATATACTTATTGTAGTCAGGATAACCGGTTTTCGCCCGAACTTGTCTGACAAGGGGCCGAAAAGCAACCCGGAAAAACTTATTATGAAAAAGAAGGATGAAATTGTAGCGTTAACAAGTTCTACGGTCGTGTTCAACTGATCTTTTATTATGGGAGTTGCCGGCAAATACATGTCAGTAGCCATCATTGGGAAGGCGCAGAGGATGGAGATAAACACCATCATGGCGGAAGGACCCAACTGCCGTGATTTACAATTATTTTGTTTTACGGACGCTTCTTCAATCATTTTTCACTCCAAAAAAACAGACCGATTAATTAACAACAGTGTTGCCGGAGTATCTGTATTTATTTTTAATAATGCTTTTATTAGCTGGCCAGCGGGGAAAATAGGCTGATAAAATAAAAACGTTTATTTAGGAAACACCTTAGATAGAAAAGATTTTCTTAATCGGCTGTTATTAGTATCTGTATATTTAAAAAACTCAATTTATGAGAGCAGAGTATATGTTAAGCATTATAAAGTGTCAACAGAGAACAAAAATTTGTTTTAGCTTAAAAAAATATCAAAAATAGACAAAGTCAGATATTTGAATTATTATTTCAATTCGGATCAATATTCAAAAATTACGGAGGCATATCATGAGAAAAATCACTAGAATTTTACCCCTTATTCTGTTACTTTTTTTACCCATGCATACTTTTGCCAAAGGAGGATTTGAGATGGATACAATAAAGACATCCCAGGGAAACCTGGAAATAACATTTTTAGGACATGCCACCCTCATGTTTTCATTCGGAGGGAAGATCATCCATGTCGATCCGTGGACCAGCTTCACGGATTACAAAAACATGCCAAAAGCCGACATAATCCTGGTGACCCACGATCATTTCGACCACCTGGATAAGAAGGCGATAGATACCCTGAAAAAAGATGATACCCGGATCATCCTCACTGAGGCGTGTTTTAAACAGATTGGCGAAGGGACCGTAATGAAGAACGGTGATGTAAAAACCGTAGAAGGTTTTAAGATAGAGGCGGTACCGGCCTATAACATTGTTCATATGCGCGACGGTAAAATCCCCTTTCACCCGAAGGGAGTAGGAAACGGCTATATAATAACCTTTGGAGATAAAAGGGTGTATGTGGCAGGAGACACGGAAAACACCCCTGAAATGAAGGCATTGAAAGGGATTGATATAGCATTCCTGCCAATGAATCTGCCGTATACCATGACACCCGAAATGGTGGCAGATGCCGCAAAGGCGTTCAGGCCTAAAATACTCTACCCCTATCACTATGGAGAAACAGACACCTCAAAGCTGGTGGATCTTTTAAAGAATGATAAGGATATAGAGGTCAGGATAAGGAAGATGCAGTAAAAGCTGGGTGCAAGGTACAGGGCGCAGGGCACAGGGTTTTTAAAAGACTTTTGAGCGTCCATTTTAGATCCGGAAATAATTTTTCAAGGATTAAGATTTTTACCCTGTGCCTTGAGCCTTGCGCCCTGCGCCTTTAATCACAATCACATCCCGGGGATCAATCTCCATTAACACCCTCTCCTGTTCGGCATATCTATTAGTTGTGCCGGAAAGTGTGAATACCTTCCAGGGTGCACCATCATATCCTTCCGGTATGCACTTATACTGCCGCATCTCTCCCAGAAAGATGTCCGATATTATCCTGGCCGGGATATAAACAAGATCAGGGAACCGCTTATCTTTTTCCGGGACCAGTCTCACCCTCTCAGGCCTTATGCAGCATGTCACATCAGAGTTGATCTCCATATCTTCCGCACCTTCTGTCGTAATGATCCCGGATGAAGTTTCCACTTTCACTGAGGGGGATGTTCCAATAACGCAGCCGTTTATAAAATTGGCCTCCCCTAAAAACTCGGCCACAAACCTTGTTTCAGGATGGTTATAGAGATCATCAGGCCTTCCAGCCTGTATAATCCTTCCCCTGTCCATTACTGCGATCCTGTCCGCCATGTAAAGGGCCTCTTTTTGATCATGAGTAACATATATGGCAGTTGTACCGGACGACTTTACAATATTCCTGAGTTCATCCCTCATATGGAGCCTCAGGCCTGCATCAAGGTTGCTCAGCGGTTCATCAAGGAGCAGACATTCCGCCTTTGCTGCAAGTGCCCTTGCCAGTGCCACACGCTGCTGCTGCCCTCCAGAAAGCTGATTGGGCTTTCGTTTCAGGTATTCATTCATCCTGACCCTTTCGAGATGACCCTCTGCAGCAGCCCTTCTCTCTGTTCCCGACATCTTCTGCATCTTAGGCCCGAACTCCACATTCTGCCTGACAGTCATATGAGGCCACAGTGCATACCCCTGAAATACCATAACAGCCTTACGTTTATCCACGGGGATATCACTCACATCTCTTTCATCAAAAAAAATCCTGCCCTCTGTAGGATCAATGAGCCCGGCAATGAGCCTCAATAACGTAGTCTTTCCGCACCCGCTGGGGCCGATAAGAAAAAAGAACTCCCCTGATCCTATCTCAAACGAAATATTATCCAGGGCAGGAGCAGGGCTGTCACTGCCTTCGTATATTTTAGTGATATTTTCCAGTTTTATTTTCATACATCCTATTTCCTATTCCAGGACAATACACCGACCTCTGACTTCTGATCTCTGATATCTGTCCTCTGTTTTTTCTGATCTCCGACCTCTGGCATTTCATTATGCCCTGAATATCATTCCAAGCTTTTTCCCCAGCAGCAAACTTGCAATCCCCAGCGTTCCTCCTAAAAGGAGCATCCCGTATACCCCCATGGCAGCTGCCTGATTTATCGCCTCGGCAGACCCGGTTGAGGTCGCTAGAATGAAGATCTCCTTTGTTATGGGGAAATAATCCGATGTCTGGGCAAGTATAAGTGAATCGCTCACCTCCAGCATTGCAAAGGAGAATGTAAGAATCCCCGCGGCAATTATATTGGCAGTAATCAGGGGAAGGGTTATTCTCGCTATGGCCTTTAACCTTGAAGCACCAAGGTTCCTTGCCGCCTCTTCCATTGACACCGGGACCTGCTGCAAACCGGCCGAGACACCCCTTACGACAAAGGGGAGTCTTCTTATGGCGTATGCAATGATCAGGATGACAAGCGGATTTTGTGCGGGGCCTATTGACTCAAGCCATGTACCCGGAGCAGTCATGGCAACATAACCCGAAGCCAGTATGATGCCAGGGATGGCAATGGGCAGCATGCATAAACTGTCGATTATTTTCTTTCCCTTGACTTCTGTCCTTATTACCAGCCATGCAGCAACAACTCCAAGGAGGATATCAATGGAGGTTGACGACAGGGCATATTTTATACTGTTTAAGATGCTCCTGAAGGTATCGGCATTGTTAAAGACAAAAACAAGATGCCGCAGGGTATATGACTCGGGGACTACGCTGTTTACCCATCGGTCCGAAATAGCCAGTATCAAAACCCCTATATGGGGAAGCAATGAAACAGCAATAATTATCCCGAAAAATAACCAGATAAACAGCGTCATGTAAGGACCGGGCCTTCGCATATCTGCTGTCACGGTGGCCTTGGAAGATTCACCTGCTGCTGACTGACCGAACAGAAACTTGCCCAGGAGGTAAAGGGCCAGGGAGCTTAAAAGCATAATAAACACAAGGCTGAAGGTACGTGGATTTATTTCTGCCTTTGAGAGTTCCTTGAATATGGTTACCGGGGTAAGCCGGTCATATCCCAGGATTGCCGGCGTGCCTATATCGGTAAACGACCATATAAATACTATTGTACCCCCTGCAAACAGACCGGGCCTCAACAGGGGCAATGTAATTTTTATAAATGATCGAAATGGTGAGGCGCCAAGGTTTCTCGCCGCCTGGCCGTATGCGGGATCGATATTGGCAATAGCCGCAGAAATATTCAGATAAAGTATAGGAAAAAGGTGAAGGCTCTGGAGTATAACAACACCTGTAAAACCTGTCCCCAGCCAGTCGGGCGGTAACCCTGCGCTGAAATTAATTATACCGATCTTTTCGAGCAGCAGGTTCAGGACACCGAACTGCCCCAGGAGGCGCTTCATTGACAGGGCGCCTACAAAGGGCGGAAGTATCAGGGGAACAAGTATTAAAATGCCCAAAATCGCCTGGCCCGGGAATACGTACCTTGCCCTCAAAACAGCAAGCGGGACCGAAATCATGATGCACACCAGGGTTGTTGAGACGGCAAGCAGCAGGCATGTAACCAGTTCTTCCATCAAAATCGGGTTATTCAGTACCCTGCCGAACCAGTACAGGCTCAGTTTACCGTCACTGAAAAAGCCCTTTACCATGCCAAGCATTACAGGATAAATAAGGAAAGAACCGATAAATAAAAAAATAATTAAGGTTAAAAAGGCGGGTACAGGCCCTCCCTGGGCCTTTAAAAAAGGCCTTTGCTGGGATTCAACCGGATATGTTTTCTGGCCTGACTTCAATCTGTTATTCTGTCGTATTTTTCTTTAAAAAATCTGATCCAGTCAGTAACGATTATATCACTCTCTTTTGCATCCCTGAGGAGTTCAGCGGTTTCTGCTACCTTTTCTACAGTGGATACATTCGGAGGAAGCGTATTGAACTCCTTTACAAGCCCTTCATCAAAATTGCTTTCTATGAGTTTTTGTTTTGCAGCCTTCAATCCCCCGGGGTTTCTTACTGCTGCGGCCCAGACCAGTTGTCTCAAAAGGCCATAACTTGCATTCCAGATCCCGGTGTTGATATCCATACTCTGCCCGAAATCGTAGGGGTTGGTAATCTCGGGCATCAGTCTGCCGGAATAGATTTCATAAACATCTTTACGTATCGGCAGCCTGCCAAGGGATGCCTCCAAAGGTCCGTCCGGATCACCCGCAGGAAGGGCCCACAAGGCCTGTCCTTTTATGGAAAGCACAAAATCCACCATCCTCTGGGCCACCTCGGGATTCGGAGGATTTTTAAGTATTGCTATTGGATCGGGATTGAAGGCAGTCTCCCCCTTGGGAGAAATATACTTCAATGTCCCGGGATATTTTATAACCCGGTTTATTCCGTAATAATCTATACAGGAAGCAACAGCAACCTCGCCTGAAGGAAGAGCCTCGGCGGCATCCCCTGCCCCTGCATATATCCTCCTGGAATTACCGAGTATGCTCAAAAGCCTTGCCCAGCCTGCCTGCCAGCTTTCAGCTGACTGGACTATCATTTCATAACTGGCTGCAGCCGATCCTGACTGTGTCGGATCAGCGAGCCCTATAAGCCCGAAATATCTTTTTTCACCAAGATCTTCCCATCGCGCCGGCGGAGTCACATTGAGCTGTTTCAGCAGGGGGACATTAAACAGAATACCAAACCCGCTGATTGCCGAGCCGCACCAGCGTTTTTCTTTGTCATACATGTTAAGCCCGCTGAAGGTGTAAGGAATATTCTTTAATACATCATCACTGATCCGCATTTTCTGCAGGATGCCCTCTTCAGCCATCTTCTTGAAATTGAAGTCCCCGCCTCCCCAGACAATATCCATTCCGGAGGTGTCACTTGACCCATATATGTTCCTTAAGTGATTTAAGATGGCTGTACTGCCCCCGCCGACATCTCTCCACTCTATTTCCACCCTCTTACCGAATTCAGTGGCATGATAGATAGAGAAGGCCCTTTCATATTCCTTTTGAATATCCCTGTTGTGCGGGCTTATGATAACGAGTTTAACAGAAGGCAGGTCGTTATAGGCCTTGCCGTATTTTGTGATGAGCACCTTGTCCAGTTTGCTTTGAACTTTCTTCTCTGCCGGTTTTTCCCTGTCACCGCATCCTGCGAAAAGAAAAAGCAGGTTTATCAGTATTACAATAAGGCACGTTTTAAAAATGGAGAGTCCGGACCGTGACATGTTAATATGTTCCATATAAAAACCTTTGGTCAATGATATTCATGAGAGCAAATCGAATGAAATATTATCAAAATTTATTATACCACAGAGAGCACGGAGAGCACGGAGTGAAATAAAAAAAACAAAAAATCTCCGTGTTCCGTGGTATATGCACGTATTTTATTATTTTGTATGCTCTTGTTTGTAGCTGGAGGATTCGGAAAAATTTTTCTATTCGGAAATCCCCATAATTTTTTTAATTTTTTCCGCTGCCTCAACAACATCCGGGGTTTCATATTCATCATTTGCGGCAATAATCCCCATATCTGAAATCACCTTTTTAAGGATGGCCGATCCATTCCCTGCATACAGGCCTTTCAGATCCGAAAGATATGCCCACGTGTTCCATATCTGTTGCTGCTGGTCAGGGTAGGCATCTTCATTATTCGGGCTCAAAGATGACGCAGTTATTTTACTCCATTCCCTGGGTGCGATATTCGCCCCCTTGGAGAACACACCGCTTAAGCCAGGGGAGTCGAGAAAGCGTGTTTCGTCTTCGTCATATATCCTGAAGTCCTTTCTGGATTTTACAGCCCTTTGATAATTGTATGAACGGTCAAGAGATCCTGAGAATATCAGGCCTCCAATCCCTGGATTTTCTGCAAGTTCCTTAAGGATTGCCGTGCGGATGTTTTTTCTTTTTAACGCATCATTTAACGTGCAGATCAGGGCCGGATCATTATGGAGGATTAAACTTTCGTCAATCTGTGAGCACAATCTCTGATAATATTCCGGAAGATTCCTGTTGCTGTGATAATATAGGGGGGTATCAACCCAGATCACAGTTCCCTGATAGTTCCGGACCGATTGCTTTTTTCTGAAAAGATCGAGGTTTTTAAGGGTATTGTCCTCGGAATCGCCTGTTATCCATACCAGGAGAGGGACAACACCGCGCACAACCACAAGGGTCTTGTCAAATAGATCCGCTCTTTGCTCAATGCTCAGCCTTGTTCCTTCGCCCGTGTTCGGTCCTGAAATACAAACCGCCTGGACACAGGGGAGCAGCCGGTCCAGGTGCCGGCCAAGCCCGGTGCCGTCGATAGCCCCGCCCGGTAAAACAGGCGTAATCAGGTCCACTATCAGTCCTTTAGGAAGATTTGAGCCCGCCATTCAATCTGAATTCCTCTTTCCCCAGAATATCATGAAGATGTAGAATTCCCTTAAGCCGTTTTTCATCATCAGTTATTACCAGGTGCATTATCTGGTACAATTCCATTATCTGCAGGGCCTCGGCTGCCGACATGTTTTCATCGATGGCCCTCGGGGACGGTGTCATAACATCATCTACAAGCATGGAATAGATATTCTCCTGCTTCATCAGGGCCCTTCTCAGGTCACCGTCGGTAAGTATGCCTGCCACCCTTCTTTCTTCATCCACAACTACTGCAACACCTATACCCTTTGAATCAATGACTGCTATGGCGTTGTAAACTACAGTCCCCGTATTTACTACCGGAACATTATCCCCTGTAAACATTACTTCCCTTACCTTTGTTCCGAGTCTTTCGCCAAGGGTGCCGCCGGGATGAAATCTCCTGAAATCCTGCTGGCTGAATCTTCTGAGTTTCATCAGAACAACGGCAATGGCATCACCCATGGCCACTGCCGCGGTCGTACTGGTTGTGGGGGCCATCGTTATGGGACATGCCTCTCTTTCAACCTTTACATCGATAACAACATCACTCATATGCGCCATCGGGGATTCAACATCACCGGTAAAACATATTATTTTTGCGCCCATATCCTTTTTTATCATGGGCAGTATCCTGTTTATCTCGTGTGTATGCCCGCCGTTTGATATAGCAAGAACAACATCATCCCTGGTTACCATACCCAGGTCCCCGTGAAGGGCCTCGGCAGGATGCATAAAAATGGATGGTGTACCGGTGCTGCTCAGGGTTGAGGAGATTTTCCTGCCAACGAGCCCTGATTTACCCATCCCGGTTATTATAACTCTTCCCTTTGATTTTACTATTATCTGTACCGCTTTTTCAAATTCAGGACCAACACGATCAATCAGATCGAGAATGCCCTGCGCCTCAATTTTTAATACGTCTTTTGCCTGTTCAATTATTATTTCCATTTTCGTCCTGAAACCGATCTTCATCCATAGATATTCCGGACAGAGATCAGGGTAATTATTATTCCATTTTCAATAAGTTACCTGTATGTAACTTAATCGGATTTTATTATCATGTTAACCGATGCTTCTCAAGGTTTTATTTAGGTATGAAGTTTCCAGAATCTTTCCAGCACCCTGTCCAGTTCATCCTTTGTACGCACAACAACAGGCCTCCAGTTATCCGGGAGAAGGGATTTATATCTGTAGCTTTTATATCTGTCATCAACCAGGACAACGACGCCCCTGTCCGACTCAGAGCGGATTACCCTGCCGGCAGCCTGCAGGACCCTGTTTATACCGGGATAAAGATAGGCAAATTCAAAGCCTGCCTGATCGGTTTCTTTAAAATACTCCCTTATGATATCCCTTTCCGGTGAAATACCGGGAAGCCCCACCCCATATATAATTGCCCCGGATAATCTGTCCCCGGCCAGATCGATCCCCTCACCGAATACCCCTCCCATGACAGCAAAGCCCACAAGTGTATTTTCATTGCCTGCTGAAAACCGGCTGAGGAAATTATCGCGGTCCTCGTTTGTCATCCCCTGGCTCTGGGTTATCATCTCGACATTGTTCTTTTCCGGATCAAAGAGTGCAATGATCATCCGCATATAGGCATAGGAAGGGAAAAACAGGAGATAATTGCCCTTTTTTGAAATAATTACAGGGCTTATAAGACCGGCGGCAGAATCCTTTGTCGACTCCCTGTGCTTAAAAAGGGTCGATATTCCGCTGTACAGGATCAGACAGAGGTTTTCAGCAGGAAACGGGGAAGGTATCTCGATGTTCCTTGTACCCTCGCTGCACCCGAACAGTCTTCTGAAATAACCCGGAGGAGACATGGTCGCAGAAAAGAAAACTGCCGCCCTGTTCCTGCCCAGGGTCCTGCTTAATTGTTTTGATGGATCGATACAAAAAAGTTTAAGCCTTAAATCCTGCCCGCTTGTTTCATAGATTGTCCTGTAGGTTTCGTCATATTCCTCAAGTATCCTGATAAAAGTCCTTACATTGAAATAGAGTTCAAGAAGCTCATCTTTAAAGGATGAAGGAATATTAAGTGCAAACCAGTCTTCAGCGGCCTTTAAAAACCGCCTTATGCAGGGAATCAGGTCAACAGGTGCATCCCTCTCGATTATTAAGTCACCGCCTTCTTCATTACATCTTTTTTTATATTTAAGCAGGCAGGAGTTGATTTGGCCTATCTTCTTATAAATACCGGGCAATTCTTCCTTCAGTGTCTTTCTTGTTTCAAGAAACGCCTGTTTAAAGACTTCGGCGGAAAACATGTCTCTTGACCTGTCCACAAGGTTATGTGCCTCATCAATGAGAATGATGAAATCGTTTTCCTCTTCAAAAAACCTCCTTAAATATACCCTGGGGTCAAATACGTAATTATAGTCGCATATTATTACATCAGCCATAACAGACAGCCCCAGACAGAACTCAAAGGGACATATCATATTGTCCCGGGCTATCCTTTCAACTGTTTCCCTTGAAAAAAGATCTTCTTCAAAAAACCGTTCTTCCGCCTCATCAACCCTGTCAAAATAACCCCTGGCATATTCACACTCATCGGGAGAGCAGGCACTGTCAGGCATGAAGCATATCTTATCCTTGGCCGTTATCGTAAGGGATTTGAGCCTCAATCCCTTCTCTCTCATCTCATTGATTGCCGCCTCCGCAGAATCCTTTCCCGTTGTCCTTGCGGTGAGGTAAAAAATCTTTGATGAAAGACCTTCGGCCATGGCCTTTATGGAGGGAAACAGCGTTGACATGGTCTTGCCTATTCCCGTGGCGGCCTGAATGAGTATTTCTCTTTCCTGTACAATGGTGCGGTATACATCGACTGCCATTTCCCGCTGCCCCGGCCGGTAGTTGATGAACGGGAATTCAAGTTCCCTGATGGAGCGGTTTCGTTCTGCCCACCATTTTTCAAGGTTTTCAATCCGCCTTACATAGTGTTCGATCAATCCAATAAAAAAAAGTTCCAGCTCTTTTCTGCTGAATGTATTAAGGATCTCTTTCTGCGCTCCCGAATCAAGCTGATAATAGGTAAGCTGCCCTGAAATTTCTTCAAGGTCTTCCTTTAACAGGCAGATATAGCAATATATCTTCAACTGCGCCCAGTGGGCCTGATTTATCGCATTATCATAATAATCAAGGCTTCTTGTGGTGGTCTTTATTTCATCGATTACTATCCGGTCGGGATATCGGAAGATGCCGTCCATACGGCCATTTACTTCAAGGATATGACTTTTGGTCTCAAACTCCCTGGTAACAGATACCTCTCCGGTGTATTCCGCCGGACGGGATTTTTGGACCTTCTGGTGCGCAAATATGGCTTCGCGGGGATTGATTTGTGAGAAGGTATCAAAGGACAGGTCTCCTGATCTGAGAGAATATTCGACCAGGTTTCTGACCGATACGGAAATCTTTTTCTTCAAGGGCGGGCCTCGTGACAGCAGCCTATTTGGGATTATACCTGGTGGCGATTTCACAGGTGAATCTGGCTTCACAAATCCTGGAACAGTAAAACTCTCTCATGATAAAGCCGTATTTTTCAATAAAATCACGTATCGCCTCATTCCGGTCATCTATATGCAAAAACCACTTATGGTCGTCTACATGCCGTTCGATTATATCCACCTGAGCTTCAAGTATCTCCTTAAGCCGGTTGCATTCGTTCTGCATCGTTTAATTCTTCTCCTAATATAATGACTCTTGTGTTCAATATACCTTTCAGCTATTATACGCAAAATAAATTTCAATAAAAGGATTATGTGATGAAAATAGACCAGTTACCGGAAGATATACGACCCTTTATCATACCTGAAGCAAACGGGAGCATGTCCTACAGATGTCTGGGGTGCGACAACCATTTTGAAATAAATGAACTGTTATATACCTGCCCTGAATGCGGAACAGTCCTCATGCTGGAAGATACTGCGTTCAGCCGGTACAGCAATATAAGCGGCGATATGTGGAGAAAGATATTTGACTACAGGTGCATGATAAACGATATGCCTTTAAAGGGTATTTTCAGATATTACGAATTCATTGCCCCGATAATCCCCCTTGACCGGATAGTATACCTCGGGGAGGGCCATACATCGATTGTAAAGGCCAACAGCAGGCTAAAGGATATGATAGGCCGGGAATTTTGGTTCAAGGCCGACGGGCTGAACCCCAGCGCGTCCTTCAAGGACAGGGGTATGGCGTGCGCACTGAGCTTTATTAATTATTTTGCGTCAAAAAATAAAATCGCGAAGATACTGGCCATCTGTGCCTCAACCGGGGACACCTCGGCTGCGGCAGCACTCTATGCGAGTTATCTCGGGGATTTTCTTGAGTCCGCCGTGCTTTTGCCCCAGGGGAAGGTCACTGCCCAGCAGCTTGCCCAGCCCCTTGGCGCCGGTGCCAGGGTAATGGAGATCCCCGGTGTCTTTGACGACTGCATGAAGGTTGTAGAGGCACTGGCGGAAAATTATCATGTTGCTCTCCTTAACTCAAAAAACAGCTGGCGGATACTTGGCCAGGAATCATATTCATATGAAATAGCCCAGGACTTTGACTATGAAACAGGCGACAAGGTCATTGTTCTACCCATAGGAAACGCAGGCAACATAACAGCCGTAATGAGCGGATTTCTTAAATTTTACAGGGCCGGCATTATAAGGGACCTCCCCAAAATAGTGGGGGTACAGTCCGAACACGCTAATCCTGTTTACAGATACTATCTGGAGGGCAACCCGGACAAACGAGTCTTTAAACCGGTAAACGTGAAGGCGAGCGTTGCACAGGCCGCCATGATAGGCAATCCTGTTTCCATGCCAAGGGTGATAGAGGTAGCCAATGAATATAACAATACGGCGCCCGAAAGAAAGATATTTGTCGTCCAGGTTACAGAGCAGGAGATAATGGACTCGATGATCATTGCCAACAGAAACGGTAATGTTGTATGCACCCAGGGTGGTGAATCAATGGCAGGGATGAAGCGGGCAGTGGAGCAGGGAATCGTAAAACCCGATGAAACCGGTGTTCTCGATTCAACAGCGCATATGCTGAAGTTTTTAAGCTTTCAGGAAAAATATTTTAATGATTCATTCGAACCGGAATTCAATGTCAAACCAATAGAGAGCCTCAAGAATTTTCCCAGGCTCGTAAAACCGGCTGCACTTGAAAAATATCCGGCTCCGGGAAACCCGCTTGACGGAAAAGACATGGATGAATTCGTATCAAAGATGAGTGCTGAAATCGCTTCAATCCTCGGGCTGGAAAAGAGATAGATGAATATACTTTTTGTTTGTACAGGCAATATAAGCAGAAGCTTCCTCGCAAAAACCCTTTTACTGGATGAGATAAACAAGAACCACCTGGAGGGTATCAATGTGTCGTCTGCCGGGACAGGTGCCTTCTCGGGCACACCGGCAGACCCTGAAATGCTCCGTTTCTTAAGGGAACAAAAGATCACCGGTGGAGAACATTTCTCCAGAATGATCTCATATGAAGATATAGCCTGGGCTGATCTAATCCTTGTTATGGAAACCAGTCATAAAGATTACATAGTAAAATCATGGCCCGAATCAGGAGATAAAATAGAGATGCTCGGGAAATATACGGCACCGGATCAGCCAGGTGATGAAATCATCGATCCCTACGGCAGGTCACCATACCATTACAGGCTGGTCCAGTCGCAGATAAGCCTTGCCGTGTCCAACCTTTTTAAGGTAATCCCCGGGAAAAAATAAAACATGCTCAAACTCAACTTTATCGTGGTGGACCGGACAAGATCATCTTTTATAAAGGAAGGAGAACAGGAATATCTTAAGCGCATGAAAAGGTTTGTAGGCTTCACGTGGACAGAAGTCCGGCCTGTAAGAATCATAAAAGGTATTTCTGACGAAGAGGTAATAAGGCAGGAAGGACTGAACATCCTGTCAAAAACAGAACCGGGTGATCACCTGATTGCCCTCGATAAAGGAGGGAAGCAATACAGCTCGGAAGGTTTTGCCTCCGTGCTTAAAAAACTGTCCGTAGAAAATAAGGGCCGGGTCTGTTTTATAATAGGCGGCCCTCTGGGTTTATCAAAAGATGTCCTCAAAAGGTCCGATCATGTAATATCATTATCGGAAATGACCCTTACCCACGAAATGACCCGGCTGATACTTACCGAGCAGATATACAGGGCATTTACAATAATTGAGGGGCACAAATACCATAAATAAAGACAGTCTAGCTGTTTGAACTTGCTTCCAGGGCTATCTTTATCTTGTTTTTCAATTCGGTTAAATCAAACGACTTGATGACATAAAAATCTGCGGCAATGGATTTCATATCCTCTTTAAAGGTGTCGTAAGCCGTACAAAGGACAACAGGCAGTTCATAAAACTTGTTGCGAATATCCTGAAGAAGATCAAGCCCGTTATAATCCACCATTTTTATATCCAGCACAACGAGGTCCGGTTTTTCTTCTTCTATTCTTTCCAGCAACCGGTATCCGCTGTCTGCAGTTATTATTTCATACCCGGCTTCAGCCAGCTCTTCGGAATAAAGAAATCGGATATGTTCTTCATCATCAACTATTAATATCTTGGCCATCGAATCCTCCCTGACAAATCGAAAATTATGGGATCAAGTAAGATTGGACTCTGAAATAAATTCATATTCAGTAAAACAGTAGAATCTTAAAAAAAGTACTATATTTTTACCATATTCTCTTAAAAGATGCAAATAATTTTAGCTTCCAATAAAAAAAAGGTCAATTCTACTTATTTGATCACCAGTTCATGCGCATTTTTATACCGCGGCTGTTTAAGTATTCCTTTATCTCCCTGATGGTATACTCACCATAATGTGTCATGGAGGCTATCAGGGCGGCATCCGCCCTGTCTTCATCAAGCACCTGGAAAAGATGTTCGGGAGTTCCGGCGCCACCTGACGCAATAACAGGAATATTTACATTTAATGATATGAGCCTGTTCAGTTCCAGCTCATATCCCTCCTTTGTCCCGTCTGCGTCGATGGAGTTGAGGCATATCTCGCCCGCGCCAAGGCGTTCACCCCTTTTTGCCCATTCAAGGGCATCCAGGCCCATGTATTTTCTTCCGCCGTTTATCACGATCTCGTATCCGCTCGGGATTTTATCCGAAACAGGCACCCTTTTTACATCCATTCCCAGGACGACACACTGGCTGCCAAATGCCTCGGCCCCCTGCGAAATAATTTCAGGATTCTGTACTGCGGCCGAGTTGACACTTATCTTCTCGGCACCTGCAAGCAGCACCCTGCGCATATCTTCCACCGTTTTTATACCGCCCCCGACTGAAAAAGGTATGAATATTTTCTCGGCTACTTTCCTTACAGTCTCTATCATGATATCACGCCGTTCGCTTGAGGCAGTGATATCATAAAAGACTATTTCATCTGCGCCCTGCAGGTAATACTGGTACGCCGTTTCAACCGGATCGCCTATATCAACGTTCCCCTTGAATTTGATACCTTTGGTCAGTCTGCCGTCCCTCACATCAAGACAGGGGATTATTCTTTTACTCAACATTGCTGTTTCCGCTCCAGTTACAAAAATTTTCAAGTATCCTGAGTCCTGGCCTGCCGCTTTTTTCCGGGTGAAACTGCATGGCCACAAGGTTGTCCGACACGATCACCGATGTAAAGGTGATGCCGTAAAAGGTCTCACCAAGCACCTTGTCAGGAGATTCGGGGGCCGGGTAATATGAGTGAACAAAATAGAATTCACTGTCATGGTCAACGCCCTCGAATACAGGGTGGGCCTTTTTCAGCTTTACACTGTTCCACCCCATGTGCGGGACCTTCAGTTTCCTTCCTTCAGGGCCGCGGAGGTTATCCGGGAATTTAACAACCTGACCTTTTACAAGTCCAAGACATTCCGTATCGTTTTCCTGGCTTGATTCGAGAATGACCTGTGTTCCGAGGCAGATTCCCAGGACGGGTTTTTTTGCTTCAACGGCTTCCTTTAGAGCAATATCAAGCCTGTTTGCCTTAAGATCCTTAATGGCCTTTCCTGCCGCGCCTACCCCTGGGAAGATAACACGTTCGGCTGCCATAATCTGATCATATGCGGACGTAATGACAGATTCCCGGCCAATAGAATCAAGGGCGCGCTTCACACTGGTAAGATTACCTGCCCTGTAATCAATAATAGCAATCATTGGTAACACTCCATGCAACACCGGCTCATGGTGTTTAAATGTTATTCTTAAATAACGCTTCTATGAGGATAAAAAACGCAGAAAATATCATCAGATACAGATCATACACTAAAACAATCCGGGATGTTTCTTTATCTCCTGTTCGACTTTTTCAGGATCGGATGCGTTATATTGAGCAATCCTGTGCAAATGTTCCAGGCTTTCCGGATCGATTTTAGTAAAGCTTACAGCGGTTGCATCACTATCAACACGTAGTATTTTTCCTTCAATGGATACGTGAGGTGAATACTCATCATCGCCCAGTAAAATCTTTAAAAAACATTTTTCACCCTGTTCTGCTACTGCGGTAATCGGTAAAAGACACCCGCCTATACTCAAGTTTATTAGTTCTTCAAGAACATATATGTTTTTATTTACAGAAAACTCTGACTTCATCTTATAATAAAATCTTGTAAATTTTCTATTGTCGGCTGTCATTTTTCTCCCGGTTGTATTTATGGTTCATTATTTTCTTGAAGCATTTTTACAATAATAATAAATGTACTATTTACATCATAAAAGCAATATGTTAACAGAGATATCATAATCGCGTCAAAACAGTAAAGAACATACTTTAAAAAAAATTGATGAACAGCTCGAATTTCAGGAGAAGTGATGTCACTAACAAAAACAGATATTGTAGAAAATCTCATTAAAATAGGGTTCAACAGAAAAAAATCCGTTCAGATGCTCGAAAATCTTTTAGAGATCGTTAAACGAAATCTAGGAAACGGGGAAGATGTGCTGATATCAGGCTTTGGTAAATTCTGCGTAAAAGATAAAAGAGAACGAAGAGGTAGAAATCCTGCCACGGGTGATGATCTGATTCTGGATAAAAGAAAGGTTGTTACGTTCAACTGTTCTTCTGTATTGAGAGACAAGTTTAACAGCTAGCTTCAATTCCATCCCTTTTTCTGCCTCGCAGCTTAAGCAAATATATTATAACTATTTCGCAAAGGCTTCGGGGCATTTTATTCACATAGCTATTTATCCCTGTGCAGGCCGCAGGGATAAATAGCTATGTGACCGCGGCGTAGCTGGAAGCGAAGCCGGGTATGTCACAATATTTAAATGATACTTTGGAAGTGGAAATCCTCTTGGCGCCGGCAAATCACATATTGATAAGAGAAGTTAAAAAAACCATCATGAAATACAACATGATCCTCCCCGGGGAACTGATCATTGTTGCCGTTTCAGGGGGACCCGACTCCATATGCCTAGTGGATATACTCGCATGTTTATCAAAAGAGATGGAAACAACACTTGTTATAGCGCACTTTGAACATGGGCTGCGGCCGGAAGAAGATACGTATGAAACTGGCATGGTAAGGGAATACGCCCGTTCGCTCAACGTACCCTTTGAGACTGAAAGGGCCTTTGGATTGAGCCCGGTTTCATCATCCCTTGAGGAAAGGGCCAGGGAACTCAGATATGATTTTCTTGAAAGGATGAGGAAAAAACATAATGCCCATAAAATAGCCATGGGGCATAACCTCAACGACCAGGCGGAAACGGTGTTAATGCGGCTTTTGAGAGGAAGCGGAATGACAGGGCTTTCAGGAATACCACCGGTAAGGGACAATACAGTGGTAAGGCCTTTGATTGAGACACGCAGGGAAGACATAATAGATTATCTGGAATCCGGAAATTTTAAATATGCCACGGACAGTTCCAATAGGGATAACAGGTTCCTGAGAAACAAAATACGCATGGAACTGTTGCCGGAAATGATCAAATACCAGCCCGGGCTTATCGAAATCCTGGGAAAACTCGCCCGCAACCTGAGGGATGAAAACAGTTTTTTTGAATCACTGACAGAAAAATGGGTTGATGAACAACTGGAGAGGGATGAATCAGGAGATCCTTTTCTTGATATCCATTCCCTTAAAGACCTTCCTGATGCATTCTTAAGAAGAATACTCCGGAACACAATTAAGCGACATAACAAAACACTGTATGCCATCCAGTGGGACCATGTGCAGGATATCATTGACCTGATCTCAAATAAAAGGCCCAATATCTCTATTAACCTGCCCGAAGGTCTGATTATCAGAAAAGAATATAACAGGTTGGTTTTCACTTCAACAACAGCCTGCACTGAATTATTCAGCTATACAATAGGAGACAGGGGAAGAATAAATATTCATGAGATCGGGAAAACAGTTGGAATAGAAGAATTCGGTAATAAAGAACAGGCCGCTGTTCCAGGTGACAAGAACACCGCTTTACTTGACAAAGACCTGCTCCCCTACCCCCTTACCATAAGAAATTTCAGACCGGGGGACAGGTTCATTCCCCTCGGCATGACAGGACACAAGAAAGTAAAAAATTTTTTTATTGATTTAAAAATCCCGCCGGCCGAAAGAAAGCAAATACCTATTCTCGTCAAGGATGACAAAATAGCCTGGATATGCGGTTACAGGATTGATGACCGTTTCAGGGTTACTGAACGGACAAAAAGGATATTGAAGATTAGTTTGTATCAGGCATTTATTACGTAGAGGCAAGACACGCCTTGCCTCTACAGATCAAAAAGGTCAGAAAAAACCTGCCTGCCTTTGGCAGATTAAATCCCCGTCCGCCTCCGGCGGGTTAAATCATAGCCAGATTAATTAAAAACTCATGCTTTTCGCCGGCAGCTGTAACAATTACCTTTATTTCTTTAGCCTTAGAGGGATCAGATATTTTTCCTATGGTAATATTACCACTATATTGCTTGTTCGGCGCAACCTTTATTTCTCCGAGATTATGGGAATTAAGGTATCGCAATGATTCATCTGTATACTTTTCAACGGCATCAATTTTTGCAGTCATTTCTCTAACTGCACGGGCTTGCGTTTGGTTGTCCGCGGCATTCTGATTTTTCAATTCTTTCTCCATTCTTGCCTTTCTGATTAACGCCCTTTTCTGTTCTTTAATATTCGACACCAACTCATCATAGGTTAATATTTTATCGGGAATGCCATCCACCAGGACCTGAATATCTTTAGGAGAGAAATCGAATGGCTCACCAGTCGTATAGACACTAACCACAAATGTTGGACATTCTTCATTTGAATATGTGTCTTTTAACGGGCTGACAGCAACGCGTACCTTTTTTTCTGACACTACAGTTTTAAGCCCTCCCAGGGATACTTCTTTTTGTCCGGTAAGGATCTGAGGATTAAGCTTCAATGTTGTTGAAGATGTCACACAACCTTGCAAAAACACGCATAAAACAAAAATAAATAATTTCTTTTTCATGTTTCTCTCCTTTGTCAGGTTCATATGATCCGCTTTGGGCAAGACTGAATTCAAGCTGCAACTTGCACCAGAGGGGTACGAATATGTTTTAATCCACCCCGCTGTTTACCTTGAAGTCCTCTATAGATTTGGACTCCAGGTTAAGTGTTAACAAAATAAGTAAGAAGATAATATGGTTTGTTTTTTCTTTTTAGCCTGAAAAAATATTTTTACTACAATAAAATAAATAATCAATATTAATGCAAACCTTTTTTTCATTTTTTAATACAATGTCATATTTTATAATAATTTTAACCGGATTTTCAGGAATATACAGGGGCTCGAAACAGTTCCCCGCAATATGCCGTTTGAAGCAGACAAGAAATGACCACTGCCTTTTTGCTTGACTTGAATATCGGAATCTAATTACATTACAGCTAAAATATAATCACATAATCCAGAGATAAAATTGGCAGAAAAAAATGATATAAAACCGGGAGACAGTACCGAAACACCCGGGACAAAGGGCAGTGTCAAGTTTGAGGTATATGGTGAAGAAATGCTCGAAAAAGAAGTCAAATTAAGCGGGAACAGCGGCAGGGTATATCTTCCCCCTGACTGGGTCGGGCATCAGGTTAAAATAATAAGAATCGATTAAAAGAGAGCAGTGCAATTGGAAAATATTCAGACACGCATGATAAAAAAGGAAGATGTGGCAGTAATAGAAAGGATATACGCCTCAATAATCCAGAAGCCCGAAAAGATCGATTTCAACAGGATAATAGAAGAACATTCCGAGAGCCAGGGTGTGGTAAGCTTTGTTGCGGAACTGGACCATACAGTTGTCGGGTTTATGATATGCTATACTATCTCCGCCGGTTTTGGAATAGACAAGAGCGCATGGATATCCATGCTGGGTGTTGATCCCAAATTTATGGGAAAGGGTATCGGTAAAAAACTGGCACAGGCGATGTTCGAGTTCTGCAAGGAAAAGAGGATAAAAAATATTTACACATCCGTGCCATGGGACTCCACAGACATGCTTTCATTCTTCAAGGCCCTTGATTTTGACAGGAGCAATTTCATAAATTTAAGAAAAACCCTTGAGTAATTAAAGCCTGGTATCCGTTTCATAGTAAAAGCCGGAATATTTAACTCTTCCTGAATCATCGAAGACAACACCTTCCATGCTTAAAAGTGCCCGTTTCATTTCCAGTCCGCCCTGGTAGCCTCCAAGGGTCAGATCGGACCTTATGGCGCGATGACATGGGACGATAAGCGGAAAGGGATTTTTAGCCAGCGCGTTGCCGGCTGCCCGTGCACCTTTAGGCACACCAAGATGTGCAGCTATAATCTTATATGTACTTACCTGACCTCTTGGTATCCCGTGCTCGGCGCGAAGAACCCGCTGCTGGAATTTGCCGCATATATCAAGCGCTGCAACATCAAGGGGAAAGGCTACAGGTTCCCCTGCGAGCAGCCTGAGCATACCTCCCGCCACACGATCTATCTCTTCACATGAAGACTCACGGGCCGAAGGATAAAGTTCTTTTGCCTTTTCAAAATCGGATAAGGAAGGTTTTGACAGAAGTACCCGCGTGATTTTGGGCACAGTACCAAATACATCCCAGAAAATTACCACAGGTCCATATGGTGTGGATTTGATTGTTGTTTTATTCATATACAGTTCAAACTCTTTCAGTCTGTCCCTGAAACTTTCATTTGATTTATTATCCGGATTTTTTATTTTACATTAATCCATAAAATTTAGTATCAATTTCTTCAGCACAGGTACGAAAGAATTGTAAGTGTCGAGCGGGGTTTTACACCCAATACTGTTGACTTAAGGTTCATAGCATGTCATTCCCGCGAAGGCGGGAATCTATTTTTTATTTTTGTTTTAAAGCTTTAAAGTGGATTCCCGCCTTCGCGGGAATGACGATTAAGCAGGCTCCTGTTTGATTTTCTTAAGTTAACAACATTGGGTTTTACACCCCACCTGTTTTTGGCCTTAGAAATAAAAAAGGAGCATTAAAATGTCGGAAACATTGATACAAAACTTTGAAGCCAGGCTGGAAGGCTCCGGCTGTCACCCGGGATCTGCGTCATACCGGGTTGTAGTAGAATTCGAGAATGATATTTCTGAAGTTCTACCTTATCTGAATGCAGAGCTGGAGCAGCCGACGGATTACCGCCATAAAGAAGGAGTCCTCCTCTGGAAATACAGGGACAAAGCATATGCCTTCAGGCCTAAAGAAATTGCCATTACGCCTGTTCTGGACAATGATGAAGGTCAAAAATTAGCCGAAAATATAATTGAAACGGTAAACAATATATTGGAGCGAAGGGATAAGATAACGCCAAGTTTCGAGGGTAAAAAGCCCGCTCCCAGGCTTTTTGATATTTTAAAACTCTTACCGGGATCAAATTGTAAACTATGCGGTTTCCCTACATGCATGGCCTTTGCAGCGGAATTGAGAATGGATTTTTCCAAATCATCACTATGCCCGGATCTATCAGAAAAAGATTTTGAGAAAGCTGTATTTTAATGAACGATATGTGATTTAAAGCTATATATCAGTTTTAACAATATCCACTAAAGCTGACCCATGACCAAAATTAACAAGAGTCAAAAGCAGACCTGACCCCTTTTTCTTATAGGTACTCACCTGCCCCCCTGGCATTCTGTATTAAATATGTCAGTTATTTTAAAATGGTTAGATTTTCAGTTGAAATAAATTTTAGCATGAAACAAATTTTTTTAATTGACATATTATTATGAAATGATTATTAACTTCATAGTCTCCACACCAATTAAAGTTGCTCGATTAGAATTACCTTAAAATTTCTGGGGGGGAATTTTCAAATCATTATCGACAGCTTGATTTTGAATAGGAACAATCTTTGATTCTATTCAACCCAAACATGTATTTCAAAAAAGTTTTTTAAATTAGACACATGATTGTTCTCTAATATCATATTGGATGTGTGCCTGTTTTAGCATATTCATGAACAGGCATAAATCAAAATTATTTATTTGATTTTACTGATAAAATACAAATTAATAAAAGGAGCTTCATATGACTGGAACAAAAATCTGTTGCATTGAAAAACCTTATACAATCTACCTTTTAATTTTTATTTTTTGCCTGATGATTGCAGGCTGTGCGACCACCCCCAAAAGCGGCATCCCAATGGATACTCCAACCGAAAAAGCAGATTTTCAAATCAATGATAAAACTGTCAGGGCAATGGTTGACAAAGCTGAACCTCTTATTGAAGAAGTCACAGAAATGAAATTTAAAAACAGGATGAAATGTGAGGTAGTAAAACGGGATGTAATCCGTGATGAATTGACCAGGGACCTTATTCCACAACTTAAAAAACTCCTGAATACGGCTAACGATGATATGATTACACGCCAGGCCGAAATGGTTGCTCAAAGTGCAAGCCAATCCATGCTGGGAAAGTACTCCCCGACAAAAAAGGTCTTTTACATTGTGCCTGATAATGTCAAAACTGTTACAAAGTTACTCGAAGTTAAAGATGATCAAATTGAGAATTTTGTATTTCTTTTGGTAACCCATGAGATGGTGCATGCCCTTGATGATCAATATTTTGACCTGAAAGAAAAGATTACGAGCAGGACAAATGTGGAAAGTGCCGGTGCGTTCAATTCACTTATGGAAGGCCATGCGGTTTATGTCACAGACAAAGTCGCTGACAAATTAAAAATGTCCGAAACAGCTAAACAACTATCAGTCAAGTCTGCCGCAGGCCTGACAGGTACGGCTAATCGAATGCAACAGCAGACCTATCACAACATCTATGAAAAAGGAGCCGAATTTGTAAAAGCGATTATCGGGAAAAAGGGACCGGCAATTATAACAACCGCATTTAATTCTCCGCCAGTATCCTCGGCGCAGATTTTTTATCCTGACAAATATCTGAATCCGACTGATGTTACGGACATTGATTGCTCCACGATTATCAAAAAAGTTGCCGAACAGCTCCCTGTTGATGGAATGGGAAAACAGTCATTGGATATCGGCGGTATGGTTTTACGCACCATGCTGGTATCCAAAGGTATACCTGAAAATGAAGTCGCCCCTATAGCTGATAACTGTATCGGAGGCGCTGTTTTCATAGCAGCCAAACAGGCAGTGCAAACACGCAAAGGTATATCAATGCTTATTGTGAACTTTAACAGTGGAGAAACAGTATCCAGATTTGATGAGATTTCCCAAAAAATTGAAAAGTCGGATGTGGCTCAGATTAATGCCAGATTAAATGCCTCCTATAAAATAATAAAGGAAGAAGATCTTAAACTTGAAGGTTTTAATGCGGCAAGATGTAAACAATCGGAAACAAAGATAGATGATAAGGTCACGACAAAACTTGGATCAACTGCAATAATAGGGAATATGTATATTGAAGTCGGATTTGAGAATATGGAAGATCTGACAGAAAAAGACATGGTGGATATCCTTAACCGGATCTATACAGAACAATCCAAAATGAGACAGGGAGTAAAACCTGCGTCATTGTAGATAATGATTGAGAACTAGATTCTGCATACTGGATTCTTGTTTCTGAATACTCGATATCAGATGGATACCTGTAAACTTAGAAGCGTAGGAAATAAATTATTATTTCCTACGCTACTCTAAGGATAAAAGAACATGAATAATTTATTAAAAAAAGCGTTTATTAATACGATACTTGTTATAAGTTTTGTAACCTTGGTCAATTTTTTTAGTGGAATAGGACATGTCAATATTATCCGTGAATTGGGGACAGGCGTTATATATTTTGTATTATTTCTAATTGTTGAATTAATCCGAGACAAATTTAATAAAAGTAAATCTCAATAGTTCGGACACTAAGAAAAAAGGCCCGGTCTCAAAGTTTTTGTCTTTTCATGTCCGCGTTCGCCTGCCGCGCCTTAGCCTTGCGCGAAGGCTGGTCTGCGTATGTCTGCGGTTAATCCAGTTGCTTTTCATTACAATCGTTATTTGTGGTAAATCACATAAAGGTCAGGGGCGTCTAGTCTGGCATTTCTGGGCATAATGACAACTTTAACTACCAGATGGATGTCAAGTTACTTAGTTGCTTATGGACGCCTTCCATCTTTGTAGATGACCTCACCTGAATTTTCATCTTTTGAGAGTACAAGATCACCCACACTGCTGGAATTTAACCGCAGACAGGCGCAGACGGACACAGGCCAATGGTTCCAGGATGCACTGAATCATTGATTTTATGATCGCACCAGTTTTTCAATATTCAATTTGTCAAAGAACAAATAGCTTATTACTTGTTAATTCCTCTACATTCGAAAACCTGACAAGAATGAAAGGCTATTATCCATTTGTGTATTTCTGTCAATTGTGTAGGCCTGACGCTGATTGTCTTATATAAAGGCAATAGGCGCACAAGCCTACCCGAAGGTCGCCCTATATTGCTTTCCTCTATAAATGCAGTTCTATCATATTTCTCGTAATGGGACACCTATGGGACGTCTGCTCTCTTTCGAGCCGGGCAAATCTTGAACCCGTATCCAGCCCATTACAGGCTGGCTTTCGCTTTTTCCCAATTCCTGCGCCCACACCCCCAACAGTATGCCTTTCGGTTTACCTGCCTGTCAAAGATCCCGATTTATCGGGAAATTGACATAGGCGGAGATATGGGATTTCCACGTTCCACGTAATTGATCCTGTGAATGACTTAGGTGTGTCTATACACCGACGGTACAACAGTTCCGTACAGGCACGTTATACACCTGCAACCTGACCGTACACTATTCACGCAGGGGAATAGTCTTAGCCCTATTAAGTCTCAGTAGGACAGTTCGCAGTAACGATGCTTACAACATTCAGATATCTTCACCATATCATTCGTCCCTAGCCCTTAACCGGGGAGACTTCCCGGAGGGGTTCGCCTGTCACCATTTGAACCCAATTCGGTACTTTGTCAGTGGGGCTTCGCACCAACCACACAGCGCGTGGCAAGCACGCCCACGTAGGGACCGGCAGGAACATGCCGGGTACTCTATATAATACGCTCAATTACGCGACATCGTGTCGCGGATAACATCCAGTTCAGCAGTTCATCTGCTGAAACTGAGTGGTTGGACGATGATGTTGAAAAAAGAGCTAATTTCTTCTTTACAGGGCAGAACAAAAATCAGCGCCACTGGCCTATTATTAGCAAGGTGAGTCAAGAGCAGACCCCTTTAATTTGAGAACTCATCTTGATTATTGTACCTCAATATCATTTTCAATCCTCATTAGGTCCATGATGATAAAAGGCTAACAACAAAGCTAACCAGCGGCAGGTTGAGGGGCACGGCCACCTGGGATGCCCAGAAAAGTTAACTGCCACGACGATTCAAAAAGCTCTGTTACCAGCCGTCTGCTGTTAAGCACCTGGTTGGGTGGCCCTCCTGTGAGCTTCACGTCGAGCAATAAATCTGCCAACGCCTGCGAACAGGACAAGTATCGTGCCCGTATACCACGCGCCAACACTGAAGCTGCCGGACCAGTACATTGCGATGACCAGTCCGCCGCTCACTACCAAGGCTGCCATTACCGCGAACATTCGCATCCCGTAGAGAAAGACAAATGGAATATAGTGCGCTCCCAATAGTACCATCATCGCCGGATAAAACCAGTTCAAACGATACAGACTGACCGGCAGAAGGAGGGGCATCGAAATAGGCAAGACGAACGCCACTTGCATGCCCAAGTAGCGAAGAGCGTTCTGCGCACTTAGCGGCTGCCTCCCGCCAGCGACACGGATGAACAGCTCCGTGGTCGGGAAAATGAAGAATCCGCCCACTACCAGCGTCGTGATGGCTGCACGGGGCGTGTTCCACGCCGCCAGGCTCGCAGACACGAGCCACAGCACGCCGGAAACAAGCTGCCCGTAGAAGCCCCCGGAAAACCTGGTTCGCATCTCTCTTTGAGCATCGCCTATGTCCATTTCGATCATTCTCCTTGTACACGATTTTGGTCAGCCCGAGCCCAACAATAAAGATTGTGAATTTGCAGTGGGACGCCCATAAGTTAATAAGTTTTAAGACTCCAAAAGCTTAAGTTCCATTTCTTTTATTATTTTCTCACCTCTTTCAACTGCATGAGTTACTGCGGGCTGAGATATACCTATCTTTCTTGCCAGGTTTGTAGCTGTCTCACCAAGTTCACGAATTGCCCAATAACAGAACACACTCCTTGCCTTGACCCTTTTTTTATATTTCCCTTGAGAAAAGATCTCTTCCGGGGTCACATTAAATATCCCGGCCACTTTTTGGCTGAGATTTTCCAGGGTATAGCCGCGGGCAGTCAGCTCATATTTTCGTTCAAATTGTTCTTGTGCTTCTTTCAGCACTTCAAGAACATACTCACTATCTCCCAGAATCCTTTCGTCACTTTTCAAGCGGATATCCGATCCTTTAAGTTTCTTTACTTCAGTCCATCCCCCCAGACTTCTTATAAGACCGCCTCCTGTCAGGTCTGGCCTCTTACCAATTTCTATGCCTTTCTTCACATGTTCAAGATACCTTTTTATCGCAGTCTTTTTTCTTTTTGCAAACAAACTCAAAACATAATCAGCATCCTGCCAGTCATTTTCTCTATTCCCTGAAATAAAACTATGTCCGCAATATTTGAAGTGGCCAAGTTTTGCATAATCGTTTATTAAACCGGCTCTGAGAGGATTTAGATGGATATACCTTACAAGTTCAAGAAGGTATGGGTCTTCTTGACACAGGATGGATTTATACCTGTTTTGAAAAAGTTTTCCGGTGCGTCGGTGCCTGCGATTAAATTTAACTGCATATCCGGTCAGCAGTCTCCTCATTACCTGAGCTACAGGAACCAAGCCGGTTCTCAATAATAGATGAACATGGTTAGACATCAAAGCAAATGCATAGCATGGAGTTGATGTATCAAGCAGTATTTTCCCAAGCCGATCCATAAAATCATCACGATCTTTATTGTCTTTGAAAATGTTCTTACCTTCAAGCCCTCTGATCATAATGTGATGCAGAGCTCCGGGTGTGTCTATTCTGGATTGCCTTGGCATTGGATAACATTAAATTATGGTACAATTATTGTCAACTTATTATCTTATGGGCGTCCCACTTTACAATGGGTTATGGCTAAAAGAGCTAATAGGAGATTTGACCCCATTCCCATTAGGTAATATCGACTAAGGATGTTACAGGCCAGTGGAAGTAGGACTCCAATTTATAATTGAATGGCTCTTTTATATATTAAATAATATCACCTTCTCAGAATAAAATACAGCCTTGATCTTTGTACTCTTGTACTCTTTCAAGAAGAAATTCCGTATCTACTTCTAAGTATTCCGCGAGGCAATCAAGGCAATAAAAGCGCTTTGCATTTTTATGAAGTAACTTTTTTGTAAGACCAATCTCATTCTTGCTAAGTTTTTCTTTTCCACAAACATAACAAATCTTGTTGTCCATTACATTGCAACTCCTAAATATCCTGGTCGGGTCTGACGCTAAATACTGGTAAATCTTTACCCCGATATTCTTCATCAAGGACACCAAGTTGGTATTTTATGGTGTCTCTCATTCTGCGCGCCCTATCAAGACAGTAGCGCTTAAACTCTCGAGCAGTGATATCTCCTGCTTCACGAACATTTGGAAAAAGTAGTTTTAAGTAGGCTGTAGCAATGCGCTTTACAGCTTCAGTATCACGTGTATCGGAAGCTTCAGGAACTTCGATGAGTTCATCCACAATGGCGCGATAACTCATATCTTCCCGTAATTCATGCAATATTGAACAGAAATACTCCGAATTAAGCGCCCATCCAGATATTTTAAGGTCATCATTCATTCGTGGAATATTCCATCCCTTGATAAAACCATGAAAACGTTCTATCAAGGCTGATTCGTGAAATACGACGGGTAATTCTTCAAACATATTGCTGTAGCCATCTGCATTCATGGTTTCTTTTTTAATATTGCCGCAGAGAATCATTCCAGCCTCTGCAGTTCCTTCGTAATTACCGACAGTGAAAATCCCTGATTCAAGGTAACCTTTAAGAGCTGCTCTCATTTCATCTACGTCAGTGAATGATATGGTCTGAACTTCATCAAGTGTAATAAAGTCGTTTCCTGCAATTAAACCTTCTGTGCGTTTATTTTGATCGTAAAACATTTTTGCACGACTCATAACACCTCCGCTTGATAGCCAACCAAAACGGCTGACACGTCCAAACAAATATGATTTTCCAGTTCCTTTTGGCGCGAGCTCAATTAGGTTCAACCGTTTTTCTATAAAAGGAAGAAGGCGCGTAAGCATTGTAAGCTTCTTCTCCTCATCACCGAGGTAACCAATCGCATTATAGTCAACTGCCCCCAACAGCACATCAATCCACTCTGAAGTGCTAAATTCTCTCCTGGCATCTTTGTAGTAGTCAATTTCAATCGTGTACGGACAGAAATTTTTAAAGGCCGTTAATTTGATTTTGCCTTTTTTTGTTCCCTTAGCTCTATTCCTTGAAAATTCTAAGTCATAGTCATCAGGAGGTCGATACCCTAATTCAATCATTCCCCACGTCTCTCGTCCACGAACTAATTCTTCCTTGCAACTGCTCCAGACGATATCTTCAATGATGGTATCTTTACTTGTGAGGCCAAAGTCAGGAAGTGAAAAAGATACTTCCCCTGTTTTAATATCTATATCAACCGAGACTTTGGCGAGAAATTTTACGCGTTCGTTTTCAATAATTACCTTATTCTTTATTGCGGTCCAATAATCCTTACGTGGTAGATAGGTACGAATGAATTGAGATAATTCATCTGTATTAAAATGGCCATTCTTATCCTCAAATTTCTTCAAAAGCCAGTCTCGCATAAATGAAGGCAGGCTTAGTGCAGAAAAAAAGTTGCTTTTCTTTAAGTCCTTGTACACGACCATCTCGTCGAAACAATTTCGCAGTTTTTCAATCATTGAAAGCTCTCTCTTAAAATAAATTGTCAAATGCGTCGTTTACTTTGCCGCTTTTGCCTTGTGCCTTAATCAGTATTTTCCCGACCAGATCATCTCCTGCATAAACATCAGCGGGATAATCGCCGGCTCTTTTTGTGTCAGGAAGCGCTACTTTATAATGATTACTATCAAGCTGAGAAGCAGGATAACGTTTGCCACTCAAGATGACCGATACACTTTCCAATGGAGAATTGAAGAAAAGCGTTATCTCAGTTCCCGTGCGGAAGTCAACTGTTACGGACTCTTCTACAATCTCAACGACTATATTGATATTTTTCAAAGTTAGTTCAATGAGCGGGATAACGACCTCTTCAAGTGAAGCTCCTCCGTGGACCTCTACATTAGCAGCACGACTCCCCTTGAATCGTCCATAATCCGCAAGCACTAGGTAACCATTCTCTTCGGCTGCGAACGGTAAATCATACGGTTCAAACAATTTACAGCAACGACCGGAATGCTCACCTTTGGTGTCCGTTTCGTACTTTTCTTCCTTGCGTCGCAATACAGCAAGACGTGAAGCTCCATGGTCACTTGCAATCAGGAAACGCTTATAATGTCGCAATGCAAGTTCTGTTGCTGCCTTATCAATAACCCTTGAGATGATATCCAGCTCTTTAACAAGATGGATAGGTAAATCATTGTTCTCAAAATTATACCCACCTTCTTCTCTATGCTTAATATCATCCAACTCACGATTTTTATATTTTCTATCGTCTGGCCAAGTATAATAAAAATCACTGTTAATAGAGGTTATGGTAGGTAATTCTGCCCGTGTTATATTGATTGAAATAGATAGTCCACGACTCCGTGCTAATACCAATATGTATGATAAATACTCAACACCTAGAGCATCGAGCCAATAAAGATAAGTGTTATCTTTATTTATATTGTCGATTATCTCATCGCGAGTTGGCAACCGGTTGTAATCACGGCTTTTTGCAAGTTTCTCAACTTTTTCTATAAAATCGGTTTCAAGTTTATTAAAAACTTTTTGCTTTTTATACATGTCAAAATAATCCGTCAACAAACCTGAAAGGTCACCACAGTTAAAGAAATACTTCTTTAAATATTCTGACAATGCGGGGTATATATCAGCAATCTGCGGTATAAACCCATTTTGCGTAATCCAAGCTATTACTTCTTCACGTTCTGTTTCCGTCCTGTCTGTTAGCTTATAAACACTTTCAACAATGTCCTTTCGATTGTTGACAACGAAATCTGCGATATCAGACTCTGGGAAATTTTCTGCAAGTAATTTTCTCTCGGCGTAATACGTATAAAATCGTTTATCAGCGTGTGAAATATCGATTATTGCGGTTAGTATATTCGATCTAAAGTCATCAAAACGGATTGTATTATCCAGTACGAAACGCAAATAACCATTGGACAGAGTGTCAGTTTTGTTTTTCAAGACAATGAAATAAAGCCAATTCTTAAACTCAAACCCAACGACTCGGGCATAGAATTCTGCTTCAATATTTCCACTAAAACCGTAATTTTCAAACACCACGTCAAGCGAACTACTGTTTTGAGTCAATTCCGTTAGTAGCTCAGCCCACTGCGCATCAGTACCGCATGAACGTGGTACTTTAAAGCCTCGTACTGTGAATTTAATACTATCGTAGGCGTTGTTAATTTTGCGAACGGTTCGTAAAGCATTATCAAGATTGACTGTTGTGCTGACTACGACATTTCCGCATAAACCATTTTCAAGTTTTATTAGTAGAGCCTTTATTCCTGCCAAAGACGATATACCAACAGATGGAGCTGCAAGAGTAAACGTCAAATCACAATCTGCTTTATCAAGAATACAGAAGCGTCTACTGTCAAAACGCGGGTCTGATCGTAAACTGTTTATTTGAGTGGCTATTCCACGTAAAAGCAAAATTATTTTTGCACTTCCAATGTTCAGGTCTTTCAATTGCGATAAAATACGAACAGTTTCGCTATTTCCACAAAGAGCAAGATATTCACCGAGCCCTATGACAACAAATTTTTTATCGGTCGAGTTCCTGCCAGCGCTTTTAAGATGCTCAAACAAGTCATCAATATCCGGTAATTTGTCATCGTCTCCACAAAAGTCACTCACTTTGATGAAAGTAAGTCCTAATTCCGACAATTTGTCCTTAACTCCATAATACTGCCCATCGCCGACGACAAGGAAGTATGGAACTTTAACGCCTGAGGAAAGATACTTATTTGCAGCTTCAATCCACATCTGACTACTCGCCTCTGTTCGTTATAATTTCAATTCCTACAGTCATGTTTTCTCTTACGAGCCGTTTAAGGTAATGCTTCAATTGGTTATCGTCCATCTTGTCAATTTTATTGAGAGCTTTGTCACTCCCGCCAGCATTGTATTCCGCTTCGGCAAGTTGCTTAACTTTGTTTTTAACACTTGGATTCTCACGCCATTCGTAAACGTCAACCGACAAGTGGTCTAGTGCGTCCCTAACCTTATCTAGATTTGGCAGTAAAGAACGGTATTCACCAATGATATCCTTTTCAAATGCGGCATTGCGATTATTTTCATCTGTTAATAGTTCAAATAGGTTCGTTTTTTCAAGGTATGCAAGAGCGTATTTTATTTCCGAGTCTGACGACCAGCTTCTGTTCAGTGTGTCAAATGCCTTTTTCGCAGCTATGAACTCATTTTCGGCAACACAACAAAGTATAGGAGTTCGGTAATGGTTCGACCATTCGCTTGGATTTTTCGTTCCAGTCTTCGTTTTCCAGAGGTTGAAGAGTTGTGTTTTTAATTGATTCCTACGGAATTCTTCGGCTGCTGCCTTGACTTTTATGTTGCAATCTGTTTTTGAAAGTTCAAACATCCCTGTCTGCAATTTGCTCTTTACTTGACTGATATCCGAACCACTCAAATCCTCAAGATATGGGGCGTAAACTTCCTTGAATATTTGTTTTTCGTTATTTAACAAATTACGGATTTCTGTGCCATATGTAAGTAACTCTGAAAGGAATATCTTTAGCTGATCGGGTAATATTTCCGATGCTTGATATATTTTCAGAAGTGTATCAAGAACTTTAATGAGTGAAGGTAGCTTTGATCGTAATGCCTCGAAAGAAACACCAATAAACTGTAACCGTTCACGCCATTCTTTAAATGCTTCTGTAAGAGAATGGGCGGTCACATTTAAAAAGTTGTTGCTTTCTTTTACAATGGCATAATCTGTTAGGAGTTTACGAATTTCATCCTCTCCTATTTGTTTATTCCACAGGCAGGAATGTTTTACCGTGAACAAAGCTCGAATATCCGAGAGCACATTGTCACCTGCACCTATCTCATTAGCAAGTGACATTATTTTCCCCCCTTCGAATGAGATCAGGTATTCGCGTATTCCCTTTTGGCAGTTTTCTCCAGTAATGAAATCCGCTAAAGTCTTAGGCAATGTTGTTTTTATAGTAGCGATCTTGCCTATTTCAACTGCTTTTTTGTGTGCTTCACCACCTTCTTTTTGCACGAGTTCAATATACTTGTGAACTACGTCATAAACACCATGATCATCTACTTCCTCAAGACACCACACAGGCAATCCAAATCCTCGCATTTTGCCTTCTACGAGGATTGCTGCCTGTCCTGGTGAAGAGCAAGAATTAGGAGGAATGCCCCACGCTTTTTCAGTGAGTTCATAGAACGCCTTTTCCTCAGAGGTCATTTTTACTATGTAAGTCGGATTTGGATTTTTTCCAACATAGTTACCGATCATTTCCGCGAGTTTGTCCTGTGTCATCGGTTCGTGGCTACCGGTCGAATCACTGTAGCGGAATGGTTCAGAACCATATTCTTTGAGCAAGAAACCGGTAAGAAATGCTGATAAGTTGCATGGAGCAAAACCATACTTTTCTTCAAGAAAATCGTATAGTTCACCAATAGAGATCTGCCCGTCACGATTAAAAGAAGTCTCAATTAAATTGTCCACATCGACTTTCATCTTTGAAACCGGTTGTGTTTTCGTTGAGGGGGCGTCCCAGTATTTATCAGCTTTCCACACTGCAGGTAGAACATTTTTCTCAACGCCGACCATTACGCCACTTGTGTTCTGTGTGATACCGCATTTTGCACTTGCTTTTGTAGTAGTAAGTTTTAACTGATTTTCGGTAAGCCCTTTAGTAAAATCGAACACAAAAGGGAATCGGGCAGTTACAATAGTTTGTAGGACGCTTGCCACGCCTTGCCCATTACCTATTTTATCACCTTCCTGATTTTCATAGGTGTATACGATAAACTGACCGGAGTAAATACGGTTCTTCCACTCTTGGTCTAAAACATGTCTCGCTTTATCATTATTTTCTGAAGAAGCTGGATTATTGTTTCCTTGATAGTACAATGCCATAGCTGAATAATCCACGTACTGTTCAAAAGCTTCCGTTCCAAGAGGAGTGGAGAGTGCATCAATAAAGATTATATTCTCGTACTTTTTATCAGAGACTGCTACTTTAATAGTCTTGCGGAAACTTGCAGCTTCCGCATCATCTTTGGCTAATGCTATAACAGCATTGAAATTCCACTTAGCGGATTTGTCGTGCAGAAGATTTATTGTTCGGGTAAAATCCGTAGTAGTCACAGGTATAATTTTGCCTGTATTGGGTTCGGATTCAAACCGTAAACGAAGTGCAGGAGATAGAGATAGTACAGTTGAAAGACCACCTTCAGTAACAAGTTTTAAGGTCGTATTTTTTTGTCGGATTTCTTTTTTATAACCGTCAATTTTTGATTGATCACCAGCTAGTACTGCTGCAGTAAAAATACGTTTTCCACTACTTAATGGGTTAGAAACCAAAATACCTTTCTTTACAAGTTGTTTTGCAATGTTAACACAAGCAGTGCCTTCAAAGTTAGGTATCCCCTCGAACACATAACTTAGATTTTGTTCTGTAGCCTTTAATAGGTTAATTGTACCGCCCAAACGCTGATCAATTGCCTGCATTATCAGAATAGCCTTGAGGATAACCTTCTCATCCTCTCTTAAATCCTGTTGTTGAGGAAAAATATCTAAAATAAGGCGAATGCTGGCGGTAAGGTTATCCCTGCCTTTTTCATAAAAGAAATTCCATAACATATCCACCGTGAGTAGAGGGTGGTCGTCAATAGGGCCAGTTTTTTCTATAAACCATTGGAAGGCCTTTACATCGTCCGTATTGGATGACTTAATGAAGTCGAACATACTTCTCTGATTGGATTTAAACGCAGAAGCAATGTTTTTAAGCAAGAGCGCTGCCATGGGGTGTAATGGCATAATTTGTTCAACTATTTCTGGATCTCTGATTTTTGTAGCATCCATAACAGCCGCACGTGAGGAACTGACACGACTGTTCAAATCACCAGCTAATATTTTCCAGTCATTTTTTGCTGGAGGTTTCACATTAAATGCATGACCTATAAGGTTGAAAGCTATGTTATCTGGTAGCGCTATTTGAATAGGAATAAAACGATCACGAACTTTAGTCCAAGTAGTATCTGCAGTAGTGAATAGTTGACCTGACTCGTGTGTGACAACGATAAAATAGAAAGGCTTTAAATTTACCAGTTCAGCGATTTTTTGAAACTCGGATAGGCTTTCTCGATTATTCTTGAAGTAGTCAGAGAATTCGTCCCAAATAAAGACAATTTTTATATTGTTATGGTCAATAATATCTTTTAACCAAGACAGAAGTCTGTCTGCATCAATATTCAATGCAGTAATGCCTTCTTTATCGGCAAGACGAAATAAATTATCCATTAGCTTTTTAACTTCGCCGTCTTTGCGGAGCGCTCTAAGTATCTCATCCGCAGTGGACTGCGAGAACAACGCAGACCATTCTGGTTTTTTTAAAACCTCGTTAAAGAACAATTTGTGCGATGGTTCATCAATCCAAGCGATGGCGCTTTCTTTTAATGTATTTTCTCCGGCATAAAGTTTCTGTTCATTAAAGACAGTTCGTATGGTCTCTTGTAATGTCATGAATAAATCACGTGGTGAACTGATACTTCCCGAAGCGTAGCGATGAGCCGTCACGATGCCTTTTTGTTTGTGTCCGATAATTTTTTCAAGCAAATCTGGTTTCTTTTTTAATGACTCATACTTATTCCAATAGTCGCGGAGTTCTTCTTCTGGGACTTCGAGAATCTTCTTTAAAGCATATGCACATTGCGATTTGCCTGTACCGTAAGCCCCCTCTAACCAGAGAGAGCGCTTTTCTTGCCGTGCTAGGACACGCTCCATACTAATTAACATTTCTATAAAGGTTTGGTGAGGATATGTCCTTGTCCAAAAATCAGGACTTGCTGCCGCAATAGAGGAATCATTTATTTGAGGAAAGTACTCCTCATCGATATCGAAGTATTCACGGTATTTGTTAGTCATTTGTGTTTTTCTCCTTAAACAAATCGAGGACATCCGATGAAGTCTTATCTTCCGCAAGAGTTATTTTCTCAAGGTCATGTGTAAAAGAAGCTGTTATGAATTCTTGATATTTTGCCGAAAGCCCGATTAATACTGGTGTCATATCATCGCGGTTTAGCCCGAATATACAAGTAGGGCTTATTCCATCACGTTCTATGCTGTCATTCAAAAGCGTAGCTAAAGTGAACTCCTTATAGTTGTTGCATTTCTCGGCAAACTTGAACAAACCGTACAGCACCACTCGTGGGTCAGACACCAAACATTTCGTGCGAACTAGTTCACCATCATTTGTGAAGTAGCCAAAATGTAAGTTTTTACCGAGAGGAGTTTCAACAAGACGTTTGAATGATTTTACAATAGATTTTGCATCTTTCGGTTTAACATCAAGTGCAGTCAACATATCTTCTACGGTTTTACGTAAATAAATCTTTCCGATTTCAAGATTCTTTACGTACCATTCAATTTGCGGGTTTTCGGTGACTAGATTAATCAGAATTATACCTTGAGCTATATCCGTTTCCCACCCTATTCGAGAAATCAATTCTGCGAACTCAGTGAAGTGATTTTTTTCTTGCAATGAAGCATCCCTGAGAAAACGCCTAAACATATCATACATCATCGGCCCAAGAGTGTGTTCTGAAAAGAAACTCTCCTTTAATGTAAAGAAAGAATGTAACCACTCAGGCTTTGGTGCATGATCTGCAAAAGAATTCAAACTTTTCATAGAATTTCCCCCTCCTTGTGGGTGACGCAATGAGTGGAATAGCAAGCAACCGCTGTCGATAGAATGACACTCATAACAATTAATACAATTAGAAATGCTAATCTTTCCTTCTGAAAAGCTTATGAAACCATTTTTACAATTTGTTTCGCAAACCCTACAGCCTTCGCAGTAAGCTGCTTTGCGGAAAACCTGTCGAAAAATTTTGCTGAATTTAGGATGGTTTTTTAATACTCGTTCTGGAATATTCACAGAATATCCGCTTTTCAAGGTGCTAACAGAGAAATCAATAAATTCACCCTCGAATCGAACAGAGTATCTTCCATTGTTTTTGTGTAAATCACCAAGGGTTTTTATCCATTCCAACCAATCAGATGATGGATTTTTAACTTCAATAATTAGGTTGCAGTCTGTAAATTTCTCAATGCAACGAAGAGCGTTATTTGTTAACTCTCTACCATTTTTTCTTGCATTCCATCCACCATTAACCACATAAGAATCAACATTTATTTTTTTACGATTTTCACTATCATAACTTCTTTTAATTATATCAACATATCTATCAATCTCAGACGTATAGCTTTGTCGTCTTATATAATCACTCCTACCTCCCGACGTTGGGCAAAATAAGCAACCCGCGCGAACATTACCTTTTTTATATGCTTCATTTATTGTTATGCCGTTCGCAAAAATATACAACCACACTTCTGCTGAAGTCCATTCAAGTATTGGGTTATGGCTATATTGTCCTTTTTGCTTTTTACCGTAATCCTCATACTTATATCTAGAACGATTAATGCTTTCTCCGGCGCGTATTCCAACAAAGTCAAGTCCAGTATAGTTATTTTTCCCCGTAATTTCTCTTAGCATCAGCGTTTGAGGAGTGCTTTTATGTACACCACAACACCAGCGTAGGACATGAGATGGAGGACCGAACAACTCCCATGAATTCTTTGGCTCAAAGTATGATTTTGAAACATAAAATGGTATTTCCTCTTGCTCGCAATTTTGGCGGGTCTTTTCTATTACATCGTATGTATCAGGAAACTCCATCCCTGTGTCGCCAAATATAACAACGAAGCTACCTTTTGGTAGAGCTTTTTTTACAAGGTCAAGTAAAACGACGCTATCTTTTCCTCCTGAAAAAGCAACGTGGAATAAATCAAGCTTACCTTTATATTTTTCATATATAGCTAATATCTTTTTTACTGTAGTTTGCTCTATGATTTCAAGCATCTCGCGGTTTCCATCGATCGTAGCTGTAATGTCAACTGGACGCAAGGCATCGCCGCGTGGCTCAGTTAATATAGAAATATCGTTTTTATCCGTTTGGATAATAATCTCGGGTGCTGTGTATAGATTGCCACCTTTAAGTTTCGCGACAAGTGTTCCGCGATACCAGTAGTTATTCGCCTCCGCCCACATATATGGGATTTCGGACTGCTTATCGTATTTCCAGTATCTATCAAAACCCAAAATGTCTAGCTCAGTTGCATAGACTGGGCGTGGCTCTTTTGAAAAGCCTGTAGGCGATGAATTTAACAACATTCCGCCAGTTTTTTTGTCATAGGTATAAGAATACAACCTTACTTTCTCCTTTCCCGTATGGCTTTCGCCTGTTCAATTAACTCACTGGTTCTTGCATAAGACCGCCTGCCTATATAACCATTGTTGCACAAAAATTCTTCAATAACCGTCTTTTCAAGCGGAGTTTTAGAATTGGCAACTGCATCTGCCATAATCTCCAAATATGAAAGACGACAGCTTTTCCGGACTACCGCTCCGGCATTCTTAGAATTGACCGCCAACACCTCAAAGCGAAATCTATTGCTGAATCGTCGGCAATAACTTTCAAGCAGGAACAAGTTCCAAACTTGTCCGCAGTCAGGGAACGTCGCGAATGTGTTTACACTTTTAAGGGGTAGGTAGTCGCCAGTCATATAACGATCAAGTGCGTGGTCAATCTTCTCAGTGTTGAAATAAACGTGCTTTTCAGATACATAGCGATATTCGTCCGTTCTCACCATTACAGCGTAGCCCGCTTCCATTGGTATCCAACGGTGTGATTCACCTGTAAGCTCCCGTTCCAAATCGAGTAAGTCTTGGAGGGAGCATTTATCCAAAGTACGGCAATGCTCCTTTATTATAGTGCGTGCGTCGAGAGTGTCTCCTTTACGGGTTATAATTTTACCACGCTTTTCATAATTGTCGGCTAGGATAATACTAAATACCGCGTTGTGAATTGCCGTGATTGTCAGCTCGTAGTTGCGCTCTGAAATTTCTTCTAAGGGTATATCATTAAGGGAAGCGTAACCGTCTTTCTGACAAGCAACTGCGACGTAGTTTTTGATGATAGTGATTTCCTCATCTGACAAGTCAACTTTAGCAACATGAGTATAAACTTCAGTTGCATTCCATATAAAGTCACTGTTCTGTGTCAACACAGATTTTATCTTATCGATGGGAATGTACGGCAAGCGTTCTGAAAGTTGTTCATAGTTCAACGTGACATTACTACCCCAAAAGTGCATGATTTCTCTTTTAATTTTTGTGTGTTCCGTGTAATTTCCCACTTTTGGAGAGAAGTAATTTCTCTTGTGCATGTATTTAGGGTATAGCGTAACAAGTATGTCTTTCAGCATTTTCTCTGAGATGACACTTCCATGAAAAAGCCATTCTTCATGCTGCGAGTAAAACGAGCTGTAGAAGATAATTTCTGTGCCGCTCGAAACTACTAAGTCAACTTGCTTTTGTATTCTGTTTTCAATTTCATTACTGATGATATAAACTTTTCCATCAAATAGAGTGCCAGAAGAAGTTATAGATTTCGTTAACTCCTCATCAGTTATCAAAATTTCATCACCAAAATCCTCAGTAACGAAACGGCGGAAGCGCCGTAACTCTATCGGGGAATTGATCCTAAAGCCGTTAGAAAAACGAATAGACATTGTTTTTTTTATTATTTCAGCAAATGAAGGTTCTGGAACTATCTTGGGTGGCATGGTTTTTCTATTTAAACATTCCCCTATAGCATTTTTTAAAACTTTCCATTTGCAAGGTGCTGGAAAGAAAAAATCAACTCCGGAACCTGTCGCCATCTCAAGAATATTCGGTTTAAATAATGGAGAGCCTTCCAGAGTAAAAGAATTACTAATTAAGGATATGATAGGGACTCCATATTTTTCTTTAATCTCACCTATTAGCTCAATCGATTTGTCGACATTAACCTGTCCATTATCTCCTCGAAAACCAATATTATTAAGAAATAAAATCAGTACATCAACCGGATTATTTTTAATAATGTCAATCAGATTATCCGACCATGGAGTTGACATCGCCATGGTTTTAATCCTGTAATTTTTAGAAAAGTCTTTTCTGATAAGCTTTGAAATAGTTTCATTAAAGAGTTTATCGAAATTACCAATAAGCACAATCTTCTTCTGTTTTTTGTGAGAATGAATATCTACTATCATTTTACATTCTGGGTTTGGATATGCTTCCATTCGTAATTAATTCAATTTACACCAATAATTATTAATGAAATTTTAATTTTATATTGATTAAGTTGGTATAAATTAGTTTTTTTTATACTTATCTTTAACAAAAAATAGACAGTTCAGCAACAGCTTTATCAACTTAGAATACATCGACTGGTAATTATATACTATTGTCCATCCTGCTACTGAATCCTTTTAAAGGTTAATAGAAAAAATTCAACTCAATATTTTCTGGTAGATACTCTTTAGGTGGAAAATTATTGATAAACTTATTTTTTTTTGTTTAACTACTTGAAATTTATTTAAATGGGTCAATTCCATGGTCAGAAACGGTCAGCTTGCGAGAGAATGGATTATCATTCAAAGAGTTATATTATAAAAGTTGGGAAAACCACTGTTAACTTGGTAGAAAACCTTGAACTTCATCCAAAGACGGTTTAGTTTTCTGATTAAGCATATCCAAGTTATCATATTTTCAGAAACTGTATTTTAACTAGTAAACGTATTGCTGTTATTGTATCCAATTTATTCTATAAGTTAGCACATCATATAGGGATTTAAGGAAATAAAACTATGTCATTTAAAATCGCTGCACGAACAATATTGCAACTGGGTGCCGAGCTAATTAGTTCGGATTCTATCGCATTTTATGAACTTATTAAAAATTCATTTGATGCAGGATCACCTCATGTGGATATTGATGTCGTTGTCCGTATTGAGCACGATTCCTATATTGCATATCGGAAAAAAATTATATCTGAACTAGAGCAAAAACGAAATGTGAAAACAATAAATTTAAATATTAATAAATACAGAAAAGAGATACTTAAGGATATTGATCGAGCTGCACCTGATGCTGGGGATTTAAAAAAAGAAATACTAGAAGCAGATACTTGGCGTGAATTATTAGAAGTAATTGATGAGGCCAATTATATCCGTATTGAGGATAGCGGTAGTGGTATGTCCATGAAGGATTTAGATGATATTTATCTCACAATAGGAACCCGCACCCGGTTAAAAGCAAGAGAAGCACGAAAAAATGATCTGAAGCAAAGTAAAAATAGACCTGATTCTCGTCCGATTCTTGGTGAGAAGGGAATAGGTCGACTTTCTGTTATGAGGTTAGGTTCGCTTCTTTGGGTTAAGACAACGAAAAAAGATGAGGAAAAATGGAATGAGTTAGAAATAAATTGGAGCCTATTTTCAAATGACTCTGATGAACTGATCGACACAATAAATATTAATCCAACAGAAGGATTAGCTAAGAGGGATAAGAAAACAAGTGGAACGATTCTATGGATTTCTGCATTAACCTCAAGCTGGACCAAAGAAAAATTAGAGCAAATTGCAGCGGATGAGTTTAGTAAATTGAGTGACCCCTTTACTCTTCCATTTAATTTTAAAATATCCCTGCATTACAATAATGAAGTAGTCAAGATTCCTCGTTTTGATAAAATTCTTCTTAAATCAGCGCATGCTAAAGTAACGGCTCAATATGATGCAGATGATATTGATGAGCCAATTTTAGTAGGTAAAGTTGATTATTCATTGCGTAACAAAGAGAAAACTTTTTCTTTAGACATTAGAGACCTACGTACCATTACAAAAGGGATCTCTCCTTCCAGCTTAAAATCGGTTGGATCTTTCAATGTAGTGCTTTACTGGTTTAACCGCCAAATACTTCAAAGTTTAGATGATGTTTTTGATAGAAGAAGAATTCAGAAATTAGTAGCTGCTTTGGCGGGTGGGCTGATGGTTTTTCGAGATGGATTCCGAGTTTACCCCTATGGAAATCCAGATGATGATTGGTTAGATTTGGATAAAAAAGCACTTGCTTCTGCAGGTTATAAAGTTAATCGCAGGCAAATAATCGGGAAAGTTGATATATCATCAATAGAAAATGTAGCACTTGTTGATCAAACAAATCGTGAAGGCCTCAGAGACTGTGACGAAAAAAGAATTCTTATCATGTTGTTACAGCATATAATTGAGTCAGAGTTTCGAGCATTCCTCAATACCGTTGATAAGGAAGTTCAGGCTCAAATACCTATAACATTTGAGGATCTTGAAGAGCGTGTCGAGACAGAAGAAAAGAGGATTAATAAAAGTCTCAAGATTCTTAAACAAAATTATCCTGAAGTTACAAAAGACAAACAAATTTTTTCTTCTATTGAAGATGCTATCGATAAAATACGAACACTAATGGAAGAAGCACAAACTTTGGCAGATTCTTTTAAAAGTGGACACACAGAATTACTTAATTTAGCTGGGCTTGGTTTAATGGTTGAAATTGTTGCCCATGAATTGAATAGGGCAACTAGGCACACACTTAAAACACTAGCTGATAGAGATAGTTTGATTTTTGATGAAGAAGACATAGGTAGTATTTTCGATACACTTGAGACACAGCTAAAAACCTTACAAAAACGTCTAAGAATCCTTGATCCAATGAGTACATCTGGGAGGCAGGTAAAAGAGAAATTTGACCTTATATCGTTAATTAAAGAGATCTTATTATCCCATGAGGCTCAGTTTATAAGACATAATATTAAATATTCTATTGATACAATACCAAGAAGTACAAACAAGGGCTTTTCGGTTAAAATGGTTAAAGGAATGATTGCACAAATTATGGAGAACTTATTAAGCAACTCGGTATATTGGTTGAAAGAGCAGAAAAGGATTGAAAAATCTTTTTCTCCAGAAATTTTAGTGACAGTGGATGTGAATAAAAAAGCAATTTACTTCGTTGATAATGGACCAGGAGTCCCACCATCCCGCAAGGAAGAAATATTTCAGCCGTTTGTAACTACTAAACCTCCAGGTGAAGGTAAAGGCCTAGGGCTTTATATCTCTCGTGAGATAGCGAAATATCACGGAGCTTCAATCTACATGTCGGAGAAAACAACTATGAATAATGAAAGGCTTAACACGTTCATACTTTCTTTGGAGAATTGACGAGAATGACAGAAGAAAAACAAATACTCGCTCAAATAGATAATCTTGCAGAGCGTCTTCAGCAAGCAGAAATTACTAAATTTGTTATTATAGATGATGCCTACGATTTACCAAATAGAGATATTCTTAATAGTGGAGAGATTGATGATTTCTGGGAGATCGTAGAACGAGATTCTGAGATGCTCAAAGAACTACAGGTGTATAACCCTAACATTCAAGATGTTGAGGACATTAACGACGAAGTTATTGAAAAACTCTGGAATGCACGGGGAAAATTGAATAAACTAGATGAACCGTGTAAAAATTGCCTCTTCCCTAATAGGCTTCAGATGTGGAATGATGTCAATGGCATCGTCGATCACCTGAAGAACCTTGGGCTTGAATCTATTCCTATCGGGAGTGAAGATGAACTCCCTGAGGACAATGTAAAGTTAGTATTCCTTGACTATGTGCTGAATCCTACTGCAAAAGGAGATTCGGGAAAAATAGCAACTGGAAAAGCTAAGGAAATTTATAATAAATTTGAGAATGATATTGAAAAACCTTTTATAATATTGATGTCTGACAAACCAAATGCATCATTACAACAAGAGGATTTTCGCAAAAAGTCAGGGCTACTTAAAGGTCTATTTGGATTTGTTCCAAAGGCTGATTTATTAAATCAAGAAAAACTATATATTAGCCTTGAAACATGGGCTGTTGATATGCCAGCACGCCATAATATTCAGCGCTTCGTTGAAGCATTAGAGATATCAGTATCTGAAGCCTCAAAAGTATTCATCGATAAAATACGTGATCTTTCTTTTGAGGATTATGCAAACATACAATGGCTTAGCTTACAACAAGATGGTCAACCCCTTGGTGATTACATGCTATGGCTCTATAAATCATATCTTGTATATCTCTTACATAATAATGATAAAGTCCTTACAGAGCAAAAAAAACTCGACGGGTTAACTTTCGATAAATATTTTCCAAGTCAAAATCCACCTTCAGCCGAGCTTGCAGAAATTTTTAAATTTGCCTTAACAGAACCTGGAGTCGGAGAATTAAAAATCCACCCGCGCTCAGATCCTTCTTCAAAGGAGCCCTTTTTACGGTTGGGAGATATATTTATAAAAAGTAGCACCCAAAAAGTTCTTATGGTGATAAGCCCTGCATGCGACCTTATGTTTGCCCCTGAAACTGAACGTGAATTCCCTCAAGAAATGTCAATTTTTCTTATGCCAGGTAATCTACAGTCGATTGATAAAAATCCGGATAATAATCTAACTCGTACTGAACTTTTTTACTACGAAAATAAGCCATTTAGGATTGTATGGGATAATAAAAGTGTTATATCCAGAAAATATAAGGATATATGGACTTGGTTTGAATCCGAAAGATACTTAAGAATTGCACGTCTTCGGACTCAGTTCGCGCTTGAAATTCAACGGACATTTGCGGCAAATCTCACGCGAGTAGGTAGTCCAGTCAAACCACCCTTTTGGAGGAACGCTGATGTAGAAGTTTATTGCCAAGACGAGAATAAGAAGTGCAAAATGATAGGAGAGCCAATTCAATGTGGTGCCTATATTGTTAACCGTAAAATTGGTACGGGGAATAAGCATGAAGATTATTTTTCACTTTCACTTGAGTGTATATATAAAATTAAAGAACGACTTGATATTGCAGTAAAGATTATAGAAGATGAATTGGTATCTAGTTCATCTAATGAACAACAATCAGAAAAGCAAGAAAAGCGACTTAAAGGAAAAATTAAGAAGATTATTAAACTGAAAGATTCGAATGATATCCTGATATCAATGAAAAATAATCTCAATAAAGTCCCACAACCCAATAAATCTGAAAAAATAGATGCAGAATTGCTTTGGATTTTTAGAGACGGTAATTTCGGAGGTAAATACAAAGCTAACTCTCCAATTTCTTTAAATATTAAATACACAGACAACTCGTTGGATTCAGAAACTTCTAAAAAGGAATTTGTAGAGACAAGAAAAGAGGAATCATTTTCGACACCAACAAATAGTGAAGCCCGAAAAAATCCTATAATTGATAAGCTTTTAGGATACGTTGATAAGATTGTCATAAAGTCAAAAATGGAAAATAGGGGTCGTACTTCAAAATATCAATTGAGTTAACTGAATAGATAGTGGTGGGGAAGTCAAAACAAAATAACATTGATGGCAGCGGGACGCTCTTTACAAATTTAGTTGGCAATCTCTATTTATGAAAAAATAAAAGTTTACTCATAATGATATCTACTGCCCCTGTTTTTGCGAAAGGAATGTGCTGAATTTGCCGCACCTGAATTGGAAAAATAAAAACTGGAAATTCAAACTGGGTTTATTACTGGTTTTAATGTCGTTAATATTCTTTGCACTGCTGGTTGTAATACCGATGCTTAATATTGAAAGAGACAATAAAATCTGGTTCACTACTTTTTCATTCATTACTGCAGAGGCCTTATTTTATACAGGCGGGTTTTTACTGGGAAAGGAAATGTTCAATAAATATAAATCTTATTTAAATCCGAAAAACTGGTTTAAAGGCTCGTAATGTGAAAATAACATGGGTCATCAACGCTGTTTTATCAATGGGGACGTCCATGAATTAATTCCAAGAACATTTATAATCATTTTTTCATGGACGTCCCCATTGATACCCATTGACGGCTTCTCTCTATATCATTGGCAAGGGTAACAAGGTAAGAGATCTGCATCTTATTGATGAGATGTTCAATGTAATCTCAGAATATCTCGCCATCCGGCAACACTTTTACAACAGCTCTAGAACAGAAGCTTTGTTCATATCCAAAAAGGGCAACAGGCTTGCCATACGAACCATGGAGGATAATTTTAAAAAACTGGTTAATGCCTGTGACCTTAAAGTCAGGTTTAATGTGACCTGCCACACCCTGCGTCACACCTTTGCTTCGCATCTCAATGACAAGGATGTGGACATGCTTGTGATACAGAGTTTAATGGGGCACGCATCCTCCAGGAGCACTGAACCATACATCCACCCATCCTACAGGAGGATAAAAGAGGCCATGGAGAAGCTTCCCGGTGTCATATTTATGAATAAGCTTATAAAGGAACAGAGGTTAGCATTTAGCTTTCAGGGGAGGTGTCAGAAAAAAGAGTAGTTAGTTATCAAAATATGTTTTTATTTTATAGAGGTTAAAATTAAAGTCTCACAGGATCAGTCTGCCTGATCAGGCAGGTTCAGTTTAAAAAATATTTTTTAGTCTTGTTTTCAAAGACATTAATGAGGTATTGTCTGTAATGTGAGAGTTGCCAAATGCTTTTACGCCGCTTTTTTCACATCTAATTGCGCCTAACTTTATCACTTACTGCGGGGTTCGGGCCTGATAACCGGTTTGGCAAGCGTTTCGCCAAATCCGGTTGATTAGATTGTTATAAAATTTAAAGTTTCCTTTCTTTTTAAAAAAAGCTTCTTACTGATCTTTTTTATTGAAATAAATATGAGCCTTTCTGCCTAAATAGAAACCTATAATTATGCCAAGGAGAGGATATTCGGCATTATAATCTACTCCACCATGGTGAGAACATGCCCCAGGTCTACCAATTGATGGGCTTTTCCACCCATCGTTACAAGTGGATTCAGGTTTAATACATATTGAAAATATGAATACTGATAAGCCAACCAAAAACCCTATTTTTTTTGCTTTACTCATTTTTTTGCCCCACGTTTGTATAAAGGTGGATTATCGGGTGGTGCCTACCACCATAAGTTTTTTTAAAAAACTGATTGCCGATAACCCTGAAAGGTTGATTCGGCAAGATAGTAGCCTGTAACGTTGAATGACAGGTTCAAAAATATTTTTAATATTATTCATCTTGGAGTGTTTTAATTTTCTTTTTTTCTTCTAATGCTTTTCTTTTAAAATATAAGGTTAACCATGTTTCTTTATCGGTTTTCGAAAATAGGATATACATTATATTTAGTATAATTAAAGAATATACTAACAATAGCGCAAATACTTCTCCGCCACGGGGTGTGTCTACTATTGTCATTATTATTAAGAAAATCAGAGTAGCCAAATCAACTATAAGTAGAAATATACGATACATAAATCCACCTCGATTTTATAACGCTTAAGTCAGGAGCAGCCAGGGTGTCCACTGACTTTTAAACAACTGATGATTTCTCCAGTATGATACAAGTTCCCAAGCGCGCCCGGCCCTGGCTGTCACCTGAACTTTGTTGTTGGGCAATTTTCACAGAGGTAGAAAATTGACCCATTTTTCATTCTTGTCAAATTCTAAATTCTTTTTATCTTTAAGGTAAATTAAAATAGCCGCTATAAATCCTTTTTGATTTTCACTCTGGAATAGTAACGGCTTCTTCTTAGTGGTGAAATATATTTTCAAATAGGGAAGAGGTCCCTTTGGTTCTTCAATTCTCTTGATATCTTGTAGCTTATAAACCGCAACCTTTGACAATGGCTTTCTAATTATTAACTCACCATCAGACAAAAAGTATTTAATCCAATTTATATATACTGCGAACGATAAAAATACGAAAAAATATAGATATGAATATGTTTCGGCATACTCAAATAATGATACAAATGAGACTATAGCCATAAATATGGAAATTAATCTTAGGTATAAAGGGTCTTTAAATTTTATCATATTTTCCATATGCCCAACAAGTGATTGAGCAGTTCCGGATATCTTTACTTTTTGAATGTTATACGGAAAGATGAGCCGGATTTTTCAAAAATTATTAAAAAAATGTATTTACCCCCCGGGCAAAACAAAAACATATTTCATATGGAATAAAACCGCCACAAGCAGACTGTATTCAATGGGGACGTCCATGAAATAATTCCAAAATTACCCTGCTATTAAGCTTCTTCTTTCTACTACCCCTTTACAATTTATAATAGATTTACGCAAGTCATATTTTCATGGACGTCCCCATTGAAAAGCTTTAAAGTCTTTCTCTTCGTGGATGTTATCTATATTATTAATCATAAAAGATTTAAAAGAAGCTGGGATTTTTGGGCTTGAAGGGTTTGACGCATAGGTAATTTTTGACTTAACCATTTTAATTAGGGGCTTAACCTTGTCAAATCCTACAGACTTTACTTTTTTTTCTAATTGCCTCATTTCACTAAAAAAACGTCTCATCTGCGCTGATGTAAGTGTATCCCTGGTACTCTTACTATTCTTGTTCACAAATGTATCAGCAATCCTTTTTGCTTCACCATCTAGAAGCTCCGAAAGAACATTTCCCTTACCATCAAAGTAACTACTCATAATTCCCCCTTATCATTTCCTGTTTTGATTTATTGCATAAAACAAAGGTATGTTTAATTTATCCAGTTTTGGCTTTTCGGTTACACCAACAGCGAATATCTCATACAACATTTCAAGCTCTTTCTGATTATTCGCTTTTTCTTTTACGATATTTCTTCCAATGTCATAATGTGCCAGAGATAAATATTTACCGAATCTTATCTTCTTATTCTTATCGGCAGTAAAAAGTTTATACATCCTGTGATATTCGAGAAGCCGATGCAGGAAAGATGTTGAAAAAAAAGTGGTTTCCTTTTCCTCGACAGCTTTGTCGAATTTAACTCCCAACTCTCTCAATTCCTTTATCTCCTCCCACGAAACTGTTTCTCCCAGGATATGTAACGAATTTTTAGAAGGATTATTCTTTGCATGTCCCAGATATTCCTCTGCGAGTTCCACGGCTTTTCTTACCGGCAATCTTGGCTTTGCTATGAGGATGCCGCCGGAAAGTGTGATGTCTCGATTTCCTGCACAATACAGACTGAATTGTTCTCTCATCTTTATGGCAAAATCCAATACATGGTTCCATGGACCAACCATGAAAAGATCATCGCCGCCTGCGAATACAGCATAAATATCCGGGTATTCTTTTTTTGCCAGTTCAATTATGTATTCTGAAAAAAAGATATCCATCATTCGTGAAAGAGACGCCAGCATTGCCGGAGAAAGACTCTCTTCCAGTCCCATACTGAATATTAACCCAAGGTTATCTACATCTGCCTTGTAGAAACCTAACAGCGGTCTGCCTTTCAAATCATTATCTTTGGTTCTCTTTTTGGATTTTTTAGCTATCATATTGAAGGTCTTGGGCTGATCAGGTTTGAGATCCTGAATAACGCCCTCTTCATCTTCTGATAATAGTGCCATCCATTTTTCATCTGACAGTTCTTCATTTGTAACTTTCGGAAGGTGCCTCGCTATTCTTGTTCTTGCAAAATTACATGAATCACAAAGAGATTCTATATGCAGGATATTAGATAAATCGTCTGTATTTTCAGGACAGTTTCGTGATAGTTCCAGTTTAATATTATCAAAAAGAGATACGCCAACTCTGCTGTCTTCTGAATTTTTATATATCAGATAGTCTGTGTAAGGGAGTTTGGTTCCTATATAATTTATCTGTTCATAACATTCCTGGCATATATTAGTATCCACATCATACATGCTTGAGTATTCCTTTGATGAATCTTCATCCGCTGCATTAACTTTACACAGAGAACAGGTCCCCCCTTCAAAGTCATTATAATTTTCATGTATGACAGGGCCCTCCGCTTTTAATGCACCTGATAGCTTTTGAAGTTTTTTATTTTGCAGCGCCTCATTTAATTCATCAATTTTTTTCAGGAAATTACCTGTTAACAGGTCTTCCTGAGAGGCACTTACTAAACAGGACAGGTTCATAGTCAACTCCCCCTTAAACCTTTTACGAAACCATAGCTGAATATTTGAATCAATAGTTTCTATTTTATCCATGGTGTCTGAAGTAAAAGGGAGCAGCAGAACAAACTTTCCGCCGGAATCAATCAGTCTGCACATTGGGGTAAGATCAAGATTCTGTTGTATTGAAAGGATAACTGACCGTGTTAGGGCCTGCAAATAAAATGACCTGGCCCTGAATATTTTGGACACACCCCTGCCGCTGCTTTTATTTATCCTGAAGATGTAATTCTGTATCCCCGAAAGGTCTCCAGCCATAAGAAGGAACTTTGCGTTTTTATCACCAACAGCCGGAACACTTCCTGATTCTTTATGAAATATATAGAGAGCCTGTGCAATAGACGCTGTAGTAACGGAATGATCATAGAGAGAAACACAAGGATTAGAATCATGGAAGGCTGAAGGAATACACCATGTATACTTTCCAAGAACTGATATGAGACTGCTCAGATAAAACTTGAATTCGGTTTTCACATCTATTTTATTTAAATCTGAAAGAAACTTATCAAAAAGAGCTTGATAGGTTTCCTGGTCAGAATCAAAAGAACCTGCGACAGGAAATACACTTTCACTTCCAGCACCCATTGGCGCAAGTTTATAAAAATAATTTCCTGGTGGCCTAAAAGCATGATTACACAGTTCAATCTGCTCAAAGACCGATCCGAGACGGTTAGGGGTAGACTCCGAATTATTGCCTTTCTTTCTACCAGATCCGCCTGCAAGCATTTCTGAAATATTTATGATTGTTTTTAAAGAGGATACTGAACTGGCATTGGAAATAGCAGATGCAAGGTTTGCTATTTGATTTTTTACAACTGATAATTCAGGTGGAAGTGGAAGATCATTTTCTACGAAGTAATGTACATATTCATCCTCCTCAGAACTAACATCACCAGAAAAAGGTCTGTTTGCTCTTTTAGCAAAATTACTAATATTGTGGAGTAACGCGCTGATGATTAATGTTTTAAATTCAATTTCCATCGGTGCTCCCGATTAATTTTAAGTTATCTTTTCTATTTCATATCTTCCAAGCCCAAAACTCGTTCCCTGCCCTATATTCACTGCCTCTCCCAGTTTAAGATATGGCATAAAAGATGTAAGATTGCCTTCAAAGCTTATTTCACCCTTGAGCCCGCCAAGCTTCATTAAGTCTTTCTGGCGGCTTGAGTAACGTCCCCATTCATACCAGTGAAGGTTTTTATGCCTTACCTCTATTCCACTTGCCTTATCAGGTAAATCCTTTGCGGCTTTTACCTGCTCATTGCCATAGAACAATGAGAGAAGTTCAAGCCGGTGCATGAGGCGTTCAAAAAGGAGTGCAAAATTTAAATCGGTTACAAGGCTGTTTTTTTCTTTCAACCTTAAAGGGGTTAAAAATTTTAATGTTAGATTCCGTACATTGGAGTAATCAGTATATGGTGATGCGTGATTACTATCGTTAAAATCCTTTAATGTACCTGTTTCACTGTCATATATTTGCGTATAATGTTCATCATTAAACACTTCCACTTTTTCCAGTTCAAACTTTCCCCTCTCCCTTCCCAGGCCTTTTTCTCCCATCTCAATAAAGCTGTATATGAAATAGGGGATGGCCTCAATTGCACGTCCCATAAGGACCATGTTGAAGGTCAGGTTATCACCGGGACGAAACACCTCGCGGTTTTCTACCGGTGGATTAAGGACATAGGGTGGAGGGGCCTGACGATATTTTGCCGCGTCAGGGAACCCGGATGGAGCCGGTGGATTGAAAATTATTATGTAAATACATTGCTGTTTAAGAATGCAGGCATTGCAATCCGAATTTTTTTTCAAGGCGCATACTGCCTTTTTGAAGCTGTGGCCAAAGGCACCTCTGAAAACTCCTCCTTTATATGGAGGAAGAATAGTCAAGGTCCCTATTTTTACAGTGAACCTGAATTTTTTAAAAGGGAGATAAAAACACGGTTCTGTGGAATTTTGTATGAAGCAATCCTGAATACTTTTACCAGCCTGCCGGAGCCGAGAACATGCCATGAGTTCTCCCGAAGAAAAGGTTCAGTCACAAGGTTAAAACAAGGTGAAATATAAAAGAAATACAACTATGTGTTTTATTAATTAAATGGAAACGTAGGGTTGCTACGACAAAAGTGGATCAATATTAAGAATATATATTCAATAAAGTCAATATCAAATTACAGAAAATTCTCCGGTTATTCATTCAAATAACTAAAATTCATTTAATTTTAAGTTTTATTAACAGACAAAAATAACAGTCCGAAGACTCTACTTAATACTTCAACAGCCTTGTTTTTTTATCCGCTGATTTCAAAGCCTTGCAGGTTGAAAATTAGTGTAAACCGTCAAAAGGGGTCAAAAAGGGGTCAGGTCTGCTGTTGACTCTTATCTATTTTAAAACGGAAAATAAAAAACTCAGTTCATACTTTTATTTGCTCAATTTTTAGGATAAAGAATTCCATATATAAACTTTGCATTTCCATTTATGGGCTTTTCGCAGAAATATTGTAAGGCAAAAAATGCCGGAACAAAATTCAGATTTTTATTTCTTCAGAGACACACACCCCAATCTCCGCCTGGGCTCCGCTTCCGACCGATACGCGGGATGGATAGGTCAGATATATACTGAAGGCAAATACGAAATCGCCACCCGGAGCCACAAGATCGGAAATAAATCATTCAAGGAAGAGATACTCCCAATAGAAAGTGTGGTCGAATACTTTGAACACTTCTCAGTACTGGAGATAGATTTCACCTTCTACATGCCATTGCTGGATAATAAGCTGGAACCGTCTTCCAACTATAAACTCCTGCAGAGCTACAACAAATACCTGAGAGAAAGAGACTACTTAATTCTTAAGATACCGCAGGTAATATTTGCCAGAACCCTCTGGCAGGCAGGGAAACAGGTTGAAAACAAAAACTACCTGAATGCGGAGATGTTCATAAACCGGTTCTATGATCCGGCTAATGCCATCCTGGGTGATAACATCGCGGGGTTTGTCTTTGAACAGGAGTATCACAGGAAAGCCGAACGCATCCCTCCAAAGCAGTATGTTGAAGACCTGGATAATTTTTTTGCATCACTGCCAAAGGATAAAAGATACCACCTGGAGACCAGGACGGATTATTATCATACCCACCAGTATTTCGATATGCTGTATAAACGGGGCATCGGCCATGTGCTGTCGCACTGGACCTGGCTGCCCACGTTGTGGAAACAGTTCACCAAGGCAGGGAAATCCTTTTATAACTCCGGGAGACAATCCATCATACGATTACTTACACCACTCAAAATGAGCTACAATGATTCCTATATCAGGACATTCCCGTTCAATAAGGTTGTCCCTGATATAATAAACCCTGAAATGGTTAAAGAGACTGTTGAGATCATAAAAGCGGGCAAAAATGATGGAGTCACCACCAATGTGATACTGAACAACCGGATTAATGGAAATGCCCCGACTTTGGCACAGGAGATATATAAATACTTTGGGAACTAGCCTGAAGCCTGTTAGACTGTAGGCTGTTAGGAAAAGCAGTCTGTAGGCATTTAGACTGAGGGCTGTTAGTAAATGCAGAAACCTAACAGCCTTCAGCCTTAACCGCTTCAGTCTGTTTTTCATCCTCCCAGTATCTGAATGCGTATTTTCCCGGAACCTTCCAGCATCTTCTGTATCTCAACCGGGACATATATCTGATTGGTCCCCGTGATTGGTGACCTTGCAGTGTACATCTCTCCGGTATTGAGGTTGGTTATCTGTACAGCCACCTTTTGTTTGTAACCAGTACTGATCCCCTCTTCATCTGCCATTTTCCTCTGTTCACTTGGAATGTTGATCTGCTCCTGGTAATCATCTTCTTTTACTTCCCATTCAATTAGTCTCATTTTGAATCCTCCTTTTAAAATTAGGCTGAAGCATGATAGACTGAAGGCTGTTAGAAAAGTGGGCTGAAGTGGGATAGGCTGAGGGCTGAAGGTAATTCATTAAAACCTCACAGTCTTCAGCCTGCTTTCCTCAGCCTGCTTTTCTCATCGACCTCAACAATGCTGATAAAACCTTCTCAGTTTCAATTATCTTTTTCTCGCAGGTATCCTCTTCACAGTTTTCGAGATATCCTAGCCTTTCTGATAACCCGAACTGATAATGAAGCTCTCTTAAAGAACCAAATGCGATTTCAAGAAACCGCAAATATTCACTTTGACTCTCTCTTGCACATCCTTCCACAATATTTGATGGCACTGAAACAGCGGCTCTTCTCATTTGTGATGTAAGCCCAAACAGTTCCTCCTTTGGAAATAGCCTCGTTATTCTGTAAATGATTAACGCCAATTCATCCGCCAGGATAAAAGCCCGTAATTTCGTATGATCACGCATTTGTTTTCTCCTTTTTAAAATTAGTCTGAAGTCTGTTAAGGAAAGCAGACTGAAGGAATTTAGACTGAGGGCTGTTAGTAAATGAAGTAAACCTAAAAGCCTTCAGCCTTAACCGCTTCAGTCTGTTTTACTTCTTCCGTCCTACAATGACATTCCTGCACGTAACACCCAGTATCCTTTTGTTCTGCATTGCGGCAACTGTGCCGCCCTGAAACCTCTCGGATGACATTGGTGCCTGCATAACATGTGAAACAGCCCACCCCGCTTTTCTCATTAAAATACCGTAATCAATTATAAGTATCGCTGCTTCTTCATCCTCCTCAAGAGCAGGTGTACCCTGAAAATCTCTCCAGTCCGCGATTATCATCGCAAGCCTCGTGCCTTTTTTACTGTTCTCGAAAGCCAGCATGAAAAATCTTTCAAGGAAATTCAGGTAATCTTCCTTTGAAAGATTGGATATGCTCTCTTCTTCATACTCCTTCGCCTTTTTGCTGAAATATGGCGGGTCAAAGATTATCAGATCAGGCTTTGTTTTCATGTTTACCGGCCATTGGAGATTATTCTTATCCCAGTAATGATGTTCAATCTCCGGCCTCTCATCAGGTCTGTCAACCATGTCAAAGCTCCAGCATTGACGGTTGAATGCCAGGCACGTGTCGGCAGTAACACCGCCTCCGGCCATTGGATCAATAACCAGGTAACCCGGTTTGGAAAAGTAATAGAGTATATGTGCTATGAGCTGGGCAGGGATTCTTCCTGGCCAGTCATCACCGAACCTTTTGTCGCAATCGGTCCATCTCCAGTCATCCCAGGCCCTGATTCCCCACTGCAATTCCTTGTATTTGGCGGGATCACTTTTTCCATCCAATTTTACAGCCCAGACCAGAGATTCAGGCCAGCCGTGCTTTTCAGCGACTTGAGCTACTGTGAAACCTTTCTTAAGGTCGCTATTTGGCGGAAATGCCAGCTTTGGCATATCCGCCAAATGATCTCTCACAGTCTCTCTGGCTATTGCCAGTCTGCAGGCCATCCTATCCTGTGGTATCCCAAGACAGTTCATCCGATATAGCTTAAGGTTCATCTTTTCCTGGATATTTGCCCTAAGATCAGCAACATAATTGTCAACAGCCTGCCTTGAACGCCCAAACGCTTTTCCAATTTCTGCTGAACTCAGTTTCGGATCATCCAGATATGCCCTTCTGGCGGCATCCCTTGTCTCTTCATCATTAAGCTGCCTTGGCCCTATTGCCTGTTTTGCGGCATATAGCAGAGGATGTGTACCATTGAGCTTTATTATCTGTGCGGGAATTTCTTTTTCTCCGATGCCCTTGTAGGCAGTAAACCTATGGGCTCCATCCAGAATGCGGTATTTTCCCGGTTCATCCGGATGCGCCTGTAAATGAATGGGATCGAATTTAATGCCGTCCCGCATGTTTTCCTCAAACATGGATACCCTTTTGTGGTCAATACCGCTTCTGGGATAAATGCTTTTGTCCAGAACAATGTCTTCCATTTTTATAGACTGTAATTTGCTCATAGTCGTCTCCTTTAAAAACAGGCTGCCGCCTTCGCTGAAGCTTCGGCGGGCCAGGGAAGTGATTTAGTCTAAAGGCTGTTAGCAAAGCAGGCTAAGGCATTTCAGACTGAAAGCTATAAGATTTTTTGTTTTCACTTTAGTCTACAGTCTAAAAGGCTTCAGTCTGCATTTCCGGTTGGTTGGAAATGCTTATTACAAGCATCGTGCCAGAAGGCCGTGGATATTGGCTTTTTTCTCATACAGGTGGTGAATACTCAGTAATAGCTTGGCTTTTAATTTCAACTAATTTTGTGATGTGATGTCAGTCGAAATTAATTTCAGTTGTAAAAAAAAGAATATGCACAATATTATGTGCATGATGCACATTTTTGTGTGCAAATAATTAATATTTTTTGATGAGTATAGTGTGGGCTTAAGAATAAAATAATTTAAAGATTCTCATTTTACATATCATTTTGATGCGCCATAATTTCAGCATAAGCTTAACTATAGAGCTTTCCTTTAAAGGAGATACTTTTGAACAGCATTAAAATAAAGCAGTGCGTATTACCAATGATCTTGTCCGGAAGGAATATGATTAAGCCTTCCTTGATTATAATCCCAATATTTCGTCCTCTCCTATGATTGACAAGTTCAAATTGTGATAGAATAATGGCATTATAATTTGAATGCAGCCCATGAGAGGATATATAAATATGTAGACAATAACTATAAGAAACATTGATGATAACCTGTCAGAAAAATGCAGGAACATGGCAAAAAAGAGGGGAAAAGTATTAATCAATTCGTCCTTGATACACTGAAAGAACGGGTAGGATTAAAGAAAAATAAAAAACATACAACTGTTAATAATGATATGGATCACCTTTTCGGAATATGGTCAGAAGATGATTACAAAATGATTCAGGAAAAGGTTGATTCTGAATGCAAGATAGATGAAGAGCTATGGTAATGAACAACATCCTTATCGATAAAAATATCTCAATGTACCCGGGTTACTACTTGTCCCCTGAAGGATATGAGCAAATCTTGCACACCATTTTGTTTAACCTATCCCAAATTTTAACATCGCCCGCTGAATAGCCTGAATCTACTTATATTAGGAATAATATAGCATTTATTCTCACCTCTGAGAACATCCGCCCTCGCTGAAGCTCCCCTCTTCGTAAAAGCTACGCCCGGATAAAATGGAGGTCAGGCAGAGAGCACAGAGTAAAATCTGAAAGGCAACATCTATATGACCTTCGTCTTCTGTGGTTGGCTATAGCGATGTTTGTTGTCGTTCTTCACTGAAAATATGAAATGCCATACTACATAACAGACGATAAGTGTTTAAAAAATATTATACCAATATCTCAAAGAAAATATTGAGTAATTTGTATCATTAAACTATATTATTTTACCAACGCTAAAAAAATTGAAATTATGTTTTTAATTGAAAATTTATGCGAGAATAAATGTCAAACCAAGTAAATTATTGGAAAGAATTGTCAGAGTATGACCTGGAAACTGCAGAAGCAATGCTGAAAAGCAAACGATATCTTTATGTAGGATTCATGGCTCATCAGGCAATCGAAAAAATACTGAAAGCCTATTTTGTAAAGATGCGCGCTGATACACCTCCATACTCACACAGCCTCTCGTATATCGCTAAAAAAGCAGAATTAAATGAACATTTATCAGAAAAACAAAAAGAATTCCTGGACCTTCTCGAACCGCTGAATATCGAATGCAGGTATCCTGTTCATAAAGAAGAACTGCTGAAAGCCTTAACCGATGAAAAATGCAAAGAAATTTTTAACAATACCAGGGAACTTCAGATATGGATAAAACAGAGGCTATAAGAAAACTTAAAAAATATAAAAAACTTCTTTCAAAAAACATGCTGTTTGATCAGATTGTTTTATTCGGATCCTATGCAAAAGGGACTAATAGAGAAGACAGCGATATAGATGTTGCAATTATTGTTGATAAAATTGAAGGAGATTTCTTTTCAACCAGACCTTTGTTATGGAAATTAAGAAGAGAAGTTGACGACCGAATTGAACCTGTAATCCTGTATAAAAACCATGATGAAAGCGGGTTTTTAAAAGAAATATTAAAAAATGGAATTCAGATATAACATTTGCATGTCATTTGCGTTAACCCATACTAAATATTAACACCTCCCGCCGGATAGGATGAACCTGATTATATTAGGAATACAATAGCATTTATTCTCACCACGGAGTTCACGGAGAAAAGCTTTTTATTTTATTATCAAATAATAATTTTTGTTTTTCTTATCAACCTTCTTGACGCGGCGTAGCTTTTAGCGAAGACGGTTGCGTCTTTGTTTACCCAGTGAAACATGTTTTGCTATTGTTTCACAGGGGCTGTTCAATACTGTAACAAACAATCTTAAAAATTCGAAACAATTACAAGAGAAATATTTAAATGAAAATAGAAGCATTTCTTGAAGACTGCCTTGGTAAAGGTATTCACTTGTATCTCAAAAATGGTGAGTTGGGTTATCGTGCTCAGAAAGGTGCGATGACTCAGGATATCCTGTTAGCTATTAAGGGAAAGAAGTCAGATATATTGAATCATTTAAAACTTACCGATCCATCTCGTCTGCAATTTAAAATGCTTTCCTCCCTAAAAGACCGAGCAATACTCCCCAATCGATTTCTGTGGAAAGAATACTCAAATGGGATTATGGAAATCACTACTGCTAATGTTACCTATAGTGTTATACGGCAGAAGGGAGAGTTTTATGCTGATGCTCTTGAAAAGACTGTTTCTGCATTACTTAACCGCCATGAGATTCTCAACTACAGAATTGAAAAAACTGATGAGGGGCTTTGTCTGGTAGAGCAGCCAAAACAGTTGCCCGCATTTAAGGAAATCACAGTTAAAGGTGAAACACCGGAGCAACGAGAAAAGGAAGCAAACAATATTGCAAACGAGTTGATATGGAAAAAATATGATCTGAAAAGTCCATTATATCGAGTGTTTCTTATCAGGATTTCATATGATGAGTATATTTTGGGTGCATCTCTGCACCATGCTATTGGTGATATGATTTCTACTGGCATTTTTATTAATGAAATTCTGGCTTATTATAATGCCGTGCTAACAAGTACACCTCCAAGAGTGAGGCCTATCAAGTATCAATTTATCGATTATCTGGCATCCCTTGAATCCTGGAAAAACAGTCACGGTGGAATTGAATGTTTGAATTACTGGAAAGAATTGATTCGATCAACTCCCCTTACAGGTTTGTTCCCTGCTAAAAGCTCTTTATTAAACCGATCATCCATCGGAGAAAGCGCAGAGGAAATAGTTGAATTTGACTCTGACACAACTCAAGCTATTAATAAGTTGGCGGCTATTTTAAAGAAAACACTTTTTTGCCTATTACTTGCAGCTTATAAAATAACAATCTGGCGAATGACCGGACAGGAGAACCCGGTAGTAGTGTCCCTTCAGACAGGGCGTTTGAATTCCGGTTTTATGAATGTGATTGGTGATTTTGCTATGGAGATTGCCTATAAAACAGATTTTTCAGGAAATCCAGACTTTATAGAATTGACCGAACGTGTAGCATACACCATGAATGAAGCTCAGGCTCATCAGCCCATCCCGCTTGACTGGGTACGCGATGTGTTGCTGGATGAGGGTGTTGAGTTTATTGCTCCCGGCATCAGTATATTAACTGTAAGCGATGATAAGTCTATGGAAAATTCAAACATCAAAAAAGTGCATATCCAGCCTCCGGGTGTACGTCATGGTTGTCATGGTTATCCGACATCTTGTGCTATTGAGTTCCGTGAGAGTCCAAATGCAATAATCGGTTCAATGATATATAGAACTGATGTATATGATAAAATGACAATTAAAAAGTTTCTGGGTTATTTCCGGGAAGTTATAATTGAGGTAATAAAAGATCCGCAGAAAAAGTTGCATGAGTTTTTGAGGGAGTAGATACTTGATATTGTATATCGGATTCCAGATTTAAAAGAAAAAATCATTTTTCATGAAAGACTCTTATCAAAACGATTCACCACGGAGAGCACGGAGAACACGGAGAAAAACGCCCGATTTTAAAATGTTAGGCGGCCTCATCCATGTGAATCCTTTTGAGCATTAATTCCATTTATTTAGATTATAAAATCAGCCAATCCAGTGTATTTCTAAAAGATGCTCAACCAGCTTAAATTCAGGATCTCCGGTTATTACGCATGCACTTTCTCTGATAGCTGAGGCAAGGGCAAAGGCATCGGCATATGCAATTGGGTATTGAGCTTTGAGTTCAGATGCTTCAAGAACCAGATCATTTGGACATGGTATTATCCTGACAGGAAGAAGCCTTATATTATCAAGTAAAACTTGAGCGGATGGTATACCCATAATTCTTGCACAGCGATAAAATATCTCACCCAGGTTAATAATATTTAGCAATACGTCATCTTTGTTTCCACGTGCGCGATAAAGGAGGTCATCAACGAATTGTGCGCCCTTTTCGTCTTGAATCCACGCCAGGACCGCATAGGAGTCCAGAAGATATTTTTTCTTCACGTTCCCGCTCTTCTTTCCGCTCTTTAAGCAAAGCTTTTGTAAGTGATGGTTTTCCCTTAAGTGAACCTCTTAATGCCTTGATAGGGTCTTCAGGAAGGGGAGTTATAACCGCTTTTTCTCCCTCAAGTGAAAGTCTGACAAACTGGCCGGGTTTTATTCCCAGTTTTTCCCTTATTTCAATGGGAATGACAACCTGGCCTTTTGATGATGTTTTAACAGTATGCATTTGGTTTTACCTCATAAAGCGGGTTGAACTGAATAAAAGTATAACCTCAAATAAATGGTATGTCAACATTCATAAGTTCCCCAACCAAATTCAACTAAAACTTATGTCCCATAATTATCTTGTTATCGCGACTAATATAAGAGTTCTTGAAACCATCAAAAAAACATGGATTTCTCCTTCAAGTCGAAATGACAAATAATTAATAGAATCCAAGTATATACACTTATACACCAGAGGCTGATATCCATAAACCAGTAGAAGATCTCGATGAATTTTTAGGCGTACCAAGTATCAATGATTAACCCAGCATCCATTATCAAGCATCTATTACGAGAGGATACCTTATGGAAAGTGATATTATTGAAAATCACGATGCCACCTTTGATTCTATAGAGCCAAAAAGACCTCTTCCCTATGAGGCTCCGATTGGTGAAATAGAGGAAGAGCTTGCCCGGATCTGGTCCGAAATTCTTAAAGTAGATAAGATTAGCCGGCATGACAATTTTTTTGAACTGGGGGGGAATTCATTAATGGCTAGTCGTATAATAAATATAATCTATGAACTATTTGGTATGGAGCTGCCTGTAAGGGCGATATTTGAACTGCAAACGGTGAAGGATCTGGCTCAGAAGATTGAGGATACATACAATGAGGTGCTTGGGGAAGAAATGGATGAGGGCGTTATTTAAAATATATCAATGATAAACCACGGTGATGAGAGTTAATAAAAACTAATACTTAATATTACCACGGAGGACGCGGAGAGCACGGAGTGAAATACGAAAAAATAACAGAGCCTGTGATACAAGCGGCTATTGAAGTTCATAGGAACTTAAGTCCCGGTTTGATCGAGTCCGTATATGAACAATGTCTGGCCTATGAGTTAAAGCAAATAGTACTATGAGTGAAAGAAGGAATAAAACGAATTGTATTATAAATTTTCTCCGTGTCCTCCGCGTTCTCCGTGGTGAAAAGCCTTTTCAACAAAAAAAAAGGAGTTAAAAATGCCTGAAAATAACAGTTCATCTTCGATAGCAGCAAAGAGAGAAATGTTTTTAAAGTTACAAAAACAGAGAGAATCAAATAGCAAAGATAGAATAATTTCTCATGAGAGAAAAGAAAGAATACCTGTTTCTTTTATGCAGGAGCAAATATTAAACGCGGAAAAAGCTGGATCATATGATCCAGAAAAAACCCGGACAGTATGCCCCTATCTGGGTTACATTATTAAAGGAAAAGTAAATATCCATGTTTTGCATAAATCGATTCAGGAAATAGTTAAACGTCACGAAATACTGCGCACTAATTATGAATTTGTTGAAAACCAATTATACCAAAAAATAAACGATGTCCCGAATAATATTCTCAAGATAATAGATCTCAATAAGTTATCTGAAGATGAGAGAAAAGAAGAAGCTGATCGTATAACAAAAAAACGGGCAACAGAAACTTTTTCTCTGTTTAAAGATCAACTGATGTTATCCGCTACATTAATAACAGCAAAAGAAGAACATATAATATTTATTCCCACAGACCATATTGCTACAGATGGTTTGTCTATGGGAATATTACAAAGAGAGTTACTGATCTTATATCAATCATTCACATATAATATCCCGATGCCTCTTCCTGAATTGTCAATACAGTTTCGTGATTATGCAATTTGGGAGAGAGAAAGGTTTACCGAAGATTTTTTTAAAGAAAGACTTGCCTACTGGAGACAAATGCCAGAAAAAATTAACAACTTTTTACCATATGATCACACACCTGAAACATTAAGATATGATGGAGGCACTGTACCTGTCACTGTATTACCTCAAATGACCAGAAAACTGAAAGAATTGTGCCAGGCAAATAACGTCACATTGTTCACTGTATTATATGCGGCATTTATGGAATTAATACATATTTTCAGTGGATATAACTTTAATTTTTCCCATTTTGTTGTTGCAACCCGGAATCAAAAGGAAACAGAGCTACTGGCTGGATGTTTTATTGACTGGCAATTCTTATATCTTGATTTTGCAGGGAATCCAACTTTTCTTGAATTAATAGAAATAACTAAAAATACTCTTCTTGAAGTATATGATAATTATGTGCCGTTTGGTCAGCTTTCTAATATCCTCCCCGGTCAGGATTTAAGAATTCTCTTCCAGTTGCAGAGTTTTTACGATAAAGTAAATAATACAGTTGAATCAATGCCAGAAGAACAGGGTTCTGAACCAATATCAGAAGCCGCAGGCAAGGATACAATGTCACGAGCACAACCCATGATGTTTATTCCCCTTAAAATAAAACAGCCAACATTTGCATTATTCCCGATTGAGGTAATGTTATCTGAAGCAGCAGATACGATTAATGGAAATTTTATTTACAGCGACTCATATTTCAATCGATCGACGATTGTCAACCTGACGAATGATTATATAGTACTCCTGTCACAGGTAATAAAAAATCCTGAGATACGATTATCAGAATTGAATATAAAACCATATAAAAGTGTTTTGATATAGAAAGACGAAACCGGATATTCAAATAATAAGGAGAGGAAACCATGATTAAAGTTATGGGGAAATACTGCAAGGCATATCATTTAGGTGAAATGAGAAAATTTCGCAAATGGAAAGAAAATGACCAGAATGCGCGCAAAGAAAAAAAAGAAGTTGATGGAAAAGAGGTTGAAGAAGCAAGAATCCTCTCTGATGACTCTATTGTATATCTACAGGAAAATTATATTGTAACAGATGATGTTTACAAAGAAGAGAACATTCTTTTTAATGACGTCACTCCTAAATGGGAAAAATTTTGCAAGGACAAACTTGAGTTCGAGGTGCCGGACTATGACGAATGAACAGTTTAATCATTTGTTAGGAATAGCTTTTAATATAATGAGGATCTGATATGCAATATAGAGAACCTGGGAAACTGGTCTTAAAGTATCCGCATTAGGTTTTGGTACTGCGTTTGCCACTTATTGAAGAAACTATCCCCAAAATATTTTTCAAAAGAACCAATATTTCCAAAAGTTGACGAGGCTGAATCAATAAAAATGATTCGTTATGCAATCGATCATGGCCTGAATTATATTGATACCGGTTATTTCTATCATGGTGGAGAAAGTGAAAAAGTAATTACAAAAGCATTAAAAGGTGATTACCGCGATAAAGTAAAAATTGCTACAAAACTTCCGGTTTACCTGGTTGAGAAAAAAGATGATTTTGATCGATTTTTTAATGAGCGGTTGGAGAGGCTGGAAACAGATAAAATGGATTTTTATCTTCTTCATGCGCTTTCAAATCTCAATTGGCCCAAAGTCAGTGCTTTGGGGATAATCCTATGGTTGGACGGATTGGTGGAAAAAGCTCATTCAGCAATGCTTGTGTGAATGGTTACAATGTCAAGCTAATAATACATCAAAACACAGTTAAGGTTTATAATCGGCACATATGCCTGTCAAACTCTTTCAATCTGCTCCTGTAACTTTCATTTGATTTATTATCTGGATTTGTTATTTTACATCAATCCATAAAATTTGGTATCAATTTCTTCAGCATAGGTATGAAAGAATTGTAAATGTGGGGTTTTACACCCAATATTGTTGGCTTAAGCAATAAATTATAACTCCTCTCCCTTGCCTGTCGGGGCGTAGCTTTAATGAAGACCGTATGCGGGAGGTTGGATGGGGGTGAAAAGGAGAACTAAAATGTCAGAAAAATTAATACATAACTTTGAAGCCAGGTTGGAAGGATCCGGCTGTCATCCGGGGTCTGCATCATACCGGGTTTTAGTTAAATTGGAGAATGATATTTCTGAAGTTCTCCCCTATCTGAATGCAGATCTGGAGCAGCCGACCGATTACCGCCATAAAGAAGAAGTCCTCCTCTGGAAATACAGGGACAAAGCATATGCCTTCAGGCCTAAAGAAATTGCTGTCACGCCTGTTTTAGACAATGAGGAAGGCCAAAAACTAGCTGAAAATATAATTGAAACGGTAAACAATATATGGAATCGAAGGGATAAAATAACGCCAAGTTTCGAGGGTAAAAAGCCCGTGCCCATGCTTTTTGACATTTTAAAACTCTTACCGGGATCAAATTGCAAACAATGCGGTTTCCCTACATGCATGGCCTTTGCTGCGGAATTGAGAATGGATTTTTCCAAATTATCACTATGCCCTGATCTGTCAGAAAAAGATTTTGAGAAAATGGTATCTTAGTATCTTAACGTAAACCTATTAAAAGCCCTGTTTCCTAGTAGTCTCTTACTGACGTTACACCGATTATCAAAAATACTTAAATCATGGATTTCTTTAATCCTGATCATGTATCAACTATTAGTCTTGACACACAAGGTGACCCTAAATATACTCAACTATCAAAAAAAGGAAATTCTTATCAAATTAAATCAAATCCAATAAAGCAACAAAAAGTAAAGAGCTGGATACATGGACGAAAATATCTAACAATTCTCCTCCTTGTCCCCCTTCTTGCAATGTGTATTTTTTCCATCGCCGCCTTCAGAGACGGAACGCCAGGTTTTCGTGTGGATAAGACCCAGCATGGGCTATATGTTTCCAAGGTGATCGCCCGTAACAACCCCGTGCAACCAGGCGATCTGATAGTAAAGATCAATGGTGTTCCTTATACAAGAATTCTTGGCTTACTCATCCTCGGTTCGTCTCAGAACGATCAGCAGACAAGGCACACAATAACACTGGAACGTAACGGGCAGGAAATAACTTTCACTTCCATGAGTATACCTGTCACCTGGCCGGACTACCTTGCCATTGCCTGGCCGCACCTGCTCCTCATTTCTGTTTTCCTCCTTCTGGCATGCCTTGCCCTGTTTCTGGCAGATCCGGATCAGCCTGCGGGAATTTTCTTTTTTTTACTCTGCTGGTTTGCGACAACCATCGCTACAACATTGCCTTCTCACTTCGGCCTGCTCGATCCAAGAACGATTTCGCTAAGCTTTTTGGGCATTACCTTCAGCAACTGGCTGGCTTTTGGCGGGCTTGCTCACTTCACATGTCGGTTTCCCAGGGAAAGGGATTTTTGCAGGACAACACCATTGCTGGCGCCAATGCTTTATCTTATCCCGCCGTTTATTGTACTTGCCGCTGCATTATTCACTGCGGGGTTCACTGATGCCTTCTTCAGTGAGCTGCAACGATTCCGCAACATAGGCCTGCCTGTCGTTATCATAGGATCTTTTATAAAACATTTCGTTGACCTGCGTCATCTCCGATCACCCTCCTCCAGAAACCAGGTCAAACTTACCCTTAATGCATATTGGCTGACTTTTGCTCCGTATCTTGCTTTCTACCTTCTTCCCAACCTGATCTTCGACAAGCCGATGATCTCCTTTCGTATTGTTTTGCTGACTGCTATAATTCTACCCACGGCTTATCTTATAGCTCTGCTTCGCTATAGACTCCTTGGTGTAGACAGACTCATAAGCCGTACTGTTGCTTATTTTATTGTCATTTTCTTCTTGGCTGTTACCTATACTGCCCTGCTTGCGATATTAAAACGATGGTTTTTTGGCAGACAGATTTTTTCCGAAAAGCTTTTTCTCATATTTCTTCTCATATTAGCTCTTGGCATCAACCCGCTCATCAACTGGACACAGAGGCTGGTTGACCGCTTTTTTTTCCGCTACCGCCCCAGTGACAATGCCATGCTTTTTGATTTCAGTAAGAAGCTGGCTTCTACACTGTTATTTTCCGAACTTGTATCACTAATTACCAATGAACTGCCGCGACAGATGCAAATCACCCGAAGCGCTCTTCTTTTGCTTGATGAAAAATACAGCCGATTGTATCCGGAACATCTCCGAATAGGCTCCAGCCCCTGGCCTGACAGCCAGCTTGTCAAACGATTCAGCGATGGTGAGCAGGCTATTTTCTGTCATGAAGAACAGGATGACCCACAACTGAACGCGGAATTGTCACAACTACTTTCGGCAGGGTATGTCCTTGCGCTGCCCTTGTGGAGTAGCAGCCTGCTGACCGGCATCGTTCTGCTTGGCCCCCGAAAAGATGAACGACTTTTTCGAGAACAGGATACTCGCCTTCTGGCAACAATGACTAACCAGATCTCCATTGCCTTAACCAACAGCCTGCATTATACCTCGCTTGCCGAAAGCAAGGAGCAACTGGAAACCCTGTTTTCAAAACTGGTGCAAACCGAAAAAATGGCCGCCCTGGGTGAGATGAGTGTTACGCTTGCCCATGAAATCAGAAATCCGCTTGGTATTATCCGCAGTTCGGCGCAGTATCTGGCAGAAGAAACACGATCAGCAGAAATCACACAGGAAATGCTGCGTTATATACTTGATGAAGTGGACAACCTGAACATGGTCATTACCAATATCCTCGGTTTGGCTAAATTCAAAAATCCCGATTTTCAGCCTGTTAATCTGGAGCATGAGCTCCACGCACTGTGTGATAAATGGAGGGAATCCGACGATCATAATCAAAATATCAGTATTCGATGCACAGTCACCAGGCGGATGCCTGTCCTGTATGCGGATTTCGGGCAAATTCGTCAGGTACTTCTTAATCTTTTTCTCAATAGTGAGGAGGCCCTGGCGGGAGACGGAACAATTTCCCTCAGCGCTGAAAAACAAGATGATTTTGTCTTGATCCGGATGCAGGATGATGGCCCGGGAATTGCAGAGGAAAATAAAGATGAATTGTTTGGTAAATTTTTCACTACAAAAAAAGACGGTTTGGGCCTGGGCCTGACCGTGTGCAAACAGATTATCGAGGCTCATTATGGTACGATCACAATTGACAACAGGGCGCAAGGGGGTGCAGAAGCGTTGATACGTATGCCTTTCCAGCCGATGATGGCACCGGGAACGGAGCAACAAAAGTAGAGAGAATAACATGATGAATCCTAAAATACTGATTATTGAAGATGAGGCTCGAATGCGCCGGTTGTTGGAACTGGTTCTTCAGGAACCGGGTTATGAGGTACAATCTGCCGCCGACGGGGAAGAAGGTATCCTGCTCTGGAAGGACTGGTTGCCTGACGTTGTGCTTAGTGACATGAAGATGCCGAAAATGGGTGGCCTGGATGTTCTGCGTTATCGTAATACCAACTTTCCGAATACACCTTTTATCCTGCTCACAGCGTTTGGCACGGTCAGCACAGCAGTATCCGCCATGAAGGAAGGGGCTTTTGACTACCTGACCAAACCGGTTGACAATAACCATGTTCTGGAATTAGTGGCAAGGGCTCTGGAGACATGCGTCGTACGAACAACAGAGAATAGCAGGATAATCGGTGCCTCATCGGTTATGAAGAAACTGAATCTGGACATTGCCACGGTTGCCAGAATAGACAGTTCTGTCTTGATCACCGGCGAGTCGGGAACAGGAAAAGAACTAACGGCCAAGGCTATCCATGATGCTTACACTGGGAAAGGGGCGCCCTATGTCAGGGTCAACTGCCCGGCGATTCCAAGAGATCTGCTGGAAAGTGAACTTTTTGGCCATAGACGCGGTGCCTTCACCGGGGCTATCGAGGACCGCAAAGGCGCTTTTACGGCTGCCGATGGAGGGACCCTCTTCCTCGACGAAATCGGAGATCTGCCTCTTTCGTTACAGCCAAAGCTGCTGCATGCAGTGGAGCATAAACAGGTAACTCCGGTAGGCGGGACAGATGCACAAACTGTAAAGGTCAAAATCATTTCAGCCACTAATCGTGATCTGGAGGCCATGGTCGATGCAGGAGCCTTTAGACGCGATCTCTATTACCGGCTCAATGCCCTGCAACTGCAACTTCCCCCGCTGCGGGAGCGCAGTGAAGACATCGAAGAGCTGGCCCATTATTTCATGCAGGCATTTTCTCATCAATACGGCAACACACCCCTGCGGCTTGAAAACACCGCCCTGGCGCGTCTGCAGGCCTATGAGTGGCCCGGAAATATTCGTGAACTGCGCAATATCATTGAACGGGGATGTCTGCAATGCAGAGGAGATGTTTTTACCGCCGACCTGCTCCCGGCTGATGTAGCAGGAGATAACACAATCGTCATAGATCATTCATCTCAGGAGAATTCTCTTGATCTTTTCGGCAGAGAAAAAGAACTCATTTTCCAGGCTCTTAAGGAATGTCACTGGAATCAGTCCCGGGCAGCCCTTCAGTTGGGTATAACCCGTAATACGCTGCGATACCGCATAAAAAAATATGGGATAAAAAATATTTTAATTGAATGAGCCAATTTTAAACACCCCCTTTTGTCCGATATCCGCGTCAGACCCCAATAAAATTGAGCGTTTTAACCCTGGGTCTAAATGTACTCCAGGCCGAAACAATAACCGCTCTTATCCTGCCAGGCAACATGGCCGTCCATCTGAACTGCACTCTGTCCATTACCAGGTTGACCCCCTTCCGGTATGCAAAGAATATAAAGCCGCTGTCCTCGTTCCAATCTTACAGCCCGATTGGATCGAATCCTGATACCGCCTGAACCCGCATCCCGGATCGCACCCAGATGCCAGTCAAAGAGGCCATTCTTATCCATACAGGCAAAGGAAATCACACGATCCAGAGGGCGGCGCTTGAAACGGCGACGATCAGTGAATGAGGAATCTTGTTTCAAAGCCATTTAGAACCCTCTTCCGGCATTCAGTAATCATGTTTTGATTGCCGGGAATTGAAGATTTATCTATTTCATTTTTCTCTTACCCAATCCGACCAGGCCGATCAGTCCTGTGCCGAGCAACAGTATGTTGGCAGGTTCCGGGACGGAAGAAGCCTCAGGGTACTCATCCAAAGCCACACGCAGATTATCCACTCTGTAAACCTTGGGATCGGCAGGACCAAAGTTCCAATCGTTGTACATTTGGATGGAAAGCTCGTGCACCCCGGCGTATCTCATACTCAGATCGATACTGATGTCATTGCTCGTCACTGTATGCCCCCATGATGAGCTCGTATCCCCCTCTTCATGTCCGTTGTTTTGCCAGGTTCCGACAACGATATCGTCAATTAAAAAATTCAATGGATGGGCATCAATTCCCGTATCCTGACAGTCGAATAGAAAACCGGTCACATCCGTCATGTCGATATCCTGGGATATCATTGCATAGGCGCCTGCAGAAATGGAACCGGTTCCCCTGTAGAATGTGAAATTTCGTGTCCCCTCGCTGGACCAATCCGTGGCATAATATGCGCTGATACTATTTTGAGTTATTGTCCAGCCTGAATCTGCTTCGAATCCGGGGTTAGTGATGGTTGTTGCCTGGGCTTCGCTGACACATACCCACAAAACTGCTGCAATTAAAATGACCATGGTCATGGATAATATTAGCCTGTCTCTTCTCATCCCATTTAAAGCCTGCATATTTGGTAAATTCTTTATTATCATTTTCCCTTCCTTTATCTGAAACCGATTGGTTTATTTTTCATTTTTATACTCAGGTTTACTTTCTGCATTTACCATCCTCTATCAGGCCAAAAAATCCCGAATCCCCAGGAGTACCAAGATCCCAGGTAGTGCCATTAAAGATGAAGTTACTGTAGTCCCAAGAATCGTTACCTTCAGCGATCCAGTCAAACCCGTTAAAAATATTTTTTTCATTCTTTCCTCCTTAATATTTATTATTCTCTGCACCCTGAAAAATACAGCGGTATCGAATTCTTCCTGTCCCTGACAAATGCAAATCCGGTGCCAGCCCTACTGGTATTAAATTATTCTATATTTTCAGGTAATTACGTGACTCGATTTCAATTTAAGAAAACTACAGACTGGTTCATTGGTTGATATGCACCACCAGTTGTGGTGCATATCAACCAATTCCATAATCTTGGCATTGATACAATGGAATACCGGGAAAAAACCGTTAATAGTCACCTGGTGTCTCGCATTGGCTTTGACAACAGTCATCACGTCCATACTTTTTAAAAAATACAAAAAAAAAGTGAAAAGTAGCTCCAATCTTACATGGTGGTATAGACTTTATCTGACAGGCTTATTTATTTCAGGAATTATATGGGGGTTTGCCGGTATCTTTTTACATTCCGGGAGGTCCCCTGTTCTTGAGATGGTTAATTACCTTTCGAAAGCCAATTCGGATATCGAAAAATCAAACCAGCAGCTCATAAAGGAGAATAGACAGCGTAAAAAGATTGAACAGGAATTGCAAAAACATCAAAGTTATTAAGCACTAAGATAATCTAAATAAGATATTTGATCCTTTTGTTACAACAAAAGAAGTTGGAAAGGGCACTGGTCTTGGTTTAAATGTTTGCTATAATATAGTGAAGTAACATCAGGGTGCAATATCTGTTGAATCTGATGTTGCAAAAGGGTCAAGTACGCTGTTGACTCTTATAGTTCTCGAATACGAGTCAACAGCCGACATGCCCTCTTTACCGAGATACCCTTTTACATGCTCTTTTTCGCCCTGTAAATTTACGCTGGGGTTCTGCACACCTGTTGAACACCTCTTTATGAGTTGGTGCTGGCGATTCATAATCGAAAGAGGATAAGGTCCTCTGCTCAACCTCACAACCTATAACTCGATTGATTGCTCTCACCATGTTTTTGTCTTCTTTTGTTACAAGGGTAAAAGCTTCACCGCTGCAGGCGGCTCTTCCCGTCCGTCCGATACGGTGAATGTATGCTTCCGGAGTAGAAGGGACATCATAGTTTATAACATGTGAGATGCGGGTAACATCAATACCGCGAGCCGCTATATCTGTGGCCACAAGAATCTGAAACTTTCCGCTCCTGAAGCCCTCAAGAGCGGCCTGGCGTCGCGACTGGGAAAGGTTCCCCTGGAGTGACGCCGACTGGTATCCGGCATTAACAAGCTTTTTTTCCAGGCTCCTGGCTCAATGTTTGGTTCGGGTAAAAATCAGCACAGAACTGGTATCGGTGTTTCCAAGCAGGTTTAATAAAAGAGCTGTTTTTAAGTGACTGGCTACAGGATAAAGGGCATGACTGACAGTCTCAGCCGGGGCGGTGGTTCCGACCTGAACAGTTGAAGGGGCCCGTAGTATATCCCTGGCCAGGCCTTTAATTTCCGCCGGCATTGTAGCCGAGAAAAGCAGAGTCTGTCGGTTATCCGGAAGATGTTTTAAAATCCGCCTTATATCGGGAAGAAATCCCATGTCAAACAGATGATCAGCCTCATCCACAACCAGTACTTCCAGTTTTGAAAGATTGACACTTTGACGTTTGATATGGTCAAGGAGCCGGCCCGGGCAGGCAACAACAATATCCGCGTTTTTGAGTTTCTGAACCTGGGGGGTAATGCCTACACCGCCATAAACAGTAACACTTTTTAAAGGTGTCTTACTGCCTAATGTTACAAAAGATTGATGAATCTGTTCGGCCAGTTCGCGTGTAGGGGCTATTATAAGGGCACGTATCCGTCCGTGTTTCCCTTTCAGTAATCGATTAAGTATCGGCAGAGCGAAGGCTGCTGTTTTACCTGTTCCGGTCTGAGCCAGGCCCATAATATCTTGATTTTCTGTTACCTTCGGGATTGCCATTGCCTGAATGGGGGTAGGGGTTTTATAACCCGCGGCTGCAATACCTGCCTTAACTGAGGGGTGAAAATTAAATGCTTCAAATTCCAATATATACCTTCTTTCATTTTCTAAACAGGATTGTTCAATAATCCTGATAATGTGTGCCCCCGGTTCAAATAAAAAAAGCCCCGGAGTTATTCCGGGGCTTATGTGATTTTTTTTAATTACTACCAAGAACACTGTTAATTGGTGAGAATCATACAAGTATTTAAAATTACAGTCAAGTTAATTGATCACCGCTGTTTTTTAAAACAAAAACAGTGTTAAGGCTACCTTTGAGATGAGCCGATTAAAACCAGGTAACAGGGCTGAAAGTGACCTATGGTGAAGGGCTACCATACCGATCTTGTCCATTTGTTTGACTTTGTCCAATTTGCGACTTACATTTTCACTAACAGAGAATGTAACCAGGGAGGTGAAAATATGGCAAACACAGACTTTAATATAGATAGGAAAACAAATATCGGCTTCGGAGTTTTTTACAGTTTTTTAACTTTGGTTCTGATCATAATCGGATCTATGTTTCATCCGGTTATCTTCTTTCTTTTGGCTGCAGTCTCCCTGGGTTTTACTTTGATGCTTTTTTTTACCCAGAAGGATGCGCCCATTCATTTTTAGAGATAACTCCCGGTATTTAGCCGGCTTAGGGTGAAAGGACAAATCTCCGATTGGCACATGTTTGTATTAGAATGTTTAGAATAGGACTCTCTTCATTAAATCATTATCTTTTTTTAAGAGAGTAACTGCCATCTTTTACTATCGATTCTCCACGCCCAACGGGTAATGCGATAGCCGTTCCAGCAAGTTTTCACGATCTTCATCGTAGTTGAAAATCCAGCCGCGTTCTATCCCTCTTATCATGACACGATGCAATAGACCGGGGGTATCTAGTCGAGCTACTCCAAGGATAACAGCTCCTTGCCTCAATAACTACTCAATGTCAGGTATTTTTTATATTTCAAGGTCCCCTTCTACATGTTTCCTGTGCTGGAAATGAGAAGGATCAATCTTTTCAATATCAATCAATTCCATGGTTATTTTTTCCAAAGTTTAATTTAATAAGACAGGTTTTAAGGGATACTGGACAGGTTAATAGACCACTCAAAGGTTTCAACGGCCATTCCATGGGTACTTGAAGTTTTGCCCTCTTCCGATTTTTCTTTGTTAACAGGCTTTTCAATGCGCCCCTCTCCTGTAGCCCACAGGTCAGTACTTTCCTTTGCCTGCCACACCGGATCCATTGGCATATCTTTTTTATCCCTGGAATCACTGCTGAAGGTTAATTGAAATTCTTCTTCCTTTGTATCATTATAGGATCTTGGTACGGTTTCATATCCGTCCTTGGTACGCCGGACAGTTTGCCCGTTGGATTGCTCGGTAACCTGCATATCAATATCCAGCCGGGGAACCTTTACCCACATGATTTTTCCGGTCTTCGGCTCAAAATAGATATCCGCCCGGATGTGGCCCTGATCGATATGCGTTAAGGTTTTTTCATCCAATCCCACAGGAGCCCACTGTTTGGTATAGTTTGTTTCCTGTTGATTGGAAATGCCCTGGGCATCCGATCTTTCCACCTGGCTGCGGGATCGGTAAATACCACCTCCGGATCCAATACTGCAGTCCTTGACCCTGTAACGGATTTTCATCAACCCGGTTTCAGAATCCAGGCTGGCTCTTGAGGTTTTCATCATATTTTCCAGGGTATTGCGCACCTCTTTTACCTCATAGGTATCAACGTTTTTAGTATATTCCTCCATTTTGTTCATTGCGGAGCGCTGCTGGTCGTGAATTTTTTCTTCCAGATCCAGGCCCAGAGAAAGGGTGGCCCACCGGTTCCCGGAACTGCTGCTGGACTGGGTCTCAGTTGTATGCGTGGTAATATTTCGTGTGGATTCATAGGTTTCACGTTCTTCAAATTTTCGTGAGATAACCATTCTACCGCTGTAACAGCGGGACATGGGAACCGGTGATATTCGAAAAGATTTATACTTCTTTTTTTTGCTGTCCGAACAACTGATTACCGTATGAATTTCCTTAAAACATTGAGAATCGATATTCAGGCAGAACACCCTTTCATCTTTACCTGTCCAATCCTCATATATTTTATGGCCATCCAGAAAAGTAATTACACTCTGGACATAAATCTTGTCCGAATCATTTTTAAAAGATCCAAGATCAAACCGGACAGCCGGGGCAGTGGGGCCGCTATTGTCATTTGTCACATGGAAATAGCACGCGTTAATACCCTGAATGACCGCGACACTGCCCCCTAAGCCCTCCCTGCTCAGGGCGATTTCCTTAAAGCCGTGAGACGATTTTATTTTCAGGGGGGCCATACCACCGTATCTTCCAATAGTGTCCGGAATACGTTTATCTTCAGGTGCCACATCCAGGGTTGCCAGGGTAAACTTTTTCCAGGTGTCACCAAATTTTCCGCCAAGGGCATTGTCTACTGCAGTGATGGCTCCATCACCAATGCAACTTCCTGAAGCACAGTTTTCCCATATCCTCCGGATCGCCGCCGGGTCTTTGGGAGATACCTTGGTCATGTAATACGGAAAAAGATACATAGCATAGGGGACCAACTCAGTATTGGTATTTAGCTGCTTCATCAATTTCCGGTTGGGTTCAAAGGCGCTAATAATATAGCCTTGTTCATTGTTCCAGGTTTTATCGATATAGTCTTGTGCCCAAACAGCAGTACTTTCCTCAATCCAGGTATCTACTTTATCCAGAGATGAAAAAGCGGATTGGAAAGCATGAAACATTTCATGGGCCAGGGTTGAACCCAATAAATTTTCCTGTGCAAATATAATTGATGAGAGAATTATGGTGGGTTCACCGGTTTTCATATTCTGGTAAAAAATACCGTAACAACCGTTGTGTTCTTCTCCATAAAGTTTCCCGATATCATCCACCAAAGCGACCATAATACTGTTTTGGGGACAAGGCACATCCACCCTCATGAGTTGGTTAAACCGCTCGTATATCCTTTTTGATTTTAAAAGGTCATGGACCAGGCTGGCAGTCGCACCCTGGTCCGGCTTGCAAAAAATGTCAATATGGGTGCCGTTTTCAGTTATATAGGAGTAAAGGTTATTCAGGGTTACTTCATCCGCCCATGCTTCCGGAACAAGTGTGAACATACGCCTGATGCTGTGTTGCACATTTTTTTTAAGCAATTTTGAATGATAATAACTTTCAGGATCTAAGGGAGATAAAAAAAACGGGAGCAATTCCGCCCGGGTTTTCTCATCCAAACGGCTGAAATCTTTTCTGACTGTATCCAATAGAGGCGTGCCGCTGGGCAGTACCCGGGTCAGCCGGTAAGCTTCAGGAACCTTTGAAGGATCAAAAAGCGAGAGAATACGATAGCGTGATGCCTGGTTGATGTCGATATGGTTATTTTGCAAATCATAGTTCAATTGCCGTTGCGGCGGTAACCTTCGATAGGTGATGGTTTTTTGGATTTCCGGTCCTCCCAGAACACTCGCTGTTAAATTAACAGCCTGGCCGGGTTCAGGGGAGACTTTCGGAACCAGGGTTACCTGATCAAATTCCGGTGACCATTGGGCGTTCCAATTATCCTTGTCCGGCGATATCTCGAAATCAAAAAATACAGGGTCCATTGGCTGTGAAAAGCTGATGACCAGTGGCTGGTCCAGGTCCAATGTATTATCTGTATTTATAGTCGGGGCTGTCATTTCCAGCCGGTGGTCGGCCACGGGCAGATTGACTGGAAAGTTTACAGGATTATGGTTAAGCGCTTTAAACGGGGATTTGGCTGGTGTGTTACCGGCCATCTTTTTCACTGCCGCATTTTGGGGCTGGGCCGTCGGCAGTTTAATCTTTCGCACCAAAGCCAAGGTGACCTTTGTTTTCCCGTTTTTGGGTGTAGCTGCCAGGGTAAACTGGTCACCCTGGTTCTTGATGGTGAGTATGCTGACGCCCTGGCCGGACATTATCTTTCCCTCCGGCCACCCTTTTTGCTGCATGACAGTATTGTAAAACCGGGTGACCTCTTCCGGTAGTGCAGTGGTTTCCAATTCCACCTGACCAGAGGACCCCATGAACTGTTTTTCACTGATGATTGTGGCGCCCTCCATCAGCGGTATTTCGCTATCCATTAAGGATGGACCTTCGTCAGCAGATACAGTGGAGAAGAAAATTAAAAATATAATGAGAGCCAAAGTTGAAAGTTTCATATGGAGATCTCATCCACCCCCGAGATGTTAATATAGAAAACTCATAAATAAAAATTCAGTCCCTATTTAAAAACTTTCTTAAAAAATCCCCTTACACCCTTTTTAACCTCTTCAACAGTACTCTGCTTGGCCTCATCCTTGGCTGCCTTACCAACGTCCTTGGCATCATTGGCAAGGGTCCCTTCTACTTTTGATGGCTTTTCAGATGATGTCCGGGGTGCAGATGTCTGAGGAGCAGAGTTTAATGTTGTGGATGATGACTGCCCATCACATGGGCCTATACGCCTGCCGGACAAAGAGTTTTTCACCTTCATATCCATACCCTGTATTTCCATCTCCATTTTGCCTTCCATGGTATCGCCGGTATAGGTAACCTCTCCTGTTCCATTCATTTGTCCACCCTGTCCGCCCTGACTTCCGCATGAAATTTCCCAGGACACGGTGTTCCCGATGGTTTTCATGTTTTTCACCTGGCAGTTCTGGTTGGCGTCACCACTCATGGGAACAAGGTCATTACTGGTAATACACTGGGTATGAGTAAGGGAGTGGGACGGCATTCCCGCCATTTCTGTTTTTGTGGTTATTTCCCACTTGCCGGGATTCATCTTTGGGCCGGCCCAGGCTATGGATGTAAATAATGCGGTTATAAAAACAATGCTCAATAAAATTCTTGTTCGTAACATTTTCAACTCCTTTTTATATGTTTAAGTTTCACTGTTTTATGCTTCACTCAGACCCACTTTGAAGGTTCAATTGGCGACTGATTCTTGTACCGGGCATTTCGTTTGTTGTTTATAAAGACATATAACATTCCTGATGCAGCTAAAAGAAAAAATATTCCCACTGTAAGCACCAGGATAGCACCACCAGTTATTCCCTGTTTTAACACCGCCTGCGCAGGATTTTCAGGATTATAAAAAACTTTTACTGGTTTACCAATCGGGAATTGCTGAAGATATTTTTTAGTTTTGCTTTCATTTCTGCTTGTATACTGATTTTTTCCATAACCAATTTCATCATTCGTATAGCTCCTGCCGTTGACTTTATAGCCATATCGAATCCTGGCCATGTATTTATAACTGGTCTTACGCGTATTGGAATCACGGCTGGTCTTGCGCTCCACATAGGCCGCAGTTATGGTACCGGTTGTCTGGGGCCAGTTTCGGCTTTCATATCCTTTATAGATAAAAGACCCGCCATATCCCAGTATAACAAGAGCGGCTATTAAGAATGCAATAGTCAATGTGGCTGTATTCCGGCCGGATTTAGCTTTTTTACTCTGGTCTCCGGAGTATCCATTATAATATTTTTCAGGCATAATAGAATCCATTAGTAAAAGAATACTTTATTTGCTTTAAACCTCTACAACTCCGACACCGATCAGGAGTAGAACGATACCCAGCAGGGCCATGCCCGTACCGAAAAGCAACCCTACGATAAAATTGGACTGAAATTTAGCCGGGTCCAGATCCTCTGCACTACTGGAAATAATCAGCGGGCTCTTCTTCCCGGCCTTTACAATCTTCGATGAAGCAGAAGATTCTTCTTTTACCAGGGTTCCCAGGATATACACATTATCCCCGCTCTGAATCCATGATTCATAATATTTCTTTTCGGTTTTTTCCGCTTCTTTGGTGTTTCGATCTATCTCTATCAGATCAGGTGGAATGTCCAGAGCCATACCTTCTGCCCCATCTATTTTTCGAAAAAAAGGTTTTTTGCCGTTTTCAGGATGGTTTTCTTTATCTATTTCCTTAAGTTTTGCCATACGTTCCTTCAATGAAGCGCTGTAACCGCTTTGAGACTTTAATGTCCGGGAGTGTGGATAGGAAGGCACATCACCGCCATCACCCACTACTTCAACCTCCCCGGTCATATCTCTGATTAAAAATGAACAATTCAGGCTTCCGCGTCCTATTGAGCGTTCTTCTATTTTTGAACTTGAACTGCTTTTCATACGTTTAGTGGCATTATATTCATACCAGGCAGCCGGTGTTCCGGTATAGGGCGTCTTGATGGGTTTCTGACATACCACTTCACCGCTTGTGAGGTTTAACCCCGGTTTCAGATTCCCGATAGTAGTCATTTCCAATGCTGCAATAAGCCGTTTATTGATGAATTCCCGCTTTGCCATGCGGAATAACAAAAATGCCGCTCCCAGGCAACCAATCCCCGATAAAAGTCCAATAATATTCATAAACCTTATCCCTCCCTGTGGATAATTTAAATTAAAGAAAAGCTATTTACAGACATCCAACTCACACATCTTTTTAATATCCTTAGCTTTAATACGTTCGCACAGTTCACAATCCATTTTCTTTCTGGCTAATTCATAATAACACTGGCCATCGACACCCCTGGCCTTGGGCCAATATTTTATGATATTTTCACACAAGGCCGGGTCACCTGATTTTTTAACTTCTTCCTGATAGCACCATGGACCGGGACGCTCTGTCTGGGAGGTGCATTTTTTATATATGGGGTCCGCCCTATCATTGGACAGTGTGACAGTATGTGAAGACTGTTTGCTTATTGGTGAGTCATAATACCCTTTTATTTCCGGCTGAATCAAGCTGACTTTGGCCCTGCCATCGCCTTCCCGGATAGAAACAGCCACCCTTTTAATTCCTTTATTGGATGGATAATCACTGGTGATTGTCTTACCGTTTTCAACGGTGAAAGGTATAGCTTCCGATTTGCTCCCGTCCTTATATTTAAACCAGTATCTGCCAGTGGTTTGGCTTTTAGAGGAATCATCCCCGGTAATATTTACTGTTAAAGGCCTCTCAGGATCGACATCCCCATCGGCTTGCTGTCCACCCTTATTATAAAAATCAGTATGATCAGGTCCTTTTTGCCTCAGATATGCATAAATCAAACCTTTATCCACCTTAATCCTGATTTCATCAGCTAAACGTGATGGATTATCCTTCCAGAAATCATCATTGAATTCCCATTCTTTGTAACGTCCTTTCCCTTCCATGGTTGCAGGCTTTGGTTCAAAGCCTTCTCGCGGTTCTCCGTTTTTATATTCCGATACTGTAATAATAGACTGCCCATCCGTTTCATTGAAAATCCGCAAATATCCCTGCCGCTGGGTATCAACAGGGACTCGAAGCTCACCCCCGACCGCTATTTTGACACGGCAGGGAACAGTGTCACTGCCTGTGCCCGTAAGGCCAGGCAATTGTTTCTCCTTGTTAGCTTTTACTTCCTGTTCACCCCTCGCCGCTGTCCCGGGATCATCTGTCTTTTTAAAATCAGCCGGAACAGTGAATATCTCTTTGGAAACATTACCCTGTTTTATATTTTTAAGTTCAATGACAGATTTCTCTTTATCTCCGTCATATAAAACAATCCTGAGAGGAAAGTTCAATTCCTTTGAAAACCATCTGGCGTACTTATCTGAGGGCACATCCTGCTTTTCACACATGACCCCATTAATCATCTCAGGACCTTCAACTTTCGCCTTGTATTGTGAGACTATATAGTCTGACAGCAGGAAAGGATCCTTTGAAAACAGCATTTTATTTACCGACGACATCTCATAAAATGTCTTTTCTGCAATGTTAAGGACTGAATGTATCTTTTTTTCTCTGTCAACAATAATGACTATCGATTTACCAGCTTCTGTTTTTTCCATACGGTAATATGAACCCGTAAGATAAAATTTTACTGTTTCAGTCTTCCCGTCCTCTGTGATCGACATATCCGCAGAAAATGATGCCGCCAGAACAGATGATGTAGTACAAATAATAACAAACAGTAAAAGAGGTATAATGTTTGATATATATTTCATCTCCACCTCCTCTCTTGTATTTAATATTTTTTAAACCAACATTACTGGCTCATTAACACCATATTCACAATGGTCTTCTGCCCTTTTTCAGTCACTTTCACTGTCAACAAACTACGCTCCTTTTGAAGTTGAATCATTCCCTTACCATCCTGGGCCATGTTAACTCCAACCTTCCATCCCATTTCGGCCATGGTTTGTTTATAAAAATTGATTACTGTTTCAGTATCTGCCGTTACCTCAACATCTATCTGCTTCATGGGGCCCAGGGCAACTTCTTTAACAACCCTGGCATCTTTCAAAAGGGGAACACTGCCGTCATAGATCGTTTTACCCGTATTGGTCGGTTTGGAAACCTTTACATTCGCTGCCTCTTTCTGCTGCGAATCCCTGAATTCAGTTTTAATATCCTTTGTGCCCGTAGTTTTTTCTAATTTGGTTTTAGCAGACGCTTTCTTTTTTACTGCCGGTTTTTTTGGGGCACGTTTTTGAGAACCCGGCGGCTGAATCAGGCTGATCTTGGCTCGGCCGTTACCCGCATCAATTCTCACCTCAACGTTCTTGATCTTTTTATCAGCAGGATAATCCCATGTGAGAGTCTTACCATTTTTAACTGTAAAGGGGACGAGTTCCGAATTGTCCTCTGACTCACTTTCCAAATAAAACTCTCCCCTGGTTTGATCATCGAAGGGATTGTCGCCTGTAATTTGAACAGTTAAAGGTCGATTGGGATCTGCCCCGGTGCCTGTATGATTGGCATCCCCATGGTGGCCTCCATAATTATACCAATCTTGGCGATCGGCCCCGACCTGGACCATCCAGGCATAAACTAGTCCTTTGTTCACTTTAATGACGACCTCATCCACTAACAATGACGGTTCCTTCTGTGCAGACTTTTCATTAAAACCCCACATCCGACGTGCCTCTTTTTTCTCAAACATTGCGGTTTCTTCATCATACGCCTCATTTGGTTTCCCGTTGCGGTACTTCAACAGAGTAAATTCGGATGCATCGTTTGTCTGGTTCATCATTTCCAGATAAGCTGCCCCGTTCGTATTAATTTGGATATGGAGTTCACCGCCTGCGGCAATTTTCACGAAACAGGGAACGTGAACATGATCAACTGCTGTAAGCCCCGGAATTGCCTCTTCCATTTTTTTCTCTTTTTCACGCCTTTGTTTTTCCTCGGAAAATGAAGCTGCCAGGGCGGATGATGTTAGAAAAAAAACGAGTGTAAAAGAATATATAAACACCGTCTTTGAAATGGTTTTCATTTTCTACTCCTCCTTTTGTATTTGCTTAATATTTTCCCGTCGGCTCATCATCAGTCGAAGTTGAAGGGGTTGGGTAAACCCGATCAACAGGCTTCGGAGTAATGCGATCCATTGGTTTTATGGGCTGAGATGTTGTCGGCTTCAATGGGGAACGCCGGAAAGTATATGTATGATTATTAACTATTACCTCGAGTGTATTTACTCCTGTTACTCTCAAGCTTACTTCCTTTTTACCGCTATTGCTCTCATAGCTAAAGAAGAGATGCCCGTCAGAATATGAGTTACAGGGTAGCCCCCCGTAATCGCAAGTCCCGGAGCTGCATTTTTCCCATGCCTGGGCATGATATTTTCCATCGCCTGCGACAAGAATCTTAGTAATCTCTGCCATCTGGGCATTCGTGTATACCCATGTGCCGTTGAACCGGTTAAAATCAGCGGCATTGGCAGTTCCCGCAAATAAAATAGAAAGTACCAAGACTATAAATAATTTTTTCATAATGTTCTCCCTTTAATCTTGTTAATCTGAAAAATAATATTCTACAGCATCCTTATAGCCGTTTTTAAACCCCAGCATATTATTACTGGCTTTAACTCCGCCAAAGTCCAGACTGAATTTGATGTACCGATCGAATTTTACCAGCTCCACATCAGGTGAACCGCCTATATCCCATCCCACCGGTCCGGTGATGTCCTCATTCACGCTGAATTTTTTAACAAAGCTGCTGGCAAACCCATAAGCTTTCTCGCAGATTTGATCATAATCCTCTAACTGCAGCGAATAGGCAGAGACACTCCACAGGGACACATCAATGCCTACCAGCGCCCCCACCAGATAACTGGTAGCCTGCTCAAAAAGGTTACCAATGATTCCTTCCACCATGGCGCCAGCGGCTCCATTGTCAAGCCTGGACACTACCCTGTAGGTCCTGGGGTCTATTTCCAGCCATCCCCAGCGCGCTTCACCATTGATGATGGCCGGATTTGTCGGAAAAAGAATTACATCCTTGAAATCAGAAAGATATTTTACCATCGATTCCGGATACTCTTTCTGCTTCAGCATATCCAGAAATGCGCGCTTATTGTGTCCGTCTATATAAGCGAGTTGCGTGCCTTCGGGACAATGGGACCAAAGCTCAAACAGCCCCATACCTCCTCCGGGAATGGCAGTTTCTTCAAATTGGGCTGCCGCAAATCCGGACAAAATGTTAAAGGCACGCGAAGCCTTGTTGAAATCAGATGCCTTTCCACCATGAATATCATTGGCCACATATAACAGATCCACCCGTGTTGACGGATCGGTGTTTATATCCGATCGTTGGACGGTAACCAGGATGCTCCGGCCATTGAGGCTGCGGCCAATGGTCAGATCCAATTTTTTTGCCAGCTCATTTTCAAATCGGGTTTGGGCCGCAATAAACCGATCAATAATGCACCGGCCATACCATTTAAGGGCGGACAGGCCGTCGGGGGTATCGGCCTTTTTATATTTCTCTTTCCGTATAGCATCCAGTTCAGTTACTCTTTCAGCATCAAGATCCGGAGCATTGAGAGACAGGATGTGAAACCGACCGGAAACAGGATGATCTCCATCAACCGGTTGCTGGGAGATTCTCCAGGGACCGTTATCAACGCTTGCTCCCACCCACTCATTAATGATGGTGTATTGATCGAGTCTTACATCCGACTCCCCAATTTGCCGGCCATTTGGACCTTCGACGATTACCCTCAGTACGGGGTGGCCGTCTTTGCTGGTTTCAGTATAACCTATATCAATGGAATCCAGGCTGACATCCTGGCTTAAAAGCGCCTGGCTTAAATGCTCCTGATTAAAAAGAGTAAGCCATTTGCGTTTGGGCACACTCCCCCCACCGGCGAGGGCAGAAGCAGCCATACGTGTATTGCCGGTACTCTGCCGGGATACAATTGGTTCAACCTCAAGTCTAACCTGGAGTCGAACTCTCTGGGCCCAGTCCTGTGGTTCTTTTTTTATGCCATCCCACGTGACAAGGCCGTCAAGATCCCGGATTTCCTTGCACCATGGAAAAACCATAAGTTTTTCTTTTTCATCTGCATCAATAAAAAACAGGGCTGGTAAAGTTTCTATTTTCACATTTTCAGCATAAATCATTCCGGCCAGCACATGTTTGCCGGCTTCGGTTGGTACTACCTCAATACGTGTAGTAACGATACCCTGCCGGTTTAATAATTGCTCGGCAAGTGCCGCAAGGTCGGATTGATCACCCCAACCCTGGGTCAACACCACCTCCGGAGCATAATGTGGCCGCCAGGCCCGGGGATGTCCGGGCAACCACCTCATATCAGCTATGATCTTCCAGATATCTTCAATGCGGGTCACCTGCTTCATCTTTTTCGCGCCAGGAGAACTGATGCCTGGTACAGGCACAGACTGTTTTCCAAGATCAGCTGTCTCAAGGTCTACTGGTTTTGCGGTTACCTTACCGGGATGTTCATACCCTTTGGCATTTCGCTCAGCCTGAAGTTTGGCAACCTTCTTTTCCAGGTTCAGCCAGAACCCATCTCCTATTTCATCTTTTAAAATCATCCGCTCTGAAAAGAGTATCTTTTCATCAAACGGGGAGTTGCTGATGGGCATGGAAGCATCCTTTAATATCCATGATCCAATTTCCCAGTCTTCGATCTTTTCATCCCTGGGAAGTTCAAACAGCATGACGCCATGTCGTATCTGTCCGTCAAAAACAATGCTTTTTTCATCCATGCCGAAAATATACTTATCTTCAAATGGAATAGCCATGCTTGCACCGGTCGCTTTCTCCAGGTCTTCCCCTGCTACACCGACCTGGCCAAAACTCTTGAGACCGGATTTTTGAGTTGCTGCCTTGTCAGATAATGCTTGATGATGACGCTGGTAGTGTTCCCCCTCATTTTCCGCTCCGGTACCTTTTTTCTTTAAAACCACCAAATGGCCGAGCTGGGTATGGGATCGGTCCGGCTCATCCTTAAAGGTAATATCCACGGCAACAAGGGTTCCCCTTCGATCAGCCACCCGTTCTTTTACCAGTCCTGATTTGTTAACATAGATTCCTATACCCTGACCCGAGGCGCCCGGTTCTTTTAAGACAGAAGCTGGAGCCGGTGCATCAGCAAGGTCCAGATGGACCCCTCCTCCGAAAATATCTGCAAACAGATAGCCTTTTTCTGTTCCTTCAGCCAATGTCTTTGGCATGCGGAAGGCCATGCGGATAACATTTCTCGATCCGGGAGTTACCATGGTAGGCCGGTAAAAGCCCATGGGTACATATTCAGTTGCCTCATGCAGATAAAAAACGAAATTTCCGGTTTCTGTAGGCAGGTTGTATGTAAACCGTTCTTTTGGATTGATTGATAGATGTGCCTGGATTTTGGAGGTCAGATAACCTTCGATAATGCGGAATACAAACCCCTCCCCGGCACTGATCTGGCCTATGGAGGCTTGATCCGCTATATTGGAAACCACCAGGGCAAAGCTGTCGCCTAATTTTTTAGGCGGTTTTGTGGGAAGTTTCGATGGAGGGACCGGAGATTCTGATATTACACCCACAAGCGGTATATCCATGTGACCATAATTGACATCATAGAATTGAAGAGAAGCCTGGGTCATTTCATTATCAGGTACAATAAATGCGCAGGCACCGGTTACCGGCTGGTCCGGTAAAATGGACAGAGCCCTTTCTCCCGGCAGAAGCAGGGGTTCCTCACACAACCATGTGGCCGGTGAAACAGGCAGTCTCAAACCGTTATTCCATGTCAGAAACATATGTCTGGTCAAATCCGGAATCAGGTATGGAGGTATTTTTTCTTCATAGCGTTCCGGTGCGACAGACCCCGCCATCCATGCGGCCGGATGCTGTGATCCGTCCTTATAGACAGCAACCTTTTGAGATTTCAGTCTGTTCGTCAGGGTCAAAGGCAGCACCAGGAAACGATGATGTGGTGGAGGGTCTATACCCCTCAATCGTGACAGGAAAACCATCTCCATTGCCTTTATTTCCATGGCCTCATTATGCCCTTTTACACCCAGTTCAACTGTTTCATCTTTTGTAGTCACTTCCATAGGAATTCGTTTATCAACACTGTTATCTTTGTCCAGCTGATCTCCGCCGAATACAGTGGCCCCCGCCAGGTTATCGTAAACAACCACTGGCCCTTCAATGGACCAGGCAATAGCTTCGGGTGACATCACCTGATCTGAAGCTGAAAGTTTCGGAAAATCAATAAACTTTCCGGCAGAATAAAGACTGTTTTTACCTTTATCGTCACGATGAGCAAGGGTCATACGAAGGGACAGATGTTTTCCCTTTTGATCTGTTGTCTTTATTGTTCCTGCCAATTCGGTAAATACATCCTGTACTTTTTTAAAATCAGTGGAAATCACGTATTTACCTTCGCTCAACCTTGCTGCGTGTTCAAATGCACCTTCTTCATCGTTGTCAACCATACCTATAAAAAGACTTTGTATGCCTTCATCCTTGAGACTTGAAAGATATATGTCCAATTGCTCCTGAAATCTTTTATCAACCCGCATGGCAGCGTCCGTAAGGTAGACCAGGTATTTCCGGGAGGAAGGAACAACCCTGAGGGTCTCCAGGGCTGCCTTTGTGGACCCTAGAATATTGGTTCCTCCACGACCGTTCATCATAGATAATCCACGGAGAAGGGGGACAGGATCGGAAGCAATGACCTGTCTTAAATTAACATCACTTTCAAAAGTGATCAGCTGAACCAGAAATTCTTCCGGAAGTGAAAGCCGGAATTGTTTCAGCATTTCCTGTACCTTTTGAATTCGATAATCGCACCCCTCTGTCTTGGGGTCCATATCCATGCTGCCGCTGTTATCCACCACAAGGGCCATTACAGGTACATCTGAAATTGCGGCCATTCTGGGGCGCTGATATGTAACACGATATTGTCGTCCCAGGTTTTCGGATATGTTTTTAAAAACAGCATCAAGGGTCTTACTGTCATGAGCCTCGTAATAGATGCCGCCGGAAACCGAGGCCACGCGGGTCAGAGTGTCTACGTCAGGTTTTTTTCCGAAGCCGATGGTATAGACCGGTGTTTTTTGGGTCTCAACTGCTTTCATCACTTCAGGTTTAGTTGCCCTGCTGCCCGGACCAGTGTCGTTCCAGTTGGCGTCCACTCCATCAGTAAAAACCACGAGGGCTCGTCGATCGACATTTTTCAATTCATTTAAGCCAAGGAGGATGGAATCATATAAAGACGTGGCACCATCAGCCTTTACGCTATCTATGGCTTTAATTAGCGCCTGATGATTGTCTGCCGATAGTTTTTTTGGTTTGGTATCAAAATCGACAATAGTAATTTTGGCATTTTCCGGAAAAAGCTTAACAAAGGTTTTGACTGCAGCCATGGCTTTATCCATAGACCCTTTCATGGAACCCGATGAATCTAAAAGGAGGACAACATTGAGAGGTGTTTTAAGAGTCTCCACAGAAATAATTTTCCCGGCCATTCCACCCTCATAACAGTTCATCCGGTCCGCCTCGGGCAGAATATTTTCATCCAGTTCAACCAGGGACACATCCACCTGAGCTGTGTCACCCTGATGTCTGGCATCCATGATTTCAAGACGTCCAATCCCTTTTGGTGCAAATAGTGTTGAAAATGACCGGGGCCAATCCACTTCAGTGGTTTTACCTGATAGAACAGGAATCATATGGGCCACAGCCGATTTTAATTCGCTTTCCTTAGGCGGTGTTCCATTAACTTGCCAGTAACCCGGTGCGAGCCAGAAAATAGCGTCTCCTTCAGGGGTCCGGTCAGGACGCGTGGTCCATCTTTGCCGAAGTCTTAATGAAGAAGGCCATTCCTCTTTAACTGATACCGCCGTGTTGGGAAGATTTTTCACTCTCAGGGCACCTAACTCCGGCCCATCGATAAACTCAGGTAACAGAGGCCCTTCTTCGAGGCTGACTTTTATGGTCTGAGTGATTTTGGAGGGGGGACCATTGATTCGCCACATGTAGGCACCCTCATATTGTGGAATATCGAAAACAACCTGACGTGGACCGTGCCCAATGCGACAATCGTGTCCATGATGCGTGGAACGTTCATTCCCTTCAGAATCAGAACGGAATGTGCCATATAAATGAATTGATTCTTTTTCAAACTCTATGATCAGTGAAGTGTAATGCCTGCCATCATGATCCATCCATACATCAAACCTGTTTCGCCCTTCCCCTCCAAGGGTTATGGTAACGGTATTTTTTTTTGTCAAAAACCGTTCGAGATAGACCCACACCCTGGTGCGGTCATTTGAAATTTCAAAATAATAGGTCAGATTATTAGTATCATTTTCCTTTTTTTTAGCTATTATATTAGCAGGTCCCTGTGCTATGAGGGTACACCCTGATTCCTTCAACCAGCTGAGAATCGACTCTTTCTGGGCCTCTTTGCTTTCCCCGAGCCTGGCTTTATAGGCCCATCGTTCACCACGGATATCAAATTTGCGTTTTACACCGGCATCGTCTGTAAAACTGAATTTAGTCAGCCAGTCAGGTTCATAATAATCAATTTTTCCGTTTTCCGGTTCACCAGGAGCCGATGGCATTGGAGGGGGTTCTTTAGCATGAATAAATGCAGGGGGGTAAAAAAAGGATAAAGATATTATAAACAGGACTGGAAAAAAGGTCCTCCGCCAATAAGCTGTCATGGGGCACCTCCGGTTATTCACAATATGAGGAATATTCAGTAAGGCAAAAATTTAATCATTAAATAAATTAAAGATGTCCATTGTTCTTATTGTTATATATACCGGAAGTCACAGGAGAGTCACAGAGAAGATAAATTAGATATTCTTCAGCGGAATCAGCATAATAGCAGGATAATATAATATCAATTACACCTCAGCTAATATACTTGACATAATTAGTTCAATTATCTATTTTTAGTTAAATTAAGGTAATACATGGATCAATTAAAATCTTCCCTTAAAAAAATAACCAGGCCGGTTCTTACAAAGGCTATAGAAAGAAAACGCCTGTTTCATATCCTTGACCAGCGACGGGATTGCACTGTAACATGGATATCAGGTATGGCTGGATCAGGGAAGACAACTCTGGCTGCAAGTTATCTTGACAATCGCCGTATTCCATGCCTCTGGTACCAGTTTGATGAGCGTGACAACGATCCGGCAACCTTCTTCTACTATCTGAGAAATGCCTCACAAAAGGTAATACAGAAACCAGGCAAAAATCTTCCCCTTTTTACCAGCGAATATCATTTCGGGGTATCCGCCTTTTCCAGGCAGTATTTCGAATTTCTGTGTACAATAATTAAGCCGCCGTTTTGTTTTGTTTTTGATGATTATCATACAATTTCTCCTGAAGGTTCCTTTCATGAAGTCTTTCAAAGCGGGATTGCCACAATTATCCCCGATATCCATGTCTTGATCCTCAGCAGGAACGATCCTCCACCTTATTTTGTCCGGATGCTAGCTGACAACAGTATGCGGATCATAGGGAAAAATGATCTGCTTATGACTCCAGGAGAATCCAGAAAAATTTTACATAATCAGCTGAGTGTAAAAATACCCAGGGAAATGTCCGGACAAATCCATGAAAAGACTCAGGGATGGGCGGCAGGACTTATTCTTATGGCTAAAGGGATGAACTGGGACAGGATTTCTCAGGGATCGATTGATCAAACAACCCATGAAAAGGCATTTGATTATTTTGCAGGCGAACTCTTTGACAAAGCTGATGAAGACATCAGATATTTTCTTCTCAAAACGGCCATGCTGCCCAGAATGACGGCAGATATGGCCGATACACTTACAGGCAGAAATGATTCGGGAAAAATACTGACATCATTGGAGCGGAATCATATGTTCACCGAAAGATTCAACTCACCACTTGCCACATTTCAATATCATCCGTTGTTTCGGGATTTCTTAATCTCGGCTATTGATAAATATATTACAAAGAAAGAACTCAATGTACTGCGTCAAAAGGCGGCCAGCGTCCTGACTGCTTCGGATTATATTGAAGACGCAGCAGAACTATATATAAAGGCGAATGATGCATCAGGGTTAATCCATCTGATAGAAAAATACGGCCAATCGCTTATTGAACAGGGCAGAGATATGACTATTGTTCAATGGTATAGCCACATCCCTGAAGAGGTTCTTAAAACCAGCCCATGGACGATTTACTGGTTTGCCACCAGTTGCCTGCATAAATTGCCTGCTCAGGCAAGGAAGGCCTTTGAACGCGCCTTTAACATCTTTGATAAACAGCATGATATGACAGGATTGTATCTTACCTGGTCCGGGATAATCGAAAGCACAATATATGAATGGAATGATTTTACTGTTCTTGATCCGTGGATAGCGTGGATGGAAAAACATCTGCATGAAAATCCCATGTATCCATCGCCTGAAGTAGAGGCGAGAATCGCAGTAAACATGATGAGTGCACTCCTTTTCAGACAGCCTGATCATGATAATATTGGCCAATGGGTAGAAAAGGCCCTGTCCATGACCAGAAAACATGGCGATGTCAGGCTCAGAACCGAGGCATGGGACTGGGCCATAACCTTCTATTGCTGGCTTGGAAATTTTCCCAGGGCTGAGATACTCAAGGAAGAAAACAGGATGCAAATGAAGGCATATCTGAAAAATCCGGCTGTCATGCTGCATCTTAAATGGCTTGATATAGCCACGGGCATGTTTTACAGCGTTCCCGGTGAATCTATTCTTGAGGACATTATAAAATCCCTGCGAACCAGTAAAGAGACTGGAATTCATGCCTGGGACCCGATGTTTTTAACTGAAGGTGTGTATGCAGCCATGATTTTGGGAAAGGAAGATAAAGTAAAAGAATTCTTTAAAACAATCGAGTCTATACTACACCCTTCACGCTACCATGGATATACCATGTATCATATAGGTTACAGCCTGTTCTATCTTCTTAAGGGAGACAATTTCCGCGCACTTGAACACGCCCGAAAGGCACATGATATTGCTGAAGAAACAGGCTATATATTCCCCCTTATCATATGCCGGTTCGGCCTTGCCCAGGTCCTGGCTGAAAGAGGTGAACCCGGTGAGGCAGAGGAACTGCTTGACTCGGCCCTTGATCTGTCTGTTCGCACCCGTTCGCATATCCTTGAATTCATGTGCATGGCTGCAAAGGCCCGGATATTTTTCAACCTTGGATTGAAGGAGAAAGGTTTGAATTGCCTTGAAAAAGCCTTGGGACTGGGGCGGTTCCATGATTTTAAAAATATGATCTGGTGGTGGCAGCCGGCAATGATGTCGGATATTATTATTGAGGCGCTGGCTTCCGGTATAGAGGTTGAGTATGCAAAGGTACTGCATAAGGCCCATAATGTGACTATGCGGCCAGCGCCCTTTCATATTGACACTTGGCCATGGCCATTGAAGATAAATACACTCGGCCGGTTTGAAATATTAAGGGATGACAATCCTGTTGAGATAAAAGGCAGGGCATATAAAAGACCCCTGGATTTATTAAAGACCATCATTGCCTACGGCAGTCCCGATATAGCCGTCCATAAAATTGTAGACGCCCTATGGCCCGATTCAAATGGTGATCAGGCTTACAGCGCTTTTTCTACAACACTTAACCGTCTGCGCGCACTGCTGGATAATAAGGATGTAATCAGATTACGGGATGGCATACTGATGATTGACGAAGGTTTATGTAGAATAGACACAGGGGCATTTGTCCACTTTATGATTAAAGCGGATCAATTATGGGAAAAGAATGAAAAGAAGCAGGCGGCTGTCTTCTATAAAAAGGCCTTTATCTGCTATGAGGGTAATTTTCTTGAAGAAGAAAGCGAAATCCCCTGGATTCTATCCTTCAGAGAACGGTTGAAAGAGCAATACATAAAAGCTGTAACCAGATTGGGGCTTTTATGTGAGGAGCAAAATGAGTCTGAAAAGGCCGTTGATCTGTACTTTAAGGGATTGTCCTTTGATATGACAAACGAGAGCCTCTACCAAAGATCCATGATATGCTGCAACCTATTAGGGAGGTATGCAGAGGTGGGACGAATATACCGTCGCTGTGAGAATGCCTTGAAGAAAAACCTTAACATTGAACCCTCTCTTAAGACATCGGATATCTATATTGAGACACGTAAAGCCCATAAAGACATTCCGCAGTGACTACCCTGGAAATGTTATTACTCGGTATGACCTGGTTAGGCATGTAAGTCTGTCGTCAATATCTAAAATTATCACTCACCACGGACTTTCATTTTGCTCCTTTTGCTTCTAAAAGCTCTATGATTGCCTTTCGATTTTGTTTTTCAAAAAGCTGCTCACCTCGCCGCTCGGTCCTGGCCCAGCTTAAGGCGGTGTTTCCGTCTTTATCTTTGGCATTCACATCGCTACTGTTAAGAGCCTTTAAAATGGCACTTGTGTCTTCTTTGCTGAGACTGCCACCAGTTCCCTTGCCAGAGATTATTTTTGAACTTCCATGAGTAGTGCCCGGGGCGGTATAAACAATTTTTTTGGACGGTTTGGTTTCTTTTGACAGGCTTTGACCATCCAGGGTGCCTGTTTTTGTTATAACCAGGGCCGGCTGTTCCACATAATATTTAACAGCGCCATATTTTCCAACGGAAATCTCCAGGGTTTTTATATTATCATCCGGTGAAAATTCCCATTTTTCAGTTTTTCCATTTAATATTTTAAGATCTTTTTCAAAGGTTTTATCTTCATACTGTTTACGATAACAGACAAGACTAACTTCGGAATCCGGGCCATCCTGATTATCGCCGGTTATCGAGATAAAGAGCTTTCTGGCAGGATCGACATCAATGCCCTGAAGATCTTCTTTAATCAGATACCCCTCCTTGATTTTTCTTTCTTTACCCAGGGAGAACGGATCTTCTTCGTTTACTACTTTGGCGAATACCATCCCCTTACTGACCCGGATAATTACCTGTTCGATTCTCTTATCCTTATCAATCGTAATTTTCTGATATCGCCCCTTTTCAGGACTGCCTTTCTCTATTGCTTTGGCCTGCTCCGGCGTCTTTCCATGGGGGATTGCGACATAGTTACAAACAGCGCCATCTGTAAGATATTCCAGGGTAATCTTAATCGGACGGCTTGGATCTGTTTTCACCCGGATCTCCCCGCCCCTGCCAATGCGACGTCCCCAGGGTGAAGATCCTTTTATAGTCTGAGTGACTGACAACATCTTATTTTTTTCTTTTTGACGGGCTTCAGCCTTTATTGCCCCTGAAGGCAATGAAAACATCTCAGCATCCACTGGTTCTATCTTGATATTACTTAACTCTATCTTTGTGTCGCCGATATTGGTCTTAATGTTGATATTTCCATCATTTCGGCCACTCACTATGTGGGCCTTTATGGGAAAAGACCCAAGATCTTTGGAATACCATACATCTGCAAGCTTGAAATCCTGATCGTAATATGCAGAGTGCTGGCAGAGAAAGCCTGCAAGTGTTTCTGCTCCGATCATCTTCTTCTGAGCAATTTTTTCCAGGGTTGCGACAGATTGGAACGGATCCACAATGTAGGCAGGTAAAGTAAAATTCTCAACCTCCTCATATTTATTTGATTGAAGAGGCAGAACAATTGTTTTTCCTTTTTGTCGATCAACAATAACTGTAAGGCTTTCTTCCTGTCCTCCATTCGAAGGATTAAGGATCATCCGGTAAAGGCCATCTTTAACAAAAAGTTTACCTGTAAAATGTTTATTTATAGTGTCCTGAGTTATTTCGGCTGTAAAGTCCATACACCAGGCTGATACAGCCATTGTAGAGAAAATCATGCAGAACAAAAAACTAAAAACGAACAGTGCCAACACCAGAGATTTAGGTTTATACATGCGCAACCCCTCCCGAATTCTTGTCTTTAATCAGTTTCTGTCAATAATTTTTAATAAATGATAAATGTGTATTCGGTGTCAATTGTATTATATAGCATAAACGTGTGCAACCAACTAACAATCATGCGGAGCAGTCTCTCAGGCATATGGTCATTTTCAGAAAATTATCTTCGGTACCAGGTTTCAAACCGGGATCAAGACCCATAGTATATTGCCCAGCCTTCTTCAAACAGCCGGAGATACCTTAAAAGGAGATTAACCAATCTATCATACTCTTCCTTATTGTGTGGAACGGAAAATACAGGCTGAATATCAGGCCAGACTTTCGCTATTTTTTTAAGGTGATTATTCATTCCCGGGTAGGAGATCTATTTGGTTCTTAATCAAATGAGATGTCCGCTGTCAGGTACATAAAATTTTTGAGACAGTACAATCCTGCACTGCCTCAAAAATTGTTCCTGCGTATTATCCTATTTTAAAATTCAATCAAAAACTAAATCTAAAATGTATTCACAAGATCATATATAATTAACTCGGTCATTCCTCAGTAAGTACAACAATGTGATCTGCAACTAACTCGCCTTTGCGCATAAAAGCTTCACTCATATGACCTGTTACAGTCACATAGGATCCTTTATCGATCTTCTGATAGCCTTTTTTATCAAGCGGATCATTGGACATGGAAGAAGTATCTACAGTAATTTTCTTTGCACCTGCGTTTATTGTAAAAACTCTGCCATTAACACTGGCAACAGTTCCCTTTACAGTGACTCCACCTACTAAAACAGGTTCTCTGCCCCAATATTGGAAAAGGGGGTCTTCCATGTTATAGTCCCTTTTAGCCATAGCTAATTCACGATTCTTTCCAAAAAAGTATTTTCCCAGTTTCTGGTCATATACACTTGTAGCGTCAATACTTTTTCCGTCAAGAAGCGTTTCATCCAATATTCCATAAACGGTTACCTTATCGCCACTCATCTCACTATTATTTTTTTTGTACCACTTCCAGTCATGCATATCTACAGTAATTGTTCCATGGCCATAATCCAGGGTAAATTTAGCTGGTTCCGGATTGACTACAGTACCGCTTATACTGATCCACGTTTCTTTCAGCTTAGTATTATCTTTACTTTCCATGTCCATTGAACTGGCGATTGCCAATGATCCGAACAATGTTACAAATATTATAAAATACATAAACAATGTTTTTTTCATTTTTTTATCTCCTTTTCTAATTTACGGTATGTGCCGATTTATACTCCTTTACACTATTCAGTAAAACATTGCCTGTCCTTTATTTTTTCTCTTCTGAAAGAAAAAAATGCTACCTCCTTTCCTGATGGTTTTCCTATTTATTGTCCTGATATTTCATTAGCAAACGATTTACCTTTTAATCCCTTATCCGAACCCGACATCAGCAAAGTATCCTCAGAATCTTTTCTCCAACCCAATCGATTCGGCTATTTCCATTAATTTTTTAATACCTGCCTGTACCATTAAATATAATAAGTTATTTTTTTCTAATGGGGTTTATTATGTATTTGACTGGATACTATGAGGTATTTATTTAAATCAGAATCTAACTCGTGATTATGATTATTAAATTATGCGATAGAACTGATCAAAAGGTAGATTCCCGCTAACGCTTAATAGAGATCGAATCAGTTTTGAATACTCCTCATCGTTATCTAACTCAGCATCAATTCGCTCATATTCGGCCAGCGAGGCATATCGTGTCTGAATCATAGCCTTCCCTCTCTGGCCTGCCAAATTGTACATAAGCTCAACTGAAATTCCGGGATACTTTTTTTCAACATGTGACGTTACACTGACAGGCATCACCTCCTGCTACTTATGAAGTATGAAATCTCCTGCATTGATTTAAAGATAATAAATATTTACAATTCCCCGATATGCACCTGGGAAAAGAATCTGCAGATTATTGAGTATTATGCAATTTATCGTAAAAAATTGTAATGGGGTGGATAGTGTATTTTGTGTCTTTTGGAGGGGATTTTGGTTAATCTGGATGTTTTTTAGCAAATTCAAGTAAACGCTTTCGAGTTATGATATGCATAGAAAGAATATCATCTCACATTGAGATATATGTCAACCAAATTTTAAAATAGTAATATAGTTTTAAGAAATTAAGATAAAAAACAATCTTTACAGCAGATTTTCTCTGTCTTTATCATCCCTGAATATCTTGCGGCGTTCGAAGGCGCTTTGGGAACTGGGAGGAGTATCACAGAAGCACCGAACAGATCGTCTTTCAGCGGTAATCAATATACCTGCATAACTCTCTGAGTATTCCCCAGAATGCAGAGGCTATGAATACCCGGTAATAGCCGGGCTTTTAGTTTCATGGATTTTTATGGAGGTATATCAGTCGGAAATAATTTTAATTTTAAAAAAAGAATATGCACATTTTTTGGGTGCAAAATATTAAAGAAAACATCCCCTGATTCCAACGGAGACCGCGGGACCAGGGGAGAAGGCGGATTACACGCCACCTTTGATGATGTAGAGACAAGGCATGCTTTGAGAGGGGGAAAATTTTTTCACCCCTACGTCTTGCATTGAATTTTGTTGAGAATTTTTTTATCTGCATGAAGCAGCTTCAGCCGGATTGACTAAAAAAAGATTAATATGTTATATTTCGTTTTAATCATATAATTTTTATAGAACCTTTTACAGCTAAAGGATGCCAAGTATGGTCAGGACACAGGAAATTACCGGAACAAATCTCTCCAAAGCTGTAGTTGACCTTTTAATTGACATCCCCTTATTTGACCAGATCAAATCCGATGACTTGAAGACCCTGGCAAAACACATGAACTTTATGGATTTTGAACCAAAGGAGGTTATTTTTTCCGAGGGAGACAAGGGAGATTTCGTTTGTTTTGTTACGAAAGGCGCACTCGATGTATTAAAGAAAAATGATAAAGGAAAGGAAGTTGTAATAGCCACGCTTGGTAAAGGCAGGTCCATCGGAGAAATGGCCGTAATAGACGATTTTCCAAGATCAGCAACAGTCAGGTCGAAAACACACTCCACACTTGTTATACTTACACGTAAAGGATTCGATCAACTGCTGGACCATCATCCTCAAATTGGGGTGAAGCTGCTTAAAGGCCTTGCGAAACTGCTGAGTATGAATATGAGGAAGACTTCCAGCCTCCTGGCTGATTACATGCTGCCCCTGACCTAGATCAAGAGGCAATGGATCGGAGGACCACATGCGAAAATATTTATTTTTAACAGTTATTTTATTACTTTTAACCGGGAATTTCATTTATGCCCAGGGTATCGACCTTCAACTTGTTGCAAAAGGATTCTCCTGTACGGCTGAAGGAGTGAAGGTATCATATGGCATAAAAAACGGGCGCAACTTTACACGACCGAATATAAGAATAGGATTCAAGGTATTGGTTGATGGTAAACCGATAGGATGCAAACTGGTAGTTACCAGCGTACCTGCCAATTCAAACGGAGATCAGATAACCGATCTCATAATACCGGCACCCTGCGAAGGCAAATCCTATAAGGTAGAATCTGCGATATTCGGCAGCAGTACAAAAAAATACAGGATCGACAACTGGATGGCAGAGTGCCAGCATTAGGCTCTAATTATTTTTTACCAAGCTTTGCCTTCAAGAGATCACCAAGAGTTCCGAATGAGCCGGATGAAGTACTGCCCGTCCGGCCGTAACTTTCATATGAGTCTTTTTCTTCATCCTTTGCATTATCAGCCATGACCAGGGAAAGCCTGCGTTTTTCCTTATCCACGCCATTGATCTTCACCTCTATTTCCTGCCCGGCTTCCAGAACCTCCCTTGCATGCTTTATCCTTTTGTTTTTTCCGAGTTCAGAGATGTGAACAAGCCCGTCTATACCCTGCTCCATATTTATAAATGCACCGAATTTTTCCAGTCTCACTACCTTTCCCCTGTGAGCAGATCCTTCGGGGTATTTTTTTAAAACAGTATCCCAGGGATCCGGTAATATTTCCTTCAGGCTGAATGAGTATCTGTCTTTATCCCAGTCAAGAGACGTAATGGCCACGTCCACCTTTTGCCCTACCGAAAGGATGCCTTCTATATCATCCACTCGTCCCCATGATATCTCCGATACCGGGATCAGCCCCTCCAGTCCATCCACATCTATGAACGCGCCGAATTTTTTTATGGATGTTACCGTGCCGGTTACTGTCATTCCGACCTTCAGGGATTCCTTCAAATCAAGTTTTCTTTTTTCCAGTTCCTGCTCAAGTATCGCCCGATTGGAGAGAATAATGTTTCTGCCCTTCTCACCATATTCCGTGACCTTGAAGGTCAATTCGGATCCTATTATACTGCTGTTATCCTCAATACGCTTAGATCCCATCTGGGAAAACGGGCAAAAGGCCCTGGTTTTACCGGCTATTCGTATCTCGAATCCCCCCTTGATTTCTTTTTCAACAATACCCTGAACAGGTATGCCATTATAAAAGGCGTCTTCAAGGAACTCCTTTCCTGTTGATTCAATGGAAAGCTTGGTAGTGAATAATTTTTCATTATTTCGCGAAGAAAGGAAATATGCCTTGATGGCATCTCCTGCTGCGATATTGATATTGCCATCTTCATCAGTGAATTCGCCAAGGGCAATAATCCCCTCGGATTTACTTCCTGCATCAATGAAGACCCATTCATCCGTAATCTGGACAACATCGGCTTCAATCTCCTGCCCTGGCTGAAAAAAAGTTGCCTTGACCTCGCTTTGTTTCAATAATTCTTCAAAGCTTTCTTCCGGTTCATCATTTTCGGTTATAATTTCATTTTCCCTGTCCATAAATCGTCTTAATCGCTCCTTTTTATCTTTTTATCTTGCGCCCTGGGCCCTGTGCCTTGCGCCTTGTGATTTTTAAATTAATGCGCCAGCGTGCTTCCGTTCCAGCCGAAAATCTTAGGATCAATATCGATGAATTCAATGAATACCCTGTCCTTCGGAACACCGATCTCATCCTCAATAAAATCACAGACCTTCTTTGAAAACTCGGGGCACTTGTCTTTTTCAAGACTGACAGCCTTTATCCGTACATAAGCAGCAGGATCGCCGAGCCCTCCGAATACATATGGCATCCCCGGTTTTACTGTGACCATTATGACGTGCTCCGGTTTTCCCATCATTTCGGCCAGAAATTTAGTGGCTTTTTTCATCAGGTCTTCATTCACTGCACTATCTATCTGTTTATTTGTCTCGATACTAAAATAAGGCATAATTTTTCCTCCAAAAATAATTAAATAAAGAAATATCCTATTTCATGGCAGTTTGGACCTCGGCGGTCTTTTCAGTTTATGAAATTTTAATCGGTAAAGAAAACCCGAACATTTGTCAGGTGAAAGATATTTACACAATTACTTGTCAAAGTCCAGAAAGGCGTGGGAATAAATAAAAAAAGGGCTCATATCCCTGAAGGAAATGAACCCTTTTTTTTAGTCAAAATATATTAGTGTTCCGGTTTAATCTGGTTACCATCTTTTTTGGGAACCTGCCATTCACCGAAGAACGGCACTTCAAAAACCGTGATCCTGTCACATTCGGGTTTTTTGAACTTTTCAGGGTAGGCATCCGGAAGTATTACGTTCTGTGCAATGAGCTGTTTCCTGAGTGCGGCAAAATCAACATCCCTTACGTTTACCCCCTGCTGCAACGCAAGTGCTGCGGCTGTTCCTGCTGCTTCGCCTATTGCAACACAATGGGGTATAAGGTTGAAGAAGTTATTTGATTCCTGGTCAGATGAAAATGCCCTGCAGCCGACCAGCATATTATCGACGCCCTTTGGCAGGAGTGATCTGTACGGGATAAAGGTATTGGGTGAATTCAGTGAATATTTGCCCCTGTCAAGATCGGGAAAAACCGCGATTGTATCCTCAAAAGGTTCATTGAGTGAGAGGTCTTCCGAACACACCATATGGTCACCATGTACCCTTCTGGCACCCCTTGTCCCAAGCTGTGGAGAGGACAGTACGATAAAACTGTCTTCAAAACCCGGAATATTCTTCTTGAAATACTCAAAGGTCAGGAGCATCTTTTCGCGTCCAAGCATCTCAACCCTTGTAAGCTCCTCTACATCAGTCTGGCTCTTGTTGGCATATCTCGGATGTACCCATACCACTTTTTCCTGGTTGCGGAGATTGCTCCTCATGAACCCGGGATGTCCGCCCTGCTGCATGAGTTCCATCATCATCTCACCCCATTTGTCAGGATGCTCCCTGCGGAAATCCTCTACCTTGACGAGGTTTACATTATCGATCCAGTAACAGAGCGAAAGGTTGGCGATTCTGATCCTCGGGTCAATATCAGTATCAAAGGTGGCGCCGGCATAGGGCAGCAGGTCACCGTCACCGGTTGAATCTATAACTACCTTTGCCATTATTGCCTGACGGCCTGATTTACTCTCAAAAACCACCCCCACGGGCTTATTACCATCCATGATGGGCATTGTTCCCCAGGCATGAAGATAGGTTTTGACACCAGCTTCATTTACCATGTTATTCAATATGCATTTGCCTATTTCTGCGTCTATGAGTGAAGAGTAGATAATTCGCCTTTCGCGCACATAGAAAAATGATCTTTCATTCCAGTAATGGACAAGTTTGGGATCATCTGATCCCCAGATATCTTTTGGGGGATGAAATTCGGCATCTCGTGCTTCCAGTCTGTCGAGAAATTCCTGGTTTATTCCGCCAATCTGAAGGTTTCCTTCGAAATCGGACAGACAGGGTATAATAGTCACAAGGCCGCCAGTACTCATTCCACCTAAATGGCCATATCTTTCTACAAGAACAGTATCTGCTCCATTACGGGCCGCAGCAATCGCAGAACCGATTCCGCCGGGACCACCGCCAACAACTACAACATCACATTCACGTACTACATCGACTGTTTTGTTGGGTTCTGGTATTGTTCTGATAATCTCTGCCAATTTAATATCCTTTCTTTTATCTATTAATATTTATACCTTGATAGGAAGTGCATTAACAAACCGAATATTTCGGAATTAATCGATGTGCTCGAATGGCAACTTAATGTCAATGCAGTTTTTCCATACATACCTAGTGCCCATCCAGAAACGGCCTTTTTGAACAATCTCTGCGTCACACTCAGATTGTAATCCCCGAAATACTTCAATGTATTCCTGTGGTTACAATCTTTGCGTTCCTTGGCCCTGTCCAAAATTTCTCGTTTCTGGATGGACACTACCTAATCGTAAAGCAATATATTTCTAGCTTTAAATTATATAAGCTAAGACAAGCTTATCCTATAGAACGGATAAAATCAATACGATTAATTAGTTTTATCAAAAAAACTATACCCCATAGACTTGAAATATCAATTGATCAGCGTTCCGTAATATCGAGATGGGTGTATAATTTTTTTTGACAATCAGGGCAGATACCATGGCTGAATTCAGCTTCAGAGTGCTTGCTGATATATATCTCAATCTGACTCCAATACCCCTTATCATCCCGGATCTTTTTACAGGATGCACAGATGGGCAACAGCCCGCTAAGTGTCTTCACCTTTGTCATGGCATCCTTCAATTCTTCAATGAGCTTCATCTGGGTTTCCTGCAAGCGTTTCTGCTCGGTAACATCCCTTGTGATACCTTCTACCCCCATAATGTTTCCATCTTCATCATAATAAAAATGTGCATTAGTGGATGCCCACCACATAGACCCGTCTTTCCGTTTTAACCGGGCGGAAAAATTATGTACCCTTCCGTTTTTATTTAATACTGCCAGGAAGTTTTCACGCTCCCTTGGAACCATGTAAACGTCTTCAGCCATATTCATGCCAATAGCTTCTTCTACTGTATATCCTGACAGTTCGTAAACCGACCGTGATATATAAGTAATTCTTCCAAAGGTGTCCGTGCGGTAAAAAAGATCAGATGTATTTTCTGCGAATGACCGATACAGTCTTTCTCTCTCCTCAAGGTCATTTACACGGACAAGCAACTCATCAAATGCGGGTGTTGCATCCTCTCCCTTTGCATGGGAATCATTTTTAATCAGTCTGTTTTTATTATTGGGAGAATATTCTTTATGTTTGGAAGACCTGTCAGATTTCATTAGTTACTCCGCATGAAAGCTTTATTAACTTGAAATAATATAAAAAAAGAGTGCGGTGAAATTCATAGTACATAATTAACTGAAAAAGAACCTCCCGCTTCGATGTCAACATTTTTTTAATAAAAATCATTTAAGGCCGCATTATGGTTAAAGTTTTCACCTGCACCTGTCGATTATTTTCAATATCAACAAGCTTTTTTTAAAAATCAAAAAATCTCAAATCCCATTACATAAAAACAAATTGAGGTTTATTAATTATTTGAGGGCACCAATATGTCAAATCGAAACAATACGCTATCAGTTTTTAATGATATATTAGACAGTTATGATTCAAATCAACAGGTTGAAATTGCAGCGCAATTATTTCTTGAATATTGTGTTTACCAGAATCAGTGCGAAAACACAAGACGCCTTGCGCCACTGATAAACACTGTTGCCGAGGCATTGACGAGGGATTTAAAAAATGAATACGGGCTCAGGCAGGGGATCAAGGCTGTCCAGATGTATCTCCAGACTCCTCCCATCGAATACTTCGGCGAAACTCTTGTTCGTCTCTCCTTTATTGACAGCCAGTCCATCGAAGAAATGCTGACAATAAAACCGGACAACAAAATGATCGGGACATTTTTACTGGAACAGGGATTAATTACGGAAGAACAGAGGGATATAGCAGTAATCGCCCAGAAAAGGCTCTTTAATATCCAGGAAGTCTATGCCCGTATCGTTAATCCTCGCCAGAAAGAAGAAGAAGCGCAGATAATAGACAATTTGAAGGAGATATTTCAGCATTTTACCATATCTACCACAGAACTTGAGGACGATCTCAATCAGTCAAACATCGAAAGTATCCCAATTGCATTGCAGAGACTTGAAAATATAATAACTGAAACTGAAAGGCAGACGAATACCGTGCTGGAAATCGTAGATAATTTTTTCAACCTTGAAGAGGAAATCAGACACAACCTTCTTCAGATAAAAGAAAACTGCGACCCATCAAACCACCTGATCACCGGAAACATTGAAATCATCATGGATAAACTCAACTTTATAAACAGTTTAAGCCTTGACCTGAACGGCACACAGCAGATACAGGACAGGATCGGCCAGCAGCTCCTTAAGATAATTCCGACTATTCAGACATTCCAAAATCAGATCACAAAAATCGCCCAGAAATTAAAACTGAACTGGCAAAAGGGGAAAAGTGAAGAAGCCGGCCAGAATATGAATGGTTATGAAAGCGGTGAGAAGGAAAACCGTATAAAGCAGGATGATGTTGATGATCTGCTTTCAAGCCTGGGATTATAACCTTAACTTAGCGGATTTTTTTATAGAGACGGGTTTAAAACCCGTCTCTTAATTCAGGATCTTATCATCTATAATTGATGTTTAATCTTCTCCCATTCCTGGGTGTAATCCTTTCTAAAATTCGGGCACCTGTGTTCGGTATGACATTTTACACAGGTTTCCACGTTGGGCTTTACCTTGAAATGGACACTTGGATCTTTCATATGAGCCGCACTGTCGCCATGGCAGGATTCACACTGGACATTTCTTAAATCCTTTTCCTGACCGGCCATGGTAAAACCGCCTGGTTGCTCAAAACGGGTTGTATGGCAGACAAGGCAGTCAGGATTAAACTGTCTTCCCTTGTCTATAAGGGTCTGAAATGCCTTTGCATGTTTTGATTTCGCCCATACATTATAGGCCTCCTCATGGCATTCTTTGCATTGTATTGATTTAGGCGTAATTGTATCTTCTTTTTCAGTACTCCCGGTGGTGTACAGTTTGTTTACCTCCTGGTTAAACTGATCAATCATTGTCTTTACCTGTGGATTATTGGCAATTTTATCACTCATTTTCACAAGGGTATTTGAGACAGTCTTGGTTCCGTCGGGAGCTATCTCGACATCAAACATACCCTGATACTGGCCCTTCTCACCGGACTGAACAATGTACGTATCATTTGCCTTATAGGGAGTTTTCAGCCTTTGTGTGGGGTGACCGCCTACAATCAGGTCTATACCCTTGACCTTTCGGGCTACAATCCAGTTACGATTCATATTCTGATGGGTCATTACTATAATGTAGTCTACTTTATCCTTGATTTGAGCTACTTCTTCTTCCGCCGTTTTGATGGGATCCAGCACCGTTAAAGAAGAACCCACAATCTCTTTCATCAGCTTTGACACATCAGAGGTATTACCCATTATGCCGATGATACCTATCTTGAAATTACCCATATCTTTAATTACATATGGCTTGAATACAAGTTTATTGTTTTTATCAACAATATTGGCGGAGACAAAAGGGGTGTCATATTTTTTCTCGAGATCTTTCAGGTAATCAACGCCAAGGGCAAGATCCAGTTCGCCTACATTTATAGCGTCAATACCAATGTCTTTATAAACTTTGGCAATAAGATCTGCTTTTAACCGGGCAGACGGCATGAATGAGGCCTTTATCTGTTCATGCTCATTCAGTAGATCGCCTGAATCTACAACAACCAAGTTTTTATGTGTTTTTCTGTAGTCATCAAGATATGTTGTTTTTTTATAGAGCCCACCGAGCATCTCACCGCTCTCCGCTCACCCGCATGGCTCAAGGTAACCCTCAACATTATTACTGTAGGCTACTGTAAATTTTTTAACCCCTTCTGCGCCTGTAGAGCCTGAAACTGCAAACAGGCAAAAAAGTGCGACAACAACCAATGAGAAAAAAGTAATTTTAGTTTTCATCCTCTGTCAATCCTCGCTTAATAATTAATAGTAAAATACCCATGCAACTTATTGACCAGTTTCTTGCAATTAGCTGCCTATTTTAAGCTATTACGACTTTTTGCCCTTTTATATTGATCCTTATTGGGGCCTATTTGATTGCGTCAATGCTAACAGAATTTTAAAATATGTCAAGGCATGAGAAATGATAAACATATTGCCGTGTCAATCTTATAAAACATCATATGCGCACCCCCTAAACGGGGATTTTAGCCTACCGTAAATATCTGATACAACATTCGGTTATTAGAGCTTGTTAATTACCCGCTTATTTAACCTGGCTGCCTTTTCAGCTTTTCTTTTCTGGCGCCATTCCCTTATTTTCTGGAATACCTTTAAAAATATAAAATAGGTGGGAGTTGCCAATACCGCCCCCATTATAATACCTCCAATAAGCAGGGCGGAAACCAGAGTGATCCCTGAAGATAACAACTTACTCCAGAGGACAACCATTGCATCGCCGCGATCTATTGAAATCATCACCGATTTAATGATTTCATGCCCCTTATCCACACCAAGAAGATAGGCGCCCAATTTAAAATCATAAAGGTATATAAAATACAGATTCAATGGATTACTTACCCAGGTACCGAGTGCAGCAGTAATTTTACTGGCTTTAAATAAAAGTGCCAGGGCAACAGCGAGGGCAATTTGCAGGGGAAGAATTGGCAGCATTCCTGTAAAAACACCTAGAGCCATTCCGAGGGCCAGCTCATGAGGTTCTCCCTTGAGCCTTAGGAATCTGAGGTAGTAGTATTTTAACCGTCTTTCATAAGACGAATTTCGTGAATTATGTGCCATATCTTTAATTAAAATTTTTTCAGAGGGAAATTAATTAATAAATAAGATCCAGTCAATATAATATTTGATCATTTTATATTACCCGGTCAAATCACCAGATCAGCTGTAGCCAGAAGCATCCAGTAATGGAGGCCTCTCCAGAACACATTTTCATCGGGGTTAAATCTTGAGGTATGCTGCTTACCTGATCAATAATCGAACTTCCAGTTTATCCCCATGCCTTTTTCATCATTCTCACCCACATCTGTTTCCACTGTTATATTTGGCGTCAGTTCCCAGGTAACCGATGCCTTTCCGGTCTGCGTGCCGATACCCTTTTCGACCTCAAGGTAGATATTATCATTAATGTATTTGCCTGCGCTTATGGATGACCCGCCCGTGCCGGTCTGTGACTGCACTACCTCCAGCCGGTCTACACCCAGAAGATCTCTGGTATACCTGAGCGGGTCAAAACCTTTCTTTCCGCCCAGCATCTCCTTAAGCGTGGCTGCAAGCTGCAGTGCCTGAAGCGGGGTGATCTGCGAAACCTGCCTGTTAAAAAGTACCCTTGACAGGATTTCATCCTGCGGAAGGGCTGGCTCGGAAGAGAAGGTTAAAACCGGATTTTTCATACGGCCCTTAAGGTTGATATAGGCTGTTATGTTGCCGTTCACAATCTTGCCGGTAACCTCCAGAGAAGGATCAGGCGGTGAATGGCCGAAAAAAGTAACAACACCCTCCGTGAGGTCGAACTGTTTCGACAGAAAACTATAATTACCCCTTACAAGGCTAAGCTTTCCTGAAATCAAAGGATCGCCGGACGTGCCTTTTAATTTGAGATCTCCCTTCCATTCGGAATCCAGACCCCTGCCTCTGATATACACCCTTCCGGAACTCGAGACAGATACATCAAATTTCACATTTGCCTTTTCAGGGCCCGGGCCTGTTTCTTCCGGAGATGAAGCGGTTTTTGTGTTGATTTCCCTTATATCCAGCTCGGTAATCTCAACAGGGAGTTTATCAGGTATCCGGAAATCCGCCCTTTCAACTGTGAGTTTACCCGTAATATTATGCTCCTTAGCTGACCCGGATGCTGCGATATTGCCGTCTACAACACTGCTGAGCCTGTCATTCCCGGTTATCTGCATATCGTTCAACTTCATATTAATTTCATATGGAAAATTTTTCCGCGTATCGATATTCAGCTTCCCGCTGCCTTTGACCGTCCCGTTTAATCCGTCATCAGCCGAAAAAGATTGGATTACGATTGCCGAGTTGCCGGCAGACAGATTTGCCCTGACATTGTTTAGATGCACACCCATACCCGTGTTTTCATAACTTCCGTCCGAGAGATCAGCCTTGCCTGATATCAGGGGTGAACTGTAGACACCGCCTATTTCTATATCTGTATTCAGCTTACCTGAAAAAGACTGATCACTGAACTCCAGTACGGTGCTGATCATTGCAAGATCCAGATTCCCTTTTATGCTGCCTTCCAGTGGATCTTTATCATCAGGGGCAAGCCTGAAAGGATAAATTGAAAAATCACACGGCACTTTGATACTCCCGTTGAGCCCAGGTGATGATGCGCCACTGATGCTGAATTCACCGGACAGGTGCCTTTCGCCCAGAAAATATCCGGCCTTGACGGCAACGGGAGACATTTGATTTTTTTTATAATTTTTTATTTTCATGCCGGCGATCGACAGGGTCCCTGATGCGCGAGGCATTGACGGGCTGCCTTTCAGGCTGATATCCCCTTCCAGTGTTCCTTCAAGCAGAGGCAGTCCTGCAAGCGACAGGAGAGCGAGTGGTATTTTTTTTATGAGGAGTTTTGCATCTGAGGTTTTTCCGGAATAATTTATTGAGCCTTTCACGGAGCCTGAGTCTACCCCGATATTTATGTTTTCAACAATAATTGAATCCGGAGAGTATGTGATGACCATGGGATCTATGAGGTTGACCGGTACAACGCCGAATCTGGCTTTCATACGGGTGATATCCACTGATTTACGCTCTTCATCAGCCTTGAAAGCGGCAGAGGCTTCAAAGGTCAGTTCTTCACCCGCGAAACCCTTTCCGTTAAAATTAAATTTTGCGCTGTCCTTTTTGCCTTCCCCCTGCAGGGTGACAGTTTTCAGGTTTAACCCTTTGTAATTATAACCCGTAACAGTGGCTTCAGCCGTAAAATCGGGGCTGTTGAAGATATCTGACACGCTGCCTTTCACATGAATGTTTTCGATCTGTTCCTGTTCAAATGTCACATTGCCGGCTGAAGCCGTTATTTGAATATCCTGCCTGTCCTGTTTTGTATCAAAAACCAATTCTCCGGATGCCGTTCCCGTGACTCTCTGTCCAAAGACCATTGTTAATTCCGATATATCTGAACTCGACAGTGAAATTTTGCCATCAACCAGGATTTTTTTTATGTTTAATTCAAGATTACCGCTTACATCAGTCTTTTCTCCGGTTAACTGAATATCATTAAGGGATATCTCGGGACCTGACATAATGAAATCCGATCCTGCATTAACTGTTTTATCATTGGCAAAGAACTCTGCTGTTACTTTTCCCCTGTCCTGTTTTTCCGTATGCAGTCCCGTAATCCTGCCCTTCAGAACATCAGCCTTGATATCTCCCCATTGAAAATCCCGTATCTCTGAACTGGAAGATATCTTCAGGCGGCTTAATTTCCCTTTCAGGCTGCAGTCTATTTTTCCTGCGCCCTTTATTTTGTCTGCTGTCTGCGCGGGAATCTGAGCAAGGTCCGATATAGAAAGACTGATGTCTGAATCAACATCCCCATTCAAATTATATGTGCCGGATCCTGCAATAGACACCCCCCTGCCGTCTACTCTGAGATCCGAAAATTGAAATATATCATTTCCAAAGGACAGATTTCCTTCAAGGCTGATATTGTCTCCGGCGAGTTTTATCAGATCCCGGTTACCGGGCGCGGGTTTTAACGATCCCTTTACAGACCCGCTGACTGAAACCGGCTTTAAATCCGCATCCAGTTTAAAATCCATACTCCCTTTTGCCTTTAAATAGGCGGCCTGCGGATTAAACCGGCTGAGGTCGCTTACATTAAGTTTTCCTTCAAACGAGGCGTGTTTCTGCCGGATATCTACATCTCCCGAAGTCTCGGCGGAAAAATGATCCGAATCCAGGTCAAGAAGATTTATACGCAGGTCTTCATTGTTTTTTTCTGCCAGGTCAAATCTGTAATGTGTCTTATTCTCATGATACACACGTGATCCGGACCTGACGATTAATCCGCTTATATCTCCATCTCCGGAGATGGTCATTAACATGTCCGGCTTGTTTTCATGCGAAAAACCGATATGCGCCGCACCCTTTATACCGGAGGTCTGAAGTTGTTCAGTGCCTAACCCTTCGGCAGCATAGGAAAGATCAATATCAGGGCGAAACAGTTTTCCGCTTATCCTGCCATCAACAGACAGACTGCCTGTGATATTTTGTCCTGATAATTTTTCCAGAAAAGCTGGATCATTAATCTTCAGGCTGAATGTTCCTTCAGAATCCTGATCCGCCGGCCCTATCCTCCCCCTGAACTCGGCTATGTTATTTCCCGCTTTCAGCCTTACCAGGTTAAAGTCTGTTTTCATGTTGTCACTGATGTCCGCATCAATTTTGAAGTCAGCTCTTTTTCCGATCGACGCGCGGTAATTTTCAGTCAGGAGGGAGTCCCGGGGAATAAAATTTCCGTCCACGATGAGGTTGATTTCCCTGGCTGCCTTAATCCGGATGTCTGCATCAAGCTGACCTGTATTCCTGCTGGAAAGACGCAGCTTTCCGTGCCAGTCCGTGAGTTCGCCTTCCCCTTTCACATGAAACCTGAAATCCTCACCCATACCTGTGCTGTGATACAGGATTCCTCTTCCCGGATCATCAGCCGATATTTCAAGCGACATGTACCCTGAATTATAATCAAGATGCATGGATGCCATAACTGAACCCGGAGATCCGTCAGTTCTTTTTATCTGAAGATATATATCCCTTTTATTTTCGCCGTCTTCACGGGCAGCGCCCCCCTTTAATGTGAAACGGGCAGGGCTTCCGATGATTTTACTGCCCAGATCGATTCCGGGCATATAAATATCCTCTACAGATATACGGGAAATAAAAGAAGGGATATGGAATCCTTCGGGTATACTTTTCTGCCTGTTTTTTGCCTCAACAGGGAACCTGTCAATTTCGGTCTTTTTTATGTAAAGTCTTTTGATATTAAGGCGTCCTTCAAACAGATCGATCGGGGCGACGCTAACGGCGAAGTTTTGAGCGCTGAACCATCTGCCTGCATTGTCATACAGATTCAGCTCCCCTATTTCAAAATGGAAAGGGACTGTCCCTTTAATACCCTTAATCTCCAGTTTTATATTGTTTTTCTTAAATAATGAATTGTTTAACACACTGATGATCCAGTCATCCATATAGTCCGTCTGCAGGGCACAAAAGAGGATTGCTGCAATCAGGATAAAGCCTGCAGGAATCAGCGCACCCCACCTTACGGTTTTTAAAACCACCTTCTTAAGGTCTATTTTCTGCTTTGATGACTGTTTCATTTATACTGTGCCTTTAAAAAGCCTGGCCTATGCTTATATATATCTGGAATGAATTATCTACGCCTTCTCTCTTATTCAGAGGAAGTCCCACATCAAATCTCAGGGGACCGATAGGGGTATAATACCTTATTCCGATGCCCGTCCCCCATCTGATTGCTTCACCCGGAGAAAAGAGTTTCCCCGAAAAAGCACTTCCCCCATCCAGGAATAATACAAGCCCTATTTTCCGGGACATCTTCCATCTTGTCTCGCCTGACACTTCGAAAAGGGTTTTTCCTCCCAGAGGTGTTGTACCTGACAAAGGTCCTACTGACTGGTATGGATATCCCCTTATGGAACCTCCGCCCCCTGCATAAAACCTTTCATCGGCAGGAACCTCATCCCTGCCGGCTCCATTGATCACTCCGACCGTAACGCTTCCTGCAAGGATAATATCCGGATCATCCGATATTTCAAGATAATGCCGGTAATGAAGCAATGCCTTATCGTAAAAAAGCGATTCCCCTGACAGCTGATAATATGGGATCAGCCTGACAGTCAGGTGACCGCCCTTTTTAGGGTCGAGCAAATTATCGCTATTGTTGAAATCCAGCATAAGGGGCATGGAAAAGAGTGAAAAACTGTTTACAGCGCCGAGCTGACTGACCTTGGATGATTTGAACTCCAGGCCGGTACTGATACCCAGCTCTTTGGTAAATTCTCTGTCAACAAAGACTGAGCTTGAAAAGCTGTCACTGGTATAGGCATCAGGATTTTCATGCGTCTTTTGAAGAGAGAGCCGCAGGGTCTGTTCTTTCATAAGAAAAGCGGGTTTTTTAAAATAGCTTTCAGCCGTTGTTATATAATTGGAAAGATTAAATTGAAAACCGAGTTTCTCGCCGTGTCCCAGCAGATCCCTGTTTTCCCATGAAACATTTACTCCCGGTCCCTCGTCCGTATAATAATTAAGACCAAAGCTCACGGAATTGTGTTTTCGTTCCTTGACTTCAATTTCAATGGGAAGGCGGTTATTATCGAGTTCCTTTGCCTCTGTAATCTTTATGGTTGAAAACAGCCCAAGGTTCATCAGGTCTGTATAGCACTTTGTCAAAAGGTCAGGATCATATACATTACCTTTCTGCCAGGGTATGAATTTTCTAAGGAATGTCCGGTCCACAGTCTGAAGCCCTTTAAAATCCAGATCACCAAAAACCGCCTTCTTTCCCGGGTCAATGGTGTATTCAACGGTTACAGTCCTGGATGCATGATCGGCGATTATCTCTCTTTTTTCTACCTTCGGATAGGGGAACCCCTGTTTCTTTACAAAGGTCGACCCGGTCGTGGTGGGCCGCACGCAACCGCGCGAAGACCTGCGGACCGTCTTGGAAGAAGGTGCGAAGCGGCTGGCAGCGAACATCTCCGTGGTCATCTTCCCGCAAACCACGCGCAGCGTCGCGTTCGATCCCCCAGAAGTTCAACTCGCTCGGGGTGAAGCTTGCCAAACGCTGCAACGTGCCGGTGGTGCCTTTTGCCCTGAAGACCGACGCCTGGGCCTGGGCGGCGCTTGAAGGACTTCGGCGATGATTCGACCCAAAAAGACCGTCCACATCCATTTCAGTGAACCCATGACGGTCCGGATAAGCTTCCATTCTTGCCTTTTCTTTTTCAGCATAATCAGTTCTTGCTGGCCAAAAAATATCTATAGCATCGCAACCAAGGTCACTCATTTTTGCACCATGCACCATATTAGATGGAATAAGTACGACATCATTCTTTGCCATTTTTTGTTCCCCCATCAAGGAGAATTTCATTACAACCTCCGCGTAAAACGAGCATCATTTGTTCTTCGGGGTGTATATGGCGCTCAAATACTGCTTCCGGATCCATTGAGATAAAACTAACCTGAGTGCTCCTGCCTGTTACCAGTCTGGAATTTGCACCAGCAACAAGTTCAGTCAACTGGAAATCGTATAAGTCGTAAACCTTATTGAATTCCACATTTGGCGTCATGGTTGTCTTAAGATCAACAGCTGCGGAAGGGATGTCAGTAACACCTGCTTTCTGCAGATAATCAAGACGTACCGGACTGTATACCTCAATGAGTTTTGCACCGGCTGGACCGGCTTTCAGAGCATTTTTACTTCCTTTTTCAAGATAAACAAAATCGATCTTTGGTGTTGCGCTCTGCTTATCATCAGGCTCTTCTCTTTTCCTTGAGATCATGTTAACGAATGATCCGTTGATGAGCTGGTCAATGGAACCTTCAAGGACAAATACAAACCGATCTGATGGAAGAATTTCCTCGGAAATTTCCGCGTTTGGTGCAAGTTGAAGGATGCCAGTCATTGTGCCTGTTCCCCAATAAATTTTTGCATTAACACCGGGATACAGAGCTGTGGAAGAAATGCTATCCAGATTTTTAACTTTTCCAGGCTCAAGGTTTGATACAATTTTCGTCTTGGCAGATCAGCAAGTTGCCTTTCGGTTAGGGAATATTGCTTAATAAGTTCGTTGTTTTTCTTTTGCCACCCGGGTGCAGATGTGCACTGAGACATTATGAGCAGGATTGAAACAAGCAGTCCAGGGACAATGATTCTTTTTGATAATGTTGATTTCATAATTTTATTGGTTTGGTAATTTAAGTAGGAATTATGATAATTATTATTTTTCAATAGTTATATCTCTTTTGCCTATAGGATCGCTTACCTGGTCCATCCCGACAACATCATAACCAAGCCACTGATATGATTTTGCAGAGCAGCTGTATGTGACCAGGCATAGTCGTGTTCTTTGGTTTTTGTCCAGGCCTGACGGTGTGCTTCAGTATCAAATAAAAGCTCCATTTCAAAGGTAAACTTAGTTTCTGGCAATCCATTCATCTTTGCGACATCAGCAGGGAATATACGCAGAAGCTTTGATCCAAGGTATCCCACCTGTTTTCTGAGAGCAGGAATATAGATATCCATATAATTCTTTTCAAAAGCCTGGAAATTGACAGGTTCTACTTCAAAAAACATCTGGAGCTTCGCCATAGTAAGGGGAACATCTGTTACATCAAGTTTGCCTTTTTCAAGTGCGACTCCGTAAACTACCATTTCAAGCGGATCGGTATCAGTACTTTCAAGCGAATGAATTTCACCCGCATGTATAGGTACAGCATCGCCATAAGCAATATCTGCTACCTCATCATTTACATAAACTTTACCCTTTCCCTTAATAACCAGATAAACCTCATCAACACCTGAATGATAGTGTCTCCCTACAGAGGCTTTAGGTGGAATAAGAACATGGTCAACAAAAGCCCAGTTTGAGACAAATGAACCGGGACCAAGTGCCCTTCTGTAAAATACTGTATCCTTTCCTCCATCCATATGAACAACAGGACGTAACAATCCTTTGTCAGCTGTCGGGTATAAATAAAAGTAGGCTTTTTTCTCGAGTAGCACCAACACGGTCATCGGCCGTTTCAAAAAGACCCTTCGGATCAGCTGAATAGTTATATGCACCTTTCCGGAAACCTCCACCACCGGCAGGTGGCCCGTATCCTGTAGCCTCTACGGGATTGGTGGTTACAACATTGAAATTAACCCAGTCAACCGGCTTGTTGGTAGGATTATAAAGTGCATGCGAATTTCCTGATTTGCAGGGAACCCCTACCGGACCTTTCAGTAAGGCTGTTTGACCATTGACAGTAAATTCACCTTCCCCGTCCAGGATAAGGAACATTTCATCTGAATTGGTATGAAAATGATGTCCGATAGAGCTTTTAGGCATCAGCGGACCATGGTGCATAAAAGCTAATCCAGTTATTGCACCTCTTCAAGAAGTATACATATATAATGTACTCGTTCCCTGATGTACATTTTACCTGCCATGGCTTTTGACTGATCAGTATGACCAATACGCTTTTCCAAGGGACCCTGGGTTTCTCCTGTTGTGGAGCTTCAGCCTGCCCGCTGACATTAATTAAAGAGCTTAATATCCATATCAGCACAGCTGCTGATACTGGCAGTGCAAAATCAATTCTCATCTTTTTATACTTCAATAAGAAATCTGAGAAGGTTTCGTTTTTTTTCATCTTAATTTATTTCCAGGTTTATATTTGAATAGATAATATCTTTAATTCGGTTCAGCATAAACCGTATAACCCTCCTTACGCAAACCTTAAAAAGGGCCATCTTCTATTTGTAATAGAAATGCAACAGGTAATTACAGGTCCTATGTTGACTGATCAACAATAAATATAAATAGTTTCAGCCAGGGGATACTCACCCTGTTATTAAATATCTTTTGGTCTTCGGACGATTATTCAGGTCAACCTGTTCTAACCTGAAATATATCTTGTCCTACACCTACAAATCTATATAAAGTAAAGTATTTGAGAAATAATTAAAAGCATTTATTTCCCTAAGCAGAAGAAAAACTATTAAAAGTTAATTCAATGCCAATATACTGCTCATTTTCCGGGATTCTCATAAAAAATGTTAAAATCCTGATGAACTGGAACCAGGCGCAGGAACAATCGGTCAGAGTTACTTTCCTATTTCTCTGATTGCAGGATATATCTTCCTGTATTTGATTAACTGATTATGGTATAGTTCTTCATTTTGAGAGTCTGGTTCAGGTATACCTTTAACATGAACCATATCATGAGCAGCCTTTGCAAATGAAGGAACCATCCGGCAGCAACAGCTGCTGATATGCCGGCACCCAGGGAGGAGCTTCATCAGAAGACATTGTCAGCACATTTCTTCCACTTGTATCGGCAATAATTTGTCGCCATAAATTATTCTTTGCCCCTCCTCCCATTATTGCAAATTCATGAGTTTTTTCCCCAATTGCCTTTTCCACAGCCTCAGTTGCCAATGCCTGTTCCATTGCAATTCCTTCAAGAATTGCCCTGTACAAATGACCTCTGTGATGACCTGAAGTAAGACCGAGTATACATCCGCTGGCATCCGATCCCAGTAAGGATTCATAACTGCATTCCAGTACGGCAGGATCATGAGTCCTTCGCTGCCGGGTTTTACCTCTCCTGCCTCCTTCTCCAACTGCTGATAAATATCCTGATTTCGTGTTACATCCATTTTCAGCACCTGCTTTATAAACCAGTCTATAAGGAATGTCCCCGCACGCAGGCTTGTTTCACAATAATACCCCTCCTCGGAACAGGTAGTCATTGTACGGAAACTCCTGTCGACAATATAGTTTTTAGAGACTGTACTGGACACTACTGCTGTACCAAGATTTAAATATGCACGTTCTGGTGTCAGGGCATTTACGCCAAGACCTGCAACCTGGCCATCGCCGCCTCCTGCTACTACCATTGTTCCGGCTATTAAACCTGTAGCACCTGCTGCTTCCCTTTAACATGCCCTAAAACAGCTCCTGGGGGGAATGTATCAGGTAAATGCCCTGCAGTGATGCCAAGCTGATGAAGAATCTCAGATGACCACGCTTTGTTTTTAAGATCAAATATCCCCATCGGGTCTGCACTTGCCCAGCTGGTACTGAAGAGTCCTGTCAATTTATTAACAAGGTATGTTGTACATCACAGAAATTGGCCACTTTCCCGAAGAGATCACTTTCATTATCTTTCATCCAGGCTTACCGATATACCACCGGAGCATAATCCTTAGGTTCTCCTTAATCTGATGAATACGATCCTCCCCATTAATTTTGCAAATTTATCTACATTACTTTTGCACCTTTCATCAAGCCAGGTTATAGCAGGTCTTACAGGTTCTCCATCCTTGTCAATCCTGCAAATGTTTCCCTTTGATTCGATATTGCAAGTGCGGTAATCCTTCCTGTATCTACCTTATGTGTCAATTCCTGCAGAGACTTCACCAAAGAATCCCACCAGTCCTCAGGATTCTGTTCATAATAATTTGCCTGAGGGGAAAATAACCGTATCGGACTGCTGCCTCCTGCAATAAATTTGCCGTTAATATCCCAGGCTATTGCCTTTGTGGCAGTGGTACTGCTATCTATTCCGACTACCATATCTGATTTCAAAGTATAAGTATGTAAATCCGGATTTTTTATTAATATTAGTCCACCATAAAGTTAAAAAGATAAAGTTATTGATAAAGAGGACAGAAATAAAAGAAACTGATTAAAAAGTTCTCTGTGTAACTCAGTGGAAACTCTGTGATCTCAGTGTAAGTTCTTAATTATTTGTTACACAGAGTCCCGATAGCTATCGGGACACGGAGAAGCCACAGAGCGCCACAGAGAAAGCATTACTGTAATTTCGGACTTTTGAGCAGCCTATTATTTAAAATTAAAATCAGATTTCTAAATCCACAGTTTGTCATATGACATTCCTGACCTGTCCCATTCAGGTGTAGGTTCAAAGTACTTTTCACCCTTGTTTGGCATCATTGCCTTGATATTTGCTGTCGTTGAGCTCGATTCCAAGACCCGGGGCATCCAGAGGAACATTGGCAAATCCGTTTGTAATCAGAGGTTTTGAACCTGTCATCTTGACCATGCCCTCCCATCTTGGATTATCAATATTATGATGTTCAAGAGCAAGAACATTTTCTGAAGCTGCTGCTGCATGAATTGCAGCCATCCCAGCAACGTCAGAATGTTGTGTGGAATGTAATGCTCCGGCGATTCCGGCTTCCTCTGCATAGTCAAGGATTTTCTTTGTCTCAAGTATACCACCAGCACATACAGATCGGGATGAACAATATCGACAGCACGTTCGTCTATAAGTTTTTTAAATCCTCCAAGCTGGCCGTTAAGCAAATAAATATCTTCCCCCGTCAGAATTGGTGTTTCAAGAGCTGCTTTTATCTCTTTTAACTGATCTGTCAGGAACCAGGCAACAGTATCCTCGAGCCATGCCATCCTGTACTTCTCAGAGCCCGATACGTATTATCTGATTCATATCAATATGGCCGAAGTGATCACATGAAAGAGGTA
>CAWFFS010000028.1:0-35662 GCA_963815145.1 uncultured delta proteobacterium
GTCCTTTGTTCCTCCTGGTCTCTATCACCCGTTCCCTTTCTGATTTACTGGAAACCTGCAAACTCTGAAATATCTTTACTTCCCCTGGAGGAACCTATATGATAAGTAAAGTATATTTTGGACGTGATCAAAGGAGTCTATTATGAAATATGTTTATTTAACCATCATATATATAGCAGGACTCACAGTATCAAGCCTCGGTCTCGCTCTTGTTATTCAATGATATCATCTCCCGGGATTTTGCCGATGTGGTTGGGGGGAAGACCGCAAATATCGCTGAAATAAGGAACCGGCTCGGGCTACTGTACCCGAAGGGTTTGCCGTTACCAGCCACAGGCATTCAAGTCGTTCTATGACTACAACGGCTTCCAGCCCCGGGTTGAGGCATTCCTGAGTGCCTGGGAAGGTGGAAATATAACCACGGAAGAGGCATCCGAAGAGATCATGTATCTCATCAGATCAGGTTCAATTGAGCCCCGATTCAGGAAGGCAGTTGAAAAGGCCTTAAGGGATATGCGTCATGCTACGGGTGGCCGGAGCCTGTTTCTGGCTGTGCGCAGCAGCGCCATGGGAGAAGACAGCGAACATACATTTGCCGGCCAGTATTCAAGCCTTCTCAATAAACCCGAAAAGGCTTTTCTGCAATCCTACAAGGATGTCCTTGCCAGTGCATATTCCCCTTCTGTAATGGAATACAGGAAGGATAAAGGTTTCTCGACACATGAAGTGGCCATGGCCGTTGCCTGCCAGAATATGATTGATGCCGGTATCAGCGGTGTCCTCTATACACTGGACCCGATGGACCCTGCCAATGAAGTCATGGTCATCTCTGCAGCCTGGGGGCTGGGGGCACCTATTGTGGCCGGGAAAATTAATGCGGACCGTATCATCGTCTCCCGCGAATGGCCCTACGAAGTCAAAAGCCTTGAAATTATGTACAAGCCGAAACGTTTTGCAGTAAAGGCACATGGCGATTGTGAGTTTCAGCCTGTAAGCGAAGAGATGCAGGAAAAAATATCTTTGACCGAAGAGCAGATAAAGGCCATTGCCGAGGCCGGTCTTATTATTGAAGATATTTCAATTGTCCCCAGGATATCGAATGGTCCATTGATCAAAATGGTCAACTCTATATGCTCAGGCAAGGCCCCTCAATATCAAGGCGCAGATGTCCCAGATGATTTGTGATATTTCCACCGTTTCCAAAACATATCCTGTGATATTTTCAGGAAAGGGGATAATCGTTCAGAACGGCATAGCCTGCGGCAGGGTCTTTATGGTTCAAAACGATAGTGACCTGAACAATTTTCCAAACGGGGCTATCCTGGTTGCAAGAGAAACATCACCCCGGTTTGCAAAGGTGGCAAGGAAGGCCAATGCGATCATCACGGACATCGGGACTTCGACCGGACACATGGCAACAATTTCCCGCGAATTCAGGATACCCACTATTGTAAACACTGCCATAGCCACTGCAATACTTAAACCGGGGGAGGAGATTACACTGGACGCACAGGAAAATGTAGTATATGAAGGCAGGATAAAAGAGCTGTGCTATTATGGATTTATTGAAGATGCCTTTGAAGAGACTTATGAATACAGACTGTTGAGGCGTGTTCTTAAAAAAATCACCCCTCTCAACATGGTTGACCCTCATGATAAAAATTTTAATATTTCGGGCTGCAGGACATATCATGATATCACCAGGTTTATCCATGAAAAGGCGGTTGAAGAACTTGTCTATATGGATTATGCCCGCCTGCACGGTGCCGGAACAAAGAGAAAGAAACTGGAATCCGGACTCCCGCTGGATCTGATCATTATCGATATCAACGACGGCCTGAAGGACACTTATGATGCTTCAACCATAACCCCGGAACAGATCCGGTCCGTTCCCATGCTCGCTTTTCTGGAAGGACTGAGCGCCCCCGGGGCATGGAGCAGGGAGCCTATGCCTGTGGATTTTGGAGGTTTCATGTCGAGCCTCACCCGGACTTTCTCCTCTCATCACGTTGATCCGCGGTATGTGGGACAGAACCTTGCAGTCATATCGGGTGAGTATGCAAACATAAACCTGCGCCTCGGTTACCATTTTAATTTGATCGATGCCTATATCGGTAAACAGATCAATGACAATTATGCCTATTTTCGCTTTATGGGCGGCGTGACCGATCCTGTAAGGCGGTCCAGGAGGGCAAAGTTCATTTATGAGGTCCTGGAAAAAAATGATTTTAGCGTTGATATAAGCGGGGATCTGGTTGTAGGCCGCATTAAAAAACTGAGGTCTCTGATTATGCAGCAGAAGATGGTCCTGCTTGGACAGGTGGTTGGGTTTACCAGGCAGCTTGATATGCAGATGCATAGTGACAAGCAGATAGAAAAATTTACAAAAGAATTTGAAGCAATGGCAAAAACAGATAATTATCCGACAGGATTCGGGAGGGAAGCGCAATGACAAATGGAGAAAAAACAACTATTCTTATTCTTGACGATGAGGCGATTGTACTCAAAAGATTACGGCCCTCACTTGAAAAGGCAGGATATGAAATTGAGGTATTTTCTCAAAGCATGGATGCGTCAAACCGCATTATGGAAAAGGATTTTGATATTGTGATAACAGATCTCAAAATGGAAGGTCTTGACGGGATGCAGTTTTTGGCCCGGGTAAAGGAGCGCTCCCCGCGAACAGAGGTTATTGTTATCACCGGGTTTGCCACCATGGAAACCGCGAAGGAATCTTTTCAGAAGGGCGTCTTTGATTTTCTGGCAAAGCCCTTCAAGCTGGGTGAGATTTTAGAGACGGTGAAAAAGGCGGAAAAAAAGATCAAAGAGGCCCAGGCAGAATAGGAGGATAATGACCATGATAAAGACCCTTGTTTCATTGAATGCGGATCTGGCTTCTGATATCGCCTTTCGCTATTCCCTGAGATTATCACAATTTGTCGACATGAACCTGCAGGCAATACATGTGGAGGAGGTGGAAGGTCCTTCTCCCGGGTCAGGATGGGTGCAAAGTACCCTGGAACGGGGGCTGCTCCATACTGCACAGGAAGAAATTTCCGGATTGATCAGGGCGGCGCATTCTTCATCCCACACATTTGATACCCCGATAATCCGTGTCGGGAAACGGGAGGATGAATTACTGCGTGAGATTAAAGACGGGTCCTATGACCTTTTCATGGAAGGCATACTGAACGCCTTCAGCCCTGTGAATTTTTACAGGAGACTTCAATCCGGTCTTTACAGATACGCCCCCTGCCCGATCCTCGTTGCAAAGAATATGGTAGAGATAAATAAAATCGCCATTCTATTGCGGGACACTACGGATCTGACATCTCTCATCTCAACGTTTTTAAAATTTTTCACAAAAACCGGTCCGGAAATAGGCCTGATCCATTTTTCATTTTCCGAGCCAGGACGAAACGGGTACAAGGAAAAAGTCGAGGATTCAGGAGCTTCAGGCCGGAAAAATGCAGACAGGATGCTTGAAGATGCGCGGGCGATGCTCATTGAAGCCCGACGTGACCGAAAGGAGAGCTGGATAATCCAGGACGCACCGGAGAAACTCAATGAATTCCTTGCGGACTATGGTCTTATCGTGACCCAGATGCCCCGGAACCCGTCTAAAAAAAGCCGGGTGATGGAGCTGTTGAGCCATGTTCCTACAGCTATACTTTTATGCAGGAAATAAAACGAACGGGTGGTAAACCTGTAATTAAATATTTTTTATCGGGGAGGCTGGGATGCGAATACTTGTCGCGGTTGATAAAAACTCATATAGCGCCCATATAGCAGGAGAAGCGGCGAGGCTTGCTGCAAATACATGGGCGGATATCAGCATTTTGGGGATACAGTCAAAGGGAAAAGACAGGAATAATCAAACAGGCATGGACAAATCCCTGTCCGATATTCTTTTTGCCTACAGGGATAAATTTCTGGATTGTTTTGCCGAAGAAGACTGTCCTTACTCAAGACACGGATTCCATAATAAACTTTCCGAGGTCAGAAAAGGTATCTGGGAAGAGACAGCAGCATCCAAAGGTGCCAAAAAGAATCTGAAGGTACGCATAAGGACAGGAAATCCTGTCAAAGAGATACTTGCCGAGGCAAATGAGGAGGAGAGCGATCTCATAGTTCTCGGCTGCGACAGTTCAAATAACTGCGCCTGGGAAAATGCGGCAAGTCTTCCGCAAAAGATAGCTAACGATGCAGCCTGCTCCGTGCTAGTTGTGAAGAAGGAAGAAAGGGTTCGGCGAATTGTCTGCTGCCTGGACCACGACCGCACCAGCCAGGAATCCCTTGAAATGATCAATCAGATGGTAACCCTTTATGGGGCCAAACTTACAATTGTCGGCCTCACTGAAAACGAAACCCTGAAGCAGGATGTTGAAAAGAAGCTGGACAACATCCTGAGATATTACCTGGCCCGTGATATCGAGCCATGGATCGAACTGGTAGAAATCTCCTCCCTGGATTCCTTTATCGCACGGGAAGCGAACCGGAGGCTTATGGCCCTGTGGATGGGGAAAAAATCCATCATTGAAAAGGTGCTTCCAAGAAGCAAGGTGAGCAAACTGATCAAAGGAAGTGAATCATCGGTATTGATACTCAGATAATTGTTTTAAATGATCTGCTCAATGCAAATGGTAGCGGCAGTTTAAAGGACGATTCTCTATGACCCCCGGAAATAATCTTTTTTCATCCGAATCGAGCTATGCCGATACCATGTCCGCAGAAAGGGCGCTGACGCAACGGCCCCGGACAACCATTCGTCTTATGGTGGCCCTGGGTTTTATCCTCAACTTTCTTCTTATCTGCCTGATTACAGTGGCCGTCGTCCTGTTTATTTCAAGACTCGGGGCAAAAAAAATCTTCCTGGAAAAGGCCGGGAATTATGTATTCGAAATCCAGCAGGCCCGCCGTTTTGAAAAAAATTACCTCCTTTACGGTATTGGTCTGTCCGATGCCATTTCCTTCACTGATAACGCCCAGCAGGTCCTCACGACTTCCAGAACCGAATTTATCAATGTCATCGGGAAAAAGGCCTTTAGCAATATGGCGGGTATACTGGATCGCTACCGGGACCTCCTGAAAAATCTGGATCAATCCGCTGAAAAAACCGGTTCTGCCGCAGAGAACAGACGTGATTTTCTGCAGTCGGAATTGAGGCGCGCTGGTGCGGAGCTGCTTTCGGATTCATCGAGCGCAATCGATCAGGAACGTTCGAGCTTTGATATATGGCTGCATAGATCAAAAATCGTCGCCTTTACGGGCCTGGCTATTATCCTGATGCTGGAGATCTTTATTGTAACATTTATCACGCAGAAGATTTTCCTGCCGGTCAAGCGTTTTGAAAGTTATATGCGTCGAATTGCCAAGGGCGATTTTTCGCCGATTACACCGGTCAAAAGGTATCGGGACGAATTTTCCGACCTTGCAGTCACTGTCAACTGGATGTTGAAGGAAATAAAGGATCGAGAAAATCAGTTGCTGGAATCGGGGAAAATGGCAGCCGTCGGTACGCTTACAGCCGGAATAGCCCATGAAATCAATAATCCCCTGAATAACATCAGCCTTACTACCGAGGCATTGATAGATGAATTCAGCCAGTGGTCGGAAGAGGAAAAAATGGATATGTTGCGGGATATCTACGGCCAGGTGGAGAAGGCCGCTGCGACTGTCGCCAACCTGCTCAATTTCACACGCCGTGACGAGAGCTCTTTCAGCATACTTTCGATCAGGGAAGTGCTGGAATCCACGGCAGTCCTTATAAAGAACGAGCTGCTGGTTAACAACATATCCTTGAAAATGAGGTTTGATGATCATCCCTCCATGGTCAGGGGACATCATCAGAACCTGCAGCAGGTTTTTCTGAATCTCTTTCTCAACGCGATCGAGGCCATGGATAATGGGGGCGATCTCTCGATTTCAACATCCATAGAAGGTGACGCGGTCCGGATAGATATAAAGGACACTGGAACCGGCATCCCAAAGAAGAACCTTAAGATGATATTTGATCCGTTCTTCACAACAAAGGAAGTCGGAAAGGGAACAGGCCTGGGTCTTTCGGTCAGTTATGGTATTATTGAAAAACATCATGGATCCATTACTGCCGAAAGCGAGGAAGGAAAAGGAACAATTTTCACCGTGCTGCTGCCCCTTGCAGAAAATGATCCTGACTCAGCAAACTCAAGTTAAGAAATTGCATTTAATGGATGCACTGAAGTTCCGGCGCTTCTCTTTTCACACGTTCTGCCGGGTCCTGGCGGTAATATTCCTTTAACACTCTATAAAGATCCGGTGAATGTTTGAGCATCAGACGCGGCTGATCAAAGAACTGCTCTGTTGCGACTGCAAAAAACTCCGCCTCATTTGTTGCCCCGTATGAATTGAGAAATGATTCCCTTCCCGTGGCTGCATCATTCCTGAGACGCTGGTATTCACGCGTGCATATGCGGACCCAGTCCCTGTATTCAGCCCTGTCGTGCAGCGGGGGCGTTCCATCGGCCGCGCCGTCAAGCATATCCAGTTTATGTGCAAATTCGTGGTAAATGACATTATGCCCCAGTTCCGGATGGCGGCTGCCGTGCAGGGCCGCGTCCCAGATGATTATTACCGGTCCCTGCATGAATGCCTGCCCGAGAATCGGTCGTTCAATATCTACAGGAGCGAAGGAATTTTCAAAAAAACCCTGTTTTCGCTGCGGCGGGACCACGACAGAGGGATAGACGATGATGGTCATGACATTATGGTAATAGTTGTGGGGCAGGCCCAGGAGAAGCAGGCAGGCCTGGGCCGAGATCGTTACGCGGATCTCGTCGTCAAGCGTGAGACCTCCTGCGCCTTCCCAGTATTTCTCGGCAATAAAGACCTGGATCAATGCACGCAGATGAGCACGCGCGGTGTCTTCCAGCATGCAGTAGGGGGCCACATTGCTTTGGAGTATCTCCTCCCATGAAGGAGGAAAAGGTGCGCGGGTCAGTTTTTTCCGGCGGTGTCCTCGAAAAAAATTAAACATTGAATTTCCTTTTTGTTTTTTATCTTCAGTAACAAGGCATTTATAAAGCAACCTGTTTATATCCTGTACGGCCCTGAAAAGGCCTATTATTATGACACAATAACCTCATAGTATGCTATCATTCAATTTTTTTATATAAAATATCCTCTGTTGAGATAAGGAGTTCTTCATGGAAATAACCGCGCAGACCATCTGGGCAGATATCAGGGCTATCAGGGAAAAGTCACCGCTGATTCACAATATCACCAATTATGTAGTCATGAACAACACAGCCAATGCGCTGCTTGCCATTGGCGCATCACCGGTAATGGCCCATTCCCAGGAGGAGGTCGCCGATATGGTCGAGCTGGCAGGCGCTCTGGTAGTCAATATCGGGACACTGAGTGATCCGTGGATTAAGGGGATGGAAAAGGCATTGATCAAGGCAAAGGAGATTGGCGTGCCTATAGTCCTGGATCCGGTCGGTGCGGGTGCAACACCCTACCGCACAACGACGCTTTTGAATCTTCTTGCAATAGCCGATCCCACAGTCATCCGTGGTAATGCCTCGGAAATTCTGGCCATATCCGGTGCGGAAACACGTACAAAGGGCGTTGACAGCGTTGCCTCTTCCGGGTCGGCCCTGGATGCCGCCCGAAGGTTTGCCGGGGCACACCGGTGTACAGTATGTGTAAGCGGCGAACAGGATCTGATTGTGGAAGGTGATCATATAGTATCAATTCACAACGGGCATCCGATGATGCCGCGGGTGACGGGCCTTGGCTGTACGGCTTCCGCCCTGTGCGGGGCGTTTCTTGCGGTGAACACCTCTCACTTTGCGGCAGCATCCCATGCAATGGCAGTTATGGGGATTGCAGGGGAGCTTGCAGGGGAAGAGGTTAAGGGACCGGGGAGTTTTCAGGTGCGCTTCCTGGATGCCCTGTATACACTTTCAAAACCCGATATTACTGCAAGGGTTAGAATAGAAAACAGATCGTGATCCGGGGAAATATCCCCTGTTAAAAACCCGTTTTATTGCTCTCTACCTGAAAAACTTCTGCCGACGACAAACCCGATTACGGAGCCGATGATCGCGCCGGCGATAAACTCGGAGAACCAGTGGATACCCGTAACTGCCACGCCGATACCGACAAAAAGGGCATAAAGCAAAGCTATGGCGTGGACGGTTTTATTTTTCGGTAATACAACACAAATAGCCACAGCCATGGCAAAGGCCAACGTCGTGTGGCTGCTCGGCCAGCCCCAGAAGACGCCGTGGCGCAGAAAGCCGAACCGGAAATCGTGACTGATATCCGTAAGTTTGCTCGCGTCAAAAACTCCCGCGTGAAAATGATGTGGCGGCTGGATCCGACCGGTAAAGGCCTTGTAGGCACCGGCAATTAAAAGTCCGGAAATCACCGCTTCGGCCTCTGCAAACCCCACCCTTAATGCCTTTTTGTTTTTCAGAATGAAGGATACCAGAAGAAAACCAAGCGGGACTAAAAACGGCAGGATTGTCCCCAGCATCAGGGCCGGAAGAAAATCTATTCGCCAGGGAACACCTGCGACATAGATGAAGAACTTCCAGTCAAAACCGGTTTCTACGATGATAAAGGTAAGCACAATCGCAAGAAGGTGCCAGAGCAGATTGCGGCCGGAAAATATTCCGATTAAATTTTTGAAAAAATGAGTAATAACTTTTTTCATTAATAAATCTTTATATCTATTTTCCTTCGGGAAGCCTGTGCCTTCAGATAGGCGATTATCTGGCATTGGCCCTCAAAGGAAAGGCTGTTAATTCTCTCTATTATATCGATTATTGTTTCCTGATCCAAATTAAATGACTTCTTGTTATCCTTTACAGCGGAATCTGTCACCATATCTGTTTTCATATGACGCTCCTTTTCAAATCCCCGGCATACACCTTATGCCAAAAAGGCATCATATTCAACTAATTCCCGCGGCTTTTATCCGGCTTAAAAAAGATAATCCAACTTCAATCTTGACAAAAAAGCATAATGTAACGTAAGCGTTGTCATTCAATTTTCATATGTTCGGGAGAAATGATGAAAGCAAATCCCACCTGCAAAGATTTATTGATAAAAATCGGTAAACTGGAAAAGGAAATAACCGCATCCAAACGTGTAGAAGAGGCATTGAAAAAGAGCGAGGAATTCAGCTCCAGACTGCTTATACATTATTTGTTCATAAGCTTACTTCCGGATATATGCATATTACCCCAGGAGAAATGAAGGTTGCTACCCTGTTGAAAGAGCGGAATTTTTTTATTAAAAAAAGAGCCTTATTTTAGTATGACGGGTAAACAGAATTGTGTTTTATGTATGTGCGCAGATCGTGGACCGCGTGTGTATAAGAATCGAACACGTATCAACTCCCTCCCGAAATGTTGATCACGGTTTGCAATCCGCGCACATATTTATTTTATAGATCAAATCAATTCTTAATTCAACAGGCAAAAAAAGATTTAAAATATTTCTTATCCCTCTCAAATTTTAATCCCGACTAATACAATTTTTTAACCGGAAATTGTTTTTTGCCTTTAATTTTTTATAATGAATTTTTTGTCAGTTTTAATTATATTAATTTTAATGCTGTTATAAAAAGAAAGGAGAAAAAAATGAGCAGATTATATTCCTTATTAATAATATTTATAATATTGATGATCGGAACCCCTTCATTTGGTGCTGCCGGTGAAGGTGGAGAGAATACAGACGCCATGCAGATATTCAGGAAATTGAGTGTTGTACAGAAATTTTTTAACAACTGTTACGGATATGCATTTTTCCCGACTATCGGGAAAGCAGGCTGGATAGTTGGCGGTTCCTATGGTAAGGGATGGGTTTACAGAAATGGGGAAATGACCGGAGGTGTTTCTGTTATTGAGGGATCCATAGGTTTCCAGTTTGGGGGCAAGGCATTCGGTGAAATAATATTTTTCGAAGATAAAAGGGCCTACGATGAATTTACAGGCGGAGGATTTGAATTTGATGCTACAATACAGGCTACGGCAATTACATCAGCGGCGGAAGCCCAGGCCGGTACTTCAGGCAACAGTGCCGGGGCCACTGCAGGCCCAAGGACAGAGGTCCAGGCGAATACCAATTATTATAAAGGTATGGCGATCTTTGTGCACAACCAGGGAGGCCTGATGGTTGAGGCATCGGTAAGTGGACAAAAATTTATATTCACTCCATTTGCAAAATAAAAACTCTTAATCGATTTTTCAGGTATTCCTGCTCCGGCATACATTTTAACAGATTATATGCGCCGGGATTGGACCAAAATGGATGACTGCATATTACAGATAAAAAATGTAACTAAAAATTTTCCCGGTGTAACCGCCCTGTCGGATATATCCTTTAATGTGAAACGGGGAGAGATCCACGGTCTTTGCGGAGAGAATGGTGCAGGAAAATCAACTCTTGTGAAGATTCTATCGGGGGTCTATCCGGCAGATACATATTCGGGACAGATAATCTATGACAACCAGCCGCTGCAGTTTGATCACCTGGCAGTGAAGAATGCAATAGAAAGGGGTATAGCCGTAGTTTACCAGGAACTCATCCTGGTCCCGGAAATGACAGTCGGCGAAAATATTTTTCTGGGAAGAGAACCCACAACAGGCAAGGGGTCGGTAAACTGGAACAGGCTCTATGCGGATACCAGGCAGATACTGAAGAAATACAATCTGAACATTCCCTTTTCTGCAAAGGTCTCATCCCTTGGTGTGGGCAAACAGCAGATGGTTGTTATTGCAAAGGCACTCGCTGAAAACGTAAAGGTGTTAATCCTTGATGAGCCGACCTCCGCCCTGACCGAAGCGGAAGTAGATACATTGATGAATATACTCGAACGGCTCAGGAATGAGGGTATTACCTGTATATATATCACCCATAAACTAAACGAATTTTTCAGGATAACAGATACTATAACCGTATTTCGTGACGGCATGGTTGTTGATACGGTAAAAACAAAAGACCTTACCAATGAAAAGATTATTTCCATGATGGTCGGCCGGGAGATGACAGAACGTTATCCCACAGAGGCCAGAACCCCCGGTGAGGTTGTAATGGAGGTAAAGGGTGTATCGGTTCCCGATCCTGTGCTCCAGCATAAGAAGCTGGTTGATGATGTCAGCTTTTCTCTCAGAAGGGGTGAGATACTGGGTATTGCCGGCCTGATGGGCTCAGGGCGCACGGAACTGGTATCAGCAATATTCGGAGAATACGGGAAAAACTGCCAGGGTACCATAAGTATCGATAATAAAGATGTTTCAATACATTCTGCCAGGGATGCCATAAATAATGGAATAAGCCTTGTGCCTGAAGACAGAAAATTGCTGGGGCTTGTACTGGGCCAATCCATATTAAAAAATATCTCGTTACCCAACATGGATCAGTTTACCGAAAGATTCAGTGTCAATCAGCATAAGGAGTACTATGAATGCAGCGAGATGTCGAAAAGACTGTCTGTAAAATGTCCCTCTGTACATTCGATTGTGGAATCCCTGAGTGGCGGAAATCAGCAAAAAGTAGTCCTGGCAAAATGCATAATGTCAAATCCCAAAATACTCATCCTGGATGAACCGACCCGCGGCATAGATGTGGGGGCAAAATATGAGATATATAAACTGATGAACCGATTGGCAAACCAGGGTGTGGCTATAATAATGGTTTCAAGTGAACTCCCCGAGGTCCTGGGGATGAGCGACAGAATACTTGTAATGCATGAAGGCAGGTGCTCCGGCATAATAGACAACAATGAAAATGCGACACAGGAACGGATTATGACACTGGCAACGGGAACGGCTGTTTTAAATTAGTTGAGGAAACACAATGGGAAAGGCTGGAACTACAGGAACAATGCAGAATCTGAAACAGACGAATAAAAATAAAATAACCGATTATATACATGCGCATTTCCGTACATATTCAATGGTGATTGCACTGGTGGTGATCTGGATATTGTTCAGCGCTTTGACAGACGGTGTTTTTTTTGAACCAAGGAATCTGTCAAACCTGGTGAGACAGACGGCACTTATTGCTATACTTGCAATCGGTATGGTACCGGTTATTGTTACCGGAAACATCGATCTTTCCATAGGTTCGGTAGTCGGTTTTATAAGCATAATAGTCGCTTACTGCCAGTATTATATCTTCCCGGATTTTTTAGGAGGACTGTTCCCTTCCCTTCAAAGCCAGACAATTTTTCTGGGGATTCAGACCAGCATGAATGGGGTACTGTCTACGGTATTATCAATATTTGTTGCCCTCATTGTAGGGCTTCTTATAGGGATATGGCAGGGGGCGCTGATTGCCTACCTGAAAATACCTGCCTTTATTGTGACTCTGGGCGGTTATCTTGCCTTCAGAGGAGGAGTTTTACTGGTCAGCGGCGGGAGGACAATAAGCCCTGTTGAAAATTCGCTGGTGGAGATCGGGCAGGGATATATTTCAAAAAATATCGGGCTGGCACTTGCTGTTATTGTTGTCGGATGCATTTTTGTCTCCATACTCTGGGGGCGAAACCAGAAATTCAAATACGGTTTTGAAAAATATCCCGTTTACAGGGACCTGTTAAAGGCGGCTGCAATATCTTTTATTGTACTTTTCTATGTGTTGTATATTGCGAATGGATACGAAGGCATTCAAAATCCTGTACTCCTGATGGTAATCATCCTTGTCATCTTCACCTATCTTACAAATAATACACGCTTCGGCCGGTATATCTACGCCTATGGAGGAAACAAGGAGGCGACACGTCTTTCGGGAATCAATACAAATGCAATAGTATTCAAGGTATTTATTCTCATGGGCATACTGTGTGCTGTATGCGGTGTTGTACTTACCGGTTATGTATCGGCAGGAACAACCTCGGGGGGCAACCTCTATGAACTGCTTACCATCGCAGCCTGCGTTATTGGCGGGACCAGCCTTATGGGTGGAGAAGGCACTGTTGCCGGAGCAGTGGTAGGAGCGCTGGTAATGGGAAGCCTTAACAATGGTATGGATCTTCTGGGCTGGACAAACTCCAAACAGATGATCGTCCAGGGACTTGTTCTGATAGTGGCAGTTTATCTTGACGTAGTTTCAAAAAATAAGCGATAACCGGATGAAATTTAACCGGAAGTTTCAGCAATTCTGATGGATATTGCCTTTTTTTCTTAACACCTGTTTTTATGTACAAAGAGTAACCTCAACCTGTTTAACCGATCGGGAGGTAAAAACATGAAAATTTTTTTTAAGCTCTTCTCATTATCCTGTATATTATGTTCTCTGCTGGCTCCGAATGCTTTTGGAGAGACTTCCAGTTGTAAAGATCTCATGCAGTTCAGGATGGAAGGTTATAACGTAACCATTAATAAAACCGACACTATTCCGGAGGGGAAATTGAAAGCCGGTCGCTTTGGACCTCCTGCATATGACGGGATAATACCAGAGTATTGCCGTGTAGACGGTGAAATAGATAAGCGTATCGGTTATGAAGGAAAACCATATGCCATAGGATTTGCCATTGCCCTGCCCGAAAACTGGAACGGAAGATTCATGTTTCAGGGAGGAGGCGGATTGAACGGTAACGTAGCCGACCCTATAGGCAATCAGGGTGGCGGGCCCCCGGCGCTGGCCAGGGGTTTTGCAGTTATCACTTCCGATACAGGGCATAAGAGCGGTGAAATACCATTCAATTCCGCTTTTATGGCAGACCAGGAAGCGTTGATGAACTTTCTATATAAAGCCATAGGCAAGGTCACGGTAGTGGGTAAAGAGATCGTTGAAAAATATTACTCAAAACCGATTAAGTATTCATACTATGTGGGCTGTTCCACAGGCGGCCGCGAAGCAATGATCATGTCCCAGCGTTACCCGGAATATTATGATGGTATCGTGGCAGGCTCTCCAGCCATGAGGACAAACTACTCAAACCTTGGCACAAAATGGATGCAGGTTTCCCTTAATCAGGCTGCGCCCCTTGATAAAAATGGTGACCCTGTTCCAGGTGCCGGTCTCCCTGAAAAGGATCTGAAGTTACTCATAGATTCATTTCTGAAGGCCTGCGACACTAAAGACGGTGTTAAAGACGGGATGGTTTTCAATATCGAGGCATGTAACTTTGATCCGGCAGACCTTATATGTAAAGGTGAAAAAACAGATCAGTGTCTGACCGAAAAACAGGTGAAAGCACTAAAGCAGGGGCTGGCAGGGCCTGTAACATCCTGTGGAATCCGGGTTTATTCTCCGTTTCCAATCGATACAGGACTTGACGCAAAGGCCCCTATTCCGGGACTTCTTGAAATGAGAAACAGCATGCTCGGCTCTCCCACAAAAGAAACCAGGATGGATATTAACCGGGAATATATAGAGAAGACCGATGGTGTGGCAGCTGCCGGAGATACTTTTTTATGGACCAATCTGAGCACGTTTTCGGGGCATGGAGGGAAGCTTATTTTTTATCACGGATTAAGCGATCCCTGGTTTTCGGCCCTGGACACTGTTAATTATTATAAGCGTCTTGAACGGGATAATGGCGGAGCCGAAAAGGTATCACAGTGGAGCAGGCTTTTTCTGGTACCGGGAATGGGGCATTGCCGTGGAGGAGAAAGAACTGTTGATACATTTGATATAATTGGGGCTATCGTAAACTGGGTGGAAAAAGGTATGGCCCCGGACCGGATTATTGCGACAGGAAAAAATCTCCCCGGATTAAGCCGGCCTCTCTGCCCTTATCCGAAATATCCCTACTATACAGGGAAGGGAGACAGCAATGATGCTGCTAATTTTGTATGCAGAGAGTTGAAAAAATAGGAACTCCATTACGAAATCTTTTTCCGGAGGGATTTTATGGAACGAGAAAAAAAATAATTTCAGGAATTCAATTCTTCAGCAACAATCTTTAAACAAAGGAAATCAGGATGGACCCCAGAATTCCGAGCGAAGATGAGAGGAAAAGGCTCAAGGCAATATACAGGTATCACCGAACCTCTGAGCTTTATATGTTATTCCTGCTGTACCCGACGCTGATTTTAATAGGCATAACCTATTTTCTGGATAAATATCCAATAGCCGTATTCTCTATTGTTATGGTTTCTGTCGTAATGCTGCTCGCAATAATATACCTGATAATAAAACGTCAATTAGTTAAGAAATGTCCCAGATGCGCTATGAGGGGAATCCCCTCTACACCTCTTCCGGAAAACCCCGGCAACTGTCCCCGGTGCGGGATGTATCTGGATCCGTCATATAAGGAAAATGAAGACAATAAAAAAGAAAATTCTGATCTTGTGCAAAAGTGGCTAAAATAGATGATAGGCGTACAAGGCATGATATTGTATAAAATTCCTTAACAAAATAAATCCGGTATTATTCCGGTACAGGTTATCAGCCAAACACCAAAATAAAATTGCCCTTCTGATTATTCAGCAGGGCAATTTTATTAAATTCAAATAGTCTGACTGATATACTATATAGTGACCACAGGGACTAAAACGACACCCTCATCTCGACATAAAAGTAATCGCCATTTTTATCCCCAGGGTAGATTTTTTTAATAACATCCCCGCCGAATGCATGGCCCCAGTATACAGTCCCGGATAAGTTCCTGTTGAACGTATAGTTTGCCATAAGATCGATCACATTCGCCAGGTCATTTGAACCGCCGCTCGGTCTTCCAATGTAACCGAATATCCCCCCTTGTTCCACTGTAGGACCTGCGCCCATATACCACAGGTCGTTCTTTTCGGTTAACCTTAAAAAGTGCAGATCAGCCCTGAGAGTAAGATCCTTAACCGGTTTAACGATTCCCTGGATAAAGAAATCTTTATTGTTCATCATGTTATAGAATGGAAACAGCGCATATTTCCTGGCAGTGGGAAGCAACTGATAGAATGTCTCATGTTTTCCGTCGTTGGGATCTGAATCTCCGGAAGAAGCAAAGTATCCTGTTCTTATCCACGGTTTCATCGGAACATTCATGAACTGATAACCCAGTTCAAAGTCGAAAGCCCATGCCCTGTGATCGACCGCACCCCAGTCGCCATTTTGATATGCTCCCCAGAAAAGTGCATCAACCACTCCGCCGGGCATTTTCCAGAGCCTGAGCCAGTGTGTTCCGTAGGTGTTGATCCTTAATTTCCCTTGATCCAGCCCACTCTGCCCCGGTGTTGCCGTGATGTTCCTGTCATCTTCATAATAGTAATAAAAAAATCTCATCTCCGTATCGGTAAAGACCTTTCCAAATTTTATTGTACTTGTGAGTGTAAAAAGATCGATACCGGTCATTGTTTTTTGTGCACTGTTTTCAAATCCCCCCTGGGTGGGATGAGTCATGATACTGTGAAGATTGAATTTATCAGTATCATAGATCAGTTGCAGCCCGTCAAAGCTCCTGCAGAAGCTGGACCATCCAAACGGACCGATAAGCCTTTCGGCAATGCGGATCTTCTTGATCTGGTTTACCTTGGGATTGCTGGCATACATTACCTCAGTACCATCAACATAATCAAACCTTCCCAGACGTGCGGAAACAGCGCCTGAAAAAAGCTTGGGAAATTCTATGTAGGCCTGTCGTATTATCAGGCTGTGCGGGTTATCCTGCCTGTTGTGGAGATAGTAAATTGCTCCGATGCCGAGTGGTCCCTGCGGTGCCGGAGCTATGGAATTTTCAGGAAGGCCGAACATGTGTACATCCTGGGCCTGGAGGTAGGCTCGAAAACCGGGATTCTCAAATGTCAGCCCCAGTCTGGTCCGGGTAAAAAAGTAATCATAGCTGTTATCTGCTGTACCGCCTGCAGGCTTAAACCAGTTCCAGTATGAATAGCGGAGTGCGATTTCCCCTTCTGCTGATAATTTACCAAGTTTACCTTCGATAATAGTTTCCTTTGCATCTGCATTTCCTGATATTGCTGATAAATACAAAAGTATTGTTAAAATAAAAATAAAAACTGTTTTCCCCTTCTTCATCAAATACTCCCTCCTTTTAGTATGAATAATCTCTTTCCCGGGAAACAGCGATACCCTCCTCATTCTTCAGCCTTTTCTTCAGCTTCAACCTGTTCCAGTATGTAAAGGGTGGTCTTGATATTTTTTCCTTTCCGGCCATTACCTTATCAGGATCAAATATAAGATCCAGTACATGGATGGAAGGCATTTCCTTCGAAAGTCTTTCGACACATCCGGCGCAGTAAGTAACCACAGGCAGATCTTTACTTTCCTCTTTTCTGATATTTATCCAGCCGTCTGAAAGTTTGCGGGACAGGTTTCCGGCAGCACCGCCTTCACCGCAGCAGATTGTATTTTCTCCTGAATGGTGCATTTCGGTTATGTGAAGTCCGGTCTGTCTGATAAGGTCTCTCAAATGCGAATGAATACTCTTCTCATGCCTGATGGCACACGGGTCATGTATAGTGACTTCGCCTGATACTTTATTTGCTCCGGGGACTCCTTTTTCCGCAACAATTTCATAAACAGTGTGGATAGAAAATTCCTTTCCATAGTCCTTAAATACCCTGTAACAGTTGGGACAGGCTGCATAAATATTTTTTATACCCTGGTCCCTGAGCCATGTTTTCATCTCATACAGCATGGAATTGAAATATTTTTTTCTTCCAAGATCATGGGAGGATTTTGTGCAGCAATCCAGAACAATTCCGATGCCGGGAACTATTTTTTTAAGGTATTTGTAGAGTTTAAAGGTCGTTTCAGGTCTTGTACCGGGTAGAGTACATCCCGGAAAAAAGATCGAATCACATCCCTCCGGAAGGCCATACCATGAATAACGTTTTGATGTCCCAACTTTTTCATATGTCATAAGCCCGGTATGTTTTTTTAATATACTTTTTCCCCTATTTATCGCTTCTCTCCGCATTTCAATAAACAGGGAAACAGGATCAAGATCTACAGGACAAACGGATTCACACAGGCCGCAGAGGCTGCATTCAAATGCCGTTTTCAGGATTTTTATATCAGGCTGTTTGAGGTTGCGAGCGATATCCTTAGGCTTTCCATATTTTCTGATAAAGCCGCACTCATCAAAGCATTTATTGCATTTGATGCACCTATGAGATATTTTTTGTATTACTCCGGCCAGACCCGGTTCTTCGGAATTTTCTTTAATTTCAGGAAATAAATTATCAGTTGCCATAACAGGTAGCGTTGTCAGTAAGCGAAGCACCCACTCTGTAATTTGAACGCGTTTAACATCTCCACTGTCCAACTCTTTCTATAACAGGTAAATCCTTTTCCGCGTCATACTAGTAGGGAACGCTTTAATAATCCAACTGGAACATTTAATAGATTTTATATTTTAAATAGGGATTTCCGATAGGATTATCCGGCCTAAAAAAGGAGACCCCCCAACCCTCAAAAAGCAGCGGGGGGCAATAGGAGAAAAGAGTATCAAACCCTCTTTCCTTTCTTATCGACATGCCGGATGAAAACCTTAACAGGTTATTCTATTTATTTTGGAATATTTTACCTGCCATGGTTGGTAACGCTTAGAATAATAATGTTATTTTAAGTTTAAATTACTTTTGAGTACAATTTTATTTGACATGAATCGCTAATTATTCACTTTCTCGCGCTTCTCTCTTTTTAAATGGATCTGGAGGGCCATTATTGCTGCCGGGGTAACACCGGAGATTCTTGATGCCTGCCCGAGATTTATGGGCTTAATCTTATTGAGTTTTTCCCTGACTTCCCTTGTAAGCCCGTATACATCGTTATAATCAAGGTCATAAGAGAGCCCTGTTTCTTCCATTTTTTTGGATTTTTCCACATATTCATGCTGCCGCCTGATATAGCCTTCGTACTTTATTCTTGTTTCCACCTCTTCATAAATTCCGGCATCCTGATCAGCCAGTTCGGGTGCAAAGGCAAAGAGATTTTCATACAAAACTTCACTGCGTCTGAGAAGCTGTGCAAGTGAAAGCGGATTTTTGATGGGTGCAGTCCCCATATCCTTCAGTTTACCCAGGGTAGCGGTATCGGGTCTGATGCGGATATCATCAAGCATGTTTTCAAGTTTTTCTATTCTGTTTACCTTATTCAGGAATTCCCTGTAGACATCCTCCGGAACAAGACCCAGTTCATACCCTGTTTTTCTAAGCCTTGCATCGGCGTTATCCTCTCTTAACAGCAGCCTGTACTCTGCCCTTGACGTAAACATACGATAGGGCTCCTTTGTACCCTTTGTTACCAGGTCGTCTATAAGTACACCCGTGTATGCCTCGGACCTTGAAAGAATAAGGGGTTCTTCGCCCCTGATTTTTAACACTGCATTTATGCCTGCAAGCATGCCCTGGGCAGCGGCCTCCTCATAGCCGGATGTACCGTTTATCTGGCCCGCGTGGTAGAGGTTTTTTATCAGTTTTGTTTCCTGCGTGGGTTTGAGCTGTATGGGATTTACATAATCATATTCAATGGCATAGCCCGGTCTGAGTATCTCGGCCCTCTCAAGCCCTGGTATGGATTTCACCATCTTTTCCTGCACATCAACGGGCAGGCTCGTGGCCATACCGTTCGGGTATATCTCATTTGTATCAAGACCTTCGGGTTCAAGGAATATCTGGTGCCTATCCCTCTCCGCGAACCGGACTATCTTGTCCTCTATGGACGGACAGTATCTTGCGCCCACACCTTCTATTATACCGCTGTAGAGGGGTGATTTTTCCAGCCCGGCCCTTATGGCATTATGTGTCTTTTCATTAGTGTAGGTTATATAGCACGGAAGCTGGGGCAGGGTAATCTCTTTTGTAGAAAATGAAAAAGGCCTCGGATTTTTATCCCCATCCTGCCTCTCAAGACCTGCATAATCAATTGTCCTGCTGTTTAGTCTCGGAGTTGTGCCTGTTTTCAGCCTGCCTATTTCAAAGCCCAGTTCCGATAGATGCCTGGAAAGACCCTCTGCCGCCGGGTCACCCATCCTGCCTGCCGGGAAATGATCAAGCCCTACGTGAATCAGGCCCCTCAGCGATGTCCCTGTTGTAAGGATAACTGCTTTTGAGAGGAATCGTTCATGTATCTGTGTTTCGACACCGTGCACTGTCCCGTTTTCAACAAGGAGCCTTTCAACCATGGCCTGTCTTATGTCAAGGTTCTCCTGTGCCTCTACTATGGATTTCATCCTTTTCCTGTAAAGGTCCCTGTCATTCTGGGATCTTGAACCCTGTACCGCGACGCCCTTTCTGGTATTTAGCCGCCTGAACTGTATGCCGGTCGCATCGGCATTTTTTGCCATTTCACCGCCAAGGGCATCAATCTCCTTTACAAGATGCCCCTTTGCAAGGCCGCCAATAGCAGGGTTGCAGCTCATAGCCGCGATATGGTCCAGGTTTACAGTTATAAGAAGTGTCGGATGCCCCATTCGAGCCGCCGCAAGGGCTGCCTCGCAACCGGCATGGCCGGCACCTACGACGATGACGTCATATTCTTTGTTACTGACAGGCATAGATTTAAAATACCGATAAATTTATTAAACAGGATATAAAAAATTAATGGCGCAGGGTACAGGGCACAAGGCGCATGGTAAACCCTGATTCACCCTGTGCCCTGCGCCCTGTACCTTGCGCCTGTTTCAAATTTCCGGAATATTCTTCCTTCTACAAGAGTTTTTATTTTATATAGGGGTCCAAAAGTTCTATCGTCTGATCCCTCATTGGGCCAACCGAGATGATAGAAAATGGAACCTCCATGATCTCTTCCAGCTTTTTTATATAGTTTTTTGCCTCCCCGGGGAGTTCATCAATCGACCTTGCAGATGAAATGTCCGCCTTCCATCCCGGGAACTCTTCATACACTGGTTTGCACCTGGCAAGATCCTTGAGGCTTGCAGGCATGAAATCAATTTTTTTGCCATCCAGTTCATAGGCAATACATACCTTTATGACATCAAGGCCGGTGAGCACATCAAGCTTTGTCATACCGATACTGTCAAGGCCGTTATACCTGATGGAATCCTTCATCATTGCAAGGTCAAGCCATCCGCAGCGACGCGGTCTTCCTGTAGTGGCTCCGAATTCCTTTCCCTTTTCCTGGATATAGGTTCCGGTTTCATCGTTAAGTTCGGTCGGAAAAGGTCCTGACCCGACCCTTGTAGTATAGGCCTTTACTATGCCCAGGATATGGTGCAGTTTGCCGGGACCTACTCCCACACCCGCACAGACCGACCCAGACACAGGATTGGATGATGTCACAAAGGGGTATGTCCCGTGATCAATATCCAGATGCGTACCCTGTGCGCCCTCAAACAGGATCTTCCCGTTCCTTCTCGCAACCTGGTCCACTGCAATGGACACATTGGATATATAGGGTTTGAGCCTTTCCGCCATTTCCATATATTTGTCGTATATGGGTTTAAACTCAAGCGCCTCGGCCTTATAAAAATCCGTGAGAAGAAAATTTTTTTCCTTAAGGTTTGCCTGAATTTTTTCCGCCAGGATTTCGGGATCAAATAGGTCTATTGCCCTTACGCCCCTCCTTCCAACCTTGTCTTCATAGCAGGGGCCAATCCCGCGACCGGTTGTACCTATTTTGTCCTTTCCCTTTGCAGTTTCGCTTGCCGCATCTATTGCCTTGTGATAGGGCATAATCAGATGGGCCTTTTCACTTAATGAAAGGTTTTCAGGCGAGATTGAAATCCCCTTTGATGAGAGTCTTTCGATCTCGTCAAGAAGTACCTCCGGATCAACTACAACACCATTGCCAATCAGGCATTTCTTTTCTTTATGAAGTATACCTGAAGGTATCAGGTGGCATATGGTCTGCTCGCCATTAACTACAAGTGTGTGGCCTGCATTGTTTCCTCCCTGAAATCTCACAACCATATCTGCCCTTGAGGCCAGAAGGTCAACAACCTTTCCTTTTCCTTCATCACCCCACTGGGCTCCTATTACGACGACATTTGACATATTTTATTCTCCTGAGAATACTTATTTTAAGGGGTTCACCCCGGGGCAGCAACCGGGAAAAAATTTCCGGAAGACTCCCGGAGATAATTTTTACCGGATCAGAACGTGGGGCACTCTATTAAACCACCGGGTATACTAAATTTACCGCAGCAAAGTGTCAACCCTGATTCATTTCTTATTTTTCCGGGCAATAACGTATATAAAAAGCACCAGAAGAAGGCTTAATATTACAATATTATACCTTGTAAAAATGATTTTTAGCTCCTTTTCCACAGTCAGCCAGTTGCTGCCCAGGGTATAGCCTATTGAAATCCATATAAGGTTCCACATGGCAGCGCTTAAAAAAGCCAGAAAAACAACCTTCACTCTATCCAGCTTGTAGATGCCGCCCGCTATTGATATAACAGAACGTATCCCCGGAAAGAACCGGTTGAATACAACAATAAAATATCCATATTTCTTGAACCAGTTTCCGGTTCTGATAATGTTTTCCTTTTTAAAAAAAAAGAAATCTCTTTCAATAAAAAACCTGCGCCCCAGATATCCTCCCAGCCAGAACAGAGTCATAAAACCGGCAAGGCTTCCAAGAGTGGTGGAGGTAAAAACACCCACAAAGCCCAGCCGTCCGGCTCCAACAAGAAAGGCACCGAATGCCACGATCGTATCACCAGGGGCGGGAGGAAAAATATTCTCCAGAAAGGCACTGAATCCCAGGATGAAATAGACCAGCAGATTCGGAAGCTTATCGATATGGTTCAAGAGATATTCCATATATTACGAGTATAATCTGACATTTCCGCCTGAACAAGAAATCTTTTCACTTGACTGAAAATAGTGTGTCTGCTACAGATTTCGGTCAGATTCCAAACAGAGGGAGTTATATGGCTAAAGGAAAAAAAACCAGAAAAGAACTGCTGTCTACCAACGATGAGTTTATAACTCTGTCAGGCAGGGCGTTCGAATTTGCAGGCAACCATAAGAAACAACTTGAGATTGCAGGCTGCTGCATTCTTGTTATCGCGCTCCTGTTTGTGGGCTTAAATTTTTATTTAAAGAACCTGAATAACAGGGCACAGGATGAATACAATATCGGCTACTATACGCTTTCCGAAAATATGGGCGCCGAAAAAAAACAGGCAGAACTCGACAAATCCCGTGAAGATTTTGCAAAGGTCCTGGCTGACTATAAAATGTCGGACCTGACTACACTTGCCCTGCCCCAGATCGCCTACATCGATTTTCTCCAAAAGAAATATGATGATGCAATTTCAAAATACCAGGAATACCTGAAGAAAACATCTGAAGAACCATATGCTTCTCTGGCAAAGCTGGCCCTTTCAAAGTGTTTTGAAGAAAAGAAAGATTATGACAATGCAATAAGCACACTTGAAAAGGTAACCGCAGGCAAGGACGAATATTCCAGAGAGCATGCTATGCTTAGTCTCGCAAGGGTATACAGGCTGAAAAACGATTATGCAAAATCAAATGAGATACTCAAGGATTTTATAGAAAAATTCCCGTCATCTAAGTCAATTCCCGTTGCAAAGGCTGCCATGACATCCTGATGCAACTTATACCTGACACTTGTTTTTCCAATAAAAAAAGGGCATGAAATTTCATGCCCTTTTTTTTATTCATACCGCATTGTCAGAGCGGGATTTGACCGTGCGGCCTTATATGACTGCAGGGCTATAGTTGCAAAAGCCACTGCTATTACTATTGCTGCGGAAAAGGGAAAGATCAGCAGTAGAGCACCCGCCATCTTCACCTGATAGGCAAACCCGGTTAACCATTCATTCAGGGCAAAAAAAGCAATAACCGAAGCCACTATAGAACCCGCCAGAACCAGCCATAAAATCTGCCGTGTCAGAAGGAGTATAATCTGGACGGCAGAAGCCCCTAAAACCTTGCGAATTGCTATCTCTTTTTTACGCTGTTCTGTATTATATGCCGCAAGCCCGTACAGTCCCAGACAGGAGATTAAAATGCAGACACCGGAAAAGATCCCTGTCATTGTCATCAAATTTTCTTCTTTTAAATATTTCTCATTAATAAGATCATCCAGAAAGTCATAATCAAAAGGATGCTTTGCATCATACCCTGCAAATCTATCTCCAAGGAAGCTCAAGGTCTGTGGAATATTCTTACCGGAAATATGCAGGATCATGTTTCTCTGAATTGCGGCCCTTGCTGTCTCCGGGATATTTTCAAAATTATCGTTATAGGGATATATTACAAAGGGCCCTACCTTGTCGTGAAGAGAGTCATAATGAAAATCTCTGACCACACCGATAACCTTTCCATGCATTGGTCCCAGCTGGATTCGTTTGCCCAGCGGCTGATCCCAACCCCGTTTTTTTACAAATGCCTCGTTAACTATAAAACTTGTCCCGACATCAGTAATGAACCTTTGAGAAAAATCCCTTCCGGCTACCATTTTCATACCCATGACCTTGATATAATCATTGCCTACCTGGGTGTGCCCGAAACCGGTTTCTTCGAGAACGCCATCATTGTTATCAACCTGGGCCACGTTGGCTCCGAACCCTTTTCCTGCACCGATAATCCCACTGCTGGCGGTAATTCCCAGAATGTTACTGTTTTTTAAAAGCTCGTTTTTAATAACCTGAAACTTTTTAACTACATCCAATCCGCGCAGGTAAACAACAATTCGATTTTCCTTGTCAAAGCCCAGTGGCTTGCTGGCAATATATCTCATCTGCATTGACATTATCAGTGTCCCGGCTATTACTACGACAGAAACTGTAAACTGTACCAAAACCAGAAATTCTCTCAAGCGGAAGGCCCCTTTTTTCCCTTTAGTCTCTGTTAATGCCGAAAGTGGCGAAAGTGATGACAAATAGACTGCCGGATAAAGACCTGACAGAACACCAATTACCACTGCAAGGCCCAGAACCCACAGCAGATCGGTCGGATAGTTCAGCTGGAGCAGTTTGCCGAAGAGGTTATTGATGGAAGTTAATTTCAAAACAGCTTCCGTCAGCAAAACACCCGCTACCATTGCAATAAACGAAAAAATCATTGCCTCGCCCATATACCGGAATATCAGATGAGCCCTGGGCACACCAAGGATCTTTCTCATGCCAATTTCCCTTGCACGCTTTGTGGCCCTTGCAATGGCAAGGTTAATATAATTGATGCAGGCCACAATCAGGATAAACAGGGCAACCGTACTGAAACCATAGATGTAATACTTGTTACCATGATTGGGGATATCATAGGGGAGACTTGGATCAAGATGAATGTCCGCAAGAGGCTCCAGCCAGCTTCGCCATGATGTTTTTATTGATTTACCGGTTTCTTCCATAAAACGTTTATAAAAATCATCGCTGATGGCCTTATAATCGGCAGGGTTGTAGTTTTTGGGCATCAGAAGATAGATATAGTAATTGATACCGAAAAGCTGGTTCTTTTGATCGCTCTGCCCCAGATTTGGTTGTTCATAAAGCAGAACATCATAGGTTAAAAATGTATTATTTTCCGGAAGATCGCGAAAAACCAGGGTTATTTTCCGGGGAATTTCGGGAGCGATGTCAACAAATATGGTTTTACCTATAGGATTTTTATCTCCAAAATATTTTTTTGCAAAGGTCTCGCTTACTGCTGCTGACTGGGGGTCTTTGAGGGCGGTTTTCGGGTCGCCATAGATAATGTCGTGGGTGAAAATATCAAAAACATTTGAATCAGCATGAAAAACCTTTTCCCAGTAAAAGGCTTCATTATCAACCCGGATCAATATTTTTTCCTCTTGTCCCCTGGGATACCTGAACCTGACATAGTCAAGGATCTGAGGATAATTAGCCTTGAGCATAGGACCAAGAACTCCCGAAGTCAGGGCAAAATCAGCGGAATCACCGTTGGTGTTGAAATTATCAACCACCCTGAAAATCTGCTTATACTTCAGGTGATGGTGGTCATAGGTCAACTCATCTTTTAGATAAAGACCGAGAAGCAGGCAGCAGGCAATTGCCAGGGATAAACCGGCCAGATTAATAAAGGCGTAGGACTTCTCCCTGTGAAAGGTTCGGAATGCCGCTTTTATATCGCTGTTAACCATTGGATCTCCTTTATTTTTCTTTTTCAAAGGTGGCAGGTGTAGCACTGCCGAATGTCTTCCATACACCTTCGATTTTTTTATCCTTCAGTTCGCCGTTGAATTCAGCAGCCGGGGTCTTGAGCGACAGGACATTGCCCGTAACCGATGCCCTTAAAAAAGGCGCTGCGGGTGATTTCTGATCCGTATTTTCAATGAGAGCTATATTTTTACCGCTGGCATCAGTTTTAAAGATGAGGGCTGTATTTGCATTGGCGATCTTACCCTTCCATCGGCCGGAGAGTTTTTTCATAATATCTTTTGGAATATTTATTTCGGGTACAATGTCCTCCAGTTTGGCGCCCCTGGTCAGGTTGAGTTCAAATTTCATATTCGCTATTATGTAATGCCCTGAAATAACATTGCCCTTTAATGTCCCTTCATATCTAGGCAGGCCAACCTTCAGGCTTAATTTATCCTCCTTCAACTCAACATCGGAAAGCGGAATATCTTTCTGGTTTTGACTGGGGATGTCGAGAAATGCACGGGATTTGCCTTCCTTTGTATCTTCAAACCTTATCCTCACACCCAGGGGAAGCCCCTCTACAAAGGTAATTTTTCCGGTCCATTCCCCTTTAAGCTTTTTCATGGCTTCAGCAGACACATCGAGCATCTTTGGGGGCGGTTCATATTTTCCTTTTTTAAAATTGAGCTCCATTTCCATTGTGTTCTGGATCAGGTGCCCGGGTATATTTTCACCGTCCAGCTTTCCCCTGTATTTAAGTCCTGCGGTCGGGACGGCAAAATTAACCTCATCACCCGCCAGAGTCACATCTGTAACAGGGAGGTTACTGGCGTTTTGTTCAGGGATGTCCAGGAATCCTGTAAATTTTCCATCCTTGTCTTTATTATATTTAAACACAACTGTCAGCTTGAGCCCCTGTATCGCAAGCTTCCCTACCCATTCACCAAGCAAAGGGTCTGTTGGAACCTCCCCGGGTTTTTCATAGGGAGTCAGTACCATCTTGAAAATACTTCCCGGCTGTTTCCATTCGCCGGTTATCACATTGTCTCCAATTTTTCCCGAGTAGGACCCGCTCAGGCTTTTTACATCAATGTCCAGGATTCCGTCCTTAAATGTGACACTGTCGGCGGCAATATCCTTTATCGCACCGGTATCCGGGGAATTAAGAACCGCCGAGTATGAACCGTCATCCTTTTTGGTTATAATAAACTGTATGGTCAGTTTCTGTTCCGGGCTTAAATCCATTTTGCCCTGCCAGGTCCGTGTTATATCCGTTTGAGCCATGGCTGATCCACTGCTTAAAAATCCTAAAATCAGGATAATCCAGAGATACGTCCGCATCTTTTCCTCCATTTTAGATTCTTATTTTGTGCGTATCCTTTAGCCCGCGCCCTGTCTGAATACTACTGAAAAAATGGGCCGTTCGTTCCGCGCTGAATTCCTGTACGGGCGCAAGCATTACTGCTTTAATTATTTTGATATGAAGTCTCGCTTCGAGACGTGAAGTATCTGTTTGATAAGACTGTATTTTTAGTCAGAAAGTATATGAGGCATTAAATTGTGTGTCAATAAAATTAATCAGGAAGCTATATGTTATCTTTTTAAAAAGTTATTACGCCGATCTGACCGAAGACAAAGAATAACAATAAGTTGCAGTATCACTGTCTGTATTTGAATATCCCCGTATGACAAAAAGCAGCTAAAATCCTGTTCGCCAGAATTTCCGGTTTAAAGCCAGTTCCCATCATGTATCCGGGAAGGTCTTCAGGTTTTCCAAAGAGATATTGACAGATTATAATTCTATTGAGAATATGCGATCTTTGTTTTTTTAGAATCTTAAATTTTGTTTTTTGGAGATTTGTTTTGAAAGAATGGCGATTACTTGATACCGGCCATATGACTGCTGCCGAAAATATGGCCCTGGACGATACACTCATAGAGCTCAAGGGACAGCGCAAAGGTCCCGACACCATAAGATTTCTTCAGTTTTCTCCTCCCGCAGTACTTGTGGGGTACCACCAGGCCGTTTCCGAGGAAATACGCGAATCCTTTTGCAGGGAAAAAGGTATTGATATCAACAGGCGGATAACAGGCGGAGGCGCAATCTTTTTTGATGAAAATCAGATAGGCTGGGAAGTCATATGTGACAAGGATTTTTTTAATATGGAGATTCCCAACGAGAGGCTTTTCAGGACTTTATGCGACCCTGTTGTAAAGGCCCTCGGGGAACTTGGCCTCAAGGCCTTATTCCGGCCCCGGAACGATATCGAAATAAACGGCAGAAAAATATCCGGCACAGGCGGAACCGAGTCCGAAAGGGCGTTCCTTTTTCAGGGCACCATGCTTGTGGATTTTGATGTGGATACAATGCTCAAAAGCCTAAGGATACCTGTTGAAAAACTTAAGGCAAAGGAAATCGACTCGGTAAAGGAAAGGGTAACCTGTCTCAAATGGGAGTTGGGATATACGCCCGCATCCGAGGATATAAAAAAGGCCATTGTAAAAGGTTTTGAAGAATGCCTCGATATAAAACTGGTGCCTTCGGGGTTAACAGCCGAGGAAGAAAAGCTTTTCAGTGAAAAATTAAAATATTATTCATCGGGCGAATGGATAGACAGGATAAGACCCGCAAAAATCGGGGAAGAAATATTACAGGCCGCAAACAAAGTGGAAAACGGCCTTGTGCGCTTTACTGTCTCCCTGGACCGGAAACGAAACAGGATAAAGGATATTTACATAACCGGTGATTTCCTGACATTTCCGGGAAGGGCGCTCTATGACCTTGAATCCGAACTCAGGGGAAAGCCTTTTTCACGCGAGGCACTTTTCGATACTGTAGACCGATTTTTCCGGGAAGGCCTCATTACAATACCCGGAATCAGTCCTGAGGATTTTTTCAAGCCCCTGGAAATAGTACTTGAAAAATCAGCCATAGCATCGGAACACGGCATCCCTGTGGAAAAGTGCAATCAGATATCAGTTACCTGCGGGTCCTTTAACGACATACTGGCCGCTGGGCCGTCTGTTCTGCTTCTGCCCTACTGCGCAAAGAGCCTTATTTGCCACCTCAGACACAAAAAGACCTGCCGCCAGTGCGGTTCATGTACAGTCGGCGTGGCATGGAAGCTGGGGAGTGAAAGAAACCTGGAAGTACGATGTGTCTCGAGCTTTGAAGATCTTTTATCCGAGCTCGACAGGATGAAGCGTATCGATACAAAGGCATTTATAGGATGCTGCTGCCAGCCTTTTTTTACCAAGCATATAAACGATTTTGAAAAGGCTGCCGTGCCGGGAATACTGCTTAATATTGACAACACAACCTGCTATGAACTCGATCAGGTAAAGGATGCCTACGCAGGCGAGTTTAAAAGCCAGACAAAGGTAAATACGGACCTTCTTCAAACGGTTCTGGACATACTGGATACCTCCGGAGGAGGGAACAATTAAGTGGGGAATACAGGTGTGATATCCTGGTTATAGGAGCCGGTCCGGCAGGTTCTGTCTGCAGCGTTAAAGGCCGCTCAAACCGGGGCAAAGGTGCTGCTGATAGACAGAAAGCCTGTAATAGGCGAGCCGGTTAGATGCGCCGAATTTATTCCGAAACAGCTCCTTGGTGAACTGGAATGCGGAAAGGACTTTATTGTCCAGCCTGTTAACAGCATGAAAAGCATTCTTCCGGGTAATAATATAGTGGAAACTCCCTCTCCCGGATTTATGATTGAAAGGAATATCTTTGACCAGGCCCTTGCGGCAAAGGCCCTTGAGGCAGGTGCTGACATATGGACAGGGACCAGGGCACTTGCCGTTGATGGCAGCAATGTGCATGTGTTAAAAAACAGGGAACAGATAACCATAAAGGCCGAAATTATTATCGGTGCAGACGGCCCCCATACAGGTGTCGGAAAATGTATGGGAGCCCCCAACAGAGACCTTATCCCTGCTGTTCAGGTGAGGGTCGCTCTTACCAAACCCATGGACTGCACGGAGGTCTATTTTCACAGGAGATACTACGGCGGCTATGCATGGCTTTTTCCAAAGGGGCCTGTGGCCAATGTTGGGCTGGGAATAAGATGTAAAAAGGGAAAGAATGAGTTAAGAAAACACCTGGTCTACCTGCTGAGCGAACTTAAAAGGCTGGGCAGAATAGAAGGAGAAATAAGAGGCTATACGGCAGGATGGATACCTGCTGAATCCCCAAAAAAAATAGTCAGGGATAATGTTATGCTCGCGGGTGACGCTGCCGGTCAGACACATCCCATAACAGGTGCAGGGATTTCTCAGGCGGTGGTCTGCGGCAGGATGGCAGGAAAGTGGGCAGCGGAATCAATAAAAAAGGACAATCCGGAGTTGCTTGAAGAGTATGAAAAGGAATGGAAGGATCTTTATGGTGAAAGCCAGGCGCGGGCTATAAAAAGAAGGCGGTTCATGGAAGACAACTGGGATGACCTGGATAAAACCATAAGAAAATGCTGGGTTGCCTTCAGGGAGTATTATAAGGATAAGGAATGAACACATTTAAAGACCGCATGAAACAGGCAAGAGAACTGTCATGGAAAAATTTCGGGAAAACTGTCACCATGTATCTTCCGGGGATGTTTTCATTTGATGGTGTACGTGGTGATTACCCTGCCATATCAATGACCGGGAAGAAATGTTCTCTCCTTTGCGATCACTGCAAGGCTCAGCTTTTAAGAACAATGCCGGCGGCCCCTACGCCCGAAGAACTGGTGGAAAAGGCAGCAGGTTATGAAAAAAAGGGCTGCCATGGCATACTTGTTACAGGCGGATGCGATAAAGAAGGTCGTTTGCCATGGAAGAAATTCCTGCCGGCAGTGAAAAAGATAAAGGAGAAAACAGGGCTCTTTGTGTCGGTCCACAGCGGGATAATTGATCCTGAGACGGCGAGGGGATTTAAAGAAGCAGGGATTGATCAGGCGCTGCTTGATGTGATCGGTGATGATTCCACCTATAAAAAGATGTGCCATGTAAAACACGGCGTTTCAAAAATATATGAAACCATTGAATATCTTACAAATGAAGGAATAGATGTCGTCCCCCATGTCATATGCGGACTTGAATCAGGCAGTATAAAATATGAAGAGAAGGCCCTCGAAACAATTGCAGGATTTAAGCCGGGGCACCTGGTGATAATTTCCCTGATGCCCCTCCCTGGAACACCCATGTGGGGAATGACCCCTCCCACTGCCGAAGAGATCGCCGAGATAATAGTAAAGGCAAGACTCATGATGCCTGACACTATATTGAGTCTTGGCTGCGCAAGACAGAGGGGCGATATTAAAAAAGAGATATTTGCAATTGATGCGGGAATAAACAGGATGGCCATACCATCCGAAGAGGCAATAGAACACGCAAAAGAATATGGACTTGAGATTAAATACCAGAAGACCTGCTGTTCCGTGTCATTGCCATTTGAGGTGAAGACATGGATGGATTAAAAGAAACTAAAAAGGAAAGCCCCGAATACCTGAGGATGAGCCTGGCTGCTGCCATGACGCTCGGTTTTAAACCCGGACTCTTTTACCGGAACGCGAGACTCTACTGCATCAACCTGCTTCTTAGCTATGACGAAGGCTGTGCCGCGAAGTGTGCATACTGCGGACTTTCAAACAACCGACCCGGGGTGTATAGTAAAAAAAGCTTTATAAGGGTCACATGGCCCCAATATACTCTAGATAAAATCATAAAAGGCATTTCAAACAGGCAGGGCAGGGTCAAAAGAATATGCATCTCCATGCTGACCAACGGCCGGTCTGTAAAGGATACTAAAGATATCTGCAGAAAACTGCGTTCCGCCTTTGATATCCCGGTATCACTTCTCATCTCACCCACAATATTGAAGTATGAAGACCTTGAGGATTTCAGGACTTCCGGGGCGGATAAAATCGGAGTTGCCATAGACCTTGCCACAAGAGAGCTGTTTGATAAATACCGGGGCAGTGGTGTTAAAGGGCCCCATAAATGGGAAAAGTACTGGCAGTGCCTTGAAGATTCAATCAAGGTTTTTGGCCTCGGAAATGCCGGGTCACACTTTATGACCGGCATGGGTGAGACCGAACAGGAGATGTGCGGGGTAATCCAGAGGGTGAGAGATATGGGAGGCAGGACCCATTTATTTTCATTCTTCCCGGAAGCGGGTTCCCGGATGTCAGAGCACCCCATTCCCCCCATGGAACAGTACAGGAGGATACAGATCGCCCGATACCTTATTGACAACCGGGCAGGTGATATACAGAGGTTTCATTTCAATGACTCGGGGATGCTTCTTGATTTCGGGTTATCCGAACGGGAAATGGGGGAAATAATAAACGCCGGAGAGCCTTTCAGGACAAGCGGGTGTGCGGGTTATGACGGCGAAGTTGCCTGCAACAGGCCATTTGCCAATTCCCGCCCGGGTCCCGACATGAGAAATTATCCCTTTAAACCGGAAGAAGGGGATATTTTACGAATAAAAAGACAATTACTGATGAACTCGTAAAAAGTCTGAAGGTATTTTTCCCCCGTCATTCCCGCGAAAAAGATTATTCACAAAGTGCACGATGCAATGTCCTTTGAGCACTGTTGAAATCCGCCCTTTCAAGGATAAACTGCATGTTGGTCTGTCTGCAGGTCTGAGAAAAGGCAAGTACGTTTATTTTCTCATCGGCCAGGGCCTTTGTCGCCGCGGCCAATATACCTGGTTTTGCGATATTGGACCCGATGGCGCATACAATGGCCGCCTTGAAAAAAGTTACTGTCTGAAATCTTTTTCCAAGGTCTTTTACCAGATCTTCAGTGCAATCGTCCTCATTTATAATCATGTCTATGGTGTTGGCGTTTGTCATTTTACTTATATAAGAAACATTATGCGCTTTAAGGATTTCCATGATTTTAAGGTCAAATCCGACTTCACCCACCATCTGGTTTTCATGGACTTCAAGACATGACACCCTGTCCGAACCCGCAATAAGTTCTATCTTTGATTCAAGCCCGATGTAATTGTTGGTGATCAGGGTTCCATCATGCTCCGGTTCAAAGGCATTTTTGACCCGTATCGGGATATTCATATTCTCAAGGGGTTTTGATGCCTTGGGGTGGATCGCCTCCATTCCTACATCGGCCAACTGGTCAGCAACATCAAAGTTTGTATTGCATACCGGATGAATATGATCCTCCCCGATGACTTTGGGATCACCTGAACTCAAATGATATTCTTTATGTATGATCGCCTCTTCCGCCTTCAGAAGCACTGCTATTTTAGAGAAGGTCACTTCCGAATATCCGCGGTCAAATTCGCGCATAATACCTTCGACTCCCTTGGTGTACCCTGTGGCAAAACAGATGATCTTTGTTGTATCAAGTGCGGAAAACGCATCTTTAATACGCCCGTCAATTGACAATTCCCTGTCATCCTGCCACCCGCTCAGATCAACAAATGTTGTCACATACCCCAGGTGTTTCAGGATGTTTGCCGAGTTATAGGCACTGTGCATCTCTCCAAGGGAAGCCAGCAGTTCACGTGCGGCCAGAAGCACTTCGTTCCTGTTGACATAGCCTGAAGCCAGCACGGTATCCATGCTTTTCAATACCCTGAATGCCGCATCTATTCGTTCGGAAATAAACTGGTTTGCCTCATCAAGATTCAAACCGGCCGCAACGAAGCCCTCATTAATTGAATATAAATGCGTTTTTAATTCTGTTAAAGCGGTTTTGTAATCCTCACGGTCCCTGAATTTTTTGTAAATACCCGGCACTCGGGTCTTTTTATGTTCAAGAAGCATATTGGTTATTCCGTCATAGGCCGAGACAACATATACGCGGTTATAAACATCATCCAGATCATATAAAAAAATATTCTTTATAATTTCGGGGAACCTGGACATTGATGTTCCGCCTATTTTTTCAACTCGAAGACCTTTTGGGAGTGTCATTTCATTCCTCAATTTAGTTATTTATAAAAGATAAGATGCATATCAGCATTTTTACCTTTTTGTAAACGAGAAATTTACTATTTTTTTATTTCCTGTTATATCGTTTATACTGATAAAAGAAGATCCTGGACCTTGATCGATTATTCCGGTTTTTTTAGACATCACCTGTTAACATTATTTGTTCAACATTTTAAAGAGGGAAGATCCATGAAAAGAATAATAACAGCAATCTGTCTGATAAGTGCCCTTGTTTATGCTTCATTTCCGGGGACCCTGTATGCGCAGAATGATACGTTTTCTGTGACAATAGACAGGGTTATAAACGGCAAGATCACGGTCAATCCGGCTCCTCCTGCTGACGGCAGGTATGCTGCAGGGACCGTTATAACGATCAAGGCTACTCCGGATAAGGGTTACGTCCTGGATTCCGGATATTACTCGGTCAAGGGCATGTTCGGCCAGATGTATCATGAATTCATGAACCCGGAATTCAAAGTTACCGTGGATCAGGAAAAACATATAGGGGCTTCCTTTATCGAAAAAAGTGCGGTCAGCCATGTGAATGTTATCCAGGATGTCGTGTATGCAAAACCGGGGGTCAAGGCTCTCAAGTATGATGTATATATACCGAAAGGCGCAAAGAAACTGCCTATCATCATCATTATCCACGGAGGAGGATGGGCTGCAAACACAGAAGACATAATGCGAGGCATGGCAAGGGAATTAACCAGGGATAAAAAATATGTCGTGTGCAGTATCGATTACCGCTGGGCAGGAAAGCGGGACGGCGATGCAACCAGTAATACAATGGCTGATCTGATCGGAGATGTTTACGGGGCAATAGCCCATATCATGGAGCATGCCGCAGAATACAAAGGTGATCCGACAAGGATTGCCCTTACTGGTGACAGCGCTGGCGGGCATCTATGTGCTGCTGCCGTAGACATGGCAGACAAAATCGGTAATGGCGGATTCGGTAAAACACCGGGTGTTTTTGAATTTATGCCCTCATATATTCCCAAAGGCAGGAGCGTTGAGTATGTGAGAAACGAAATCATGTCTTCAGTTAAGGCTGTGGCACCCAGCTATGGTGTTTTTGGCGGCGATTTTCTGAAAACCTATTCTGATGATCCCGGGGCGGACGAAACATGGAAAGATGCAATATCACCGATAAAAAACATACCGGATGCAAAGGTACGCGCAATTCCTCACTATCTTACCCGCGGAAGCAGAGATCCATTAATCACGGATGACTCCGTAAAGGCATATATGGATGCGCTTGTAAAGGCAGGCCAGAGGGTCGAGTATGTGCAGGTCGGGGGTGCAAGCCACGCATTCTTTGACTGGAAGCCCGATGAGGCAAGACAAAGGCCACATTTAAGAAATATGGTGTTTATCAATGCAGGCAGATGGAGCTCTTCTTTGATTCGGTTTTTGAGGGAGTTAAGTAGGCAGGGATTTATGACTCATTCGAAGTCATAGACCTCCGGCTTTGCTGGGGATCGACGACTTAAAAGCCTGCTTCATTTAAGCTATAAAAATTAAAAACCCATTTTTTCAGGAGGTCTCCTTTCCGGGACATATGCGTGGGGGATTTTACCTTCATTCCAGTCCTTTGTTACATATAGGTTGCAGTAACAGCTTCCGAATTCCTTTACATCCTCTTCCCTGTATGCGCAGGGGCAGATGATATCGGCGTCCTGTTCCCTGTTACCGGATGAAAGCTGTGCAGGGGCAGCAC
>CAWFFS010000029.1:0-53687 GCA_963815145.1 uncultured delta proteobacterium
TTATAAGGTAGAGCAGTTTTTCCTCCCCATCCAGAATTTGTTTTGAACGATAGCGGCGATTTAAGATCATGCCGGTTTTTACCAGGTCAGGCACCATTATATTGCTGTCACTACCAGGAATAAATCTAACATTTACAGAAGATAGAATAAACGGGGTATTCAATGTAAAATTAAAAGTCACTGTCCATGGTTTTCTGTCTGATATCTTTTCACTGATCTCTGCATCGAAGTAGCCTTCTGACTTGAGATATTTCTTAAAAAGATCAATATCATCACTTGCCCGTGTGCGAAGAATACTGACTGAACCCACCGGTTTTGTTGACATTTCCAGTGTCACGGACAGACTGCGGATCTGCTCAAGGATGCTCTTGTCTTTAATTCCATCAAATTTGACCTGATATGTGCCGGCTTCCTCACAAAAAGAATGACTGCCGGATAAAAGAACGAGCAGATAAATCGATAAAACGACGACAAGCCCCGGTCCTGATCGGTGGTGGGAGACGATTGAGTTTTTCCTGAAAAATTTTCTCATAAATACCTTGTGTCCGACTGCTGAAGTAAGAATAACTACAGTTTAATTGTATTCGATACAAATTTAAATACATATCTCCCCTTATACTGCAATTTATTTCAAGTATAAGAAATGCTGATATTTCGGATGCAACGGTGGGTCAGGTTAAAGGAACTATCTATAGTGAGGCTTCAAGAGATGTAGTTTTCTGCCGTCCGGGACGTGAAAAATACTAATGTCCGGACTGAATCAAAAATAAAGACAGATTGGATGCAGGGGCCAAACTACTTTTTACTGACTTCCAGCCCGGCATTCTTAAAAATAACATCATAAAAATCAGGTCTGGGGAAATCCGGCTGCATAGCCTTTTTTAATCCGGTGTATCCCTGCCCCATCCGGTCAAGCTGCTTTAGTGCTTCCACATATTCATCCAGCCTGGTTGTCGGCAATGAAAATATGACCTTGTCTTCACCTACCAATGCCCTTTCGTATTCACCGGGATCAGGGAATGTGACCCGGTATTTGCCATTGAGGAAAACAGGTACCAGGGAATAAACGCATGAGTCAAATGCCTCAAGATCCGATTCGACAGAATAACCGGGCCTGAACTTCAGGGCCATCAGCATGCTTCTTAACTGTCCGTTGTTTGAATAGATCATCACTACATCAGGCATAAACTGAGCTGTATTCAATGGCGCGGATAATACTCCGATGTATTTTCCTGCTGGAAGAGAAGGAAGTTCATCCGAAAGTTCCTTTGTCCACTTGAGTATCCCTTTTATATGCGGATCAACATCATCACCTTCACAATCGATGACGCCTGAATCGACAAGCCCATATGCAACAAGCGGGGCCCAGCACCACTGATCGTCTCTGAGTATTGCCACTGTCGCACCTTCTCTTCTGGACATGGCAAATGCCTGGCACTGCGCCAGGTGTGTCCCACTGTCTCTTTTGGGACGAACGGCGCAGTCAGGGATCTCATCCTCCCTTTCAATAAACTTAATGGCTAAGGGAGATGTTTTGAGTTTCAGGAGTTTCTCTATCTCTTCGCCGTATTTATTTATTTTTTTCAAATCGGTCATAATGTTTAATCCTTGCTTTTTAAGAGGTTAGTGCTTTTCATATTGCATATCTAATTCACGATACCGGTTGGCACCAGATGCAGTGACGCTACTCCGGTGATCTGACCCACTTTATCACTTCTTTCCAGGTCGGTTTTGTGCCGGCACGCAGGATACCCACCCTGTATATTTTGCCTGCAACAGGGAAAATAACCGCCAGCGTTGCGATGTTGATCAAGCATGATATGAGGGGATGAATAAAGGACATATCAACCAGTGTAAATCTGCATGGCATTACAATGATTGTTGCAAAGGGCAGATAAGAACCAATAACCGCCAGCTGATTATCCGGATTTCTGGCCATCGTAAAGGAGATAAAGAACGGTATCATTATAAGGAGAATGACCGGAAATACACCCTGCTGGGCCTCCTGTGTATCATTAAAAATCGCGCCAACCATTGCAAACAGCCCCTGGAATATAAGCATCCCCAGAAAAAAATTGATTAGAAAATAAACAAGGTAACCCAGGCTGATATCAAACTGAAATTTATCAGGCAGGGTGATCCATGACGTTGTCATCAGGATAATCAGCGGCAGAAGCCATATTACCATTTGCGAGAGTGATGTGACCGAAGTCCCGATAATCTTCCCTGCCATCAATTCCCTGCTGTTGACACTTGAAAGAAGTACCTCTACGACCTTGCTGGTCTTCTCTTCGAGAACAGATGACATGGTCATCGTACCACTCATCAAAAGGCTTAAATAAAGTAAAAAAGCGAATAGATAGGCCAGGATGATATTTCCAACGCCCTGTTCTACTATTTTATTATCTTGTGAGACCTTAAAATTATTGAATTTTACCGACATCCTGGCAAAATTCAGCTCTTCTTTGGTTAAGGACTTTGTCGAGAAATATTGATCTATAAGCACATTATTTATCGGGCCATTCATTTTCTCGTATATTGCCAGCTTGTTTGGTGTCCTGGCATAATAGTCCACGTGTTTATCTTCAAATGCCTTTTTGGGAATAAAAACAATGCCTGTAAGCTTGTTTGAGAGAAGTTCTTTCTTTTTGCTGTCAATATAGGATTTCAGTTTATCAGCGGACAAAGTTTTGTAGAAAACAGTCCATGTTCCATTCTTTATAAAATCCAGATCGGAAAAGACCTTTTTACATGCGTCTGTCAAATCCTGTGATTCAGTTGCAATTACAATATTTGTCCCTTTATCACCCTGGTAAAGAACCATTAATGCCTGAAACCCCATTATGGCAAACATAATAACAGGCATTAACAGGGTCATAAAAATAAATGCCTTTGACATGAGTTTCTCACGCAATTCTCTTTTGATGACTGCGAGTATTCTATAATTGAACAAAGCTCATTTCCTCCTTTGCCGTGCTTCCGGCGAGGTCGATAAATATCTCGTTAAGGGATATGTTATTACTGTCAAAACTGATTACCTTCACATTATGTTCAAGCAGCAGTCTCAATAACTCCTGTGACTGGTCAGAGCTTTTCAACGAGATTCCCACGCTGTTTCCAAAATCCGCGATATTATCGACAATCGGGTGATTATCAAGAAAAAAGATATCCCCTTCATATGTCAGCCTTACATTATTCTTTGAAAAATCGGCTTTGATATCGCTTAGATTACCATTTAAGATAATCTTTCCTCTATCGATCATTGCAATATGGTCGCACAGCTTTTCGGCAAAATCCATAAGATGCGTGGAAAATATAATAACCTTCCCTTCCTTCTTCTTCTCAATGATTATATCCTTGAGGAGGTTGGTATTTATCGGGTCCAGCCCGGAAAAAGGCTCATCAAGGACAATAAAGTCAGGATCATGGATAATTGTCGATATGAATTGCACCTTCTGCTGATTACCCTTTGAAAGAGTCACCAGCTTTGAATTCATCCTGTCTGTCAGGTCAAAACGTTCGAGGTATTCCTTTGCCCTTTGAGTTATGCGTTTCCCTTTTTTACCTTTGATTTCTGCAAAAAAGAGGATTGTCTCAAGGACCTTCATCTTTTTATAGAGGCCACGTTCTTCTGGCAGATACCCCACCCTTGCCCGGAATTCATGATCAACAGGTTTACCCCTGAATATTATCTCTCCTGAGCTTGGTACATAGATATTCATGAGCATCCGGATAGTGGTTGTTTTACCTGCGCCATTACGACCGATAAGACCGAAGATAGAGCCTTCGGGAATTTCGAACGAGGCATTGTCCACCGCTTTAAGGATATCAAAATATTTAGTGAGGTTTCGAGCTTCAAGTGCTGGCATTTTCTTCCCTTAATTAATGTTCTGAAAATTCTATAATCACTGTATTTCAATTACTTATTTGGCATTGTTAAACCGGCATAAGGTGTACGGTTCAAAATTCAAAGTTTAAGGTTCGAAGCTTATGTTTTAAGGCAAGAATCTAAATCGATGGAATATTAGCATTTTAAAATAGAAAACTAAAGCCTGTTTTTATCTTTCAGAAAAGATTTCAGTATGGTGATGAATTCTCTTGCGGCAATGGAGTATATACCCTTTGCCGGGTATATAAGCCCGAGTTTTCTGCATTCATTTTTATTAAAGATGTGAATAACATTGAGTGTGTTGTCTTCTATCTCCGATTTAATAAAGACGGAACCTGTTTATGAGTTTTTAAAAGGCTGGCGATATGATATTACGGGTGCAAATTCATTTGATGAACTTCCAGATGAGGCAAAAAGATATGTAGACAGGATAGAGGGACTCATTAAAGTGCCGATCAGGTTGATTTCAGTGGGGCCCAAAAGAAATGAGATTATTGAGAGATGAAAAAAGGAGAGAAAATGCTTCCAAAGGGAATTTTATTTGATCTGGATGATACTATTATTGCCTACAGCGAAATCTCAAAACCCATCTGGAAACAGGTGTGCAGTGAATTTTCAATGGAAAATGACAAACTCGAACCGGGATTACTCTACAGAACCATAAAGGCGGTAAGCCACTGGTACTGGTCCGATACAGAGAGACACAGGATAGGAAGAAGTGATTTGGACCAGGCCAGAAGAGAAGTAATGGAGATGGTGTTTGAAAAGCTCGGTATTAATGATATTCCTCTTGCCCATAAAATGGGAGAGGCATTTCAAAGAAGAAGAGAAGAAGAGCTTTACCTGTTCAAAGGGGCAAAAGAGACTATTGAGTATATGTATGAAAATAATGTCGCCCTGGCCATGATGACAAACGGGGAAAAGAAAATACAGAGGGCAAAGATAGAAAGATTCGGCCTTGAAAAATATTTCAGGGTTATACTCATTGAAGGGGAGCAGGGTTTCGGGAAACCGGATGAAAGGGTATACCGGAAAGCACTGGAAAGGTTGAAGCTTGGACCGGAAGAATGCTGGGCCGTCGGAGACAACCTTGAATGGGATGTGGGAGGTGCCCAGAAACTGGGAATCTTCGGCGTATGGAATGATTACGATAAAAAGGGGCTGCCGGAGGATTCAACCATCAGGCCTGACCGGATTAATTGCAGATGAAATATATTTAGTGTATAATTAATTAATCCACAAAACCAGAAAGGAGAAAAGAAATGCCCGAATTCAGCAGTCCGTTTTCAGCACTTAAAAATGATAGAAAATTAACCAAATCAGAGCTTGTACGTGCAATCAGATTCATGATTGCAGCAGAGTATGAAGCCATACAGCTTTATCAGCAGACAGCAGAGAGTACAAACGACAAGCTGGCCCAGACAGTTTTAATGGACATTGCCGATGAAGAAAAAGAGCATGCCGGAGAGTTTCTAAGACTGCTCAGAGAACTTGACCCGGAAGAGGAAAATTTCTACAGCGAAGGTTACGAAGAAGTTGAAGAGATGATCGCGAAGGTAAAGAAAAAATCCTCGTCCAGAAAGCCTGCTAAAAAGTCAAAGAAATGATTCTATTTTAACATGCGGGTGCGAAAAATTTTTCGTGCTCGCGTTTCCATTTTAAAAATCGTACTTTTCAGGATGTCTCACATAATTGCAGTTGCTGCTGCCTTGATTACATTTCCAACTTTTTAAGCTGTTACAGGCTTTACATAAAGGCCGGCTTCACAGGCATGATTTTCTTTGTCAGCATAGAAGATTTCCCCCTTCTGAGCGGTGACAAGCATTTCACAAAGGCTGAGTTTATCCTTCAGTCTTGAAATGTTATCAGGAGGTAAAGGTGAAAACCTGATACCGACCGGCGGGTAATCAAGTCTGAGTTCAGACAATATGGAAAAATCATCCCTGCTGTACTGCATTATGAATCCTCCTATTCCGCTCTTAAAGCCTCTATAGGATTAAGCATTGCCGCATGTCTTGCCGGCAAGACACCTGCCATGAGGCCGATAAGTATCGCGGTAAATTCCGATATTGCTATATATATCAAAGGCGTATGCGTATGAAGTGCAGGCACGAATATATCAATGAGTATTGCACCGGTTGTGCCCATTAAAAGCCCTGCCAGCCCTCCCAGGGCCGAGAGGACAATTGCCTCACCGAGAAATACAGCCAGGATCTGACCGCGTCCTGCGCCTATTGCCCTTAACAGACCGATCTCGGTAGTTCTTTCATTTACAGCTATCGTCATTATAGTGAGGATACCAACACCACCGACAATAAGTGAGATACCTCCAAGGGCGCCTACGGCTATTGTGAGTATATTCAATATAGAGCCAAGTACATCCATCATCTGGTCCTGTGTTGTAATGGTAAAATCCTCGGTATCCATGCCTTGCCATCAGCATCTTCTTTATATTCTTTACTATCTTATCCGGGTTGCTGTCCGCCTCATAAAGCAGGTCGATCTCCATGAGACTTTCACGGTTATACATGGCAAGGGCCCTGCGTGTTGGGATATACACGGCATCATCAAGATCAAAGCCGAGCATCTGCCCCTTATTTTCCATTACACCTGTAACAATATATCGTTCTCCCCCTATCCGGATCTTTTTACCAAGGGGATTTTCATCGCCGAACAGCTCCTGCCTCACCTTGCTCCCCAAAGCGGCAAAGGCCCTTGGTGTCCTCGGATCATCCTCAGGAAGAAACCTTCCCACTGCCACGTTAATCTTCCATACTTCGGGTACCTTTGGTCCTACTCCGAAGATGTTGGTACTCCTGCTCCTGTCCTCAAACTCAACCGTGGCAGTCCCCTGAACAAACGGGATCACATCGATTATCCTGTGTATCTTTTTAAGAGCCATGGCATCTTCTATTGTCAGCGGCCTGACATTGCTGATCAATGCCCCAGGCATTCCTGTTGTTTCGGTCTTGCCCGGATTTACGGCAATAAGATTTGTACCGAACTGGGTGAACTCAGCCAGGACAAACCTGTGCAGACCTTCACCAAGGGATGTCAGGAGGACCACAGAGGCAATACCTACTGCAATACCCATGGCAGTCAGGAAACTCCTCATCCGCTGATCCCTCAGGGCGCTGAAGGAAAGTTTTATCGTATCCTTAATAAACAATTAAATTTCTCCGAAATTGTTTTCAACCTTGTACCCTGCGCCTTGAGCCCTGGGCCATTCCCAATAAAATGAGTAACTTCAAACATCTGATTTCCGTATTGATTGCACTTAAACCGCATACCTCCCGCCTACCTCCTCGATAAAGCCTCAACAGGATCAAGTGCAGATGCCCTTCTTGCAGGCATTACACCAAAAACAACACCGGCAGCAACAGCTATGCCTACAGCGGAAGACAACCCCCATAAAGGTACGGCTATGGGGAACGCAGGCACCATTCGCATAAAAACCCATATAACAATAAAAGAAATTACAACACCCAGCATTGCCCCCAGAATAGACAGCAATGCCGATTCAACAAGAAAGAGACTCAGGACCTGACTGTTCTTTGCGCCAATAGATTTAAGCAGGCCTATCTCAGACCGTCTTTGTGACACAGCAATGAGCATCACATTCATTATCAGTATGCCTGCTACCAGAAGGCTTATGGCCGCTATCCCTGCAATACTCAGCGTCAGGGCTCTGATGATCCGGTCAAATGTCGAAAGGAGGGCATCCTGCGTTATCACGGTAATATCATCCTCATTATCATGTCTTTCACGGATAATGCTGATAATACTCTTCTTTGCCTTTTGTATCAGTTCATGCCCCTTTGCCTGCACCAGGACTCTGAAAAGGGCGGAAGTATTGAAAAGTGCCTGTGCCGATGCTACCGGTATAATTACTACATCACCCATATCCATCCCCAGAGACTGCCCCTTTTTTGCCAGTACCCCTATAATCCTGAAACGCCTTTCACCAATGCGAATCCACTCACCCAGAGGTGACATGTTGCCAAAGAGCTCTTTTCTGAGTTTGTATCCTACCACACATACTCCTTCACCCTTTGTAGGATCTCCCGGAGGGAGGAATTTTCCCTGGGCTGTTGCCAGCTGCCTTATCTCAAAGATATTGGGGGTCGATCCCATAATAAATACTTCCCTGCTTTTATCTCCGAAGGATACAGGCGCCGATCCTATTGTAATTGGAGCAACATACCTGATATAGGAGCTGCGCGTGAGTGCAATGGCATCTTCAAGAGTAAGATCCCTCGGGGTCTGCCCCAGGAGTGGAGGCGGTCCTCCGGTTGTTTCAGACCGCCCGGGAAGAATAATCAAAATATTGCTTCCAAGTGATGAAAACTCCCTTGTGACATATCTCTTTGCACCTTCACCAAGGGAGGTGAAAATTATCACCGAAGCCACACCGATAGCCATGGCCAGGAGCATAAGCAGGGTCCTGGTTGAATGGCCCGATGAGGCCTTGAAGCTGAATCTGAAAATATCCGATATTCTCATTTTAGTGTGAGTCAGTATCCTCTGACACCTTTCCGTCCATCATCTGGATTCTTCTTTTAGCCCTTTTTCCAAGCTCGGGATCATGTGTAACTATAATAAGGGTGATCCCCCTATTGTTCAGTTCTTCCAGTATATTTACGACCTCCATGCCCGAGGTACGGTCAAGATTGCCTGTCGGTTCATCAGCGAGTATAACACCTGGCTCCATTATCATCGCGCGTGCGATAGCCACACGCTGGCGCTGCCCCCCTGATAACTGGTCAGGCCTGTGGTCAGCCCGGTTAGAAAGCTCCATTGCTGCCAGGGCCTTTTTTACACGTTCTTTCCGCTCCCCTGGATCTATCCCTGCCAGCATGAGGGGAAGTTCGACATTTTCTGCGGCGGTAAGTCTCGGGACCAGATGAAAAAACTGGAACACAAAGCCTATCTTATGCCTTCTTACCGATGCCTGCCGGTCATCGGTAAGCTCGGTAGTGTTTACGTTATCTAGGTGATATGTCCCGCTGTCAGGCCGGTCAAGAAGTCCTATAATATTGAGAAGAGTTGATTTACCGGACCCGGATGGCCCCATTATCGCAATATACGCCCCTGCTCCTATACCAATACTGACCCTGTCAAGGGCATGTACATCCTCTTCTCCCACCCTAAAAACCTTGCTTATGTCATTTAACCGGATCATTCTTTATCCTGAGAAATCTCAGCGGCAGCCCCGTCTTCGACTCCGGCTATGTCAACATTCACGACTATCTGATCCCCCTCCTTGAGTCCGGAAAGAACTTCAGTATAAGCCCAGTTGGATATTCCTTTTTTGATTATCCTTTCTTTTATTATTCCTTCGGAAGAGGCCCAGAGGAACACTCTTTTTTCATCAAGTATCGCTTCTGTCGGAATTCTGAGAGTATCCTTCCTGGAATCCAGTATTATCTCTACATCCGCACTGTAGCCTGCGAGCATTTCCCTGGTAACATCAGTATTTTTGAACTTTACATCAACATCCACTGTTCTGGCCTGTTTTTCCACATCAGTAACATATGGAGCTATTCTGGATACAAATCCGGGGAATGACTTACCCCTGAAGGCATCGAGGGTTATCCTTGCTTCAAGGCCTGTTTTAACCTTGGGCGCGTCAACCTCGTCAATGGGTGCAGTTACGTAAAAATACGAATCATCTATAAGATCAACTGCCGGAGGAGTGGGTATCCCCGGAGGCGACGGGGTAAGGTACTCATTCAACTCACCTGTCACCTTGGCTATTATTCCGTCAAATGGTGCATAGAGTCGTGTCCGCTCAAGATTTGTTTCCACTACCTTTATCTGAGATTCACTCATAACAGCAGATGACTTTGCGGCCTTACAATCTGCAGCTAATGCCTTTGCCTGTGTCACTGTCTTATCTGTCTGATCTTCCGATGCAGCACCCGCTCTTCTTAATTCATTAAGTCTTTTTGCCTCTCTTTCGGCATTCGCTGCCTGCAGGCAGGCAGCTACGGATTTGTCCTCTGATGCCTTCGCTTCATTTTTTGCCTGGGCAAGCTCGGCTAAAATATCCTTGTTCCAGAGTTCTAAAAGGAGGTCGCCTTTTTTAACCCGGTCACCCTCCTTGACCGGGAGTTTAGCTATCTGCCCCCCCATACTTGGAGAGAGCTTTGTGCGCCGGCAGGCCTTTATTGTTCCGGCCCGGGTATTGGCTACGGTATTCTCAACAGTGCCCCTTTCAACTGTTGCCAGTTTGATCTTTATAGGCTCGGGCCGGGAATAATAGTATATTGCATAACCGATTCCGGCGAGAATAATGACAAGTATAAGCCATCGAAAAAAACGTCCCATTTTAACCTCCCGAGGCACTTGAGGTAGAAGCAAGCTTTAAAGTTGACATGATAATTGTGTAGATGATTGAAATCTATATTAGCAGTTAATTTCTGTCAAGATAACTGATATTAGTTTTTTCTTGTGTAATATTCTTAATTTTATTATCCTGATCAATACTTTTAACTGGAGAAAAGTGTATGCCCCATATATTCGGTCCGGTCCCTTCGCGAAGATTAGGGCTGTCGTTAGGTATTGATCTTATACCGCATAAGACCTGCACTTATGACTGCATCTATTGCCAGGTGGGCAAAACGACTGACCGGATCATGGAACCTTCGTCATTTGTCCCGGTTTCGGAAGTAATCGAGGAACTGAAGGATGTCCTTTCAAAGACTCCTCCCGACGTAATCACCCTTGCCGGGTCCGGTGAACCGACGCTTAACCGGGATATCGGGTATGTAATCTCGGAAATAAAAAAGTTGACTTCAATACCCATTGCACTCTTAACAAACGGCTCTCTGCTGTGGAAAAGGAATATACGGGAAAAAATAAAGGAAGTTGATATCCTTATACCAACCCTTTCATCGATCTATACTGAAACACACGACAGGATTCACCGGCCGCACCCCGACCTGGGTCTCAACGATATCATCGGGGGTTTAAAGGAGATGCGAAAAGAATATTCGGGGAAATATTTTATCGAGGTTGTACTCCTTTCCGGAATAAATGATACTGATAAAGAAATCTCGGGCATATCCAGGGTTATCGATGAAATCAGTCCTGATAAGGTGCAGTTGAATACCGTCGTAAGGCCGCCGTCAGACCCGAGTGCCATTTCATTAAGCAATGAAAAACTGGAAGAGATAAAAAACTACCTCGGAAATAATACTGAGGTTATTGCGGCATCACCGCTTAAGAGTAGAAAGAATATTCCTGATTCAAAGATCAATCAGATTATTGAAATGGCCAGAAGGCGCCCTGTAACTGCGGATGATATCTCAAAGTCCCTGAGTTTACACGGGGATGAAACAGAGCGGCTGATCAAGGAATTGAAGATTAAAGGGCATATCAGGGAACAGAAACATGGCGGAAACCTGTTCTACACTTCCGGTTAAAACATGTTATTTCATTATTTGCATTCTGTGTAGCTATTCCTGAAAACTATCATTTAACAATAACATTGAAGGGATGCATAAATGAGCCACTTATCTGACAAGGACAACTCCAATAGCTATTACGCAGGCATTGACGCGGGTTCGGTCAGTATCAATTCCGTTGTTATCGATAAAAGCGGGAGCATAGTATATGAATCTCCATATCACAGGCATTTCGGTAAAGTAGAAGATTCGGTCCATGCCCTTCTTATCGATGTGCTGGACAGGTTTGGTAAAGACAACATAGAAGCTGTGGCATTTACAGGTAACCATGGGGAACAGATAAGTGCCCGGCTTAACGGGTTTTATGAATTTGAAACCATATGCCAGGTAAAAGGAGCCCTGTCTATCGAGCCTGAAGTAAGGTCGATAATCAGCATGGGGGGGCAGGACACTGCCCTTTTTCAGATCGGACGCAACAATGGAACATGGGACCTGGAATACTTCAATACAAACGGCCCCTGCGCCTCGGGTACCGGGTCGTTCATTGATCAGCAGGCCCAGCGCCTGGCAACATCCATATATGACAGGAAGAATGTAAAAGATCAGGACATAGACAGGATATTATTGGATTTTATAGCTCTCGGGCTCAAAAGTGACCGTCCGTCCCATGTTGCATGCAGGTGTACTGTCTTTACAAAATCGGATATGATCCACCTCCAGAACAAGGGGGAGCGGCTTGAAAATATCATTTACGGCCTGCACCTTGGAAACGCCAGGAACTATATAAGTACAATCGTATCAAACAGGATACTCGAAGCCCCCATCCTGTTTATCGGCGGTCTCTCCATGAACGAGATACAGGTAAAGGCATTCAGGCAGTATTTCCCCGGATTGATCGTCCCCGCATACAACACATCGGCCGGCGCCATAGGCGTGGCACTTCAGGCCATGGAAGAAGGCATCAGGAATAATATAAACCCTGAACTCCTAAAAAAACACACCGGAGGACATTACGATAACCTGCCGGTTGCACACAGGCTGGAAATAAAAAAGACCCATTTTGATGAAGACAATAAAGTAAGAGCCGTGCTTTCAGGTAGAGAAGTCCCGGCTTATCTAGGTCTGGATATAGGATCTACAACAACCAAGTATGCAATAATAAATGAAAAGGGAGACATTATTCACAAGGCATACATACATACCAGGGGAAAACCTGTTGAAGTCACGCAGACACTTTTAAAAATCGTGCGCGATGAGGCGGATAAGAGAATAGTGCTCAAGGGTATAGCGACAACAGGTTCGGGGCGGAATGTAGTGGGTGACTTTTTAAATGCCGATCTTATCATAGATGAAATAACCGCTCATGCCCGTGGTGCTGTTGAAATAGATCCTGAAATCGACACAATCTTTGAAATAGGCGGCCAGGATGCCAAATACATATCAGTTACAAACAGCTACCCGCTGGATTTTGATATGAACAAGGTATGCGCTGCCGGGACCGGCAGTTTTCTGCATGAACTTGCCAACAAATATGAGATCAATATTGCAGAGGAATTCCAGGAAATTGCACTCTCGTCCCGTACCCCTATAAAACTGGCGGAAAGATGTACTGTCTTTATGGAATCGGATCTGGTCAGTTATCACCAGAGGGGTGCATCAAAGGAGGACCTTATCGGCGGCTTGTGTTATGCCATAGCTCATAACTACCTCAACAGGGTTGTTGGAAAAAGAAAAATAGGGACCAGGATAATGTTTCTTGGCGGGCCGTCGTTAAACAAAGGTGTTGTCGCCGCATTTGAAAATATCCTCGGGCAGGGCCTTATTGTACCCAGACACAGGGAGGTGCTGGGCGCCTATGGTGCGGCCCTTAAGGTAAAGGAAATGATGTCATCCTTTGAAAACGAGGGCAGCCGGTTCAGGGGTATTGAAAACTGTATAAACGACCGGATGGATTATGCCGAAAAGATATGCACTGCTGACCCGGCCTGCCATAACCAGTGTAAACTCAAAATTTATGATTTTGACGGCAGGAGGAGCGTCTGGGGAGGAGAATGCGGAAGATACGATATAGTGAGAAGCTCCGGGAAGAAGGAGGAAAATTACTTCCGGCAGCGGGATGAAATATGGGAAAGATATATTGCCGGACTATATGATGTAATATCGGATGAGCCGATGATGCAAATCGATGGAAAACCGACCGTAGGCATACAGAGGTCTATTTATACATTGCAGACTGCTGTGTTATGGATTCATTTTTTTGACCGGCTTGGATTCAGGCCTGTACTCAGTGCTCCTACAAACAATCACATTGCCGCGATGGGTATCGAGTCCATGACTGCCGAAACATGCTTCCCGATAAAGGTTTCCCACGGACACGTAAAATCCCTCGCGGGAAAAACCCGTTATCTTTTTTTGCCTGTACTTATCAACATGGAAACAAAAGACAAAAATGAAAAGGGCTTTTATTGCCCGCTTGTCCAGGCAAATAAATACATGCTGAACGCCGCACTCAATATAGATAAAAAATCAGTAATAGGCCCGATCCTGCATCTGCAAAATGACCTCCCGACACTCTCCATCGAGATTGCGGAACAGGTATCAGGCATACTTGGCAGATCCCATGCAGAGATCAGAGACGCGCTGAATTATGCAATGAAACGCCATAAGGCCTTTATAGGCGAAATTCATGAAGCCGGAAGAGAAATATTAAGCAATCATAATCCTGATGAACCCATGGTTATTGTAACCGGAAGGCCCTATAATCTTTATGATGAAAGGCTGAACCTGAGACTCGGCCAGAACCTTGCAAAAATAGGATTAAAGGCGTTGCCCATGGATTATCTGGATGTATCGGATATCGATCTGTCTGACTTTTCCAATATGTATTGGGGCCTGGGGAGCCAAATTTTAAGGACTGCAAAATTTATCAGGCACAATCCTAATTTTTTCGGTATGCACCTGACAAATTTCAGTTGCGGTGCTGATTCATTTATTGAGCATTTTTATAAGCATGTAATGGGAGAAAAGCCTTCGCTTATTCTCGAGCTTGATGAACACAGTGCGGTTGCAGGGGTTATGACCAGGCTTGAGGCATATAAGAATGTTATCGAAAACATCATGTTCAAGCTCAACAGGAAGTCAGAAAAAAGGGTTATGCTTGCGAATTGAGAAAGGTTCAATATGTCCGCGACAGAGATAAGATCATTTCAATCATTTTCGGAGAATGTCGGTCACTTTAATCTCAAGGGTAAAACAGTCCTCATCCCGGAGATGAACAAGACCGCCTGCCGGCTTCTCGCCGCTACATTTCGCGGTTTTGGCATCAATGCCCTTGTTATGGACACCTTTAAAGGGCTTGATCTCGGGCTTGAGTACAGCTCCGGGAAAGAATGTTTTCCATGCCAGGTGACTCTTGGGGACATTCTCCACCATATGAAAACGGAAAAGGAGACAAGAGGAAAAGATTTTAATATAAATGATTATATCTATTTTCTTCTTGAGGCAGGAGGCCCATGCCGGTTTGGTATGTACAACAAATACCAGAGAATAGTTTTGGATTCATTTCCTGAATTTAAAGATCTGAAAATCAGCTCCATTACAACTGACGACGGCTACTCACTTGCCGGATTAATCGACAAAAAAAAGGCCGTTGCTCTCAGGAAATCGAGCTTCTTTGCCCTCCTCATAGGTGATATCCTGGACAGGCTCCTGTGGAGAATACGACCCTATGAAAAAACAGGGGGAATGGCTGATGAATTTATTGAACAGGCACTGGGGCAAATGGAGATTCACTTTGAAAAATACGGTGTCAGCAAGGATTTCGGGAAAATCATGTACAGGCTGGAGCAGATAGTTAATGAATCAAAAGCGATAATCGACCGTGATATTCCTCAAAAACCTCTCATAGGCATAGTCGGGGAAATATATCTCAGGACCCATACCCGCTCAAATCAGGACCTTATAAAAACCCTTGAAAAACATGGAGCGGAGGTCGTAAATGCCTCACTTATAGAGTGGCTCAATTTTATCAGCTACAGTGAATTCAAGGGTGTAAGCTCAGAGTTGAGGCTTAACCTGAAACAGTTCAGGTTCCAGGACATAATCAGTTCTATAAAAAAAGTGGCAAAATTCAGAGCGGAACTGTTTTACCAGGAATTGAGACAGAAACAGGTATACGACCGGGTCAGGGTATTACTGGACATCGCAGGAGATCATAAAGTAAGTCATCTCGACAGTGTGTCGACAGAAGATGATCTGTTCAGTTTTGAAATCGGTACGGAAGCATGCCTGAGCATTTCGGGCATTCTTGAATATGCAAGGGAAGGCTTCAACGGCATAGTAAATGTATACCCCTTTACCTGCATGCCCAGCACAACCACGTCAGCAGTAATAGGCCCTGTAATGAACAAAATGGGAATTCCCTACCTGGATACACCGTACGATTCCAGTGTTCAGCCAGGAAGAGAAGCTGCAATACGTACATTCATGTATCAGGCGGAGCAGCACCTGAAGAGAAACGGCAGGAAAAGCCATAGTCATTAGTAAAAGCACGGATTAAAGTTATGCAGAAACCGGAATGGCGGGAAGATATCTCTTGAAAATGACACGGCCCAAAGCAGGAAACACATGATTACCTTGCTGTTGCACGCCTGATGGAAAGATCAAGTTCGTTTTTTGTATATGGTTTTGTTAAGATCTCGGAAACACCTGTCCCGGATATCATATCGGGATCATTGGAACTATCTATACCGGTACAAAGGATTACGGGCATGCCGGGTATAATTCTTTTAAGGTGCATTGCCAGTTCAATGCCATCCATGTCCGGCATGGAATAATCAGTCAATACAAGATCGAAACCATCGTTTTGTTCCTTTATTATTCTGATTGCATCATGAGCACCTTCAACCGCTACTACTTTGCAGTCAAGGTGTTGAAGCAGATTAATGGTCATCTTCCTTACTGCAGGATCATCTTCAACTAAAAGTATATTCATTTTTTTCGTCCCCGCTAAACAGCTAAAATTCTTTTCTTCAGCAGTTCTTTCTATCTGATACGATACAAATTTTATGCCAAACACCTGATTTTATCTTACTTTTACAAACTAAATTACTCAGATATAATATTTACAAGGGGTTAGGGCTGATGAGCAGATAAGGACATGGGATAACAAGGAGAAAACTTTGTCACAAAAAACGATAAATGCACATTTTATAGTGCATCGATGCACAATAAAATGTGCAAATTTTCAAATTTTTTCGGCCTTTGAACAATCAAATATGAAGAAATTCTATTTGAGTTCTGTAATTTCCGGTTATAAAATTGCACTTGCTGCTATTACTAAAGACTATATATGCGACCTCCATGGGCGTTGATCCGGCAAATGCATCATTTTTCAGGATAGGATCGAACAACCTCCGTACATGTGTTTTATTTTTAAGGATTATGTACTTAAGGTTCTCAAAATGAAAAAGGTTTTAATCCTTAAAAATCAAAACCATAGCAGGGCGAGGTTCGTATATGTTTTCGGGAAAAGCGGCATCACCGGAACTTCATCGCATCCATTAAATGCAATTTCTTAACCGGAAATTACTGATTTGAGTTCTTTCTTTAGCCACTTCAAATATGCCTCGTTTCCATCTGAAACAGGTAGGGCCAGTATTTCGGGGACCTCATAGGGATGAACCCGCTTTACTTCCTTTTCCAGCTCAGGAAAAAGCTCGTTATTTGATTTAATGATAAGAAGCCATTCCTGATCTTCGACTATGTTCCCCTCCCACCTGTAGAAGCTTGACAAAGGCCCACTGATCTGTACACAGCCGGCCAGTCGTTTTTCAAGCAGTGTTCCTGCAATTTCTTTTGCTTTTGACCTGTCATTGACCGTAATAAATACCTGAATAAAATCTGTCATCACTCTTTACCTCATAAATAATTGACACCCGCTTATCATTCCCATATTATCAATTTTTTTTTAAATAATACAAATGCGAAAGGAAAATCGACATGTATAAAATTGCAGTTATTCCGGGTGACGGTACCGGCCCTGAGGTGATTGCCGAAGCTCTCAAGGTTTTAAATACAGCTTCTTCGAAATACGGATTCGAATACGAAACAACCAGTTTTGATTTCGGCGGCGAACGCTACATGAAAACCGGTGAAACACTGTCTGACAAGGATCTGGATAATTTAAGAAAATTTGATTCCATTCTCCTCGGTGCGATAGGACATCCGGATGTCCCTCCCGGGGTCCTGGAAAAAGGCATCCTCCTTAAGGCGCGGTTTGAGCTTGATCAGTATATAAACCTGCGGCCGGTCAGGCTCTATCCAGGGGTTGATACACCGCTGAAAAATAAAGGCACGAAAGAAATAGATTATTGCGTAATAAGAGAAAATACCGGAGACCAGTACACAGGTGTCGGCGGTTTTACCATGAAAGGAACTCCCCATGAGGTAGCAGTCCAGACTGCGGTCTACAACAGGCACCAGGTTGACAGGTGCTTAAGATATGCATTTGAATACACGAGGAAATACGGTAAAAAGGCACAGGGAAAGGGGGAGAACAATACGCTCGCTCTGGTAGGAAAAACAAATGTATTGACCTATATATATGACCTGTGGAACCGCGCATTTCATGAAATGGGACAGAAAGAATATCCTGATATAAAAAGGGAATACTTTCATGTGGATGCCACGTGCATGTGGATGGTAAAAAATCCCGAGTGGTTTGATGTGCTCGTTACAGGAAACATGTTCGGTGATATCATTACCGACCTTGGCGCTATTACCCAGGGAGGTATGGGTCTTGCTGCCGGAGGCAATATCAACCCGGAAGGCGTAAGCATGTTTGAACCGATCGGTGGTTCTGCCCCTAAATATACGGGCAAGGGAGTTATCAATCCGCTGGCCGCCATCTGTGCTGCAGCCATGATGCTTGAAACCCTTGGGGAACAGGAAGCAGCGGATAATATAGAAGAATCAGTGAAATACGTAACTGCAAATAAGCTGGAAAGCATGGATGCAGGCAAAATGGGTTACAGCACAATGGAAGTCGGTGACCTGGTGTGCGAAAAAATGGTAGCATAGCGGGATTTTTTAACCTTGACATTTTTGCTGTTAAAGAAGAATATCTAGATACTAGATACTTCAAATAATATTAAATTTAACCTGTTGAAAGGAGGCGTGAATATGGATGTGGTAAAAAATAAAATAAATGTTGGATCGCGTCCCGAAAGGTCAGCAGGCTGAGATATTTTATCTGATACAAAAAAGGCCACTCTTCTGGGTGGCCTTTTTTTATTATGGCCCCGGGCGCGAAAAGCCGGGGGTTTCCTCAATAGAAAACTCCACAACACATTTACTATATAAAAATGCAAACACGTATCCTTTTTGGTTGGCATAACAGTGCCAGTGATTTTGCCAATCTTCTTGGAACAGTCTTGTAAAGGAGTTGAAAATGAATCTGGAAGATTTAGGCTGGAACGAATTTTTTAAAACACAGTTTGAAAATCTGGAAATCAAAGATGAATTACAGCCTGCGAGGATATCGGAGGGACATAAGGGGCTTTATAACATAATAGGTACAGATGGAGAATATCTGGCGGAGATCTCGGGGAAGATGAGGTACTGCACACTTAACTACGGCGATTTTCCCGCTGTCGGTGACTGGGTGGCGGCAAAGTTATATCCTGAGGAAAAAAAGGCTATAATACATGGCATGCTCGAAAGAAAAAACCGCCTTTCCAGAAAGGCGGTACTGTCCGGCAGAAAGTCTGATACACAGGGCAAAGTCGAGGAACAGGTGCTGGCGGCAAACATTGATACTGTCTTTCTTGTAAACGGCCTGGACAATGATTTCAGCCTACGACGTATAGAACGCTACATGACCACAGTATATGACAGCGGAATGAACCCTGTGATAATCATTAACAAAACTGACCTTGTCACAAACCCATGGGATTATGTGAACCAGATAAGTACCATTGCATTCGGGGTTCCTGTAATTCCCGTATGCGGACTGAACAGCTCGGGGCTGGACGATTTAAAAAGATACGTCCGACAGGGGAATACAATAGTTTTTCTGGGTTCGTCCGGTGTCGGGAAATCAACCATTATCAACCGTCTCTTTGGGGAGGACAGACAAAGGATAAATTCGGTTCGTGAGTCAGATCATAAGGGAAGGCATACAACAACATCCAGGGAATTGATGATTCTTCCCGACGGCGGTATATTAATAGACACGCCGGGCATGAAGGAATTCCAGCCTTGGAAAGGAAAAGAAGATACTGCCAGATCATTTGAGGATATTGAAGCAATAGCCTTAAGATGCAGGTTTAAAAACTGCACGCATGAATCCGAACCGGACTGTGCAGTCCAGGAGGCAATCAGACATGGGAACCTGGACCCGGGAAGATATAAAAACTACACCAGGATGAAAAGGGAAGCCAGATACCTCGAGACCAGGATGGAAGTCAGCGCCCAGCTCGCTGAAAAAAGGAGATGGAAGGATATAGCCAGACTTCAGAAACAGATGAAAAAGAATTACTGAAATAATTCTTTTCCAAAATATTCCATCACAAAAACACGGGGGACATAGAGTGTACTTTATTTAACCCAACAGGGAAATACCTGTTGGGTTAAATAATTCATCCCTGAAGGGACGATATAATAAATTTTTAACAGGATAACATCCCGGATCTCTATCACTTATCGTATAAGTTCATATCTGGATAATATTTTTTTGCACAATCCTGACAGATACCATGACTGAATTTGGCGTCAGATCGGGCAGATATATAAGCCTCAATTTGACTCCAGTATCCCTTGTCATCTCTGATTTTTTTACAATGCGAGCAAATAGGCAGTAATCCACTTAGGGTCTTTACCTCAGCGATAGCAACCTTCAGGTCCTGAATAACATTTTCCTTCTCTTTTTCGGATTTAATTCGGGCCTCAATTTCTGACTTCAAATTCTTATTAGAGGTATCGAGTTCCTTGAAGATAATCTCATAGGGTGCCCTGACTCCTGTTTCGATTATTGCCCTGTAAATTAAATAAAATGAAAACAGCTTGAAATAGTGACCGATAAGGTTCGAAAATCCATAGTTATTGATATAGAAAGTAAAAGCCAGTTCTGATATTATCGTGCAAATAATAGAAAAGAGCAGGATGTAATAGACATTTGGATCAAATCTGTTTTTGTTTTTATAAAGCAGGACCATGCTTATAAGCAAAATAAAACAGATGATATATTCGCTGACTTTCTTGAAAGCCGTCAGGCCCTGACCTTCCACAAAGCATACGGGAAATATCCTCCAATAAAATATACTTGCAATCAAAAGAGATGTAACAACTGCATAAGCGAAAACCAATTTTTCCGGCTTAAATATTTTGTCAGTCCCAAGAAAATAAAATGCTACTACAAGGGTAACACATTCAAGGTATCTGGCTCCAATCCATAATTGATTGGCATAAAAATCATAATCAGTAAATATTGGCATACCTTTGTAAGACAGTGTGTGCAATAGGTCCAAAAAAGCTATAAATAAATATGCAATGCCTACAAATAGCAGATACTGGTTTTTTATGTAGAATCTCGAATTCCATGTGATCATGAAGAACGAAAATGCCACGACTATACTGAATATCTCTACAAGACTATGAAAGAGAAGATAATTAACGAAGGTTGTTAAATACAGTCCAACAACCACCACTCCCCAGAATAACCAATGCATAATTTGTCTATTGTCAGCCGTATTTTCCATGATTTATATCTATAAAATTAATCTTCTGATAGCATACCTTTACGTACTGAATAAATACTTCTCATAGATTAACCAAGTTATCAATAAGTATCTTAAAAACCTTTATTCTTGTTTTTAACTCTTCGTTTAACTAAACTGTACAGAAATTCACAGGGTCTGAACACCATCAACATTGAATGGAGGAGAGTATCAAATGGCAAACTCAGAACACGGGAAATATATCGTAACAAAACCGAAAAAAGACCTTATTGTGCCTGACTGGGGAGGAAACCTCTCAAAAGAAAGAAGCACCCGTATGTTTTACCTGGACGGCGATGTAATACCTGGCGCCTTTTATGTGGAAGTAGTGTGGTTCTGGCCGACAGACCAGAAGGATGACAGCAGCCCTGATCCCCACACACATGAATATGATGAGGTCATAGGATTCTTTGGAACCGATCCGAAGGATTTAAATGACCTTGGTGCAGAGATAGAATTTTATATCGACGGTGAACGAAACCTGATGAGAGAAAGCTTCCTGGCGTTTATTCCTGCAGGGATAGAGCACTGCCCTTTGAACATACTGAAGATAACCAAACCCGTGTTTCACTTTGCCACAATACCAAGCAAAAATTACGGATAATTTTTTTATCATCAGTGCCATGGTTGAACAGATACAGAGGTTTGAATTCTTAAAGAAAAAAAATTCCTGACTCGCCATGCCCGCGCAGCCTGCCTTCGATGAGTCGGGGGGCGGGCATACATTTTAACAATCAGTTCAAATGATAACCTTCGCTTGTCATCTCGGATGCCAGATACATATCATAGCAGTCAATATCCAGGGGATAGTCCCAGCATCCCATCCTGTGGACTATTCTTCCGCCAAATCCGGTTTTAAATCGAAATAACCCGTAAAGAGGGTGAGTTGAGTCAGGATATGGAGCGACTCCAAACATATCGTATTCAGTGCAGCCGTTCCTTTTTGCCCTGAGAATTGCATCCCACTGCAAGGCATATGTTGCCATATAATTCCTGTTTTTTGTTGATGATGCCCCGTAAAGGTAAGTTGCCCTTTTATCCGAATATGCCAAAAACATTGCGGCCAGAGGAATATTATCCAGTTCCGCTATCAATAAATCCACATTCGCCGGTTTTCCTGCATCACCTACATGCGTCCTGAGTACGCATTTAAATTTTTCTTCATTATCCAGAAATATCCTGTTCCGTGCACATGTCTCCCTGTACAACTGAGCCCAGACAATAAAATCATTCAGATCCGCTTTTCGTACGTGAACACCTTTCCGGTGAGATAGCCTTATATTATACCTTGTTTTTGGTTTCATCTCCTTTAACAACCGGCCCTCATCTTTTTTTAAATCAAGTAAGACTGTATCAGAAGGAAGGATATTGGTGTTTGCTTTTTTTAAATTCCAATTCTGTGTATCAAAATTCAATCGGATTTCCTGATTCGCTGTGGCAGGAGGTCCCAGCCAATCGCCTTTATCATTATAATAGGAGTCATCCTTTGCCCAGATTGACTCCCACAGCAAATCATAGCGCAACATGATACAGTCGGAAGGCAGATATTGCCGTAAAGATTCGGACAGTTCTTCGAGAAAGACACCCTGGTTTTCTTCACAGGGTTTGAGGGTAGGCCCGTATGGCACATAGGCGATTCTGTGATCACTGCCTATATTCTGGAAGAGTACCAGCACATCATCAATAATAAATCTCTGGCAATCAGGTTGAGTATATAAATCCGATGCCTTTACCTTTATATCAAATGCCTTTGATTCTATGCCCTGTTTTCGTTTGACCTTTGACCAGAAGGAGGTTTGCTGAAGAATTGAAGTTTCATTTATTTCCTTTATTACCTTATTCTCTACCTGAACTTCCATTTTTCCTCCTTCATATAAGCAGAATTACATGAATATTATATATAATAACTAATCGGGTCATGTGTCAACCGATTGTGCCAGCACCGGCTTGATATCGACTATCGGTGTTCCATCAATCGCTTCCAGCGGCCTTACTTTCATCCTGTTTCCGGAAATTTCAAGAACCGAAACCCTGTGAAGTCCAATCGGATTGGGCCTGTCAGGAGATCGTGTGGAAAAGACGCCGGTAACGGGCCTGTCCATATCCCCGCGCGGATGCACCTTCAGTATTTCTCGATGGGCCTTGTGGAGCCAGGTTATCAGGACTATTTCACATCCAACAGCAATCCCTTCGAGCCCTTCCGAAATCAAAGGGTCTATTTCAATCCATGCATCGGGTGCACCCTTATGTCCCTGGCGTGGAGCCGAATGCCGGCTGATCAATTCAGAGTGTATGACTCCGATTGGCCTGATATCATAACTGATTTCGTTCACATCTCATCCTTTCTGTTTCTCTTTTTTATTGGTGGAGAAAATTTGGTAAACGCTGTTTATGTCTATACATTATTTTTTATAAACACCGTATTCCCTCACGGCTTCAACAATAGCATACAGATTTTCTATCTTCGGATTTTCAGGTGTAGAGCCGGCAGAAAGGATATAACCGCCTCCTTTGCCGCAGCCTTCAATAAGTTTGCGGCACATCTCCTTTACTTCAGCAGGAGAACTTGTCATTACCATGGATATGGGTATATTCCCTGATATACAGCAGTTATTACCCAAAATTTCCTTTGCCCTGAAAATATCGGATCCCTCGAACAGCCAGGACACAGCCCCCTTTGGGAATTCGTTTACACTTTCAAGCCTCGAATTAAAATTCCCTTCCGCGAACATGCTCTGGATAAAGCCTTCGTTAATAAATGCATCCATCATCTTTTTAAGCGGAGGCCAGTAAAAGGTCTCAAACTGCTTCTGCGACATCCATCCGTCCGCTCCCTTGTGAAGGGGGTATGATACCATGGTCCCCAGACCTGTACCTGGTGACTCAAGGATGGTCCTGATGGACAGATCCGCTATTTTATCAAGTGCCTCAAGAAGTTTGTCCGGCTGCCGGTACATATCGTTTATGGCACCCTTTGTCCCCCTGAGTGTATCTGCAAGTGTATCAAAGGGGGCCTTGGTTATTGAGCCGAACATCATTGACGGATATCCCATTGCCGCAGGAGTTGGCATCGCAGGACCTCTCATGCCCTGTCCCGTCTCCTGTATCGCCTTTCCGATATCGATCATTTTCTGGAGTGTATCGAGGACTTCCGGGTTTGCCAGCGGTGAAAGCTGCTGCATGACCATAATGACCTCGGTCATATGGGTTACCGGTTGAAGCAGGCGGAAAGACTCACAGCTCCCGAATGCCCTGGGAAAATATTTTCGTATAAAAAAATCAGTGGGATCCAGGAGAAAATCATCGTATTCGTCGGGCTTCATATACTCTTTTTCGATAAATTGTATTCCCGAGGCGTCCTTCGGGAGCCCGTGCCCCGGCCAGCTGTAAAGTTTGTAATCCAGTATATCAAGTATTTTCCCTGGCATACCGAAAAAACCCGCCCAGGTTTCGAGATCGGCAGCATATTTTTGATTGAACTGCATACACGCTTCCATTGCCCTGGCAGGCTCATACATTGCATTGTAGGTGTTGCACCCGAACATTGTTAAGGGAAGGTTTCCCAGTGGGAGATTGAACGGCACCCTGTCAGGTTCTCTGACATTGTAGACATCAACGAGTCTTTTGGCCCTGATTTTATAGTTTTCTTCAGCCTCAGGGTTTACAAACATTATACCATCGGCATTTAAAAGGCGATTCAGCCTGAATTGACGCTTTTCTTCAGGCGTCATTTTGTCCCAGTTTTCTGTTGGATAATTTGCCCTGCGCATTTTGTATTTTGTCATTTTTATCTCCTTTTTTAATATAGAGAAGCCTGGCGCCTGAAATGAAACGATTATTTATTTTTAGGTTCAGGGCTGCTAAAAAGCAAGTGAAAAAACTGGTTTCGGTATGCCAGATCAGGCCGCCATAAAAAGCTGCGTTTCCATCTTGACACACAGGACTTGCCTCCATATACTCAATTCCTGTTTAAAAAAGGGATTTCTTATCAGCGAATTAGTAACTCTTTAAATGGAGGTGCAATTTGAGAAAAAAGATATGGCCCGTAATAACATTTATTCTTCTCGTCGCCGTCTGTTCGACAGCATATTCTTCGGAAAAAATTACAGTACTCAATCCAACACCACCTAACAGGATGGTCGACCGGGTTCCACTGGTCCCCCGGCTTGGTACGCTGGAAGGAAAGACTATATATCTTGTGGATATAGGCTGGGGAGGTCCGGAGGCGGCCCCGGGCATTTACAGGGAAATGAAGGCATGGTTTGCCCAGAACATGCCCAGTGTAAAGGTGGAGATCAGATCGATAAAGGGTTCCTACATGCAGGACCAGCCGGAACTCTGGCAGGAAATAAAGGAAAAGGGTGACGCAGCCATGGTAGGGATATCAGGGTGAGACAGCTGCACATCGGCCGTGAGCCGGGACTGTAAAACCCTGGAACAGAAATATGGCGTCCCCACTGTCGGTGGGGCGGCAGCCAATATCATTAGTTATGCACTGAACCATGATTTCAAATATACCAACGGATCACCCATCAGATTTATATCTTTTCCTTTCCCGGTTGCCGGACAGCCTCAATCGGTCCACCATAAATATATTTTTGAGAGCAATGATGTTGTAAGCGGAAAGCCCATGATGCAGGCATTCATAAACGCCCTGACCCTTCCCCTGACCGAAAGAGAGAAATACAAAGGGCCGCCGCCCGAGGCCGAAGTGGCTGCGGAACCGAAGGAGCCCAGGATTCTCGGACCGGACACCGAAGAGAACCTTCAGAGGCTTTTCAAGGAACAGGACTGGACGGATTATCTTCCCATTGTTCTTCCTACCGAAGAACGGGTGGCAGAAATGCTGAAAGGCACTTCCCATAAGCGGAACGAAGTTATCAAGACACTGGACTGGCCGGGAGGCAAGCGGGAAGTTACAGTAGAAAGGGTTGCCACCTGCGCTGTTATGGCGGGAGCCAAACCTGAATATCTGCCCGTGATCCTGGCACTGGCAAACTTCGTTCCATTTGGAAACTCCACATCCTCCATGGCCAACATGATCCTGATAAACGGCCCCATACGCGATGAAATCGGCATGAATTACGGCACCAACGTCATGGGGCCGTATAACGAAGCCAATTCGGTTATCGGTCGCAGTTACACGATTATGTCTAAGACCATCGGCGGCCTGCACAGCGAAAAAACCACCTGGAGCAGCCTGGGGAGTAACCTGCAGTACAACAACGTCTGCATTGCCGAAAATGAAGAAGCACTGCCCGAAGGCTGGGAGCCCTTTCATGTGCAGATGGGATTCAAACCCAATGACAACGTCATAACCGTGGGAATGGGCTGGTCATATATCTCAAGCGTGGTGATGGCCGTGAAGGAACACCCGGTATATATGATCATGGGTGATTATATGAAGTCTCTTACAATGGGATCAGCCACAGTCGTTATGGATCCGACAGTAGCCAAACTGCTCAGGGACAGCTATGGTTTCAAGACAAAAGATCAACTCAGCAAGTGGCTTTCGGAAAATGTTGAAAAAGCCCAATATCCTTCGGGTAAAAAGATGAAACCGTTCAAGGCATCCAATGTCAAAATAATTGTCGCCGGAGGAGGTATCCAGACAACCTGGTTTGTAACGGATTTCATGATGGGAACAGGCATGCTTGGAAAAGGCATACTCATCGACGACTGGCGGTAACTTACAAGGGGTTTGATGAATTTAATAATACTGGACGAAGAAAATATACACGAAGGTAAAGTTGAAATAACCGGCAGAAAACTTGATCATATTTTGTCATACATTAAACCGGTTATTGGCGATACCCTGAGAACAGGCATTCTGAACGGACGCATGGGAGAGGCGGTTGTTATTTTTGCAGGCGCCAAGAGACTGATCCTGGACCTTGCAATGCAGAACCTTCCGCCTGCCCCGCTCCCTCTCAGGCTTATTCTCGCGATGCCGAGGCCCAAGGTCCTTAACAGGGTAGTCCAGCATGCGACATCAATGGGGATAAAGGAGATATACATCATCAAAACATGGAGGGTGGAAAAAAGCTACTGGGAGAGTCCGGTGATTTATCCGGAAAACCTCCGAAGCCAGATGATACTGGGGCTTGAACAGGGTAAAGATACTGTTATGCCGGAGATTCAAATCAGAAAACGTTTTAAACCATTCGTTGAGGACGAACTCCCGTCGATTATCAACGACGGTCTTGCGCTGGTTTCTCATCCGGAGGCTGAAAGGACATGCCCGCACAAAGCTGATTCGCCCGTTACCCTTGCCCTGGGCCCGGAGGGAGGGTTCATCCCGTATGAAATTGATGCGTTGCAGGATATAGGATTTAAAGCAGTATCTCTGGGTGCCAGGATTTTAAGGGTGGAAACTGCACTCCCGTTTCTCGCAGGCCGCCTGTTTTAACCTGGACTATAATAAATTCCTACATCCAGGAGGAGGAGATTGTGGATAAATTTATACAGTTTATAAAGGAACTTCAGACAGACAAGAAATTCAGAGAATTTGATGAAGCATCCATAAAACAGGCCGTTATATTAAAAATCCTGTCACTTCTTGGATGGGATCCATTTGACTTTAATGAAATCCAGCCTGAATACAGTGCAAAAAAACAGAAAGTGGATTTTGCACTCAAAATAAATGGTAAACCCGAAGTTTTTCTTATCGTGAAAAAGGGGCTTGATAATTTTAAAGCCCATATTGAAGCGTTGCTTGCGTTTTCCGAAGCTTCTGATGTAAAAATCGCCATATACACAAATGGTCTTTCCTGGTGGTTCTTTCTGCCACCTGCAAAAGGCAGTATCGATGACAAAAGGTTCGCCGCTATAGATACCGGAAAAGAAAAGGCCGAGTTTATCGCAAGAAGATTGCACGATTTTATTTCAAAGAAAAATGTTATTGAGGGTCGCGCGGTAGAACTGGCTGAAGAAATCTGCAATAAAAGAAAAGAAGCGATGCTGATAAATGAACATCTTCCAAGGGCCTGGGAAAATATAATCAATGAACCGGAAAAATATCTGATCGATGTTATATCTGAAGTCACAAAAGATCTCTGCGGGTATAAACCAAAACGGGAAAAAGTCGTTGAGTTCATAAAGGCTGAGGGCAGGATAAGATCGAAAAAATCCGGTGATACAGAAGTCGACGAGTCCACGAAAACCAGTGATACCCGATCAAAAAATGGCTATAAGGGTAAAGATATTAAATCTTTCTATTTTGAAGGCAATGAATATCCTGTCAAGTCATGGCAGGAGCTTCCCTGGGAACTATGCAGGTCCATCCTGAAAAAACATGGGGAGTCATTTGAAAATGTAGTATACATTACTCTCAAGGGCAGAGATTTTTTTTCAAAAAACCCGTATCAGTTTATTCTGAACAAAGAAATCCCCGGCACCGGCATATTTATCAACACTGACCTTTCAGAAGCCATCGCAATAGCGCTGTGCAATGAGATATTAAAACTTTTTGGCTATGAGGAGAATAAGCTTCTATTAGTCACAAAGTAGCAAGAGACGGATAAATTTAAATAATAAGCCTGAGACCGAAAACCTGTATTCAATCGGCAATCAACGGAAGGATCAGGCAAATACAGGTAATGGCTTTTTTCCCTGATTATTTTGATTATAAATATGCAGAGTTTTAGCTATACTGTATTTTAGTTCATCCAGATCGTGAGATTTGACTACATAGAAATCGGCTGCAACCGATTTCATATCATCCCTGTATGTATCATATGCAGTACAGAGGCCAACAGGAATATGATAAAACCTGTTTTTGATCTTTTGTAAAAGATCAAGACCGTCATAATTTCTCAACCGGATATTGAGAACAACCAGATCGGGACTTTCTCTTTCAATTTTTTCCATGAGCCTGAACCCATTGGATACTGTAACCACCTGGTATCCTGCATCCTCCAGTTCCTCTGAGTATAGGAACCGAATATGCTCCTCGTCATCCACAATCATTATCTTGTCACCACGCATAACATTCTCCTTTTCACATTGCTCTAATCAAAAAGTCTATCATCCTGTTTACTGCTATTAATAATTATTCACCGAAAAACTTCGATAGATAATTTTTTCAAACATTATAAATAGGTAATGTTAGGTCTGTATTAATGAATTATTAGTTACTGGTAAGAGATTATCAGGCAAAGGCCATTGTTTTCCAGGATGCCTTTGCCGGATCAACGCCCCTGAAATGTCTTTTGCAAAAGTAGTCAGCACAATTTTTATTGTTGCAGCTTATTTTTCTCTTCACTTCCATGCCAGGCCAGGTGTCCCATGACTGCAGCGAGACCTAAAAAACAGATTAGTGATAACCATGGCCCAAAGTTTCCGGTTACTGTCTTCATCATTCCTTCATGTGCATCATAGAAATGTTCAAAGGTGGTCCACGTTCCTATCATAAAAGCCACCAATACGGACACCAGCGCGTCACCTGCAACAAGGCCTGACGAGAACAGAAGGCCGTTTTCATTTTTTTTCTTACGATTGTCTTCTTTCGCGCATTTATCAATAAGAAAAGCAACCAGCCCTCCTGTCATTATGGGTGTGGACAGTGAAAGGGGAAGGTATAGGCCAATAGCAAAAGGCAGAGAGGATATTCCAAGCAGTTCAACTGCAAATGCGACCATCCCGCCGACTATAATAGGCAGCCAGGGCAGGTTTGAGTTCATTACTCCCTGCACAAGGGTAGCCATTACATTGGCCTGAGGGGCCAGTAAAGGGGCCCGGCTCGAGCCTTCGATCTGAACGAATCCAAACGCATCGTTAAGGAAGTATATTGTAAATCCCATGGCAATAGCAGGAAAAAACAGTCCGATAAACTCTGTCAACTGCTGCTTCCAAGGTGTTGCACCAAGCAGGTAGCCTGTTTTCAGATCCTGTGCTATGTCTCCTGACAAACATACTGCAATACAGACTATCGTACCCACTGACATGGCAGTAACCATTCCCTTTACCCCTGAGACACCGAAATAGAGAAGCAACAGACAGGTCACAAGGAGCGTGGCAATGGTCATGCCTGATACGGGCGAAGATGAAGACCCGACAATACCTACAATCCGCGCGGCAACAACCACGAAGAAAAAGCCGAACACCACAGCGATCGCAATACCCAGTAAATGGAGGTCGGTACCCGGCAGAAGCCAGGTCCCTACAATGATACCTGCTACGCCTATCAATACCCATTTCATTGGCAGGTCCCGGTCAGTACGCATGGCTGCATCGCTTTCGGTATTTCTTCCAAGGAGCTGTCCCACGCCCTTTGAAAATGAAGAGAAGATTACGGGCAGCGACTTTATAAGGGAAACGAATCCGCCAAGGGCAACCGCCCCAACACCCAGGTACTTTATATAAAAATCACGGAGTTCAGCGGAGCCCATTTCGCTGATAGGGATAGTCCCGGGCGATATGATCTCACCGGGGATCTGGCTACCTATGAACGCGATTAGAGGTGCAAAACCCAGGTACCCGAGCACTGCACCGCTGAGCATAAGGGCCGAGATCCTTGGCCCGATAATATACCCGACTCCCAGCAGTGCCGGAGTGGCATCAACCCCGATGGTCCCTCCTTTAAACACGCCCTTGAAATCATAGTTCACGGATTCGGAGAACAGCTTAAACATATTCTGTAAAACCTTATATAATGCCCCGAGTGCGATTCCCGAAAACACAAGCCTTGCCTTACCGCCACCCTCGTCACCGGCGATTATTATTTCGGCGCAGGCAGTGCCCTCAGGAAAGGCAAGTCGCCCGTGCTCTTTCTCAACCAGGTATTTACGAAGGGGAATCATAAGAAGTATACCCAGGCCGCCGCCAAGCATGGACAGGCAGAAAATCTGGGTTTTTGTGATTTCGTTGATATAACCGGAAGCCTGTAGAGTCTTATCCGCAGACCAGATAAAAAACGCGGGGATAGTGAAAACAATCCCCGCTGCAAGCGATTCACCGGCGGAACCTATTGTTTGAACAATGTTGTTCTCAAGCACGGTCACGCGCTTGAACAGCAGACGGAGCACGGCCATTGATATTACCGCCGCAGGTATTGAGGCCGAGATAGTCATGCCGAACTTTAGTCCCAGGTACGCGTTGGCAACACCAAAAACGACGGATATGATGGACCCCAGGATTATCGCCTTCCAGGTAACTTCCTTGATGGACTGGTCCGGGCCTACAAACGGTTTAAATGCCTGATTTCTATCATTTACCAACTGCATAGTCGCTCCTTTTGTATGACATTAGAAACTTCATAATTAAAAGAAAGCCGCTTTTTAAGAAAAACTTATTTCAGGATTTTTTTAAGAAAGGGGCAGCACCTTCATATGAGCCTGAAAACTGCCCGGTACATTGTCGTTTTTTTGCCTGATTTGCACGCAGCAGGCAATGATATTATTTTCTTTTAAAGAATATACACCTTTAAGTCAAAGAAAATTTAGTTCTGGAATTTAGTGTTCGTCAACCGGCATACCGGTTGCCGGATTCAGCTCCTAACAGCGGGTTTTATTTGGTAGACATAATGGCAAAATTGAAATAAACTTTTTTGGATATCCCGGTATTACCGGTAATCTTTTTAAGATTAGGCAATATTAAACCGATTAACTTTCTGTAAAATGAATTATTACGAATTACTTGATATAGATGAAAAGGCCGAAAATGATGTAATAAAACGGGCATACAGGGAAAGGCTGATGAAATGGCACCCTGATAAAAATCCTGATCGCATGGAACAGGCTGAAGAAATGACAAAGACGCTTAATATTGCCTACAGAGTTCTTTCCAACCCGCAGGAAAGAAGAAACTATGACAGGATGATTCGTTTCACACAGGGCAGGAACTACAGTGAGTACGTAAACGATAACACATTTTCCAGCAAGATAAGTAAGACATCAGGCCCGCTGAAGGATATCCTTAATGACGTTAAGGACCTGTATAACATGTCAAAGGATGCCCTGAAGGGCAATTATAAGATGCATCCTGTAAATATGGGTATCATCGCCGGGGGACTTCTCTACTTTATTATCCCCACAGATCTTATTCCTGATTTTATCCCCTTCGTGGGCCTGCTGGATGATATTGCCCTGCTGACAACCATTATAAAATCCATGCAGGGAGAACTGACAAAATACAGAAACTGGAAGAATGAGAAATAGAATCTTTTATAACTGAACGCCATGACTAAAATTATATTACTCCTGTCTGTTGTTTATTGTCTGTTTTCTGTTCAGGGAATGGCGGATGAACACCCTCCTCCTGAACCCTCCCTTGACTTCCATCTGTCCGAACCCACCAAAGGGGACCTGCCTGACATGCTGGACAGGCGGTATATTCGGGTTTTAACCACAATAAATCACACTAATTTTTTCCTGGACGGTCTTAGAGCGCACGGATTTGAATATTCACTCCTGAAACGGTATGAAAGAAAAATCAATAAAGGCAAAAACAGAAAAAAACTGAGAGCAGTACTTGAGTTTATCCCTGTCCCAAGAGACAAACTGTTCGAAGACCTTATCAACGGCTATGGAGACATAGCGGCTGCCGGCTTGACCATAACGCCCCAGCGGAGGATACAGGTTGATTTTACCAATCCGTATTTATCCGATATCTCAGAGATACTGGTAACATTCAAAGGCACCAAGCCGGTTAGTAACCGCGATGAAATGTCCGGCAAAGAAGTTTTTATAAGAAAGAGCAGCAGCTATTATGAAAGTATTATTGCCCTTAATAATATGTTTAAACTGAAAGGGAAAAAACCTGTTAAAATTGTTGAGGCGGATGAAAACCTGGAAACCGAAGACATACTTGAAATGGTCAACAGCGGCGCGATCGCCATGACGGTATGTGACAGTCATATAGCCGAAATATGGTCTAAAGTACTGCCCGATATCCGGTTATATAAGAATATTACATTCAGAAAAGGAGGAAAAATCGCCTGGGCCGTACGCAAAGACAGCCCCGTGCTGCTTAAGAGCCTTAACAGCTTCATAAAGGATAATAAAAAAGGAACCCTGATGGGCAATATGTTTTTCAACCGCTATTACGAGAAAATGGACTGGATAAAAAATCCCCTCAATGGCAGGTTTGAAAAAAAAACGGCTGAAATAATCCCGATTATAAAAAAATATTCCAGGCAATACGACTTTGAATGGAAGCTTATACTGTCCATGGCATTTCAGGAGTCAGGGCTCAACCCCGGAAAGGAGAGCCCCAAGGGCGCCATAGGCCTTATGCAGATAAAACCTTCCACTGCGAGTGATCCGATTGTTGATATAAAAAATATAAATAAGCTTGATAATAATGTACATGCTGCCGTAAAATACCTCGACTTCATCCGAAGACATTATTTCACGGAAAAGGACATTCGCCCAAGAGATCAGGTCAGATTTTCTCTTGCAGCATATAATGCAGGTCCTGCAAAAATTAACCGGGCCAGGCAAAGGGCAAAAAAAATGAATCTCGATCCCAACAGGTGGTTCAGAAATGTAGAGATCGCAGTTCTAAAAAGTGTAGGTCAGGAAACAGTCAAATATGTAAGCAACATCAACAAGTATTATGTAATATACAATAACTACCTGGGCATAAAAGAAACCAGAGAACTGGTGAAGGAGGGGATATAAATACATGGGCCAGGAGCAGAATAAAATCATCTATTCAATGATGAAGGTCAGCAAGTTTTATGACAAAAAACCGGTAATCAAGGACATCTCCATTTCATATTTTTACGGGGCTAAAATAGGTGTACTGGGTTTAAACGGATCAGGTAAAAGTAGCCTTTTAAGGATATTTGCCGGTATTGACAAGGATTTCAACGGTGAAACAACCATGTCGCCGGGCCTTACAGTAGGTCTGCTTGAGCAGGAACCCGTGCTGGATGAATCAAAAACAGTAAGAGAGGTGGTTGAGGAAGGGCTTCAGGAGGTCGTCGACCTTTTAAAGGAATTTAATATAATAAATGAGAAATTCGCAGAACCCATGTCCGATGATGAAATGGACAAACTGATAGCGAGACAGGGAGCCGTCCAGGAAAAAATAGACGCACTTGATGCCTGGGATATTGACTCGCGTCTGGAAATGGCCATGGATGCCCTTCGCTGTCCGGAAGGCGATACGCCTGTAAACGTCCTGTCCGGGGGTGAAAGGCGCAGGGTCGCACTGTGCAGACTTCTGCTGAAAAAACCAGATATCCTGCTTCTTGATGAACCTACCAACCACCTGGATGCCGAAACGGTTGCGTGGCTTGAACAGCACCTTAAGAGGTATGAGGGAACGGTCATTGCAGTAACCCATGACAGATATTTCCTTGACAATGTAGCGGGCTGGATACTTGAACTTGACAGAGGTGAGGGAATCCCGTGGAAAGGCAATTATTCTTCATGGCTGGAACAGAAGGAGAAAAGACTTTCACTTGAAGAAAAGGGAGAAAGTAAAAGAAGAAAAACGCTGGAAAGAGAGCTGGAATGGATAAGGATGTCTCCCAAGGGAAGGCACGCGAAATCAAAGGCGCGTATCAGCGCATATGACAGCCTGATGAACCAGGAGGCAAAGGAGAAAGAGAAGGAACTTGAAATATACATACCGCCGGGACCAAGGCTGGGTAATGTTGTTATCGATACCAAAAATATAAGCAAGGCATATGATGACAGGCTCCTTATAGACAGCCTTTCCTTCTCCATACCTTCAGGGGCTATTGTCGGTGTAATAGGTCCCAATGGTGCCGGTAAAACCACCCTGTTTAAGATGATCACAGGACAGGAAGAGGTCACATCCGGCGAGTTCAGGATAGGTGACACGGTCAAGCTTTCCTATGTCGATCAGGGAAGGGACTTACTTGCCCCTGAAAAATCCATATGGGAGGTTATATCCGAAGGACACGATACAATCGAACTCGGCGACAGGGAGGTAAATTCCAGGGCCTATGTTGCAAGGTTTAACTTTTCCGGCAGTGATCAGCAGAAAAAGGTGGGCAATCTTTCGGGAGGTGAAAGGAACAGAGTTCACCTGGCAAGGATGCTGAAGGATGGCGGAAACGTACTCCTTCTCGACGAGCCTACAAACGACCTTGACGTAAACACCCTCAGGGCGCTTGAAGAGGCCATCGAAAATTTCGGCGGATGTGCGATTATAATAAGCCATGACAGATGGTTTCTCGACAGGCTGGCAACTCATATCCTTGCATTTGAAGGCGACAGCAAGGTTGTATGGTTTGACGGCAATTATACTGAATATGAAAAGGATAAAAAGGCCAGACTCGGAGAAGCTGCCGCCAATCCCCACAGGATAAAATACCGTCAGTTGACAAGGGTCTGATAAAGGACAATATATGGCTGAAAATATTTCGCCGGACCCTCAATATCTTATCAGGCTGGTGGAAACGCGCATGCCCTTTGGTAAATATAAGGGAAGATCACTCATTGATCTTCCCGAACCATACCTTGTATGGTTTGCAGGAAAAGGTTTTCCGGATGGCGATCTTGGAGAGATGTTAAAGAGCGTGTATGAGATCAAACTCAACGGGCTTGAATACCTTTTTAAACCATTAAAACGCAGAAAGTAAATCACGGCAAAGAAATCTCTCGCTCGTCATATATCTAATAACCTGATATCATTAATAAAATAGTCATATATCATAAACTTGCCGCCCCCCATGCAATGGATAATTTTCTTGACACACAGGCTTATCCCCCATATATTCAGAGCTCCGAAAGGGAATTCTTATCAGCCTGATTACATTAAGGAATCCTGATAATAATATTATACAAGAAATTTAGGGAGGTTTTCATAAATGAATAAAAAAGAGCAGTTTCTGTCTGTACTGAAAAATGAAAAGCCCATAAAATGGATGGGTTACGCATTTAACGCTTTTCCGGACATTAGATTTCATTGCGTAATAGACCCTATTACGATCTGGGATATACTGTTTATTTCCGGCGAAAATGTACTGGATAACTGGGGTGTTACCCATCGTTTCCTGCCGGGAGACCCGGGTATAATTCCCATGGTCACAAAAGATAACCAGGTAATTAAAGACATCACCAAATGGCGTGACTATGTAAAATTCCCAAAAATTCCGGATCTTGACTGGAGCGATGCAAAAAAGACTATCGACGAAATTGACAGGGATACTACACTGGTCATGGTGCCTACCTTCCGTGGGCTGTTTGAACGCGCCCATTGCCTGATGACATTTGAAGACGCCCTCATGAATCTGTATGGTGAACCTGAATCCATGTACGAACTGTTTGAAGCCTATACTGACTGGAAACTCCAGGTTGTTGAGCAGCTCATAGACAACCTGCAGCCGGATGTAATTCACACCCATGATGACTGGGGCTCAAAGGATAACCTGCTTTTTTCTCCGGATGTGTTCCGTGAGATATTCAAGCCCCACTATGCCCGCCTTTACGGCTATATCAAGGAACGCGGCGTTATGGTACAGCACCATGCAGACTGTTTCTGCCAGGGTCTTGAAAAGGATATGGTGGATCTGGGTATTGATATGTGGCAGGGTGCTCTCCCCACAAACGATATAAACAAGATCAAGGAGAATACAGAGGGTAAGCTGCTCATCATGGGCGGTCTGCAGCAGGACAAGATCGACAAGGCAAATGCTACCGAGGAAGTTATCCGCGCCGAAGTTAGAAGGGCTATTGATGAATATGCACCGGGCGGTTCATTCCTGCCCTGTATACCAAGCCTCGAGACTATCAACCCGCATGCAACACCTATTGTAATCGATGAATGCAACCGCTATGGTGCCGAGTGGCTGGCAAATCAGGGATAATTAATTCAACAGTAACAAATTAAAAACGCCTCTCCTTCCGGCATGGAAGAGAGGCGTTTTAAACCCGGATTTTGCAGTAGCCACCTACTGCGGACTAAAAACCTTTGCTGCAACGCTCGTTTCACGATTTCGATCCTCAACATATTTATGATATGCTTCCGGGTCAAAATCGTTCCAACTTCGCGTTTCGCTTTGGTTTTTCGCCCTCGCTACGTTTTCTACTGCAAAATCCGGGTTTAATTTATATTTTTCAGGTATGCCTCTCTCTGCAATCTGATCACCTCCTCTTTCTCCGCTATAGAATAATTTCTTTTTATGAGTTTTGCCGGGAAAGAATGTGATGAGATATATACGAGACAGTTATCCAGAAACTGCTGCTTCAGGTCTGTGAACATTTTATCTCTTTCACTCTCTGCAATAAAATTTCTGGTTTTGCCGTAACAATAGGATGTCTTTTCTCCAAGCAGAGACCTCGCATTCTCTATATCCAGATTATTTAAGATCTGATCTTCAAAGTACTCATCTTTTATCTCAACGTCAATTTCGGCTTCGAAGGTTACCTGGCATCTGTCCCCGGCAGTATGTTTTAAACGTCGAAAAATAACCAGTTCCAGGTTATTTTCAAGCTTGTTTTTTTCAATTAGCTCTTTGTTTTCTTCAATGTTCATGATGTGTTCCTTTCTATATCAGGAAATCCATACATATTATTAATTTTATATGCAATAAAAAATGTCTTTTTAGGCATGAATAATTATGGTAAACAACATAATTAATTTTTAATTTACCGATCATTACCTGCGGGCTAAAGAATGCAACACATACTTCTGTTATCAAAAAACCCGGATGTATATCGCCAGCTCATTCCCTGCTTCGGTTTGGAGTTTCAGATAAGCAGGTCTGAAAACGATACCCAGGCAATTTCAATGCTGCAAAACAGGCGTTATGAATACCTGTTTATAGACATATCGATGTTTAGTCCGACGGACAAAAACGGTGGAGGTTACAGGAATTTTATCCAACCCTTCGCTGGCCTCTACCCTGCCCTTGAGATTATTGTAATAACGCCGGTGGAAAGGATAAGGGAGGCGGTAAATGCAGTAAAAGAAGGTGCAAGCGATTACATACTCTTTCCTATAAAATCCGACGATGTCAATTATGTCTTAAAGAATGTCAAAGAATCCCTGATAGTCAGATCCGAACTTGATTACCTGAGGGACCGCTTCCGCGAAACAGATATTCAGCAGACCATGAGGACTGCAAATGCCAAAATGAAGGCGGTCTATGATAAGATCAAATCGGTGGCACCGACCAACAGCACTGTGCTTGTATCCGGTGAAACAGGTACCGGGAAAGGGGTTATCGCAAGGCTCATACACCGCCACAGCAACCGAAAGGATGCGCAGTTCATAAGCGTTCACTGCGGGGCAATTCCGGACACATTGCTGGAAAGTGAGCTGTTCGGACATGAAAAGGGCGCATTTACAAGTGCCGTTAAAAGGAAGCTTGGCAAATTTGAGATTGCAGACCGTGGGACCATATTCCTCGATGAGATCGGCACTATAACCCCGGCCGCACAGATCAAACTCCTGCAGGTTCTACAGGACGGAATATTTCAGCGTGTCGGGGGTGAGGTTACAATCCATACTGATGTAAGGATTATTGCAGCCACCAACATGGACCTGAAACAGATGTGTGAAGAAGGACAATTCAGAAAGGATCTCTATTACAGACTCAACGTCTTTCCCGTCGAGGTCCCGCTTTTAAAGGAGCGGGCCGAAGACATTCCTCACCTTGCCATGATATTTCTCGACAGGATGAACAAACTTAACACAAAGGCAATAAAGGGGATTTCACCTGTTGTAATGGAAGCACTGATGCATTATCCATGGCCGGGGAATATCAGAGAGCTTGAAAACCTTATTGAACGGGCCTACATACTCGAAACAGGTCCGGTACTTCAACCGGATAGTTTTCCCTGGGAAATATTTGAATACAGCTCTTCCGATGTTGAACTGGTGAAGGACAATGCAGGAAGCCTGGCCTATGTACGAAAAAAGGGTATTGAAGAACTTGAAAAAAATTATCTCATGGATCTTCTGAATGAAACAACTGGCAGAATCAAACAGGCAGCAGAGATAGCCGGTATATCCACCAGGCAGATCCATAAATTACTGACAAAATACAACATACACAAGGAAGACTACAAGGAACGAAAATAAACAGGAACATATACTTCCTATCCTCCCCGGTTCGGAATCTCCGATTCCTTCATAATAGATGTCAGGATAAATCGTTGATAATTAAACTAAAGAAATATATCGAAGTTAACTAAATATATTTTTTAAAAAAGCGGAATCCGTAATTCTGCCATACGTCTTCATCGCTCTATTTTACTTTAGCATTCAATACGTTACAAACATGGCATGTTAATTGCTTTACTCCTTTATGATTTTTCAAAAATTCCCGGTAATTTCTCATTGTAACCGAAACCGGGATTTAAACAGTAAACAATATGGAGGGAAAGATATGAAAAAATATTCAAGATGGATGTCGATAAACCTTTTAGCGATTTTTATTACTTTTATTGTTACAGGTGCAGCCTTTGCAAAGGATGAGAAAAAGACCATTGAAGGTGTTGTGACCGAAAGCTACCAGATAGTAGCCGATAATAATGAAGTATATGACTTAGGTGAAAGTGAGGCCGGAGACCAGATAATTGAACAAGCCGGCAAAAGAGTGAAGGCCACGGGCAAGGTAGAATATGACCAGGAAACTGACAGCAGGACAATTACAGTTGAGTCATTCAAGGTAATCGAAGACGCCCAAAAAACGGAAGAAATCGAAGAATAATTAATCGCCTTAAACAGCAGTTCAGCTATAGGGAAGATCCCCTGTTATCTTCCCTTTTTTATTTTTGTATTGCCGCCTTCAATTATTATGGCATTTCTTTCAAAACTGGCATAAAATCTGCATTGATAGTCTTTTTTAAAAAAAATGACCGGACATGCATTTTTTTCTTGATTCAAAATAGATTTTAAAATATTTGATGCCAGTTTTATAACTGACAACATCTTATATCCGAACAGGGGGAGGTTAAATGAGGAAAAATTTTACAGGAGACAGGTCTCCAAAGGATAAGAAAAAAATTATACCTCCGATGATCAATAACAAGGATAAAAATATCAAAAAGACGCGTCCAAAGGAAAGAAGTGCCCAGTTTAGATCCAGATTTCATATGCACCTGCTTGAAAAAAAGAAAGAACTGAAAAATACCATAAACAGCCTGTTAAATGGTAACAATGATGACTTCAGCAAAATCTCCTTTGACGAAATGATAGATGAGCTCGACCGCACAGACAGAGAAATGGCAGCACAGAATTATTACAAATTTCTTGATCGAAAAAAAAATGAACTGATCAGAATAGAAACACTGCTTGAAAGAATAGAGCATGATCAGGATTTCGGAATATGTGAGGAATGTGAAAGACCTATTCCTGAAGCAAGACTGATGATTGTACCTGAAGCTGTTCTTTGTGTAGCATGTCAGCAGGAACTCGAAAAAATGGAGTCAAGGACAAACTTCACCAGCTCGGGTAACAAAACACTGCAATACAGGGATGAATACGATTCGGAAGAAGATACTGAAAATGTCGATGATGCCGGTCTTGTAACAAAAGCCGGTTCAGAGTCGATGTCGCTTATGGACATGGAAGAAATAGATCTGCTCAATGTCCCTGATGGACCGGAAGAGGAAAACGATACCACCCCATAGGAATCTTCCAATAAATGAAATATTATCTGTTATATTAGCTGCCTGATCCCAAAAAGGTTGAATATGCAATAATTAGCTGATATCTTTTTCTAAGATGTAATAAATTGATTATTGACATATGGTTTGCTATATATCGGAAAATTTCTGAACAGGAAGATGAATATGATGACCAACTCAAGCTCAATATTGACACCGCTGAACATGCTGGGGAAATATACCATCTTTATCATCCAGGAGATGGGCAGAACGGGCAGCTTCTTCTTACAGGGGTTCTTCCATATATTTACTTTACCGGTTCAATTTTCAAAAATAATCCAGCAGATATACTTTATCGGCCTCAAATCGGTTTTCGTAATATGCCTGACTGGCGCTTTTACCGGGATGGTATTGGGCCTCCAGGGATATTACACTCTCTCTAAATTCGGTTCGGAAGGGCTTCTCGGCGCTGCGGTTGCGCTGTCCCTGATACGCGAGCTGGGGCCGGTCCTTACGGCGATTATGGTGATAGGTCGCGCGGGCTCGGCTATTGCCGCTGAAATTGGCATTATGAGAATTTCGGAACAGATAGACGCGCTTGATACAATGGATATTAACCCGGTAAGGTTCCTGGTAAGTCCGAGAATAGCCGCGTCTTTGATAAGCTTTCCCCTGCTTACCGCAATGTTCAATGTAATCGGCATCTGGGGAGGCTACCTGTCAGGATCATTGCTCCTGGGTCTTAACAAAGGGGTCTATTTTGCAAGGGTCCAATCGGGGATATCCATGGATGACCTGACCGGTTGCGGAATAAAAGCCATTATTTTTTCGATTATTGTAGCAACAATATGCTGCTACCAGGGGTATTACTCTCACACAAGAAAGGAAGGACACGGGGCAAAGGGGGTTGGATTTGCAACTACCTCTGCGGTAGTGATATCCTGTGTGCTCGTGCTTGTTTCCGATTATGTTATGACGTCATTCTTGCTTTAAAAGAGAGCCTCCGTCAAAATATGGGGAGATATGGATAAAAATTACCTTATTCAATTTGAAAATGTTTTCAAGAAATTCGACCAGCAGATTGTATTGAACGGTGTAGATCTCACCATCAGCAGGGGAGAAATAACCACAATTATAGGAATGAGCGGTGTGGGCAAGTCTGTCCTTCTCAAACATATAATCGGTCTTATAACACCTGATTCAGGAAAAATTTTCTATCAGGGGCGAGACATATCAAAACTCTCCTATAAAGAAAAGAAGGAAATAAAAAATAAATTCAGTTATATGTTTCAGGGAACCGCGCTTTTTGATTCAATGACAGTATACGAAAACATAGCCCTACCGCTTAATGAAAAAAAACATCTGTCACAGGATATTGTTCAAAAGATGGTAAAGGATAAGATGGACCAGTTTGATATAGGATCAATGGCCCATAAATATCCTTCAGAGCTTTCAGGGGGAATGAAAAAAAGAGTTGCCCTGGCAAGAGCGCTTGTAACCGACCCCGAAATAGTGCTCTTTGATGAGCCTACCACCGGCCTGGACCCCATAAGAAGAAACGCAGTGCACAGTATGATCTCCGATTATCAACAGAAGCTCGGTTTTACCGGAATTATCGTAAGTCATGAGATCCCCGAGATCTTCTACATCTCTCAAAAACTGATAATGCTGCATGAAGGCAAAATAATATTTGAAGATTCCGTTGAAGAACTCCAGATCACGTCCAACCCTATAGTAACCCAGTTTGTAAACGGGCTGGAGATCCGCCATGACACATTGACCGGTTTGCTTCCCCAGCCGAGAGGTGAGAAAAGATTCAAGGAAGAGCTTGCCCGTTTCAATCGTCATAACACTGTTTTTTCGATCATACTGTTCAGGATCAGAGAACTGGACAAAATACATGAGCAAGCGGGGCATGTTGTTGGCCAGGAACTGCTAAAACACTTTTCAGCAGAACTCAGGGTCAATCTCAGGGTTACTGATATCTGTTTCAGATATGCCATGAATAAGATAATAGCGCTGCTGCCCAATACAAACCTTGAACAGGCAAAAATGACATGTAATAAGCTGTCAAAGATTATAGATAAAACTTCAATGAAAAAAATATTGAATGACTCGCAAATGGATTGTTCCATTAATGTAGGTTTCGCGGAAGCAAAAAAAGATCTTCAGTTTGAACACCTGTTAAAAGAGGCTGAATCCACCATTGGAGATGTCTGTTTTTTAAGTAAAGCGGAGGGATAATGAAAAAATCGTCTATTGAAACATCTGTTGGTATCTTTATGTTTGTCGGAATTGTGTGCGTAGCTTATCTCACTATCCACCTGGGAAAAATGGACTGGCTCGGCTCTGACTATTACCAGGTCCGAGCCCTTTTTCAGTCAGTTGCCGGCCTGAAGGTGGGAGCGCCTGTTGAGATGGCTGGTGTTCAGATAGGGAACATAGGATCAATATCACTTGACAGGCAGAGAAAGATAGCCAGAGTAACTATGAATATCGATAAAAATATTCAGCTTGAAGATGACGTAATAGCTTCAATAAAAACGTCAGGACTCATCGGTGATAAATATGTTATGATTTCTCCGGGGGGATCCGATAAAGTGTTAAAGCCCGGAGACACGATTTTAGATACGGAGTCATCAGTGGATCTTGAGGACCTGATAAGCAAATATTTATTCAGTGATACAAACAGCCTGAAAAAATAATGATCAGATAAAATCACCGGAGGCGGTCATGAAAAGAATTATTTTACTCCTTTTAATTGCATTAATAGCCTGCTCGCATAATGCGTACTCGGCTGAACCTGAACCTTTTACAACCCTTAAGAATAATATAGATAAGGTATTCAGCATTTTAAGTGATCCGGCATATTCGGATGAATCGAAAAAAGCGGAACAGCATGAAAAGCTGTGGAAAATAGTTGAAGACGCCTTTGATTTTAAGATTATGGCAAGACTCACACTCGCCAACAACTGGAAGAGTTTCTCCCCGGAACAGCAGGAAGAATTCTCCAGGGTATTTGGTAAATTTCTTGGTAATACCTATCTTGATAAAATTCAGTCGGGATATTCGGGTGAAAAGGTAGAATATGACGGTCAGGAGAAGTTTTCCGATAACAGGGCACTGGTTGAGACAAATATTACCCACGGGGGAGTAAAGACTCCTGTCAACTACAGTATGCTTAAGACAGGTAACGGCTGGAAAATATATGATGTGAAGATCGAGGGAGTGAGTCTTTTACAGAATTACCGCACACAGTTCAGCAGTATACTCATGAGAGGAAAACCGGAAGACCTGATAGAAATGTTAAAGAAAAAGATTTAAAAATATCAATAGCGAATGAGCAACATGATTTCTTCTTTAAAAAGGATATCCTGCCTATCGCTGCTGATCCTGTTTACATCCGGTGCCTTACACATAACTGCTGGAGAAACATACAGATGGGTAGACAAAAACGGGGCAGTACATTTTTCTGACCACGCCCCGGACGGGCAGGGCTCGAAAGCCGACATCATCACTGAAGGGACAAAAGATACTGCAGAAGATACTGCCCGAGCGCCAACTGAAAAGCTTTCTGAAAAAAATCCCAATCCTCTTAGCCGCGCAGTAAAATGCACTTTTACCATAAAGGGGAATAAAAACCTCGGCACCGGGTTTTTTATATCCCCAAACGGGTATGCCATAACCTGCAAACATGTTATAGAAGACAGGGGAAGCCATACAGCAGTCCTGCAAAACCTTAAAGAGTATTCCATAAGTGTAATATCAACAAGCGATAAATATGATCTGGCCCTGATACTTGTATCGACATTTCAAAGGACTCCCTACATTGAATTCAGGAACCCGCTTACAATGGAACCCGGCGATAAGGTGTATGCCATTGGAAGTTCCGCCGGGCTTCAATCGACAATAACAGACGGGCTGTTTACCGGTTTGAGAAATGATATATCCTCGGGGAAAAGGGCTATCCAGTTCTCAGCACCTGTAAATCCGGGCAACAGCGGAGGACCACTTATAGACAGGGACGGAAAAGTAATCGGGGTTATCAGTTGGAAACTTCTCTCCAACAACGGGATACCGGTTGCCGGCATCGGCTTTGCCGTGCCGTCCGATTCTATCCTTGAAGAATACAGGGGATACATAAAGGAATAAAACGACACTGTTGTTCATTTATAAGAATCTGCACATTTTTATGTGCATGATGCACATAAAGATGTGCAGATTCTTTTTTTTTATTTATTAAAACAAATCCCATCGAGTTCCCTTCTTTAAAATAAACGGAATGAAAAGCACTGCTTTTACTGGGTATTCATAGCCTATGTGTGAAAAAAATCAATATCTACGGCCTTCTGGCACGATGCTTGTAATAAGCATTTCCAACCAACCAGAAATGCAGACTGAAGCTTTTTAGACTGTAGACTAAAGTAAAAACAAAAAATCTTATAGCTTTCAGTCTGAAATGCCTTGGCCTGCTTTGCTAACAGCCTTTAGACTAAATCACTTCAACCTGTTTTTAAAGGAGACGACTATGAGCAAAGTACAATCCATTAAAACCTCCGACATTGTAATCGACAGTAGTATCTACCCGAGAATCAGTATTGACCATAAAAGGGTCTCCATGTTCGAGGAGAACATGCGGGATGGCTTTAAGTTTGACCCCATTCAATTGCAGGAGCACCCTGATGAACCCGGAAAGTACCGCATCCTGGACGGTGCGCACCGGTTCAAGGCATATAAAGGAATCGGGGAAAAGGAAGTTAAAGCGGAAATCATTAACCTCAATGGAGAAGATCCCCTGCTGTATGCTGCAAGTAAGGCCATTGGCCCCAGAGAGCTTAAGGATGAAGACGCAAGGTATACTGCCAGGAGGGCGTATCAGAATAACCCGAAATTAAGTTCGGAGGAAATTGGAAGGGTAGTAGGCCGTTCGAGACAAACTGTAGATTCATATATTGCTGACATGAGGGCAGTTATCCATGCAGAGCTTAATCTCAGATTATTTCGAATGAATAAACTGGGAATCCCGCAGGAAAGAATTTCCGAAAGATTGGGGATTCAACAAAGGAGTGTTTCGAACTATTTAGCAAAAATGCCAGAATCAGCATTTTTGCTAAATGTTGAACTTGAAAAAGGATTTACTGTAGCTCAAATTGCTGAAAAGCAAGGCTGGCCTGAATCTCTGGTCTGGTCCTTCAGACTTGAAGAGAAAGATGACCTTTCTAAATACCAGGAATTACAGTGGGGGCTCAGAAGCTGGGACGACTGGAAATGGACCGATTGCGATAAGAGGTTCGGTGACGAATGGCCCGGAAGGATACCTGCACAGCTCATAGCACATATACTTTATTACTTCTCTAAACCTGGCGACCTGGTGATCGACCCCATGGCCGGAGGAGGAGTTACTGCCGATACATGCCTGGCCTTCAACCGGCATTGCTGGAGCTTTGATATGGTGGATAGACCGGATGAAAGACCGGAGATCGAGCAGCATTACTGGGATAAGGATAATCTCCAATGGCCGGTAAATGGAAAGACAAAGCCGGATCTTATAATCTTTGATCCGCCCTATTTCAGTAAAAAGGCAAAGGAGTATGGAGAAGAGAGCATATCGAATCTCTCAAAAAAAGATTATCTGAAATTTCTTGAAAGGTTTTTCAGGTTAGCCGGTGAAAACAGTAAAAAGGAAACCAGGCTTGCGATGATAAATGCAGACTGGAGGGATTTTCAAAACACTCCGGCAATGGAAGAGAAAAGGAAAAATTCCATCCTCATAAACGACTATCTTAACGTAATGGCTAAATCGGGCTGGGAGGAAATCCACATCATGTGGGCGCCTATGTCGTCGGAAAGGTTTCATGCCGGTGTGGTGGCGGCCATGCAGAAAAGGAAAATACTTGGCGTTACGAACAGATATGTGATTGTGGCAGAGAAAAAATAGGATGAGATATAGACAGGTTCAAGATTCAATATTTAAAAATCAATATTAATAAGGGGGTATATATATGGCGTCAATTGAGAAGTTTGAGGATATGGATGTTTGGCAGCGTGCAAGAGTTATGGCTAAATCAATTTATAGTATTTCTGGAGAAGGTAAATTTTCCAAGGATTATGGTTTAAGGGACCAGATCCAAAAAGCTGCGGTATCGGTAATGTCTAACATTGCCGAAGGATTTGAAAGAGGTTCGAATAAAGAATTTATACAATTTCTTTTCATAGCAAAAGGATCAGCCGGTGAAATTCGAGCTCAACTGTATGTAGCCTTTGACCTGGGTTACATTCCGGAAAATAAGTTTAAAAAGCTAAATACTGAAGTCCTCGTTATATCACAACAACTATCTGGTTTTATAAAATATCTGAAAGAATCAAAAATGACGGGACCGAAAAGATAATTTTGGATTTTTAATCTTGAATGTTGAATTCATAAAACCACCGCTTCAGTCTAATTTTAAAAAGGAGAAAACAAAATGAGATTAATCGAATGGGAAGTGAAAGAGGATGATTACCAGGAGCAGATTTTGATCCCGAGTGCCCAGAGGAAGATAGCAGACGAAGAAGGGATTGGGACAGAGAACAAACAGAAAGTGACAGCACAAATCACAAACCTCAACACAGGAGAGATGTACACCGGCAGAGTTGCCATAACAGGCAATAATCAGATTTATGTCCCTGTTGAAATTCAGCAGATGCTGAAGGATACTGGAAAAATTCGTATTCAGATATTGGGGGGATAGAGGAAAGGCAGGCTAAGGCTATTCAGTTGAAGACTGAAGGCTGTTAGGTTTTCACTGAAGTTGTTTCAGCCTTCAGCTTCAGCCTGCTGTATCAAAGCCATTTTTTAATCATTATTCAGAGCATTCCCCTTTTTCATATTAAACTTTACATCATCATTTTAAATAGTTATCGTAGGACTCCTGCATGTGATGTAATTCGTTGGGTTTCCTGAAATGACGATTGAAAAAGCAGTTGTTATGGAGGATAATTAGCAAATGCCTGACATTTTATCTGATACCGAAATAATGCAGTTATTAAAAGAACCAAAACCCCTTGCTGATGATTTCAGAAGTAAAATACAGGTTCGACCGAAAACAGGGCACAAAGAGCGTGAACTGGACATCAAGGGTATCAATGGGAATGATTTCCGCCTTATTGTAAGGCAAAGTGCGTACAATCCTCTTGATTTCTCGGTTATCCTTGTTTATAGGCCATCAAACTCCAATCAGTTGTTCCGTTTGTGGCGCTGTAATGGCAAAAGCCATGAGCATACAAACACGATTGAACTGGATAAATTTTATGACTTTCATATCCATCAGGCTACAGAACGTTATCAACTTATTGGAGCAAGAGAAGATGCCTATGCAGAACCAACTGATAAATATTCAGATATCAATGAAGCAGTTTCATATATTATAAAGGAATGCGGGTTTGAACTCCCCAATAAAGCGCAACAATCATTATTTGACAGGGTATAAGCTATGAATATGCAGAATATTGAAAAAGACTTCAGAGAAAAGGTCTGTGAAAAGCTGGAGATCGAATCAGAAGGCATAGGGCGATACCGTGTATTTACCCCATTCATGTTTGAGGATGGAGATCATCTGTTAATTGTCCTGAAAGATGAAAATAATGACTGGATTCTTTCCGATGAAGGACACACCTACATGCATCTGACATATGATATCGATGAAAAGGATCTCTATCGAGGCACTAGACAAAAGATAATCACAAATGCCCTCTCGGTTTTCAATGTCAGGGACAGAGATGGAGAACTTATTATTGATATTAAGGATGGTCGTTATGGTGATGCCCTCTATAGCTTTATACAGGCACTCCTGCGCATAACTGATATGAGTTATCTTTCAAGGGAGCGTGTTAGGTCCACATTTATTGAAGATTTTAAAGCATTTATTGAAGAGGTTGTCCCTGAAAACCGTCGTGATTTTGAATGGAACGATCCGCTGCATGATCCCGGAGGAAAATATCAGGTTGACTGCCGAATAAACGGTATGCCTAAGCCGCTGTTTGTGCATGCCCTTCCCAATGATGATAAAACAAGGGATGCTACTATTTCTCTGCTTCAGTTTGAAAAATGGGGCGTAAGTTTCAGGTCACTTGCGATCTTTGAAGACCAGGAACAGATAAACCGGAAGGTACTGGCAAGATTCAGTGATGTATCTGAAAAGCAATATTCCAGTCTTGGGGCCAATCGGGAGCGTATAAAGAAATACCTGGACGAGATGATGATGGGATAGATAAAGCAGGCTGAATGGAAAATAAAAAAACACTAACAGTTTTAAGCCTAAAACAATTCAGTCTGTATTTATCCTGTGCCTGATGGAATAAAAAAAACCTAAAAAACAGAATGGCAGATTGCGGCAAGGGAAAACCTGGGACAGCAAACCCGATATTTTACAGCCTTCATTTGCTTATTAGTTAAAGAGAATTGTTTTGTGTCCAATGTCAACGGGCCCCGATTCATGCAGTTTCGTCACCAGCTATCAGCGCCAGAATTTTCTTTTCTGTTTCACCCAACCTTTCACCCAGCTGGGTTCCAACTTGGGCTTCCGACTGGGCCCCTGAATCTGGCCCCACCTGAACAATATCGTACTTTTTAGCTGGATCAGCCCCATACTCCGGGACACTTATTACTGTTCGAAAAATGTCTCCTTCGATCAGCTCAGGGTTAAGGGCTGACCCCGTGTCTTTCCTATGGTTGTAAAGAATCAACTTTAAAACTTAACAGCGTCCCTTTTCATTCACATATATCTTATTTTCTTTTATAAATTAAAATTCCAGTGTGTCAGAAGGCATTGGTTATTGAAAGCTGCTGATTAGCTTTCATTGTTTTTTGCTTATTTTCCATATTGATACACTGCTATTGAAGAAAAGAGGAACCAAACTAAAATTTGATCCTTTTACGGGCACTATGAGTTACGTACTAAAAAGATTCTAAGTCAGGATGCGGCGTTGAGGAGGTTGTTAAGAGGTTAAAACAAATAAGGATAGGTATAATGAGTCAAGGGCAGACTTGATGACCCGTTGCTTGTCGCATGTTATGAACAAGGATGGAGTGCATGTCAGGAGTCCTGCGGACATGCTTGGGAAAAAACACACAAAAAAGGTTAAAAATCAGTTTGATGGTCTCACTCCTGAAATTGCAGAACAATTTTTTGAAATTGTAGCAAAACGATATAACAACAATTTTGAGGATGCGATAGCAGCATTCATTAAATTACATGGGAAAAAATGAAAACAAAACGAATCCTTCAGGCAGGGCAACCAGGTACTAAAAAACTTGTGGAAAGGTATGGTGATAATCTTATCTGCGTTAGACACAGGTATGATGATCAAAACAAGAGGATATGCAAGACAATAGAAATTATCATTGAGGATAAACCCTGTCAGGAAAACAATAAAAAGATACCCAAATATGAAAGAGTGGACATCCGCATCGGTTATAACGAGATCGAGCTAAGGAGCAGAATAAAAGCATGCGGGGGGAAATGGGAGCCAGAACGAAAAGTTTGGCAACTATCATATAAAAAGGTAAAAGAACTTGATTTATTAAATAGGATTGTTGATGATGAGTCTTGAAAAATAATTATATATAGACATTTATCAAACAGGAAAAAAATGAAAGTAAGACGAATCCTGCAGCCAGGGCAGCCTGGAACTAAAAAGCTCGTTAAAAGATATGGCGATAATATGCTCTGTGTACGATACAGGTATGATGAGGATAAAATGATGAAGTACAAGACAATAGAACTCATCATCGATGAGAAACCCATGCCGAGAAAAACCAAAAAAAAGCCAAAACCTAAAAAGATGAACATACGCATTAGCTCAAAGAGATCGAGATAATGATCCTGATAAAAAAAAAGTGGAATATGTTATCCTCAAAGAAGAGTCTGGCGGCTCCCTTATGCAAAGGTGAAAGCGCTTGATTTATTAGGGAGGATTGTTGATAATGAGCCCTGAAAAATGGGTATATATAGCTAATTTTCAAACAGGCAAAAAATGCAAAAATGGTTACACGTAACCATAATAAAATAGTTACATATAACCAATTTTTTTAAATCTGGTTACATATAACCATAAATGTTTATATGTAACCAGATTTTAAACCGGCCCTAAACCGCTTAATAACATGTTCGGCACCCCCTGAGAGCAAGCTACCGACATTGGGACAAGGCTTATTATGAATGCACTCATTCTCGAAGATGGCAGTCAGAAACGAAGGCACCGCGTACGACTACGAGATTTGTTGGCGTCAAATAAAGGGATCGTAAGAATTGCTAGCGCTTATGTCACAGATCGCGAACTGCTCAGCGACATAGGAAATCGAGACATTCGACTTCTCGTTTCGCTCTTGCCTATGGATATCGCTTCTGGGGCGATGTCACTCGAAACTCTCAGGTGGATGATTGACACAGGTGTTGACATTCGCGTGCTTCCTGATCGACCGAGGCTTCATGCAAAGACATATATTTTCGGAATGTCTGTTGCAGTGGTAACATCTGCTAATCTGACCATAAGTGCGTTCGATTCCAATCTCGAAGTCGGTGTCGAATTGCGTGGTGAAGATCTTACGAGACTCGCAAACTGGTTTGACCAGCTTTGGCAGGTCGCCTTTCCGTTGACCATTGAATATTTAGTCGATTTGCAAAAAAAGACGACTATGCTGCGCCGTGAGTTTGTAAAATTAAAGAAGCTCTCACAATCAGAACTTATCATAAAGAAAAAGCAGCAGATAGAAGGAAAGGTAACGGATTCGCTTCAAAATCTATTTGAGACGGCACCTCGGTTTTTCGTTTGTAATACAAATCGCCGCTATAGCGAACAAACTGCAACTGGAGGATATGTGATTGAGGAGGAGATGTATAGTCGCCGACTGGCAACCGCGTGGGAAACCTTCAAATTCCCAAACCACATGCAATTGGTTGAACCCGGCGATGGAATATTCATGTTTGCCAAAGGTGCCGGTATCATTGGAATTGGTGTTGCAACAGCGGGGTGCGAGGTTTTGTCCTCAAACGATCCTAACCGACTTTCGATATCGGAGACCGAAGAAAATACCCCAGAATGGCGCATATCCACTAAATGGTTGGCATGGAAGGATGATGCCAGCGCTTGGCCTTATCCGTCGGCTCCGAATTTTACCTTTTGGAACGTTTCGGGGACTCAATACGACGATGTCCGCGAATCGGTTAAATTACACTTTCTGGGGGACACCTAAAAATGGCCGAACCAGGCGCTAAAGAGGGACCGGGCGGACCGTGCCACTTTCACAGATTTTTCTGTAAACAAATACCCGGGCTCTGAGCGGTTTTCAGGTAAAATCCGCCCGGCCCCTTAGCTTGGCCGTTCGGTTGAAATTCAAAATGACATTGAAAAAATATATCAAATATATCTCAGGCATTTTATTTCTCTTCATCATAGCAATCGCTTTATATTGGCAATTTAGTCCCGATTTTAGATTTCTTATCCTACATAAAGGAGTATGGCAAAAGAATCCATTATATGAAAAAGCTGCATTTATGTTCGGTGCCGAAGTTGGGAATGAAAAAGACCGAGTTATAGGTGGCCTGCAGTATGGCGCACCATTGCTTGGAGCAGTAATGACAAACCAGAATGACCTTGCACAAGAATTAATAGACCGAGGGGCTTCTGTAAACTCGTTATATGATGAGGGGTATAGTTTATTAGGATACTGTATTGTAAATGATAGGCTTGAAATGGCAAAACTATTATTAGCAAATGGAGCAGATCCGGACCTTAAAACATTTTATGGTACACCAAAAGAACTTGCTGAAAAAGAAGGGAAAATAACTTTCATTGAATTACTCAATAAAGTACAAAAGAAACCGAACAACACGCTAAACTAAGACTGGCTACTATCTTGCCAAATCGGACTTTTGTGGTTAGCAATAATAAGTCTTTCAAATAATCTTTAAAGGCTGGCATCGCCAGCTTGTTAGCGTAACCGTTAACTTAAAAATCGGTAGAAAATCATGACTACACACGCATTACAATTTTCATTTCTGCAGACTAGTCCAAAAGTATGGGAGAATGGAAATCAACTTTATGCCAGGACTTCATTACTTTACCGAGTTTTAAACCTATTTTTCTATTCAAGGACTGTTATTGTAAACCGGATTAAAAAATACATAGAAATAAAAATTAAAACATTTTGGTTTTTTACATCGAAAAGACATATTCCAATCGATAATATAAAATGTATTGATATAGAAAAAAGAAAAAGAGGGGGGTTTGGGTTTACACCTGAACAAGATATTGTTGATAAATTATATGTGCAAGTCATTCTAAAGAATAATCAAAGTCCAGTGAAATTATTTAGATTCGTAGGTGATGGTGGGGAATATGACCGTTGGGGTGGATCATTATTAATTGATGTCGAAGGAATGCATTATGAAAAAGCATTAAATTACGCAAAGCTAGTTACAAAGTACACAGGATCTCAATTAGGAGAAGATCATAAAATCGAATACAATACCAAAGTAGATCACTATAAATGTTTAAATTGTGGGCATGAGGTTACATCAAAAATCAAATGCATTTATTGTGGTAGTCAGGAAATAGAAAAACGTGAGTTAACATCTTAATAAACCCGACCGGGCGATAAAACGCCGCCCGGCCGGTTATTATGGCGTTGTGTGTAAAAACATGATAAAAGAAAATTTACAATATAAACGTGTCATTTCATTTTCAATACACGGAAAAGGTACTTGTGCTCTAGCACTCTCAGGCAGTTATACAATCTCAATTGAATGTCTAGTGAGATTCGTTGATAATAAAAACATATTTATATGTGCAAATGATCATGGGCAATTATTTGGTTTGAAAAATCCTTTTGATGCCGAAAGCAAAATAAAAAAGGCTATAGAAAATAAAGAAATAAAAGACATTGAATTTAATAAAAACACAGGTGATCTAAATCTTCACTTTGATACAGGCGTTTTTCAAATAATTTGTAATTCAGCAGGTTATGAAAATTATCAGGTCAATGGTCCAGATAATTTGCTTACGGTGGTTCATGGCGGAAAACAATAAAAACACACAACCC